>JBBROY010000006.1:0-198991 GCA_038228795.1 Gemmatimonadales bacterium
ACCACATCGCCTGCGGAAAGCTGACGACGTCGAGTCCAATGATCGCGCCGAGCAGCGCGAGCGGGACGAGCGCGGAGAGTAGACTCACGCGCCGTCCAAACCGGCCAGCAGATCATGCACCGGCACCGGCCGCGCGGTCGGTACGTCCTGCGCGCTGAGCTCGACGCCAACCTGCTCCAGCGCGCGCAGTGCCGCCACGTCGGACGGCGCGAGGTAGACGTACCGCAATACGGCCTTGCGGTCCGGGCGGTGATGGAGTCCGCCAATATTCACGCGCCTGATATCCGGGCGCAGCGTGATCAGCCGCTGCATGCTCTCGATGTTGGCGGTGAGCAGAATGCCGGGCCGTGCGTCGGCGCGCCACGCATCGAGCAGCTTGGCGGCGCCGGCAACCGAGGCGAAGAAGGACTGCATCTCCGGCGGAACGCCCATGCGATAGAGCTCTTGCTCCCAGTCGCTGGCCGCCACTTCGTCGTCCACCAGCGCGACGAAGCCGAGCCCCATCGGCTGCCCCCAACCGACGACGACCTGCCCGTGAATGAGTCGGTCATCAATGCGAAAGAGCTCAATCGGCACCGGACCTCTCTGGCGTCGCGGCCGGCTTTCCTTTCGGCCACGCCGCGGTCACGACGCACAGCGATTCACGCGCCCGTTCGAGTGCCTCGGTCGCCATCGTCTCCGGCAGCTCGCCCTCCTGCGTCGCGGCGTAGAGCAGCATGGGCAGGTTGACGCCGGTGACGATGATGACGTCGGCGCGCTCGCGCAGCAGCCGGTGGGCCGCCATGGAACAGCTGCCCATCTGCAGATCGGTGAACACGACGCGCGATCCGATGGCATCGAGCACCGCGGACATCTTCGCCGCCAAGTCGACCGAGCCGAGACCGGTGTTCGAGACGGCGACGAAGAGACTGCCGAGTCCCGTGATGGCGTCGACGGCCGAGACGAGTCCAGCCGCGAGGTCCGCGTGCGCCACCACGATCGCCCGCGCGGTCACTGGGTCACTCGACATCTTCGGCCAGGTAGCGCCGCACGTCCGACGCCGCGCGCATCCGCCCAATGAGGCGCGCGTTGAACGCCTCAGCCGGATCGACTCCGGAGTATCGCAGCAGATGGTTCATCGCCACGACCTCGGCCACGACGGTGATGTTTTTCCCAGGATTCAGCGGGATCAGCACTTTCGGAATGTCGACACCGAGGATGCTCGTCACCGAACGATCGAGACCCGTACGCTCGGGGGCCGACGAGGCCTTGTCCCACTCCTCGAGCTGCACGATCACTTCGATGCGCTTCTGCTGTCGCACCGCGCGAATGCCGAACACCGCCGGGATGTCGATCAGCCCGACGCCGCGAATTTCCATGTAGTGGCGCTGCATCTCGTGGCCGCGACCGATCAGCACGTCGTTGCCGCGCTTGGATGCGATCACGAGGTCATCGGCAACCAGGCGATGCCCGCGCTCGACGAGGTCGAGCACGCACTCCGACTTGCCGATGCCGCTCTGCCCGACGAAGAGAAGGCCGACGCCGTACACGTCGGCGAGGGAGCCGTGCAGCGTGGTGGTCGGCGCGAACTCCTCGGCCATCGCCGGCTTGATGCGCGCATAAAATTCGTTGGTCTTGAGCGAGGTCCGGAGAATCGGAATGCCGGATTGGCTGGCGATCTGCTCCATCCCCTCGGGAAGATCGAGCGCCTTGGTGACGAACACCGCCGGCACGGGAAAGGAAAAAAATTGTTCGAGCACCGTGCGCCGGTAGTCGGCCGCGAGCGAGTTGAGATACGTGACCTCGGTCTCGCCCAGCACCTGCAGGCGCTCGCATGGAAAGCGCTCGACGTAGCCGGCCAGCACGAGCCCGGGACTGGACACCTCGGGGCTGGTGATCTCGCGCGACAGCCCCGCGTCGTCGCCGATGAGCTCGAGCGCCAGCGTCTCACGCATCGACTCGAGAAGCCGGCCGACGGTATAGGCCGCCTTCACTCGCCCGTCGCGAACGCTCACGCGGCACCCCGTCCGCGCTTGCCGCCCTTGGGGCTCCGCTTCTCACGCGCGAGCTGCGCCGCCACTTTTGCGCCGGCCTCGGCAAGCGCGGGTCCATAGTTGCGATGGACGCCCTCACCGACGACGATCCGGCGCCGCGACTCGTGCAACGAGATTTCCACACGTCGCGTCGGCCCATCCGTCTCGAATCGGACGATGGCATCGACGGCGAACGGTGCGCGCGACGCCAACTTGCGCACGATCGACTCGGCGCGTTGGCGCATGTGCTCAGAGATCACGGCGTGGTGCGCATGAAAGACGATGTTCAACGTTCCTCCGGCCGTGCGGCCCCTGCGGCAATGATCTCCATCAAATGCGCCTCGGTTTCACGCGCCGCCGTCTCCCAACTGAAGCGCCGGGCGAAGACACGCGCCTGGGCGCCGAGGGTCTCCACGAGCGCGGGCGAGCCCGCGATGCGCGCCATCGCGCCCGTCATCGCCGCAACGTCGCCGTGCTGAACGAGGAAGCCCGTCTCTCCGTCGACGACCGTCTCGCGCAGCCCTGGAGAATCCGACGCGATCACCGGGGTGCCACAGGCCGCGGCCTCCGGATTGGTCATACCCCACCCTTCCTTCGGCGATGCGAACGCCAACGCCCAAGCGCGCCGCAGCAGCGACAGCTTCTCATCCTCACTGATGAACCCAAGAAACCGAACCCTCGAGCCAAGGTCAAGCGATGCGGCGAGGCGCTCGAGCTCGGCGCGATAGTCGCCCGTGCCGGCGACCTCGAGCGTCGCGGAGGGAACCCCCAACGCGGCGAAGGCGCGCAGCACGATGTCGACTCCCTTGTACCGCTTGAGCCGCCCGACGTAGGCGAAGAGCGGCGCCGGCGACCGCTGCTCCGGCGCCGGCGTGTAGCGGTCGGCATCCACGCCTGGATAAATGACGCGCACGTGGTCGCGCGGAATGCCGCGGCCGGCCAGATCCGTCGCGGTGCTCTCGCTGATCGCCTCGAAGGGAACGCTGCGGTACACGAGCGGCAGCGGACGCTCGGCCGCCCAGACCATCGCCGCCATGGGCGCCGCAACCTCGCGGAACGCAGTCGATCCGAACAGATGCGGTACGAGCGCCATGGTGTGTCGCGCGCCCCACAGCGGCGTGAAAAGGGGAATCTTGTTGATGTCCTCGATCAGCACGTCGAAACCGCTCTGGGCGAAATGGCGCCGATAGTACCCCCACGCGCGGAGTTGAAACGTGTGTCGTGTTCCGACGCGATGCACGTCGATGCCGCCGATCGCCGCGCGCTGAGCGCAGCCGGCCCACCCTCCGCACAACAGCACGACGCCGTGCCCCATCGCCGCGAGGCGACCGAAGATTTCGTGCAGATGAATTTCGGCGCCACCAGCCTGCGGGTTGTCGCGGTCCTGCCAGTTGACCACGAGGAGTTTCATGCGACGCGCGAGGGCGGGCTCATAGTCTGTTCATCTCCCGCGCCAGGGCGTCGACCACGCCATTAACGAAGCGCGCGCTATGGGCGCTGCCGTAGCGCTCGGCGAGCTTCACCGCCTCCTGAATCACCACACGCGGCGGCGTTTCGCCAATCATCAATTCCGCCGCAGCGAGCCGGAGCACCGAGCGCTCGATGGCGCCGAGGCGCTCCAGGCGCCAATTGGTCGTCACGTCGATTAGGGAAGCATCGATCTCCGCCGCGCTGGCGATCAGCCTGCGGACGAGCTTGGCCGCGATGATGCGTTCGTCAGCCGCGACGGCGAGATCATCCCAGATCTGCGCGGCGACCCGGTCGAGCTGTTGATCGATGCGCATGTCCCACGCGTACACGGCCTGCAGCGCGCGCGCACGCGCGCGAGTCTCAATCCTCGTCCGAGACATGCAGCCGGTCGAACAGGTCGGCCATCTCCATCGCGGCGAGCGCCGCATCCCAGCCCTTGTTGCCGTGCTCGCCGCCGGCGCGCGCCTGGGCCTGCGCCATGTCGTCGCAGGTGAGGAGGCCGAAGCCGATCGGCGTCTCGAACTCGGCGCAGGCATCGGCCAGACCGCGCGACGCCTCGCCGGCGACATACTCGAAGTGCGGCGTGTCGCCACGAATGACGGCGCCCACGACGACCAGCGCATCGTAGCGCTCAGTGGCCAACAGCAGGCGCGCGGCGGCCGGCAGCTCCCACGCGCCGGGCACCCAGACGATGTCGACATTTTCGTACGTCGCGCCGTGCTTCATGAGCGCATCGGTCGCGCCGTCGACCAGCTTGCTGGTGATCGTTTCGTTGAATCGGCTCGCGATCACCGCGAAGCGACGCGATGCGCCCGTGGGCGTTCCAGAGAATTCCGCCATGCGCGTTGCGGTCTCGATCAGTGCGAGAAGAGATGACCGAGCTTGCTCTGCTTGGTCTCGAGATAGCTCGCGTTCTCGGCCGTCGTCGCGGGAACGATGGGCACGCGCTCGAACACCTTCAGCCCATAGCCCTCGAGTCCGACGAGCTTCTTCGGATTGTTCGTCAACGGCCGAATGGACTTGAGACCGAGGTCGAGCAAAATCTGCGCGCCGATTCCATAGTTGCGGAGGTCGGGCTTGAAGCCCAGGCGCTCGTTCGCTTCGACCGTGTCCGCGCCTCTGTCCTGGAGCTCGTAGGCCTTGAGCTTGTTGAGCAGCCCGATGCCCCTTCCCTCCTGATCGAGATAGACGACGACGCCGCGCCCCTCGGCCGCGATCGTCTTCATGGCGATGTGCAGCTGCCAGCCGCAGTCGCAGCGTCGCGAGCCGAACACGTCACCCGTCAGACACTTCGAGTGCATGCGGACGAGCACATTTTCGCCGTCCTTCACATCGCCGTACACTAGCGCGACGTGCTCGTGCGCATCGACGTCGTTGCGGTACCCGATGATCCGCCAGTCCGTATCGCCGAACTCGGTCGGAAGGCGCGCCTCGGCGATGCGGTGAACGAGGCGCTCGTTCTTGAGCCGGTAGGCGACGAGCTGCGCGACGGTGATGAAGGAGAGGCCGTGCTGCTGCGCGAACGCCTCCAGCTCCGGCCGTCTCGCGGGCAACGAGTCCTCGTCCTTCATGATTTCACAGATGACGCCCGCGGGCTGCAGGCCCGCCAGGCGCGCGAGATCGATCGCGGCCTCGGTGTGTCCGACGCGCTGCAGCACGCCACCATCGCGGGCGCGCAGCGGCTGCACGTGCCCGCCGTAGTTCAGATCGGCTGGCGTGCTCGCGGGGTCGACCAGCACCTGGATGGTCGTCGCCCGGTCCCGCGCGCTGATGCCGGTGGTGATGCCGAAGCGTGCCGAGGCGTCGACGCTGACCGTGTACGCGGTGCGATACGCATCCGGGTTCACATCGCTCTGCGGCGTGAGACCGAGCCGGTCGCATCGCTCGCCCGTCAACGCGACGCACAGCAGCCCACGCGCGTGCTTCATGATGAAGTGAATCGTTTCCGGAGTGACGAGCTGCGCGCTGCCAATGAGGTCGCCCTCGTTTTCGCGCTCTTCGTCATCGGCGACGATCACGAGCTTACCGGCCTTGATATCGCGTATGGCTTGTTCAACAGTTGAAAATGACATGGGATTTTAGAAGCAGATGTCAGAAGTCAGATGTTAGATGTCAGTGGTCGTTGCTAACATCTGACGCCTGACGTCTGACAACTCCCACTTGAGCAGTGAACGAACGTACTTACCAATGACGTCGCCTTCGATGTGAACCTCATCGCCTGACGACAATTGGCCGAGGGTCGTGTGACGAAGGGTGTATTCGATCAACGATAGTTGCACCACGTCCGGTTCCGGGAGCGCGTTCACGGTCAAGCTGACGCCGTCGACGGTCACCGAGCCGTGCAGCATCATCAGCGCGGCGAGCCCTTCCGGCAGCGCGACGTCGATCAGCCGGGCATCGCCCTCCTGAGCCACGCGCGTCACTTGCCCCACGCCATCGACGTGGCCCTGCACCATGTGGCCGCCGAGCCGGTCGCCGAGCCGCATCGCGCGCTCCAAGTTCACGCGGCGGCCGTCGCGCCATTCGGCGATCGTGGTGCGGGCGAGGCTGGTCGTGACGGCGGCGACCGTGAACCAGCCGTCGCCGTGCTCACGAACGGTCAGGCAGGCGCCGTTCACCGCGATACTCTCGCCATCGGCAAGATCACCATAGCGCGTCGCGATGCGCAGCTCGCGCCCCGCGTCGGTGGTCGTCACGCCCTCGATGGATCCGACGTCGTCGATGATTCCGGTGAACATGCGGTCGTGGCGCCTTGCGCTCGAGGTGCGTAGACGGTCATCGCGTCCCGTCCCACCGTGCCTTCCGAGATCACGGTGAAGCGGCGCGCGTCGCCGAGGTCCGTCCGCGGCGCGAACGCAAAGGCGCCGAGCGCTCCGGCGCCCAGCACCATGGGCGCACGAAAGATAACCAATCGGTCGACGAGCGCGCTCTCGAGCAGCGCGCCCGCGATCCGCGCGCCGCCCTCCACGAGCAGCGAGCGCACCTCGTGCTTCCGCAGCTCCAGCAGCGCCTCCTCCGTCGATGCCGCGCGCGCAACGTGGACACCCTCATTCTCCAGTGCGCGAACGCGTCCGTCATCCGCGCCGGGCGCGGCGACCACGATCGTCGGCACATCGCGCGCGGTGCGCGCGAGTACCGAGTCGAGGGGAAGGCGCGCCTCGCGATCGAATACCACGCGGCGCGGCGCCACCCGCGGCGCCCACCCCTCCCGCACCGTGAGCGACGGATCGTCGGCGAGCACGGTTCCGATGCCGACGGCGATCGCGTCGCTATTCGCCCGGAGGCGGTGCACCTCGCGGCGCGCCTCTTCCCCGGTGATCCAGCGCGAGCGTCCGCTCGCGTCGGCGATCGCCGAGTCGAGCGAGAGCGCCAGCTTGAGCGTGACGAAGGGACGGGGAGAGGAGATCGCGTGAAAAAAGGCGGCGTTGAGCTCGCGCGCTTCCGCCTGCTCGATTCCGGTGATCACCTCGATCCCCGCGGCGCGTAGAATTCCGGCGCCCCCGGCGGCCACGGGATTGGGATCAATGGCGGCGATCACAACCCGCGACACGCCGGCGGCAATCAACGCCCGCGTGCACGGCGGCGTCTTTCCGAAGTGCGAGCAGGGCTCGAGCGTGACATACACGGTTGCCCCGCCCGCGCGCTCGCCGGCCGCACGCAACGCCTCCACCTCAGCGTGCGCGTCGCCGTAGCGCGCGTGAAATCCTTCGCCCACCACCTCATCATCTCGCACGACGACGGCGCCGACCATGGGGTTCGGCGCCGTCTGGCCCCAGCCTCGGCGAGCGAGAGCGAGGGCATGCAGCATGTATCTGTTGTCGGGGTTCGTCGCGGGAGTCACGCCGTAGCTTGCCGGCTCGACTCCGCGCGGTCAACCCGCGCCGCTCTCAGTACTGCACGCGAAACCCAATCGAGCCGTACGTCCGCGCGTCGTCGGCACGGCTGCCCTGGAAGCTGTTGTAGCTCGGCACGCTGCCGCCGCTCACCCGGCCCAGCTCGCCGACCAGCTTCGCGACGTAGAAGTTAACCGAGACATCGGCGAAGACATTGGTGCGCGTGATCGTCTGCTTGAAGCCGAAGGGCGAACCGGTGCATCCCGACGAACAGCCGTTGTCATCTTTGACGAAGACCGACAAATTGCCCGACGAGCTGTAGCGATCCTGTCCGCCGCCGATCACCACGCCGAACATCATCAGGTCTTTGCTCGCCGTGATGCGCCAGGCGCGTGTGTTGAGCGAGAGGTTTCGAACGCCGACGGTGTCGCGCGCGCCGCTCGACTGATCGACCGTCGTGCCGATGACGTCGCTCGTCGGGAGATTGCGAATCATGTAGGTGACCGATAGTCCCGGCATGATCGGCGACTCTTGTAGAATGCCCACGCGAACGCCGTAGCCGAGCCGGAGCGAGCCCGACGTCGGCCGAACGCCGACCGTCGCGCCCTCGAACGTCGGCACGTATGAGGCACTGATCAACGCATCGACGCCCAGCGTGTTGGTGAGCGTGAGCGGGAACCCCTGGAAAATTCCGACGGCCGCGTTCACGGTCGGCAGTCCCAGCGGCTGCGATTTCACCGGAATGTCCGAGGCCACGCGGCCATCGTGCGCGAGATGGATCTCGCTCACCGCGGGCAAGCTGCCCGACATGCCGGACGCGCGGAACTCGGCCGTCCAATGTGGCCATCCGCCGAGCGTGCTTCCCACGCCAAGCGTCGCGTTGCCGCTGGCGACGGAGGCGCTCAGCTGCGGCGCGACGTAATTGAAGATGTCGACGGCTTTGTAGCAGGCGTCGCGCAGTGAGGTGGTGCCCGTCTCACACTGGCTATACTGACCCTGCGCCCGGGCGGGGAGCAGTGGCGCCGCACAGAGCACGAGCGACGCGATGATGATGACTCCCCGATGCTTCATTGGCGCTGGTCCTCATAGGAGATTCACGCGTCCGGTGCCGGGAACAATGCGTCCCGCGACCCAGGCCTTGATCCCGCCGCGCTGCGCAGCCGCCACGATCTCCGTGGCTTCGCGTTCGCCCGCGATCACGACCATCCCGACGCCCATGTTGAACGCGCGGAACATCTCCGCGCGCGGGACGTCCCCCGCCCGCTCCAGCGCACGGAACACGTTCGGAATCTCCCAACTGCTCGTGTCGATCGCGGCATCCAGAGTGTCTGGCAGCACGCGATTCACGTTGCCCGGGAGCCCGCCGCCCGTGATGTGCGCCATGGCGTGGACCCTCCCGAGTATCGGCACCAGCGTCGACAAATAGGAGCGATGCACCCGCAGCAGCACGTCGGCCACCGGCGCATTCTCTCCCGGAAACAGATCGTGCACGCCCAACTTCATGCGCTCGGCCACGATCCGACGCGCGAGCGAGTAGCCGTTGGTGTGCAGCCCCGAGCTCTCGAGCGCGATGATCGCATCGCCGAGTTCCACGCGCTCCGCGCCCAGCACGCGCGACTCATCCACCCAACCGACGATGAATCCGGCCAGATCGTAGTCGGGCGGCGTGTAGAGGCCGGGCATCTCCGCCGTTTCGCCGCCGACGAGCGCGCACTCGTTCTCGCGGCATCCGGCGGCCACGCCCTTCACCACCGCTTCGACCACGCGCGGCTCGAGCTTGCCGAAGGCGACATAGTCGAGAAAAAACATTGGACGCGCGCCCTGCACGAGGATGTCGTTCGTGCAATGGTTGACCAGGTCGTGCCCGATCGTGTCGTGACGATCGGCCTCGATCGCGATCTTGATCTTCGTGCCGACGCCGTCGGCGCTCGACACGAGTAGCGCATTGGTCGCCTCCGCCGGCATGCGGAACATGCCGCCGAAGCCGCCGAATTTTCCGCGCGCGCCACTGGTAAACGTCGACTCGACCAGCGACTTGATCCGCTTCATCGCATCGTCGGCCGCATCGATGTCGACGCCGGCCGCGCGATAGTCGAGGGCGTCAGACATCCCACATCACGCCGGCATGTCCTGCTCGAAGCTCACCAGCTTGTGGAACGCCTGCACGCGCTCGGCGATGTCCTTGGGTCCGATCTCTTGCATCCGGTCGATCGAGAATCGCTCGACGGCGAACGAGCCGAGCGCGGATCCATAGATCACGGCGCGCTTGAGATTCGCCTCGCTCAAATCGCCCGAGCGCGCGAGGTAGCCCATGAATCCGCCGGCAAAGGAGTCGCCCGCCCCGGTCGGGTCAAACACCGACTCCAGTGGGTACGCCGGCGCGAAGAACATCGTGCTTTCCGTGAACATGAGCGCGCCGTGCTCGCCCTTCTTGATCACCACGTGCTTGGGTCCGCGCGCGAGAATCCAGCGGGCGGCTTTCACGAGATTGGATTCCTCGGTGAGCTGACGCGCCTCACCGTCGTTGAGCGTGATCAGGTCGACCTGCTTCAACAGCTCCAGCAGGTCGGGCCGGCGACTCTCGATCCAAAAATTCATCGTGTCGCAGGCCACGAGCTTGGGGCGCACCACCTGCTGGAGCACGTCGAGTTGCAGACGCGGGTCAATATTCCCGAGAAAGACGAAGGGTGCCGCGCGGAACTGCTCGGGGATCTTTGGACGAAAATGCGAGAAGACGCCGAGCCGCGTCTCGAGCGTCTCGGCACTATTCAGGTCGTGGCGGTACCGGCCGCGCCAACGAAACGACTCGCCCTCGGCGTGCTCGAGTCCGGCGAAATCGACTCCGCGTCTTTTCAGCGGCTCCAGCAGCTCAACCGGATAGTCGCTCCCGACCACGCCCACCACCTGCACCTGCGTGAGATGACTCGCGGACGCCGCGAAGTGCACGGCCGACCCGCCGAGCACGTTGTCGGCCTTGCCGAATGGTGTCTCGACCGAGTCGAGCGCGACGGAACCGACGACGAGGACGGGCATAGAAAGGCAGATGTTAGATGTTTGATGTCAGATGTCGGTTACTGCAAATCGGGACAATACTGAGAGCAGATGCGACGTCACCGACATCTCACATCTGACGTCTGACATCTGCCCTTCTCCCTCACATCCGATCGGGGGCGGTGATTCCCAAGATTCCCAAGCCGTTCCTCAGTACGATTTGCGCCGCGCGCGCGAGGGCGAGACGCGCGCGCGTGATCTCTTCCGGTTCGTTCAGCACATGGTGCTTGTGGTACCAGGTGTGGATTAAGCGCGCCGTCGACAAGAGATAGGTCGCGACGCGGTGAGGCTCCAGGGCTTCGGCCGCGCCGGCGACCATCGCTGGAAAGTCGAGAAGCGCTTTCACGACTTCCTGTTCTTCCGGCTCGGACAATTTTCCATAGTTCACGCCGGTGCCGGTGACAGTCTGCAGGTCGATCTCACCGACGCGAAAGATGCCGCTCATGCGCGCGTGCGCCATCTGGATGTAGTAGACCGGATTCTCCTCTGACTGCGACCTCGCCAGATCGACATCGAAGACCAGTTGCGAATCGCCCTTGCGCATCAGAAAGAAATAACGGACCGCGTCGCGTCCCACCCAATCGATCAGATCCCGGACCGTCACGTAGGAGCCCGCGCGCTTGGAGATCTTCACCTCTTCGCCGCCGCGCGTGACGGTGACGAGCTGGTGCAGCACGTACTCCGGATACCCGAGCGGAATGCCGGCAGCGAGCGCCTGCAGGCCCGCTCGCACCCTGACCACCGTGCTGTGGTGATCCGCGCCCTGCACGTTGATCGCGCGCGTGAAGCCGCGCTCCCATTTCGTGATGTGATACGCGACGTCGGGCACGAAGTAGGTGAAGGTGCCGTCGCGCTTGCGCATCACGCGATCCTTATCATCTCCGAAATCGGTCGTGCGGAGCCAGAGCGCGCCGTCTTGCTCGAAGGTATGGCCGGCCGCGACGAGCGCGCCCACGGTCTTCTCGACCTGACCCTCGGTGTAGAGCGAGCTCTCGAGGTAGTACGTGTCGAACTTTACGCCGAACGCGATCAGATCGAGATCCTGCTCCTTGCGCAGCTCCTGCACCGCGAAGCGCGTCACCTGATCCAGATTCGAGCCGGTGACATCATCGCCGAACGTGGCTCGATACCGGTCGGCGATGTCATTGATATACTCGCCGTGGTAGCCTCCCTCGGGAACGTCGGTGCCGCGCAGCCGCGCCTGCACACTTCCCGCCAGGTTGCCGATCTGCACGCCGCCGTCGTTGTAGTAGAACTCGCGCTCGATTTTCCATCCCGTGCTCTCGAGCAGCGACGAGATTGCGTCGCCGAGCGCTGCCTGTCGTCCGTGTCCGACATGGAGCGGGCCGGTGGGGTTCGCCGAGACGAACTCGATGTCGACCGGCGCATTCTTCCCGGCGTCGGACCGTCCGTACCGATCGCCGGCCTCGATGATATCGGCGATGCCGCGCGCGTTGGCCGCGGGGTCAAGACGGAAATTGATGAAGCCGGGGCCGGCGATCTCGACCGTCGCGACGCCCGCGGCGTCGCGGTCGAACGCTTCGACGAGCGCGTCGGCGATCTCGCGCGGCTTCTTCTTGAGCGGGCGGGCGAGCGTCATCGCCACGTTCGTCGCCCAGTCGCCGTGGGCGGGATCGCGCGGACGCTCGAGCACCGGCTCCAGCGCGTCGGGCGCGCCCAGCGACCGCGCCGCGCGAATCAGCTCGGCGCGAATCAGGTCGTGCGGCGTCATTCGCTCTTGTCTGAGCGCTTCGGTGGCGGCGCCTTACTCTCGGACTTCGTGGACGGAGAGGACGGCTTCGATTCGGCCGGCTTGGATTCGGATGATGTCGACGATGCGGAGCTCGACTCGGAGGACGATGATGCGGGCTTCGCCTCCCCCTTCGCGCTCTCGGCGCCGGAGGACGAGCCCCCCGCTTCGCTCGATGAGGACGACGACGCGCCGTCCGCGCCCGCCGACGTTTGCTGCGCCTTCTTGCCGTCCTTGCCGTAATCCGTGATGTAGAAGCCCGAGCCCTTGAAGATCAATCCGCCGCCACGCGACATGCGGCGCTCACTCACCGCGCCACAGACGGGGCACGGCAGCGTCGCGACGCCATCGCTGATCTTGCGAAAAAAGCGCTCGAACTTGTGCCCGTTGGAGCACTCGAAATCGTACGTCGGCATGTCGGAAACGGAGAGAGGCGAGGGAATCCGGTAAGCTAACCGCCCCCGACTACGGACGATATTGGCCCCACCGCCGTTCCAACACATCGCTGATCTCGCCGACGCTCGCGCGCGAGCGCACCGCATCGATGATCAGCGGCATCAGCGGCACGCGTTCGACGCCGCCGAGGTACGTCCCGGCGCCGGCGGCGAGTGCGGCCAACACTTCTTGTACGCGAGCGGCGTCGCGGGCCTGCTTCACCGCGGCCAACCGCGCCACCTGCCCGCGCTCGAGGCGCGAGAAGTCGGGCGTCGGGATGATCGGCGCCTCGCTGCCATCCTCGAAACGATTGACGCCGACGACGACGCTCTCGCCGCACTCGACCTTGAGCTGCTGCTCGTACGCGCTCTTTCCGATCTCCTCCTGAAAGAATCCGCCGGCGATCGCGCGCACCGCGCCGCCGAGCTCGTCCACCCTGCTCAGGAGCGCCATCACTCGCGACTCGATTTCGTCGGTGAGGTGCTCGATGAAGTAGCTGCCGCCCAGCGGATCGGCCGTCGCCGTGACTCCAGTCTCGTACCCGATGATCTGCTGCGTCCGAAGGGCCAGCGTCGCGGCCTCGGCCGTCGGGAGAGCGAGCGCCTCGTCATAGCCGTTGGTATGGAGCGACTGCGTGCCGCCGAGCACTGCGGCCAGCGCCTGCATGGCCACGCGCACGACGTTGTTGAGCGGTTGCTGCGCCGTGAGCGTGACGCCGCCCGTCTGCGTGTGAAAGCGCAGACGGCAGCCCGGCTCCGCGGCGCCAAACCGATCGCGCATGATGCGGGCGTAGATGCGGCGCGCCGCGCGGAACTTGGCGATCTCCTCGAACAGATCATTGTGCGCGGCGAAGAAGAAGGACAGGCGGGGCGCGAAGGTGTCGATCGCGAGACCGGTGGCAAGCGCGCGCTGCACGTACTCGATCGTGTTCGCGAAGGTGAAGGCGACTTCCTGCACCGCCGTCGAGCCGGCCTCGCGGATGTGGTAGCCCGAGATCGAGATCGGATTCCAGTTTGGCACTTCGGCAGCGCAAAAGCGAAACGTCTCCGCCACCAGCGCCAGACTCGGCTCCGGCGGATAGATGTACGTGCCGCGGGCGATGTACTCCTTGAGGATGTCGTTCTGCACCGTGCCGCTGATCTTCCGGCGATCGATCCCGCGCTCCTCGGCCACCACGATGTACATCGCGAGCAGCGTCGCCGCGGTCGCGTTGATCGTCATCGATGTCGACACGCTCTCGAGCGGCAATTCGGCCAGGAGCGTGTGCATGTCGTCGACCGTGTCGATCGCCACGCCGACGCGACCTACCTCCCCAAGTGCGCGCGGTGAATCGGAATCGATTCCCATCTGGGTCGGTAGGTCGAACGCGACGGACAGGCCCGTCTGCCCCGCCTCGAGCAGCAACCGGAAGCGCGCGTTGGTTTCCGCCGCGGTGCCGAAGCCAGCGTACTGCCGCATGGTCCACAGCCGCGAGCGGTACATCGTCGGTTGTACGCCGCGCGTGAATGGAAACCGGGCTGGGTCACCCAGCTGTTCCCGGTAGTCGAGCTCGGCGGCGCGAGGCCCATAGACCGGCGCGATCGGTATGCCGCTTGGTGAGCTCTTGTCGTCAGTCATCAATGACCAGCCGTCAGTCGTGGGCCTTGGCAGGAACGATCCGCCGTCGCGGAAGTTATCGCGGGATCGAGATCACCGGGCATCCCGCTAGGCGTGATGGCGGAACGCGATGTCCAGTTGATCGTGCAGCCCGAGCCCCGCGCCATTGAGCATCTGGTATTGGGAGAGAAGCATGCGCATCCCGTCGGTGAGGTGAGCATTTTCGAGCGCGACGCCGACGATCGGTTTGCCGAGGCTGTCGGCGAATTTCACCTCGCGCCGCACGTACTTGCTGGCGACGGCGGACTGACTCACGAAGAGGAGCACGAGCCGGCAGCGCGAGATCCGTTCTTCTATCAGCGTGTCCCATTCGGCCCCGCCGGGAATGCCGGAGTCGTACCACACTCGCTCGCCGCGCTGGCCGAGCTCGACGAGCACCGGCGCGATGCGCGGAATGTCGTCGTGTTTGTAGCTGACGAAGATGAAATCCTGCGCGCCGGCGTACGCGACCGGTAGCGGCGGCATGCCCGGCGGCGGCGTCCATACGAGTGGCGGGGGCGCCTCGGGTGCCGCCGGCGGATCGCGTTGCACCCGGCTGGCGAAGCGCGCAGCGATGTCGCCCGACGGACGCGCGGCGAGGAGCGTGGTACCCTCGGCCTCGTCGACAGCGCTCGCGCAGAGCTCGTCGAGCGGTAGATCCGCCGGCGCGGGCGACGAGGAAGGTGCGGTGAACCAATCCGAGAAGCCGCCATCGATGAACTCGAAGTTCGGCGTGGCGAAGCCCAGCTCGCCGAAACAGCGGAGAAAATGGCGGCGCAACGCCTCGTTCAACCACGCGGCCGCATCCGGAGTTTCCACAGCCACGAGCTCATCGCAGACAGCCGTCGCCCCACTGAGGTGTGCCGAGAGCCGCGACTGCAGCAGCGGGAGCGCGGGCGGTACGCCCGGAAGGTCGCGGACGCGCAGCGCGTTCTTGCGCGCATCGCCGACCCGCCCCGCCGCGATCGCGCCGCGATTCACGTTCACCTGGTAGGTCATCCGGAATCCGAGCGTGTCCGCCTCGGCGACGAGCCCGTCGAGGAGTGGACCGATGCGAAAATTGTTGGCGAACCAGACATCGCCTCGACGAAAGCCACTCACTCGCGCGCGGCACTGGAAGCGCGGTACATCGTCGACGATCGCATCGTACTCCTCGCGGCTCGCGGGTGTCCGCGTCGAGCTATCGGCCGTCAGGTCGAGCCGCGTGAATGACGCGAGGTAGCGGCGCAGCGCCTCCTCATGCCGCCCGGGCGCGGAAACGATGTGCACTCGATCGAGCAGTCCGCCGCCGGTGAGTGACACGCGCAGCGCGACGTCGCCGGCGACGGCACTGGCCGTGGCGACAGTCCGCGCGTACTGTGCCCACCACGCCTCGCGCACGCCATCGGGCAAGGTGGGAAGACAGGGGAGCGCCAGCGCGCCTTGGCGAATCGCGCCGCCGGCGCCCACGTCGAACGACGCGAGGTACACCGCGCGTCAGCCCGTGCGCTGGAGCTTGCGGCCGAGCGTGCGGGCGATGTTGCGCATGCCGCCCGCGTCGGCGTCCGGCGGCGCCTCATCCTTCGTGAGTCCTTGCCGCTCGCCGCGCAAAATGTGGAAGTCGACTTCCTGATCGATCTTTCGCTCCTCCATCAACCGCTTCACCAGCTGCACGAGCTTCGCATGCGTCCACTCGATCAGCGTGCTGACGTCGGTGATGTCGAACGGAGTCAGTCCCTGCCAGCCGGGTACGACGGTATTCACAGCCGTGAGCCGCTCCGTCTGCGTGTCGAAACCCTTCTGCAGCGTCTGCTCGATCCACTGCCCGCTGTTGAGGTGAGCGTCCCAGCCGATGTACAGCTCCTTGTCGTACGGCTGGATCTGGCAGAACAGGATGCCGCGACCGAGCGTGATGACGATTTGCTCGCGCTCGATCTTTCCATCGAGTCCGAACGACCACACCCGCTCCACGCGCGACGCGAACCCGGCGGTGGGTGGATGCTTGAGCACTTCCATCAACCGTACGAGGAGGAGCTCGCTGTCATCGCCCAGGCCGGAGATGACGGTCTGCCACGAGTCGACACGGTGCAAGTTCCGCGGCTCGGTCTCCGGCTTCCCGGAGCTGCGCACCACCACGCCGCGCCGCCGCAATATCACGAGCGCAATGGCGCCGCCGGCAATGAGGAGAAAGCCGAAGCCGCGATACAGGATCAAGGAGAAGCCGACGACGAGCGTCATCATCGCGATCGGCTCCGACCAATCGGTGCGGAGCGCCGTCACCTGATTCCGTGGCTTCCAGATTTGCCACGGTACTCGCCGCAATTCGAGCGACTCGTACGATGGCATCGGCGCGCGGCGCAGCATGTAGCGAACGAGCTGCGTCGCGTGCGTCGCGTCGAACTGCCTGAGCGGCGGATAGAGCTTGGCCGGCCGGCCGCGGTCGGTGAGCTGCAACTGATACTCGAACTCGAACTGGTGAAATTCCTTTGGCACGATGGTGATGACCGCCGCGCCGCGCTCGGTGATCAGCCGGTCCTCTCGCGGCACCCAGCACTCGAACTTCACCCAGGTCGGCTGGAGGTACGGTGGCGATTTGATCACGAGGGCGTCGAAGCCCTCGGCGGCGCAGGCGTCCAACAGCGCGTCGTACAGCTCGTCGCGAGTGCGCTCGGCGCGCGCCCAGATGCTGTCGGCGCGGCGCAATAGTGCCGGGTGCGCCGCAACCAGACGCGTTCCCTCACCCGGCGAGGAGGGACGCGTCGCCGGCATGTCTGCCCACTGCTGTCCTATGCTTGGAGTATCCACGCCGTTGCCGGTCCCGTTGGTGAGCTCAGGCTCCCACGCCCGCGAGCGCCGATCCCAACATCACCGACGCCACATCGACCTCCGACTTCGAGCCAATGAACAGCGGCGTCCGCTGGTGCAGCTCAGTTGGAACCAGGTCGAGGATGCGATGCGTGCCGTCGGTCGCCGCGCCACCGGCTTGTTCCACGACGAAGGCGAGCGGGTTGGCCTCATAGAGCAAGCGCAGCTTCCCGGTGGGCCGCTTGCGATTGGCCGGATACGCGAAGATGCCGCCGCCAAGGAGATTCCGATGGAAATCGGCGACGAGCGAGCCGACATATCTCACGCTGAGCGCTTTGCGTTGGCCGTCGAGGCCACGGAAGCGCCGCATCAGCGCGCGCACGTTCTCCTCCCAGTCCTGCTCGTACGAATCGTTGACCGAGAGATACCGCCCGGCCTCGGGGATGCGGATGTTGGGATGCGAGAGCAGGAACTCACCGATGCTGGGGTCAAGAGTGAAGCCGTGCGCGCCCTGCCCCGTGGTGTAGACGAGCATCGTGCTCGAGCCATAGATCACGTAGCCGGCCGCGACCTGGCGGCGACCCGGCTGCAGCAGATCCTCCATCTCGCCGCGCGCGCCGCGCGTGATCTTTCGCACGACGGAGAAGATGGTGCCGACCGGAACGTTGACATCGATGTTCGAGGAGCCATCGAGCGGATCGAACAGCAGCAGATACTTGCCGTTCTTGAAGCCCTCGGGAATCGGGATGATGCCGGGCTCTTCCTCCGAGGCGAGGCCGCACAACCGGCCGCCGTGATCCATCGCCTTGATGATGATCTCATTCGCCAACACGTCGAGCTTTTGCTGGATCTCGCCCTGCACGTTCTCATCGTGTGTCGCACCGAGAATGTCGGCCAGGCCAGCGCTGCGCACCTTGCTCGCGATCATCTTCGCCGCCAGCGCGACATCGTAGAGAATCCCGGACAGCTCGCCGGTCGCTTCCGGATGCTGGCGCTCCTGCTCGATGATGAAGCGCTCGATGGTGACGACCGATGTCGGGGTATGCTGGACCACGATTACGGAGCTCCTCGCGAGGGGTTCTCGCCGCGCAGACGCCGGTTAGCGTACGCGCGCGCGTCGACCTCGAATCGGTTGCGGTGATATCCCCGGCGCACGCTCTCGAGGAGATAGCGCACCGGGAACGACCAGTCGGCACCAAACTGCTGTACGTGCCGCGCTTCGTGCAAGAGCAGTTCCGGCGAGACGGGCTCGCTCGCACCGAGAAACACGGTATTCCACAGCGTGATCGCGGCGACGCTGCGCTGGCCCAGTAGCCATCCGGCGATCCGGGGCGGTAGTCCGCCGCGCCGAAGCGCCACGCCGGCGAGCTCAGGATAGCGCTCGCTCAGCGCGTCCGGCATCGGCTCGCTCTCCCCACCCAACATTCGCCGCACAGGGTCAACCACGCTTACGCTCCCTATTCACGCGTGATTCGCCACCAGCCTCCGTGAACGCCAACGGCGATCGATGTGCCATCGGTCCGCACCACGATGGTACCGAGTTGATCGGTTCGAAAGATGGCCGCGCCCGCGTCCGCCAGCGCGCGCATGGTCGCGCCGTTGGGATGACCGTACGTGTTCCCACTCCCGACTGATACGACCGCGACCGCGGGATGCACGGCGCGCACCAGCGCCGCGCTCGAGCTCGTCTTGCTCCCATGATGTCCAACCTTGAGCACGTCCGCTCGCAGCGCCATCGAGTCGTGCGCGGTGAGCCACGCCTCCTCGCCGAGTTCGGCGTCGCCCATGAGCAAGAAGCGCACGTCGCCAAAACGGGCCAGCACAACCACGCTCGCCTCATTCGGATTTTCCTGGTGGGTCTGCCAGGCCGAGTCGGGCGCGAGTACGGTGATGTGCACCGAATCGACGGTCGTCGAATCGCCGGGATGTACGCGGTGCCACTGCGTACCCGACTCCGTGGCCGCGTCGAGCGACGCGGCGTACGCCGATTCGGCCAGCAGGAAGCCAGAATCCCAGAATGCGCGCGGACGAAGCGCGCGAATCGCGCTTGCCGCGCCCCCGACGTGATCCGCGTGCGGGTGCGAGAGCACGAAGAGATCGACAGCGCCGCCAAGCCGCCGCAGATAGGGCACGACCACGTTTCGCCCCGCATCACCGCCGCGCCACGTTCGACCCGCGTCGAAGAGGATCCAGTGCCCGCGCGGCGTCCGCAGCGCCAGCGCATCGCCCTGTCCGACGTCGATCGCGTGCAGCTCGACGCTGCCGGTTCCGCCAGACACCATCGGCGACCACGCGGCGAGCGCGAGCGCCGCCCCGCCGCACATCAGCGCGCGCGCCGGAAAGCGGCTCACGCAGGCGGCGACGAGTGCGATGGTCGCCACACCGGCTAGCGACGCCGCGACCAGCGTCGGCGCGCACGTCACCGCGGCGAAAGGAATCGACGTCGCGACCGCGGCGACGCGATCGAAGGCAAGCAGGAGTGGATGGGTAGCGCCCGCGACGAATCGCGCGGCGCCTGGAACGGGCGAGAGCAGCAGCGCGAGAAAGAGCGCCGGCTGCGCCAGCGCGATGATCGGCGATGCCGCCAAATTCGCCACGGGCGCCACGAGGCTGATCCGCCCAAACGTCCAGGCGACCAGCGGCCCGCTGACCAGCGATGCGACGACCGAGGTCAGCAGCGCGCTCGCGACCTGCCGCCGCCAGCCGGACCACTTCGGCGCCACCCACCGCTTGTTCAGCGCACCGCTCGCGACCAACCCCGCCATGCCGAGCACGCTCAGTTGGTAGCCGACCTCGAGCACGACCTCCGGCGATGCCAACGGAACGGCGGCACCGATGGCCAGCGACGCCCAGGGCGATGTCGGCCGCTCGAGGAGTCGCGACAGCGCAATAGCGGCGAGCATCACGCCGGAGCGCAGCGCCGGCGGCGGCGCGCCGATCACCGCGATATAGAACGCCGTGACGACGACCGCCGCGACGAGCGCGCTCTTCGCCGGCAGCCGGCACGCGCGGAACAACAGCTGCAGCGCCATGGCGATGATCCCGACGTGTAGACCCGAGATCGACAGCATGTGGATGATTCCAGCGCTCGCGAACCGATCGCGCATCGCCGGGTCGATGTCGCGCTCGTCGGCGATCAGGAGCGCCCGCGCGAGCGGCGCATCCTCGCCGAAGGCGGCATCGATTCGGGCCGCGGCCGCGCCGCGCAGCGCGCGCATCCGATCTCCCGGTTCCGGCGCGATCAGGAACGCGTGCTTGATCAGCATGCCGCGTCGTCCCGCGAGCCCTTCGCCCACCACGCGCGCCATGTCGCCCGCGACCGCCTCGCCGCGCGCCACTGACAGCGCGACGTCGACGCTGCAGTCATCGACGTGCGCCACGCCGCGAACGAACGCTCCGGGTCCAGCGCGTTCGTCGAGCGTGACATCCCACGCGTGCCGGCCGAGCGCCGCGCGTTGGCACTCGTCGGTCGCGTGCACATGTAAGAAGGCGACGCCGGCGCCGGCGGCCAGCAGCGCGCCGAGCGCAGCCACAGTCGGCGTTTGCCGAACGAGGGCGACCGCTCCCGCGAGCGCGGCGATGATGAGCGCGGGGACGAATCCGCCGCCGAACCCCAATAGGAGTCCGGCGGCGTAGGCTGCTACAGCCAGAGCGATGAGAGGCATATGGGAGGGCGTCGGAGCGTTGGCGTCGGCAACTCTCGCCTGACGCCTGACGCCCGACGCCCGACGCCCTACGCCATCACCGGCAGCGCCTCTCTGCGCGCGATCGGCGAACCGGTAAACGTCGAACCCGTGGTGCCCGTCAGCTCGACCGTGCAATAGCTATTGATCATCGACTCGTCGCCCGGGACGAGCACGGTGCGGTGATGGCGCGTACGGCCCTGCAGCAAGCCGCCGCGCTTCGAGACTTTTTCGATCAGCACTTCGTGCTTGGTGCCCAACAACGACATGTTCGTGCGGCGCGAGCCTTCGCGAACGGTCGCGATCAGCCGTTCCAGACGATCGCTCGCCACTTCATCTGGCACCGACAACTCCGCCGGCATCCGCATGGCCGGCGTGCCATCGCGCCCCGAAAAGATGAAGGTGTACGCATCGTCGAAGCCGACTTCGCGTACGGCGCTCAGCGTCTCCTCAAACTCCTCATCGGTCTCTCCCGGGAAGCCGACGATGATGTCCGTCGTCACTGACAATCCCGGAATGGCGTCGCGCAGGCGGCGCACACAGTCGAAATATCCTTCGCGGGAGTAGCGCCGCAGCATGCGCTTGAGCGTGCGCGACGATCCCGATTGCATCGGCAAGTGAACGTGCTCGCAGACTTCCGGCGTCGTCGCCATCGCCTCGATCACGCGATCGCTGAAGTCGTTCGGGTGCGGGCTCGTGAACCGCACCCGCCGAATCCCCTCCACCGCGCCGACCGCGCGCAGCAGATCCGCAAAATCCTGCTCACCATCGAAATACGAGTTCACCGTCTGCCCGAGGAGCGTCACTTCGCTTATTCCAGCCGCGGCGATCTCCCCCGCCTCCCGAACCACGTCGGCCAGTTTACGGCTTCGCTCGGGTCCGCGCGTCATCGGAACAATGCAGTAGGTGCACTTATAATCGCAGCCTCGCTGCACGGGGATCCAGGCGCGCGCGCCCTCGAACCGCGCGGCGCGGAAATCTTCGTAGTGCTCCTCGAGATCGAAATCGACCGACGCCACCCGCTGACCCTGCCTCGCGCCTTCGATCAGCGAGGGCAGCGCGCGATAGCCATCGGGACCGATCACCAACTGTACGTGTTTCGCGCGCTCGAGCAGCACGGGGCCCAGCCGCTGCGCCATGCATCCCGTCACACCGAGGACGGTGTCCGGCTTCATGTGCCGCTTGAGCTCGCCGATGCGGCCGATCACGCGCTGTTCGGCGTGATCGCGAATCGCGCAGGTGTTGACCAGAATCACATCGGCGCCGTCCGGCGTGTCGACCGCCTCGTAGCCGTACTCGGCGAGGCGGCCGTGCATCAACTCGGAGTCGCTGACGTTCATCTGGCAGCCGTACGTCTCGATGTACACGGTCGGCGGCGCGGCGCGGCGGGCAGGCTCTTCCATGGCTGAAAGCTACGCGCGGAACGGGCGGCCAACCAACTTCCCCCGCTCGAGCGACAGGGCGCAGCGCAGGCGCGACCCGCGCGGCACCGCGTCATCGGCGAGGCGCACCGATAGAAAATCTTCGCTCAATCCCTCGCGCCTCCCGGCATCGCCGATGACGATCACGTCCGCCTCACCCCCATCGCGCGCGTGCGCGTACGCCGCCGATTTCGTTTCGGCGAGCTCCCGCAGCTCGCGCGCGCGCCGTGCGGCGACGTGAGCCGGCACGGCATCGCCGAAGCGCTGCGCGGCGGTGTTCGGACGCTCCGAGTAGACGAATACGTGCAGGTAGGTGAAGGGCAGCGCGTTCACGAGCGCCATCGTCGACGCATGGTCGTCATCGGTCTCGCCGGGGAATCCGGCCATCACGTCGGCGCCGAGCCCGAACAGCGCGCGCGAATCGATCAGCCGCTCGACCGCGTCGGCATAGCTCCGCGCCGTGTACCAGTGCCTGCCCATCCGCTTGAGTACATGGTCGCTCCCGGACTGCAGCGGCGCATGCAGATGCGGCGCGAGTGAGCGCGGATGCGCGAACAGCTCGCGCAGCCGGCCGTCCACCTCCGTCGCCTCGAGCGACGACAGGCGAAAGCGCGTGGCCGGCAGCGCGCGGATCAACGCCTCGGTCAGCTCGCCGAGGGACGCTCCCGTGTCCGCGCCGAAGCTGCCGATATGGATGCCGGTCAGCACGATTTCCGAGTGCGCGTCGGCGAGACGCGTCGCCTCATCGACCAGCTCCATCTGCGCGCGAGAGCGGTTGGCGCCTCGCGCGAGCGTCGTCGCGCAAAAGGTGCAATGCGCGTCGCAGCCGTCCTGGATGCGCAGCAACGCGCGCGTGCCGGTTTGCGCGCCGGCGCGCGCGGCGGCGAAGTGCGGCGCGATGCCTAACGAGAGCGCCAGCGCCTCCAGCTCCGCGCCCTCGACCAGGTCGCGCACGGTCGGTAGCGCGCGCAGCTCGCGCGCGTGCGCCGCCGGCGCGCAGCCCATTACCACCGTCCGTAGCGCTGGATTGACGCGCGCCGCACGGCGCACCTGTTGCCGGAGGTCGGCCACCGCCTCGCCCGTCACGGCGCACGAGTTGAACACGGCGGTATCCGCCTGCTCAGCCGTGACGACCATCTCGTGCCCCGCGGCGCCGAGCATCGCGCGAACCGATTCGCTGTCGTAGTGGTTCGCTCGGCAGCCAAAGGTCGCCAGATACACCTTCACGCCGACAGCGCGCCCTTTCGCGGACCCGGTGTCACGGGCAGAACGAAATGAAATTGGCTGCCCTTGTCCTCCTCGCTGCGCACCCAGATGCGGCCGCCGTGCGCCTCGACCGCCAGCTTGCAGAACGCGAGCCCGAGTCCCGAGCTCCGCACGCGCGGCGTCTCCGGATTCTTGACGCGTTCGAACTTTCGGAAAATCAGCTCATGATACTCCGGCGGAATGCCGGGTCCGTTGTCGGCGACGGTGAAGAGCGCGCCGCCCGACGCGTCCTTGCGCGCCGCGAGCATGAGCTCCGCCGGACGGCTGGTGTAGGTCAGCGCGTTCTGGATGAGATTCGCGAACACGCGCTTCACGAGTCCCTTGTCGGCGTGGAACACCGGCGTATCCTCGGCCACGTCGACGCGCATCGATCCGCCTTCCTGTTGCAGCCGCACCGACCACTCGTGCGCCACCTCGGCGATCAACGCGCCGGGCGCGATCGCCTGCGTCACCAGCGCAATGTGCGTGTCCTCGATTCGCGCGACCTCGAGCAAGTCTTCAATCAAGCCGAGCAGATCCTCGGCCTTCGCCTCGGCATCGACAAGCGTCTGCTTGGCGACCTCGGGCACGTTGCCGAAGTCGCCGTCGACCACCATCTCGAGCGACGCGATCACGGACGTGAGCGGCGTCTTCAAGTCGTGCACCACCATCTTCATCAGGTCATCGCGAACCTTTTCCAGCTCGCGCAGCTTTCGATAGCTGTCCTCCAACGCATCCGTCGCGAACTTGAGCTTGAGCAGGCTCCGCACGCGCGCGCTCAGAATCTGGCGGTTGTGCGGCTTCGTCAGAAAATCGTCGCCACCGGCTTCGATCGCCTTGACGCGGTCGGTCGTGTCGTTGAGCGCCGTGACGAAGATGACGGGAATGCGAGCCGTGCGCGGATCGCGCTTGATGCGGCGGCAGACCTCGAAGCCCGTCGAGCGATCATCGACACCGAGCGTGCCCGCCGGCATTGATACATCCAGGATGCACAGATCAGGACGGCTGGCGTTGCACGCCTCGACGGCGCTCGGCCCGTCGACCGCCGTCACCACGCGATAGCCCAGCGCGGTGAGCTGGTCGAACAACAGCTCGACGTTCGCCGACACGTCGTCGGCGACGAGGATCAGTGGCGACTGAGACGCCGCCCCCGAAGCCGCGTCGCTACTCGCCGTCACGGCCTGACGAGAAAGCCGAAGCCGAGCACCCAGGCGTGCTCGCTCACGCCGGCGGCACCGCTGCGCGACGCACGCTGCACCGAGATGTCCGCCGTCACCCGGCCGGTACCGAACGGCAATCCGAATCCCCCGCCGACCGTCGTCTCCTTCACGTGCTGAATACCGACCGCGAAGGGGAGCGTGCGAACCCGAACGCCCGCGCGCAACGGGAGCGCCGCGCCGAACAGCGACACGCCACGCGTCTCGCCGCCCACGCCAATGTCCCACCCGTCCACCACCGTGAGGTTGGACGCCGCGAGACTATGCAGGCTCGACCAGCCGTCCCACGCCGCGCGAACACCGATATTGGTGCCCGGAAGGCCGGTATACAGCAGCGAGCCAGCGTAGTGCGCCGGAACGTTTGCCTTCGAGATCGCCGTATCACCGCTGAACGCCTTGATCGTTCCGCCGACGCGTGCCGACAGTGCGAGAGCGAACTGCGATGATGGCCGGAGGTCGATGCCGCCGCTCACCGAGTTGCCCGAGTAGTCGATCTCCGAGCGTTGAAGGAACGGCGCGAAGTTGACCGAGTTCACGTACTGGCGCTCGATGCGGAGACGGTTCCGGCCGCTGAGCGCGTGACCACCGAGCCCGATGCGAAAGTTCGGGCTGGCACGGAACGCGGCGCCCACGCGAATGTCGTTGATCGCCCCGGCGACGCCAAACGTCTCGGTGAACGTCGCCGTGTCGCCGCCGATGTTGCCGAGTGCCGTGCGCTCCGTCCGCCAAGTGCGATCGAGAAAGGTCGTCGCCGAGACCCCGAACACCCAGCGCTCACCGAACGGCAGCCCGGCGGCGAGCAGCGGAAAGCGCACCGTCGTCGTCTTGTCTTGGCCGCCCGCGCTGTTCGTCGTGCGATACTCGGGCTGATACTGAAAATACAATCCCGTCCCACCCCACGATGCGAGCGCGGCCGGATTGAGCGGCGACAGCGGATCGAATTCCCCGATCGCGCCGCCGGTGCCTGCGTTGCGCGCGCTCAATCCCCCGGCTGGGTATCCAAACCCTTGCGTGGAGACGGAACCCTGCGAGCGCAGTGGCGCGGCAAAGGCCAGCGGCAGGAGCACCGCGGCGGCTGCGGAGAGGACGGTGGTCAGCGAAGCAGAGCGCATCATGGCAGTCCGAAGTTCACGCGCGGCACATAGCTGATTCGAAGCCGCGGTCGCAGCGCCGCGACGGACGCCTCGTTGGAGAAAAAGAGGATGGCCTGCGGCGCCTGCCCTTCGACATCTGACTCGAGCACGAGCGCGCGCTGGTCCTTCGCAGGATGATCGCTACGGAATCGGACGATGAGATTCACGACATCGAACGCGACTTCACCGGATGCCGAGGGCCGGATCGCCCGCGTGGGAACGAAGAGCGCGAGGGGATCGGCGACCAGCTGCGCCGCCTTGCCCGGCTCGACGCCAACCCCGGCGATCACCACCCGCGGAGTCACCGTCACGTCGTCCTGTGCGCTCGGTCCGGTGAAGGGAGTTTGGGTGAGCAACAACACCGCTCGCACGACGGTCGTCGATTCCACGATTGCGGCCGGCACCTTGAATCGAAGGTACGCGCGCGCGCCGGGCATGCCACCCACGGCGAGCAGCGGCGCGGCGGTCACCGTGTGTTTGATCGTGACCAGGTAGTCGGACAGGTCGGGAATGGAATTGCTCAGCATGCCCGGCGACAACGAGTGCGGCCCGAGGTTGATGCTCGCCGTGTCACGCGACGCCGGCGTATCGGCCGCGGTTGCGCCGCGGTAGAACAGTTTGGGTGGGAGACTGTTGTCGTTGCTGAAAATCTGCGCCGATGCACTGGCCGCGCTCCGAAACCGTATGCCGATGCGCAGTCTGTCATTCGGATCCTTGAGCTTCGCCAGCAAGAACAGCTTGGGAATCGGAATGACCAGCGTCCGCGTGCTGTCGGGGTGTGACACGGAATCCTTCGAGAAGCTCGCGCTGGCGAACACATTCGCCGGATTCTGCAGCAATATCCGCACGGCGGCCGTGTCGAGATCCGCGGCCGGCGACTCGACGTCGTACAGATCCACCGTCACCCGGTCGGTCGCGATCGCTTTCGACGCAAGCGTGATGGTGAGCGACGCCGAATCGATCGAGACGATGTCGCGCACCGTCGCACCGCCGGTGACCACCGGCAATACGGTCCGGAGGGAGTCGAAGCGCACGATGCCGCCGGTCTGCACCGAGTCGCCGCGCGCCATCACGGCCAGGTACGGCTCGGAGCCGAGCGACGGGAACCCCACAATCGTGCTGTCGAGGTCGAGCGGAAAGATCGTCGTGTCCTTGGCCTGGAGATTCTGCTCCGGACACAGCGAGGCACAGGCGGCGCCGCCCGAAAGCTTCTCCGTGCACGACGCTACGACCAGCACACACGCGACGAGACCCGCGACCGATGCAACCCAATTACGCAAACCGTACACTCCGTCTGTCGACCTGAGAGAGAGACATGCTGAGAACCGCCGTGGGACGGCCGCGCGTCACGCGCGGTCCGCCGAATGCGGCGGGGAAAGATGCGCCCGGTGCTCCGCCGTCTGATGGGCGGCGACCTCGTCGAGGTAGTTGGGCGTGAAGGGTACGGGGAGCAGTTCGGCGATCGTCCAGCGCATCGTGTGCCCGCTCGCGGTGTAGCTCACCACCGGCAGGGCGGGCGCGAACTCTGCCAGCACCTGCCGGCATGCGCCGCAGGGCGGCGCGGCGTGATCCGCCTCGGTCGCGATCGCAATCCGCTCGAACTCGCGGACGCCCGCCACCACGGCCGCCACCACGGCCGACCGCTCGGCGCAGATCGCCTCGCCGTAGGCGACGTTCTCCACGTTGCACCCGACGAAGATGCGGCCGTCCGCACCGAGGAGCGCCGCGCCGACGCGAAATCCCGAATAGGGCACGTAGGCCCGCTGCATGGCATCGAGCGCCGCCTCGCGTAGCGTCGCTTCCGGATCAACTCTGATCATTGCGCGATCAGCTCGCTCAGAAATGACGTCCCGCGCCCGCGGAACTCACTGCCCAACCATTCGGCCACCGTCGCGCCGAGATCGGAGAAGGTATCGCGAACGCCAAGCGGCACCGGGCGCACGCGCGCACCGAGCACGACGAGCGGCACGCACTCGCGGGCGTGGTCGGTCGACGGCGTGGTCGGATCGTTTCCGTGGTCGGCGGTGATGAACAGCAGATCGTCCTCGCGTAAGGCGGAGCGGAGCGCCGGAAGCGCCTGGTCGAACGCGCGAAGTCCGTCATAGAACCCCGCAGCGTCGTTTCGGTGCCCCCACATCTGGTCGAAATCTACAAGGTTCGCGAACACGAGCCCATTGCTGATCTCGATCAAAGCGGAATGGATGGCCGCGAGCCCCGCGGCGTTGTTCTCCGTGTGCTGCGCCGTGAGGTTCCGTTTCGCGAACAGATCATCGACCTTTCCCACGCCGCGCCGCGGAATGTCACGCGCGGCCAGCGCATCGAGCAGCGTTTCGCCCACGGGCTCGATCGAGAAGTCGCGCCGGTTCGCCGTTCTGCGAAACACGCCACGCTCCTGGCGAAAGGGTCGCGCGATGACGCGCGATACGTCGTGCGGCGGCACCAGCATCGCGCGCGCGGTCTCGCAAGCGCGGTACAGCTCGTCGAGCGGCACCACCGTCTCGTCTGACGCCACCTGGAAGACCGAATCGGCGGACGTGTAGACGATCCACGCACCCGTGCGAAGGTGCTCGGGGCCGTACCGCTCGAGCATCGCTGTCCCGCTTCCGGCCACGTTGCCGATCACCGCGCGACCCGTGCGCTCGGCGAACTCGGCCACCACGCCGGCAGGGAATCCGTTCGGATAGGTCGGAAAGGGTTTGGCGAGATGTACGCCGGCGATCTCCCAGTGACCGGTCGTGCTGTCCTTGCCGGCCGAGCGCGGCCGCATCATGCCGAACGCGCCGTCGGGATTGGCGACCGGCGCCACTCCCTCGAGCGACCTGATACGCCCGAGTCCCGCCCGCTCGAGATTCGGCAGCGAGAGCCCGCCGACGGCGTGCGCGATATGGCCGAGCGTGTCGCTCCCGGCGTCGCCGTAGTCGGCCGCGTCGGGCGCCGCACCGACACCGACTCCGTCGAGCACGAGAATCACCGCGCGCCGGCTCACCGCGAGTCACCGACGTAGACATAGTCCATGCGGCGACGCAACCCGGTCAGCACTTCGTAGGGCGACATCGCCGCCGCCCGCGCGGCATCGTCGACCGTGATGAGGGCCGATCCGTCGCGACCGATGAGCGTCGCCACGTCTCCGACTTCGCACGGAATGTTGGTCACGTCGATCATCGTCATGTCCATCGTCACGGTGCCGCGCACCGGCGCGACACGTCCATTCACCAGCGCCGTGCCGCGATTGCCGAATGCGCGGGCGTAGCCGTCAGCGTACCCGAGAGCGAGCGTCGCGACTCTGCAGCGATCTTCGGATCGAAAGGTCGCATCGTAGCCGACAGACTCGCCGGCATTCACCCACCGTGTGTCGACCACGCGCGCCCTCACGGACACCACGGGCTCGGGCACCGCCTGAGCGCCGTCGCCGCTTCCAACTCCGTACAGAAACACTCCCGGTCGCACGAGGTCCCACTCGGATCGGCCGCGCCTCGCGATCGCCGCTGAATTCTCGACGTGCAACAGCTTCGGTCGTGCGGGTAGAAGTGCGATCGCGCTTCGAAACCGCGCCTCCTGTTCCGCCGCCGAACCGTCGCGCAGTTCCGCGGAATGCAGGTGTGTGAGCGCTCCCTCCGGCGGACAGCTACGCACCGCATCGGCAAGGGCGCCCGCCGCATCCCACCGCACACCGGCCCGGCTCATCCCGGTATCGATGCCGAGCTGCCACGGGCCGCCGCCGAGCGCCGCCCAGCCCGTGATCTCTTCCGCACGAGCAAGCATCGGCCGCAATGCCGCCTCGCGCGCCGCCTCGAATTCTTGCCGCATCATGGGCGTGAATACGACGATGGGGCGGCGAACCCCCGCGTCGCGCAGCGCGACACCCTCGGAGATCGTAGCCACCCCGTATCCCCACGGCTCCAACGGCTCTAAGGCCCGCGTCGCCGCGATAGCACCGACCCCGTACGCGTCGGCCTTGATCATCGGCAGGATGGGTACGCCGGCCCGCGCGGCCAGCGTGGCCCCATTTCGCTGCAACGCGCCAAGGTCGACCTCGACCCAGGCGCGTATCATGGTGTTGTGCATTGACGGATCATTTGGTGCGCGGGTAGTATACCGGCCCCGAGGAGACTATGCAAGATAAGCCATCGCTTGATGATACGCTCGCTCTCATGAAGGACCTCCGCAAGCGCTGCGAGTGGGATGCCGCGCAGACGCACGAGTCGTTGCGCCCCTACTTGATCGAGGAGGCACACGAGCTCGACGACGCCATTCGATCGGGCGATGACGGCCTGTTTCGGGAGGAGCTTGGCGACCTGCTGCTGCAGGTCCTCTTCCACTCGGTGGTGGCGGAAGAGCGCGGCGCCTTCGCCTTTCACGATGTCGCGAACGGACTGATCACGAAGATGAAGGGCCGCCATCCGCATCTGTACGGCGACGGCGTGAAGGAGCCATGGGAGCGGATGAAAGCAAAGAAACGCGTCTCGATCGTCGACGGTCTACCGATCGAGCTTCCTCCCCTGCACCGCGCCCACCGGCTTCAGGATCGCGCCGCGGGCGTCGGCTTCGACTGGCCGGATGTCGAGGGCCCGTCGGCGAAGGTGGAGGAAGAGCTCGCCGAAGTGCGCGAGCTGCTGGTGAAAGCGCCGGTGCAGTTCAGTTCTGGCGGCGCTCCCACGCTCGACGAGCGCCACGCGGAGCTCGAGGGCGAGTTGGGCGACTTGCTCTTCGCCGTGGTCAACCTTTGTCGCAAAGCCGGCGTTCACGCCTCACTCGCCCTCGACAAAGCCAACGCCAAATTCGCGCGCCGCTTTCAGGAGATCGAGCGCATTGCCGGCGAGCGCGGCCTCGACCTCAAATCGGCCGGGCTGGATAAGCTGGATGCGATCTGGGATGAGGTGAAGAAAGAAGAACTGCGGCACTAGCCACTCGGCACGTCTTCCTGGAGTGCCGTCCTGATCTACGGCCGCAGTCTGTGCATCATCCGTGGGAAGGCGATCACCTCGCGGATGTGGGGCGTACCGCAGATCCAAGCGATCGTGCGCTCGAGGCCGAGTCCGAATCCGGAGTGCGTGAAAGTGCCGTACTTCCGGAGATCGAGATACCAGCCATAGGCATCCATCGGCAGCTTTTCTTCGTTGATGCGAAGGACGAGCTTGTCGTAGTCGTCCTCGCGCTGGCTGCCGCCGATGATCTCGCCGTACCCCTCCGGCGCCAAGCAATCGTCGCACAGCACCGTGCGCGGGTCGGCCGGATTCTCCTTCATGTAGAACGCCTTCGCCTCCTTCGGGTAGTTCATCACGAAGATGGGCGTATCGTAGTCCTCGACCAGCAGCGCTTCGTCTTCGGCGCCCAGGTCGTCGCCCCATTTCGTTTCGCTTCCCTTTTTTTGCAACGTCGCCACCGCGTCCGAGTAATCGATGCGGGGAAAGGGCGGCTTCACAAGCGCGAGCTTCGTGGTGTCTCGCTCGAGCTCTTTCAGCTCATCGCCGCATCGTTCGAGCACGCGCTGCACGAGCGCCGAGACAAAATCCTCCTGCAGCCGCATGTTGTCCTCGGAGTCGTTCCAGGCGACCTCGGGTTCGATCATCCAGAACTCCGTCAGATGGCGGCGCGTCTTGCTCTTCTCCGCGCGGAACGTCGGGCCAAAGGTGTAGATCTTCCCGAATGCCGCCGCCGCCGCTTCCCCGTACAGTTGGCCGGTCTGCGCGAGATAGGCAGTCCCCTCCTCGAAGTACTCGGTCGAAAAAAGTCCCGACCGCTCGCCGATCGCCGCCGTCAGGATCGGCGTATCGACGCGCAGGAAGCCCCGCTGGTAGAAGAAGTCGTGCACCGACTGCTCGATCTCGTTTCGCACCACGGCGAGCGCCCGCTGCCGCTTGCTGCGCAGCCACAAATGCCGGTGATCGAGGAGAAAATCGATGCCGTGCTCCTTTGGCTGGATCGGGTAATCCAACGGGCTCGGCCCGAGAATCGACATCGACTGCACCCCAAGCTCATGACCACCGGGCGCGCGCGGCTCGGCCTTCACTTCGCCGGTGAGCGCGAGCGACGTCTCCGTCGTGGTCGCGGCGAACGCGTCCCACGTCTCCGCCGGCACGGCGGATTTCACGAGCACACCCTGCATCAACCCCGTGCCGTCGCGCAGCACCACGAACGCCACCTTGCCGGACGAACGGAGGTGCGCTGCCCAGCCGCGGACGGTGACGGTTTCGCCCACATGGTCACGAAGCTCGTCAATGCGAACGTTTTGCATGGTCATCGGTAAGAGGTGAGGGCTCACGCGGGGTGCGTCGGGTAATCTGCGCAGTCGGGGAGTCGAATGGTACCGCGCCTGCCCCTCGCGCCGCGCCGTGCTCGTTGCCACGAGACCGATACGGACGAGCCGCGCGCCACGTAGATTGTACTTGACCGCCGTCATCTCTCACCAAGAGCCCGCTCACACTCGTGACGATTCGCGCAAAGCTGGCGCTGGCGCTCTGCGCCATCACCGTCACGCTATTGGTGCCGCTCCTGTTCGCGCTCAATGCGCTGACGCGCGTGCACGATACGAACAAGGAGCTCAGGCGCCGCGAGCTGCCGGCGACGATGCTCCTCACGCACACGCGCGGCGCCACCGACGCCTTGCGCGATCTCGAGAATCGCATGGGCGTGCAGTACGATTCGTCGAGCTTTCGTGATCTCATGCATGGCGTCGACGCGCTCAACGCCAAAGCCGACTCGCTCGACCAATTCCATCTCGTCGATGCGAAGGCATTGCGGGCGGCGCTCGCCGATCTGCGCATCGCCATTCCGCGCGAGTTCGACATGGGCCGCTCGGGCGCGAAGGCGTTGGCCGACACGATGTCGCGTCGCGAATTTCAGCCGGGTGTCGCGCACGTGGACCAAGCGCTGGCATCGACGGAGCAACAGCTTCGCGCGATCACGACCGAGCAGGTCAACCTGGCGGAGGAAGCGAGTAGCAGTGCGCGCCACGTGGCGTTCGTGGCACTCCTGGTGGCGATTGGGATCGCCGCGGCGATCGCCACGCTGCTGTGGCGGACGATCAACCACCCGATCGCCGAGCTCGAGCGCGGCATGGCGGCGGTCGCCGACGGCAACTTCACCTATCGCCTCCCGGTGTCGTCGGAGCGTGAGGACGAGTTCGGAGCGCTCGCCAGGAGCTTTGAATCCATGACGCACCAGCTGGCACAGCTCGACCGGCTGCGCGCGGAGTTCATCTCGATCGCGTCGCACGAGCTGAAGACGCCGATCAACGTCATCTCCGGGTACTTGCAACTCGTCCAGGAGGGGATTTACGGACCGGTGACGGAGAAGCAGCAGGAGATCCTTCGCACGATCGACAAGCAGACGCGCTCCTTGGCGCGTCTCGTGCACCAGCTGTTGGATGTGAGCCGGTTCGAGGCCGGTGGCGGCAAGCTCGAGCCCCGGCCGGTGTCGCTCGACCGGTACCTCGACGATCTCAACACGACGTTCGAGGTGCTCGCCATGCAGAAGGGGATCTCGTTCCGCGTCGAGCGCTCGGGCGATCTTCCGGACGAAGTGGTGTGGGACCGCGACCGTATCAACGAGGTACTCGGCAACTTGCTGGCGAACGCATTCAAGTTCACGTCGCGAGGCGGCACGGTCGAGCTGCTGGTGAGCGCCGCCGATCACTCGGTGCACATCGACGTTCACGACACTGGCGCCGGGATCAATCCCGCGCAGCTGCCGCACATTTTCGAGAAGTTTTTTCAGGCCGACAATCAGGGCGCGGCGACCCATGCCGGCACCGGCCTCGGTCTCGCCATCGCCAAGCAGATCGTCGTCGCCCACCAGGGAACGATCTCCGTCGAGTCGGTGCCGGGCGATGGAACGACGTTTTCCATCGAGCTGCCGACCCGCGTGGCACCGCGCGCATCGTCGCAGCATATCGTCGTGCCGGCAGGCGTGGCATGATGAAGTGGATGCGTTCGACCGCGCTCCTTCTGGTACTCTCTGCCTGCCTGAGTAGCGGCACGCCCACGACGCCAGTGACGGCCTCCGCCGCGACGTTCAGCTCCGACTACCCCTCCGTGGTCGCCGCGGCGTACCGGGCTGCGCTCGCCGGCCACTTTGCCGACGCCGATACCGCGCTCTCGAACTACTCCAGGCGCCATCCCGCGTCTCCCGAATCGCGCGACGCGTCGTACTGGCGCGCGCTGTTCCTGCTCGATCCGGCGAACAAGTCCGGCAACCCTCAGCGCGCCGCCGAACAGTTCGACCTGTACCTCGCCGACAGCGCGCTGGCCAACCACCGCGCCGAAGCGCTGATTCTTCGCCGGCTCGCGAGTGACCTGGACGGCATGCAGAGCGCGCTCGACAGAGCGCGCGTCGCTCCACCAGCCGGCGCACGCGAGGCCGATCTCACAAGAGAGAACCAGAAGCTGAAGGACGAGTTGGAGAAAACCTCTGCCGAACTCGAGCGCATTCGGAAGCGGCTCGGCGGTAAACCCTAGGCGCTGGAAAGCGCGGGCCGGGGTGTCATGTCGAAATCCGAATTGCCGGAACGGCCTTCGCTCGAGTACCTCAAAAATCGCGCGAAGGAGCAGCTGCTCCAGCTGCGGAAGAGCGACCCTCGAGCAAAGCTGGCAGCCGCGCAATTGGCAATCGCGCGAGTCTACGGCTTCCCGAGCTGGCGCGCGCTGAAAGCCGAGGTCGACCGCCGCCGCGCGCCCACACTCGAGAAATTCCTCGTTGCCTGCCAGGCTGGCGATGTCGTTGTGCTCCGCGATCTGCTGGCGAATGATCCTGGCCTCGCGCGCGAACGGCATAGCAACGGCACGACCGGCTTGCATCTCGCGGTCCGGCATCTCGACGCCGTGCGCCTGCTGCTCGAGCATGGCGCCGATCCGAATGCGCGCGACGTCGGTGACAATGCGTATCCGCTCCACTTCGCCGCCGGGAACGGGGGTGCGGACGTGGTGCGCGCACTGCTCGATGCCGGCGGCGATGTTCACGGCGTAGGTGATCTGCACCACCTTGATGTGATCGGATGGGCGACGTGCTGGAGCCCAACGGTTCCCCAAGACGTCGTGGCACTACTGCTCGACCACGGCGCCCGTCATCACATTTTTTCCGCCATCGCCGTGCAGGACGCCAACATCATCAGGGCGCTGGTCGAGGAGAATCCCGACGCGCTCGCTCGGCGCCTGTCGCGCTTCGAGTCGGGACAGTCCGCGCTGCACTACGCGTTCGCGCCGCCGGACGGCTTGGTTGGTGGCGGATTCCGAACGGGATCGCACTACAAGATTCTGGACCTGTTGATCGAGCTCGGCGCGGACCTCGAGGCGCGAGATGACAAGGGGCGCACGTCGCTCGCCCTCGCGATGCTCCTGGGCGATGCAGAAGCGATGCGCCGGTTGAAAGCCGCTGGTGCCCGGCTGCCGGAGAAGACCGACGGGCCGGTGTTCGACACACAAATCGCGGCGTTGGCACCGAGCGTGACGAGGCTCGATGTGATGATCGCCGGTCCGGACATCAGTGCGACTGTCGACTGGTACCGGTCGATCGGGTTCAACCTCGAGGAACAGTTCGAGGACAACGGCGTCGTGAACTGGGCCGGCGTGTCGTTCGGGAACTGCTTCATTATGTTCGTGCCCGCGGGAAGAAAGACCCCAACGCGCGAGGTGACCTTCTGGATCAGGATGAGCCGGGTAGACGATCTCTACCAGCTCCTCAAGCAACGCCAGCTCGCTCGGGCGAGCGCCCTGCTGGCGGGAGCGACGCCCGGGTTTCCGGAGGCTCGATTCAAGCAAGACATCTACGACGCATTCTACGGCCTGCGCGAATTCGTGATTCTCGACCTCAACGGCTACGAGCTGCACTTCACGCAACCGTTGTAGCCGGGAGCGTTCCTCGGCTAGCCGACCCTGAAGAGCTCGAGCGCTCGCGCGTATCGTTCGCCGAGCGCTTTCTTCATCCCGGCGTGTTCCGGTCGCGCCAAATCGGGATCGCGCTCCAACAATTCGGCCGCGGTGTCGATCGCCAGCGCGTTCAGCACCTCATCGCGCATCGGATCGGCGACGCGAAACGTAGGGGCGCCACTCTGCTCCTTGCCGAAGAGATCACCCATGCCGCGCAGGCGAAGATCCTCGCGTGCGATCGCGAAGCCATCGTCCGTCTCGACGAAGATGCGGAGCCGTTGCGCGGCGTCGGGACTCACGTCGCCGAGCAGGATGCAGAAGCTCTCCTCCGCGCCGCGGCCGACCCGGCCGCGCAGCTGATGGAGTTGGGACAAGCCGAAACGCTCGGGATGCTCGATCAGCATCACCGTTGCGTTCGCGACGTCGATGCCAACCTCGATGACCGTCGTCGCCACGAGCACGTCCAACTCCTGGTCGCGGAAGCGACGCATGATGTCGTCGCGTTCATCCGACTTCAACCGGCCGTGCAGCAGCGCCACGCGCCTCGATGAGAACGCGCCGGACGACAGCTCCTGGAACGCCGTCGTCGCCGCCTTGAGGTCGATCTTCTCCGATTCTTCAATGACCGGATAGACGACATAGGCCTGCCGCCCCGCGCCGACCTGCGCGTCGACGAACTGCATCACGCGATCGCGCGCCGTCTCCGGCCGCATCGCGGTCTTCACCGGCTGCCGTCCCGGCGGACGCTCGTCGAGCACGCTCAGATCGAGATCCCCGTACAGCGTGAGCGCGAGCGAGCGAGGGATCGGGGTCGCGCTCATGAGCAGGACATCCGGACGCGCGCCCTTCTCCCCCAGTGCGGCACGCTGCTCGACTCCGAATCGGTGCTGTTCGTCGATCGCCGCGAAGCCGAGCTTGGCGAACGTCGTCTTCTCGGTGACGAGCGCGTGTGTGCCGACGGCGATCAGCGGCTCGCCGCTGGCAAGGCGCGCCGAGGCTGCCTTGCGCACCCGCGCGCTGAGACTCCCGGTCACGAGCACCGGCGTCATCTCGAGCGGCTCGAGCAGCGCCGTGAACGTTCGCGCGTGCTGTTCGGCCAACAGTTCCGTTGGTGCCATCACCGCCGCCTGGTAGCCGTTCTCGACCGCCACGAGGGCGGCGAAGAGCGCGACGATCGTCTTGCCGCTGCCGACATCGCCTTGGAGCAGGCGGTGCATCCTGTGCTCGCCCGACATGTCCGTGATGATTTCACGCACCGCCCGCACCTGCGCTCCGGTCAGCTCGAATGGCAGCGCCTTCTTGAGACGCGACGTGAGCAGGCGCTTGTTGGCGAAGGCGATCCCCTTCCGGCGCTCGCGCGCTAGATCTTTGGCGCGCCGCTGCAGGATGGCGACGAACAACAGCTCCTCGAACACTAGTCGCGCCCGCCCCCGCGCCGCCTCGGCGATGCTGTGCGGCCGATGCACGGCGCGCAACGCGTCGGGAAGGCTTGGCACTGCGGCCCGGTCGAGCAGTTTTTTCGGGAGGTACTCGTGCACCAACGCGAGCAGCCCGTCGAGATGGGTGTCGACGAGGGAGCGGATCACCTTGAATGACAGCCCTTCCGTCGCCGGATAAACGGACAGCACCCGCCCGCTGGCCAGACTCTCCGCCTCGGCGCCGAGATTGACGAATTCGCGCGGCTGCAGCTGGCGGCCATGGAAGAAGCGCACCGGTCCGCTGAGCAAGAGCACGTCCTCTTTCGAGATCGATCGGTCGAGGTACGGCTGACCGGGCCACGACACCTCGATCATCCCGGAGGCGTCGCGCACCACCGCCTGAAATATTCGCAATCCCTTGCGTGTCGGAATCACGCCCTTCGAGATGACGCTGCCAATGATGGTTGCGTCCATCCCGGGCTGCAGCGACGCGATCGGCGCGACCGTGCTGGCGTCCTCGTAGCGATGCGGCAAGTGGTAGAGCAGATCACCCGCCGTCACCACGTGCAGCCGCCGCAGCGCCTCGGCCCGTCTCGGGCCGACGCCGCTCAGATACATCGCGGGCATGTCGAGGCGCAGGGGAGAGGGCATGATGGAGGCGTCAGGCATCGGGGCATCGGGCATCGGGCGACTCAAGAACTCCCGCCCTCACGATTCACAACAGATGACTAACTCTCGGCCAGTAGATCCCGCGAGTACTCGGTCGCGTCAAAAAGAATCAGATCGGCCGCCTGTTCGCCGACGCCGACGAACTTGATGGGAACATCGAGCGCTTCGTGCACCGCGACGACGATGCCGCCTCGAGCGGTGCCGTCGATTTTCGTGATCACAACGCCACTCACCGGCACCGCGCGTGAGAACGATTTTGCTTGCGCCACCGCGTTCTGCCCGATCGTGCCGTCGAGCACGAGCAGCGTCTCGTGCGGCGCGCCATCGATGCGCTTGGCGATCACGCGGCCGATCTTCTGCAACTCCGTCATCAGGTTGTCCTGCGTGTGCAGCCGCCCCGCGGTGTCGACGATCACCACGTCCACGCCGCGGGCCACGGCGGCGTCCATCGCGTCGAACGCGACCGCCGCCGCATCGCTGCCCGCCTTTCCGCCGACGAACTGCGCGCCCGTACGCTCCGCCCACACCCGCAGCTGATCGATCGCGCCCGCACGAAAGGTGTCACCCGCGGCGACGAGCACGCTCTTCCCCTCGGCGCGAAACCGCGACGCCAGCTTGCCGATGAACGTCGTCTTCCCGGCGCCGTTGACCCCGACGATGAGAATCACCGTCGGCCCTTTCTCAGCGACGCGCAATTTCGGATCACTGTTGCCCGCGCGCAGCACGCTCTCCACACCCGAGCGCAACGCCTCGACGAAGTCATCCTGCGACCTCACCTTCCCGCGCGCCGCCAGCTGCCTCACTTCCTCGACCAACCGTACCGTTGGGCCTACGCCAAAGTCTCCTTCGATCAGCAGCTGCTCGAGCTGCTCGAGCGATCCCGCGCTCACGCCACCACGCGCGAGCACGGCGACGTCCATCAGCGCGACATCCTTGATCTTTTGCCAGAGCGAACGTCGCGGAACGTCGTCCGCCTTTCTGATGAGTCTCGCCAACGCAGTTCCTTTCAAGTGAAGACTGATGCCGTGCTACCGTAGTCCCATTCTCCTACGCACTAGCCATTCCGCGCACAGTGCGAGCAGCACCAACAGATACGGCCATCCCCGGTCGCGCAGCCGCGGCCGGTCGCCCGCCGCCGCGATTCCGCCGATGGCGCCGCTCTTGAGCGCGGGCACCCGCGGCAGCAGCTCGCGCGACACATTCACCACCAGCGCGGTCTGCCCGCCCGGCACGCGCACATCGTAGATGCCGGCGGCGAGTGGCTCGCTCTCGGCGACGCCAAGGTCACGCCCGAAGTGCAGTCGAACGGTATCTTCGCGCGCCGAACCGCGCGCCCTGAGCAACGCGACGACCATCGTGTCCGCCCGCGCGCCCCGACGCCAGCGAATTCGCTCGCCCGCGCGCACCAGTCCCTCGGCCGGTACTGCTCCCCGCGCGTCGGTGCGGCCCGCCGCCAACCAATCGAAGATGCCGCCCCACAGCGCCGCATACGCATCGGCATCGCTGCCACCCCGAAATCGCCAGCGCCAAAATCCGCTGGCGCCGATCACCACCACGCGACGCCCGCGCTCTGTTCCGGCGATCACCGCGTGCCGGTCGAATTGACGAGCCCGCGCCGCCAGTAGTCCTTCCCAGTCGCCGGCGACGCGCTGCACGGTCGCGTCGAGCGGCGGCAGGCTGTCCCATGCGATGCCGGACATGGCCGCCGAAATCGGCGACGGGGGTGCTCCGACCGGATACGACTCTTCCGCCCCATCGTTGGGGGGCGCGAACAGGGTGAGCGCGCCGGTGGTCGCATCGCGAGGAGGGCCGAAGAGCGCGGTATCGCCGTGCAGAATCGCCAACGGCGCATCACGCAGCGCGCGCTTCACATCCGCCTCGGCGATCGGCGCGAGCGATCCCTCGTTGCGCCAGCTGCCGGGCGCCACTCGAAAGTACGCGTGCGTGGGCAGCGACACGGCGCCGCGCAACACCGGTACCAGGTACCGCGCATCGAAGTCAGGCGATGTCGACACGAGCACCGCGCCTGCCGCGCGCGATAGCTCGATCACGAGCGCGACCGTGTCGTTTTTCACTTCCGCGTCGCCCGGCGTGCTGACGACCGCGGCGAGCGTCAGCGCCCCCTGCGTGCCAACGATCGGCACGCGAAGCGTCAGCGTACGCTCGGCGCGCGGCGCGAGCGAATCGTCGCGCATGCTCAGGATGGGCCTACCACCGAGCAGGAGCGCCACCGTGCCCGCGGGCGCCGCGACCGCGCCATTCCTCAGGGCGACGCGTACTTCGATCGTATCGCCGCTCACCACGGCTCGAGGCGCGTCGATGGACGTCGCCGCGACATCGCGCCGCGCCGGGACTTCGATCACCTCCACCCGCGAGCCGGAGGGAAACTCGCGCGCCGTCGCCGGGTCATCGACCTCGCCATCGGTGATGATCGCCAGCGGTCGCCCCGCACCCGCCGCGCGCTCGGCCAATGCCTGCATGCGGCTCGCGACATCGCCAGCCATGGCGGGCGGAGTACCGATGCGAATGGAATCGCCGAACAACAGCAGCGAATCGGGGGCGAGCGACCGCGCTCGATCGCGCGCTCGGCGCCATGCGCTCGAATCGCCACCGCGAAGCCAGCTGGACGATACGTCGAGCGCCACGATCGGCGACGGAACGCGCGGGCGCCCGGCCGAGGCGTCGAGCAGCAGCGCCGCGATGACCGACAGGGCGACCGCGCGTAACGCGATCGCCGGCGCGAGTTGCGCCGGCGATCCGGTTTCGCGCAAGAAATACATCAGCCCGGCGACGAACGCGCCGCCGAGCACGGCCACCAGCCATACTGTCATGCGGGAAAACTACTCCGACCCGCCCGGGCCGGCGAAATTGTGGCGAATGTTCTTTTACAGTGACGGAAGTTCCGTCGCCTCGTTCTGACCGCGTTCCGCGCCATTTGGTGGCGCGTGCGAGTGTCCTTGCAGGGCGAGAAGCGAAAGCACAACGATGCCGACCATCCACGCGAGCGCGAGGGGAGTTCCGCGCACCGCCCGCTGGAAGCGTACGCACAGTTCAATCAGCACGGACCAGGCGAGGTTCACGGCGAGGACCCGTAAACCGTTGCGAATCGCGTCGCTCCTGCCAAGTCTCGCCTGCATGCCGGCGCCTATGAGGGCCGGGCCGAAAATGAAGGCGATCGAGGTAACCCAGGGGTTTGAAAACATGTTCCTTCCGGGCTCAAGAGATAGTGATGATCTCGCAATCGAAGCCCCCCAGAGCCGCTCTGGTCAAACTATTTCCGTAGCCAATGGCAACGGCCTTGGTGGGCACTCTGTGATGAGCCCTTTCATGGCGCAGCGCCGAGCTACTTGAGCGCGATCTGCTTTTCCGCGACCCGGAGATTGAGCGCAGCGAGCAGCGACGCCCTATGCGCGTCGAAGGCGGTGCGGGCTGCGTCCGGAACCGGCGCTCCATCCTGGCGCTTGAGCGCGCTGCGGGGATCGCGCTGGACGCCGTTCACCAAAATCTCGAAGTGCAGATGCGGCGCGGTCGCGAGGCCGGTCATGCCGACGAAGGCGACCGTCTCGCCGATGCCGACGCGCTTGCCTACGCGTGTGCCCTTGGCGAACGAGCGCAGGTGCCCGTACCGGCTGATGTAGCCGTTACGGTGGCGGATCTCGAGAGCGTTGCCGTAGCCGCCCTTGCGGCCGGCGAAGATGATGATGCCGTCGCCGATGCTGCGTACCGGTGTGCCCGCGCCCGCGGCGTAGTCCGTACCCGTGTGCGCCCGCCAGATGCCGAGGATCGGATGCTTTCGCAAACCGAACACGCTGGAGATGCGGCGAAACTCGAGCGGCGCGCGGAGAAATCCTCCGCGCATCGATCTGCCGCTCTGGTCGAAGAACGCGCTGTGCCCGCCCTCGTCGAACTGAATTGCCTCGACTTGCATTCCGGACAGCGCGAATCGCGCCGCCAGAATCACGCCGACCTTCACCGCTCCCTGCGGCCCGCGTTGGCGCGTGAACAGCACGCGCAACGAATCGCCAGGCTGGAGCTCACGGCTCATGTCGACGCGGTACTCGTAGACATCGGCCAGCGCCCACGCCAGCTCGGCGCGCGCACCCTTTGGAAGCACGGCCCCCGCGCCCCTATCCAGCGCCTCGTAGAGCGTCGACTGGATGGTGCCGGATGCCACCACGGTGTCGGTAATCCAGGGCAAGTGCCGATCGTCGCCCGTCCACCCGCTCGGTCCGCGCCGCAGGTGCACCAGACGGTCGATGGCCATGTGGAAGATGACCTCGGTTGGCTTGCCGTCGCTCTTGCTGGTGCGAACGGTCACCGGCATTCCCGCCGGCACCCGGCGCGCATCGATCGGCGACGCCTTCATCACGCTCTGCATCACTTCGCTCGTCAGGCCGCCGCGCTCGAGCACCGCGTTCAGCGTCTCACCGCGATGCAGCGTATCGACGCGCTCCGTCCACGACTCGGAGTCGGGCGTGGCGGCGGAGACGAGCGATGGATTGTTGTTCTTGCGGAGCGGAAGCGTGGAACGTCCAAGCCAAAGAACGACGCCGGCCAGCGTGACGGCGACGACGAGCGTAGCGGCGCGCGCCGGCACCTTCAGGCGGGCAGACGGACGGATCAATCCATCTGTCTCCGAATGAACGTCGGAATCTCCATGTCGCTCAGATCTTCCGTCCGCTTTTCCTGATTTCCGCTCGGACGCGTCTCGCGGCGGGGCGGCTGCTCGGCCGGCGTCGCCGTCCGCGGGGGCGCGGTTTGCACGCGCGCCGGACGCTGGCCGGGGAACGGGATAACCGGCGTCGCGGCGCCAAACCTGCCAGTGTTGGCATCCGCCGGCGTCGACGTCTGCGCACCCGACGCGCCGCGGTCGAAGCCCGTCGCGATCACCGTCACGCGAATCTCGCCCTGCATCGCCGGCTCGTTCACCGCGCCGAAGATAATCTCGGCGTCGTCCCCGACGGCGTCGTGAACGATCTCATTGATCTGGTGCACTTCGCCCAACGTGAGATCGGTGCCGCCGGTGATGTTGACGAGCACACCCGTCGCGCCCGACACCGAGACGTTGTCGAGCAGCGGCGAGGAGATCGCCTGCTGCGCCGCTTCCATCGCGCGGTTCTCGCCGCGGCCGATGCCGGTGCCCATGAGCGCCGAGCCGCCGTTCTGCATGACCGTGCGCACGTCGGCGAAGTCCACGTTCACCAGACCCGTGACGCTGATCAAGTTCGAGATGCCGGCGCAGGCGTGCAGCAATACCTCGTCGGCCTTTTTGAGCGCGTCCTGGAACGGAATGCCCTTGCCCACCACCGCGAGCAGCCGCTCGTTAGGCACCACGATCATCGTGTCGACGTGCTTCCGCATCTCCGCGATGCCCATCTCGGCCTGACGCATCCGCTTCCGCCCCTCGAACAGGAACGGCTTGGTGACGATGCCCACGGTCAGCGAGCCGGCCTCGCGCGCCATCTCGCACACGATCGGCGCCGCGCCGGTGCCGGTGCCCCCGCCCATGCCGCAGGTGACGAAGACGAGATCGGTGTGCTGCAGAATGCGCATGACTTCGTCGCGGCTCTCCTCGATCGCCTGGCGGCCGATCTCGGGACGGGCGCCCGCGCCGAGTCCGCGCGTCAACTTCTTTCCGATCTGGATCTTGATGTCGGACTTCGAGTTGAGCAGCGCTTGCGCGTCAGTGTTGACGGAGACGAATTCCACCCCGTTGAGGTGTTCCTCGATCATCCGGTTCACGGCGTTGCCCCCACCGCCGCCGATGCCCACGACCTTCATGCGGGCGCTCTGCGAGGTGTTCTCTTCGAACTCGAAGATCATTGGAGATGCTGCTCCGAGAGGAGTAATTGCGACGACTGACTTGGCGGGACGTGCAGACTGCGGAGGGATTCTACCTGGCGCCCGGAGACGACCTGGAGAATTGGCTGGCAGAATATATGAGTTTGCTGCGGATTATACAGTAGCAATTGCTGGCGGAAACGACACGCCCCGTGTCAGGAGAACTAGAAGAAGTCCTGCAGCCATGTCTTGACGCGATCGGCCAACTTGTCCATTCCTGGCGCGTTTACTCCGCGCCGCCTTCCACTCCCCGAGCTGGCGCCAAGCGCCAGCCGATGCGCTCCGTAGAGCGCCAACCCCACCGCTGTGGAAAACCGCGGCGCCTCGACCGAATCGCTGAGTCCGCCCACGTTGTCGGCAGGCGATCCCACGCGCACTCCCGTACCAAACACATCGTTCGCCAGCTCGGCCGCGCCCTGAATCGCCGCCGCGCCGCCCGTGAGCACCATCCCCGCGCTCAGCCGTCCCGCATACCCCGCCCCGCTCACCTCGCGCTGCACGAGACCGAAGATCTCGTCCATGCGCTGGTGAATGATGTGACTCAACAGCTCGCGCGGAATCTGTCGGTCGCCCTGCGCCACCGTGCTCGGCAGTTGAATCACGTCGGCGGGGTCGACCAAGGGCTCGTACGCGCATCCAAAGCGTTCTTTGAGCCGTTCCGCGTCCGCCTGAGTGACGCCTAACCCGTGCACGATGTCACTCGTCACGTTGTTCCCGCCGAAGGCCAACGTCCCCAAATGTCTGATCTTCCCTTCGTGAAAGATGGCCAGGTCGGTCGTTCCCGCGCCCATCTCGACGAGGGCGACGCCGAGCTCTTTCTCGTCCTCGGTCAGCACGGCGAGTGCGCTGGCGAGCGGCTCGAGCACCAGCTCGCGCGTCTTGTATCCCGCCCGCTCGATCGACTTCCGAAGATTCATCGCCGGCGATGAGCCGATCGTGACGAGGTAGACCTCGGTTTCCAGCCGCGTCCCGATCATGCCGATGGGATCACGGATCCCATTATTCTTGTCGACGCGATATTCCTGCGGGATCGCGTGCAGCAACTCGCGGTCGGTGGGCAGCGCGTGCGCGCGCGCCACTTCGTTCGCCCGCTCGACATCGGCCTTGCTGATCTCGTCGCCATTGACCGCCACCACGCCGTGGCTCGTCATCGCCGCCACGTGCTCCCCGGCGATGCCGGCGTAGACAAAGTCGACTTTCGCGCCCGCCATCCGCTCGGCGTCCTCGAGCGCCTTCTTGATCGAGCGCGTCGTCTCCTCGATGTCGGACACGACGCCGCGACGCATGCCGGCGGTGCGCGCCTGACCAACGCCAAGCACTTTGATGGTGGGATATTTCGGGAACTCGCCCTCCACCTCGGCGATGAGCGCCGTGGTCTTGGCGGAGCCGATGTCCAGTCCGGCGACTAACCGATCGGGATTCATTGCAGTCTGGCGACCACTTGGTCTCGGTAGCGAAGGTCGAGCTCGGTGACGTGGCGACTCTTCTTCACCAGATCCTGCTCGACGGGAACGATGTCGGACAACCTAGCGACACCAACGTCTGGACGCACCAGCACGCGCAACGTCGCGAAGCGCAGCAGCACGTCGTCGTGCCCGCTTCGGCGCGCATCGCTGATGCGATCGAACAATGCCGGCGCGCCGGCACGAATCTCCGCCAGCACGCGAAGCACCATGGTGTCCACTCGCGGCACGATTGGCAAATCTACTCCGGCGCGGCTCGGATCGATGGGCAACAATCGTCCCGAGGCATCGACCGGCGTCAATGCATCTTTGGCGGGCGTCAGCGCGATGGGCAGATTCTCGGTGATGGAGACGACCAGCGTTCCCGGCAGCTTTCGACCGATGCGCACGCTCCGCACTTGCGGATGCGCGCCAACGCGTCGCTCGAGCGGGCCGACATCGTCCCACACGGATCTCGCCGTGTCGACGCGCAGGCGGGCCAGCACATCCTGCAGCGTGAGAAAGCGCGCACCCTCGACCTCCACCCGACGAACGCGAAAGTACGCCAGCGGCGCGAGAGCACGCGGGCCCCACCAGGGCGCCGTCGCGAGGAGTGTCAGCGACAGGAATACGACGAGAGGCTTCCACCATAACCACAGAATCGCGTTGCGAATGGCATCGACTCGTGCACGTCGGGTGTCGGGTGCCGGGCGCCGGGCATCGGGCATCAGGCGGACGGCCCCGCGAGACGTTCCAACAGCTCCGGCCCCGTGCGCGTGATGTCACCAGCGCCGAGCGTGAGTACGACATCTCCAGGTCTGACAGTCGCGGCGATGGCGGCGGCGAGATCGGAGCGTTCCCCTCGCCACGCCAGGGTGCCCCCTGCGTCTGCGAGGGCACCCTCGACGAGCGATGAGGTGACGCCATCGATCGGCTGCTCCCTCGCCGGATAGATCTCGGTGAGAAACACCGCGTCCGCCTGCGCGAGCGCGATGCCGAAGTCGCGCGCGAAATCGCGCGTGCGCGAAAAAAGGTGAGGCTGGAACGCCGCGACCAGTCGTCGCCCAGGAAATGCGGCGCGAGCCGCTTCGAGCGTCGCGCGGATCTCCGACGGATGGTGCGCGTAGTCGTCGACCAGGCTGACGCCACCCGCGTCACCGAGCTTCTGAAAGCGCCGCTCGACGCCCCGAAAGCGCGCGAGACCGGCCGCCATCGCGTTCACACTCGCGCCGAGCGCGAGCCCCGAGCCCAACGCCGCGAGGGCGTTGAGCACGTTGTGCCGTCCCGGCACCCGAAGCGCGACGTCGCCAACGGGCTCGCCATCGAAGACGACGGCGAAGGCTTCGCCGCCGTCGACCAGCCGCACATCCTGCGCGATCAGTCGCGCGTCGGCCGACGAGAAGCCATAGCGGATGACTTCGGCCGAGCTGTGCAGCGGAAGCGTGTTCGCGCCGGGATCCTCGGCGCAGAGCACCACTCCGCGCGCGCCGCCCACGAATTGTGCGAAGGCATCGCGGATGTCGTCGAGATCGCGGTAGATATCGAGGTGGTCGGCTTCCATGTTCGTGACGACCGCGATGGTGGCGGGCAGCGCGAGGAAGCTCCGGTCGTACTCGTCGGCCTCGACGACGTAGAGGGCGTCGCCGCCCACCAGCAGATTGCCGTTCCACGCGCCGACCCGGCCGCCGACGATTCCGGTGGGCGACAGGCCAGCCGCGGTCAGCGCTTCGGTCGTCATCACGGTCGTCGTGGTCTTCCCGTGCGTGCCCGCGACGCCGACCACCTCGCCACCTTCGACTGCGGCGCCGAGCGCTTCAGCGCGGCGAATGACCGGAATGCCGAGCTCTCGGGCACGAAGGAGCTCGGGATGGTCCTTCGGCATCGCCGAGGTGACGACCAGCGATTGCGCGAACTCGGCGTGCACGGGGTCGTGGTGCCCCGTGACAGTGATCCCGAAGCGCTCGAGGTCCCCCACTCCGCCGGGGTTGGCATCGCATCCGGTGACGCGAATTCCGCGGCGCGCCACCAGTTCGGCGAGCGCGCTCATGCCGGCGCCGGCGACGCCTACGAAGTGTACCGGTCGGGGATCGGCGGGATTGAATGGAGACATGTCGCTGCGCGGCCAATATAGCGCGTCGGCGCTGGCCGACTCAAGCGCAAACTAGCTCGGAAGTCGCTTGACATGGGAGAGGCTAAGTATACGTCGCGCAATATTCTCCGCGGCGTCCGGCTTTCCACGTCGCTGCGCGGCGGCCGACATCATATCGAGCCGCTGGCGATCGGCGAGCAACGACCGAATTTCCCGATCGAGGCGCTCAACGGAGAGGTCAGCTTGGGGCAAATACAGCCCGGCGCCAATCTCGGCCAACGCGCGGGCGTTCCCCGTTTGGTGGTCGGCGGCGGCAGTGGGGAGCGGAACGTAGATCGAAGGAATCCCCCACGCGCACAACTCGGCTTGCGTGATGGCGCCGGCGCGGGTGAGCGCGAGGTTGCTGGCCGCATACGCGTCCGCGATCGGCGAGAGATAGGGCATCACGCGCACGCGCTCCCCTTCCGAGGCGCGGTAGCGCTCGTAGGTCGCCCGGCCGGTTCCCCAGATCACGTGCAGTCCGTCCGGAAGGCCGCTCTTGATCCAGGCGGCGACAACGTCGTTCAGGGCGCGCGCGCCCTGGCTCCCGCCAAACACGAGCAGCACGGCCCCTTCATAATCCGAGAAGCCCCACGCCCGGCGTGCCTCAGTGCGGGACGGTCGCAATACGGGCGGCGGATCGATCGGGTTGCCGGTTTCGCCAACCCACGCGCCGCGCTTGGGTGTGAGCGCGGAAGCCGCCTCACCGTAGCCGAGATAGATCTCATCGGCACGGCGCCCGAGCAGGCGCGTGGTGAAGCCGGGCGCGCTGTTCTGTTCTTGGATCGCCGTCGGCACACCGTGCAGCGATGCGTACGCGAGAGTCGGACCTGAGGCATAGCCGCCGGTGCCTACGGCCACGGCCGGCTGTTCCTTACGCACCAAGTCGCCGATCTCACTCCAGCTACGCAGGAGCGCGCTGACAGTTCGCCAATTCTGCCATGGTTTGGCGCGGTAGATCGGGTGCAGGTCGAGCAGCACGTGCCGGAATTCGGTCGACGGGAGCACATCGCGCTCGATGCCGCGCCGCGCGCCGACGAAGAGCGGCTCGGCGGACGAGTCGAGCCGTACTATCGCGCGCGCGATCGCAAGGCCGGGATACAGATGACCGCCGGTGCCGCCACCGGCGAAGAGCAGCTTCACGCGGCGACCGCCAGCGGATCTGTAGCGTGGGCGCCGAAGATTTTTTCGCGCTCGCTGCCAATGTTCACCAAAATGCCGGTCATCAGCATCGACAGCACAAGGTTGGTGCGGCCGTACGAGAAGAATGGAAGCGTCAAGCCGGTGGTCGGGAGCAAGCCGATCACCACGCCGATGTGCAGGTAGGCCGTGATCACCACGGTGATGGTCAGACCGATGGCGACGAGCTTCAGAAACGGACTGCGCGCCCCTCGCGAGATGCGAACGCCAAGCCAGCAATAGAGGGCGAAGCCGATCGTGACGAGCAGGAGGCCCAGGAAGCCCCACTCCTCGCCGATGTTGCCGCCGATGAAATCGTTGTATGGAAAGGGGAGAAATCCGTTCTGCTGATATCCCTCGCCGAATCCTTTCCCGAAAAATCCCCCGGAGCCGACGGCGATCAACGACTGCTTGAGCTGAAAGTTGACCTCCGTCGCTTCTTTGCCCGGTAGCGGGAAGGACATCAACCGCATGAGCGCGTACTGGAAGTGCGAGACTTCCCGCCACAACACCGGAACGGCGAGCGCCGACAGCATCACTACGTGGCCGATGCGCAGTCCGCCGGCGAACAGGATGACGCCGAGCACGAGCGTGTACGCCATCGCCTGCGAGAGGTCGGGCTCGAGGATGACGAGCACGTCGAGCAGCCCGATCACCAGGAGAAATGGCAAGACACCTTTGGTCAGCCGGCGCATCTGCTCGCCCTTCTTGATCACCAGCATCGCCGACCAGATGACGACGCTGAGCTTGGCCAGCTCCGACGGCTGAAAGGCGAAGCCGAGGTTGACCCAACGGCGCGAGCCGTGAATCCGGGGCGCAAGGTGAAGCGTAAACGGGAGGACGGTGAAGACGAGCAGTGCCATCGTCGTCAGCATCAGCGGCCACGCCCATTTACTCCAGCGCTCGGCGTCGAGTTTCGCGCAGGCGGCGAACGCCACTATTCCGATGCCCACGCCGATGACCTGCCTGGCGAGATAGTACCAGCTCGGATGCTCCTCGTGCATCGCCATGAGTGCGCTGGCGCTGTACAACACCGCGAGCCCGAAGCAGCACATGGCCATCATGAGGATCGAGAGCGCACGCGCCTCGACGCCCATGCGCCATCGCTCGCGCACGCCCGGGCTCGTGACTGCGGAGGATGTCACGTCAGCGCGGCGCGCCGCCGGAATTCGGCTCCTCGCTCCTCATAGTTATTGAACATGTCGTAGCTGCTGCAGGCGGGAGACAGCAGGATCACATCACCGGGTTCCGCGAAGGCGCGCGCGGCCGCGATCACCTCCGCGAATCCGCCGTCCAGCCGATGCACGGGAACGACGCCTTCATCCGGACGCGCCAACTCGTGCGCGAGGTCCGCGACGACGATCGGCGCCGCCTCGCCATAGGCGATCACCTGCTTCGCGTGCTGTCTGATCGGTTCGATGAGCGAGGCGTAGGATTCGCCTTTGTGGCGTCCGCCAAGCAGGAGAATGGTGGGGCGCGTCATTCCGTCGATGGCCACGCGCGTCGAGCTGACGTTGGTCGCCTTCGAGTCGTTGATCCACATCACGCCGCCGAACTCGCCGACAACCTCCAGCCGGTGCGCGAGCGCGCGAAACGTGCGCAGCCCATCGGCGATGCGCGCGCGCGACGCGGGCGTGCGATGTCCGTCGTCGGCGACCATGACGGCGAGGGAGGCGGCCAGCGCGTTGGCGACATTGTGATCGCCGAACAGCTGGAGCTCCGCGCGTGGCAGGAGAGGCTCGTCGAAAAGCAGCAGCTGGCCCCGGTCGCGATCGTAGAAAGCGTCCGCCTCGTCGATCTCCAACGAGAAGCCGTAACGCTGTCCAGCCAGCGCATCCCCGCCGAGGAGCAGCACCTGGCCATCGTCCTCGTTGAGCACCCACTTCGACGCGGCGTCCGCATTCGTGAAGAGGCGCGCCTTGTCCGCGTAGTAGCCGGCCACGGATTCGTACCTGTCCAAATGGTCGGGACTGAGATTCGTCACCACGCCGACGGCGGGATCGATTCCAGGGGTGTCGTGAAGCTGGAACGACGACATCTCCAGCGCGACCCAATCGGGGCGCGCCGCGCCCAGAGCGACATCGGCGAGCGGCGTGCCGATGTTGCCTGCGTCGACGGCGTTGTGCCCGAGCGCTCGCAACAGATGGCCGATCAGGGCGGTGGTGGTCGTTTTCCCATTCGTGCCGGTGACCGCGATGTAGCGGAGACCGGGCATCGCGCGCAGGGCGACTTCCACTTCGCCGACAATCGGAACCTGCGCCTCGCGCGCGGCAGCGATCGGCGGCGCGGTCGGCGGCACGCCCGGGCTGACGACGAGCGCCGATGCGCCGCGGATGCGGTCGAGATCGTGTCCGCCGGTCTGCGCGTCGACACCGGAGCGCCGAAGCAATTCGGCCACCTGCTCCACCGCGGGCGTGCTCGCCATGTCGCTGGCGTAGACGCGCACCTTCGCCCGCGCGAGCAATGTCGCCGCGGCGCGACCGCTTTTGCCGAGGCCGAGGACCGCCACCTCGCCGTGATCCCACGTCATCGCAGCTTGATCGTGCTGAGCGCGAGAAAGGCGCACAGGACGCCAAGAATCCAGAAGCGCACGACAACCTGCGGCTCGGGCCACCCCTTCAGCTCGAAGTGGTGATGGATGGGCGCTCGCAAAAAGACGCGGTTGGCGCGCGCGAACTCGAGGCCGTACCGCTTGCGCCGGTACTTGAAGACGATGCGCTGGATGATCACCGATGCGGTCTCGACAACAAACACGCCGCCGATGATCAGCAGCAGAAATTCCGATTTGAGCAGAATCCCGACCGCGCCCAGCGCGCCGCCGAGCCCGAGGGCGCCGGTGTCGCCCATGGTGACCTCGGCCGGATAGCAATTGAACCAGAGAAAGCCGACGGCCGCGCCAAAGATCGCCGAGCAGAAGATGGCGAGCTCGCCGGCATTCCTCAGGTAGTAGAGCTGCAGGTAGACGCTGGCGTCGACGCGTCCCATCACGTAGGCGAAGAGGATGAGCGTCGCGGCGGCGATGGCGGTGAGGCCCGCGGCGAGCCCATCGAGCCCATCGGCGAGATTCACCATGTTGCTCGCGCCGGTAAGAATGAAGGCGACCCACGGCACGTACATCCAGGCGAAGTAGGGAACGATGAGGATGTACTTAATGAAGGGCACCGTCGTGGACGCGCCCGGCAGCGTCGATACGGGAAACTGCCAGAGCAGTACCCCCAGCAACACGCCGACGCTCACTTGGCCGACGAGCTTGTAGCGCTCGACCAGTCCGACGTTCTCCTTCCCTTCCCGTTTCTGCTTGAGCTTGAGGTAATCGTCGAGAAACCCGATCGCCCCCATCCATGCCATGACCACGATGGCGATCCAGACGTAGTGATTCGTCAGCTTCGCCCACATGAGGGTGGGAAAGATCGCGGCCACCAGGATGATGAGGCCGCCCATCGTCGGCACGCTCTTCTTGTCCTGGTGGGAGTCCGGCGTTCCTTCGCGGATGATCTGCTGCACCCGCATGACGTTCAGCCGCTTGATGATTCCCGGACCGACGAGGAATGCAACGAGCAGTGCCGTCACGGCGGCCCCGGCGGCGCGGAACGAGATGTAGGTGAAGACGTGAAACGCGCCCCAGTATTTCTCGAGGGGCGTCAACAGATGGTAGAGCACTAGCGCGTTGCCCAGGCAGTGAGATGAGGGACCAATCGCTCCAATCGAATTCCGCGAGACGCTTTCAGCAGTACGACCGCATCCGCCGCCAGCCGCGGCTCCAGCGCCGGCCACAAGGCGTCGACCGTCGGCGCGATCACGACGCGCTTCTGCTCGTCGCCAACGGCGGCTGCGACGAGCGCGTCGGCCATCTCGCCCGTCGCCGCGATCACGTCGAGCGACGAGCGAAGGGCCCGCCGCGCAATTTCCGCATGCAACGACTTCGCCTGTGTGCCGAGCTCGAGCATGGAGCCGAGCACGGCCACTCGCTGCCGTCCCGCGCCGACGCTCTCTAGCAATTCCAGCGCCGCCCGCATGGACGCCGGATTCGCGTTGTAGGCGTCATTGATCACCGTCAGCCGTCCGATCGTGTCAAAGGCGGTGCGCATTGCCGGCACCGGCATGAGCGCGATGCCACGCGCCGCATCCGCCATCGACACGCCGCATTCGCGCGCCACGGCCAGCGCGAGCATGGTGTTGCGCAGATTGTGCGCGCCGCGCAATGGCGGCCGCACAGTGTCGCCGTCCACCGAGATCCAGCCGCGACCATCGGGATCGAGTCCCCATTGCTGCGCGCGCATGTCACCCGTGTCGAGGCCAGCCTCGACCACCCGTCGCGAGCGCGAGCGAGCGGCTTCGCCGAGCTCGGGCTGGCTCGCCGGCACAATCGCGACGGTCGCCGGGGAGAACAGCTCGGATTCCTCGCGCAGCACGCCCTCCAGCGATCCGAATCCCTCGAGATGCTCTTCACCGATCGACGTCACCACCGCGATGTCCGGCTCGGCGATGTCGCGCAGACGGGCCACCTCACCGTGCGCATTCGTGCCTAGCTCGACGATCACCACATCGCACGCGTTCGGCGCGGCGAGCAGCGTGAGCGGCACGCCAATTTGATTGTTCAGATTCGCCACCGTCGCGTGCACGTCGAGCACAACGCCGAGCGCGGCGCGCACGAGCTCCTTCGTGCTCGTCTTGCCATTCGAGCCGGCGATGGCGACGACCGGCACACCGAGCGCACGACGCCGGTAGCGAGCGAGCTGGCCCAACGCCACCAGCGTATCCGGCACCTGAAACACCGGCACGCCAAGCTCGCCGATGCGCGGCGACCGGGACACCACGAGTGCCCGCGCTCCCGCCGCGACCGCCTCGTCGAGAAAGCGATGCGCGTCAAAGCGCTCTCCCACCAGAGCAACGAAGACATCGCCTGGCGCGACCGTGCGAGTGTCGGTCGAAATACCGCGTAGAACCGACGCGCCGCGCGGCGCCGAGGGCGGAGCGCCCAACGCATCCGATACGCGGTCGAGCGTCCAGAACGCCGTGTCCGGCGCGGCCGCGATCAGCTCAGCCACTGCGATGTCACAGTCATGACCTCATCAGCTCACGCACGATGACCCGCTCGTCGAAAGGATGTTTGGTGGTCCCACGAATCTGATACGTCTCATGGCCCTTGCCCGCCAGCACGATCACGTCGCCGGAACGGGCGGCGGCCAGCGCGGCGGCGATCGCGGCGCGCCGATCCTCGATGCGCTGATGCTGCGTGCCATCCATCCCTGCTTCGATGTCGTCGAGGATGCGCTCCGGATCTTCCGTGCGCGGATTGTCGCTCGTGACGATGGCGTGATCCGCGTGGTTCGCCGCGATGGCGCCCATCTCCGCACGCTTGCCGCGGTCGCGGTCACCGCCGGCGCCGAAGACGACGATGAGCTTGCCGGTGGCGAAGGGGCGCACGGCATCGAGCGCTCTCCGGAGCGCGTCGGGGGTGTGCGCGTAGTCGCGCAGCACCGACGGATCCTCGTTGATCAGCTCGAGACGCCCGGGCACCTGGGGTACCGAGCCGAGTCGCGACGCGATCATCGCAGGCGATTGGCCGAGCGCGAGCGCCGCCGCTGCCGCGCCGAGCGCGTTGGTGATGTTGAAATCACCGACGAGCGGAAGGTGCACCTTGCCGACGAAGGGAACCGGTGCGCCGGCCGCGTCCGTCGGGAGGGAGATGGTGAAGGTGCTGCCCCGAGGCGCGAAGGCGATCGCGCTCGCCCACACCGCGTCTGGTGCCGTGTGGGCGACACCGAAGCGCAGCTCGTTCGGCAGATGGGGGAGATGCTCCCACGCCGGGTCATCCGCGTTGATCGCGGCGACTCCACCCGGCCGCAGATAGGTCAACAACTGCGCTTTTGCGGCGAAGTAGGCCTCCAGCGTCCCGTGATAGTCCAGATGGTCGCGCGTGAGATTGGTGAAGACCGCCGCGTCGAACGCCATGGTTTCCACGCGCCGCTGATCGAGGCTGTGCGACGACACCTCCATCGCCACGCTCCGCACGCCTCGGTCGACGAGGGCGCGGAGAACGCGCTGCAACTCGACCGGACCGGGCGTGGTCAGACCGGATCCGCCCGGAAGCTCCAGCCCGTCACTGCCGATCAAGACGCCCAGAGTTCCGATGGACGCGCTCCGCTTCTCGTGTTCGTCGAGCAGATGACGGATGATGCCGACCGTGGTCGTCTTGCCGTTGGTGCCGGTGACCGCGACGAGCGCGAGCGATCGCGCGGGGTCATCGTAGGCGGCCGCCGCGGCAACGGCCGCCGCGCGCCGGCCGTCACGGACGACAAAGGCCGGCAGCGTAGTGCGCGACGGATCCTCGATGATCGTCGCCGCCGCGCCTGACGCCGCCGCCTGCGACAAAAAGTCGTGGCCGTCGCGATCGTGACCCCGCACCGCCACGAACAGGGAGCCCTCGCGCGCCTGCCGGCTGTCGTCGGTGATCGAGGCGGCCTGATCAGGCAGATGTCCGTGCGTCTCGACGAGCAGCCCCGCGCGCTCGAGTGCCGCGCGAATTCGGTCGAGTTCGATCATCACGGCGCGCTGACGAGACGCACGGTCGATCCCGGGGCGGCCATGGCTCCCGCGACGGGCGACGTGGACAGTGGATCGCCGAAGCCGGCGAGCTGCACCCGAAATCCCGCGCGATGCAACTCACGCACTGCGTCGCGCAGGGCGAGACCGCGCACTTCTGGAATCGCGTGCGGGGGCCCAGGCGCGACGGGTGACGCGACTCGCGGCAGTGGCAGAGACGCGACATACGGTACCATCCCCTCGGATGCCGAGGTATCGATACGTCCGCCCGCGAGCACCGCGCGCGGCGCGACGGTATCGGGCGCCTTCACAACCTCCGTGCTTCCACTTTTCGGTGGCTTGGGCGGAGGCGGTGCCGCGGCGGCGAGCGCGCGACGGTCGAGCGCCGCGTCGCGCGCCGCGATGGCCGCCTCGAGCACGACCTTCGATACCGGCGCCGCCGTGTGTCCACCGAAGATCGAGCCGACGGTGGGATGATCGATCTTCACGAGAATGACGTACTGAGGCCGGTCGGCGGGAAAGAGACCGACGAACGACGGCGTATACGAGCTGTCGCGGTAGCGCCCGTTGATCGTGCGCTTCGCCGTTCCCGTCTTGCCCGCCACCTGAAAGTTGCCCAGGCCGGCTTCGTCGGCCGTGCCGCCCTCCACCGCCCCGATCAACATCTGCCGCACGGTCGCCGCGACGCGCGCATCGATCACCCGGCGCACGACGCGCCGTTCGTGCCGATAACGGGCCACGCCGTCCGCGCCCCGAATCTCCTTCACCAGCGTCGGCTCGAGCAGCTCGCCGCCGTTGGCGAGCGCTGCGTACGCGGTGGCGAGTTGAAGAGCGGTCACGGAGATTTCGTATCCGATCGCGAGCGACACCGACGACTGCTTCGACCATTTTTCCGGCGGCCGCAAGAGCCCGCTCGCCTCGGCCGGGAGCGAGATGCCGGTGGAGGTCCCGAAGCCGAAGTCGCGCAGCGACTGATATTGCTCGGCGTGCGATAGCCGCTGCGCGAACTTGGCGATGCCGACGTTGCTCGAGTACCGAATCACGTCGGCGAGCGAGAAGCGCGGCGCCTTGTGCTCGTCGTGAACCGTGCGCCCCTCGATCTCCCAGGTGCCGTCCCCCAGCTCCATCACCTCGTCGGCGCGAGCGCGATTGCGCGCGAGAAGCGCGGCGGCCACGAACGGCTTGAGTGTCGATCCCGGCTCGAACGGCTCGCTCACCAAGGGACTGCCACTCGACCGCGGGTCGCGGCGGATGCTCGCCAGTGCGCGGATCTCTCCGGAGTAGGGGTCCATGATCAGGATGTCGCCGCCCGAGGCGCCGCCGCGCTCGACGGCATCGTTCAGCGCGCGCTCCGCGATCTCCTGCAAGTCCTGGCTGATGGTGAGCACCACATCTTCGCCGGCCCGTGGCACCACCGCGGTATCCGACGGTGACTCGGGCCGGGCGCTTCGCGGATCACGCAACATCATCGCCCGTCCGTTTCGACCGCGAAGCACGGAATCGAGGGCGAGCTCGATGCCATCGAGTGGCTGGCCACGCGCATCCACCCGTCCGAGAATGCGGCGTGTCGCGTACCGCGGCGTGTAGTCACGCTGCGCGAAGGCCTCGGCGTAGACGCCGCGCGTTTTGGCGATGGCCGCGACGGTATTCGGAAGAAAGTGTTTCGGGATCGTGCTCCAGGCACGCGTCGTGTCCGTCGCCCGCGCGATCATCGGCGCGTCGACGCCAAGCCGCCGCAAGTCGCGGGCGAGCTGGCGGCGGTCCTTTACTTCGCGCGGCGCGACGCTCACCCGCACGAACTCGCTCGTCTGCGCCAACGGCACGCCGCTGACGTCGAAGATGTTGCCGCGGGTCGCGGTCATCTTCGCATCGGTGAAGTGCTGACGTTCCGCCTTCGCCATCCATGCCGCGCGTTGCCAGAGCTGCACCTGGGCCGCGCGGCCAACGAGCGCAAGCGCGAAGATGATCAGCGAGCTATGGATGAGCGTGATACGGTCGGGACGATTCATCGGTGCGCGGGGGCGCGGTCCGCTACCGCGGTGTGGGAGGACGCTGGAGAATGACGATTTGCGAGTCGGCGGCGACGTGCATGTTCAGGCGATTCTGCGCGATCGGGAGCAGCACGGAGCGGCTCGACGCGTTTCGGATCTCTTCGCGCAGCGTCGCGCGCTGGGCCTCGAGCTCGGACAGCTGACTCTCGAGCGCGCGAATCTCTTTCGCGTGCTGAATGCCCGTCGCCCTCCTCCAGATGACGCCCGCCGCAAGCAGGACGAAACCTATCATCGCCATGGCGAGAACCGTGCGCCCACGCGGTGCGCGCGCGCCGCTCCTTCGCCTGGCCACCTAGCCCGCACCCGTCGAGCTGACGGCCTCGCTCCTCCAGGCGCGAAGCCGGGCGCTTCGCGCGCGCGGGTTCAGCGCCGTCTCGGCCGTCGTCGCGCTCACTGCCTTGCGCATCACCGTGTCGCCGAGCGTCTTGCCACGGCAGGTGCACATCGGCTGCTTCGGAGGACAGGTGCACTCGGTGCTCCATTCACGGAACGCGTGCTTCACCAACCGATCCTCCCCCGAGTGATAGGCAATGACCGCCAACACGCCGGCCGGCAGCAGGCGGTCGCGCAACGTGGGGAGCGCGCGTTCGAGTGCCCGAAGCTCACCATTGACCTCGATGCGCACGGCTTGGAACAGGCGCGCGAAGTCGCTCGGGCCGGACTGCGCGCCGAGCGCGCCGCGAATGGCGCCGACGAAATCATCGCTCACCGCAAAGGGACGGTTTCCGCGACGGCGCGCGACCTCGCGAGCGAGTCGCGCCGCGCGCCGCTCGTCGGCGTACTCGCGGAACACGAACAGCATCTCGTGTTCCGGCGCCTCGTTCAGCCACTCCGCGGCGCTCAGCTCGGCGTCGTCGCCCATCCGCATATCGAGGGGCGCACCCTCTCGAAAGGAAAACCCGCGCGCCGGATCGTCAATCTGGTGGGAGGAGACACCCAGATCCAACAGGATGAAATCCCACGTCGCTCCACGGAGGGAATCCACCTGGTCGACATCGGCGAAGTTGCCGAGGCGGGCTCTGAACTGGCCCGTTCGCTCGTATTTCGCCAGGCGGCGACTGGCGGCGAGGATCGCCGCCGGATCGCGGTCGAGTGCGGTCACTGTCGCACCGTGCTCGAGCATCGCCAACGAGTGGCCGCCGCCGCCGAGCGTACCGTCGAGCGCGGTACGCTTGTCGGCCAGCAGTGCAAGAATCTCCTCGGCCAGCACCGGCGTGTGGTACGTGCTCGCCCACCGCGACGCCAACGCCGCCTCGAGAGGTAGCGCCGGGGCGGGCGCGCCGTCCATGTTATCGCTCACACGGTCCGCGCAGTCTCACGCCCTTCCCGACGCGATGCACGACGAAGCCGAAAGCAAGCGACTCACCTTCGTGATTCATGGCGAGCGCGCGGGGAATCCCGCCCTGCGCCATCTCGCGGAGTGGGTGCGTGGGAAAGGTCACGTCGTCGATCCGCGCGTGACGTGGGAGAGCGGCGACGGCATTCGCCTGGCGCAAGAAGCGGCCGCGTCGGGCGCTGACATCGTCGTCGCCATCGGAGGTGATGGCACGGTGAACGAAGTCGTCAACGGGCTCGCTCGAGCGGCCGAAGCGGATGCCGGCGCGCGCCGGCCGTCGCTCGGCATCGTGCCGCTCGGCACCGCGAACGACTTCGCGCGGCAAACTGGTATTCCCGGTGATGATCCCGACCATGCCATGGATTTTATCCTGCAGCGCAAGCCCGTGCTGATCGACACCGCCGAGATGAACGGCCGCCACTTTCTCAACGTGTCGAGCGCCGGAGTCGGCGCGGAAGCGACGGCGGAGACTCCGGTGGAGGCGAAGGCATCGCTCGGACCGCTCGCCTACGCCATAACCGGCGCGAGAAAGCTGGGTTCGCTGGCGCCCTACCATGCTCAATTCTCGGCACCCGGCTTCGAGCTGGAATCCGATTTTTTGCTCTTCGCCGTAGGGAACGCGCGAGCCACCGGCGGCGGAACGCTGATCGCGCCGCGCGCCAGCCTGACCGACGGCCTGCTCGACCTGTGCGTGGTCGAAGCGATGCCGATCGGCGCCTTCGCCCGGATTCTGATGCGGCTCAAGAAAGGAGAGCATCTCGAAGAGGAAGGGGTGCACTACCGCCAGGTGCCCTCACTCACCGTGCGCGCGGGCGAGCCGATCTCAGTGAACGTCGACGGTGAATCGAGCGAGGCGACGGAGCTCGTGTACCGTGCGATTCCGGGCGCTCTGTTAGTGCACCTCGGTCACCTGCCGGGCGAAAAAGAGAGCTGACACGCAAACGCCCGCCGATTGCTCGGCGGGCGTTCTCGCTGACGCGAATGCTGGCGACGGCTACTTACAGAATTTCTTGACCTGACCGTCCACTGCGCCGGAATACTGGCCAATCGCGCCGAGTAGCTGGCCGGCGATCTGTTTCGTGTTGGCATCGCCGCCCGAGGCGCCTGCCGGCAGGTCCGTCTGCGCCGTGATGAATGAATCCTGGGCGAGCTTCGCGAGCTCACAGCTCTTCGCGCCGACATTTTCACGAACGGATGCGTCCCCGACCTGAAACGCCGATACGCCGAGGAGGAATTTCGTATTAGCGGACGTCGCGACGGAGTCAGCCCGCATCAGGATCGTAACGGCCTTCTGATATGCTTGCCGGCGGGCAAGCGAGTCGGCCGCGACGGACGGCTTGAGCGCGGCCGCCGCCTTGTACCACTTGTTGCCCTCCACGAGCGCGGATTGCCCCACGATCTCTTTGTCCTCTCCGTTGGCCAACGCTTGTTTCAGCGACACGAAGCCGCTGTCGGTCTGTCCAAGCTCGAACTGCGCTTGGGCGATGCTGAGCCAACCGCGCTCCAGCTTCGGATTGATCCGCACGGCCTGCTGCAACACGAGCAGCGCCTGGGCGGTCTGTCCCGCTTGGCGCAGCAGACGTCCCTGCAGGGCGAGTAGCGTCCCGTTTCTCGGGAATTTCGCCACGCCGCGCGCCGCGGCCTCGGCGGCCTTCTGCGGCTGCGAGTCGACCGCGTACGCTGTGGCGAGTCGGAAGAAGAACGTCGAATCGGCGGCGGCCGTATCGGTCTTGATCAGCTGTTCTCCAGCCGCGGCGGCTTTCTTGTAGTCCTTCGCCTGAAGCAGGATGAGCCAGGACAGCCGCGTGAGGGCGGGGTCGCCCGGATTGTCCGCGAGCGCTCTATCCATGATCGGGATAGCGATCGCGGGACGCTTCACGGTACCAAGGAATTCGACGACCTTCTGGATCGTTCGAGCATCGCCCGGATTGGCCGCCAACAGGTTCGTCATCGCGACGACGGCGGAGTCTTCCATCTTGTTGCCGATGTACGCGTCGGCGATGAGCTCGAGCGCCGGCGCGTTCTTCGCATCGATTTCGAGCACCTTGCGGGTGATCGCGATGATGGAATCGTTGGGCCCTTTCGTGTTCAGGATCGCCTGCGCGAGACACAGCCGGCCGATCGTCGAGTTCGGATACGCGGCAATCGCGGCGCGCGCCGCTGGAATCGCCTCGGCGTTCTTTCCGGTATTGATCGCCAGCTCGCAGCTCTTGTAGCCGGCCAGCTGCTTCCGCGCGTCGCGTAGCGACTTTGCCACACGTTGGGCAGCCTGATCGTAGTTCTTGCCTTCGGCTCGCGGGAGCGGTTGGTAGAGCGAGTTGTTGCGCGTCAACACCATGCGCGCGTCGAGCGCGACGCCAGCGGCGGTGCGCGTCAGCGTTCCTTCGAGATACTCATCGGCGCGGAGCTGCTGCGCGAGCAACTTGGCAGTCGTGGAGTTCGCCGCGGTATCGCAGGCGAACCCTGCTGCCTCCAGCACCGCGCAGGTGTTCTGCTTCGACAGCACGTAGAACTTGTCGCGCTGCATGTCGAACTCTTCCGTCACCTTGTCGCGCAACGCATCGGTCGCTTCGACGGAGGCCTTGCGATCAGGAGCGCGCAACGGGATGACGACGAAGCGGGCGGCGTCATCGGGTGGTTTGATCACGCGTTGGCGTCCGACCTGAGCGGCGACCGCCCCCGGCACGCAAATGGTTGCGAGCAGCAGCAGCTTCCCGATGTGCCCCGACTGGCGCGTCATGTCGTTCACTGTCTTACCTCCAGAACGTTGTACAGAGTACCCCAGTCAGAACCGACGAGTTCCTGAACAGCACGCGAAGAAACTGCCGCGATCGTACGAGAAAAAACAGGACCGATGGGCGAAGAGGGACTCGAACCCCCGACATCCTGCGTGTAAGGCAGGCGCTCTAACCAACTGAGCTATTCGCCCTCTAGCGCAGGAACCGTGCGACGTTCGGAGTCAGGGCGCGCCGGTGGAGCGTGAGTCCCGGCCGTCTCCCGCGCTCGCCCCCCGTGCCACGATCGCGATCGGAATGAGAACGCAGTAGCCGAGAACAAGCAGGAAGGGCGCCACCGTTTCTCCGCCGCGCCAGAGATCTACGTAGCCCGCGAGCAGCACGATGGAAGAGATGATCCACCAAATTGAAGCCCGGAAGCGGCTTGGCGTCAGAGGTTGAGGCATAGTTGTGTAGTGTAGATTTGGCGGTAGAGGGTGTCAATGGACTGCACCCCCGGCATCCCCGCCGGTTCCGGCGCTCCGCAGGAGCTCGTCGATCGCCGACGCGAGTGCGGCACGCTCCGCCGCTTCGTCCGCGACGAGCATTGCGGCCAGACGCCGCTTCTGTCGCCGGCGGCGGACGAGATAGAACGGCATCGCCACCAGCATCATCATCGCGGCACCGAGCGACACGTTCGCCACGACGGCCAGAGCGCCGTAGCGCCGCATGGTGCGCTCGCGAAATCGTTTCTCAAAGTCGGCTTGCGTCATTCCGAACGCCGAGCGGATCGCGGCGTCCATCGAGCGGCTGCTCCGCCAATACTCGAAGAAGAGCGACAGCCCGCGCTCGTTGTCGAGCGTCGCCAGCTCGGCGACGGCGCGATAGGCAAGTGCGTACGCCGCCTCGGCGCGCGTCGCGCCGGCGAGAAACTCCCGGTCGAGCGTATCGAGCGTTGGAACGCCCTTCGTGAGCAGCACGAGGCTCGTCGTCAGGAGCTCCTCGCGGCCCCACTCGGCGGCGGCAAATCCGGCGTACCCCTCGTCGAACCAGCGCGCCGGCAAATCGCCGAGCGCTTCGTGCAGGGCCAGATGCGCAAGCTCGTGGCGAAGCACCTGCACGGGGTCGCCGGCATCGGAGCCGGCGCGATGGCCCTGCATGACGATGCGCTGCTGCTCGGGGATGGCGATGGCGGCGCCCCATTCCGGGGCCGAGGGTCCGACCCACTCGCGAAAGCGGCGGGCGTCCGGAGCGATCGAGATGAGCACACGCGAGCGTGGGCGCGCCAAACCGGGAAAGGTGTCACGCAGCTGGGCGCGATCGAGCAGCGCGCGGGCGAGCGCCTTGTCGGACGGATACGCGACGACGGTGAACCGCCCGGCGTCGTAGCGATCGGGCACATCGCTCTGCGCGCCCGCCCGAGCGGAAATCGCGAGCGCGCACCCGAGCGCGGCGAGCAGCGCCGCGCCAGTCCTCCTCAGCCGGTGCGCGAGGGCGCGCCACCCTGTTCGATGTGCCGCAACATTTCCGTGCAGCGTTTTCCCCATGGATTGAAACTGTTCGCGGCCGCGCCGTCGCGCCACGTCTGCAGCGCCTGCTCGCGCTTCCCGTCGAACCAGAGCGCGCGGCCGAGCTCGTAGTACGCTTCGATCAGGTTGGGGCCGATCGTGAGCGTCTTCCGAAAGAACGTCTGCGCGTCGTCGAACATCTCCCGCTCGAGATACACCAGACCGAGGTAGAAGTGCGCGTAGAGCGTCGCCTTGCGATCGTTGTCGAGTCGGATCGCCTTCGACAAATGCTCGATCGCTTCGCCGAAGATGTGCTTCTTGAGGCAGATGTACCCGAGGTTGATGCGCGCGAGCGAGTTCGCGGGCTCGCGCATCAGCACGCGCTGAAAGTTGGCCAGCGCGTCGTCGTACTTCTCCTGGAGCATCTGCGACCAGCCGAGGAGCGACTCGGTCTGCGGGTCGTGCGGCGAGAGCTCGGCCGCTTTGCGGAGCGATTTCTCAGCGCCGTCGTAGTCGCCGAGGGAGATGAGACTCCATCCTTTTTCGACGAAGGTCGAGGCGCCGATGTGGTCGGCGACGACGACCGGACGCTGGTCAGTGAAGCGCGGGGTGATCGTGGCGGTGTTGGCTTGCGGGAGCGTTTTCCACCGGTCGACCAGCGCTTTGACCTGATCCTTGAGCGCGCTGAGCTCGTTGATCTGGAGATCGATTTGGCGGTAGAGGGAGATGATGTCGGCCTTGAGCGCATCGCGCTGCGCACCGGCATCGGGCGCGGCGAGTCGGGCGTCGATCGCGGTGAATTGACCGCGAAGCTCGGTCGAGGTGTCGGGCATGGCCGGGTCGTGGGGAGGATTCGGTACGGACGGAAGCGCGAAGATGCGGGCAAGCTGCGCGAGCGAGACTACCTTCGGTTTCGGGGGGGGGGCCCCGGGTCGCGTGACGACGACGCCAACACAATACGCTACGACGTTCTCCCGCGCAGCATCTCGACCACGGTCTCCGCGATCTCGCCGAGCCCACGCACATGTTCCGCGCCGCCGGAGGCCAACGCCGCCTGCGGCATCCCGTAGATCACCGAGGTGGAGCGGTCCTGCGCGATCCCGGCGGCCCCGGCGTCGCGCATCGCCCGCAGGCCGGCGGCGCCATCGCGCCCCATCCCGGTGAGCACTACCCCCACGCTCGCCGCGCCAAAATGCTCGGCCACCGAGCGAAAGAGCGGATCGGCGGATGGGCGCACCCCCCAGATGGGCGGCGACTCATCGAGCGCGATCACCGGCGCGCCGCGATGCTCGCGCACGCGCATGTGTGAGCCGCCGGGCGCGATGTAGATGCAGTTGGGATGAATCTCTTCGCCCTGCACCGCTTCGCGCACCGGGAGATGACACTGCAAGTCGAGGCGCGCGGCCAGCGTGCCGGTAAAACCGGCGGGCATGTGCTGCACCACGAGCACCGCGGCGTCGAGATCGCGCGGGAGCGACGGGAGCAACTCGGCCAACGCGCGGGGACCACCGGTCGACGCGGCGATCGCCACGATCCGTTTCGCGCCGCCGCGCTCGGCGCCGGCGCGACCGCCGTCGGTGATGAACCGGGGCCGGGCGAGCGGATTCACGCCGCGCAAATTCACCTGGGCGGCGGCACGCAGCGCATCGAGCAGACGGTCGCGCACGGTCTCAATCTCGAGACTGATGGCTCCGCCCGGCTTGCGCACGAAGTCGACCGCGCCGAGCTCGAGCGCGCGAATCACCAGGTCGTCGCCGGCGGTCTTGGTCGCCGCGCTCAGCATGACGACCGCGCGCGGTGTCTCGCTCATGATGTAGCCCAGCGCATCGATGCCGCTCAAGTGCGGCATCTCGATGTCGAGCGTCACGATGTGCGGATCGAGCGCGTGAATCTTGCGCAGCGCATCGTGTCCGTTGCGCGCGGTGCCGACGACGCGGAATTCGTCACATTCGCCGATCATCTCGGATACCAGCTTGCGCATGAATGCGCTGTCGTCGACGACCAGAACGGTGCGCGGCTCGAGGATGGGCCGAAGTCGTGTCGAGGTCATACGCGCCGAAAGATTCGCGCACGCGGATCGACCGTCGCGAAGCTGGTGCGCATCGGCCCGAACAACGTTTCGACCTTGCCCAGCACCAGCGTGCCACCGGGCACGATCGATGCCGCGAAGAGCCGGAACAGCCGCTCCTGGGCATCGCGGTCGAGATAGATCAGCACATTGCGGCAGACGAGCAGGTCGACCGGCGGGCCGGGCCGCGCTTCGTGCAGCAGATCGTGCCGCGCGAAGGTCACCATGCGCCGCAGCTCCTCGGCAACGGCATAGGGCGGCGCCGTCGAGAAATATCGCTGGCGTAGCGCAGCCGGGGAGTCGGAGAACGCGGTTTCGGCATACGCGCCGCGCGTCGCGGCGTCGAGACTCCGCCGGTCGATGTCGGTGCCGAGCACGCGCACTCGCTCAATGCGCGCCAGCTCGCCCACAGTGTCGGCGTGTTGATGAAAGAGCGCGGCGAGCGAGTACGCCTCTTCACCCGATGCGGTTCCGGCGCTCCAGACGTCGATGCGCGAGTCGAAGGTGCGATCCCAGAGCGGCGCGACGATTTCGCGAGCGATGGCGTCGAACACATCTGGATTGCGGAAGAACTTCGTGACGTTGATGGTGAGCGCGTCGATCAGTTGGTCGAATTCGCGCGCGTCCTCATCGAGCAGGGCGGCGTAGGCCCCGTAGCCCTCGACGCCGCGTGCGCGCATCCGCACGGCGATGCGGCGGCGAAGACACTTGTCCTTGTAGTTCGCGCAGCGAAATCCACGCTCGCGCGAGATCTTGTCCGTCAACTCGAGGAACTCGCCCTCGCGCGCCGGCTCGTCGAGCGTTTCCGCCGCCATGTCTGGCAACTAGCTCGCGGCCGCGCGCGCGAGATCGATGTTGGTGCGCACGCGCTCGTTGGTCGGGTTCAGCGCCAGCGCCCGCTCCCAACACGCCACGGCCTGCGCGGCGTCCTGACCCTTGAAGTGGATGTTGCCGAGCTTGAAATAGACGTCGTCGCCCAAGGCGGGATTGAGCTTGATCGCGCGCATGTACGACTCCATCGCCTCGTCGTAGCGCGACGATTTGTAGTGGCAATCGCCCAAGCTCTTGTGGAGCTGCGGCAGCGTCGCGTCCTCGATCAATCCACGCTCCGCCGCCTGCGCGGCGCCGGCGGTATCCCCAGCGCGCTCGAGAATGCCGGCCAGCGTCGCGTGCAGCGGGGCCGCATGCGGATGCATCCCCACACCCTCTGAGATGAGCGACTTTGCGCGATCAAGATCGCCGGTGAGTGCCGCCGCCAGCGCCGCGTAATGGAACCACGCCGGGGGCGGCGGCTTCTTGCCGAACACGGCCCGGGCGGCGCTGAGCGTCGCGTCGGCATTCTCGATGTCGCCCAGCTTGAGCGCGACGACGCCGAGCGATGTGCCGAGACGCGCATCATCACCGCCGCCGCGGTTGACGGACTCCTCGAGCGCCGCGCGCGCCTCGGTGAAGCGGCCGAGCCGCTCGAGCGCGTACGACAGATTGTGAAAGATCGCCGGCTTGGCGCCGGGCGCCCCGGCGGCGCCTTGCAGAATCTCGACCGCCTCCCCCCACCGCCCTTCCCGCATCGCGACGAGTCCGAGGTAGAAGCGCGCCTGCACATCGTGCTCGCGCAGCTCGACCACGCGGCGAAACTCGCGCGTCGCCTCGTCGAACATCGCCGTCTTGTAGAACGCGACGCCGAGGTTGCGGTGCTCCTCGATGCGGGCCTCCTTCGCGATGTCGTCGGGCTTCTCCGACTTGCCGACGCGCTCGAGCAAACCGGCGGCGGCGAGACCGTAGAGGGCCTTGCCCACCTCGAACTCACCGAGGCCGCTCTCGTCGATCAGCTGGGTGACGTCCCGCCGGCCGTCGATCAGCGGCAGCAGCACGAGCTGCTCACGCGCGAGCTGACCTTCATTGCGGGCGAGCTTGGTACGGTCGACATCGAAGATGATGTCGAAGCTAGGCACCTTCTTCTCGATCAGGCTCCACTCATCGACGCGGCGAGCCCCCTCGAGCAGCAACGACTCGGGGTTGATCGATACGAGAAAGTTCCGTTCGTCCGGCATGATGTCGGCGTCGAAGCTGAACGTTCCCTGCGTCCAGGTGAAGAGATAGTAGACGGCCTCTTCGATCTGGACGCGGATGAACTTGTGCAGTACGTCGCGCGAGATTTTTTGCTGGTCGATCAGGATCTCGCCGAGCCGGCGCTCGCGATGGGCGAGCTGCTCCTCGAGCGCCGCGCCGAGCGCCTGCTGGGTGATGACGCCGTTCTTGACCAGCACATCGCCCAGGCGGTCGCGGCGGTTGACGATCGACGCATAGTTGATGCGGCCGCGGTCGAAGTAGATGTAGCCGAAGTTGGCGCGGTCGGTGACCGAGAGGCAACCGGTCTTTTGCCCCATCGCCAACAGCTGCAACACGTCGGGCAGACTCGCCTCGCGCAAACTTCCCTTGATCGCCATTTATCGAAGGTCCTCGATCGCGCGGCCGGAGACGTCGGGCCAATCCCAGACGATCTTCTCGCCGTCGAGGAAGAAGGGATCCGTGGCGCGCTCGGACGCCGCCTTCGACACGACCGGAGGCGCATGCGAGCCCTGCAGCTCCTGCTTGGCGAAGTGCGTGTTGAGCGGGATGCCGGCCACGCTCGCCGCCTTGGCGAGCCGCTGCACCGTCTTCTCGATCTCGTTGGCGCTGGCGGAAGGCTGGTCGGCCAGATACTCGAGCAGCGAATGCTCCACCGGCAGGCCGGCCGCGGTCAGCTTCTTGGCGAATAACTTTTCGCGGAGCAGCCGGTCCGGTTCCTTGATCTGCACGACCAGGCCGCCCTCGAAGCGCGAGCGCAGGCGAACCTCGAGATGCTCGAGCGCCTTCGGCGCGAGATCGCTGGCGACGATGATTTGCTTGCCGCGCGAGTACAGACTGTTGTAGACGTGAAACAGCTCTTCCTGCGCGCGCTCGGTACCCGACGCGAACTGGATGTCGTCAAGGATGAGCGCGTCGGCGGCGCGGTAGCGCGCGCGGAGCCGCTCGATGGTGCCGCTCTGCAGCGCCTGAATCACCTCGTCGACGAACTCCTTCGCGTTGACGTACGCGACCGTCATCTTGCCGTTGCTCGCCTCGACCATGTTGTTGCCAATGGCGTTGACGAGATGGGATTTGCCGACGCCGCTCGGTCCGTGCACGAAGAGCGGGTTGTACTTCTTGCCCGGCTCGGCGACCACGGCGTCGGCCGCGTGCACGGCGAGCTGATTGGACAGACCGACCTCGAACGACGCGCGACCCATCTCGCGAACGGGCGCGCGGAGCGGCTCGGCATCCTGAAACAGGCGCTCGACGACCTGCTCCGCTTCGTCGAGACGGTCCGGATCCTTGAACAGATCCGCGTCAGCCTGCGACGGATCGAGCGATGCGGCCGATTCCTGGAGCGACTCGAGCCGCTCGACCATCGACGCGTATTCGGCCAACACCTTCTCGACGTCGGGGGCTTCGCGCTGCTCGATCGCGCGCTCGAGCATGGTCGTGCGGAAGCCCCGGGCGCTCCACTGGTCAGCGGCTTCCCGGATCTTCAGATGCCACGCCTCGAGATGCTTGGCGACCGCGGACGAGAGATCGTTGAGGAACGACGCGAACTCATCGTCGCCCACCATCGGAGCGTTGACCTGGGCGCCGAGCGATACCACGGTCGTGTTTGGATCCACGGGCGGCGATCCGACCGGAGTGAAACGCAGCCCGGCCGGTGGCTCGAACGGCGTGGGCGCGGGCGGCGGCATCACGCTCACGCTTCCGATCGGCGTGGCGGACACGCCGCGCTCGGCCACCAAGATGTGCACCGTCTGCGGCGACACCTGCGTGTTCTCGAGCGTTTGCACGGCGATCAGTCTGTTCAGCGCGCCCTGCAGCTCGCGCACGTTGGCGAAGCCGAGGCGGGCGACTTCTTCCACGACTCCCGTCGCGAAGTGCACCGAACGCTCGTCGCAGCGCTTGCGGAGAATCGCCACGCGCGTCTCGTAGTCCGGCGCGCCGATGTCGACCACCAGTCCGCCGGAGAATCGCGTGATCAACCGCTGGTCGAGATCGGCGATCTCGGACGGCGGACGGTCACAGGTCATGACGATCTGGCGTCCGCTGCCTTGCAACGCGTTGAAGACGCGCAGAATCTCGTTCTGCGTCTCCTTGCGGCCGGCGAGAAACTGGATGTCATCGAGCAGCAGCATGTCGGCCGATGCGTAGCGCTCCTTGAACGCGCCCATCGTGCCGGTCGCGACCGCGTCGTTCAGCTGATCCACGAGCTCGTCGACGGTGATGTACCACACGCGCAGATTGGGCTGGAACTGCCGGGCCAGATGCCCCGCGGCCACCATCACGTGCGTCTTGCCGAGTCCCGACTCGGAGTAGATGAAGAGCGGGTTGTACGCCGTGCCGGGCGACTGCGCGACGGCGCGGGCGGCCGAAACCGCGAGGCGGTTGGCCGACCCGACGACGAAGCTGTCGAAGCGAAAACGGGCGTCGAGCTCCATGCTCAGCTCGACACTCATCGGCGGGCCGCCACGGGCGCGTCGGTCAACCGCCGCAACACCAGCTCGGAAATGCCGCGTAGCGTCTCAAACACGCCGGGGCCGTGGAGCGCGTCGGCCTCATAGTGCGGCACGTCGCGAAAGTTGATCGCATCCTCGAGCTCGGTGACGGACATGATCATGTCACCGGGCAGGTCGCGCTTGTTGTACTGGATCACCAGCGGGAAGGTGCGCGCGTCGATTCCCTGCTCGGCCAGATTCGCGTGCAGGTCCTGCAAGCTCTCGATGTTCTCTTCCAGCATCCGCGCCTGGCTGTCCGCGACGAAGACGGCGCCGTCCGCGCCCTGGAGCACGAGCTTGCGCGTCGAGTGATAGTAGACCTGGCCGGGCACCGTATAGAGCTGCAGGCGCGTGGCGAAGCCGGAGATTGTGCCGAGGTCGAGCGGAAGGAAGTCGAAATACAGTGTGCGGTCCGTCTGCGTCGCGAGCGACACCATCTTGCCGCGCCGCGCCTCCGGCACGCGGCCGAAGATGTAGTGCAAGTTGGTCGTCTTCCCCGACCGACCCGGGCCGTAGTAGACGATCTTGCAGGTAATTTCGCGGGTGTGGTAGTTGACCAGGGACACGGGCGGGGCTCGGTGTTCGGTGTTCGGTGCGCGGGCCTGCGCCTATCGCGCTCCGCCGGCCGTCACCCGTGGCGTCGCGCCTCTATCAAAGACTGCCGCCAGGCCCCGCTGTAACTCGGATTCGAAGTCCGGACCGAGGGTGGGCGGCGTGTCCCCGATTGACGGGGCCGCCGCGGTTAACGCCTGCCGAAACGCGGACACGAAGAGACGAACGACGCCCAGCGAGCTTTCAACGTCGAAGACGGTGAGGAGCACGCACGGACCGCGCGAGGTCGACGCCTCCGCCATGAAAATTTGCTGCCGCTCTCCACCGTAGTAGAGCTCCGTGAACGGCGCGCCACAGAGCTCGGTGCCGAGCGCGCCGGCCGACGCGCGGATTGCCGCGACGAGCGAGCAGGCCGACATCACATCGATCGCGCTCGTGAAGCCGTACTGCGACAGCGCGAGTCCGCTCGGATGCAGCAACACCGCGTACCGCACGCGCGCGTCGGCGACGAAGCGGCGCATCGGCGCGTCGGTCCACCCGTGCACGCTCATCGCCTTCACGCGAGCCGCTCCGCCGCGCGATGCATCTCCGCGCGAAGCAGTCCGACGTTCGTGCGCGCCTCGGCCACGACCACCAGCACTACCTCGCCGCAGCCGATCGCGCAGAGCTGACCGCCGCCCGCCTCGAGGCGCAGCAGCGAGACATCGCCCAGGCCGGCCGCGCGCGACGACAGCTGGGCCTTGCGGTAGAGCGACGCGGCGAGCGCGGCGATGGCGTCGGCGGAGACGCCGTGCTGCACCGTGGCCTCGACCACCAGTCCGTGATCGGCGTCGGCGACGAGGGCACCGAATACGCCGCGATGCCGGGTGAGCGATGCCAGCGCCTCGGTCAACATCGCGGTGGTCATGCTACCTCCGAGAGCCAGTGCCGCGCCCGATCGGCGCATCGATCGGCGACGCGCCTGACGAGTCCCAACGGCGTGCTCTTCGATGCGGCGAGCAGCAGCATCGCGTCGTCGCCCACCGGCGTCATGGCGACCGTAGCGACGTCCGTCTCGAACACGACCGAGCGCAAGGCGCCAAGATCGAGATGTTTCACCATCCGCTCGGCTTCGTCGCGTACGCCGCTGAGCTCGGCGCCGATCTGGTCGGCGACGTCCTCGCCATCTTCGGTCACGTATGCGCCGGCCACCACGAATCCGTCGGCGTCGAGCAACAGCGCCGTGTGCTCGCCGTCGGCGAGCGTCTCCGCGAACAGCGTGCGCGCGGCATCATCGCTCGGCGCGCGAAGTGCGCGTGGCGGGGATGACGGCGGCTCGGTGGCGAGCTCCGCGGGCGCGCCCGCGGGCACTTCCAATTCAGTCGGCGCACCGATGCCGAGCATGGCGCGCACGCGGGAGAGCGCCGCAGCCGCCTCGTCGTCGCCGTCGGCAGCGGCAGCCGCGAGATGCGCTTCGGCTTCCATCGCGCGCCCAAGACGGAAGAGCACGTATCCGATGCCTCTGCGGGCGCCGGCGTGTGATGGGGCGATGCGCGTGGTCATCGTCCACGCCTCGAGCGCGCGCTCCAGCTCCCCCTTGTCGGCGGCGACACGGCCGACGAGGTCGTGCGCGGCCGGGTTGTGCGCATGCCGCTCCAGACCGCGGAGCGCCACCTTGAGGGCGAGGTCGAGCGCGCCGCGTCGGCGCAGCGTCTCACCAAGCGCGAGATAGACGAGGCTCGAAGGGTCGCGCGCGAGCTCGTCGCTCAGCCGGCGGATATCGTCAGACATGAGCCGAAGACTCGAGCATGTCGCGCAGCTTGGAGGCCGCTTCGAGCGCCGCACGGGCGCGAGGTGCATCGTCGCCGCCCGGATCAGTCGCGAGTTGCCGCTCCCATCCGTCCATCGCGCGATTGAGCGCGCCGAGCACGCCGTGCTCGCTCGTGGCGTCGTCCGGTGCACGTTCGGTGGCGGTGGGGGTCACGCGGGTCGCGGGTTTTTCCGGACGGGGATCGCGCAGCTCGACGACGCCCGTACTGGCCAGGCCGAACGCGATCTTCGCCAGATCGAATTCGCTGCGTCCGAGTGCGACCGCGATCGCCTGGAGATCTCGCACTCCATCAATTTCGGCGATCACCGCCCATTCGTTTGGCCGCAAGTCGAGCGTCGACTCGTGGTCGTCGCTCACCGGCGCCAGCGACGGGATCACGCCAACGTGGGCCACGCGCCGCTCAATGCGCGACCACTCGTCGATGCGGCGCGCCCCTTCCATGAGGAGCGATTCGGTCGAGATGCGGATGGACGCTTCGGCCGGCGCATCGAGCACCTCACGCTCTTCGAAGGAGAAGAACCCCTCGCGCCACGACATGAGCTCGAACACCACTTCCTCGACCTGCTGCCGCACCTGGCGCTCGAGCTGGCTGCGGGTGAGCGCTCCCATGTTCACGAGAATTTCGCCGAGCAGGCGCGTGTCGCGTCCCGACTGCTGCGAGTCGCGCGCGCGGACGAGGTCGCCTTCGGTGATTTTGCCGGCGCGAAGGAGCAGGTCTCCCAGTCGGTGCGGATTGCTCCGCATGGCGGCATGGATGACGGCGCCGCGATCGAACCAGACCGTCCCCTGATTGTCGCGCAGCGCCGACGTCACCGTCAACCGGCCGGTCTTGCGGCTCAGGTCGAGCAGCTGAAACACATCGTGGATGCCCAGCTCACGTAATGGACCTTGGACGGCCATGGCTACACCCCCACGCCGGCTTCGAAGAATCCGTCGTCGAACGGATCGAGCACCAGCGCGACATCGCGAACGCCCGTGGCCTCCTCGAATCTGCGCCGCTCGGCGGCGAGCTCCCGGCGCAGCCGAATCGCCGCGTCGTCGTGCGACCCGAGGCGCGCCACGCGATCCACCGCTTGCTCGGCGTCGTCGATCTGGCCGAGCTCAATCAGCGCGTCGGCCAGCGCGATGAGCGCATTGCCGTTGGCGGAGTCCTGGCGGAGGAGCTCGACCAGCAGCACGACCGCGTCGGCCGGCTTGCCGAACCGGCACCGGACGCGCGCCAACTCCAATGCCGCTTCGGCGTACGTCGGTACCGCTTCCAACGCGGCGAGCAGCGACGCTTCGGCGTCGCGGCCAAGCCCCCGGCTGGCGGCGAGACGGCCAAGCTCCAGGTGCGCGGCCGCCATGCGGTCGTCGAGGTCCAGCGCGTGGCGGTAGGCAAACTCGGCCGCGCGCTCGTCGCCGAGCGCGAGCGAGGCATCGCCGATGAGCTTGATCACATCGGCGCGCGCGGGCTCCAGCGCCCGAGCACGCTCCAGGACATTGAGGGCGGCACGAGGATCGGCGCAGCGCAGCCGCACCACCGCGATCGCGAGAGAGAGCTCGACATCACCATACGCGGACGAGGCAAGCTCGTCCGCGAGTGGTCGCGCATCCATCATCCGATCGAGGGCGACGAGCGCGCGCAGCTCGCCCAGCGCGGCGCGCCGGTCGCCTACGGCCGCCTGACGGGCGATGCGATGGTGCTGCAGCGCGCCGACATGGTCGCCGCGCCGCTCGCTCGCTTCGCCCATCAGCAGCGCGCCGGCCCCGCGGTCGCCGCCGGCGGCCATCGCCCGCGATGCGTCGGCCATGCATTGATCGATCTCACCGTGCACCAGCGCTTCGCGCGCGGTCGCGTAGGCGTCGTCACACGGGACCGCATTTACCGAGCGCGCGGGCGTAGCGCGGGAGCTGGCCAGCACCGCATCGAGCGACGCGCGATCGATCGAGTAGGCGCGGCTGACGGAGGGCCCCCCGCCCTGGGACTCGACATCCACCCCCAAATCCGCCTCCTCGTGCTCTAATTCGGCGATCAGCTGGAATTGCTGTGGCACGTACTGCGGCTGCAGCTCGAGCGCGCGCTTCGTCGCCTGCAACGCTCCAGTGAAGTCGCCGAGGTTCGAGAGTGTAAAGCTGAGGTTGTAGTGCGCCTCGGCGTAGTCCGGCCGTGCCGCGATGGCGCGTGCGAACGCGTTGCGCGCATCGTCGAATTTTTTGAGCTCCGCCAGTACACGTCCGACGCCGTTCCATGCCACCGGCTGTTCCGGATCGGCGATCAGCGCCCGGCGAAACGCGCCCAGACTCGCCTGCGGGCTGCCGTCCTTCAGCATGGCCAGCGCAAGGTTCAGCCACGCTTTCACGAACGCCGGGCGCACGCCGAGCGCGACGCGCAGGGCGCTGACCGCCTCCCGCGCTTCGCCGAGTTGAAAGAGGGCGACGCCGAGGTTGTTGTGCGCCGCGGCCATTCGGGAATCGAGTGCCAGTGCGCGCTGGTAGCTCTCGGATGCGTCACGCACACGGCCGGCGAAGTGAAGCGCGACGCCGTGCTCGTTCCACACGGTCGCGCTCTCGGGCGTCTGCTCGAGCAAGCGGCCATACGCCTCGATCGCCGCGTGCGAGTCGCGATTGAGCAGGTGCACTTCGGCAACGGCGCTCATGACAGCGACTCGACTGGCGTCGTCGGCGCACCCGTCGAGCGCGAGGCGATATTCGCGCAGCGCTTCGGCATAGTAGCCGCGTTTTCGGAAGGCAAGGCCGAGTTCCAGATGCGCCGGCGATCCCTCCGCGGCGATCGCGGCACCGGCGTCCGTCATGCGCGCCTGCCGCTCCTGACGGCGGCGCAGCACGGCCTCGTACCGCGCGGGATCGTAGCGCACCAGCTCGAGATTCGCGTCGGCGCGGGCGAGCGATGGGTTGAGCTGCATCGCGCGCTTGGTTGCGGTGCGTGCTTCTTCGTGCTGGCCAATGTCGCCGAGCACGAAAGCCATCAGGTAGTGCGCATCCGGATGATCGGGCTCGATAGTGATCGCGCGGTGCAGCGCGGCGAGCGCCTCGTGATTGAAGCCGCGATTGTACAGCACCTCGCCCATCTGGAAATTGATCGCGGCGCTGTCGGAGTCGAGAGAGAGCGCGCGCTCGAGCCAGCGCTGGGCGGTTGCCAGGTCGCCGACGGCTTTCGCGCCGAGCCCGAGCTGTACGATCGCGCCCACGTCATCCGCTTGATGCTCGAGCAGCGCCAGAAACTCGGAGGCCGCATCGCCCGTGTCACCGAGCGCGGCGTAGGCACGGCCCAGCTCCCACCGCGACTCGCGGTCGGCCGGGTTGAGGCGAAGTCGTTCCTTCAGCTCCGGGATGCGTCGGTCGTAGACGCCCGTGTTGAAGTAGGCGATCTCGAGATTGCGCTGGGCCACCTGCATTTTCGGATCGAGCTCGTACGCGCGCGTGAACGCGGCGACGGCCTCGTCGAACAACCCCTTGGCGAAATACACGACGCCGAGATTGTTGTGCGCGCCCGCGTCCGACGGTTCGATCCGTCGGGCAAAGGACCGCAAAATATCGCGGTCACGCGGGGTGCACAGGGCGAGAACCATGTCACCGGTCTCGGTCAGCTCACGCGTAGCGCGGCGAGGATCAACGCGAGCGATGGCGCATCGGGGAGCAGCAGAAAAAACCCGCGCAATGTCTCGCGTCGATCGTGGAGGAAAAACTGCGTCTCGACAGCGAACACGACATCGCGTGCGGCGCCGAACGCGGGCACCGCCGCCATCAACGCCGTCGCGCCATCGACGCACAACGTCGGCGGCGAAGGAAGCAGCATCACGCCAAGGAAATCGCTCAGCGCGTTCATGTACGCGCCGGCGAGAATGTTGCCGGCTTCTTTGATGGCGGACTCCTCGAGGGGGCCCATCTCCCGCGACGAGCCCGGCGGGCGGCGCAGCATGAGCTCGGACAACCGCATGGCGACCGAGCGCGGAAAAATGAGCACGGTGCCGCCGGTGAGGTCGCCCATCATGTGCATGTGCACCGCGGCCACGGCGTCGCCCGCCGACGCCACCTGCGCCGGCACATCGTCGCGCCGGGCGATGGACGTCCGCGGCACGCTGATCATGATCGTGCTCCCCGTCATCTCGGAGAGCGCGGTCGCGGCGTGCCCGGCGCCGATGCTCGCTACTTCGCGCAGCGCATCGAGCTCGACATCGGTCAGTTCATTCAGGTCGATCACGGCGGCATCCTGTGGGTCGTCGTCTTCGTGTTCGTCGTCGCGTTCGTCGTCGTGTCTGTCATCAGTGTCGCCATCACGCGCACGGCGGCGGACATCGAATGGACAGCAGTCCCGCCGATGACCGACAGTTCGGTCTCCAGTACGCCTCCCACATCCACGATCAGCGCCGGTGCGCCATCGGACAGGATCGTCGCCCCGCTGAACAGCGCGCGAGCGCCGGCCGCGTCGTCGTACCCTTTCACTACGATCTCGCGCTGTTCAATGATTTCATCGATGACCAGTCCCGCCCGCCGCTCGCCGGTGCGCAGCACGATCACCTGTTTGAAAGTGTCGTCACCGGCGGGCATTTCGATCAGTCGGCGCAGCCAAAGAACCGGTAGGTCGCCATCCCGTGTCGAGAGCAGCTCGCGCCCGCCCGCGGTTCGCAGCGCCGCGGGATCGAGCTCCAACGCTCCGGTCACGTGGGCCGCCGGCACCGCGTACGTCTCATCGCCGACGCGCGCGATCAACGCGCGCACGATCGCCAGTGTCGCCGGCAGGCGCAGCGCGATCGTGGTGCCCTGGCCGGACTCCGACGCGATGTGGAGCGTCCCACCCAGCCGGCGCACCGTCGTCGCCACGGCGTCGATGCCGACCCCGCGGCCGGAGAGCGCGGTGACCGTCTCGGCGGTCGAGAACCCGGGACGCATCACGATGCGCGCGATCTCGTCCCGGCTGGCGCGCTCGTGCGGGCCAAGCATGCCGAGCGCTCGTGCTTTCGCGACGACGCGCTCGTGGTCGATGCCACCGCCATCATCGCTCACGCGCAGCTCGACCGACGCATGCTCGCGCGACGCGACGATGCGAATGCGTCCCGTTCTCGGCTTGCCCGCGGCCACGCGCGCGTCGGGCGACTCGAGCCCGTGATCCACCGCGTTGCGCAGCAGGTGCGTGAGGGGGTCGCCGATCACATCGAGCACCGACCGGTCGAGCTCGATGTCGCTGCCGACAATCTCGAGCTCCGCCTCTTTGCCCAGCTGCTTCGCCACGTCGCGCACCAGCCGCGGAAAGCGGTCGAGCGCCTGAGACACCGGCACCATGCGGCTGGCGATGATCTCGTCCTGCAGCTCGGCGATCAGCCGCGACGCGCCGAGCAAGGCGTCATCCAGCGGCGCCATGGCCATCGTCTCGGCGATGCGCTGCAGCCGGCCGCGGGCGATCACCAGCTCGCCGACGAGATTCATCATGGCATCGAGGCGGCGCGTGTCGACGCGAATGTGCCGCTGCTCGGCTCGCGCGTCGGGAGCGGGCTCGCGCGCCGCATCGACCGCATCGTCGACCGATACCGCCTCGACGTCGCCAGTGTCGAGGATGGCGCGCTCGAGCTCGTCGCGCGTCGCGTCGGTCACCACCCGCAGCGTGAAGCCGCGGCCGAACTCCCCGCGCTGCAGCGCCTCGACGTCCGGCGTTACCGACGTGACGCGGCCGAGTGATTCGGCGCGCTTGACGATCATCCACGCGCGCACGCCGCGCATCGGCGTCTCGGCCGCGACACGGATGCGGACGAGGCGTCCCTCGACCGTGGCCGGTGATGCCACGGACGGCGCGGGCGCGCTCACGACCTGGACGAATCGCCGTCCGACGAGCGATGCCAGCTGGGCGACGACTGCGCCATGCGCGTCGCCCCCGCTCTCCCCCCGCGCCGCCCGGCCGATCGCCGCCTCGAGCGCGTCGGCGGCCGCGAACAGCGCGTCGGTCACCGCGGGGCGAACCGCGAGCTGGCCCGAGCGCACGCGCTCCAGCACCGACTCCAGCTCGTGGGCAAGCGACGCGACGGCGTCGTATCCCATCGCCGCGCTCATTCCCTTGAGCGAGTGCGCGGCGCGGAAGATTCCGTCGATCGTCTCGGCGGACTTGGGACTGCGCTCGAGCTCGAGCAGCAGCCGGTTCAACTCGGCGACGTGCTCTTTGCTCTCGCTCTGAAAGAGATCGGCATACCGAGTGAGATCCATGGCACGGGCAGACGACGGATGTCGGAGGGCAGATGTCAGTACTGACGATCCTCAGTCCGACATCTGATATCTGACGCCGGGGTCTAGCCTCCCAACACGCGTTGTACCGCTTCGACCACGCGTCCGGGTTGGAACGGCTTGACGACGAAATCGCGCGCGCCGGCTTGGATCGCTTCGACCACCAGCGCCTGCTGTCCCATTGCGCTGCACATCAGGATCTTGGCGTTGGCATCGATCTTCGTGATCTCCCGCACCGCGTCGATCCCGCCCATGTCGGGCATCACGATGTCCATCGTGACGAGATCGGGGCGCAGCTGCTTGTATTTCTCGACGGCCTGCGATCCCGTCTCCGCTTCGCCGACCACATCGAAGCCGGACTGCGAAAGAATGTCGGAGATCATCGTCCGCATGAAGATCGCGTCGTCGCAAACGAGTACGGTGTGACTCACTTCTCCTCCGGTGACGCCATGAGTGCCGAGAGCAGCTGGTCGAGATCGAGGCGCTCGGCGCCGGCGGCCGCGCCGGACACACCCAGCCCCTCTACCTCATCCACCGCGAGACCGATGGTGGCCGCGCGGTGCATCACCAGGAGTATCGACCCCTCCGAGCGGGAACACGACACGCCGGTGAGCCGGTGGCCGAGATCGACCACCGTCACGAGTGAGCCGCGGACGTTGATCAAGCCCGCAATGGATGGGGAAGCGCCGGGCAGCCGCGTGGGGGCGCGCCAGGGAATTACACCGCGCGCGTTCTCGAGCGCGACGGCGAACCGCCGCGTCCCGAGCCGTAGAATCAGCTCGCGCGCGTCACCGGAATCATATCCATCAGCCGTCGAGCTTGTAGAAGCCAAAGTGCTCCAGCGCATCGGTCGTCGGAGGTGCGCGATCTTCGCCGGCCACCGCGTCCAGCGACGCGCGGAGATCGTCCGGCAGCGGAGAGCGGAGGTCCACTGGAGCGTTCGTGACCGGATGGGTGAAGATCAACCACGCCGCGTGCAGAAAGTGCCGGCGCGGCGGCAGCGCAACGAGCTTTCGGCCCCCGCCCCCACCATAGGTATCGTCACCCACCACCGGATGCCCGATCGATGCCAGGTGCACGCGGATCTGATGCGTGCGTCCCGTGTGCAGGTGCGCGCGCAACAGCTCCACCGAATCGAACCGCGCCAGCCGGACGAAATCCGTCTTGGCCGCCCTCCCCGTCTGGACGATCGCCATGCGCTTGCGGTCTCGCGGATCGCGCGCGACCGGCTTGTCGACGGTGACGCGCGGCGCGTCGATGTGGCCCCAGCTGAGCGCCGCGTACCGGCGCACGACGCGACGGGCCGCGATCGCCGCGCCCAGCACGCGGTGCGCGCGGTCCGTCTTGGCAACCAGCATCAGGCCTGAGGTATCCTTGTCCAGTCGGTGGACGATGCCCTCGCGATCTTCGCCCGCTTCATTCGAGAGCTGGCCGCCGCGGCCCTTGAGCGCGTTGACCAGCGTGCCCGTCCAATGTCCGGGCGCCGGATGCACCACCATCCCGGCCGGCTTGTCGACCACCAACACGTCGTCGTCCTCGAAGACAATCGACAGCGGAATGTCTTCGCCGAGCACATCGCGGCTCTCGGGCGCCGGAATCTCGACCACGATCACGTCAGCGGTCTCACCGCGGTAGCTCGCGCGCTGGGGCAGGCCGTTCACCACCACGCACCCGTTGGCGATCAGCGTCGCCGCGGCGGTGCGCGAGATGTCGATACGCTGCGCCACAAGCAAATCGAGGCGGACGCCCGCGTCCGCCTCGACCGAGAATTCGTGGCGCGTACCCGGCGCGTCAGCCATCGAACTGGCTCGGCCCATCAACGGCGTGCTCGTTCGAGGTGCCGGTGACGACGATGTGCTCCTGCGTCTGCGTCGGCAGTGTCGGCACCGGATCCGTGGCGTCGTCGGCCGGCGATTCGTCGCCCCAGAGCGACCACGCGAGCAACAGCGCGCCGCAGCTCACCGCGATGTCGGCCACGTTGAACGTCGGCCACCGATGCGCGCCGATGCCAATGTCGATGAAATCGACCACACCATTATTCGTCGGGATGCGGTCGAGCAGATTCCCGACCGCGCCGCCGCACACCAGCCCCACGGCGAACAGCCGGATCCGTTCACTCGATGGTGCCGCCCGGTAGAGCCGCGCGAGAATGACCAGCGCCACCGCGGTCAGCGCCATGAAGATCCAGCGCGAATAGGGACCGAGACTGAGCCCGAAAGCGGCGCCACGGTTGTAGACGAGATGGAAGGTGAACCAGTCGCCGAACACCGGCACCGCGCGAAAGCGCGGCGTGAGCGCGGCCACGGCGATGCGCTTGGTCACCACGTCGAGCACGACGACGGCCACCACGAGCGACCAGAAGATCGCGCGCTTCCCCGACTCCGACCGTCGCGCGTCGAGGGGCACTAGCTGCCGCTCTCCTGCAGTACTGCCGGCGTGGGCTCACGATCATCGCGCCACAATACCCAGGCCAGCAGCAGCGCGCCAAGGCTGACGCCGACGTCGGCCACGTTGAAAGTGTAGAAGCGCACGTTCCCGATGCCGACGTCGATGAAATCGACCACACCGCGAGAGCCCGGCCGCAGCCGGTCGATCACGTTGCCGATCGCGCCCGCGCACACGAGCGCCAGGGCGAGCGCCCGTGCGCGATCGTTCGCGCGCGTCGCGTAGTAGACGCGCGCCAGCACCATCAACGCGAGCAGCGCGAGCGCGGTGAACACCCAGCGCGACGAGTCGCCCACGTTCATGCTGAACGCGGCGCCGGTGTTGAAGGCGAGCGTCATGCGCACGAGGGTGCCGAACACGGTCGGGTGCGGCGTGTACTCGTCGACCAGGTAGCGAACGACCAGCCACTTGGTGGCGTAGTCCAACGCCACCACCGCCACCAACGTCGGCCAGAAGACGACGTCCTTAGCCTTGAGACTGCTTCTTTCCATTCTCTTCGCGCTGCTTGCAGTCGAAGCACAACCGCGCATGCGGCAGGGCGTCAAGCCGGTCGAAGTCGATGTCGTTGCCACAATTGTGGCAGCGGCCGAAGGTCTCAGGCGAGCGATAGAGCCGCCGGAGCGCCTCATCGATGTGCCAGAGGAATCGTCCTTCCTGGCTCGCGAAGAGAAACGCCTTCTCCCGCTCCATGGCGTCGGTTCCTTGATCCGCCATGTGGAAGCGATACGAGCTGATCTCGCCGTCGGCCGCCGTCGCCGACACGTTGAACGTCTCGCTGTACTGGCCGAGCTCCTTCAGCACGCGCTTCCGCTCCTCGAGCAGCCGCTTCTCAAAGTGGTCGCGCAGCTTCTTGCTCATCCCCTTCGACTTGTCTTTCGCCTTCTCCTTCTCCTTCGACTTCTTGCCTGTCCCAGTTGAGGAAGCGGGCATGGCTATCCTACTCGCGTCAGGGCGATGTGCGCGGCGAGACCGTCCAGCTCCGCCGCATTCACCGCGTGATGTACAGTCGTGTCTTCGCCGTCTCCCGTACCGTCCGCGCGCTTCGCGCCGACGTGAAGCTCGGTGGCCAATGTCTCCGCCCGGATATACCCCTCATGTTCCCGCGCGGCCTCCTCCACCAATGCATCCCCACGAATCCACACTACGATGCGATCGCTCACCTGGAGTCCGGCTTCCTTCCGCATCCGCTGCACCCGGCTCACCAACTCGCGAGCCAACCCTTCCAGACGCAGCGGCGGCGTGATCGTGACATCGAGCGCCGCAAAGTAGCCACCTTGGCTCTCCACCACCAAATCGCCCGTCGCTTCGCGCCGTAACTCGAAGTCCTCGTGACGAAGGACGTGCGTTACGCCCTCGACCGACACCGCCAGCGGCTCACCCTTCTGCCAGGCAATCAAATCGTCGTTCGAGAACGCCTCGACCGCCTTGGCGGCCAACGGGGTTCCCTTGCCAAACACCTTGCCCAGCGCCCGAAAGTTTGGCTTCGCCGTAAAGCGGACGAACGCTTCCCCGCTCTGCGCGAAATCGATCGCCTTCACGTTCAGCTCGGCCCGCAAGAGCGGAAGCAATTCCCGCAACGATGCTTCATCGAAATGCGGCACGACACAGACCATCCGACTCAATGGTTGCCGCACCTTGATCTCGGCCTTGTCGCGCGCCGCGTGCCCCAAAGTCGCCAACGTCCGAATATCCTCCATGCGGCGCTCCACCTCGATTTCCCGATATCGCGCGCCATCACCCGGCCTGACGTACGGCGCCAGGTGCACCGACTCCCCTCCCGCCGCCGCCGTCAGCTCGCGATGCATCCAATCGGTGACGAACGGACAGATCGGCGCCAACAGCCGGCAGACCACCACCAGCACCTCGTGCAACGTCGCGAAGGCAGCGCGGTTGTCACTCGATTCGACATCATAGAACCGCGCCCGGGTTTGGCGCACATACCATTTCGATACGTCCTCATCCACGAACCGCATGATGACGTGCGCGGCCGCGTAGACATCGTACCCCATGAGAGCCGTATCGGCTTCCCGCTCCGCCTTCGTGAGCCGCGAGAGGATCCAGCGGTCGATCGCGGGCCGCTGCTCGACCGGCGGATCGCCGTCGCCCGGAGCCCACCCAAAGTTCGCGTACTGCGCGAACATGCCGCTGTAGATGTTCTTGAGTGTCAGCAGAAACCGGCTCGAAACCTCGCCGATCTTCTTTTCATCGAACTTGCGCGGCAGCCACACCTGACTCGACGCCATCAAGAACAACCGCACCGCGTCCGCGCCATATCGCGCCGTCACGTCGAACGGATCGACCGTGTTGCCGAGGTGCTTGCTCATCTTCACGCCCGCGGCGTCGAGAATGAGGTTGTTCACCACGACGGCCCGATAGGGCGCCGCCAGCGCGTCCGTGCCCTCGTCGGTCAGGTTGTTCGGTAGCGCGTCGCCGAGCCCCGCCGCGATCGCCAGCATCGAGTAGAACCATCCGCGCGTCTGATCGAGTCCCTCGGCGATGAAATCGGCCGGGTACTGGCTGGCCGTCACGTCCTTTCGCTCGAACGGATAGTGCCACTGTGCGAACGGCATCGATCCGGAATCAAACCATCCGTCGATCACCTCCGCGGTCCGCCGCATGGTCGGCACAGCGCCGAGTGCCGAGTCCCGATTACCGAGGGCCTCGCACGTCCCGCACGGCCACTCATAGCGATCGATGAACGGCTTGTGCGGATCGAAGCCGGCTGGCAGCGCGCGGCCCACACGCTCGGCCAGCGCGGCATAGCTGCCGATGGCGTCGACGTGCGAGGAATCGCGATCGCATACCCAGAGGGGAAGCGGCGTGCCCCAGTACCTGTCGCGCGACACCGCCCAGTCGATGTTGTTTTCCAGCCATTCGCCGAAGCGGCCTGAGCCGATCTCTGGCGGATTCCAGTTTACGCGAGCGTTGCGGGCGAGCATGGCGTCGCGATAGGACGTCGTTCGCACGAACCAGCTCTCGCGCGCGTAGTAGAGAAGCGGCGTACCGCAGCGCCAACAGTGCGGGTACGAATGCTCGAGCGTCCCCGCTTTCCAGAGTACGCCGCGCGCCTTCAACTCGTCGATGATCAGCTGATCGGCCTTCTTCACGAAGAGGCCGCCCACCACGGGCATGTCCGCCGGAAATTCGCCGCGCGCGTTCACCGGCTGCACGAACGCCAGTCCGTGTCGCTGTCCCGCCGCGTAGTCGTCCGCGCCGAACGCGGGCGACATGTGGACGACACCCGTGCCATCCTCGGAGGATACGAACTCCTCGCTGACGATGATTTCGTGTTCACCCGGGGGGTACGTCACCCAATCCAGCGGCCGGCGATAGCGCAGTCCGACGAGCTCCGCTCCGCTGAAGCGCCCGGTGGTATCCCACCGGTCCGTGTAGTCATCGCCGAGCACGGCCGAAACGCGCGCCTCTGCCAATACCACGCGCTCCCCATCCTTCCGTCGAAGCAGCTCGACGTACGCGAGCTCCGGATGTACCGCCAACGCCGTGTTCGAGACCAACGTCCACGGCGTGGTCGTCCACACGAGGATTTTCGCGCCCGTAGTCGGCCTACCGCCCGTCGTGTCCGACAGCTGACGCCCGACGTCCGACGCCTCCAGCGCAAGCGCCACGTAGACGCTCGGATCCTTTACGTCTTCGTAGCCCTGCGCCACCTCGTGACTCGAGAGCGCCGTGCCGCATCGCGAGCAGTAGGGCAGAATCTTGTGCCCGCGATACAACAGACCCTTCTGGTGCAGCGTTGCCAACGCCCACCACACGCTCTCTACATAGTCGTTCGAATACGTGACGTATGGGTCGCTGTAGTCGAGCCAATATCCGATGCGTGTGCTCAGCTGCTCCCACACATCCTTGTATTTCCACACGCTCTCGCGGCACAGCTGGTTAAATGCCTCGACGCCGAATTCCTCGATCAGCTGCTTGCCGGTGATCCGCTTGAGCTGGTCGTCGGACATGCCGCGCTGGTCTTTTAGTCGCTGCGCGAGCTGCTTCTCGACTTCGATCTCGACCGGCAGGCCGTGCGTGTCCCATCCCGCTTTTCTGATGACGTGAAATCCGGACATCACGCGATGGCGGCAGAACAGATCCTTGATGGCCCGCGAAAAGACGTGATGGATGCCCGGCATCCCGTTGGCCGTCGGCGGTCCCTCGAAAAAGACGAACTCGGGAGCGCCCGCGCGCGCTTCATCGGTGCGCGCGAGGATGCCCTCCTCGGTCCACCGCGCGAGCATGTCGCGCTCCAGATCGTCGGGCGTCAGCTCGGATGGCAGCTGGCGAAAGCGGGCCGTCGTATCGGTCACAAGCGCTCGAGCACACCGCGGACGAGCGCGGTCAAGCTTGGCTCGGCGCGCCCCGCTGCGGCGATGATCTTCTCGACCGACGCCGGCTCGAGATGGTCAGGCAGGCACATGTCCGTGATGATCGAGACGCCGAGCACGCGCATGCCGGCGTGCCGCGCCACGATCACTTCGGGCACGGTCGACATACCGACGACGTCCGCGCCGAAGCCGCGCAGCATCCGGTACTCGGCCCGCGTCTCGAGATTGGGGCCGGTGACGGCCACGTAGACACCCTCACGCAGCGCGATGCCGCGTTCGCCCGCGACGGCGCGCGCGATCTCGCGCAGCTCGCCATCGTAGGCTTCGGACATGTCCGGAAAGCGAGGCCCGAGCGCATCATCATTCGGACCGATGAGCGGACTGTCCCCGATGAAATTGATGTGGTCCGCGATCAGCATCAGCTCGCCGGCGTTCCACTCCGGGTGCATCCCACCGCAGGCGTTGCTCACGATCAGCGTCTCGGCGCCGAGCGCGTGCAGGACGCGCACCGGAAACGTGACCTCCCGGAGCGAATACCCCTCGTAGCGATGGAATCTGCCCTGCATGACCGCAACGGTGCGGCCGCCGAGGGTGCCGCAGATGAGCCGTCCCGCGTGCGACTCGACCGTCGAGAGCGGAAATCCCGCTATTTCTACGTACTCGATCGAGACACTATCGGCGATCTCCCCGGCGAGCGCGCCGAGCCCGGTCCCGAGAATGATCGCGACGTCGACCTTGCGGCCGAACCGCGCGCGCACGGCAGCCGCCGCGGCGTCGACGTCCGCTGAGGTGTGCGCCGGCGCGGCGGCAGTGGTCATTCGCCGTTGACGCCCGGCGAGAAGGATTCCAGCCAGGCCGGAGTCTTCAGGTTGCGTCCTTCAGGGTGCGGCTCTTCCGCGGCCAGACCCAGGTCGGGAATCGGCAGGTGCGGAATCGCCGACGCCGGCGTTGGGCGCGCAGTGGAGACCATCGGAGGCGCGGCGGGCGCCGGTGTGGCCAAGGGTGCCGACTGTGCGGGGTGCCCGCCCACCGGTGCAACGGGAGGCAGCGGCGCAGCCATCGTGCGCGACGGAGGTGGCGAGCTTGCCTGCGGCACTTCGGCCAACATCGCCGCGGACGTAGGCGGAATGACCGGAGGCGTGGCGGATTCCATCGCGCCAAGCTCATTGAGCTGGCGCTCGATCATCGAGCGCAGCTGCATGGTGAAGGCCCGGCGCGATTTCTCCAGCTGCTGCACCTCGGCCTGCAGCGTGCGCACCCGCGACTGCGTCTCCTCGAGCATCTTCCGCGCGTCTCCGCGCGCGCTCTCGAGGGTGTTCCGGGCTTCTGACCGCGCTTCGTCAACGGCGCGCTCTGCCTCGACCTTCGATTCCCGGAGCAGCACCTGCCCTTCCCGGTCGGCCTGGTCGCGAATTTCCGTGCGCAGCTGCTGCGCGGAGACCAGCGCTTCGTTCAACGCCTTGTCGCGCTCGCGAAAGGCGCGCAGCTGCTCGTGGAATCCCTTCGCCTTGGACTCGAGCTCCTGATTCACGCGCGTCAAACGCTCGAGCTCCTCCGCCACACGGTTGCGGAAGTTCTCGACCTGCACCGGATCGCAGCCGCGAAACTTCTGGCCAAAATCCCAGCGTCGAACATCGACGGGGGTGAGATGTAAGCTCTCGTCCATCATGCGTGCCTCGCTCCAAACAGAATAGTGCCGAGGCGCACCATGGTGGCGCCTTCCTCGACCGCGATCTCAAAATCGTTGGACATCCCCAACGACAACTCGACCGCGGGATGTCCCGCCGCAACCAGGATGTCGCGAGCGCGACGCGCATCGGCGAACAGCGCGCGCAACACCCGTTCGTCCGCGTCCAACGGCGCCATGCTCATGACGCCCGCCACCCGTACTCCGGCACGGGTCATCAATCGGTCCGATTCGGCCGGAAGCTCCTCGAGCGAATAACCGCCCTTCGTCCCCTCCCCGGACGCGTTCACCTGCACCAGGGCCTCGACCACCTTCCCGCGCGCCACGCCGTGCTCGCAGACCGCATCCGCAAGACGCGCACTATCCAGCGAATGCAGCAGCGCAAACTGATCGAGGGTCTTGACCTTGTTGCGTTGCAAGTGCCCGATCAGATGCCAGGCGACGGGAACGTCAATCTCCGCCATCTTGCGCAACGCTTCCTGCGGCTTGTTTTCGCCGACTACGGCGAGCCCGACATCCCAGGCCGCGCGCACCGCATCAGGGCCGTGCGTCTTGGTCACCGCCACGATCGTCACCCGTTGCCCGCGACCGCCACGGGCGACCGCCGCCGCGATTTTCTCCCTCACCTTTTCGACGCGCGAGGCGAGGTCGTCAAATGGCATAAGACATAAAGCTATCGGGACTTACATAGCGAATCAAGTGAACCGCTGGGCCCGCTCCACACGGGCTGACCCACTGCGCGCAGGGGGCACCGGAGCAGTCGTGCCACGTACGCGGGCGCGGGGTCGACGGACTCACCATCGGTCGGCAATGCGAGAATCCGGCCCGCGAATCGATCGACGAACGCGCGGGTGACGGCGCTATCCACCCCCGCGGGTCCGCCCACTCTCACCATCCCGCGAAGCAGCTTGGGCGAACCAAGCTGGGCCTGCACCGTGCTGTCGGCCAGAATCGATAGCGCGACGGGCCGCCCGCGGACGGTCGCCTCGCGCACGATGGCCGCGAGCGTCGGCACCTCACCTCGCCACGTCGTCACCTCACGAGCAGCGAGCAGCGAATTTCGCCGCATGAGTTGCGCTCGGTACCAGTCGGCGCCCAGCAGCGGTTGCGTCACCACGGTGACGTCGCGTCGAATACCCAGCACCGTCTGCGCATACCAAAGCGGAAAGGTGTCGTTGTCGCCGCCGCTCACCAGCACGCCGCGCGGCGGCACCGACCAGAGCAACGCCTCGGCGAACAGTCGGGCAGCGCTGGCGCCAGGCTCGCTGCGCCGGCTCTCGACGCGCCAGTTCAATGCAATCGGAAGCGCGGCCGGCCTCGCGACGCGCGGATGCCCGATGCGTTTCGCGGCAAGAGTCATCGCGCCCATTCCGGCCCATGCGCCCCACACCCAGAACGCGAGCGCGAAAAAGTAGTCGCGATCGCGCGCTTCGCGTACGGACGAGTCGGCAATGACGCCGTACCCGTATGTCGGTCCGGCGTGAAGGTTGAGGTAGATGACCAGACCGATGCTGGCGCAGAGCGCCAAGGTCGTCATCGCCATCCAGCTCCGCCGGTCGGTGCGTCGATGTTCCGCGCAACCATAGGCGCCCAACCCGCCGAACAGCAGCGTGACGCCAACGCGCAACGCGGTCGGCACGGGACCGGGCGCGAGCCCAAGTCCAAACTGCCAGTCGGCGTACTCGAACAGATTGCCGAGCTGCAGCCATAGCGGCGCCTGTCTCGGCAGCAGCCCTTGCACAAGATACTGCCGGCGTCCGACGAGATCCCAGAGCGCGGTCCACGTCAGTGGGTTTCCGGAGTTCAGCGCCGGATCGTGCATCGCCCGAATCGGCAGCATCGCCAACGCCGAGCACGCGACGAGGGTGAGCGAAAACGCCAGGAGCGCCTCGCGGCTCCGTGCGCGCGGAATGCTCAGCAGCACTCCAACCGCGAGCGCCACCGCCAACAGGGCGACGAGGGTGGATGCGAGCCCGACCGCGGCGGCGATGCAGAACGCGCCACAGAGAATGGCCCCGCCTCCCCAATCGATCGCACCGTCCTGCCGCCGCGCCGCCAGCACGATCGCCGCCGGCGCGGCCACCAGTGCCGACAGGTGCAACGGGACCGCGAGACCAAAGGCGAAGGCCAGGAGCGCGCGCCAACGGCCGTCGCGGCTCGAGCCGGCACGATCGGCGGCCACCAGCATGCACGCGGCCAAGAGCAGCGACGCGGCGTACACCTCCGCCTCGGTCGCATTCGACCAGATCGTAGACGCCGAGCCCGCGCATACCGCTGACGCAACGGCGACCAGCGGGCGTCGCGTTGCCCGGGCGAGCAGCCACGCCATCGCACCGCCGGCGGCCGCCGCGCACGCGGCCGAAAAGAGGTTGGTCGCGATCGCGGCTGGAAGGCTCCAGAGCAGCGAGCGCCACACGTGCGCGGCAAATACGAACAGCGGCGTGCCTGGCGGATGCGGAATGCCTAACGAGTGCGCCGCGGCGATGAACTCGCTCGCGTCCCATAGCGTCGCATCGGGCGCCGTGGTCGCGCCGTAGATCGCTCCGAGCATGGCTGTCGCCGCAAGCGCCGCGAGCGCCGGCGGCGACGGTCGGCGCGTGCTCAGGCGCGCAGGGGCTGCAGCGGATGCTCGGCGGTCGTGCGCGGTGTGCGTCCGGCGATGATGTCGCCCACCTGGAGCGCGGTCAGGTTCGGAGTCAGGCGGCCATCCTGCGCCACGGCGATCTGCGACGTCTCTTCGGACACGACGACGATGAGCGCGTCGGTGTCCTCGGCCAATCCCAAGGCGGCCCGGTGGCGCGTGCCGAGCGACTTGTCGAGCATCGTCGACTGCGAGAGCGGGAGAATGCATCCCGCGCCGACGATCGTGTCGCCGCGAATAATCACCGCGCCATCATGCAATGGCGAATATGGTGTGAAGATGGTCGCCAGCAGATCGGCCGACACCTTTGCCTGCATCTCGCTGCCCGAGGCGACGTAGTCACCGAGCGCGATTTCGCGCTCGAGCACGATGATGGCGCCAATGCCCGAACGGCTGAGCCGCTCCACCGCTTGCGCGATCTCTTCGGCGACCTCCGTCACCTCCATCCGCCGAAAGAATCGTGTCACGCGCGATTGGCCGAGATGCGCGAGTGCGGCGCGCAGCTCGGGCTGAAAGATGACCAACGCCGCGAATGCTCCGTACGGCACGACGAGCGACAGCATGGTGGTGATCATGGTGAGCTTGAGCAGCCACGCCACCATGTACGTGAAGACGAGGAGGATGATGCCCAGCAGCATCTGCACGGCGCGCGTGCCGTGGATCAGCAACAGGAGCCGATAGATGACGAACGCGACCACCGCGATCTCGATCGCGTCGCGCCAGTCGAAGTGCAAAAAGTGAAACTGTCCAAAAACGCTCACGCCGATTCCTCGATCGATGGCTCGCTCGCGCGCAGCGCATACGCGACATCCAGCGCCCGCCGATTCGGACGCACATCGTGTACCCGAAAGATGCTCGCTCCGGCGGCCAGCGCCATGACGTTCGCCGCGATGGATCCGTGCATTCGCTCGCCCGGCTCCGCGGCACCGCTCAGCTCACCGACGAAGCGCTTTCGCGATGCGCCGACCATGACCGGGAATCCGAGCGCGACCACCCGGCGCAGCTCGCGCAGCACGGCGATCGAATGTTCACTGCGCTTGGCAAAGCCAAGCCCGGGATCAATCGCGATGGCGTCGGGTGATACGCCGCCGTCGGTCGCGCGGCGCACCGCGCCACTCAGCTCCTCGATCACCTCGCCCACGACGTCGTCTCCATACTGCGCGTCCGCATAGGTGCCCATGTCGCTCACGCTCCCCCGCGAATGCATGAGCACGAGCCCGACGCGGGCGGTCGCGCAGACGCCCGCCATCTGCGGGTCGAGTCGAAGTCCGGAGACGTCGTTGATGATATCGGCGCCCGCGTCGATCGCCGCGGCGGCGACGCCGCTCTTGACGGTGTCGACGGAGAGGATGGCGGAGGGGAAGCGAGCGCGAAGGGCAGCGAGCACCGGCAGGATGCGCCGCCGCTCTTCCTCGGCGCTCACCGGCGTCGCCCCCTGCGGGCGCGTCGATTCCCCTCCGATGTCCAGCCCGTCGGCCCCTTCCTCGAGTAGCAGTGCGCCCTGCTCCACCGCCGCCTCGAGCGACAGGTACTTCCCGCCATCGCTGAAGCTGTCCGGCGTGACGTTCAGGATGCCGAATACGAGCGGATGCCCGAGTGCCAACGCTCGCTCGCGTACGCGCCACTGTTGCATAGGCGGAATGTAGAGAGAGGGGGCGTCGGGCGTCGGGCAATGTGAGAAAAACAAAAGCGGATTCGCTTTCGCGAATCCGCCGTTGTCGTTGTTCAGTCCGACGCCCGAAGTCCGACGCCTGCCCCCTACGCCGGCGCCACTTCCGGCCCACCCAACATCGGCTTGATCGGGCGCGGCTGAATCAACTGGCCCGGCGCCGGAGTCGGCGCGACGGGCGCGCTCGGCTTGCGCGGCGGCAACTTCTCGCCCTTCACGAGAATAGCGATGTCATCCGAGGTGAGCGTTTCGCGTTCGAGCAGAGCGCCCGCGAGCGAGTGCAGCAGATCGAGATTTTCCGTCAGCGTCTGCTTCGCGCGCTGGAACGACTCATTGAGCAGCTTCGACACTTCCGCATCGACGAGCTGCGCCGTCTTCTCGGACACTTCGCGGCGGTGCGAGAGCTGATGGCCGAGAAAGACTTCTTGTTCGTTTTCCCCGACGAGCACCGGACCAACCTCGTCCGACAGACCCCACTGCGAGACGTAACGGCGGGCCAGTGAGGTCGCCTTCTGGATGTCGTTCGCGGCGCCCGTCGTCACGCGGTCGTGACCGAAGATCACTTCCTCCGCCACGCGTCCGCCGTACGTCATGACGAGCATCGCCTCGAGCTGCAAGCGCGAGATCGAGTACCGGTCTTCAGTCGGAAGTGTGAACGCGAGACCGAGCGCGCGCCCGCGCGGCACGATGGTGACCTTGTGCAGCGGATCGCAGCCGGGCGTCTTGATCGCGCATACGGCGTGACCGGCCTCGTGATAGGCCGTGTTCCGCTTCTCGTCGTCCTTCATGACCATCGACTTCCGCTCCGCGCCAAGCATGACCTTGTCCTTGGCCTCCTCGAGGTCGATCAGATAGACGCGATCGCGATTGCGCCGGGCGGCGAGCAGCGCGGATTCGTTCACCAGGTTGGCCAGGTCCGCGCCCGACATGCCGGGCGTTCCACGGGCGATCACCGTCACATCGACGTCGTCGGCGACGGGAACCTTGCGCAGATGAACCTTGAGGATCTCTTCGCGACCGCGGAGGTCCGGCAGATCGACGACCACCTGACGGTCGAAGCGGCCGGGACGCAGCAGCGCGGGATCGAGCACGTCCGGACGATTCGTCGCCGCGATCAGGATCACGCCCTCGTTCGACTCGAAGCCATCCATCTCGACCAGCAGCTGGTTGAGCGTCTGCTCCCGTTCGTCGTGCCCACCCCCGAGGCCGGCACCCCTATGCCGGCCCACCGCATCAATTTCATCGATGAAAATGATGCAGGGCGCATGTGCCTTGCCCTGCTCGAACAAGTCGCGCACCCGGCTGGCGCCGACGCCAACGAACATCTCCACGAAGTCGGATCCCGACATCGAGAAGAAGGGACGACCGGCCTCACCAGCCACAGCGCGCGCAAGAAGCGTCTTGCCCGTGCCGGGAGACCCGACCATGAGCACGCCCTTGGGCAAACGGCCGCCGAGTCGTGTGAACTTCTGCGGATCCTTGAGGAACTCGATGATCTCCTGCAGCTCCTGCTTGGCTTCCTCGGCGCCCGCGACATCGGCGAACGTCACCTTGGGCGTGTCGCCGGTGAGCAGCTTCGCCTTGGACTTGCCGAAGCTGAACGCCTTGTTGCCGCCTGCCTGCATCTGGCGGAACAGGAAGAGCATGATGCCCATGAACACCACATAGGGCAGGATCGACAGCACCACGTTCAGAATCGACGGCTTGTCAGCTTCGGCCTCGATGGTGACGGAGTTTTTCCGCAGACGCTCGAGAGCCGTATCCGACATGTCGGCCGGCAGCTGCACGGTAAAGCGGCGCGCGTCGCGGTCGCCAAGGTGCACGGGGCCTCGGAACTCGCCGACGATCTGATTCTTCCCGCGAATCTTGACCTTGGCGATGTTGTTGCGATCCACCTCTTCCATGTAGCGCGTGTAGTCGACCTGCTGCGCCGCGTCACTCTTCGCGCTCGTCAACTGGATGAACGCGAACGGAATGAGAATGACGAGCGCCCAGAACGAGAGCGTCTTGGAGATACGCGTCCAACTGGTGTCGCGCTTCGGCGGCTGTTGAATCGGACGGTCACCCATTACTTCAAGCTCGCGATATAAGGCAAGTGCCGGAAATTTTCGGCATGATCCAAACCGTAACCTACCAGGAACTCGTGCGGTGCATCAAACCCGACGAAACGCACAGGAGACTGCAGGAACTCGGCGATATGCTTGTGCAGCAGCGCGCAGATCTCGAGAGACGCCGGCTCTCGTTCACGTAAGACATCCATTAACCGGCTGAGGGTTCGTCCGGAATCGACGATGTCCTCTACTAATAGAATGTGTTTACCCCTCAATTCGGTTTCCGGATCGTACACGAGCTTGACGTTGCCACTGGAGGTCATCTCGCCGGCGTAACTCGATGCCACGAGGAAGTCTACGTGAAGCGGCCTCGCAATGTGTCGAACCAGATCGCTGAGAAAGATGAAGCTTCCCTTCAATAACCCGAGGACGAGTAGATCTCCGTCGGGATACCCGGCCGTGATCTCGCGGCCCAATTCGGCCACGCGCTCCGCGATATCGCTCTCGCGATAAACAATGCGGCGGACGGCACGGCCGCCCAGGCGGGGGTCGGCGGAGCTCTGCGCCGCGTCGTCATGCGCTGTCGATTCGTTCACACCGGAACCATGCTAGCGGTCTCCCGGACCGGTCGGTTGCCGCAACGCCGCGGCGCACACCCGGAACCCAAACGATCTCGTCGTCATCGAGCACGACGGGCCAGGCCGCTCGGTCCCACGCCGGCACCCCGGCATCGCGAAGCAAACCCTTGATCCGCCGCGGCGGTTGGTCCTCTTTCACCCGCATTCGATCTCCAGGGCGCCATCGACGAATCGTACATGTGCCCCCTGCCGCAAGCTCGGCGCTCCAGGGCCGCGACGCCTCATCCGACCGATCGCCCACACGGAGAAAGCGCCACATCCCGATCGTCGCGCCGTCCCCGAGCGGAACGTCATGCGGCTGCTCCGACTCCGTCTCTCGCCGATCGGCGACGCGAATGGTGATGCTCTGACGATGGAGCATCGCCGCGAAACCGCCGGAGAGCTGAATTCTGCCCGCCACCGCACCATCCAATGTAAACCGGCAGAGCCGTTCGATACCACGTCGATCGAGCGCGATGCCGATTCGCGATGCCAGCGCGGGCCAGAGGAGCCGAAGCACCTCGGCATCGTAGCCGGCCAGCTGATCGCGATCGACGACCAATGTGCTTCCGCTGAGCCGGCAATCGATCTCCCGATCGATGAAGGCGTCGAGCTCCACGCGGAGTGCCGTCGCCCGTTCGCCAAGCCCGACGAGCGCGTCGCCAAGCGACGGCGCCGCGGTCAACAACGGCGGCAGAATCTGATGCCGAACGCGGTTTCGCAGATGCCGGAGCGCATCGTTGGACGGATCATGGACCCATTCGATGCCGTTGCGCAGGGCATATCCGGCGAGATCGTCGCGGGCGAGTCGAAGGAATGGACGCACGACATCCGATGATGGCGCGGCGAGGCCGGCGAGCCCGCGCGCGCGCGCGCCTCGCAGCTCGCGCATGAGCACCGTCTCGATCTGATCATCGCGCGTGTGCGCGGTCGCGATGAACGCGCCGGACGCAACTCCGCGCAAGAACTTCCATCGCGCCGCTCGCCACTCGGCCTCGCCTCGCAGCCCAGAGGCAGCGCGGCCGATGGAGCACGGCAAGTCTCGCTCGTGCGCACAGCGCTCGACGAGCGAGGCGGCTTTGGTGGCCGCCACCCCGGTGCCGTGATCGAACGTCGCGACGGTGACGATGGCGCTCCGCGCGACGCGGGCGCACGCATCGAGCAAGACCATGGAGTCTCGGCCACCGGAGACGGCGAGAACCAACGGCTCGGCCGATGCGCTTTGCACGGCCCGCAGCACGGCATCATCGGAGGACACGATCGAAAGCTAAGCGGCGCCGAGACTGGTCAGGCGATGCCAGTCACAATACATTCCCGATCGAATCAACCCCTCTCGATGAGGATGTCGTGGAAACTCATGGACCGGTTGGCGTGATCTGGGTGAGCCTCGGGCTCGGGGCGTTCTACGTCGGGCTGATCTGGATCAACTCGCTGCTCGGCATGTTTCTGACGCCGCTGTTTCTGATTCCGTTGACGTTTTTCCTGGACAAGCGCAAGAAGCACGTCGTGGCCGAAGAGACGGTCGCGCGCAACTCGTAGCGCCACCCTCGCCCATCGCGGAACGCAACAATCGCCCGCCACCCGTTCGAGGGTGGCGGGCGATTTCATTGGTTGCCTCAGCGCGTGATGGTGAAGACGAAGGGCTGTTGCATGCGTACGCGCACCTTGCGCGATCGCACCTCGGCGGGCGAGAAGTGCCAACGGAGCAGCGCCTCGCGTGCGGCGCTGGTGAAGAGATCGTTCGTCGAGTTGAGCGGCTCGATGCTGGCCGGCTCGACGCGGCCGAGCGTGTCGACGACGAACAGCAGGTCGACGTGGCCCTCGAGTGCGGACGCCCGCAGCATTTCAGGATAGCGCGGCGGCGCGTTCGAGGCCGACGGCACTGCCATGCGCTCGACGTACTCCTGCGAGTACGTGTCCCCGGGCGAGCCTGACAGTGGGCTGTTCGCGGATCCAGGCGTGGGCGTGCCCGCTCGCCGAAATTCGTCCGGATCAACCACCTTCGCGGTCACGTCGATCGGCGGAATGCCCACCGGGTTGATGGTTGGCGGCACGAGTATCGGTCGTGGCGGGGAGGCATCGGTTCTGTTCGAGTTGGTGGTCACCGTGCTGTGGTGCTCGACAACAGATGCCGGCGATGGCGCAGGCATTGGCAGCCTGACCTCGCGTTCACCCACTCGAGGCGGCGGGGTGCCGCCCGTCGTCGCGACCACCAGTAGCAGCGTCACGCACGTATGCACCACGATGCTCGCGGCTGCCCCGCCCTTGCTCCGATCGCGCTGTGGGCGCGACTCCATCAAATCCGTGAACATGTTCCCCTCCGCGAAGGTATCGCTGTTGCGCCAACCGACTGAGCGCACGATAGCGATGCCGCATGAGGGGTCGCTCTCGGTTTGATTAGGCGACGCGGAGGCCAGGATTAGCAATGGATGCGCGGTGGATTACGTCTTCGTGACAGCGATTCGGCATGACACCGCGCGTTGTCACAAAACTCACGAAAATCGCGCGAACCAACGCCGCGGCGCGCCGTCTGCAATAGAGCAATGCAGTGGAGCGGTGATCCCGAATCGAGTGGGGGAGCGGGGCGAATGAAATACACGTTTTTTGAAGAATATGAGGATCAGGCGTTTCAGCAGACCGCTGGCAATGTGATCGCGGTCCATTTCACGAACGAGCTGGTGATTAAGGATGGCAACGTGCTGTTTCGCGCTGTCTGCGCCGACGAGGAGTGCCAGACACCGAACGGGCCGGTCACGCCGACGTTTTTCGAGGCGGAGTATCTCGGCACGCATTGCCGGAAAATCAGCGAGCAGCGCGCGCGGGACATCCATCCGAAGCTGTTCGAGTACCTGGATACCCTCGCCTAGGGCATCGGACCCGCGCCGCTAGAAACCGACGCGGCGCCCGAGCGTCTCTCAGGTGTCATGAACCGGACCAGAGGGTGGGCGAGCCACGCCTAGTGTTGGAGTCATCGACGGCGCCGACCGGCGACGCGCCGAGCGGCGGGCGCTCGCTGCCGAGATGGCTCCCTCGGGTGATAGTCGGAGCCGCGCTGCTGGTGCCCGTTGCCATCCTCGTGCTCTACGCGGACTTCGTTCCCATGTGGGACGGACGCGTGTACGCGAACTGCATCGTGTACACCGCCCTCGGGAAGATCGGCGCGCTGCGATGCGCCAACCACCCTGGCATCGCGTACATCGGCATCCACGCGCTCTTTCAATCGATCGCACCCTACAGTCGTCCGATCATGCTGGCCGTGGATTGCGCGTTGGCGACGCTCGGCCTGTTCGCATTCCATCGCATTCTCTTGCGATGCTTTCCCGACGAAGATCGATCGCTGGAGCGCGGCATGGTGTTGCTCGCGCTGGCGGTCAATCCCGTGGTGCTGGCGGCCATTGTGCAGCCGAATCTCGATCTCGGCGTGCTGGTGTTCTTTTTGTGCTGCATCTGGGCCGTGGTCGAAGAGCGTGTAGCGATGCTCGCGGCCGCCGGCACGTTGCTGGTGTTCTCGAAGGAGACAGGCGCGATGCTGTACGGGCTGCTCGTCGGGCTGTATGTGGCGATGATGATTCTCCGCGCGCCCTTGAGCCGGATGGAAAAGGTCGCAAGAGTGCGGACATGGCTTCCGGCGCTCCTGCCGCTGCTGCTGTTCGTGTTCTATTTGATGGCGGTCACGATGATCGAGATGCCGGCGCTCTGGGCGTCGCCCGACGTCGAGACGCCACGGCCGTCGCTGGTCGATCAGTTTCTCACGATTCGGCTACTCGATCCGATCTTGCTCGTCTATTTGACGCTGATCTTCGTCGCGAATTTCCTTTGGGTGCCGAGCACCGTGATCGCGATCGATGCCGCCATCGGAGCCGCGCGGTTGGCCGTCGCCGCACCACGGCGAGTCGTTGCCGGGTCGGACGCCCGGTGGCTGCCGTTCTTGACGATCCTCGCGGCGCTGACCGTCGTCGCCGTGACGCGCTACCTCACCTATGTCAACGCGCGCTACATGCTGCCCGTCTACCCGCTGCTGCTCGTCGCGTTCTACGCGGCGACGTTGCGTAGCGTCAGGCCGGCGCGAGCGCGTGTGCTTGTGTTGGCCATCGTGCCGGCGCTCCTCGCCTGGTCGATCGTTCGCACGGACGATCCGATTTCTCGGCGTATACTCGGCACATTCGACGGTGGCTCGCGCGACTTCCTGCACATGACATCCAAGACCAACGAATGCTGCGGATTTGGCCGCGATCAACTGGCGTACAACCTCCAGTTCGTCGGACTGGCCCGCGCGCAGAGCGACGCCTTCGCGGACATTCGGCCGACCGCGAGCACCGTGATCGTCATGCATCCGGTGACCAATTGGTTCACGACGCTCCAGCTCGACAGCCGGACGTATGCGGCGACGCTGCACAACGCGAATACGGTGCACCCATACTACCGGCTGCCGGAATGGGTGCTGAACCGGCCGCCGTCGCCGGCGCTGATCTACTACCTGGCGTATCCGTTCGCGCGGAACGATTCGTCGCTCGCCGCGCTGCGCCAACGGTACGAGGACGTGCGCACGACGCGTTACGAGCGCGGTGGTGCGCGGGTGACGGTGTACTGCATGCGGCTGCGCAGCCTGCCCGCCAACGACGTCGAATCCTGCGCGACATCGAGCGAGCATGCCGTTGGACGGTCCCCTCATCCCTAACGCTGATCGTGAACCTCGTAGAGCCGAATGATCTCGTTCGGCAGCCGCAGCGCGGACCGAATCTGCGACTCGATCTCCTGTTGAAAGACGTGCGACGCGATGAGGATCGGTTCCGGGTGCGCGTAGAGCGCGTCGGGCGACACGATCGGCACGCCGCGCAGTGCGCGACCATGGAATTTCACATTCGAGTCGATGAAGGCCACGATGTTCGCCTCGGCCAGCGCCGTCGTCGCCAGCAAGCGTTGCGTGTGGGTGCCGACTCCCCAGACGAGGATCGGGCGCTTTGTCTCGGCCAGCTCGGCCATCGTGCGGCGGAGACCGTTCTCCATCTTCTCGCTGGCTTCGATGTAGCGCCGCAGCGCGGGCTCCGACGCGCGATCCGGCTCGAGCTGCTGCTCAGCCCCTGACGCGAGTTGAAAGATCGCCGAGACGTTCGACATCGTAGTCCCGAAGCTTTGCTCACGATGATTCTGTTCGGAGAGCAGCTCGGCGCATCCGGCAACCGCCATCACGTTCCGCAGCGACAGCGGCGAGAAGAAGTTGATGTGCTCAGTGCTGAAATCCTGAAACGGCGCGTTGGTCCAATCGGTGAAGGCGAGCGCATCGGGTACTTCGACGTACATGCGGCCGCCCGGATTCATCACGCCGCGAATCAGTCGAAGCGCTTCGCGTAGCTCGCGAACGTGCTCGAGCACGCCGACGAGAATCACCAGATCGAATCGCTCGTCGAGCGCCGGCAGGTCCGCGATGGTGCCGGTGAGTACGCGAAGATCGTAGAGCCGGCGCGCCGCGACGGCGCAGGCAGGTGCCGGATCGAGTCCCGTCACGTCATCGAAGCCACGTACACGGAGGGCCGAGAGCAACGAGCCGTTCGAACACCCGACATCGAGCACGCGCGTTGCGGGCGCCGGTACGTGCGCGTGAATGATCGACGCGATGATCTCGAGCCGCGAGCGGTCGAACGCCGATTCTTCGCCATCGCGTTGGTGGTATTCGTACTTCGACAGATCGCGGTAGTACGCGTCGAACGCCGGTTGCTCGGGGATTCCATCAGCATAGCCGCAGCCGCATGCCGCGCAGATGACGACACCGTACCCTTCATGCAGACTGGCGCCCGGCACCGCCTCGAACCGCTGGCGGAACAGCACCCGAACGTCGCGCCCTTGGCACACCGGACAGGGGCGGTTCGCCACCGTCGACTCAGTCACGAGCGCTTCCCGGGCTCACGAGCCGCTCGCTTGGCACGGCGTAGCAAACGAGGTCCCATCCCTGCTCGTTGTGCGGGCGAAGAAAGAGCCGGTAGCCCGCATACATCGACTGGATCGCCAGTGGCACGCGCCACAAATGATCCTGAACGTGATACGCCGAGATGGCGAGCACCGGTCGTTCGCGCGCAATCAGCTGTCGCGCGCCCGCCATTGCATGGAGCTCGGCGCCCTCGATGTCCATTTTGATGAAGGTGGCGTCGCCCGCCTCCGCGATCTCATCGAGTGGTGCGCACTCGATCGACACGGCCAGTGGGTCTCCGCTCGTCGTGAAATTCGATGCCGCCGTTCCGGTGGCCGAGAGATGCAAGGTGGTGCGGCTCGAGTAGGCGGCGAGCGGGACGAGCGTCACTCGCGCGCGAAGCTGTTCATCGAGTTTGCCGACCGCTCCCCGCAACGCGCGCAGGCTGACCGGATCGGGCTCGAGCGCGACGTACTTCGAGAATCGGCCGTGTCGCTCACGCAGAAAGCTCAGCAGTGTATCGCCATCGAAAGCCCCACAGTCGACGACGCGCTCGTCATCCCGCGCGCCATAGACGTCGGACGGGAAGTACTGCGTGTCCGCGACGCGCGCCGACAATCCGTCGAAATCGCCATGCAGACGCATCCTGAGCTGTGCGGCGAACTCGGCACGCGAACGCTCGTCATGCATCAAGGACATGGCACGACGGACGTCGGCCTTCTGCTCGAGAACGTGGTGCGGGAGATCGATACCGTAGTACGGAATGGCCGCGGCACCGAGCTTCCAGTACAGCGGCGCGAAGGTGCACGCGCGGGTGACGCCGAGCTGCGCGAGCTGGGTCAGTGAGTCCGCCATCCGATGCGGACTCCCTGCGCCCCAAATGGTGATGACGAACGTCGCGCTCGATCCGAAGCGCGCGGCGGCGTTCGCCGGCGAGAGCACCTCCACGCCGTCGATCAGCGTGTTCCAACGCGGCGCGCTGTTGTCCGCGAACGCGAGCGGCGCGATGCCCATGGCCCGCAACGCCGCCGCGGTTCGTCGACCGAGGCCTCCGGCGCCGAACAGCACGATCGCATCACCGTCCGATCCGGCGATCGCGTCAAACGCCGTCGCTTCACGGCTTCTGCATGCGTCGATGTCTTCAGTCAACAAACGATCCACATCGGCCACAGCGTCGCTCACCACGTGCTCTTGCCCCCGTCCACCACCAGATTCGCTCCGGTCATGAAGGACGATGCATCAGAGCAGAGGAAGACAATGCTCCCCATGTATTCATCCGGCCGGGCCATGCGGCCGAGTGGAACCAGCCGCGAGGCGCGCTGAACGAATTCCTCGGGCTGCCCGTTCTCGACGCCCCCGACAGTGATCGCGTTGACGCGTACGCCCCGGTCGGCCCAATAGGTCGCCAGATATTTAGTCATGCCGACGAGCCCGCTCTTCACCACCGTGTACGTGATCGGCTTCACCGGTTGCTGATCGTCGGGGACGCCCGGCTGGTGGTACAGCCGCTGGTCGGGCGCGATCAGGCCGTACTCCGAAGAGATGTTGACGATCACGCCGCGTCCACGGCGCGCGAGCTCGCGTCCAATGATCTGCGAGCAGAGAAACGCGCCGGTCAAACCGACGGCAAGATCATCGTGCCACTGCTGCAACGGAAACCGCTCGAGCCGGGAGAACGCCTGGCTCGCCGCATCCTCGACCTTCGGGTTGTTGGCCGCGTTGTTGATCAGGCCATCGACCCGGCCGAACCGCTCGAGGACGCTCGCCAACACCGACTCGACGGCGTCGGGCTTCGTGATATCGCATTGCAGCGCGAGGGCATCGATTCCAAAGCGCGACCCAACATCCGCCGCGACGCCCTCGGCCGCGTCGCGCTTGATGTCGACCACCACCGGCACGCCGCGGGCGCCGGCGATCGCCTCGGTGTGCTTGGCGCCGAGAAGCCCGCCCCCGCCGGTAATGACGAAGACGCGCTCGCTGAGATCGAACAGATCCGATGGAGGCGTGCTCATGTGAGATGCACGACGGTGCCCGTTCGCATGGATTCCTTCGCGGCCAACGCGATTCGTAGTGTGTCGGACGCGTCGCGCAGCGACACGGCCGGTGCGTGCTTTCCCGCGACCGCCCCGAGAAAGTGTCGCATCTCCGCGACGAACATTTCGTTGCGCTCGAAGTCCGGAAAGGCATGCTCATCGGCCGAGGCGCCGCCGGATGAATGCAGGACAAACGTGTTGGCGCGCAGGTCGATCGCGATCCTTCCCTCGGTGCCGACGATGTTGCACGTGCGCACTGGAGGGTGCTGCACGTAATCCATCTGCACGTGCACCGCGATCGAATTGCCATCCGCGCCGACACAGCGCATCAGCACGCTCGCCACATCCTCGACATCGATCTCGAGCGGGCTCCAGTGGCCTCCGAGGGCGAACAGTTCGGTCGGCATCCCGGCAAGCCACTGCGCGTAGTCGAGCTCGTGAATGAGCGTCAGCACGACTCCGCCGCCGAGATCGCGCCGCGCCGCGTACGATTCGCGGTAATCCTCGTACGGATGCCAGCCCGGTAGATACTCACCGATCATGACGCGCATCGCGACCACCCGGCCGATTGCGCCGTCGCGTAGCGCACGTGCGGCGCGTTCGAGGCAGGGATGGAATCGCATCTGACAGCCGATCGCTGCGACTACTTCACGCCGCGCGACCTCGGCCATCAGCTCGGCCACTCCATCGAGCGAGTCGGAAAGTGGCTTCTCGATGAACAGGTGACATCCAGCGCGCGCGCAGGTGAGCGCGGCCGGCACGTGCAGACTGCTTGGCGTCGCGATCACCGCCGCGTCTGGCTCGCGAGCGAGCGCGGCATTCAGATCGGCGAACACGGTGAGCCCGTACTCGCGCTCGAGATCCGCATCCTCCTCGACCTGCGCGCGATCCCCGATCACCCGGCGGAGGCCGCGCGAGCGGCACGCCAGCAACTCGACGTCGTCTCCGAGAATGGTGCGCAGGTTTCTCGCATGCCGTTGGCCGGCCGAGCCAAGTCCAAGCATGAGGACGCGTAGCGGCCGCTCCGGTCCAGCCGTCATTCGGGAAGCGGAGCCACGATCATGTTCGATAGAAATTCTTCCCGGTCCAGAAACGGCCACAGGTCTTCGAGCGGCTTGGAGACCATCGAGCCGTCCGGCTTGCGCATGCTCGCCAAGCTCGGCGCCCGCGGCTGATCGGCCGGCGTCATCACCTCGCAGATCACCGGGCCGGCCGAGGCGAGCACGGCGTCGATTTGCTCGCGCAGGTTGCACTGGTTGTCGATGCGCGCGTAGCCCAGTCCATACGCCTCGGCCAGCTTCGCGAGGGGAGGCAACGTCACGCCGCTGGTGGCGTCGGCGCCGGCAAGCGCGCCGAAATAGCGCAGTTGCGAGGTGCGTATGGACGCGTAGCCCTCGTTGCTCAGCACGAAGAGCTTGATCGGGAGACCAAGCCGGCGAATAGTCTCGAGCTCCTGCGAATTCATGTGGAGCCCGCCGTCTCCATCGACGCAGATGGTGCGGTGGCGCCCACTGGCGAGACAGGCACCGATCGTCGCCGGTACGCCATAGCCCATGGCGCCGAGCGCGGTGGTGATCAACACCCGTTGCCGCGGCTTGACGCGCAAGACCAGCAGAAAAATTTCGATTCCCGCGCCCGAGCTTCCTGACACGATCACATCGCCGTCAGCCATCGCGTTGGACAGGATGTCGGTGAACACATAGGTGCTGACGCGGTCCGGCAGCTCGCGGTACTCACGGAGCACGATCGGGTACTTTGCCTTCCATTCCAAGCAGCGCCGCACCCAGGCCGAACGATCCCGAGGCTGGATGGCTGCGCGCTGCGCGATCATTTCCCGCATGAACGCTTTGGCGTCGGCGCGCACGGGCAGCGTGATCGTGTCGCCCATCTTGCGCAGCTCGGCTGGATCGACGTCGACCATGATCTTGTTGGCCGCGCGCGCGAATTGCGCGGGCGCGTATCCGGTCACGACGAGATCGAGGCGCGCGCCGATGCTGAGCATCCAGTCGGAATTCTGTAGCGAAAAATTGGCGCCGCGCGGCGCCACAGGGCCCGGCCGCCCCGCGAAGAGCGGATGATCATCCGGTATTAGATCGTGCGTGAGCCAGGTGGTCAACACGGGAACGCCGAGCGCGGCGATGACCTCCGCCATTTCCGCTTCGCCGCGTGCGAGCCGGATGCCGTTGCCGATGAGCAGCACGGGCCGCTCGGCGGCATTCAGCATTTCGATCGAACGGCGGACGGCGTCGCGCAGCGGTTGTCCGCGGAGCGGGGCCATTGTCGCATCGGCGAGCTCGGCGGGGTCGAAGGCGCGAAGGGTCGTCTCATCGATCATCGCGCCTTGCACGTCGAGCGGAAGATCGACCCATACGGGGCCAGGACGCCCCGAACGAGCGAGATGGACGGCGCGCTCCATGTGGTAGCGGATCGATGAAGGATCCATCACCGTCACCGCGTATTTGGTAAGCGGCGCGACGACCGACACGATGTCGACTTCCTGCACACCCATCTGCCGCACGCCGGTGTCGCCCTTGAGATCCGCGCGTTTGACTTGCCCCGACACGACGAGCATGGGCGTCGAGTCGAGCCAAGCGCCGGCGACGCCGGTGATCGCGTTGGTCCCGCCAGGTCCCGTGGTGACGCAGACGACGCCCAAGTTGCCGGTGACTTTGCCGTACGTCTCGGCGGCCATGGCGCTGGCCTGCTCGTGCAAGTTGCAGACGTACTCGATCGAGCCGTTGCGGCCGATCGAATCGTTGAGGTGCATTGCGCCGCCACCCGTCACCATGAAGATGTGGCGAACACCCTGCTCGGCGATGAACTGAATCACGTAGTCGGAGAGCTTGATCATGCCGGCGTCGAGCTCATCGAGCGGCGCTGGTGGACCGCGGCTGAGCGCGCTGCGATCCGGTCGTGGTCGGCACGTGAAGCTCCGACGCGAAATCGACTAGCCGTCCGGCGGCATCGAGCACGGGCAAAACGCGCGTGCGGCCGGGCAAACGCGCCGCGATCTCCGCTGCCGTCATCGTATCACGCGCCGAGACGAATTGCGTCGTCATCACATCCTGCACCGCGGTGTGGAGATTTTTGCCGCGAACGAATCCATGGCGAATGTCTCCGTCGGTCACGACGCCCACGCAGACGCCGGCGGCGTCGAGTACGAACGCGATGCCCATGTGATTGGCGTCGATCGTCTGGAGCGCCGCGAACACCGTCGCGTCCGCGGCGACCGAGAGCGCCGCCAACTCGGGTTTTGGCCCGCGGGTCGCCGGCCGTCCGAGCACGCCGCCCGCCCACACCAGGTCGGACAGATGGCTCAGCGCTTCTTCGAATCCCTTCCCGTTTTGCAGATGCCCCATCCAGATCTCGGGAATCAGCGTCGGGCGCGTCTCGAGGAGCGACGGCAGCAGCTCGACAAAATTCACGTCGCCCTCGGCGATCTGAAGCCCTTCACCGCCGGTGCCCGCGCCATCCGACACGTGGAGATGTCGGATATGCGGCGCGACCCTGCGCGCGAACTCGCTCAGGCTCGCGCCGGTGCGGTTGCACTCGAGCGCGCCATGCGAGGTGTCGAAGCAGAGGCCGAGACCGGATTCGCGGCAGAGCATCTCGGTGTTGTCGGCGTCGGTCAAGATGAATCCGAACCACTTGCCGCCGAAGTACCAGGGATACGGCGGGAGGTTCTCGAGCAAGAGATCGACCCCGTCGTGATCGAGCGTGCGTAGCGCGCCAAGCAGGCGGTCGGATGCGGCGTCACGATCGTAGTGCGTTCGCGTGCGCGACATGCCGCCGGCATGGATGACGATCTTGGGCCCGCGCGGGCCCATCGGCTCGAAGCGCGAAGCTAGCGAGCGCGTGAGGTCGATCGTCTTTTGGATGCGCGCCACGGACAGAGCCCGCTGCTCGGCATTTTCCGCGCAGAGGTCGATCAATTTGTCGTAACAATATTCCGGCGCGTGTACCACGAAGCCGAACGGATAGCGGGCGCGCGCCAGACCGCCCGGTCCTTCATCGAGGTCGCGGTCGCTGACGTGAAATTCGATGAACGACATACCCGCCGATCCGAATCGGTCGAGCAGCGGCTCGAGGTCCGTGAAGCGGGCGACGATGCCCCAGGGCGTACCGATGTCGATCGTGCGGCGCGCCGGGGTCGCCGTCTTCTGCAAATCCCCCTCGACGAACGGTTCATCCCGTTTCACCGCGCGCCGTAGCGATCGGCCGACCAATTCATCCATGCGCTGGGGCGAGATCCCCATGCCGGGACTTTTGGCGGTGATCATCTCGAGGGTGATCGGTACGCCGGCGGCGATGTCGTCGCGCGCCACCAGACTCTTCGCCAGCGTGCGCCGGTTGAGCGTCTCCCCGCGGGTGATCCAACGATGGGCGACGCCGAGCGCGAGTTCCACTTCGCGAACCGCACGCACCTGCTCGGCAAACGTCTGGGGATCGAGGCTCGTCGTGTGGTCGGGCCCGCGCATACCCCGGTCGATCGTGATGTGCTTCTCGAGCAGCCGCGCCCCCATCGCGACGGCGGCGAGTGAGATGGCGATGCCGGTGTCGTGTCCCGAATAGCCCACGGGCCAACCGGTCCACTCCCGAAGACGCTGCATGAAGCGAAGGTTGACCTCGTCGGGATCGACCGGATACGCGCTCACGCAATGAAAGAGCGCGCACTGATCGGTGCGCTCCGCCACGAACGCGAGCGTTTGCCGAATCTCGTTCTCGGTCGACATGCCCGTCGACATGAGCATCGGCTTCTTCGTCGCGATCACCCGGCCAATGAGCGGCAAGTTCGTCATGTCGGGCGAACCGATCTTGTAGGCCGGCAGGCCGAGCGTCTCGAGGAAGTCGAGGCTCGATGCATCCCACGGCGTACACAGGAAGGTGATGCCGCGCTCGCGCGCGTATGCGTGCACGTCGGCGAATTCGCGGTCGGACAGCTCGAACTCGATCAGCAGCGGTACGATGTACTGCAAACCCTGCTCGCCATGTCTCGGCTGATCGAGAATCGCCTGCTGGTACACTTCGCTCAGCTTGCGCTTCTGAAACTTCACGGCATCCGCGCCGGCTTCGAGCGCCGCGTCGACCAGCTGCTTGGCGATCCGGAGGTCGCCGTTGTGGTTGATCCCCGCTTCGGCAATGATGTACACGGGCTCGCCCGGACCGATGCGCCGGTCGCCGATGCGGATGTGGCTCTCCTCGAGCGTCATGACGATCCGGCTCCGATGCTCATCGGAGGTCGGCGAATGCCGGGAGCAGCCACGCGCCGTCAGACATGCGACGTCACCCGGCAGAACTGCCGGATCGAGCTGGCGACGTACTCGAGCATCGGCTCGGTCAATCCCGGAAACACTCCGACCCACAACGTGCCGCGCATGATCAGATCGCTGTTGGTGAGTTCACCGACGACACGATAGCGCGAGTCGCGATACGCCGGCTGGCGCGTGAGGTTGCCTCCGAAGAGGAGTCGTGTCGCGATTTTCCGCTCCTCGAGGTGCTTGATGAGCGCGCCGCGATCGAAGGGCGCATCGGGCCGCACCGTGAGGGCGAAGCCGAACCAGCTCGGCTCGGCGTTCGGCGTCGGCTCGGGGAGAATGAGCACGTCGTTGAGATCGTCCAGCGCCGTGCGGAGATACGACCAGTTGTGCCGGCGCGCCGCGACGAACTCGGGCAGCCGCGCGAGCTGCGCGCAGCCGACGGCCGCCTGCATGTCCGTCGCCTTGAGGTTGTAGCCGATGTGGGTGTACGTGTACTTGTGGTCGTACCCGTGCGGGAGATCGCCGAGCTGCCAATCGAAGCGCTTGCCGCAGGTATTTTCCTTGCCCGGATCGCACCAGCAGTCGCGCCCCCAATCACGAAACGACTCGATCAGCTTCTTCACCGCGGAGCTGCGCGTGAGCACCGCCCCGCCCTCGCCCATCGTGATGTGGTGCGCCGGATAAAAGCTCGTCGTCGCCACATCGCCGAAGGTTCCGACGTGCTTACCGTCGTAGGTCGCGCCCACCGCGTCACAGCAATCCTCGATCAACCAGAGCCCGTGCTTCCGCGCCAGCTCCGAGACCGCGCCGAGGTCGAACGGATTGCCGAGCGTGTGCGCCAGCATGATCGCCCGCGTCCGCGAGCTGACCGCTTCCTCGAGCATGCGCGTGTCGACGTCGTACGTCGGCAGCGTGACGTCGAGAAACACCGGGACGAGACCGTTTTGAAGAATCGGATTGACCGTCGTCGGAAATCCCGCGGCGACGGTGATCACCTCATCACCGGGCTGCAGCCGCTTGTCGCCGAGCGAGGGCGACGTGAGACAGCTCAGCGCGAGGAGGTTCGCCGACGATCCGGAGTTCACAAGCAACGCGTGCCGCACTCCGCATGCGCGCGCGAACGCGCGCTCGAACTCGGCAGCGAACCGTCCGGTGGTGAGCCAGAAATCGAGGCCGGCGTCCACGAGATGCTGGAGCTCCGGCGGACCGAACACCTTCCCCGATACGGGCACCGGCGTGACACCGGGCTCGAACTCTTGCTCCGGAAACGCGGCCGCGTGGTACTCGCTCACCAGCGTCGCAATCTCCGCGCGAATCTGGTCGGCACTACGCGGCACCGGTGAAGTACTCCCGATACCAGTCGATCGTGAGGCCAAGTCCATCGTCGATCGTGTAGCGCGGCGTCCACCCGAGGCGCGTCCGCGCTTTCGCGGCGGAGAGGTATTGATGGCGAATCTCGTTCTCCGCCTCGTTGCGCACATCGGGCTCGAGCGGCGATCCCATCGCCTGCAGCACGCGTTGCGTCACGTCCAGCACCGTCAGCTGCTGCTCGGTCGAGAAATTGAACGCTTCCCCGGCCAGCTCCGGACGCTCGCGCAGCGCGCGCGCCAGATGGAGATAGGCGTCGGCGCCGTCCTCGACGTAGAGATAATCGCGAATGCTCTTGCCGTCCGACCGGATCACGGGGCGCGCGTTGCGCAGGACGGATCGTATCGTGCCGGGGATGAGCCTGTTCCAGTTGAGATCGCCGCCGCCATAAAAGTTGCCGCAGCGTGTCACCGCCACCGGCAGCCCGTAACTCACGGCGTACGCGTGCGAGATGAGGTCCGCGCAAGACTTGCTCACGTCGTAGGGATGCGCGCCCTGCAACGCAGCGGACTCCTCATACGGCAGCCGCTCGTGATCGCCGTACGCTTTGTCCGACGACGCGATGACGATCGACTTGACGAGCGGCGACCGGCGTGCGGCTTCCAGCAACGCCCACGTCCCGCCGATGTTCGTCTCGAACGTCGATACAGGATTGCGGTTCGCGACGCCGACGATCGTCTGCGCCGCCAGATGCAACACGGAATCGATCTCGTACTCTCCGAGCGATCGCTCGAGCAGCGCCTGGTCGCGCACGTCGCCGCGCACGACACGCACCCGCTCCAGCACACCCGACCGCACTGCTTCACTCTGCGGAACCCAATCGCGCACGAGGCAAACCACGTCCGCGCCATGGTCGACGAGGCGCCGCAACAGCCAGCTCCCGAGCAGCCCCGTTCCCCCGGTCACGAACACCGGACGGTCACGCCAGAACGCGTCGCTCATTTCCAGACTTTCCAGGGCGCGTTTCCTTCGGCCCACAACGTCTCCAGCAGCCGGAGATCCCGAACGGTGTCCATGCACTGCCAGAACCCTTCGTGGCGAAACGCCCGCAGCTCACCTTTGGCGGCGAGCGCCTCCAAGGGACCACGCTCCCAGAGCGTTTCATCGCCCTCGATGAAGTCGAGCACTTCGGGTTCCAGCACGAAAAATCCGCCGTTGATCCATCCCTCTCCGACCTGCGGTTTCTCCTCGAACTCGACCACCTCGTCGCTGTGGCCCAACCGCAGCCCACCGAACCGGGCAGGAGGACGCACCGCCGTGACGGTGGCGAGCTTGCCATGCGCCTCGTGAAAGGCGAGGAGCTTCTGCAAATCGACGTCGCAGACGCCATCGCCGTACGTCAGCATGAAGCGCTCTCCACCCAACCACTCGCGCAGCCGCTTGATCCGGCCGCCGGTCGCCGTCTGCACACCGGTGTCGATCAAATGAAGGTGCCAGTTCTCGGCGACGTCGCCATGGGTCGACACCGAACCGTCGCTCAGACACACGGATAGGTTGCGTGAGATCGCGTGATAGTTGAGGAAGTAGCTGCGCACCACTTCGGCCTTGTAGCCGAGCGCGACGACGAACTCGGTGAATCCCTGAGCGGCGTAGCCGCTCATGATGTGCCAGAGCATCGGGCGCCCGCCGACCTCGATCATCGGCTTGGGCTTGAGCGCGGTCTCCTCGGAGAGACGCGTGCCGTAGCCACCCGCGAGAATGACAGTGCGCATGGAAGGAAAGAGTATCAGTAATAGCGAAGCGCGGCAGGCCCGCTCGGTTTCTTCGCTCCACCTAGGACGATCGCCATTGCCCGGGCGAAACTCCTACGGCGCCTAGGATTAGCTTCGTGCGCCCTTGCGTCTCGTGCCAATCAGCGCCAGCATGTGGCGCCGGCGCCAGCCGCGCGCGCCACCGTAGTCTCCCTCCCCCCACGCTCGGAGACACTTCTCATGGTTTCGCTCCTCACTGCGTTCACCCCCGCCGCGTTCACCCTCGCGGCGGCGTCGGATTCGTCGGGCCTGATCATCCTCGTCTGTGAGATCGCGTTCGTCGTGATTGTGGTCGCATCGATGTGGATCGTGTTCACGAAAGCGGGCGAGCCGGGTTGGGCGGCGATCATTCCGTTTTACAACTTTATCGTGCTATGCCGCATCGGCGGAAAGCCGTGGTGGTGGCTGCTCTTGCTGTTCATTCCATTCGTTAACCTGATCGTTTCGATCATGTTGAGCATCGCGGTCGCCCGCAAGTTTGGCCGCGGCACCGGATTCGGCGTCGGCCTCTCTTTGCTGGCCTTCATTTTTTATCCGATTCTCGCCTTCGGCGACGACCAATACGATCCGGCGGGGTAGTCGCGGAATCTGCGCCGTCACCGAGAGCAATTCGCCCACGATCTTCGTGCCGGCGCGCTTGCGTCACCCGTCGCTCGGCGTGTAGGTTCGCGCGCGCGACAGACACTGACGACGACGCCTCCACGACCGGTTTCGCATGCGGATTGCCGTTCCAAAAGAAGTGACGCCGGGCGAGCGGCGCGTGGCGCTCGCGCCAGAAAGCGTCGCCCGTCTGAAAAAGAGCGGAGCTGAGGTCGTCGTTGAGCATGGCGCCGGGGACGCCGCCGGATTTCCCGATGCCGCCTACGCGGAGGCCGGCGCCTCACTCGCCGACAGCGGCGCCGCCGCGTACGCAGGCAGCGACGTCGTGGTGAAGGTTCGACGTCCGCTCCTCTCGGAAGTCGAGCAGCTGAAGCGTGGCACGACGCTGATCGCGCTGCTGCAACCGGCGGCCAATAACGAGATTCTCGACGCGCTCGCCGCGCGCGGCGTGAATGCCCTCAGTCTCGAGCGCGTGCCGCGCATCACCCGCGCCCAGTCGATGGACGTCCTGAGCTCCCAGAGCACCGTTGCCGGCTACAAGGCGGCGCTGATCGGCGCGAGCGCGCTCGGCAAGTTCCTTCCCATGCTCACCACCGCCGCCGGCTCGATCGCGCCCGCGCGTGTGTTCGTCATCGGCGCCGGCGTCGCCGGCTTGCAAGCCATCGCCACCTCACGCCGGCTCGGCGCGGTCGTCTCGGCGTTCGACGTGCGGCCCGCGGCCCGCGAACAGGTCATGAGTCTCGGTGCCACCTTCGTGGCGGCCGAGTTGGTGCAGCAGGGCGCCGAGGACCGCGGCGGCTACGCGAAGCAGCAGTCGAGCGGTGAGCAGCATCGCACCATGGCCGCGATCGCGGCGCACTTGCCGAGCCAGGACCTGGTGATCACGACCGCGCAGATTCCCGGCAAACGCGCGCCCGTGCTCATCACCGGAACGATGCTCAAAGAGATGCGGCCCGGGTCGGTAATCGTCGATCTGGCGGCCGAGGGCGGAGGCAACTGCGAGCTCACCCAGGCCGGCCACACCGTGCACGTCCACGGCGTCACCATCATCGGCGCCACCGACGTCCCGAGCACCGTCCCCCTGCACGCCAGCCAGATGTTCAGCAAGAACGTGCTCACCCTCCTCCAGCATCTCATCAAGGACGGCTCGCTGACGCTCGACACGGCGGACGAGATCACGAAGGGAATGCTGGTGGTGTACGATGGGATGGTCATCAATGTTTGAACAACGCCGCGTGTTGCGTGCTGCGTGTTGCGCTTCTGGGGAGTCTCAATGCTGATGATCGAGCTCTACGTGTTCGTCCTGGCTGCTTTCGTCGGCTATCAGGTCATCACGCGCATTCCGCCGCTGCTGCACACCCCGCTCATGGCGGCCACGAACGCGATCTCGGGGATCTCACTGGTCGGATCGCTGCTGGCGGCCGGTTCCAATCGTGGATGGGCGAGCACCATCCTCGGCACGATCGCCGTGATTGCGGCCACGAGCAACGTGGTTGGCGGCTTCATCATCACCGACCGAATGCTGGGCATGTTCAAGCGTACGGAGAAGCCGGCGTCGGCGCCGGGCGCGACCGAGCGCGCGCCGTGAGCGGTCGCGAGTACTTCACGCAGGCGACGTATCTCGCCGCGTCGATCTTTTTCATCATCGGACTCAAGAGCCTCACCAAGCCGGATTCGGCGCGGCGCGGCATGCAGCAGGCCGCCTTCGGCATGCTGCTGGCCGTGATCGGCACACTCGTGCTGCACGACATCGTGCGTTACGACTTCATCATCGGCGGGCTGCTCGTCGGGACGGCCATCGGCATTCCGCTCGGGCTCATGGTCCCGATGACGGCGATGCCGCAGCGAATCGCCATCGCGCTGATGTTCGCCGCACTCGCGGCCACGCTGGTCGGCGTGGCGGAATTTTTGTCTGCCCCGGATGTCACATCGAGCAAAATGGCCGCGCTCGGTTTCGAGGTGCTGCTCGGCTCGCTGACCGTGACAGGCAGCTTCATGGCCTTCGGCAAGCTGCAAGAATTCATTCCCGGCCGGCCGATGACCTTCAAGGGACAGAACATCGTCAACATCGTGCTCTTCATCGGAGCGCTCGCGCTGCTCTCCTACCTGATCTACGATCCGACGAATCGCCTGGCCTTCTTCGCCATGATCGGCATCGCGCTCGTGCTCGGCGTGCTGTTCGTGCTGCCCATCGGTGGCGCCGACATGCCGGTGGTCGTCGCGCTACTCAACTCGTACTCGGGACTCGCGTCGTCGGCCACCGGCTTCGCGCTCGGCAACAACGTACTGATCATCTGCGGCGCACTGGACGGTGCGTCGGGCTTTCTGCTCAGCCTGCTCATGAGCAAGGCGATGAACCGCAGCTTCACCAACGTGCTGTTCGGCGCCTTCGGTGGTCAGCCCGTGACCATCGGCGCCAAGAGCGCCGAAGGACTGGTGGTGCGCTCGGTGAGCGCCGAGGATGCCGCCATGCAGCTCGGCTACGCGACGAACGTGATCGTCGTGCCCGGTTACGGTCTCGCCGTCGCGCAGGCGCAGCACGTCGTGCGCGAGCTGGCGGAGCTGATCGAGAAGCGCGGCGGCGAAGTGCGCTATGCGATTCATCCCGTTGCCGGACGAATGCCCGGTCACATGAACGTGCTGCTGGCCGAGGCGAATGTGCCGTACGACCGGCTATACGACATGGACGAGATCAACGAGGAATTTCAACGCGCGGACGTGGCCCTTGTCATCGGCGCCAACGATGTCGTCAACCCCGCGGCGCGCGCCGACACGACGAGTCCGATCTACGGCATGCCCATTCTCAACGCCGATCAGGCGCGCTCCGTGATCGTGCTCAAGCGCGGCATGAGTCCCGGCTTCGCCGGCATCGAGAATGAGCTGTTCTACGACCAGAAAACGTCGATGCTGTTCGGAGACGCGAAAGCCAGTCTGGTGAAACTGGTGACGGAAGTGAAGAATCTGTGAGAGCAGGTGTGCGGTGTTGGGTGTGGGGTGCGGTTGGCTCCAACATCTCGACCTAATCACACCCGACACCATACACCCGCCTCCCGATGTTCCCAATCTCCGAGCTCGAGACGCCCGCCCCTCTCGTCGATCTCGACGTGCTCGGCCGCAACCTTGATCGCATGGCGAAGTACGCGCAGGAGCATTCGCTGGCGCTTCGGCCGCATGTCAAGACGCACAAGTCGCCCTTCATCGGGGCGGAGCAGGTCAAGCGTGGCGCCGCCGGGCTCACCTGCGCGACGCCGAGGGAGCTCGAAGTGATGAGCGAGGCGACGGGGGATCTGCTGCTCGCGTATCCGCCTGTGGGCGAGCCGAGGCTCCATCGGCTCATGGCGTTGCCCGAGCACGTGACGCTCACCGTCGCACTCGATTCAGCGGAGGCGATCGAAGGAGTGTACCGGGCGGCGCGCGAGATTGGCCGGCGCGTGCGCGTGTACATCGAATTGGATTTCGGGATGCATCGCGTCGGCGTTCCCGTGGTGGCGCAGGCCGCGGCGTTGGCGAAGTTGGTGCGCGCGAGGGCCCCGCTGGAGTACGCCGGCATCGCCTTCTATCCTGGTCACGTGAGACAGCACGTCGGTGCGCAGCACGACGCGCTCGAGCTGCTCAACGCCGATCTCTCGGCGGCGCTGGAGGCGCTCGACATCGAGGGCGTGATGCCGGCGGTCGTCAGCGGTGGCTCGACCCCCACCGCATGGCGCTCGCACGAGATCGCCGGACTAACCGAGATGCGCCCGGGTACCTACGTCTACAACGACCGCACCACGGCGGAAATCGGTGCCTGCGAATGGGCGGACTGCGCGTTGACCGTGCTCGCCACCGTCGTGAGCACAGCCGTAACGGGTCAGGCGGTGATCGACGCAGGAGCGAAGGCGCTCGGCCGCGAGCCACTCCGCGCCGACGGCGGCGACGGGTTCGGCTCTCTGCTCGGCCGGCCCGAAGTGTTCGTGCGCGCGATGTCGGAGGAGCACGGCATCCTCGAGCTCGGCAAGTCGGATTGGACCCCGCGTGTCGGTGAGCTGGTGCGCGTCATCCCGAATCATGTCTGCATCGTGGTCCATCTAAACGACCGCGTGCACGGCGTGCGCGGCGAGCAGGTCGAGCTGAGCTGGCCAGTCGCGGCCCGAGGCCGATAGCGAGCGACGTTGCTAGTGAGGGGGAAAAAAAAGCACGAGCAAATCGGTCGAGCGCTACACGCTCAGTACGCTAGCTTTGCGCACGCCTGTGATCACGCCCCATGTCGCGGGGCCGGGCGTTATAATAGGCTTGACCAGAGGCGAGAACGCAGGGTTGTACCGCCGCATGATGGGGTCGCGGTCAACCGAAGGTCAAGGCGGACTTTGCGGACGCGGATGTTCGTTGACAGCCGCGCGCCCCAATGTTACCCGTATGTGCCCCCTCTAACGAACAGTTTGCCTGCGATTTGTAGTAGGCGCCGCCGGCGCCTTCGAAGTTTTTCTGGAGAAATCAATATGGTTGCGATGACACCGAGACGCGCTGCATCCGGCCACGCGCACGGTCGGCGGGGATCCGCGCTCGTCCTCACCCTCGTGATGACGATCGCGCTCGCCGCGCTCGCCATGTCGGCGATCTTCCTGACGTCGAACGCCGCGATTCTCTCGAAGTACATCGAGAGCGAGCGCGGCTTCCGCTACTCCGCCGAAGCGGCGTTGGCCGAGGGGAAGAGCCGGCTCAACGTCGACACGGTGCTGCAGCACAGCATGCCCGACAGCGGCTACACGACGCTGTTGTCGAATGCCCAGCTGACCGGCGCCGACGGCCTACCGATCCCCGATGGAACGGTGAATCTCTATCTCGGACGCACCGGCAACTTCACCGGCCAGTACGGGAATTTCGCCAGCATCGTCGCTGAGGCGCGCGACCCCAGCGGTGCGCGTTACGTGCGGCGCCTGGAGATGACGGAAGAAAATTTCGCGCGCTGGATCTACTGGCAGGACCAGACGACCGGTGGTTGCTACGCGAACGGCGAGGCGATCGTCGGCCCAATGTGGTCGAACGCCAACATCACCGCGTGCTCGTTTCTTCCCGGCGCGCGGTTCACCGACGAGGTGAGCACGGCCGGTGTCTTCGTGAACAAATCGTCGGCCGTCTTCACCAAGCAGCCGCCGAAAGAAAACCAGACGCCGATGTCGCTGCCGCCCGTATCCCGGCTGGCCAACCTGACCACCTACGCGACCAGCGCGCACTACGCGTTCACGTCGCCCACGGCGGGCGGTTCAGGCACGGCGAGAATTCGCATCGAGTTCGTCGCGATCGATCTCAACGGCGACACGGCGGCGACGGCGAATGACGAGGGCTTCTTTCGCGTGTGGACCGGCAACTCTTCGCTCGGCACGCGGGCGGATTACGGCCTGTGGAGCGATGCCAATGCCGTGTCGCAGAACCAGTGTGGGGCGTTCTTCCCCTGGCCGAACGCCTCCGACACTGCGCAGCGCTTCGTACCGTACTCGGTGCGCTCTCACTTCAACATTGGGAGCGATCTGAAGTTCAACTACATCAGCCTCGGCGCAGTGGCCGACTGGAGAGCGGCAACGCTGAAGCAGTTCATGCAGCGTCCGGGCGCACGGTGCTATCCGTCGGGTGATCCGCATCTGGCGCCGCTGGTCGACTTCACGCGTCCCGGCAACGACACATCGTTCTACGCCTCCTACAATGGCACGGAACCGAACGCGACGCCCTATGTGAAGGGCTACGGAAGCTGGGCGAGCTGGAGGGCAACCGGTGGCACCGTGCAGGCGAATTTGGCCGGCCGCCTCGACGCCGACTACTTGTTCCCACTCGATCGGGCGACGAATCCGTCCAGTAAGGGTGTCATCTCGTTCACCGGAACCGTCGCGGTGAGCGGCGTGTTGCGCGGGCGCGTCACGCTCTTTGCCGGAGGCACCGTCACCTTCATCGATGACCTGACGTACGCGACCAACCCGCTGACGCTTCCCAAGCTCTGCCGGGACATGCTCGGCGTGATCGCCACCAACAACGTGTCGATCGCCGACAACGCGATCAATTCACCGCAGACGCCCGACGGTACGACGGGCGCCGGCTCCAAGTTGTTCATGTCGGCGAATCGCGATTTTGTGCTGCACGGCGTGGTGATGGCGCTCAACAATACCTTTATCCCCGATAACTTCGCGGGCACGGCGAGCGGTGCGCAGTCCGGCGGGCTCTGCAATGGCTTTTCGGTCGGCAGCGGCTGCATCTTCCAGATCGGGGGCGTGATCGTCAAGCTGGCTTCGGCGACGTTCACCGGCACCGGCGGGTCAGGCTACATGGAGAACCGCATCTACGATCAGTGCATGGCGCACCAGTCGCCGCCGTACTTCCCCACGACCGGCCGCTATTTCGAGAATCGCTACTACGAAATCGATCCGGTTCGGTTCGACGTCACGGAGCTCTTCCGCCGCTTGACGCCGGCGCCGTAAGCCGGCATACGCCGCCGGCAGGCGCCGGCAGCGTCGACGCAGATCAATCGCGGTACGGACCGCCACCCGTACCGCGCCGTGAACCGCCACGCGAGCCGCCGCTCGACGCGGAGCCGCCCGGGCCGCTTGAGCGCCGCGTCCCATCGTCACGCCTCGCGGGCGAGTGACCGGCGCTTTGCGCGTGGCCAGAGGGTTTGGCGTGGCCGCTTCCCTGCCCGCCGCGCTGCTCCGCCTGCGCCTTTCGATCCGCCTTCGCTTTCGAGCGCGCACGGTCGTCGGCTTTGCGCGCACGGATGGCCGCGATGCGCTCGCCGATCGGCACCTCGAACTTCTCGGTCGTCCGGCGGTCGTACTCGAAGCCATCGAGCGTCACGCGCGGCAGACGCTTGCCGACCGCTCGCTCGATCGCCGCCAGCTCAGACGCCTCCTCGGGCGCGACGAAGGTGAAGGCGTCGCCGGTCGCTTCGGCGCGGGCGGTGCGGCCCACGCGGTGGATGTAGTCTTCCGGCTGCACGGGCACGTCGAAGTTGATCACGTGGCCGAGCTCCTCGATGTCGATGCCGCGCGCGACGATGTCGGTCGCGACCAGCACACGGTAGCGGCCCGACTTGAAGCCGGCCAGCGCTTCAGTGCGCTGCGCCTGGGACCGATTGCCGTGAATGCGCGCCGCCTTCACGCCCTGCTTCTCCAACTGCTCGGCCAGCCGGTTCGCGCGATGCTTAGTGCGGGTGAAGACGATGACGTCCTTCACCTCGCCGCGCTTGAGCAACTCGAGGAGCAGTTGGCTCTTGAGATCTTGCCGTACCGGATAGACGGCTTGCGTGATGCCGACCGCGGGCGCCGACTTGCGCTCCATGTTGATCGTCACCGGGTGGTGCAGCATCTCGTTGGCGAGCGTCGCGATCGGTCCCGGCATCGTGGCCGAGAAAAACAGCGTCTGCCGCTTGACCGGTAACGCCTTGAGAATGCGCCGGATGTCTGGGAGAAAGCCCATGTCGAGCATGCGGTCGGCTTCGTCGAGCACCAGCACTTCGAGCTGATCGAACTTCACATAGGGTTGGCGCATGTGATCGAGCAGGCGGCCGGGCGTCGCGACCACGATGTCGACGCCGGAGCGGAAGGCGTGCTCCTGCGGCCCCATGCCGACGCCGCCGAACACGGCGATGCCGCGCACGGGGGTGTGCACGGCGAGTTCGCTCAGGTGCTCGGCGATTTGCGCGGCGAGCTCGCGCGTCGGTGTAAGAATGAGCGCGCGCGTGACACCGCGCCGCTTGGCGAGTAGTCGATTGACGATGGGGAGGACGAAGGCGGCGGTCTTGCCGCTTCCGGTCATGGCGCAGGCAAGGAGATCCTTGCCGGCCATCGCCGGCCCAATGGCCTGCTCCTGAATCGGCGTCGGGCGAGTGAAACCCTGTTCCTTGATCCCGCGCAAGAGCTCGGGCGAGAGTCCGAATGTTGAGAATGGCATGGAGGGAAAGTAGCGGAAGAGGGCGTCGGGCGTCGCGCGTCGCGCGTCAGGCGGTGCGCGTCGATGCATGTAACGCCGCGTGCGACGCCCGAGGCCCGACTCCTGACGCCCGACGCCCGACGCCCCTACATTTCCCCCATGCCGCGCATTTACGACGTGTCGATGCCAATTCGCGATGGTGGCGTATGCTATCCCGGAAATCCCGAGATTCGCATCGCGCCGCAGCAGGCAATCTCAAAGGGAGCGGGGGCGAACGTGTCCTCACTCGCATTCGGGTCGCACACCGGCACGCACGTCGATGCGGTGAAGCATTTCATCGACGATGGGCAAACGATCGATGAGATACCGCTCGAGCGGTTCGTCGGTTCGGCGATCCTGCTCGAGTTTCCGGACGACGTGATGGCGGTGACGGCAGAGATGCTGCGCGCGCACGATCTGACCGGACAGCGGCGCGTGCTGCTCAAGACGCGCAACTCGACGCTGCAGTCGCGCGCCGAGTTCGTGCCGGACTACACCTATCTCGCGCCCGATGGCGCCGAGTATTTGGTCGGTCTCGATGTTCAGTTGGTCGGCGTGGACTACCTGAGCGTCGAGCAGTTCCACTCGGGACACCACAAGACACATCGCGCGCTGCTGGGCGCCGGCGTGGTGATCGTCGAGGGACTGGCGCTGCTCGAGCCGGCGGCCGGCATGTATCAGTTTATCTGTTTGCCGCTGCGACTGGCCGGACTGGATGGCGCGCCCGCGCGCGCGCTCTTGATCGGCGCGTGACGGGCATCGATCCCGCGGCGCGTTCGGTCCGCCACGTCTTCTTCGACATCGGCGGCGTGCTCGGGTCAAACGGATGGGATCACGAGCCTTCCCCACGCCATGCTGACTGAACTCCCGGCAGCCCGCGAGCATTATCTACAAACGGGCGGTCAACATTGCGCAGGCCGACCCTCGCGCGTCCGTGTTCGTCAATGACAGGGAACAGAATCGTGCGCCGGCACGGCAGCTCGGCATTCGAGCGATCCTGTTTCGCGATGCGGCGTAGCTCGCGACCGAGCTGCGCGCGATCGGAGTACTCGCGTAACCTTTTCTTCAGGGACACATGCAGCTCGCAATGATCGGACTCGGTCGCATGGGCGGCAATATGGTCGAGCGCTTGATGCGCGGCGGCCACTCGCTGGTCGTGTTCGACCGCAGCGTGGATGCGATCGCGCGCTACGAGACGATGGGCGCAAAGGGCGCGAAGGATCTGACCGGCGTGGCCACAGCGCTGCGCGGGCCGCGTATCGTCTGGATCATGGTGCCATCGGGAAAGCCGGTGGACGACACGATCGACGCCCTGCTGCCCAATCTCGCGAAAGGCGACGTGATCATCGACGGCGGCAACTCGAACTTCAAGGACTCGATGCGCCGCGCCGACGCGCTCGCGGCGAAGGGCATTGCCTTCATCGATTGCGGCACGAGTGGCGGCATTTGGGGCCTGGCCAACGGCTACTGCTTGATGGTCGGGGGCACCAACGAGGCCGTCGGTCTCTGTGAGCCGATCTTCCGTACGCTGGCGCCGGAGAACGGATTCGCGCACGTCGGGCCGGCGGGTGCCGGCCACTACGTGAAGATGGTGCACAACGGCATCGAGTACGGGATGCTGCAGGCGTACGGCGAGGGATACGAGATTCTGCACGCCAACACTCACTTTCCACTCGACATGCATCAGATCGCGTCGGTCTGGAATCGCGGCAGCGTCGTGCGCTCGTGGCTGAACGAGCTGGCCGAAGAAGCCTTCTCGAAGGACAACGATCTCAAGGCGCTCAAGGGCTACGTCGAGGATTCCGGGGAAGGACGCTGGACGGTGCAGGAGGCGATCGATCTCAACGTGCCTGCGCCGGTGATCACGCTCTCGCTGCTGGCGCGCCTCAACTCGCGCCAGCCCGAATCCTATTCAGCCAAGGTGATCGCGGCGCTTCGCAATGAATTCGGCGGACACGCGGTGAAAACGACATGACGGGACCCCAAATCGCGATCACGCCGCGCGCGCAGCCGCGATCGCCGGCCAAGTACACCTGCTCCAATCCCTGCACCATGATCACCATGGGCGCCATGGGCGATCTGACGCGGCGCAAGCTGCTCCCGGCCATCTACCAGCTGGCGCGCGAGAAGCTGCTCGATCCGGGCTTCCGGATGCTAGGCGTGGCCCGCGACGAAGGGGACGATGCGTCGTTTCGCGCCGGGATGAAAAAGGCGGCGGCGGAATCAGACGAGATTCCGGGCGGGCTCGACGAGACCGTGTGGACGTGGCTCGAGGGGAGGCTCTTCTACTGCCGCTCCGATTTTACCAAGCCCGAGCAGTACGAGACCATCAAATCGGCGATCGAGAAGATCGAGCGCGAGCGCACGGAGACGAAGGAGAACAATCGCCTCTACTATCTGGCCGTGCCGCCTAGCTTGTTCGAGCCGATCCTCACGCACATCTCAGAGAGCGGCATCGCGCCCAAGATCACCGACGCGAAACAGCGGCCATGGGTGCGGATCGTGATCGAGAAGCCGTTCGGGCGAAGCCTCGAGACCGCACAGGCGCTCAACACGCTGGTGCTCTCGCGCTTCGGCGAAACGCAGGTCTACCGCATCGATCATTATCTCGGAAAGGAGACCGTTCAGAACATTCTCGTGCTTCGCTTCGCGAACGCGATCTTCGAGCCGCTCTGGAACCGGCAATGGATCTCGCACGTGCAGATCACCGCCGCGGAGGAAGTGGGCGTGGAGCGACGCGGCGGCTACTACGAGGAAGCGGGCGTCGTGCGCGACATGTTCCAGAACCATTTGATGCAGCTGCTCGCGCTCACCGCGATGGAGGCGCCGGCATCGATGGACGCCAACGCTGTGCGCGACGAGAAGGCGAAGGTGTTGCGGTCGGTGCGGTGGCTCACGCCGCACACGATTCCCACCGACACCGTGCGCGCGCAGTACGCAGCCGGTACGCTCGACGGCACCAAGGTGGCCGGCTACCGGCAGGAGGAGAGTGTCGCCCCGAACTCGACGACCCCGACGTACGCGGCGGTGCGACTGTGGGTGGACAACTGGCGATGGGAGGGGGTCCCCTTCTATCTCCGGTCGGGCAAGCGGATGGCGAGCCGCGTGTCGGAGATCGCGATCCAATTCCGCGAGCCGCCCCGTTTGATGTTCGGACACCACACGAAGACGGAGCTGACGCCAAACGTGCTCGTCATGCGCGTGCAACCGAACGACGGCGTGTCACTCACCTTCGAGGTCAAGGTGCCCGGCGCGGCCGTCGCGTTGACGAACGAGGTCGAGGTCGCGCCGGTCGACATGAACTTCTCGTATAACGAAGCCTTTGGAGAACATTCCGCGCCGGCGTACGAGACGCTGCTACTCGACGTGATGATCGGTGAAGCGACGCTGTTCACGCGCAGCGATGAGGTCGAGGCCGCCTGGCGCGTGGTCGATCCGTTGCTCAAGTATTGGGAAGAGCAGTCGCCTCGCCAGCTTCCGACGTATCCGGTGGGCTCCTGGGGCCCGAAGGAGGCGGATCACCTGCTGGCGGAGCATGGATTTGCCTGGCGGAAGCCGTGAGGCAGGGTGTGGGGTGTCCGGTGGGGGGCGTGGGGAGCTCAAAGATCTCACCGTAACCACACCCCACACCGACACCCTACTCTCGCTCAAAATCGATAAACCCCTTCCGCTGGTCCACCCCTACCAACTTCACCCGCGTGCGGTCGCCGACGTCGAGACCGCGGTAGTTTCGCACCACGCGACCTTCGACCGGCGGCGTGATCAGTCGCACGTACGTGCCCTTGTCGCTCGCACCGGTGACGATGGCATCGAAGCTATTGCCGATCTGGTCGTCGAGCATCGCGGCCGCGGCCTTCTTACGCATCAGGCGTTCGACCTTGCGGGCGTCGCTCTCCTTGAGCGTGCAGCGGCGCGCGATGTCCGCGATTTCCGTATCGGCGTAGGGCGCGGTCACGTTCGCCAGTGCCGCCTTGACGAGTCGCTGGGTCACGAGATCAGCGAAGCGGCGGTTGGGCGCGGTCGAGTGGGTGTAATCCTGCACGGCCAGACCGAAGTGCCCTTCCCCTGGCTCACCCGGCTTCTCGAGCGCGTATTCCCCCGGGCCCATCAGCTTCACCACCGAGAGCGAGAGATCGGGAAAATGATCGGGGTCGACCGCCCGGCGGCGGTCGAGAAAGTCGTTCAGCGCGCGCGCATCCGCGACATCGGGGAGCTTGTCGCCTAGGGCGAGCGCGAGGGCGGCGATCCGGTTCCAACGTTCGGGGGTGCGAACGACGCGGCGAATGGACGACACCCCGCGCGCCTCGAGAAAGCCCGCCATCGCGCCGTTAGCGCCGATCATGAAGTCCTCGATCAGCTCGCGCGCCTTGCTTTTTTTCGTCAGCGCGAGCTCGACCACCTTGCCGCCGCGCATCACCGGCGTGGCCTCGATGGTCTCGAGATCGAGCGCGCCCGCTTCGTGCCGGTGCCTTCGCATCGCCTGCGCCGCGCTGTTCTGCAGTCGCAATTGCTCCTGTAGCTCGGAGCTCCCGGCGACCTGAGCAGGAGGCGGCCCCTTCCCTTCCAGCCAGGAGCCTGTCGAGTCGTAGGCCAGCTGTCCACGATTGTGGACCAGCGCGCGATAGACCTCGTGCGCGCTCGTCGTACCATCCGGCGCGACGACGAACGAGATCACGATGGCCGCTCGATCGACGCCCTCGCGGAGCGAGGTGAGGTCGGTCGACAGGCGCTCAGGGAGCATGGCGTAGGTGACGACGCCCGTGTACACCGACGTCGTATTCGCCGATGCGTGCTCGTCGATCGGGCTGCCTTTCGGGACGGTCGTATCGACGTCGGCCACGCCGATGTGAATCCGCGTGCCGCCGTCCACAGGCTCCGCGTACTCGACCTGGTCGAGGTCTCTCGTGTCATCGTTGTCGATCGACGACCAGAGCAGCGCGCGCAGATCCCGCGCGCCCGCCGCGAGTGGTGGCGCGCCCGGCGCGCTCTTCGCCTGGGCCAACGCGTCGGCCGAAAAATCAGGCTGAAAGCCGTTGTCGAGCATCGCCTGGTGCGCGTCGCGGCGCAGCTGCGATGCTTCGTCTTGATCGATCTGCGGATGGGTCATGTTGTGGTCAGAGGGAGTCGGCGCGCGTGTTGGTCAGCCGGCGCCCCGGAATAACTCCGGTCGCGCGATCGGACGACCACGGGGCATAGGGCGCCATGGTGAGCGCCGCGAGGGCGAGCAGCACGGTGTCGTACTGGGCGCGCCACACGGAAAATTCACGCCAGGCCTTCTCGGAATCCTCGCGCATGCGGAGCCCGTCAGCCGACAGCCGGTGGCAGGCCGCATCGAATTCGGCGCGCGTGACGCTGATCGGATGGTCCGGCGTGGGATACGGATTGAATTCGATGCGAAAGTATTCGGCGATGTGCTGCAGCGTCACCGCGCCGGCGCGCGCGCACAGCTCCGCCTGCGGCTCGCGCGGCCGCTCGAGCGCGGTCATTGACAGCACGCAGGCGTCGAGCACCGCACCAGCCGCGGTGACCCATGAGCGCTGCGGCTGCGGGGAGCGAAAAAATGGCAGCGCGGCGAGCGACGTGTGCGTCTCCTCGAGCTCGACGAACCACGACTCCCACTGCTCCCAGATCTGCTTGGTGTCGTCGAGCATCTCGAGTTGCTTCAGCCGCCGCAAGAACTCCGGCCCGGTCGGCGGCGACCCCGCTCGCAGCTCGAGCCTCGTCACCATCGCTTCACGGCGCGAAAAGGCGGCGTACATCGTCGGCAGATAGGAAATGAACAGGGCGATGAGCACCAAACCGATCGCCGCTTCGGTGAAGGAGAGCACCGTCTCGGGAAAATCCGCCAGTGGCGAGAAGCCGAGGGTCAGCAGCGATGAGCCGCTGGCGGTGAAGGCGGAGCGGAGCGACGGCATGCCGAGCGCCCAATACATGCCCGTGTAGCCGAACAGCACGGTGGTCAGCCACACCATCGGGAGCGTCAAGAGCGACGCCGGCGCATAGAGCGCCATCACCCGATCGCGATCCTCATAGTCGTTCAGGAATCGAATGCGAAGACGAAACAGCTTGCGCACGAGGATGAAGGTCGCGCGCACGATCGGATCGGGCGCCGCGCGCGCCAACACGAACGTACGCGTAGCCGAGATGAGCGCGCCCGGCACGAGCAATGCCCCGACGGCGAAGGCGAGAATGCGTAAGGCGAGCATAGGCGCGGAAGGTGCTCAGCTTGGCGCCGCCGCGCAACGCGCGCGGGTGATCGCGCCTCCTCCCTGGCCAGCGGCGTGCCGCTCCTGCATTTTGCCACGCCACGACAGATCGCTGCTTTTCTCGCTCACGACCGGTGCGCATGACCGCTGTCGGCCGCAACGTTACGCGAAAGGATGGCGCCGCGAAGACGAGCGGCGCGGCGCGCTACATCGATGATCTCACCTTCCCCGGCATGCTGCACGGCATGACGGTACGCAGCACCGTACCATGCGGGCGCATTCGGCGCATCCACCGCCGTTTCGTTGAGGAACACTTCACCATCGTGGGCGCCGGCGACATTCCCGGCCGCAACGTGATCGCGTTGATCGAGGATGACCAGCCCTGCCTCGCCCAGTTCGTCGTGTTGCACATGGCGGAGCCCATTCTGCTGATCGCGCACGAAAGCCGCGACGCGTTGCTCGCCGCCCATGTCGAGATCGAGTACGATCGCGACGAGCCGGTGTTCGATCCGCTCGCCTCGACCACGGTGCTCAAGTCGCTCGGCATCGCCAAGGGCGATGCCGAGGCGGCCATGGCCAGCGCCGACGTGATCGTCGAAGGGGAATATCGCACCGGCCATCAAGAGCACGTCTACATCGAGAACAATGGCGTGATTGCGGTTCCCGAGAACGGCGGCGTGACGATCTACGGATCGCTCCAGTGTCCTTTTTACGTGCAGAAGGCCATGCGCGTGCTGCTGGCGCTGCCCGACGAGAAAATCCGCATCGTGCAGACGGAGACGGGCGGCGGATTCGGCGGCAAGGAGGAGTACCCGTCGATCCTCGCCGGCCACGCGGCGCTCCTGGCGCTCAAGTCCGGCCGCCCGGTGAAGATGATCTACGACCGCACCGAAGACATGATCGCCACCACCAAGCGGCATCCGTCCATCTGCCGCCACCGCACCGGCGTGATGAAGGACGGCCGCATCGTGGCGATGGACATCGAGGTCGTGCTCGACGGCGGCGCATACGTCACGCTGAGCCCCGTCGTGTTGAGCCGCGGCGCGATTCACGCGGCGGGCCCGTACCGCTGTGAGAACACGCGCATCGCCGGCCGGGCGATGATGACGAACACGCCTCCGAACGGCGCCTTCCGCGGATTCGGCGCGCCACAGACGCAGTTCGCCATGGAAGTGCACATGGATCGCATCGCCGAAACGCTCGGCCTCGATCCGGTGCGGTTCAGAGAGATGAACGCGCTGCGTCCGGGCGACACGACATCGACTGGCCAACTGATGGACGATGATTGCAGCGCGCTCGAGGTGTTGAAGCGGGCGGTCGAACGATCGGGCTTCGAGGAAAAGCGCAAGACGTACGCTGGAACGAACAAAGGCATCGGCATCGCGCTGTTCTATCACGGCTCCGGATTCACCGGGAGCGGCGAGGTGCACCTGGCTTCGAAAGCGTCGCTCGAGCTGACGGCGAGCGGGGTGCGCATTCTCGTCGGCAGCACGGAAATCGGACAGGGCACCCGAACGATGCACGCACAGATCGTCGCCGACGCATTGGGCATTCCGTACGAGCAGGTGGACGTGGCTCAGCCGGACACGCATGCCGTACCCGACAGCGGCCCGACCGTCGCGTCGCGCACGTGCATGGTCGTCGGCCGCATCCTCGAGCGATGCGCCGAGGAGATGCGCGAGCGCATCGGATCGTCGGCGCCGGGCGATTACTTCCGCGAGCACGGCCCGGTGCTCATCACCAAGGAGTATGAGAAGCCGACGGACGTGACGTGGGATGACGCGACCTACCGCGGCGACGCCTACGCGACGTTCGGCTGGGGATGCGACGTGGTCGAAATCGAGATGGACCCCGACAGCTACGAAGTGCGGCCGATCCGGGTGACCGCGGTGCAGGATATCGGCAAGGCGATTCACCCGCTGCTCGTCGCCGGACAGATCGAGGGAGGCACGGCGCAGGGGATCGGGTGGGCGCTGCTCGAGCAGGTGGTGATGCGCGACGGCGTGATGGCCAACGCGCAGCTGACGAACTACATCATTCCAACCACGCTCGATACGCCGCGCATGGATGTCGTGATCGTCGAGAATCCATCGCGGCACGGGCCGTATGGCGCCAAGGGCGTCGGAGAGATGCCGATCGACGGACCCGCGCCGGCGGTCGTGAACGCGATCCGCATGCTCGGTCTCGACGTGCGCGACATTCCAGCGATACCCGAACGGATGATGGAGGCCGCGTGCGCTTCACGCTGAACGGGGCCGAGCGCGACATCACCGCGCAGCCGATGAGCCGCTTGCTCGATGTGCTGCGTGAGGAATTCGGTCTGACTGGCGCGAAGGAGGGGTGTGGCGAGGGTGAATGCGGCGCGTGCACCGTGCTGGTGAACGGCGATCCGGTCTGCGCCTGTCTGGTTCCAGTCGCGCAAATCGCCGACACCAGCGTCGAGACCATCGAGGGGTTAGGCGGCACCCACAGGCTTCAGCGCGGATTCGCCGCGCACGGCGGAGCGCAGTGCGGCATCTGCACGCCGGGAATGATCATGGCCGCCGTCGCGCTGAGCGAGAATCCAACACTCGAGGAGATCCGCCACGGACTGGCGGGCAACCTGTGCCGGTGCACGGGCTATGAAGCGATCTACCGCTCGATTCTGCTGGCGGACGAGCCGGCATGAGGGGCGCGACCGGCGCGTTGTCCCTCCTGGAGCCCCGCTCGCTGGACGATGCGCTCCGCATGCTGCGCGACGAGGGGCCGCTGACGCCACTGGCCGGCGCGACCGATCTATACGTCTCGCTCAACTTTGGAACGCTACGCGACACGCGCTTCGTGAATTTGTGGCGGCTCGGCGAGCTGCGTCACATCGAGCGGCGTGGCGACGGACTCTCGCTCGGCGCGATGTGCACGTACGCGCAGCTCATCGCCTCGCCGCTCGTTCAGGAATGGTTGCCAATGCTCGTAAGTGCATCGCGCGAGGTTGGCGGCGCTCAGATCCAGAATCGTGGCACCATTGGCGGCAACATCGCGAACGGATCGCCGGCGGGCGATTCCCTGCCCGTCTTTGCGGCGGCCGGCGCGACCGTCGTGCTGCGCGGCGCGAGCGAGACGCGTCGCATTCCATTCGATCGCTACTACACGGGATACCGGGCCAGCGTGCGCCGCGCCGACGAGTTGATCGTGGCGATCGAGGTGCCGCGCGTCGACGGCACGCAATGGTTTCGAAAAGTGGGCACGCGTGCGGCCCAAGCCATCTCCAAAGTGGTGATGGCCGGCGTGCGTCCAGCGAGCGGGGCGCCGCGCATCGCGCTCGGCAGCGTCGCGCCGACCGTCGTGCGGCTGCCCCGCACCGAAGCGGCGCTGGCGAGCCAGGTCGCGATATCTGATGCGCAGCGCATCCTGGCCGAAGAGATCGTCCCGATTGACGACGTGCGCTCCACCGCCGCGTACCGTCGCCAGGTGTGCATGAACCTGCTCGCCCGATTTTGGAGCGATACCGAGGAGCCGCCGCGTGGCAAGTAAGACGACGAAACCCGATGGGCCATCCAAAGTCGTGCGCGCCTTCATCGACCGGATCAATCATGCGGATATCGATGCACTCGCATCGTTGATGACACCGGACCACGTCTTCATCGACGCGCTCGGCCACCCGTTCAAGGGTCGCGATGCGGTCCGTGCCGGTTGGGTGGGCTACTTTGGCTGGTTTCCCGACTATCACATCGAGCTCGACGAGGTCATCACTCGCGGCGTGTCGGTCGCCGCCTTCGGGTCGGCGAGCGGCACCTTTGCCGGTGAGTTACGGGAGAACGTGAATCGGCGCTTCGATTCGCCTGCAGCGTGGCGCGCGACGGTGCAGAGTGGCCGCATCTCCGTCTGGCGGGTGTACTGCGACGTCTCGGCGCAGCAGCGGATTCTCGCCGTTTCGCGATGACCGCTGGAGCCGAGCTGGTCGTGCGCGGCAGGCGCGTTGTGCTGCCGGATGCCATCGCGCCGGCGGCGATTCACATACGCGCCGGACGCATCGAGCGCGTGACCGCGTACGACGACATCGCGCGCGGCGCACGGGCGGTCGATGCCGGAGAACGCGTGGTCCTTCCCGGCCTGGTCGACTCGCACGTGCACTGCAACGAGCCCGGGCGAACGGAATGGGAGGGCTTTCGTACCGCCACGCGCGCGGCCGCGGCTGGCGGCATCACGACGATCGTCGACATGCCGCTCAATAGTATTCCGGCGACCACCTCTCTCGCCGCGCTGAAGGAAAAACGCGCGGCCGCCGAAGGCCAGTGCACGATCGACGTCGCATTCTGGGGCGGGCTGGTGCCCGGCAACCTGGACGAGTTGGCATCGATGGCCGCCGCCGGCGTGTGCGGCTTCAAATGCTTTCTCGTACCGTCGGGGGTGGACGAGTTCGGAGCGACGAGCGAAGCGGATCTTGCCGGCGCGCTGCCGATCTTGCGCTCGTGCGGTGTTCCCCTGCTCGTGCACGCCGAGCTCTTGGGGCCGCTCGAGCGCGCGCAACGTGAGCTGGCGGGCAGCGACCCGCGCCGCTACGCCACCTGGCTCGCATCACGCCCCGATGAGGCGGAGCTGGAGGCGATCGAGATGGTGATTCGGCACGCGACGACCAGCGGCGCGCGCGTGCACATCGTCCACGTAGCGACCGCGCGGGCGGCCGCGATGCTCGAGGCCGCCCGCGCATCCGGCGTTGCCATCAGCGCCGAGACGTGCCCGCACTACCTCCATTTCGACGCGGCCGACATCGCCGATGGAGCAACCGAGTACAAGTGCGCGCCGCCAATTCGCGACCGATCGCATCGCGAGGGACTATGGAAGGCGCTCGACAGTGCTCTGCAACTCATCGCCTCCGACCACTCGCCTTGCCCGCCAGAGATGAAAGCGCGGGAGCGCGGCGATTTCATCGCCGCATGGGGCGGCATTTCGTCGCTGCAGCTGGGGCTGAGCATCGTGTGGACCGGTGCCGGACGGCGCGGCCACGACCTGCGCGACGTCGCGCGGTGGATGAGCGCCGCACCCGCGGCGCTGGCTGGCCTGGCAGGCAAAGGCGCGATCGCACCCGGCTATGACGCCGACTTGGTGGTGCTCGATCCCGATGCATCTTTCACGGTCGACGCGGATAGCTTGCAGCACCGCCACAAGCTGACCCCCTATCTCGGCGAGCGGCTGCGTGGCGTCGTCGAGCAGACCTGGTTGCGCGGCGAGCTGGTCTTCGATCGCGGCGACTTTCCGGCGCCGCCGCACGGCCGTCTTCTCACACGAGCGCCATGACGCACTTCACCGAGCTGGTCGACCTTGCCGCGGAGCGACTCGGCGCCACTGTCATCGCCGCCAACGATGAATTTTTCGCGCCGAAGGAGAGTCTGACCAAGCCCGGCGCCGCCGAGTGGCGAGAGGGCGAGTACACCGAGCGCGGCAAGTGGATGGATGGCTGGGAGACGCGCCGGCGGCGCGACGACGGACAGTTTGATTGGTGCATCATCAAGCTGGGGGCGCCGGGCATCGTGCATGGGGTGATCGTGGACACGAGCTTCTTCCGGGGCAACTATCCGGAGGCGTGCTCGATCGATGGGTGCGAAGTCAGTGGCGCGCCGAGCGCCGAGGAGCTGGCATCGCCCGCCACCAAGTGGCGCGACATCCTCGCCAAGGCATCGTTGCGTGGCGACGTGAAGAACGAGTTGATCGTGCATCGCGGCGCGCGCTCGACGCATCTGCGGCTCAACATTTTTCCCGACGGCGGGGTCGCGCGCCTGCGCGTACACGGCGAAGTCGTGCCCGACGCGTGGCGGCTCGCGCCCGAGCGCGGCGAGGTCGACCTGGCCAGCGCCGAGCTTGGCGGACGGGTACTGGCCTGCAGTGACATGTTCTACGGCCATCGCCACAACATGATCATGCCCGGCCGCTCCACGCACATGGGCGACGGCTGGGAGACCAAGCGCAGGCGTACGGCGGGCAACGACTGGAGCATCGTGCGGCTGGCGGCGCCGGGCGTCATCAGGCGGATCGAAGTCGACACCGACCGCTTCAAGGGGAACGCGCCCGCGGCATGCTCGTTCGAGGTGTCGTCGTCCCCGGCGGCATCGGCAGGCGACCTCGGCGTGATGGCGACGACGTGGCACGAGCTGATGCCGCGCACGCCGCTCCAGCCCAACGCGCGCCACATCTTCTTCGCCCCCGACTTGCGTTCATCCGAGGAAGTGACGCATGTCCGGATGCACATCTTCCCAGACGGTGGCATCGCCCGGCTGCGCCTGTACGGCACGCCCGCGGCGCGCCCCTGACACGCGCTCGCCGTGACGCTGGAGACGCTGAACGCGATGAGCGCGGGTGAGGCGGAGCGCGATCTGCTGCGGTGCTGTGGCTCGCGCGTGTGGGCGCGGGCCATGGCGGCCATCCGACCCTTCGCAACCGCCGAGCTGCTGCATCGCGCGGCGGACGCCGCGATGGATGCGCTCGACTACTCGTCGTGGCTCGAGGCGTTCGCGGCGCACCCACGCATTGGGCAACCCGAGGCGTCCGACGGCGCGACCGCCGATTGGACAGTTCAGGAGCAGAGTACGGCGCGCCGGACCGCCGAAGATACGGCGCAGCGGCTGCGCACCATGAATCGCGCATACGACGAGCGCTTCGGCTACATCTTCATCATAAACGCCACGGGTAAGAGCGGCGACGAGATTCTACGAGAGATCGAGCGGCGTATGAAGAACGATCCCGGCACCGAGCTGCGCACCGCGGCCGCCGAGCAGCGCGCGATCACCCATCTCCGACTGGCGAGGTTGCTCGAGGCATGAGCGCGATCACGACGCACGTGCTGGACACCGCGCACGGACGGCCGGCGCAGGGCGTGGCGGTGCAGCTCCAGCGCCTGGCCGCCGGCCACTGGGAGGATCTGGCCGCCGCGACGACGGATGTCGACGGACGCGTGCGCGAATTTCCGTTGGCAAAGCGTCCCCTGGCCGCCGGCACGTATCGTCTGATCTTCGACACCGCGCGCTACTTCGCCGGGGACGCGAGGGACGCGTTTTACCCGTCGGTGCAGATCACCTTCGAGGTCAAGGATGCCGCGCAGCACTTCCACGTGCCGCTGCTACTGAGCCCGTTCGGTTATTCGACATACCGGGGCAGTTGAGGTCCGACACCCGTCGCCCTTGCCTAGCTCCGCTTCACCACCGCCTCGATCAACCCGAATGGCTCCGACGTCGGCACGAAGATCTCGTTCGCGTTCTCCAGTCCCAGTGCCGACAGATCGACCAGCAGGTGATGCTTGTTCGGTAGCGTTAATGTGATCTCGGCGATTTCCGCCACCGCATCGAGCATCGCTTCGCCCATGGCGTAAAGCGTGTGCTGTACGGACTGGCTGTCGTGGCCCGCGAATCGATCGAGCATCGCCTGGCGCGCGGCACCGTAGGCGATGCCGTAGTCGAGATCACCGGTGTCGGCATAGCGCCAGCGCGCCGTCACCGCCGTAGCCAGAATGCGATCGTTCGTCGGCTTGAGCGTGGTGAATTCGTCGGTGCGGTATCCGGCAAACGCGGATTGGCCCGACTTGAGGATGAGCAGGTCCTCGATTCCCGCCTCGACACCCATTCCGTCTCTCGTGCCGGTGACCGTCGCGGTGCGCGTGCCACCGCCGGCACGCATGAAGGCGTGATCGTGCGGCCACCCGCCCACGGCCATCCGCTCCCACGGGTGCTCTTCCAACTCGACCCGAATGCGGGCCACGTATGGATTGTCGACGAAGAAGTGCCGGATGATGCGCTGGCCGAACTCCTCGATCTCGCCAATCTCCTTGAGCTTGGCCAACGCGTACACGGTGTTCTTCATCGTGTCGGTCGGCAGGCAATGGATGTTGTCGCCGGACAGATGCACGGCCTCGAATTCGCCGTCGAAGAAAATGCCGACCGTGAGATCGCGGATGTCGTGACGCGCGCCGTCGCGGGTGATTTTCACCACGCGCACGCCCGCCTTCCCGTAACTGTTGTCGCCGAGCCGAGCCGCCATGAATGGTCCTCTCGTTAGGCGGGCGCGCCGCCGCCGCGCACACGCAGGATCGCGACGAAGCTGCGGCTGCGCAGCTCGTCGAGTGTGAGCCCGGTGCGGGCGAGCGTCTCCTCTTCGGTGAGCGCGCCGCAGTTGACCGCGCGCAAGAAGAAGTTGAGCAGTCCCTGCCCCGTCGCCGCGTCATCGAACACGTCCCCGACAAGCGTGGCCTGCGCCGCCTTCTGTACGAAATTCCGCAGTCGCGCGCCCGCGGCGTCCACGCTCTCGAGAAAAAAGGCGAACACCGCCAGATAGCGCGTCACCAGCTGCGCCGGATGCAAATCCCATCCCTGATACAAGCCATTCAGCAGCGACCAGCGCACGTCGTCGTAGTGCAGCTTCCACGCGCGGTGAACGCTGGCGCGATTCTCCTCGATCTCGCGCGCCGACAACGATCGACCTTGCGCCGCGCGATGGGGAGCCACCGGGAGCAGCGCGGTCGATCCGTCGGAGAGCCAGACGCCGGTGCCGGCGAACGCGACCTGCATCATATGCTTGGCGAAGTCACAACCGGGGTGCCGCATCGCTTGGTACGCCGCGGTGATGCCAATGCCGGCCGTGTAGTCGTAAGTGCCGAAATGCGCGGCCGACATTCGCCCGCGTGCCGCATCGAACAGCAGTGGCAGTGCCGCCGCGCCGTTGGCCGCGATGATCGATTGCGGCGTCTCCACCATGAGCTCGAATCGCAGCGCGCCTTCGTCGAGCGATAGCCGGCGCTCGAGCGTCTGCAGCAGCTCGACGAAGTACGTCACCTGCTCGGGGATCGTCACCTTGGGCAGCGTCACCACGAAATTTGGCGGGAGAGTGCCGCCGGTGGCGCCGAGCATCGATTCCATGAACAGCTCGAGCGTCCGCGTGCTGCGCGCGCGTAGCTCTTCGTTCAGCGGCTTGACCCGTATGCCAATGAACGGAGATAGGGTTCTAGCCTTCGCCCCCGCCGCGACCTCGCCTGCCACGGATCGTGCGTGGCCGTCCTCCTCGGCGTCAGGGCGATTGCCGTAGCCGTCCTCGAAATCGATGCGAAAGTCCTCGACGGGTTCGCGCTGCAGCTTTTCGGTCACACGCCGATACAACTCTGTGCGCAACGCAGCATTGGCGACGATGCCAACGGCGGCAGCCAGTGCGTCGGCATCGGGCGCGAAATCAGCCAGCGCCCGCGAGGCGATCGATCCGAGCTTGGGCACCGAGTCGGCGCGAAAGAGTTGCGCACCGCCGTAAACGGTGTGCACCGGCTGCCGCGCGCCAGACTCGCCTCGGTAGCGCTTGGCGAATTCGGTGTTTGCGATCGAGAGCGGATCGAAGGCCATGTGGTCGGTGGTGAAAGGGAAGCGAGCTACGCGTTGTAGATCGGCCCGGACCGCTCGCGATACAACTCGAGCACCGCGGCCGCCTCCTGGCGCAGCAGCTCGGGCACGACCTCGATTCCGCGCTCGCGCAGATAGTCGTACGACTGCGCGAATGCAGGACCCTCGTCAAAGTGCGCGCGCTCGGCATCGGCGCGCGAGGCCCCCCACACCAGGCGGCGCACGCCGCTCCAGAGTGTCGCGCCCAGGCACATCGCGCACGGTTCCGACGAGCTAATCAGCTCGTGATCGGGAGATCCGGGAACCCGGAGCGTGTACGAGCCGAGCCGCACTGACGCCGACATAAACGCCATCACTTCGCCGTGCAGCACGGGATTGTGCAATCGCACGACGCTGTTCATGCCGACCGACACCAGCCGTCCGGTGCCCCGCTCGACGATGATGGCGCCGAAGGGCCCGCCCGTGTCGCGCATCACATTTTCACGCGCGATGCGGATGGCCAGCCGCATTTTGGACTCGTCGTCCGTCAGCCGCAGCTCCCAGTCGACGACCTCTTGAACCCATTCGGGGTATGAGATGTGGATGACGGGCGGTTCCATGGGCATCAATATCGCATCGCCCGGCGCCGCGCGCGCGATGGCCGATGCCTCGGAATTGTGTCACGCCCCATCCACAGGACGAGCCGATGGAGCTGCAGCGCAGCACCGTGTCGCGCAAAACGCCGCGTGATGGCAAGCTGGAGATCAGCATCGAGAGCGCGATGCGCCTCGAGCGCCTGGGTGGGCTCGAAGTCGTCGTGGGCCGGGTACGCGCCGCCGGCCGCGTGGCCTCAATGCCATGCACCTGCCGCGGGCCGGGCGACGAGCACGTGCACTGGTTTCTGGAGAGCGAGCCGCTCAAGACGCTGGCACCGGGCGACAGCGTCGCGGTCGCGGTCGGCGAAGGTGGCGCCGTAGTGGTTACCGCGGGCTGAGGCGCACATGGCCCCGTCCGTGCGTAAGAAACTGATGGATACAGTTCAGAGCTCGGCAATTACCCGAACAGGGAGCTGAATATGACTGGAATGCGTGCGATTATCGGCATCGTCTTCTTGGCGATTGCCGGCCTCTTGGGCAAACTCGGTTTGACGTCAAAGTCGGATCCGACGATGCAGGCGATCCTGCAAGCAGTGGGTGGGTCGACCGTTCGCGGTACGGCGGTCGTGACGCTGATCAAGCGCGGCAGCGAAGAGCATCCGCGCGTGCGCCTGCTGATCACCGGCGCGACGAAGGGCAAAACGTTGGCCTGGCACGTGCATGCCGGCGCGTGTGGCTCGAGCGCGGCCGCCGTCGGCAACGCGCCGTACCCGCCGATGACCCCGGACGCCGAGGGCGCGGCTGGCGCGAACACGGAACTGCCCTTCGCGCTGCCATCGGGCGCGCTGTACGTCGACGTGCACGACGATGCGGCGGTCGTGTCCTGCGGCGCGCTGAAGTAGCGCGTTCGCACCGGGAGTCCGGCCGCTCTTAGCGTGCCGGGCTCACCCCGCCGGGATGCACGGCCCGCTCGACGAGCGCCAGTCCGCCATCGACAGCCAACGCCAACAGCGCGGCCGGTATGGCGCCCGAGAGAATCATTCGGGTGTCGTTGAGCGCCAGTCCGGCGACGATCGGGTCACCCAGCCCGCCCGCGCCAATGAACGCCGCCAGCGTCGCGGTACCGACATCGATCACCGCCGCCGTCCGAATGCCGGCCATGATCACGGGCGCCGCGAGGGGTAAGCGCACGTCTCGCAGTAATTGCAGCGGCGTCATCCCGAGCGCCTGAGCGGCATCCACCGCGCCGGTATCGGCATCCCGGACGCCGGTGTAGGTGTTGCGCACAATCGGGTAGAGCGAGTAGAGAAAGAGCGCCACGAGCGCCGGGACGATTCCGATGCCGAGCAGCGGAATCATGAACGCCAAGAGCGCGATGCTCGGGATGGTCTGCAGCAGCCCCACCACGCGAATGATGCTCTCCGCGCTCCGACGCGTGCGCTCCAACGCCAGTCCGAGCGGCACCGCGACGACGATGGCGGCAATGAGCGAGATGGCGACCAACAGGAGATGCCGCGCGGTGAGCGACAGCACCGTGCCGCGCTGCCGATAGAGATAGCTGCCTAACGAGACGTCCGAGGCGCGCTGGCGCGCGGTCGCGGGCTGAACGCCCCCCACGAGACCGAGGTCGCGCAGTGCGTCAGCCGCGACGCGCGCGATGTCCTCGCCATCGACCTCCACGCGCTTGTTGAGCGCCCGCATTCGCGCGACATCGAGTCGGCCACTGAGCTCGGTCAGCGCGGCAATCGCGGCGGGCTCGTCGCGTTCGAGCTTGCCGCTCACCAGCGCCGCCGCCTCGTAGGGTGGAAAGAAATGGCGATCGTCCCGCAACACCACCAGGTCGTACCGGGCGATGAGCCCATCGGTCGAGTATCCGTCGATGACGTCGACCTCGCCCTTCACCAGTGCCTGATACTTGATGGCTGGGAGCAGCGAGTGCACGGCGCGCAGATGCAGCGCGTAGGCCTGCGTGAGGCCGGGCAGCCCATCGGCGCGCCCGACGAAGTCCGGCGTGAAGCCGGCGCGCAGCCTCGGCGCTACCCGTGCAAGATCACTGAGTGTGCTCAGGCGCATTGAATCCGCCATGCCCCGGCGCACGGCCATCGCGTACGTGTTCTCGAATCCGAGCGGCGGCAGCCACCGCGCACCGAACCGCGCGTGCGTTTCTCGGGCGACGCGCGCGAAGACGGCGGCCGCATCGGTCATCGGCTGGTCGCCGAGGATGGCGAGCAGACCTGTGCCGGTATACTCGGGATACACATCGGCGGCGCCGCTCTTGATCGCGCCAAACGCGATCTCCGTAGCGCCGAGTCCGCGACGTCGCGTGACGGTGAGTCCGCGCGCTTCGAGGATCTGGGCGAACATTTCGGAGAGGATGTACGACTCGCCGAACGGCTTCGAGGCGACGACGACCGGGGGCCGCGGATTCTGAACCTGTACCTGCAACGGCAGCCGCAGATTCTGCATCGGTAACTGCAACAGCAACGACAGCCGCAGATTTCCGCAGATGAACGCGGATACGGCACAAGACAATCTGCGGCGATCTGCGGAAATCTGCGGCTGCTTTTCACTCTCATGCACTACAAAAGTTGACCTAACGCCGGGCAATCCGCGGCTATCCGCGACAATCCGCGGCTGCACCTTCCCGTTCAACGCCATAGGGCCGACCGAGGCGATCAGCGCCATCGCTACGAGCACGGATCTCATCCGCGGCCCACCCCGGAGCGACGCAGGAGATTTGCGCAGTATTCGGTCGCCGGGTGCGCAACGAGATCCGCTGCCGTCGCCACCTGCTCGATACGCCCGGCGCGCATGACGGCGATGCGGTCGGCAAGCTCAATCGCTTCGCCGAGATCGTGCGTCACGAGCACAGTGGTGATCGGAAGCTCGCGGCGCAGATCGCGGAATGAGAGCCGGAGGTCGCCGCGCGTGATCGCGTCGAGCGCGCCGAATGGCTCATCGAGGAGCAGGACAGTCGGACGCGCGGCCAGTGCACGGGCGATCGCGGCGCGCTGGCGCTGGCCGCCCGATAGCTCGCGCGGCCAACGCTCGGCGAAGCGGTCGGGGTCGAGGCCGGCGAGTCGCAGCGCTTCATTGGCTCGCGCGTTGGAGTCCGCCATTCCGCGGAGCCGCGGCACGAGCTCGACGTTTCGGCGAATGCGCCAGTGCGGCATCAGGCCGCCGTCCTGCGGCACGTAGCCCACGCGCCGGCGCAGCATCACGGGGTCGAGGCGGCGCGTGTCGGCGCCATCGAGGAGCACACGGCCGTCGTCCGGATCGACCATCCGATTGAATGAGCGAAGCAGCGTCGTCTTCCCGGAGCCGCTCTCCCCGATCAATGCCACGCATTCGCCCGGCGCGAGCGCGATCGACACGTCATCGAGCGCGATCACGGCGCCGTATCGCTTGCTGAGATGCTCGGCCGCCAGCGAGGCGGCGGCCTCGGGACCTCGCGCTGGATCGCTCAGGTGCGAACGGCCTCGTCGCGCGCGTCATCCGCCGGCGAGCGCGCCCGCATCGTGTAGCGCGCGAAGAAGTCGCGTGCGCGCTCGAGGTCCGGCTCCTCGACGAACGCGGCGCCGAGAGCGCCGCACCCCACGAGCGCGATCTCCGCCAGCGCGGCCGCGTCGCGCGCGAGCGACGCGTCGCGCAAGCCCGCCCGGCTGGCCGCGCGCAGCCGGCGCTCGCTCGGCTCACCGAGCAGCTCCGACGCGGCGCGCAACGACGGGCCGTGATAGGTCATGCCGGCCAGCAGCGCCAATGGAGCCACGTAGTCGTCCGGATCGATTGCATCGGCGGAGCGAACCTCGAGATATCCGCGCGGACGCACCTCCGGAAAGAGTGTCGACACGTGCGTGTCCCACTCGGCCATCGTTGCCTCGCCCGCGGCGAGGAGATCGCCGAAGGGCGGATGATCGGGATGAAAGATCGCTTGGGCCGCCAGCGCAAAATCGAGGTAGCCATCAGCACCGGGCGCGTCGCAGATCGCGAGACCGGTGCGTCCGGAGTCCAACTCGCGCCAACTTTCCGCTCTCACGCTTTGATGCTCCGTCATCGCGCCAGCGTAGCGGGGCGAGTTCGCGAACATTGCCACCACCAGCGGAGCCGCGGCGTTCAACGTCCGCCAGCTCCGTTCGGCGTCGATCGGCGTGTCGAGGCACACTTGAATCGAGGCGGTCTGCCGCATCATTCGCGCGCCCGCATCGCCGATGGTCGCGAAGTAGTCCGCCATCCGCTCGTAGCGGTCGCCTCCGACCTGAAGCGGCGCCTGCGCGAGCGGGGTGCTCGGATCGATGCCTAACGAGAGCAGTGTGATGCCTTCGTCGCGCGCGGCGGCGCGCAGCGGGCGAATCACGCCGTGCAGCTGCCGAATGAGTGCGCTGAGTGATTTCGACGGCGGTGCTCCATACTCTACCTGCCCGCCCGGCTCGAACGTGACGCGGCCGCCGTCGGGCAAGCAAAAGCTCGGCACGCCCTTCGACGAGCGCATCTCGACCCAGCCGCGCGACGCTCCCCACCGCCGAAGGAACGGCAGCGTGGCGACCTGGTCGCCGTCCGCCTCGAGCGGGCACACACTACCGTCGTCGGCACGAACCGCGATCAACTCCACTTCGGCGCCGATGCGCAGCGGTTCGCTGGCGCGCGGTGCCGGGAAGGCCCGCTCGCGCAACACCGACCGCATCGGCGCGAGCGAGCGGGGAAATGCATCGCCCTTCACGGCCACCGTCACGCCGGCGCGCCGAGGACGAGCGCGTATGGGTGCAGATCGTCCTGGACCCAATCCTCGATCGTGAGCCCGGCCAGCGCGAACAGTCGCGCTACGGTCGCACGATCGTATTTGCAGCTGATCTCGGTGCGAATCGATTCGCCATCGCGAAAGGAGATCGTGCCGGCGCCCGGCACGCGCACGCGCTGGGCGCCGATCGAGTCGAGATGCATCTCGATCCGGTGGAGTGTCGTGTCGTACACGGCGCGGTGGGCAAAACGCGATGGGACGAAGTCGGCGCCAAGCTCGCGGTTCAGCACGTGGAGCACGTTGCGGTTGAACTGAGCCGTGACGCCACGCGCATCGTTGTACGCGCGCTCGATGACCCCAATGTCCTTGCGAAGATCGGCGCCGAGCAGGAGGCGGTCGTCGCTCGACATCGCGCCGCGCACCCGGGTGAGCAGCGCGACCGCGGCTGTTTCGTCGAAATTGCCCACCGTGCTGCCGAGGAACGCAAACAGCACCGGGCGGGGCATGCGCGGCGGGAAGACGAGCGGCCCCGAGATGTCGGCGACCAGCGGCCACACCGTGAGCCCGGGGTAATCGGCCCGCAACCCTGCCGACGCATCTTGAAGAAAGGTTTCGCTGACATCGACGGGCACGTACAGCTCGGCCGAGCCGGCGAGGCGCATGGCGTCGAGAATCAATCGCGTTTTCGCGGCCGCGCCGGCGCCTAGCTCGAGCAGTGTCGCCGGGCACAGGCGGCGCAAGAGGTCGGGCATCCACCGCTCGAGAAGCCGGCGCTCGGTGCGCGACAGATAGTACTCGGGCAGCTGCGTGATCTCCTCGAATAGCTCCGAGCCGCGTTGGTCGTAGAAATACTTTGGCGAAAGCTCCTTTTGCTGCAGCGCGAGACCGTGGCGGACGTCGACGACGAGCGAGGACTCTATCGTGGGCGTGACGGCGGGGGATGCGTCGTTCCGGGCAGGATTGGCCATTGAGATGCGTCGTTAAGCGTCGTCAGGCGTCGCGCGCACAGCGGAAGCCGCTGAAGATCTGGCGGCGAATCGGATAGTCCCAATTGCGAAACGTCGTGCGCACCGCGCCGGGCCGCGTCGCCCACGAGCCGCCGCGAAGCACCTTGTACTCATTGCCGAAAAACAGTTCCGAATACTCGGGATACGGGAAGCTCTCGTAGCCGGGATAGCCACCAAAATCGCTCGACGTCCATTCCCACACGTCGCCGATCATTCCGTAGCAGCCGATCGGGGAGACGTTGCGAGGATAGGCGCCCACGCGAGCGACCCCGAACGACAGCTGGTCGAGATTGGCGAGCTTGGCCGACCACGGCTCGTCTCCCCACGGATAGATACGCTTCTCCTCTCGCGCCGGATCCCAACTCGCCGCCGCCTCCCACTCGAATTCCGTCGGCAGGCGCTTCCCTGCCCAACGCGCGAACGCTTCAGCTTCGTGATGGCACACGTGGCATACTGGCTCGCTCGGTACCATCTGCGCTGTGCGGTCCATCACGCGAACGAGCCATGCATCGCCGTCGCGCGTCCAATGCTTCGGCGACTCGACGCGCGCCTCGGCCAGCCAGCTCCATCCCGCGTCGCTCCACAGCGCGCGATCCGAGTAGCCGCCATCGCGCATGAAGGCGAGGTATGCTCCGTTCGTGACGGGCGTGCGATCGATGTCGAATGGCGCCAGCTCCATAAGATGTGCGGGGCGCTCGTTGTCGTATGCCGCCGACCGGTCGGGCGTGCCGATCTCCACCCGCCCGCCCGGGAACCGAACCATGCTCTGTTCTATTGGGGACTGCGGAATCGGGAGCGCGATCGCGCGCGGAGCCGCATAGGGGCGGCCGGTCTTCAACTGCAGCGTCTGCAGAATGGTCTCACCGTGCTGATATTCGTGCTGCAGCACCATGTGGTAGACGTAGCCGTCGCGCTCCAGCGGCGGTCCGCTTTCCAGATCGACCGACTCGAGCCGCTCGAGCACGAGAGCGCGGATGTCGCGCATCGTCTCCCGCCATTCGTCGAGCGACGGCAGCGCGAGCGCGCCGCGCAGGCGCCGCGGATGCTCGAATGGATTGAACATCCCCGGCATCTCGCTGAACTCGATCGGACCATCCAGATTCCTGGTGAGCCACAGCTCCTCGAAATGAGCAATGTGGCCCAGATCCCACAGAATCGGACTCATCAGCGGGTCGTGCTGCGCTCGCAGCTCGTCCTCGCTCAGCGGTGCGGCAAGTTGCAGCGTGCGCGCACGCGCATCGTCGAGAAGCGCGGCAATGCGGGTGACCGACGTGCTGGCTGCGGTGTGCTCGGTCATGCGGCGGCGGGTAAAGGAAAGCGGGTCTTCCGCAAATGTACGGCCAGGGAGCGGGTGCGCCATGCTTCTTGGGTCTCGCCAACGAGGACGCAATGACGAGCCCGATCAACACGAATGGACGAACGACCGCCGGGGTTCCAACTACACGATGGGAGCCGCTTGGCGCCATCGCCCCGCGCTCGCTCGCCGACGCGCGGCTGCAGTTGCACCACGCGGCGCAAATCGCGAACTCGGTGGGAATCTCTCTCCTCCCCCCCGCTCCAGACGACAGTCACACGAATTTCGAGTGGCTTCCCGACCCGCGTGCGTTGGCAAGCATGGTCGTTCCCGCCGCGCGACCGTTTCGCGCGGCGCTGCGACTCTCGGACATTACCCTGATGGTCGTGGATGAAGAGAACAAGCCCCAAGCGCAGCTTCCGCTCGACGGCCTCACCATGAGTGCCGGCTTCGACTGGCTCGTCGCGCGAGTCGCCGAGCGAGGTGCCGATGCGGCGCGCATGACCATGGGGAAGCACTACGAGATTCCGGCGCACGCCACCGCCGGCGGTGCGCCCTTCTCGTTAGGCGACGGCGCCGCGTATCGCGAGATCGAGCGCTATTACTCCAACGCCGTGCTGCTGCTCGACGATGTGGTCGAGCGTACCAACGGCGCCTCGACCGTCCGCTGCTGGCCGCATCATTTCGACATCGCGACGCTGATCTCGATCGAGCCGGGCAAGACGATCGGAATCGGGCTTTCGCCTGGTGACGCCGCGTACGCAGAGCCGTACAGCTACATCACCCCGTTTCCTTACCCTCCCCGGGAAACACTACCGGAGCTCGCGTCCGGGCACTGGCACACGAGCGAGTGGATCGGCGCGGTGCTTCCGGCGACGGACCTCGTGCGCGAGACGGACGGCGAAGCGCAACGCACGCTCGCCACCGGCTTCATTTCGGCTGCGCTTGCGGCATGCCGGACGGCGATGACGGGCTAACCGCCGGCGGAGGCGCCGGCATCTCCTCTTCCTCGGCGCTACCGCCGAGCGCCAGGAAGTGCGCCTTGCGACCGCCGCGCGCGATGGCGTGCGGCGCCTCCTCGTGCTCGATCAGCAGGTGCGCCATGTCGACCGCGCGCGCCGCGAGCATCTGCGCGCCCTCGCGCAGCTCCGAGCTCATCATCACATACGCGATGTTGCGCTCCATGTCCTCGGCCGACCAACCGCGGCTGTGCGCGATGTAGGGAAACTGCGGAAAATGGCAGCCGATCTCGCCGAAGAATCCGAGCATCTGGCCGGCCACTGCCTGCACGTTGTCCTGGCCGCCAGTGATGATGAACGCCGCGACCTTGTTCCGCAGCAACACGCGGTTGGCGATGGTCATCTGATTCTGAATGCAGTTCATCCGCTCGACCATCTTGTAGTAGAGCGAGCTCGCGCCGCCCCAGCGGATTGGCGTCGTCACGAGAATGACGTCGGCCCAGTGCACCATCCCCTCATACACGCCGTCGAGCTGATCGCCCGGATCCATCTGCGTGATCGAGCAGGGCCAGGTGCAAGCGTGCGCGCTCTTCGAGTAGTAGCCCTCGCAGTGGCGGAAGGCGAGCTCGGCCAGCCGGATGAGCTTCGTCTCCGTGCCCAGGCTTGCGGCGGCGAAGCGCAGCGACTCATCGAGCAGCGCGTCGGACGTCGAGTAGCGCGGATTGCGCACATCCATGTTCGTGGTCGAGATGCCGAGCACGCGGGGCGGGCCTGGCGCGCGCTCGACCGGGCGCGCCAGTGGATGTCGCTCGTGCGGCGCGCGCGTGCGCTTCGTTACGCTGTCGATATTCACCCACACCCGGCTATCGTCGACCCGCACCTCGTACCGAGGCACGGCATCGAGCTCGAAGCCAGGCTCACCCGCGCCCGTGCGGCAGTGATATTTCCAGTTGTGCCAGGGGCAGATCACGTACTCTCCCTCCACGCGCCCCTCGCCGAGCGGGCCACCGGCGTGGTTGCACACCCCGGACAGCGCGCCGAACTCTCCGTTCACGAACGTCACCGCGATTTTCGTTCGGCCCAGGTTCGCGGGAGTCACGGAGCGCGCACTCAGATCGGCGACGGAACCGAGGTCATGCCATGGGAGGTCGAGCACTGACCGCTCCTTGAGAGCTATTAACCGCAACGGCGCTGCGTGCTGCGTGCTGCGTACTGCGTACTGCGTACTGCGTGCTGACAGCACCCGGGGAAGGAAGTTCCGTCGCGCGCGTTTGGTTCCCGGAATGCCAAGTGCAGTTGGCACGCAGCACGCAGCACGCAGCACGCATCGCCGTTGCGGTTTACGGTGCGTCGATCATATCGATCCGCTTCTGATGTCGTCCTCCCTCGAACGGCGTCGTGAACCAGAGATCGAGAATGGTGACCAGCATCTCGTCGGTGATCATCCGCTCGCCGATCGAGAGCACGTTGGCGTCGTTGTGCATGCGCGCGAATCGGGCAGAGGACTCGTTCCAGCAGATCGTGCAGCGGACGCCTTTTACTCGGTTCGCCACGATCGCTTCGCCATTGCCGGAACCGCCGAGCACGATGCCGCGCTCGAACTCGCCGCGAGCGACGGCTTCGGCGACCGGACGGATCCAGATCGGGTAGTCCGTCGTCTCCGGCGAGTGCGTGCCAAAATCGGTGACCTCGTGGCCCCAGCCTCCGAGAATCTGCTTGATGCGCTCCTTGTACTGGTATCCTGCGTGGTCGGAGCCGATAGCGACTTTCATGATGATCTCGACGCGTGTGGCGAGGTGGACTGGAGGAATCGCGACCCGAGACGCTCACTCGCCCCGGGTGATCACGACCGGGCACGCGCGCGCCGGAGCGCGCGGCCGCTTGCCACGGCCGAGCAGGAGCGCCTGCACGTGCTTGAGATAGCCCATGTAGGCATAGCGCGCAAAGTTTTGGTCGACGGAAAACATCGGCTCGTAGTGCGGTCGCACATCGTCGAGCCGCAAAATCATCGTCTCGCGGCGCTTACGCACACCTTCGAGGATGTAGCGCGTCCCGTCACGCTCGAACGTCACCCACGCGTGATCGCCTGCAACTCCTCCCGGCGGCGTCCACGTGCCGATCATCAAATGCGCCTCGTGGCCCAGCTCGACCAGTTTCCGCCACGCCCAGAGCGCGTGATCCTCACAGTCGCCCTTCCGCAGCTCCTCGAAGGTGCGCGGATGCTGCCAGTAGTCCGCCTCGTGGAAGAGCGCGCTGTCCGTCGCGTACTCGCAGGCGATGAGCCAGTCGCAGATCTCATCCGCCGACGCCACCGTCACGGTGCTGTCGCCGCCGAAGTACCAGCGGAAGTCGTGCAGCGAGCCGTGGCCGAACATCGCGTTCGGCACCGAGTACTCGAACTTCTCCCAGGGATCGCCGCGCGACAAAAGGCGTTTCGCGGCGCGGAAAAGCAGCGTGACGAGGCGCAATCAGAACACCTTCAGAAGCTCGATCTCGAACACCAGCGTCGCGCGTGACGGGATCGTGCCAGGCTGACCCGCTTTGCCGTATCCGAGCTCGGGCGGCACCACCAGCACCCTGCGCCCGCCGACCCGCATCCCCGCGACACCTTCATCCCACCCGAGAATCACACGATGGAAGCCGAGCGGAAACTGCAACGGCTCGCGGCGATTTCGGCTGCTGTCGAATTGCTTTCCGCTGGTCAGCCAGCCGGTGTACGCCACTCGCACCCACTTGCCCGAATCGGCGCGCATACCGGTGCCCACCTTCTTGTCACGCAGATACAGCCCGCTCGGCTTGGCGGTCATCTGCTTGAGGTCGACGCCGAGGGTTGGGGCAATGGCGGTATCGATCTTGGTCAGATCCTCTACGGGCGCGGCGGCTGCCGGCGGCGCGTCGGCCGCGGGCGCCTTTGGCGGCTCGCTCGAGCATGCCACGAGCGAGACCACGGCGACTGCCAACGCGGGTCGACGGCGGCGCATGGGAGCCAAGCTACAGAGCGGTCGGCCGCCTCTCAAGCGGGGGCGCCCAGCGCGGTGGGGCGGGCGTCAGACCGTACCGCGCCTCGCCTGTCTTTCCTTCCGCTTGGGGCGGCGAGGGTGATCTAAAATGACGCCGCGGCAGCGCTTCGCGCCGCAGAGACATTTGTACTGCTCTGCATAGCGTGTGCGCCAACCGCCGGAGCGATGCAGCTTGTAGTCGTAGGTCAGCTCCGCGCCGGGCGCGATGTTCTTGATCGCGTACACGAACACCCGGTTTCCCTCGGTCACGGACTCGCAGTTCGGGTTGCAGGAGTGATTGATGAAGCGCGCGTCGTTGCCACTGACCGCGGCGTCGATGATGTCGTCGTCGTCAATCGTGAAGAGAAACGTGTGCGCGTGCTCCATCGCGTCATCGTCGTAGCGGCGATCGGACTCCTCGTCGGATATGTGCTCGCCCGTGTACTCGACGATCTTCGCGCCTGTGCGAATGCGACGCAGCGCGAATGCGCCCTTCCCCGCGATCGCGGACTCACGCACCACAAAGGGTTGTGCTTGGCCTGTCTTGGTCATGGTCGAATGATGCCCTCAGCCCGATCAAACGAGAAGCGAGGCGCGTCTGGCGGGCGCGGGCTTCTCACCGTAACGTGACGACGTTCGATCAACTCTTTCCTTTGGGACATTCATGCGACACGCCCTGATGTATCATGGCGGATACGAGAAGAACGCCCCCGCGCTCAAGCCGGGCGCAACGACCTTCATTGGCAGCGACGGCACCGAGCACGCGCTGCCGCAGTGGCCGCCCGACGTGGATGGCCTGCGGGTCGGATACATGGAGAAGCCGGGCAAGCACTTCGCCGCCGTGCGCGTGCAGAGTGGCAAATCTGACATCGTCCTCAATCACTCCGTGTTGCTCGATCCCTCGAGACATCTCGGGTATGGCAATCGATTCTCCGCCGAGCCGACGGTGATCGAGGACGAGATCGCGCACGTGCTGCTCGATGACATCGTCGCTCGGAATCCGGAGCAGGCGGTGCAGCTCGAGTCGCTGCGCCATCGCGTGCCGCGCAGCGAGAAGAAGAAAAAGTCGGACTCATAGGCCCGGTCGCCTCATGAACGCGAAGGACGTCCTGCTCCTGGCGCTGGCCGTGGTCGCGCTCGGCTATCTCGCCGTGCTCGCGGCCGCGCTGCGCGGCTCGCCGGCCGGTCCGAGCGCCGCTGCGACGGCGACGGGATTCGTCACCAATTTTTTCGACACGCTCGGCATCGGCTCGTTCGCGCCGACAACCAGCATCTTCCGTCAATTCAAGATGGTGCGGGACGAGCTGATCCCGGGCACGCTCAACGTCGGCCACACGCTGCCGACAATCGTGCAGGCGTTCATCTTCACCAAGATCGTTCCCGTCGATAGCCGAACGCTGATCTCGATGATCGCCGCCGCGATCGTCGGTGCATGGCTCGGTGCCGGTGTCGTCTCGAAGTGGCCACGACGCCGCGTGCAAATCGGGATGGGGCTCTGCCTGCTCGCGGCAGCCGGCATCATGCTGCTCTCGATGCTTGGCGTGACGCCGAGCGGAGGGACGGCGCTCGGGCTCGAGGGCGGCAAGCTGGCGATCGCCGTCGTCGTGAACTTCCTGCTCGGCGCCCTGATGACACTCGGCATTGGACTGTACGCGCCGTGCTTGATTCTCATCAGCTTGCTCGGCATGAGTCCGACCACGGCCTTTCCGATCATGATGGGGTCGTGCGCCTTTCTCATGCCGGTCGCCAGCGCGCGATTCATCCGCGAGCGCAAGTTCGACTCGCGCGTCTCGGTCGGGCTCCTCCTCGGCGGCATCCCCGCGGTGCTGATCGCCGCGTTCGCGGTGAAATCCCTTCCACTCGGCGCCGTGCGCGTGCTGGTGATCATCGTGGTCGTGTACACTGCCGCGAATCTGTTGCGGGCGGCGCACGCTGAGCGCGACGTCCCGGCCACCGGCGCGGGCGAGCCGGGTACGGCCACGCCCTAGTAGGAGAACGGGTGTGGGGTGTAGGGAGTGGGGTGTGGTTACCCTAGTGATCTCTCCCTAACCACGCCCCCCACCCCACACCCGCAGCCCTCCAATGTCTCTTCGTCCGATTGTCTTCGCGTCGTTCGCGATGCTCATTCCGCTCCGCGCCTTCGCGCAGCGGCCCGCCGCCAGTGCGCCGAGTGCCGTCGCCGCGTCCGACAGCGCGCGCGCCCTTTTCGCGCCCGCGTACCTGAACGGACTCAAGTGGCGCAACGTCGGTCCACATCGCGGCGGACGAGCGGTCGCGGTGGCCGGCGATCCCGGCCGGCCGCAGACCTTCTACTTCGGCGCCGTCGACGGCGGCGTGTGGAAGACGGTCAACGGCGGCAACAGCTGGCGGAACCTCACGGACTACGTATCGAAGATCGCGTCGGTCGGAGCGTTGGCCATCGCGCCGAGCGACCCGAACGTGATTTATGTCGGAAGCGGCGAGGCGGATTTCCGGGAGGACCTCACCTACGGCGATGGTATGTGGCGCACGACCGATGGCGGCGACAGCTGGCAGAAGATCGGTCTCGAGGACGCGCGGCACATCTCCGTGATTCGAGTGGATCCGCGGAACAGCGATGTCGTCTATGTCGCCGCGATGGGCCACGCGTTTGGGCCGAACACCATGCGCGGCGTTTACCGCACGCGCGATGGCGGGAAGAGCTGGCAGCGCGTGCTCTACGCGAACGACTCGACCGGCGCGGTGGACATCGCGATGGATCCGAGCAATCCTCGAATTCTGTACGCGGCCATGTGGCAATTCCAGCGATACCCCTGGGGATTCAGTGCCGGTGGCGCGACGAGCGGACTGTGGAAGAGCACGGACGGCGGCGACAGCTGGACCGACCTGTCGGACAACAGCGGCATGCCCAAGGGAGACAAGGGACGCATCGGCATCTCCGTGTCGGGCGCCGATGGCAAGCGACTGTATGCCAGTGTCGAGGCGCACGATTCATCGGGCGGCATCTTTCGCTCGGACGACGCGGGCAAGACATGGCAGCGCATGAGCGGTGATCAGAAATTTCAGATTCGTCCCTGGTATTTCTCCGGCGTGTTCGCGGACCCGAGGGATCTCAACACGGTCTACGTGCTCAACCTCGGCACCTGGCGCTCGATCGACGGAGGCAAGAGCTGGTCGCGCATTCGGGTGCCGCACGGCGACTGCCACACGCTGTGGATCGATCCGCTCGATCCGAAGCGGATGATCGAGGGGAACGATGGCGGCGGCACGGTCAGCTTCGACGCCGGCGACACCTGGTCGAGCGTGTACAACCAGCCGACGGCGCAGTTCTACCACGTCACGACCGACAACCAGTTTCCCTACCGGATCTACGACTCGCAGCAGGACAACTCGACAGTCTCGATCGCCAGCCGCTCCGATGACGGCTCAATCGGGCGCGAGGATTGGTACGCCGTCGGCGGCGGTGAAAGCGGGTACATCGCACCTAAGCCGAGCGATCCGAGCATCGTTTTCGCCGCGACGTACATGGGGGAGATGACGAAGTACGACCGCCGATCGCGGCAGGCGCAGGACGTCTCCGTCACGCTCAACAACTACGACGGGCACGCGGCGAAGGACGTGCCGTACCGCTTTCAGTGGACCTTCCCGATCGTCTGGTCGCGGCACGATGCCAACACGCTGTACGTGACCGCGCAGTACGTCTTCAAGACCACGGACGAAGGACATAGCTGGCAGAAGATCAGCCCCGATTTGACGCTCCACGACAGCGCGACGATGGGGCCCGTGGGCGGCAAGCTCACGCTCGACATGACGGGCACGGAGTGGTACGCGACGATCTTCGCCTTCGCGGAATCGCCACTCGCCAAGGGTGTGCTCTGGGCGGGCTCGGACGACGGCCTCGTGCACCTGTCGCGCGACGGGGGCGCCAACTGGGCCAACGTCACGCCGAAGGGGCTCGGGAAGTACACGCGCATGAGCATCATCGAGCCGTCGCCGTACGACGCCGGCACGGCCTACATCGCGGCCAATCGCTACCAGCAGGATGACTTCAAGCCGTACCTGTTCAAGACCACGGACTACGGCAAGACGTGGGCGAAGATCGTGCGCGGCATCCCTGATGGCGCGTACACACGCGCGATTCGGGAAGACCCAGTGCGGCGTGGGCTGCTATTTGCCGGCACGGAGACCGGCGCCTACGTCTCGTTCGACGGCGGCGACAATTGGCAGACGTTGCAGCTCAACTTGCCGATTGCCTCCGTGCGCGATCTGCACATTCACGGCAGCGATCTCATCGCCGCGACCCACGGCCGGTCGTTCTGGGTGCTCGACGACATCTCGCCGCTGCGCCAGATCTCCGAAAGCGTGCGAAGCACCAGCGCGCATCTGTTCGCTCCCGACACGGCGCTACGCTACCGTGGCGGCCGCGAGCGGGAGCAGCCCGACGCCGGCCAGAATCCACCGTCCGGCGCGATCATCGACTACTGGTTGCGCGACAAGCCCACGGGCGCGGTGAAGCTCGAGTTCCTCGACGGCGCGGGCAAGGTCATTCGCACGTTCACCAATGCTTCTCCGGCGAAGAGTGACAGCGCCGCCGATTCCACCAAGGGGAAGGTGGACAGCACCGCGTTACGCGCGCGCGAAACGGCGCGCGACAGTTCCGCGCTGCGGGGACGGAAGGCGCGCGTCGAAACCGGCGACACGGTGTCGATCGCCATCGGCGACACGATCGTGCCTACCCGCCGCGGCGTGAATCGCTTCGTGTGGAATCTTCGATACCCCGATGCCAGAGACATCAAGGACATCGTGATCGACGAAGGCACGCTCGTCGGACCGGCGGTGGCGCCCGGCACGTACTCGGCGCGACTCACCGTTGGAGGGCAGTCCTACGTAACGCCGTTCGTCGTCGCGATGGACCCGCGCGTGCGCGCGTCGCAGGCGGACCTCGACCAACAGGTCGCGCTGGCCAGGCAGATCGTCGACCGGATCAGCGAGATCACCGACGCCGTGAGGGACATCGAGACGGCGCAGCGCCAACTCGACGCCGCGTCGAAGAGTGCGTCGGCCAAGCCGAACGTGAAAGAGGTGAGCGCCTCCGCCAAGGCGTTGCGCGAAAAGCTGGAAGCGATTCGCGCGGATCTGACGGAAGTCGCGTGTCACGCCGACGAGTGCACGCTGATCTATCCGATCAAGCTCTACAACAAGCTCATCTCCCTGAACGAAATGACCCAGAGCGCCGATGCGCGCCCGACAGCGGCGGACTCCACCGTCTACACGGATCTCTCCACGCAGCTCGAGCGCCAGCTCGCGCGCCTTACGCAGCTCCAGGATGGCGAGATCGCCACCTTCAACGCGATGATGAAGAGTCTGGACATCCCGGCGGTGACGGTCCGCGGCGCCAAGCCGGCGCTGGTGCCCTGAGAGCTACGCGCGCTTCTCGAACAGCTTCCTCGAGGTCCAGAGCGCGCGCGACAACACGACGCCGCCGAAGCCGAAGAGCCCATAGAAGAGGGCGAAGGACCACGCCCGCTGTCGCATGGCGAGATAGGCGCCAAAGAATTGATAGAGTGCGAGCACGGTGGTGACCACGGCCAGCAACGACAGAAGAATGCGCAGCAACCGCGCGGCCGTCAGACTCGGCATGATCGTCCGTTGATGTTTAGCTGATGCCGAGTTGGACTTTTCGGCGAACCGTCCATCCACGCGTGTCGTGCACGAGCGTCAGCGCGAGCGTCTCGTAGCCGCGGCGCAACTTGCTGGAGCCGGTCGGATACCACACGGTGATCGTGACGTCCGCCGAATCGCCCCGCAGTACGGGATCGGACAACACGAGGTACACGCCGTTACCCGGATCGCTCGACGTGGCGTCGGCACCAAACGCCGTGACGAGCCGCCGCATGCGCGCGATGCCGCGAAAGGCGGAGGTCGCACCTCCGGGCGCATCCTCGGCGCGCGCGAAGGCCGAGTCGATATATATCGCCACGCTCACGTGATGCTCCAACACGTACCGCGCCGCCACGATCTCGGCGGCGCCCGCCTCGGTCGGCCCCTGCGCATGCACCGAGGTTCCCGCCGCCAGCGCGACGGACAGAGTGCAAACGGCAAAACGGACCGCGGCTCCCATGGCGCGTGCTCCTTCTCGCGCCGAGGATCGGCGCGATGCGTACAGGATCGCGACTGTCATGGGCGCATTATGCAGTCGTGACCGGCGCCGCACCATAGCGACCGACCGCCGCTGCGTCAGTTCACCTTTACTTCCTGGAACATGCCGTGCTCGAGATGCGGCTTACCATCCTTGGCATCGGGAATGAAACACATCAACAGGTAAATGCCCGGCGTGATGTCGGCCGTGAAGTAGACGGGCATTCCCGTCGCGGCCCCCGCGGTACCGCCGATGGCGCGGCCAGGGGGCGGGCCCTTCATTTTCCCCACCCATGCTTTGAAGTCGGCGGCCGTCTTGCCCGGCGCGAGCTGTACGATGAAGAGCTCGTGCGTTTGGGCGGCCGCATTGCGAACCTCGAACGTGTGCTTCCCGGCCGCGACCGGCGCGGAGACCGTGAAGCTGTAGTCGTTGAGCGTGACGACGACATCGGCCTTTGGAGCTGGCGCGCTCGGAGCAGTCGATGGTGTCACGGTGAGCGGCTTCACCATCCCCTTCACGAAGTGCGGAATGTGGTCGGGGAAGTCAACGAAGCACAGCAGCGCATAGTTGCCGGCGGGCATGTCTAGCGTCGCGTTCCCCTCCCCCTGCGGATCGATACCATTTGGCCCACCGGCCCAGACCGCCCATCGTGGTGGTGTGCCCGGCGACGTCATCGCTTTCATCGCCTTCTCGAGATCGGCCATCGTCTTGCCGCTGTCGAGCCGCACGATCTGCACGTGGTGCAGCGCCTGTCCATCGTTGAGCAGACGGAAGGTGGTCATCCCCGCCGGGATCGCATCCGGAGCATCGAACGCGAAATCTCTAGCGCGCACGAGCACCACGTTCGGCACCGCGGGCGCGGCGATCGTTTTGGCGGCGGTGTCGACGGCGGCGGGTTGATCGCTCTTGGCGCACGCGCCGAGTAGCACGGCGGCGATGCAGACACACGCGGACACCGTCTGACGATGCATGACTCCTCCGAGAGTTGTGAATCGATGCTTTGCCAACAACACCACGCTCGGAAACTCGGGCGGTGATGTCAATGAGGGCGTACACCGGATCGGGCGGCATCGTCATTGTGATGCGACTCACACACGATGAATCGTCGGCCATTTTTCTTAACGCTGCCAATGCGACCGCGTCTACTCGGGTGAAGCGCGGCACTGAGCGCCGCGATCGAATCGAGATCAAAAAGTTCACAGGAGGTTGTATGCGCATTACCAACATCGCGGCGCTGGCCGCTGGCGCACTGTTCGTCTTCACCGCGTCGGCGTCGGCGCAGAGCGGGGCGGCCGGTCGAAAGGACATTCACCAGGACAGGCGTGAACTTCGCGGCGACGTCCGCGAGCGGCGCGTGGACCAGCGCGACATCAACCGCGACAAGCGCGACGTGCGCGGCGACACGCGCGACATCCGCGGCGACAAGCGCGACATCAGGAAGGACATCGCCAACGGCGATACGGCCGAGGCGCGCAAGGACCGCCGCGATCTTCGTGGCGACATCAAGGATCGCAAGAAGGATGATCGCGATCTTCGCGGCGACCGCCGCGACCGCCGTAAGGACACGCGTGACATTCGCGCAGATCGTCGAGACCTCCGTAACGACAAGAAGCCGTAATTCTAGGTGCTAGGTGCTGAGTTCTAGCTGCTAGGTGCTAGGTGCCAGGTGGAGCGAGCTGAATCTCTCCGCGACCCTAGCACCTAGCACCTAGCACCTAGCACCTTGTCGCATAAGTTCTCGCATGCGAATTCCTCTCTGGGCGGTCATAGCCGCGGTCTCCGCAACCGCAACCGCCACCGCCCCCGCGCGCGCGCAACGTCCAACACTCGGTCCTACCACCCGACAGTTCGTCACCGTCGACGACGCAGTGGTCGCGCTGACCCATGTGCGGGTGATCGATGGCACCGGCGCGCCGGCGCTGCAGGATCAGACGGTCGTGATCGGAGACGGGGTCATCCGCTCGATTGGCTCGTCTGCGGCGGCGGTGGTGCCGCAGGGCGCGAAGACGATCGACCTCACCGGCGCCAGCGTGATTCCCGGACTCGTGATGGTGCACGAGCATCTGTTCTATCCGACCGGCGGCGTGCCGCTGTACAGCGAGCAGGCGTTCAGCTTCCCGCGCATGTATCTCGCCGGCGGCGTCACCACCATGCGCACCGGCGGGAGCATGGAGCCGTACACGGATCTCAACGTGCGGCGCATGATCGACGCTGGCAGCATGCCCGGTCCAAAGATCGACGTCACCGGTCCGTATCTCGAGCGCAGCGAAGCCCTCTTTCAGGTGCACTCGCTCACGGGACCGGAGGACGCGCGCCAGATGGTCGCCTACTGGGCGGATCACGGCGCGACATCGTTCAAGGCCTACATGAATCTCACGCGGGCCGAGCTTGGCGCCGCGATCACCGAAGCCCACAAGCGCGGGCTCAAGGTCACCGGCCATCTGTGCTCGGTCACCTTTCGCGAGGCGGCCTCGTTAGGCATCGACGACCTCGAGCACGGCCTTCTCGTCGCGAGCGATTTCGTCGAGGCGAAAAAGCCCGATGAGTGCCCCGGCATCGCGGTGCAACCGTCGATCGCAAAACTCGATATCGCGGGAGAGCCCGTCCAGTCGCTCATCCGGGATCTCGTCGCCAAACACGTCGCCGTCACGTCGACGCTGACCGTCTTCGAGACGTTCACCCCCGGGCGGCAGACCATCTCCCAACGCGTGCTCGATGCGATGATCGCCGACGCGCGCGCGGCATATCTCACCAGCCGCGCTCGAGCAATCGAGACGCCGGGCTCCCCATGGACGGTGCTCTTCCAAAAGGAGATGGAATTCGAGCACGCCTTCGCCAAGGCGGGCGGGCTGTTGCTCGTCGGCACCGACCCCACCGGGTTTGGCGGCGTCATCGCGGGCTACTCGAATCAGCGCGCCCTCGAGCTGCTGGTCGAAGCGGGGTTCACCCCGCTCGAAGCGATCTCCATCGCCACGCTCAACGGCGCGAAATACCTCGGTCGGACCGACAAAGTCGGCACGATCGCGGTCGGCAAGGCGGCCGACCTCGTGGTCATTCGTGGAGATCCGTCGACGCGAATCACCGACATGGAGAGAGTCGAAACCGTTTTCAAGGATGGCGTCGGCTACGATTCAGCCAAGCTGTTCGCATCGGTGAAGGGCGTCGTTGGATTGAAATAGGCAGATGTCGGATGTCAGATGTCAGCCGAACCGGATCACCACGCTGATCGCCGGCACGCACGCGGCTGCAACCAGAACCGCAGTTTGGGGGTAGTGAGTGTAGCCACTGACATCTGACATCGGACTTCTGACGTCTCCCACCAGAGATCTTCACGTGACCCTCCGAGCTTCGTGTACCGCGTCGATCGCCATTCTCACTGTGGTGCTCAGCACTGTTGTCAGCGCCCAGACCCCGCCCGGGCCTCAAACGCCGCCCCGCTCCTCCGGGATCCGTGCCCTCGACGCGATGCAGGCAGTGTCATCACCAGAACTCGCCGCGGCGATCAACGACTTGCTGAGCGACACGAGCTCGCACATGCGGATGGCGCCGCACAAGGTGGCGACGCGCGAGGACTCGGCGCGTGCAGCGAGCGTGGTCGCGGACGGTCGGGCGGCGCTGGCGAAATACAGAGACGTGCGAGCGGCCGAGGCCGACGGCTACGTGAAGTTCCTGCCGAACCTGGACGATCAGCCGATCTTCCACTACAACAACATCCGGAATGCCATTGCCTCCTTCGGAGGCTTTGACGTTACGAAGCCGGTGTCACTCCTCTACCGGAAGAACGCCAAGGGCGAGATGGAGCTGGCCGGCGCGATGTACAACGCGCCCCCGAACGCCACCCCAGAGGATCTCGACGTCCGTCTTCCACTCGGCATCGCGCACTGGCACGAACACGTGAACTTCTGCGGGCCCACGCCCGAGTCAATCAGGAACGGGACAGCCAAGCCCGACGCCGCGACGGCAGCCCAATGGCTTCGCATCACCTCGCGCGACGAGTGTCTCGCCGCGGGCGGCCGCTTCGTCCCACGCATGTTCGGGTGGATGACGCACGTCTATCTGTTCGCCGGCAACGATCCCACCTCCATCTGGGGAGGCGAGGGAAAGGCGCACATGCACTAAGGGTCGACCTGCACGGCGTTGCGCGGTGCGTGGCTAACAACGCCCGTCTTCGTCGCGTTTGGCTCGAGGCTGGCAGGCGGGTGCAGTCGGCACACAGCACGCAGCACGCAGCACGCAGCGCCCTAATAGATGTAGACCCGCGCTCCAGTCGGCACATGCCGGTACAGCCACTGGATGTCCTCGTCCGCCAACCGGACGCACCCGTGGGTGGCGGCGTCGCCGATCGTTTGGATGTGCGGCGTGCCGTGGAGCAGGTAGCCATCGCCGAGATCCAGACGATACTTGCCAAGCTCGCCGTCGATGCGGCGATTCTTCGTGCCGAGGGGCGGAACGTAGAGCGTGCTGTCGAACACGATCTCTTCGTCGGCGGGGAGCACCTCGAATCCGGCGGTGTCGCGATTGACCAGGCCGACCTGCCGACCCTTCACAACGATTCGATTGCCGTCGGCGAGCCACGCGGCGCTGTCACGCGTGAGGAACGCCATTTTGAGGCCGCGCGATTTCGCGACTTCCGCGTAGTGCCAGAGCGGCGGCGTCCAGAGCGGATTTGCCTGCTTGCCGCGCACCGTGCGGCGCCCGCGCGGGGTGTCGAACGTCCAGCTCATGTCACCATATTCGAGCGACGCCCGCGTCGCCACCGCGACCGGAGCAGACATCAACGTGTCCGCGCCGCGGATGACCCATAACCGGCGATCGAACATCGACACCACCACCCGGAATCCCGTCGCGCGTTCGGCCAGCGAGCGGGCGGCGACCCAATCGAGGCTGTCGGCGTCCGAGATCGGGATGCCCTTGGTGGACGGCCGAATGAGGCCAAACGCGCTGTCGCGCCGGATCGCGGCGGAGTCGGTCAGGAAGTTGCTAGCTAGCAGCGAGTCGAAGCTGGCGAGGCGGATCGAGTCGGCGCGGCGAGCCTCCGAACCCTGAGCGTGGGCGAGGCCGGGGGCGACAAGAACCAGCAGGGGGAACCATAGGCGATATCGCATCGATCTCTACAGTGTGCACGTCCCGCGCCGCGGCCCAACTGTCGTATTGGCACTGACTTCACGCCGCGCTACTGGCCACAAATACTATCAGCCTTGGAGAAACTGGCAATGCGTCGTCCCCATTTGATGGCAGCGCTCCTTGCGGCGATCTGGGCAGTTCCCGCGCTCGAGGCGAGCGCTCAGGCGAGCCGCACGACCGAGCAGGCACTCTTTCGACTCGAGGACGATTGGACGCGCGCGCTCGTCCGGCGCGATGCCGCCGGCTTCGATCGCATCCTCGCCTCGGCGTGGGTGTACAGCGACGAACACGGCATCATCGGGAAGAAAGCCGCGATCGCCGAATTCACCACGGGGTCGGACACGGTGACAGCGGCCTCGAACGAAGGGATGAAGGCATATGTCTACGGCGATGCCGCAGTCGTGATCGGCGTGCTGATCACCGAAGGCCGGGGAAAGAGCGGGCCCTTTCGCCACCGGTATCGTTACACCGACACGTGGGCCCGAATAGGTACCCGGTGGCGGTGCGTGGCATCGCAGGATTACGACATTCCGCTCAAGTGATCGGGAATGGGGCTCGATTCGTGCACCCCACGCCGCTAAACGACCACCCGGAATTTCTATCAGATTGAACAACGATCTCTCGCTGAGAGTCGACGGGGCACTGGCGTCCGCCGTCCGCCATTCCATCGATCGTCTCGCGATATGCCAGCGCACGTTGTGCGAGTTTGAGCACACGGTGTGGGAGCGCGACGCGGGGCGATCCCGTTCAGAAATGCGATTCACCCCGGGCGCGGTGAGGGCGGCACTCCAAGTCTCGCGCGAAAAGGGCGAGCACGAGCGCTCGGCACGCATCGAAAAGGCGGCGGAACGAGCGCATCTGCGTGACGATGTACGCGCCTACGCAACCGATCTCAAGATCCGGCTCGTTGCGCCCGAGCGGATGCTGGTCGGTGTCAAAGACATCGTGCGCGAGGGAGCCGATCACGCCGGCCCGATGATCGAATCGCGCCAGATCGTCTCCGACGCGGTGCAGTGGGCGCTGGACGTCTACTATCCGCCGAGCTGACTCCCTGCCTCGCCCGAGACGGTTCACGGCTTCGGTTGCTTCGCCTCTCCCTCGCTCGTAGCGCGGGACCGGCCCCTCCCCTCTGGCGCGAGAGCGTCTGACGAGCCATCGATGATATGGCCGCAACGCCACTCGAACCGCCGAAGGAGGATTCATGGCCTCGCCGCTCCACATCGATCGTGACGCGTTGGACGGACTGCACCGCGGAGACGAGCAGTCGCTCGAACGCGTCTTTCGCGATGTTGCCCCAGCACTGACCGCCGAAGCGAACGCCGAGCTCAATCAGCCCGCTTCGGCCGCGCATGTCGTTGAGAAAGTGTTTCTTCGCGTGTGGGAAGGACGAAGCGAGTGGACGTCGCCCGAGCTACTCGAAACGTTTCTGCACGAGGCCGTGCACACCGGCGCGGTGCGGGAGCGTAGCCGGCTGGCCGCGCTCCATCGATTCGAGACCGGGGTCGCCGCAAAGATGCCCGCCTCCTCGACCAGCCATGTCGATACGACGGACGAGGCGTGGGCGCACATCGTGAAGGCCCTCCATGCCCCGGTGACCGACCGCGAAGCGGCCGCGCATGAGCGCGGGGATGCGACGAGACACGCCGCCGCCTCGCACGTGGCGCACGTCGGCGAGCCGACCTCCTGGGTGGCGCCCGCAATCATCATCGCGGCGATTCTCATCATCGTTCCGGCGAGCATCTGGTTCATGAACCGCGCGAGCGCCGACGCCGGCGCGACGTCCGCCCTCAATTCCCCGGATGCGCGCTTCGTTGCATCGCGACCGGGACAAATGGCGACCGTCACGCTCGAGGATGGCAGCAAGGTCAAGGTGGGCGCCGATACGCGGATGAAGATTCCGCCGCACTTCGGCAAGATTGTTCGCGCGCTGATGCTCGATGGCACGGCCACCTTCGACGTGGCGCAGGGGAATCCGGTGCCCCTCCAAGTGCGCGCCGGCAATGCCGTCCTCACCGCGACGGGAACGAGCTTCACGGTGCGCGCCTATCCGGCCGACGATGTGGTGACGGTGCGCGTCAAGGAAGGCACGGTGGTCGCCAAAGCCGCCGCCACTGATCGCACCCTGACCGCGGGTCAATCGGTGATCATCGCCAAGGACGGCGCGATGCGCGAGGGCGTGGCCGCCGCGCTCGATGAATCACTCGCGTGGGCGAACGACAAGCTGGTGATGACGGCGCGTCCGCTGCGCGACGCCATACCGCAAATGCTGCGGTGGTACGGACTGACCATCAAAGTGTTGGATCCGTCGCTGCTGGACCGGGTCGTGACGATCGATGCGCCGCTCGAGTCGTCGCGCGATGCGATCGCGCAGATCGAGTCGACCGGCAAGGTCAAGTTTGGCTACGAGAAGCAGGCAATGGTCTTCCGGGATGCTCCAGCGGCGCCGGTCAAGGGTAAGGCGGCGCACTGAGCACAGGTCCTGTTCTGCCTCACGAGTGCACACGGCGCCGATCGCCCATAGTATGGTGGCGGTCGGCGCCGCTCTCCATCACAGCACAAATTCCGCCCCGGAGACTTCACATGCACAGCTCGGCGATGATGGTCACGATGCGGTTGATTCACATTCTCGCCGGAGTGTTTCTCACCGGCACGACGATCTTCATGGCGTTTTTTCTCGTTCCGTCCTTGCGAGCGATCGGTGCGGCCGGCGCGCCGGTGATGCAGCAGATTGGCCAGGTGCGGAAGCTGCCGCTCTACCTCATGGCCACGATGATCCTGACGCTTCTAACCGGCGTGGGGCTGTACTCGGTCGACTCGAGCGGTTTTCGACGTGATTGGATGATGTCGGGACCAGGAGCGACGTTCGGCGTCGGTGGGCTCCTGGCCATCATCGCGGCGGGCGTCGGCATGGCCGTGAACTCGCCCGCCGGCCGGCGCATGGCCGAGCTGTCGTCGGAGGTTGCCGCCAAGGGTGGCGCTCCCTCCGCTGAACAAATGGCCGAGATCGGGGTGCTGCAGGGCCGGCTCGCGATGAGCACGCGCCTGACGGCGATCTTGTTGGTCTTTGCCGTCACGGCGATGTCGATCGCGCGCTACATCCCTTGAGGGCTCACCGCTGGGGCGATCGCTCGGCCAGCAGCTTGGTGAGATAGCGCTGTCCTTCGCCAACGCGCTCGACCTCGATGGCGACGGCGTCGACCGCCTGCTCGACGCGAGTGATGCGCGCGTCGAGCTCGGGATTGCTGTGGTGCGATGCCGCCGCCAGCGTCGCCATCTTCTCGGCGTGCTTGAACCGCATCCGGGTGAACAGCAGAAAGCCCGGGATGCCGAAGACGACGGGAATAACAATGACTTCGGGCGGAATCACGGCGTGAATACCTCGGGTGGAATGATGCGGAGTTTTACATGCGCTTGAACGTTGCCTACGCCAGCGGATGGGCGGAAGTGTCACCGGGAATGGGACGCGATGGATGACGACGCCGATGCGGCGAACAGAGGCGGCAGCGTCGGCGTGAGCCGCGGCCGCGCGGTCGCCTCGGCGCTCGGTTTGGAGCCCAGCATCATCGCGGTATCCGCGGCGATGTTCCTGATGGGATTCGCGGAGAACCTCTGGCGGCGATTCCTGCCGAAGTATCTCGAGCAGTTGGGAGCGCCCGTCCTGGCCATTGGATTGTTCGGGACGACGGAAGACGCCCTCGACGGTCTCTATCAATATCCAGGCGGCTGGGTCGCCGATCGCTACGGACGACGGTCGGCGCTGCTGCTCTTCATCGCGATCGCGGCGATCGGGTATTCGATTTACTGGATCGCTCCATCGTGGCCCTTCGTCTTCATTGGGTTGGTGTTCGTCATGGCCTGGTCGAGCATGGCGAGTCCGACGCTCTTCGCCGTGGTCGGCGATGCGCTGCCGAAGAGCAAGCGGACGATCGGCTTCACCGTGCAGTCCATCCTCAAGCGCGTCCCGATCGCCATCGCGCCGACGCTCGGCGGTTTGGCGATCGCGAAGTACGGCGTACACGGTGGTGTCCGGATCGGATTATTGGCGGCGATCGTGATCGCGATCTGCACACTCGGCGTGGCGGCCCGGCTGCGCATTCCCGTCATCGCCGACGAGACGCCGATCGGCATTCGCGACGTATGGCGCTCGTTCCCCGCTCCGCTGCGGTGGCTGCTGGCATCGGACGTTTTCATTCGCGCGTGTGACGCGCTCGTGGATGTGTTTCTCGTGCTCTATGCCATCAACATCATCGGGATCGGGGCGCCGCGTTTTGGCATGCTCGTCGCGATCCAGGCGACGACGGCGATTCTCGCCTACTTCCCGGCGGCACGGCTGGCGGATCGCACCGGACGCAAGCCGTTCGTCATCGCGACATTCATCGCGTTTTCATTTTTCCCATTGGCGATCGTGTGGGCCCACAGCTTCGCGTGGTTGGTGCTGGCGTTCGTCGTCGGCGGCCTGCGCGAGCTGGGAGAACCGGCGCGCAAAGCGCTGATCGTCGATCTAGCCACGCCTGCGCTTCGCGCGCGCTCGATCGGCTTGTACTACCTGATCAGGTCGCTGGCGATCGCGCCGTCGGCATTCGTCGGCGGTCTGCTGTGGAAGGTGCAACCGCAGCTGCCCTTCTACATCGCGGGGGCGATGGGGCTGGTGGGAGTGGCGGTGTTCGTGCGCACCGTCGACGAGCGATACGCCGGATGAACGACGAAGCGCGAGCGGCGTACTCGCCTCTCGCGCTCGTGTCATCCCAACAGCGCTCAATTCAACGCCTACGAGGTACTAGCGCGCGGGCGGGGCGAGATTGCCGCAGGCGACGATCGTCTCCGGATTCGCGGACGACGCACCGACGCTGATGTAGTACTGGCCATCGACCGGCATCACGAGCGGAATCGTGGCGGTACTCGAGGCGCGGCCGTACTCGTCGATCTTGAGCACGCGGTACATCTGCATTGCGCCGAATACGCCTTCGTCCATGCCGCATTGTCCGCGATGCAGCTGCCACGGATGAAGACCGCCGGGCGACGCGTTGGAGAGATTCACGGCCACGGTGGTGTTTCCGCTGGTCGAGCCGGGCGTCATGGTCGCCGAGCCCTTCATCTGCACGGCACCGGCAAGGGCGGCCGGTGAGGTGAGCGTCCCATTCCAGCGCGAGTTCGCGTTGATGTCGCCGGCGCTCACCTGAACCACGGGCGCCTGCTTCATCGGACTGCGGAAGGGATTGCACGCCGCGAGCGCCAATGCTGCGCCGGCAAGTGCGATGGTTCGATAGTGATTCATGAATTTCTCCAGCGCGGCCGGATGACGACTGCGGAACGACCGGCCCGGTGTCGCCCCGCATGAACGAAACATCACCGCGCCGAGTCTAATTGTCAATGATCTGTCCAGGACAGTTGCTTGACAGCATCGGACGGTGTTTCTACTCTTCACCCATGGCCAAGCGCTCGCCTCGGGGGCTCACCCCGCTCCACCCCATTCAGGTCGTCGCGAGACGCACCGGCTTGAGTGCCGACGTCATCCGTGCCTGGGAAAAGCGTTACACAGTCGTCACGCCGGCACGCTCCGGCGCGGGCCGCCGGCTCTACTCCAACGCCGACATCGAGCGCCTCCAACTTCTCGCGCAGGCGACACTCACCGGACGCACGATCGGGCAGGTCGCCTCGCTCCCGATGTCGACGCTCACGGCGATCGTGGTGTCGGACGGAGCCGAACCGCGCGTCAGGGCCGTCGTATCAGCGCCCGCGCCGATCGATCAGCTTCGCGCCGCCCTCAGCGCCGTCGAACAGTTCGATGGGCTCGCGCTCGACGCGGTGCTACGCCGCGCCAGCGTCGCGCTCTCGGCCGAGGCGTTTCTGGACGCGCTCGTCGTGCCGCTGTTGCACGGCATCGCGGAACGCGTGCGCGCGCGCGCCTTGCGGGCGACGCATCGCCATCTCGCCTTCGCCGTGCTGCGGCGCGCGCTCGACCGCGTAACGGAGCTGGCGACCTCGTCCGTCGCCGCGCCGGATCTCGTCGTCAGTACGCCTTCGGGTCAGTCGCAAGAGCTCGGCGCGCTGCTCGTCTCCGCTGCCGCATCGGTCGAGGGATGGCGCGTGATCTACGTCGGGCCGGGATTGCCGGCCGAGGACATCGCCGAGACGGCCACGCGCATTGGTGCACGCGCGGTGGCCCTGAGTCTCGCCGACGCGCCAGGGGATCGCGTGGTGCCGCGCGAGCTGCGGCGCTTGCGAAAACTCCTTCCGCGCAACGTGTCGATTGTGGTCGAAGGCGCTGCCGCCGATGCGCATCGCGGTGTCATTCGCGAGATCCGCGCGACGTTGGTGCGCGATCTTCCCGCGCTGCGTGCGACGCTGCGATCGCTGCGAGCCGGCTGAGCCTCAACGTCGCAACAGCATTCGGCGACGCGCGATCGTTGTCGTCCACAGAAGCTGCCATCAACGCTCCTGAGTCCCGCCGGGCCTCAGCCGCGCGGGCGCTCTCACCGGTTCCGGGTAACGCTCCGCTTGGCGGCAGACCACGGGGCAGTGAGCACATAGAGCCCGGAATTTACGTCGCTGATCACGACGAACTCCCGTGAGTCTGACGCGGTGGTGTTCCCGGGGAGCGAGAGCAACGCGACGCTCACGACGTACGCTTTCCGTGGCAGCACCCCCGTCGGATCGGCGACATCGGGCGGCACGAACGCCGCCACTTCACGCGGCGTGCCACCGGAGAGGTCGAGCGCGCGAGCGCCGTCCGAGTTCCACGGTACTACGGCGAAGTGTCCGTGCACCGCGGCCCGTTGCGGAGAGAGCACGCCGAGGTCGCGCGGCGGAAAGATGCCGGAGTTGGGCGTGCGATAGACACCAATCTCGCGCGGGGAGGCGGCATCCGTCACGTCGACCACGCGCAGAGCGCCCCATTCGCCGCGCGTATCACGGATGCTCGCTGTCACGCGCGGCGCCGCGGCGCACCGTCCATGCTCGAGCGATGGACAGAGTGTCGCTCGCAATGCGTCTCCGTCTCCCTTGTCGATCATGATCACGGGAATCGTGAGACCCGCCGGATCTCCGTCGGGTGAGAAGGCGGCCGGCGCCGTCGCGCTCGTTTGAAGCACAATGACGGCACGGGCGCCCTCGGATTGCGCGAGGCGCACGCGCTCGGCGACCGAGCACCCTGAGCCGTCCCCGATTCCCGGTTGTATCGGTTGGCGGCTGCGGTCGATGAGCGCGATGCGCCCCGTCACGTCGGACAGATACGGGTCGGCGTGCGTCGTCGTCATGTCCGAATGCATCATGTCCGCGCCGTGGCTGACCGGGCAGCCGCGACCGACGTAGGCGAGATCAGCGTCGACGCGGCTGTTCGGCTGCCGATAGATCTGCGCTTTGTTCGGCGGATCGTACAGAGTGAACACTGCTTCGCAGGCGAACTTCGATCCTGAGACTGATGCAGGACCACCGACGACGAGCGTCGTCGCCGGCGCGATGAAGTCAGCCTCGGAGATCAGCGCGAGATCTCTGCCATTCACATGAGCGGAGGCGACGTAGGCCGCGCTTCCCTCGAAACTCCGATCGTTCGGATAGGTGAATTGTCCCAGCTTCACGGGAGTGCCCGATCCCCCGAGGTCAAGCGTGAAGATGCCGCCGTCGTAGAACGCGAGCAGGCCACGCATGCCGTCGTGCGAAAAGCCGGCGCCGTGACCGGCGCTGAAGGGACGGCAGCCATTGTTCGAAAAGATCGGAGTTCCCGCCGGCGGAAAGGAGCCGACCTGCACCGGGTGGCCCGGGTCGGTGACATCGACGACACGAAGGTCGCCCGAGGGATACTTGCTGGCCGATGCGCCCGGCTCGAGCGAGAGCGACAGGACGCGCCCATCCGCGCGTTGTATAAGCGATACCGAGTGCTGAGACGACGCGCACCGATCGCCACTGCCGGACGGCGGCGCCCCGCACGCCGGAATGCTGTCGGGGTGCGTCAGGTCGGCGTCAGCGTGATACCGTCCGAGCAACCGTGGCGCCGATGGTCGCGTGACGTCGTAGTACGCGACACCGCGATCGAGCGTCGCGCCGGCGGCACCGCACATGGTCATCGCCACCGCCAGGAGGTCGCCGGTGAATGCGGGCGTGTTGACGTGCGCTGCGCTCACGCCGTGCGCGGCCACGCCGGCCGGCACCGGTATCGTTCCGACGACCTGAGGGCTCCGCGGATTGGAGAGATCGACGAGCTTGACGGAGACCGCGGGACAGGGGTACGGGTTGTAGAGATGCGCGTGCACACCACCGGCCGGCATCAATCCGGCGGCGACGATCGCCGTGTGTCCGACGATCGTGAGGTCGCCATTGAGTCCCGCGCCTCCGAGATCGCTCCGTCCCACCAGCCGCATCGATTGCGCGTCTACGCCGGCGGCAATCGAGGCGACCAACGCAATGCCGACCCACAGAATTCGCCGCATCCTCAGCACCTCGAGAGTAGTCGTCACCGACGTTTGGCTCGCGGTTGAAACCTCGACGAACGCCGGCCGCCGCGCTACAATCGTATCGTCACCAACGGCGGAGTATGGGTGTACGCCTCGACCACGCGCTGCCTGGCCGTCACCGTTGCATGTCTCACCTTCTCCGTGTCCAACGCGCAGTCGCCGGCGTTGCCCTGGCCCGACGGCTGGCATGCTCCGGACGGTCAGCCTTGCCACGCGCTCGATGTGCGAGGCGGATTGCCCGCGGTCGAGACGCTGCTCGATACGGCGGTCGTTACGTCGGTGATGGGATGGTCCGCCGGTCCTCCTGCCCGCGGATTCGTCGTCTGGTCCATCGCGTTCGACTCGACGGGTGCGGTGCTGCGCGTGATCACAGTGGCCAGCGATCTCCCGGACTCCGCGTCGGTGCGGTTGGTGAACACGATCGCGAGCGTGATCGAGCCCCAGCCGCGACGCGGTCGGTGGTCGATGCAGCTGCGGTTGCGGCTCGGCGATGGCTCTCAATTTTCGGTGGCACCGAGCGAGCTGTGCGAGGCCACGCCAATCTCGACGCCGTCGCCGGAAAAAAGCACCGGTGTCGCAACGATCGTCATCGCAGTTGAGCCGGGCCATCGGGTGACCGACGATGAACTAAGACGCGCGGTCGCGAGCCAGAGCAAGCACTACCTCACCGAGCTGCGCGTACTCGTCTCGCCGCAGGGTGTGGTCGTGGCTCCGGCGGAGATTGTAATATCGGCGGGAGACGCGGCGATCGACGCGAAGGCACAGTTCGCCGCCATGCGCTCGCGCTATCTCCCGCAACTCGTCGACCGCATGCCGGTCGCCGGGTACGCGAAGTACATCTTTCGCCAGACGAAATTGCCCGGCTAGGCGCCGCCGGCGCGGGACGACGCGTCCCAACTCTAGCGCTCATGAGGTTGTCGAAACGTGCGAAGGCGGAGCGAGACACGAACTCCGAGTCCACGTTCAACCGGCGACCTCATGGAAACGCTCGCGCAGGACCTTCGCTACGTCGCGCGCTCCTTCGCGCGGAGTCCGGGCTTCTTCCTCACCACCATGCTCACGCTGGCGCTGGGGATAGGCGCCACGACGGCGATCTTCAGCGTCGTGCACGGCGTGCTGCTCAGGCCGTTGCCCTACCCGGAGTCGGACCGAATCGTTCAGCTCTTTCAGGCGACGAAGGACGGAACGAGGAACAGCGTCACCGAACCCAACTTCATCGACTGGCGAGCCCAGACCCGCAGCTTCTCGGCGATCGGACTGTCGTCGGCGGCGAGCGTCGTGACCGTCAACGGGCTCAGCGAGCCGATCCGCGCGCGGGCCGCGGCGGTATCGCGCGATTTCTTCACGGTGTTCGCGCTTCGGCCGATGGCCGGCCGGACCTTCGCGGAAGATGAAGCCGCGGCGGGCGCGCCCACGTCGGTGATCGTGAGCCAGAGGTTCTGGCGTGACCACTTGAGCAGCTCGCCGGTTGCGCCGGGCAAGACGATCAAGATCGGCTCCGACCTGCTCACGATCGTCGGCGTGATGCCGGAGGCGATGGACTATCCGGCCGGAACCGATCTCTGGCTCCCGCACGAGCCGAACCCGCGATCGAGCAGGACGTCGGGCGGCTGGCGTGCGGTGGCGCGGATGAAGAATGGCGTGACGCTCGAGCAGAGCAGACTGGATGTCAGCGACATCTCGCGGCGTCTCAGGCAGCAGTACGGCGACGAAACAGGAATGTTCGGCGCGGAAACCGTCCCGCTCCACGAGCTGATCGTCGGCAAGATTCGCGGTACGCTGATGATTCTCTCCGGCGCATCGGCGTTTTTGCTGCTCATCGCCTGCGCCAACGTCGTGAATCTCCTCGTCGCCCGAATGACGATCCGGCGGAGCGAGATCGGCCTGCGGATGGCGCTCGGCGCGAGTCGCGCCCGCCTCGCGCGCCAGCTTCTCACCGAAGCGGGCGTGTTGTCGCTGGCGGGCGGGCTCATCGGCGTGGGCCTCGCGGCACTTGGCGTGCGCGTGCTGCTCGCCATGCAGACGTCGAGCATTCCTCGCGCCGGCGAGGTGCACGTGGACTGGCCGGTGTTGCTGTTTGCGCTGGGAATGGCGGTTCTCGCGGCGGTCGCGCTCGGGTTGTTGACGGCGTGGCACGGAACGCAGAGCGACATTCGGGAGACGCTCTCTTCGTCGCAGCGAACCCAAGCCGGCTCGGGCTCGAGCGCGAGCATTCGCCGCTCCCTCGTGGTGCTGCAGATGGCGCTCACCGTCGTGCTCCTCGTCGGCGCCGACCTGCTCGGCCAGAGCTTCGTGCGGTTGCTGGCGCTCAACCCGGGATTTCGAACCCGGCATCTCGTCATCCTCGACGCCGCGCTTCCCTTCGAGAGTGGCGCGGCGAGCGGAGTGAGGCGCGCGGCGTTCTATGAAGAGCTGATGGCGCGCGCGCGAGCGATTCCGGGCGTGACGAAGGTCGGAGGGGCGAGTGGCGTACCGCTCGTCGGCGGGGGCAGCGACGGCACCTTCCTCATCATGAGCCGAGTGGACGAGCCGCTGCGCATGGAAGACTTCTCCGCGCTGGCGAAGGATCCGGCGCGAAGCGGCTACGCCAACTACATCGTCGCCGATGGACAATACTTCGAGGCGATGAACATTCCCGTCATCACCGGAAGGGCGTTCACCAGCCGCGACACCCCGGATGCGCCGCACGTCGCGGTGATCAGCGCATCGCTGGCCAAATCCAAGTGGCCGCGCGAGAGTCCGATCGGAAAGATCATCCAGTACGGAAACATGGACGGCGACATGCGTCCGTTCACGATCGTGGGCGTGGTAGGCGATGTGCGGGACGAGAATCTTGCGGTCGAGCCTACGCCGACGTTCTACGCCTTCCAGCCGCAGCGCACGCGCGCGGCTCAGACCTTCCACGTCGTGATGCAGACGTCAGTCGACCCGACCTCGGTGATGGCCATGGCCCGCGCGATCGTGCGCGATCTCCGGCCCGACGTACCCGCCGTGCTGCGCACCATGGAAACGGTCGTCGCCGATTCGGTCGCCGACCGCCGCTTCGTGCTCGTGTTGGTGGGCGTGTTCGGCGGCGCCGCCCTCCTGCTCGCGACGTTGGGCGTGTACAGCGTGGTCTCGTATCTCGTGACGCAGCGCCGCCGGGAGATCGGCGTCCGCATCGCGCTCGGCGCGCAGCGATCGGATGTGCTCGGGCTCGTGCTGCGTCAGGGCGCGGCGCTCGCCCTGTTGGGGATCGCGATCGGCGGCGTTGGTGCGCTCTTTCTTACGCGGCTGCTCAAGGGACTGGTGTTCGGCGTGAGCACAACGGACCCGCTGGCGTTCGGCGGAGTCATGGTGCTGTTGGCGGGCGTGGCACTGTTGGCCAGCTGGCTGCCGGCGAGACGGGCGACGCGGGTGGATCCGATGACCGTGTTGCGGGGATAGAGGGGCGACGTGCGCCCGCGCACGGCCGGCTATTGCACGCTTCCCTTCGCCGCCTCGATGCGCTGCCACATCTCCCAAAAGTGATTGGCGCTCCGCATGAGATGTTTGTCCACCAAGTCGGGGCCGGCGACGCCTATCTGCCCGCCGCCCGTCCCGATGTATCCGTTCGATGGCGCGTTCCGAAGATCGCGCACGAAGTCCGACAGCATCCCGTAGTGCGCGACTCCTTCCGTGTTGTAGTTCCAGCTCTTGTTGCCAGTGGTGCTCATCTTGTACGAGGCGGTGTACGCGACTCGCGGTCCGCCGCCGGGAAGGTTGCCACCCGGCATTGGCCCTTTGACGAGGCCGTTGAGGTCGGTGCCGAAGGCGACCATGCCGGGCTCATAGGTCGCCTTCTGCGGATCGGCATTCAGGTATCCCATGTTGAGGATCGCCTGCTGATAGAATCGCGCCCACGCCGTCGAGTGGGCGCCGTCGGAGCCGAGCCCGAACATGCCGTGCAGTTTGCTGATGCGCGTCATCTGCACGGGCGTTCTGCTGTTCTCCGCGTCCGCGCCGGCCATGCCGCGAATGCCGGTGTGTCCCGAGACGATCGGGTAGTTGAATTTCTCCGCGATCGCGAGCGTCGAGTCGGCGGTCTTTTGCCCCATATGGTCGATGTCGATGATGATGCCTTTCTTCATCATCTCCTTGATGGCGAAGGTGCCGTACGCCGTGAGCGTGCGCGCGTTGCGATGACCGCGGCTCTTGGGCGGCTGGCCCGGAATCGGATTCGGCGGCGGGCACGCGGGCCCACCTCCGGCGTGACGCGCCGGATCCAGTCCGAGTTTTACGAAGGCGCCCAGGTCACGCAGGATGTCCTCCCCCTCCGTGTACGTATGCGTGATGTTGTCCGAGACATTCGCGCACTCGATGCTCCAGAAATAGCCCGCCTCACGCACGTTCGCCGAGTTGAAGTCGTTCTTGTAGATCGCCGTGCCGCCGAAAATATTGTCCATGATGTGCACCGGAATCACATAGCGAACGCCGGCGTTGTAGAGCCGCGTGATCTCGTTCCCGATGAGAGTCTGCGCCACCGCCATCGGTAAGGCCGGGATGTTCATCTTGTTGAAGTCGCCGATGTTGTCGACTTCCATGCCGAGGATGATCGCGATCTTGTTGGCCTTGACGATGCGCTTCACATCGGCCGAGTTGAGAGCGATCTCCATGATCGTGTCGTGACGAGTGACGAAGGCTCGGATCTCATTCAACTGGAGATCCGCGGACGCCTTGTCGTCGGTCGGCAAATCGCCCGCGCCCGAGACGGCATCACCGAGCGTCGTGTTGTTCGTGGTGAGCGCTACCATGACGCGAAGCCCGCCTTCCCTCGCGCGTTGCACCCACTCCCACCACATCTTCTGGTGCGTGATGTCGTTCCACTTCGGCCACTGGTCGAAGTCCGGGAAACCACGCGCGGGGCTGGCTGTGGTGAGCGCTTCGTTCTTGTCCTGGAACTCGTGAATGAAGAACTGACGAAAGTTGTCGCCGCACTGAAAGTTCACGGCGTTCCATCCTCCGTGGGACGGGCTGTCGGCGCCCAACGCCTGCGCCGTCGACGTCGCTCGGATGCGCTTGTTGCACTGATCGTCGGCGGGGAGGAGCGACCCGACATCGACGCCACCGTGAATCAACTTTCCACCGAAGGCAAGATTGATCATCGGATGCGTGTGCAGATCGACCCAACCGGATAGCAGCTCCGCCACGTTCACGGTGGCTTTCGGAAATGCGGTCGCCACGGTGGAGATCGGACCGGGCTCGTAGTAACTCCCGACCAAGAACTCGCGACTGCCGATTGGCACACCGCTCACCGTGAAGGTCGTGATCGAATCGGCGACTCTCACGCCGCCATTGATCGATCCGGGACCGAGCACGACGTAATATGCGGCGCCGGGCACTTTCTGCCATGTGAGCTGCACCTGACCGTCGCCGGTCTGCGCGGCGGTGAAACCCGAGGGGTTCACCGCGGGCGGTGTGGTGAACGACACATCGGCGGCGCCTTCGCTGCCATCCGCCTGGAGCGCGCGAACCGTGTAGGTGTACGCCGTCGCCGGCGTGAGGCCGCCGTCGAAAATACCGGTGTTGGACGCAGACACCGTTTGCTGGGCCGGCGGCGCGTTGGCCTGCTTCCGGATCACGACGTACGACGCCACGCCCGCGACCGGTTGCCAGGCAAGCGTTGCGGACGCAGGCGTCCCGGTGACGGTCAATCCGGTCGGCGGCGCTCCCGCTTTCGTCGCCACACCGGCGGGAGCGCCAGCGATCTTCCCCGGCGCCTGAACTGGACCCTGCACCGTGCCCGGCTGACCTGACGCCGGTGGCGTAGTCGGGGCCACCGCGACAGGCTGTCCGCGGATCGCGCCGGGCGCACCACTCGGCGCCGCTGCGGTCGGCGGCGCGGCGGTGGGCTGCATTGTCGTGACCGGCGCGCCGGCGGCGGATGCGACGGTGGTCGACGTCGTGGTGCACGCACCTGGATTGTTCGCGCCTCGTGCCGCCGACAGCGGTACCGAGATCGAAGACTGAAAGGCGACACCGGGAACGCGTGCCCGATCGGCGAGCAAGCGCGCCGGATACGTCGCGGTAATCGTGGCGAGCGCGCCGACCGCCGAGCCCTGGCAGCCGCAGGCCGAAAAACTCGACGCGCCGTCATATTGTCCCGCGACCGTGCCGCCAGCCGCCGCGCTCACCGTCATGTCGAAGTCGGCCAGCGAGATGAGCTGGCCGCTGGGATTTCGTGGTGACTCCTTGCCGCTCGCGTCACGCAGATCGATGTGGATGGCGCTGCAGCCACCGATCGGGATTGCGGTCAGCGCCGGAGCGATCGTGACGGCCCACGGCGCGGCGCTGCCCGTCTGCGCCGACCTCGTTTTGATCGCTTCGCAGCCGACGGGCACTCCGCTGCTTCGTCCTTCGGCGACCGGAACGGACACCTTCGCCTCAAACGCCACGCCGGGAACGCGTGCCCTATCGGCGAGCGCTTTCGAGGGATAGGTCGCCGTGATCGTGGCGACGGCGCCCGCCGACGCCGGGCAGGCACACGCGGAAAACGCCGCCGCCCCATCGTAGCGGCCCACGACCGCGCCGCCGGAGATGACGTTCATATCGAAGTCGGCGATGGAGACGCGCTGGCCCAGAGTGTTACGGGGAGAGTCCTTCCCGGACGCGTCGACAAGATTGAGGCGCACGGGCGTGCACGTTCCCGTCAGGAGCGTGGGCGTGCTCGTTACGATGTCGACTTTCCACGGATTCTGGGCCTGCGCCGCCGTCGCGATCGCGATAAGCGCCGCGACGCCGATCGCCGACAGAGCAAAGGAGCCCATCACGAGCGCGAACGCGGAAACACGCTGCCGGATCGACATATTCATTTGAGGGCGGAGGGAGAGAGCGAGGACCGGTTTTCGAAGCGTACGTCCTTGGCGCCGACGCCGCGGCTTGTGGAGTCAGTATAGAAACCGCGGCGCAAAGTGGCGTCAACATCCGCGTCAAGCGCCTGCCACGTATCACGATAAGCATGGCACCGTCCGCGATGGTGATGGAGAGATTGCCGCCAGCGACGCTCTCTCTAGCGGTGAAATTCAGGGGACGTTTTCTGTCGGTGGGGAGGCACTCCGGTGCGGCCGGAATTGCTTGGTGTGCCATTTCGGTGTACAATGGCGCACCTTTTCGATCCCTTTGGAGACGTCCGCGATGACTCGCTTGCTCACAGCGTGTGCCCTCTTCCTCGGTGCCACGAGCGCGGCTGTCGCGCAGGCGCGCCCAACGCAGATCACAACGGCCCCGCCCGCCGTCTCCGCCGCCGCGCCCGCGCGCGGCGTCAGCGACAAAGCCGAGCTGGCCGCCTTCATGGATGGGATGATGATCTCCCTCCTCAACGACAAGCACGTCGCCGGCGCCACTATCGCAGTGGTCAAAGACGGCGCGGTCATCTTCTCGAAGGGTTACGGCTACGCCGACATCGACAAGCGTGTGCCGGTCGATCCCGCGCGCACCCTCTTTCGCATTGGCTCGGTGAGCAAGCTGTTCACCTGGACCGCGGTGATGCAGCAGGTCGAAGCGGGCAAGATCGATCTCAACGCCGACGTGAACCGCTACCTCGACTTCAAGATCCCCGACAAGTTCGGCGCGCCGATCACTATGCGGCATCTGCTCACGCATAGCGGGGGCTTCGAGGAGGACAGCCGGGATCTCTTCGCGACGGACTCGACTAACCTGCCCGCGCGCGGTCGCTGGCTCGCGACACACATGCCGTCACGCGTCCGCGCGCCCGGGTCGTACACGGCGTACTCGAATTACGGCGCCACGCTCGCCGGCTACATCGTCGAGCGCGTGAGCGGCACGGACTGGGACAGCTACCTCGAGCAGCACATCTTCAAGCCGCTCGGAATGGCGCATACCACGGGCCGGCAGCCGCTGCCGGCGCATCTCGCGGCCGACATGTCGACTGGCTATAGCTACGCCGGCGGTCTGTTCGTGCCGGAGAAATTCGAGCTGCTCGCCGGCGCGGCGCCCGCGGGCTCGATCAGCTCCAGCGCCGCCGACATGGCGCTCTTCATGCTCGCGCACTTGGGCGATGGCGCCATGGGGCAAACGCGCATTCTCGCGGACTCGACGGCGAAGCTGATGCACGCGCGGGCGTTCGGCGGCGATCCGCGGCTGGATGGTTGGGCGCTCGGCTTCTACGAACAGTCGAGCCACGGCGTTCGGAGCTTTGGACACGGCGGCGACACGCAATGGTTCCATAGCGACCTCACGCTCATTCCCGCCGACCACGTCGGCCTGTTCGTTTCGTTCAACACCAACACGGGCGCGGTACTGAGCTTCGGCCCACTCGTGCGCGCCTTCCTCGACCACTACTACCCGACTCCCTCGCCTGTCGTTACCGCACCGGCCACCGCGAAGGCGGACGCCGCACGCGTCGCCGGACAGTACCAATCGAATCGCCATTCGTACACGACCTTTCAAAAGGCGGTTGGCCTCGCCGGGTCGAGCCCGGTGACCGCGCGCCCGGATGGCTCCCTCATAGTCGGCTCGCCGCTGGGCGTCGAGCACTACGTGCCCGTCGGTCCTCTGCTCTATCGCCAGGAGTTGGGCGACGGTCTACTCGCCTTCAAGGCGGATGACTCGGGCCACATCATCCGCGCCTTTTTCTCCGACAATCCGACCGACGCGCTCGAGCGGCTGAGCTGGCACGAGTCGCCGAAGCTGCACCTCGTGCTGCTGGGACTCGGTCTGCTCGTCTTTCTTGGAACGATCACCGCGGCGATCAGCCGATTCGTGCGACGGCGTTGGGGCCATACGCGGCCCGAGGATGCGCTGCCGGGTCGCTGGCTCGTCGTCACGCTCTCGGCGGCGAACATTCTCTTCGTGATCATGTTGGCGTCGCTAGCATCGAATCCACTGGCGCTGCTGTCCGGAACCCCCATGTCGCTGAAGCTTGCGCTGGTGTTACCGGTGCTCGGCGCGTTGCTGCTGCTCGGTGGCATCTGGTTCGCGGTGCGGCAGTGGCGAGGCCCCATGGGAACGCGCGCCGCGCGCGTGCGCTACGCGGCGGTGCTCTTCTTCGCGCTGCTGTTTATCTGGTCGCTCAATCAATGGAATCTGCTCGGCTGGTCGATGTGACCTCTGCCCGTGCATTGCCGATCGCCGTTGTCGTGTTGGCGTTGGCCAGCGCCCGTGGGTCGGCGCAGCAGTCCGCGGCCGATCTGGACGCCACGGTCAACCGGGTCATGCTGGAGCAGCACGTCGTGGGCGCTTCGGTGCTCGTGGCGCGGGACGGCCGCATCGTGCTGCACCATGGGTACGGGCTGGCAGACCTTGGCCTCGACGCGCCAACGAAAAACGAAACCGTCTATCACATTGTCGGGCCGATGCTGCCGTTCACCGGCGTCGCCGTCATGCAGCTCGTCGAGCGCGGCAGCGTGAAGCTCGACGACGACATCTCGAAGTATGTCCCCGACTTTCCGTTGCAGGGGCGCCACGTCACCATTCGCCAACTGCTCGACCACACGTCGGGGATCGTGGACTATCACTACCTCGGCGATCCAATCGAAGCCACGAGTCGACTGCCCAAGGCACTCGATGAAGTAATGGCGCTCTATGCCTCGAAGGCCTGGGTGAACGAACCGGGCGCCAAATGGGACTGGTCCATCTCGGGCTTTCAATTGCTCGTCACCATCGTCGAGCGCGTTTCGGGCCAGCGCTTTGCCGACTATGTGCAGAAGAATCTCTTCGAGCCCGCCGGTCTCGAGCACACCAGCTACTGCGACGACTATTCGCTCGTGCGCGGGCTCTCACATCCGTATCGGCGATTCGAGAACGGGTTCGTCGCGGCGAATGAGAACGACATGGCCTACAACGCCGACCTGCGCATCTGCAGCACGGTTGGCGATTTCTACAAGCTCTGGTCCGCGCTCAAGGCCAACAAGCTGATTCGCGCCGAGACCTTCGCGATGATGGAGACACCGCAGGGCGCCGCGGCGCACATGAGCGCTCAGGATCCGAAGGCGCAGTACGGCCTCGCCCTCACCATCAACCACGAGGACGATCATCGACGGTACGGGCAGCACGGCTCGCTCTTCGGCTATAGCGGCAGCCTCTACGAATTTGCGGACGACCACCTTACGATCGTGGTGCTGAGCAATACGGAAGGTCAGAATGCGTACGCGATCACGCGAGCGCTTGCGCGCCAGCTCCTCGCGTTGCCCCCGCTGCCTTCTTCCACCACACCTCCTATATCGACCCGAGCGCTCGATGACATCGCGTTGTCGCCGGTGGAGCGTCGTCAGCTGGCCGGCACCTTCGTCCTCAAGCCCGATCGCGTGTCGGCGGAGCTGCACGATTCGTTTGCTCAGTATCGCCGCACCTTTCGCGTGTTCGATGAGAACGGCCGGTTGATGATTCAGGCGCTGGGCGAAGGGCCGGAGCGGCTGTTCAAGCAGACGGACGGAAGCTTCGCGCGGCGCTCGGCGCCACGCATCAGGGTAACTATCGCCGTCGAGAATGGGAGTGCCACGATGCTCAAGATCGACTCGCCATCGTTGCCGTTGTCGGGGGTGAGAGTCGGTGCTGGCGATCCCGCGACCTTTCATGCGCAGCTGAAGTGAAAGTGGGTAGCGCGCGCATTGTGCTCACTTAGGGAACGCGATCGCTAGCGGAGCCGTGCCGTACGCGCGACGAGTGAGTCGGCCAGGGCCGCCGCGGCTGCCGAGGTTGCCCGGCTCACCGCGATCGAAGGGGCCGCGGATGTCTGCGCGCCGCCTACGCCGCCGCCACCGATCCCGACGCCGATCACGCTGGCTGTGCGCCCCGCCGAGCTGGCGCCATCGGCCTCGGCCACGGCGATCACCGTGCCCGACCAAACATCGATGACCCGCGCCGAGAGTGTCACGTGCATGGCTCGCGAGGCGAGCGCCGGCATGAGGAGCCGGAACGGCCCGAGGAGATACAGCAGCGCATTCCCGTTGCTCGAGACGAGACCGGTGCCGGTGACCATTCCGACGATCACGTATCGGACTCGCGCGTGCCGCGCTCGGACCAGCGCCTCCGAATCGTTGGCGATGTTGGCGTAGCCGCCAGTGATCGCTTGGTCGATGACCGTGAACCGCTCGGTCCTCACGAGCTCTTGCGTGAGCAGCGGTGTCGCGATGTGCGCCGCTGACAACCCCTGCTCCATGGAATTCGCCGACGCGAATGACGACACCATGACGGCGGTACGTTCGCCCCGGTAGGGCTCGGGGCTCGGGACGATCGCGGCAATCGGTGCTGATGCTGCGCGGGTGCAGCTCAGCGAGGCGAGGCAGGCCGCCGGGAGCAACAACGTCGCATGTGGAAATCGCACGATTCTCCTCCGCTGTGGACGTCACCAAGGTGCGGCGACAGGGAGGGCTGCGGCTTTACGTCAGATGACGTAGCACCAGCATGCAGTCGGATGACTGCCGTTGAGGGATGAATGGCATCGCGCGCGGTGGCGGCGCGAAGACGGCCTCGTTCAAGGATACCGAGGGAACATCGTGGCGATCAGTGAGCGCGATCGCGGCGATCTATCAGACACAGGCGCAGCGGCGGTCATGTCGGCGTGAGAGTTGAAGCGGCGAGAGGCCATCACCGCGGGTTGATCGACTCACGTTGTCGCCTCGTTCTTGTCCGCGATTCCCTTGCAAGAGATGGGGGTCTGCCCGACTGCGCAACCGCGGCGCCCGAAGCATCCTTCGTCGAGCAAGCCAGATTCACCCAGAGAACGAGCACGGCGCTGTCCCGAGGACCGAATGATGTCACACACCATTGCTGAACGCGCCACGTCGATCGCGCGTCTATGAGACGTGCCGCAACGCCCATCGCGGCATGCTCCCGATCGTCGCGTGACTGACTTGCAGGACGTCACCGCCCCCGCATCTGGCTCGTCCGGCGAGCGGCACGCATTCGCCGAGATCCAACGGCGACTGGGGCCACTGTTCGCGCGCATCTTTCCCGATCCGGCCGTTGAACGCACCGTCGTGGTCGTGCCGAGCATGTCCCTGCCCCGCGAGGAGCTCGTCAAACTGTCCGGCGCGAATCACTACGAAGAACGGCTCCTCTGCATGCTGATGCTGCTCAGGCTTCCGCGCGCGACCGTCGTGTATGTGACCAGCGAGCCGATCGCTCCCTCTGTCATCGACTACTACCTCCACCTGTTGCCCGGCGTGCCACCGAGCCACGCGCGGCGGCGTCTCACGCTGTTGAGCTGCGACGATGCGTCCCCCGGCATACTCGCCGAGAAGTTGCTGGCCCGGCCCGATCTGCTCGAGCGCATCCGAGCGGCCGTTCCTGATCATCGCACAGCACACATGACGTGCTTCACCGCGACCGGGCTCGAGCGCTCGCTCGCCGTCTCGATCGGCATCCCGCTCTATGCGTGCGATCCCGACCTTCAACACCTCGGCACCAAAAGTGGCAGTCGGGAGATGTTTCGGCGGGCCGGCGTTGCGTGCCCGTCGGGATTCGAGCACCTGCGCGATCCGAGCGACATCGCCGCGGCTCTGAGTGCGCTCAAGCGGGAGCAGCCGTCGCTCCGCCGGGCGGTCGTCAAGCTGAACGAGGGCTTCTCCGGTGACGGAAACGCGGTGTTCTCGTTCGACGAGGCACCGCCCTACGGCGACCTCACGCGATGGGTTGCCGATCGTTTGCCTTCGCGGCTGCGCTTCGAAGCCGGCGAGGAGACTTGGGAGCGGTACGCCGCGAAGTTCGCGACGATGGGCGGCGTCGTCGAGAGTTTCGTGGAGGGCACAGCCGTGCGATCGCCGTCCGTGCAATGCCGCGTCGATCCGCTCGGTCACCAGAGCGTCATCTCGTCACATGACCAACTGCTCGGTGGCCCCTCGGGACAGGTATATCTCGGTTGCACGTTTCCCGCGAATCCAGCCTACTGCCACGACATTCAGGGGTCCGCTATGCGCGTCACGGGCGCCCTCGCGAATGAGGGTGTGCTCGGTCGCTTCGCCATCGATTTTGTCAGCGTGTTCGCGAACGACCGGTGGGAGAACTACGCAATCGAGATCAACATCAGAAAGGGCGGGACGACGCATCCGTTCCTGATGTTGCAATTCTTGACGGACGGCACGTACGACGCGGAGAGCGGCATCTTCCGGACGCGCACGGGCCGGCGGCGATTCTATCACGCGACCGACAACATCACCCATCCGGCCTTCATCGGTCTGGATTCCGATGGCCTCATCGACATCGCTGTCACGAACGGATTGCACTACGACGCCGCGACGCAGCAGGGCGTGATGTTTCATCTCATCGGCGCGCTTCCACGATATGGGAAGGTCGGCGCGCTTTGCGTGGGAGACAGCCCTGAGCGCGCCGAGCAGTTGTATCGGACGACGGTCGATACGCTCACTCGTGAGGCAACCGCCGTCCGAAGGCAACAAGGCATCTCCCGCGGCGTCGATCGCTGAAAGGCGAGCAATAGACGCGTCGCTTGCCGTGCACGGACGTTTGAGCGACGTTCCGGCCGCAGCTGCGAGCGGCGATCGGCCGATCGAGATTGGCCAACGCGTCGAGATTTCCTGAGTGGGGTGACCGCATGCAAAGCGTCAACGCCCAGGGGACGAAATACAAATCGGAGTTGCGTCTGGCGCCGAGCAAACTCGCCGGCGCCCCGCCGCGGGCCGCCGCGCACAATCCGCTCTGGGCGCGGATCGCGATGGGCGCTCAGGCCAAGTTGCGCGTCGGCAGGTCGGACGATCCAGCCGAGGCGGAAGCCGATCGCGTGGCAGACGGCGTCGCGCGATCGCCCGGTGCGACGACGCGCGTGACGGGCGCGGCATCGAGTGCGAGCGACGCTCGCGAGGTCGCCTCCGATTTCGCTGGCACTCTCGGACCCGGCGCACCGCTCGACGCGGGCAGTCGCTCCTACTTCGAGTCGAGGCTAGGCCACGACTTCGGCGCCGTGCGCGTGCATGCTGGCGGCGCTGCCGGCGCAGCGGCGGACGCCATGCATGCGCGCGCATTCACGCTGGGGCGCGACGTCGTGTTCGCCGCGGGCGAGCACGATCCACGCTCGGCGAGCGGCCGGCGACTGCTCGCGCACGAGTTGACGCACGTCGTGCAGCAAGGGCATCCGGCCGGCGCAGCGTCCGCCCCCGTCGTGCAGCGCGATGACAAGCGGGCCGCCGACTCGAAGAACGACGTGTACAAGGGCGACGAAACCGGCCCGCTCGCGATGCCAGGGACGACGTTCACCGACGACCCGTACGACCATACGGTGCTGGTCGTGAGGCCGGACGGGACGGGCACGCAGTACACGTACGAGATCCTGCAGACGGAGAGCGGTCCGCGCGAGAAGCTCATCCACACGGAGGAGCTTTCCAAGTTGCGCGTGGGCGCGCTGCAGCGGTTGAACGCGGCGGGCGCGGGCGAAGCGCAGGAGGCGGCGACGGGGCCGGCCACGCGCATGAAGGCGGACGCCGCGGCCGCCGCGCCTGGGCAAGCGAAGTGGGCCACCGACCACCCCGCTGAATACGCGGCGTGGCAGGCCGCACTCGTCAAATGGCAGGCGGCGGAGAAGGAGCGCGCCGCGGACACGACGAAGAAGACGAAGCCGGCACCGCCGCCCCCGGCTCCAAAAGGATATCCGGCTGCCAATAAGACGACGCTCTGCACCGCGTGGCCCGGCGAGGTCTATCACAGCGCCGGCGGCAACAAGAAGCAGTCGTTCGATTTCACTCCGCCCAAGACGCTCCCCAGTTGGCGCACGCTCGCAACGAATCCTCAGGGGCCGAGGCCGGGCGACATCTATTATCTGTGGGACACCGACTTGAATCGTGCCGCGCACATGGGGGTCTTCAAGTCATCGACGCCGATTCCGGATCAGCCAAAGCTGCAGCGATGGGTGGTGACCGACGGCGGGCAGGGATCGTACGAGGGCGTGCAGCAAGTGAACGAACGCAGCCGAATGTTGAACACCGAGACCGGCATGTTTTCCAGCGATCTCGCCGACGCGGGCCAGAACAAGGGCGACCGGCGGCTCGAGGGATGGATCGACATCGACGCGCAGGCGGCGGCGAATCCTTGAGCGTGACGAGGCTAAACGGAAGCGTGTCGCCGAAGAGCAAAACGCAAAACAATTCGGCGATCGAATCCCCGAAACCTTCGAAATTTTGGTGCCAGTCTTGGTACCATCTCTCCAAATGACACGAGCTAACCACTCGTAAGTGATTGGCTCGTCGATCGCCGTTGCCGTTGCCCTTGCCGAGCAGAAGTCAGCGCAATCGCCACCCGCGATCAACACCCGGTATACACGTCTTTCCACTGAAATCGTAATACCTCTTCGCCGAGCATCTCGGCGCCGGGATGATGGCCGTCATGAAGCTCGAGGACGCCCCGAATAGCGTTTCTCGTTGCGCTGCCGGGCATCACCACGCCACAATTCGATTGTGCCCGAACTCCAAGACCGGATCCAAGCGGTTCTCGGCGACGCCTACCGCATCGACCGCGAGATTGTCGGCGGCGGGATGAGCCGACTGTTTCTCGCGACGGAAGCGTCGCTCGACCGTCTCGTCGTCGTCAAGCTTCTGCCGCCTGAGACGGCGAGCGAGGTGAGCGCCGCGCGATTCAAGCGCGAAGTGCTCGTCGCCGCGAAGCTCCAACATCCGCACATCCTCCCCGTGTTATCGGCCGGCGCGAGCGATGGCCTGTTCTACTACATCATGCCGTACGTCGCCGGCGAATCGCTCCGGAAGCGGCTGGATACCGCCGGACGGTTCAAGCCGGCCGATGCGCTCCGCATCATTCGTGAAATCGCCGACGCGCTCGCGCTCGCGCACGGCCGCGGCATCGTGCACCGCGACATCAAGCCCGCGAACGTGCTGCTGCAGGAGGGGCACGCGGTGCTCACCGACTTCGGCATCGCGCGCGCGGTCGAGGTGTCGCGTATCGGGTCGGCCGAGGAGCGGCTGACCGCGACGGGCGTTGGCATCGGGACGGTCGGTTACATGGCGCCCGAGCAGCTCGCCGGTGAGCGCGATCTGGACGCGCGCGCGGATGTCTACGCGCTCGCCGTCGTCGCGTACGAAATGTTCGCGGGGCAGCCGCCCTTCTCGTCGCCGACGGCGCAGGGACTTCTGGCCGCGCACCTGCTCGAGACGCCACCGGATCTCGACAGTATCGTGCCCGACATCCCGAAAGAGATTTGCAGCGCGATCCAGAAAGCCCTCGCGAAGTCGCCGGACGATCGCTATCTCACCGCCGCCGAATTCCGCGACGCACTCGATCTCCCGTTGACGTCGTCGTTCACCGCCATGCGCCCTGTGCCGGCTCCGGCCGCGCGGTTGCGCAGAGCGCTGCTGATCGGCGGCGGCGTGGCGGCGATCGCGAGCGCGGTGGCTGTCGGATTGCTCCTTCGCTCTCGCGGCCGCGCGCTCAACGAAGACTCCGTCGTCGTGCTTCCGTTCAACATCCGCGGCGCGGACACGACGCTGCGCGAAGGGATGGTCGACATCATCGTCGATGGCCTCAACGGTCAGGGTTACATCAAGACCGTGCCGCCGAGCATTTATGTGCGGGCGATGACCGGCACCGCCGACGAGCGAACCGCAGCCGAGCTTGCGACGAAGCTCAAGGCGCGCTTCGCCGTATTCGGAAGCGTGGCCGCGGTGGGCCGTGACTCGGTCGAAGTGAGCGCGAAGATTTTCGACGACAAGCACAACCGGCTTCTAGGAACGCTCATCGCGCGACGAGGAGCGAAGGAGGATTATCTCCGCATCGCCAACACCGTCGTGCGCGGTCTGCTCGCCGAGTTCAATCGCCATAAGGCGCTCGGCGCCTTCAAGACGACGTGGATCGAGAACACGTCCCTTCCCGCGCTGCAGGCTTTTCTCGTCGGCGAGCAATTCTTCCGGCGCTCGGCGTGGGACTCGGCCAGCGCGTACTACGAGCGCGCGATCGAGGCGGACAGCACCTTCGCGTTGGCCTATCGCCACGCCGGACTCGTCGTGGGCTGGCGGCGCAGCGCCGACGACTCCCTCTCGCGCGCCTACTTGAGGAGAGCCGGACAGTTCAATCGCGGACTGCCGAGGCGCGACAGTCTCTTGGTGAGTGCGGACTCCATTCGCGCCGGCCTGACGTCGTTCGAGGGCGACACGGCGTATTTCCAATCTGTGCGTCGCCTCTTTCGCACGCTGCGACTCGCACGCGACAACTTTCAGAATGATCCGGAGGTGTGGTACGCGCTCGGCGACGCCTATTTCCACTATGGTGACGGCCCGGGCCTGGGCGTATCGGAAGACACCGTGTTGGCGATGTTCGACAAGTCGATCGCGCTCGATTCCGGTTTCACTCCCGCCTACATCCATAGCATCGAGCTTGGCCTCACGCTGCGCGGTCGTGAGAGCGGACTGCGCTACGCGCACGCGTATCTGGCGCTCGATCCGACGGATCAGGAGGCGGATGGCATCCGGGCGTTGACGTCGTTGCTCGGGACCGATGGACTGCGCGACGCGAGTAGCTCCAGTCTGCTCGACACGCTCTCGAGCGAGGCGCTGCAGCAGGCGTGGCTCCTCGCCCGCCGCTTTCCGGACTCGGCGGAGACGGCGATTCACATTCTGCGATTGAGCGCGAGCGGCAAGCATGACGGCGCGGGATGGATCACAAACCCCGTTGTACGTCGGGCGCTACTCGTGCGCGCGCTCGCGTATCGCGGTCACCTGCGTGAGGCGTCCGAGCTGCTCGGCACCAACATCGGACCGCGGGAGTCGGAGACCTTCGCGCTGCTGGTCGCACTTGGTGGCGTGCCTCGCGACACCGCGCGCGCCGTCTTCGCGCGCTGGTTGCATGATCCGTTGATTTGGCCAGGGAACGCGCTCAGCTGGTGGGCGAGCGAGCGTGATACCGCGTCGCTGCGCATCGCGATGGGGCGCGCCGACTCGGTGATGGCGCGCGGGACCGATCCGATCGTGCATCGGAACTACACGTATCGCACGGCCGCGGTGCGCGCCTTTCTCGCCATCGCGCGCGGAGATGCGGACGTGCTCGAGCGCATGCGGCGGCTGCCGGACACGCTGTGTCTCGGCTGTGACATCGACCGGTTTGCCAAGGCGCGCGTGCTGGACAGTCTCGGGCAACCGGCGGCGGCGGCCGAGTTGCTCCGCACGCGCCTGCACACGCTCCTCTCGCCGATCGAGATCCGCAATGCGTGGCAGCTCGGCTTGATCCAGGAACGGCAGCAGCGTTACCTCGAGGCGGCCCGTTCTTTCGCGCTCGTGGCGCACGCCTGGGCACCAGGCGACACGAACCCCGCCGCGCTGGCCGCTTCATCACTGAAGAAGGTCGAGCAACTCGGCGGGGATCGCCCACAAGGGGTCCGCATCGTATCCCAACGCTGACGGAACAAGGCATCCTTGATACGCGGGTCTCTCGGCCACACATTGAGCCCGATCGACTCTTATTAGCGACCACCAACGTTTGGTGTGAATGCACCTCGGACCCGCCGCGGTGCGGTCGCCGGCAGCACGCTCGGAGGAAGTACCATGCGTCGTTTCATCGCAGTCGCCGCGGTCGCGGCAGTAATGGTGGGGTGCTCGGATGCGAGGACAGCCGCCGTATCGGATCGAATCACCGGCCCGTCGTTCAGCCAGGGCACGCCGCCGCCGCCGCCGTTCCCCGGCGCGGGCAGTGGATTTTTCGCGACCGATGGGGGCGAGAGCGCCGCGGCAGCGGCGGCAACGGTCGGCTCGCCGCCGGACCCGTGTCGCGCATCGACGGGCCTTCAGTTTTCGTATCGTTACTTTCAGAACAAGCCGGGCAACAACGCGTGGCTAGACCTCGACTTCGGTGGATCGAAGAAGGGCGCCCATTTTCACGAGGTGTCCAACAAGAATCAGGAGAAGACGGACGGCAACGGCGAAATCTCCGGACTCAGCGGCAGCGACGCCTTCACCTACAGGATTGATGACGCGAGCGGATCGCTGCTGCCCGCCGTTCAGGACGAGGGATCTCGGGTGCCGCGCTACGTCTCGCTGCATTTGATGGGCACGTTGACGATCAATGGGCAGAGCTGCCGGATCGGCGCGCAGCTCGACCTCTCCTTGTTTTCTGGCGAGTAGTCAGTCGCTTGGTGATCGCGCGCTTGCGCGATCGGCTTGAACGACGCGGCCCGCCTGGTGAAGACCAGGCGGGCCGGTCTGCATCGTAGCCTGGGATCAAGACCTTGGACCCATTCCACTAGTCCAACCGGAGCGCTTCGGCGGGATTGACGCGTGCGGCGCGTAGCGCGGGCGCGCAGGCAGCAACGATGCACGTGATGAGCACGAGTCCTGCGCCGAACGCGTATCCAGGCAGGCCGAAAGTGTCGACCATCGAACCGAACGATCCGCCGACCACGACGCGAATCATGTGCTGGACGAGCGCCGATACGCCGAGAGCGAGCACCACCCCCGACGCAATGCCGAGCGCCGCGTAGCGAAGCGATTGTCGAAGCACCTGCCCGACGACGCGTCGCACGGAACCGCCGAGCGCGAGACGAATGCCGATCTCCCGGCTGCGTTGCGCGACGAGATAGGAGAGCACGCCGTACACGCCCACGAGCGTGAGCGCGAGAGCGATCGCACCGATCGCCGACGATATCCACGAAAAGAGCTGGAAGGGCCAGCGCTGGAGCGCCAGGTACTCATCGAGCGCATGCAGCTCGCTGACCGCGCTCGGATCGAACGTCGCCATGTCGCGATCGATCCGCGCGCGAGCGATACTCGCGTCGCTCGTGACGCGGGCGACAATGATGACGCCGGTCGAGTCGGCGCTCGTCGGATAGTAGACGACGGGACGCTCGAGTCCGGTTCCCATCCACCCGCTCACGGCGTTGCTCGCGACGCCGACCACACGTGCGCTCCGAACGCGCGCCAAACGCGAGCGCGACGCCGGGGCGGCCGCGAGCTGAATCACTTGGCCGATCGGGTCGCGCGCCGGCCAGAGCCGACGCGCCGCGGCGGCGCTCACGATCGCCACGGGAAATCCACCGTGCTCTTCCTCTTCGGTGAACGCGCGGCCTCTCGAGATGGCGATGCCCAAGACGCGGAAGAATCCCGCGTCGACGAAGTCGTAGGCGGCGACTTCCACTCGGCGATCGCCGGCGGCATGGACCGCGACCGCGGGGTAAATCCCATCGAGCGGCGTTTGTGTCGACACGCCGATATCGGAGACGAACGACTCCTTCCGCAAACGGCGCACGGCCAGCGCGGCCGCCCCCTTGCCGAGGACGAGCTCGACGACGTCGTGCGTGCGCATGCCGACGTCGATGCGTCCGGTGGCGCGCGCCCCGCCGAGCAGCACGCCGGTGACGATGAGCAGGAGCGAGCACGCGCCGACCTGCGCGATCACGAGAGCGCCGCGCGCATGCCCAACGCGGAAACCGGCGTCGAAATCACCGCGCGATGTCTGCACGAGATTCAGGCGTGTCGCCTGGAGCGCGGGCACCAACCCGAACATCAGCGCCGATCCCAGTCCGACGAGCAGCACGAAGCCAAAGACGCGCACGTCCGGCGCCAGCGGCGCGACGCGCAAGTACGCAGCGAACTCCGATGGCGCGCTGACGAACATCACGTGTACGGCGGCATCGATCATCAGCCGCGAGATGAAGAAGCCGATCGCGGCCGCGGCGATCGCCAAGAGCGCGCTCTCCGTCAACAGCTGCTGCACCAGTCGCGCCTGTCCGGCGCCGAGGGCGAGCCGAATGCCGATCTCGCGCTGCCGCGCGACGCCGCGCGCGAGCATCACGTTCGCGACGTTGGCGCAGGCGATGAGCAGCACGAGCCCAAACGCGACGGCGGCCGGCGTGAAGAGACCAATCGTCTCCGCGGTTAGAGGAAGGGCGCTTCCGACCGATTGGAGATCGACGTGCGTCCACTGCAAGCTGTCGGGCAGCGAGGCGGTCGCGGTGGCGGCCCAATTGGCGAGTGCGCTCCTCGCTGTCTCCTTGTTCACGCCGGTCTTGAGACGAAGCACCGCGCGCAGCACCGAGGGCTGCGTGGCGCCGAAGAGATCGTCCGCTCCCGTGAGCCGGCCGAGCTGCGTCACTGGCGCCCAGAAATCCGGAGGAACGGCGCCAAATCCGGTGAACGACTCGGCCGCGATGCCGACGACGATGAACGGCATGCCGCGCAGGAGTATGGTGCGACCGACAATCGTCGAGTCGCCGCCGAACATGGCGCGCCATGCCGTGTAGCTCAGTACGACCACGGCCTCGCCGGCGGGCGGCGCAGCGTCTTCCGGCACGAGCAATCGCCCCAATGCGGGTCTGGCGCCGAGCACGAGCAGGGCATCGCCCGTCACGAGGCTACCGAACATCGGACGCTGATCGGATCGAGCGAAGGCGATCGTATGTGCAAAGCTTTCGGTGACGATCGGCAGCGCGCGCAATTCCTGATATTGCTGCCACGACAGGCGCGAGCTCCGGCCACGACGATCCTGAACAAACAGCTGGACGAGCGAACCGGCGTCGCGGACCGCGAGCGGCCGCAACACATATGCGTTGAAGATGGTGAACACCGTCGTGTTCAGGCCGAGCGCGAGCGCGATGGTGACGACGACGGTCGCGACGAAGGCAGGCGCGCGACGAAAGCCGCGCAGCGCACATCGGACATCCTGGATCAGTGCGTCGCGCCAGCGTATGCGCCACGTATCGCGGACCTCTTCCTTGAGGTACGGCACATTGCCGAACGCACGCGCGGCGGCGAGCCGCGCCTCCGTCGGCGACAGGCCAGCGGCGACATTCCGCGCGATGTCGCGATCGAGGTGATATTGCAGCTCCTCATCCAGCTCGGATTCGGCGATGCGGCGGCGGAGCAGCGCCTGCAGGCGGACGGCGAGGCGTCGGATCACGTAGGCCTCAGACGCTATCGAGGATCACGCCGATCGCGGACGAAAAGCGCTCCCACGCATTGCGCTCGGCGACGAGTTGCTTGCGACCCGAGGCGGTGAGCGCGTAGTAGCGGGCGCGGCGATTGTTCTCCGAGAGCTTCCACGTCGCCGTGATGAACCCGCGCGCCTCGAGTCGCCGCAGGGCGGGATACACCGACCCGTAATTCACCTCCAGCACGCCCTTGGAGATGACCTGAATGCTCTGCGTGAGCTCCCACCCGTTCGCTGCGCCGCCACGCAGCAGGCGCAGCACGATGAGATCGAGCGTCCCGTGCAACAGGTCCAACTTGTCGGCCCCCATCCAGCGGCTCCTATTGGGTAGTAACAGGAGCAGGATGCGCTCGTTCCTATTGAATGTCAATAGGTGCGACGCAGCAACCGGGCTGCGTCGCGTTAGCGTACGTGGATGACATGAAACATCCCCAAGACCGCGTGTTCGGGCATCGTCGGCGTGTCACGAAGCGTACAGACGATCACATAGAGGCGTCCGTGTTCGAGGGTGGATACGAGCATAGCTCGGCTTTTCCCGCCGGGCGCGACAAACAGGGCGCCCAGCGGCGGGCCGTCGCCGTACGCCTCCTCGAGGCGGGGAGCCGGGAGCCCCGCCTGCGCCGCGGCGACGATTTGCGCGGCCGTGGTGCCTGGCCGTGCGAGCACCACCGCGATTTCGTGCCGCTTCGTCCCGTGATTCTCGAAGGAGAAGGCGCTCCGCCCCGCGATGACTGTGTCAGGCGCCGCGAAAGCATAATCAGTGCCCACAATGCGGATGGACTGCTGCCGCACTGTGGACTGCGCGCTCACCGCATGGGTCGCCGACGCCAATACCGCGATGGCGCCGCCAGCTTGCGCGAGGGTCTGCGTGAAGCGGGCACGCCAGGGAATACACATCGACAACCTCAATTGTGAGTTGTAGCGACGGCGTGGCCCGCGAGCGACGGTTGCAGCTCTATTCCGCTCGAATCGCTGCTCGGAAGGTCCGTCGTGGGGCCGACACCGCGCGGAGTGGAACGCTCCGAGCTACTTGCGCCGCATCGCGGTCAAGTGCCGGCTCCCGGCCTCCAGGATGAGCCGATCGATGCCGCCCCCTTCACCCTGGAAGGTGATCACGACGGTGTTGCCCCGCTCGAAGAAGCGCACCGGGGTCTCCGCGAGCAGCTCATTTTTTGCCGGCTGGCCGTTCTGCTGAATGAGGAGGGCGCGGCCCTGGCGGCTGATGACGATGACGCCCTGCTCTAATTCGTACGTGCCGACATACTTGTCGAGCACCTTCTCATCCAGTGCAATGCCCTTGCGTTGAACTCGCGGGACGTAGTCTTCTCCGCGCAACAGCTTGAGGGCTGCGTCCGAGAGCTCCGACGGCGGGACCGCATCGGGGAGGTAGTCGGAATTGGTCATGTAATAGAGGCCGACGTGGGCGTCGAGGTCGCCGATCAGGAACGCCCGCTGGCCTTGGATGGCGCCGCCATGGTGGATCAGGGTGTGGCCGGTGGTGCTGTCGCGAATCATCCAGAACCCGAACCCATAGGTGCCGCCAAAGCGCGCGGTGTGCATCGCACGCACCGATGAATCCGACAGGATCCGGATGCCGTGGAAGACACCGCCGTTGATCTGCGCGCCGAGGTACCGGGCCATGTCTTCGGCGGTCAGATAGATGTCGCCGGCCGGATACACGTCGAAGTGCACCTGCGCCTCCGGCTCGGGCTTGCCATGCGAGCCACCCGCCTTGTACGGGAGCGCCATCCGCTCGACCATCTCGGGCGAGGGATACACCGGATGGGGCGTCGTCACGCCGAGCGGCTTCAGCACGTGGTCGACCATGTACTTCTCGTACTCGATGCCCGAGATCTTCTGCACCAGAAGACCCGCCGTCCCGTAGGCGAAGTTGTTGTACTCCCACTTTGTCTCGGGCGCCCGAACCGAGTAGAGCTTGGAGGTAAACTCCTCGAGCGTCTTCGGCAGTTGCCGACCCCAGATCGGCTTGGTCTCCGCGCCGTTCTTGAGCCCGGACCAGTGGGACAGGATGTGCGTGAAGGTCACCGGCTTCTCGCTCTGGAGCCGGTCCTGCACCTGGTCGTCGCCCAGGTACCGGTTGATCGGGTCGTCCAGCTTGATCTTGCCTTGCTCGGCGAGCTGCATCACCGCGGTCGCGGTGACCGACTTGAACGACGACCCGGTGCTGTACAGCGTCTCGGTGGTCGCGGGCGTGCGGGTGCGCATATTGGAATAGCCGAACGCCGCCTTCCAGACGATCGAGTCGCCGCGAACCAGCGCGATCGACATCGACGGAATGCCATTCTCGGCCAGCGTCTTCTCGATCATGCCGCTCAACACCGTTTTCGTCTTCTCGAGATCGAATCGTCCGCCCTGCGCCGTCGCGGCGGATCCAGGCAGCACGAGGAGGAGCGGCAGGCCGAGCAGGCGAAGGTGTCGACGCATCACTGTCCTTCCGTGATAAGAGTGGGGCGGAGTTGGGAGCGAATTAATATGCGGCGCGCGGTGTCCGTCGGAAAGATGATGTGCGCTGTCATCGCCGCTCGGAGCACGGCATACCGATGGATTTGTCAATTTACCATGAACGCCTTCATCTCGACCGTGATCGGCGCGTTCTTGCCGTCCTTGAATTCTTGCGCGCGCGACGAGGCGGCGCCAAGAACCAGCAGCGCGATCACGGGCGAGACGCAGTTCACAGCGACTCGATGACCCCGCACTTAGCGTTCACCTTGAGCTGGATTCCCTCCTTCGTCTTGCCCTGAAACGCGATCTCGCCCTTCGAGCCGGTCTTCGACATGGTGAACGGACCGTTCGGCGTTGGGCCAGCGCTGACCAGGTAGCTGGTCTTTCCGCGGAAGTTCACCTCGACCTGTCCCCACTTGGGGCCCGCATCATCCGAGTTCACGATCTTGATGCCGCCGCCGTCCAGCTTGTCCGGGCCGGTGGTCTCGAAATTCTTGTAGGTCGCGAAAAATGAATGGTCCGACTTCATGTACACGCACATGATGTCCGCGGCGGGCGCCTTGTACGTGCCGGCCATTGGACCATTGAGGACTACGAACTCGAGAGAGTTCGGCGCACCTTTCTGCGCGCTGGCGAGCACTGGCGACACTGCGCTGAGCGCGCACGTGGCGGCCGCGACGATGATCGTGCGAGTGATGAGCATCATGGTTTGAGTTCCGTTCGTGAAGGTGAGATCGCGCAAGAGCGCGCTAGAGCCGTGGAATCGCCGAGCGTGCGAGCTTGACCGCCATCACGTAGCTCGCGGCCGACGCCTTGTATTGCATCGAGAGCATCTTGTAGCCCTTGAGCAGATTGAGGCTGCCGCTCGAGTTGATCGCGGCCTGCTCCCACGGTCCCTCGAGCGTGTCGGGCGCCGCGGCGCCGCAGACCTTGTGCTGGACCATCGCGGCATTCCGCCGGTCATGTTGAACATCATAGCGCCATTCCTGAGCGTCGGTGTGACGACCAGTGCACGATGCTTGCCCTTGAAGTATGTGCAGCTGGCGCCCGAGCCGTAGGCGATCGCGCTCGATTTGCGCGGGATCGTCGGCGAAGGGAAGCTCGGGAATGCTGTCGACGATTGCGCTGGGTTGCAAACGGATCAGCCTACGTCTGGCCGCTTAGCCCTCAATCACGAGCGCGGCGTGCAGGTGACGCTCACGGCCGTTGGATACCCCGCCCCACGTCCTCGAGCTCGGACAAGTCGGCTGCCGTGAGCTGGTCCGGGAGCGCTCGATTCGCGATGATGCGCACAACCCGCGCGCGGGCGCTGGCGACGAGTGCGGCGGCGTCGTGGACCGGCGTTCCCTGATGCGTGAGGAGCAACTCGAAATAATCCGCTCCACCACACGCGAGACTCAGTGCGCGCGCCGCGTCAGCGCTCACATGCGGCGGGGTTTTCAATCCCAAGCGGGCGAACGGCAGCGATGGATTTTCGGCGACGAAAACGCCGAAGGGGTTGGCCAGCGCCGTCCAAACGTGCAACACCGCGAGACGAGCCCGCGGCGCTCGCCCCCCGGCAAACTCGTGCGCGCCAGCGTCGCCGCCATGGACTGGCGTGAGACTCTCTTCAATGACGGTGCCGCTGTGCTCGTGCCACGCGTGCTCGGCGCCCGGCACCGTCGGCGCGTGCTCGCCATCGCCGAGCGCGACGGCGAACGCAACGCCAACGAGCGCCGGGCGACCGGCGATCGTTGCGTATATGACGATCGAGGGATGGTCGGGATCGACCCGCCCCGCCGTGACCACCGACGGCTTCACCCAGTGCTCACCCATCAACGGGAAGTCCATTCCCACGCGCCGGTATCCCGCCGCGATGGCGGCGTCGCGATCGCGAAGCGCGGTCGCGCTCGCCCGCGCGCGATCGAGAAAATCGTGCGCACTCGCGTCGCCCGGCCCCGTCTGGGCCGGGAGCGCGACGCCAACCGACAGCAACAGCGCGCAGCACGCCATCGCCGCGGCGCTTCTCATTGGACGAACTCGACGCTCGACTGACCGCTAGCCTTGAGGAGCACCGCGAGAACGTCCGCGGACGCGCCTTGCGGGTAGCGGCTGAGGAGGCGGATGCGACCGCGAACGCCGGCATCGGGAGCGCCCGGCCCAAAGCTGAGCTTGGCGTCCGGCTCCGCGAACTTTACTATCACCACACGAGAGTATGGCAGAAACAGGAGCTTGCTGTGCGGAGTTTCGCGAATGATCACCCCCGTGTCGCCGACGGCGATCAGCTCGGCGCTCCACGACGCGCTGCGCCCCGTGAACGTCGCGGTGAGCCCGGAGGGGCTGCGCGCCGGCGCGTACTTCTCGGCACTCATTCCCCAGTAGCAGGAGGCGAAAACGGTCGCGCCGGTCGCGGCCAAGACGATTCGTGATGCGGTGCGCGCCAGATGCGGTCTCATGGTTTCACCTCACGGGAATGCGGCTGTCGTAGAATTGCCGCTCCATCCCCGGCTGCCGATCGCGCCAGCGCTGAATGGCGCCGGCGAGCGCGGCGTCAGACGGGACGAAGGCGGTGCCAGCGACGTGCTGCCTGAGCCAGGCGCCACGCACCCATTCCCTGTAGTAGCCCTGCGTCGCGAGCAGGAAGGTTCGCGCGCTGTCGCGCGCGATCGTGTCGACGTTGAAGATGAGTCTCGCGCGCTGGCCGGGCGTCGTCTCCAGATACGACTCGTCGGGCAAGCGCAGCGCGGCCTCGGCCGCGACGTCGGTCACGCCGTCCGCGCGAATGACCGCGGCGAGTGGGACGACGCGCGGCATAACTCTGCGGAATGAGCTTGCTACCGCCACGCGGTCGATCCGCCAGTTGTCGGCGGTGAACGTGAGCCGCACGCGCGCGCTCCGCCGATTGCTCTCGCGTACGACCGGAATCACGACGACGAGATCGTGAAAGGCGATGGGACCCGCGTCCGCAACGTCGGCCGCTTCGCGCCACGTGCCGTCTGCGTACACGCTGATCCGCATTCCCATGTGCTTCGCGTACCAGCGCCCGAGCTCGAGCACGTCGCCTATGCGGTCGAGATCGCGCCCTTCCCAATCCAGCGCTCGCGCACCTGCGTCGCTCAGCATCGATTCGTAGAGCAGCACGGAGTTGAGAAGACTGTTTCGCATCCGAAACACCAGCGCAACGCTATCCGCTGCCTCAGATACGGGCACCGTGAGATCGACGTGGTCGTCGAGGTCGCCGACCCGGGCGGCCGCCAGCGTCGATGGGGCCGTGGCGAAGAGCGCGCCGTCGCTCGCGGCGAGCGACGCACTCACATCCCGGCCCGCGCGATCGATCGCCGAGATGGCCGGCCGCAGGCCGCGAACGGCGATGGGCTGCCCGCCGTCGTCGGGCGCGATCCATTCGTCTCGCGCGTGATGCGTCTCGAGCAGCTGGACGTGATTCAGGTAGTGCGTCTCCAGCGCCTCGTTCCGCAGCTCGAGCTCGAGCACACCGTCGTGCGCGCCGGCGCGCAGCCGGTCCACATCGCGACGCTCGAACAGCGGTGCAATGCTATACGAAAATCCTTCCGCCTCCAGCGCGGGCGTGCCCGCGCTATCGCTGTAGAAGGTCGGACACGAACCAAAAGCCGCCAAGGCCAGGACGGCGGCACCGACGATTGTCACGACCGTCGCGCCCAAGCTGACCAGAGTCGTGGAGACCGGGTCGACCTTCGTCTGATATACCTCCATGCCGAGCACCGAATCGAGCGGCACTCCGCCGACGCGCGTGCCGACGGCGCCCGGACCATCCGTCGGGGCGTACCGCACTCCCAACCCCTCGATGCGATCGGGCCGTATCATCGCGCCTTGCGCGAAGACGATCGTGGTTCCATCCGTGAGGTGCGCTTTGATCGGCGACTCGACGGGCGTCGGCAGCGCCGTTTTCGCGACCTCGTGCACTTCGACGTGCCTAAACACATGGACACAGGCGGCCGCGGCCGCCGCGACCGAGAGTGCCAGCACAGAGCGCGCAAGGCGGGCGCGCGCCACGACGGGAATCAAGGCCATTGCGATCCTCCTGCTTGGAAGTCCATTCGCAAGCCGTGCATCGCGTCAGCGCCACTCGGTCGATCGCGTACGGCGGCCGCCGTAGCACCGCGAGGAGGGTGAGCGCTGCACGAGATGCTACGCACGTGCTCTGCTACCCCATGGAGCGTCCACCTACCGATAGGTCCACGATAGCATGATTCGATGGCCCACCTGCCGCAAGTCCACCCACCGTCGAACGAGCCGCGCGCGGATGGAGCACGAGCAGGCTATGGAGGTCATCGGATACGCGCTCGGCGTTCGAGGCGGGCAGTTCGTCGGACCTGACGTTCGTTTATCCGCTACGACGATACCAATCCTAGGAGCGAGCCTACGCTGCGCCGCTCGAACGACTGTGTTCGATACGGCTGCACGTCCGCTTCATGTTTCGGCGCGCAGGTCGCTAATGGGCCAGGAGTGTCGCAGTCCCCGACTGTGATTCGCTTTTCGCCCATCCTTTAGTGTCAAGCGTAGTGCCAACGAAAAGGCGCACACCACCCGGTATGCGCTACGTCTTTGTCCTACAACTAGCAGGGGCGGGACTCGAACTCGCGACCCCGGCGTTATGAGACGAGATTCGCCAGAGGGAGAATCAATCTCTCCCTCGGAAACGCGGAATGATGTGGCGTATTGCGGAGCACAACCGTGCAATTTTGGGTACATGTGTGGGTATCACAAGAAATCGTCTTTGCGCGCCGGCGCCGCTTCACAAAAGCTGCAAGCGAATCAATAAGCCGCGCGAGGAACCGCGCGCAAATCCTTGGATCGCTTATCAGCTGCAACGTTCGCAATGTGGCACGCGCTTCCGATGGCTGCCCTATTCGCTAGACCGGGTAAGAGCGCCTCAGACTAGCGAAGCAGCACGACGGTGCCGGCAATACGCTGGCCAACTCCAGCTCCAGCGAATTCACCAGTAATCTGGGATGGAGCGGCGACCGCGGAAAGCGAGACGTTGATTGCGCTTGTGGTATTCGCCACAGCGGCAGTCATCCGAGCGCCATCCGCTTGGCCGGTCAGCTCGATGACCTCACCGGAGCCAAGCAGCCCTTTGCCGGTAATGTGATTTCCAATCTGCGAGAGCTCGAGTCTCACAAACTGACTAAAGCCAACGGTCTCGCCATTGTCGAGCCTACTCGTCTGCGAAAACATTCCGTACCACGGCCCGGTGACGCCCTCCCCGCGTCGGAGGCTGGTCGCGAGCTGACCGGCTTTCTCGAGTGTGTTTCGTGGATCGCTCGCGCCCTCGGCGGCCACCCAAGGAGCGATGGCGGCGACCAGCATTCGGCGACTATTCAGTTCCGGATGCGAGTCAAAGAACGATGTGATGAGCAACTCCATTTCCTGGCGACGACGAGCGGCCCGTCCCTGGTATTCCTGCCATACTGCCTCCGCACGTTGCCGGCATTTTTTCTGTTTCGCCTGGTAGATCGACTGCGCTATCGAATTGGCCAACCGCGCAGTTGCGTTAACGTCGGCGTATCGATATTGGGTTGACGCCACGCCAGTGACCGTACCTTGAGTTGATCCGTAGACTGCCGCGCCGTAGCCGACAGGCATGGCGTAGGCATTGAACGTGGTGTTGACTGTGCCGCTAAAAACCGTTGACGATGAAGTCAGCACGTACGCCGGCTCGGGCCGAATCGCCATGAGGTACGCAGCACGGTCGGTGGTGACGCCGACACCCGTCAATGCGCTAGTCAACTCTTCGATGAGCTGAAAATCAGAGAGCGCTGAGATTTGCAGATTGCCGTGGAGGGTCGGCGCCGCGCAGGATATCATGGCGCTCAGGGAACCCATGGCTGCTGCAAGGCAGACGAGTTTTGATCGATTCATTAGGCCGTCAGGAAGAGGACATCCGCGCAGCGAAGCAACGCGCCGCAGTCGTAATTGCGCTTGATGCGCGGAATTCGCAAGGACAGCGCCGCACCCTCTTCAGGTATCTCGAAACTTGATACCACGTAACGCCTCAGGCTCACCTGCAGGCGAGCTCGAAAAGAGGCGCTGGCACAGCCCGCGCCAATCCGCAGATCGCCCGACTGGTGCAGCGTTCGTTAGCAGGCAAGCGAGGTGATCTCTAGTTGTTGTCGTGATCTTTGAGTTCGGCCCGGAACTCGGCAAATACCGGGTTCTTGGCCGGCACGCCCATCGCTGTAAGCCGTGCGTCGACCTCTTGTAGGAGTGGACGAAGGGTTGCATCGATGTCGGCGCCGTCCCGGATGCCGGGACCTGGATCAGGCACGGGCGTACCTGATCGAAAACTCGGTCCAAGATCCTTGTATTCCTGATAGAACACCGCGAGCGTGCCGGCAACGGCGTACATCACGCATTGCAGAAGGAGGATGATCTCGGCGTGATACGTCGGCGCGCGATGCTCATTCATCAGGAACCAAGGTCCGACGAGTCGGCCGTCGATCGTTGTGTACGGGTGCGCTAATGCCGTGTTCCGAAACGTGCGCAGCCCGCTCCATACCTCAATGCGTTTGACCAATGGCGTAACCGCGCGCCGAACCTCAAGAACTCGCCCGTTCGAGGGCACCAGCGTACCGAAGTCGTGCCAAACTTCCAGAAACTTGGCGACGATTATCAAACCGTGATTTGCGAGAGAGAATAGCAGCCCGTCTGGAATCACCTCGGCCACATTCGGTACGCTGAAGTAACCGCGGAGCATGACCTGGGATTCGAGCGCAACCATCCGGAGGCGCCAGAGTTGTTTCTCTAGCGGCGACAGCTCATCGCCGCGAATCGGATGGGTGACGTTCGGTATTGGATCCATCATCGGCAGTTTGTTGCCTGCTAACGCTTGAGTTCAGCTGCAGCTGGGGCATCGCGACGTCGTGAATGGTCGCCCAGGTCTACGGCCGCTGGGTATCGGCGCACCAAGAGCGAGACCAGTGGGAGCGCGCTGCGGCGACGCTGGACGTCGAGCAATTTGGCGCTCGCTTGCCAGAGAATCTACAAAAAATTGGCCCCTCTAAAGGGTACCACGCCTCGAAATGACGAGAGCCAACCACCAGTAAGTGATTGGCTCTCCGATAGCAGGGGCGGGACTCGAACCCGCGACCCCGGCATTATGAGTGCCGTGCTCTAACCAGCTGAGCTACCCTGCCCCACCATAGTTCATACAGCAAAAGATATCCGCACGATCGTGACGTGACAATCGCGAACCAAACTACCCCTTCGCATCGCGATCGATCGCGTACCACACCACCTCTCTCGCTCGCCAAAACGCCTCGCCCCGCATCGTCATCCCGAGCCGCGCCATCACCGCGCGCGATCGATGATTCTCCGGCACGGTGATCGAGATAAGCCGCGACTCGCTCACGAGATGATCGCGCCAACAGTCGACCGCGGCCGCACCAGCCTCTGTCGCTAGTCCACGCCCCCACCAGTCGTGGTGCAGCGTCCATCCGACTTCCACCGACGATGCGCCGAGCGGCCAATCGTGCTGCCGCAAAAGACCCACCCGCCCGATCAGCGTACCGCTCGCCAACTCCTCGGTCGCCCACTGCATCACGCCCTCGCTCGCCCACCGATCGATGAAGCGCGCGATCTGCGCTCGCGTCTGCTCGAGCGTGAGGCCAGGGTTGTGCGCGATGAACTCCGGTTGCGCGTAATCTCGGCCATCGGCTCCGCGTCGCTCTCGCGCCACTGCCTGAGCAGAAGTCGCTTAGTCCGGAGTTCGCGCGGCAGAGGCATATTCTGCGCTGTCATGGTGGTGGCGCGACACGATTACTCGCGCGGCTTTCTCCACTTCCTGGAAGGAACAAGACCAGCCGCAGATTTCGCAGACCGACAGAGATTCTTCGAACGGTTTTGAGGACACGCGAAAGAGAAGTGCATTGCAATGTGCTTGTACGCAAAAACAAACACTGGGGACTGCGCTGGTCTCCGCCAACCAAGTACGAAGTATCTGCGTTCATCCGCGGAAATCTGCGGCTGCCTTTCCTGCTCTTAAAAAGCAGCAGTACTCCGCGGCTGTCTTCTCGATGACAGAGCCGCCATATTCCGCGGCCCCCGAGATGCAAAATGGGGCACCCCCATCGGGGCACCCCATCTGCGGCTGGTATAGCGGGGGCGGGATTTGAACCCGCGACCTTCGGGTTATGAGCCCGACGAGCTACCAGGCTGCTCCACCCCGCGACAGTGATCGGAATGTACGAATTCCGCATCGAGAGTCAAGGTCGCGGCGAGCTACTCGCGGCGCGGGCCGAGTCTGATTTAGCGCTGGCGGAATCCGCCGGCTCGGCAAAACGATAGAGCACTTCCTTCGGACCACGGACCATCCCGAACTCCTCGCGCGCGATCCGTTCCTGCGTCGCGGGATCGGTCGTCACCGCTCGCTTCACGCGAGTGAGTGAATCGATCTCGCGCTTGAGCTGGTCGATCTTCGCCAGTGCGCGAGTGCGCTCACCGCGTTGGCGGACGAGCGCGACCGTGCCGTATTCTCCGCCCTGCACCGCGAAGTACACCACCGCGGCCGCGGCGGCCGCGGCAAGGATGTGCCGGCCGCGCACCTACTTCTCGTCGAGTCCGTACACGGCGCCGCCCGGATATTCGGCCACCTCGCCGAGCTGCTCCTCGATGCGCAGCAGCTGATTGTACTTCGCCACGCGATCGGTGCGGCTCGCGCTCCCCGTCTTGATCTGCCCCGCCTGCGTGGCCACCGACAGATCGGCGATGAAGGTGTCTTCCGTCTCGCCGCTGCGATGCGAGATGATCGTTTGATAGCCGTTCGCCCGCGCCATCTCGATCGTCTCGAGCGTCTCGGTCAGCGTCCCGATCTGATTCACTTTGATCAGGATCGCGTTGGCGACGTCGTTCTCGATGCCGCGAGAGAGAAATTCCGTATTGGTCACGAACAGATCGTCGCCCACCAGCTGAACGCGGTCGCCGAGCGCGGCGGTGAGCTTCGCCCAGCCGTCCCAATCGCCCTCGGCCAACCCGTCTTCGATCGACACGATCGGATACTCCTCGATCCACCGGCTATAGAGATCGATCATCCCCGCCGCGTCGTGCGTGCCGCCACCGCTCTTCTTGAAGGTGTAGCTGTCGTTGCTGAACAGCTCGCTCGCCGCGACGTCCAGCGCCAGGGCGATCTGTTTTCCGGGCGCGTACTTGGCGCCTTCGATCGCTTCGATGATCACCTTGATCGCGTCCTCGTCGGTCTTGAGGTCGGGCGCGAAGCCGCCCTCATCGCCGACGCCGGTGGCGAGCTTGCGCTTCACCAGCACTTTCTTGAGCGAGTGAAACACCTCGGCGCCCATTCGCACCGCATCGGAGAACGACTTGGCGCCGATCGGGACGATCATGAATTCCTGAAAATCAATGGTGTTCGTCGCGTGCGCGCCGCCATTGATGATGTTCATCATCGGCACGGGCAGCGTGCGCGCCATCGGCCCGCCGAGGTAGCGGTAGAGCGGGAGACCGATATCGTCGGCCGCCGCGCGCGCCGCGGCGAGCGACACGGCGAGAATCGCATTGGCGCCGAGCCGCCCCTTGTTCGGCGTTCCATCCAACTCGAGCATTGCCCGGTCGATCGCGATCTGATCCTCCGCCATCATGCCGCGCAGCGCGGGTCCGATCGTCTCGACGACGTTGCGCACGGCGCGCCGCACGCCCTTGCCACCGTAGCGCACGAGCTCCGTGTCGCGCAACTCGAGCGCCTCGTGCTCGCCGGTGGACGCCCCACTCGGCACCGCCGCGCGCCCCATGACGCCGCTCGCGAGGATGACATCGGCCTCGACGGTCGGATTGCCGCGGCTGTCGAGAATTTCGCGGGCGTGGATCTCGATAATTTCGGACACTGAAGTTTCTCGTCGGGTTGGGGGAGTGAGCTCAGCTAGGCTGCGTGCTGCGTGCTGCGTGCTGCGTGCTGCGTGCTGCGTGCTGCGTGCTGCGTGCTGCGTGCTGCGTGCTGCGTGCTGCGTGCTGCGTGCTGCGTGCTGCGTGCTAACAGCACCGGGCTAG
>JBBROY010000007.1:0-198760 GCA_038228795.1 Gemmatimonadales bacterium
GGGTAACAACACGATCGTCGTCGGCGGCACGAACAAGGGCCAGTTCCTCGTCGGCTCCTCGGGCAGCTACGGCACCAGCGGCAACGACTACATCTCCTTCAAGAACCTGAACATCAGCTCGAGCGCGCTGGTCGTGAACGCCCTCGACCTGACCACGGTGGTCAACGCCGCCTCCGCGCTCCAGAACATCGACACGGCGATCGGCACGGTCAACCAGACGCTCGGCACCATCGGCGCGGCGCAGAACCGTATCGAATCGGCAAGCTCGAACCTGAAGACCATCATTCAGAACCTGTCCGCGGCGCAGTCGGTGATTCGCGACGTCGACATGGCCACGGAAATGACGACCTTCACCAAGAACAACATCCTCGTTCAGGCCGGCACCGCGATGCTGGCGCAGGCGAACCAGAGCTCGCAGAGCATTCTCACGCTGCTCCGCGGATGATGATCCTCTAGATGGACGCCACCCCGGGGCCGCGAGAGCGTCCCCGGGGTTCGGCGCCTAGGTAGCAACCGGTAACCTTTATGTCGAACCCGATCGGTAGCGTAGCCGGACTCGCCAGCGGGATTCAGTGGCGTGAGCTCGTGGACCAGCTTATCGCGCTGGACACGACCCGCCGGCTGACTCCCATCAACGCGCACATCACGGCGAACTCGGCCCGCACGCTCGCCTGGAACGGCGTGCAGGCGCAGATCACCAAGATCTCCGACGCGGCCAAGGCGCTGCAGGACGGTACCGCCTTCGATGCCTTCACGGCCACTGTCGGTGCCAGCCCCACCTCCGGACGGACGCTGCTCTCGGCGACAGTCGGAGCCGGCGCGGCCGCGACCACCTCGAATGTCGAGGTCGTCAGTCTCGCGCAGGCCGCAAAGCTCAGCTCCAACGTCGTTGTGGACCCGGCGCTCGCGCTCGGCTACAGCGGCGATGTCGTCATCAATCAGCATAAGGTCACGATCGCGGCGGCCGACTCGCTCAACGCGATTCGCGACAAGATCAACGGCGCCAACAGCGGCACGGTGCCCAGCGGCGTGACCGCGTCGATCCTCTCCAACAACGGCACGTCGCGTCTCGTCCTCTCGAGTGACAACACGGGCTCGGCCGGCATCGAAGTCGTCGATTCGGCGACATCGGGTGGCGTGCTCCAGCAGATCGGCCTCACTGACGGCACCACCGCGCAGAACACCGCCGCCAACGGCGGGGCGCAGAGCCACCAGTTCAGCTCCGTCACCGCGAGCATCGCCGCGGCTCTCGGCGTCACAGTGCCGCCGCCAAGCAGCGTCACGGTGAACGGCGTCACGATCAGCGTCGATCTCACCATCGACTCGCTGGCGTCGATCGTCGCCAAGATCAACGCGGCGGGCGGCCAAGCGACCACGAGCACCGAGACGATCAACGGCGCCAGCAAGTCGCGCATGAACGTCGGCGGCACCGTCGGCGGCGACGCGCGCACCTTGCAGCTGCTCGGCCTGACCGATGGCGGCCGGGCCAATGTCGCCCAGGTCCAGAGCACCTCGCGCACGCTGCAGGACGGCGCCGGCGCGACCGCCGTGGCGAGCACGCTGATGACCTCGCTCAAGCTCAACGGCTCGAGCGTCAACGCGCAGGTCGGCGACACCGTCACCATCAGCGGCACCCGCGGCGATGGCTCGGTGGTCAACATCAACTACACGGTCGCCGGCGGCGATACCCTGTCGACCTTTTTGACCAAGATCAACAACAACGTCGACGGGTTCGGCTCGGGCGCGCGCACGGCGACGGCGTCGCTGGTGAGCGGCAAGATCGTGCTGACCGACAACACGACCGGCGACTCGCAGCTCGCGTTCTCGCTCAGGGCGAACAACCAGGGTGGCGGCACACTCGACTTCGGCACTACGTCGACCACCGTGACTGGCCGCAAGCGCGAGATCACCAGCGGCACCAACGCGCAGGTGCGCGTCGATGGTGTGCTCATCTCGCGTCAGACGAACACCATCAGCGACGCGATCACCGGCATCACGCTCAACTTGCAAGCGGCCGAAGCGGGCACCACGGTGTCGCTCAACGTCGCGCGCGACGACCAGAAGACGGTCGATTCGGTGAAGGCGTTCGCCAAGACCTACAACGATCTCAAGACGCTCGTCGACAAGGACGTGGCCGCCAACGGCCCGCTCGCCTTCGACTCCACCGCCAAGGGCGCGGTGTCGAACATGAAGCAGTTCTTCCTGCAGAAGATCAACGGCCTCGGCGCCTCGAGCTACGATCACGCGACCATCGCCGGCGTGTCGTTCGACAAGTACGGCGTGCTGCAGGTCGACGATGCGAAGTTGAAGGCGGTGCTGCAGACGAACCGCGAGGATGCGCGCCGGCTGTTCGCCACCAAGGGCGTGACCAACAACAGCCAGCTCACCTACGCCTCGAGCACGAGCAAAACGGTGGCGGGCAGCTACGCCGTCAACATCACGGCGGCGTCCACGATCGCCAAGCACGTCGGCGTCGGCTTCAGCGGCACGACCTCGCAGGACTCCGGCCCCGACACCATGAGTGTGACGGACTCGATCAGCGGCCGCACCATCAATATCAACGTCACGACCGGCGACACGACAAACGTCATCGTCGGAAACTTGAACACGCAGTTCACCGCGCAAGGCATGAGCGTCGTCGCCTCGAACGTCGGCGGTCAGGTCAAGATCGCGAGCACCGTCGCCGGTGCCAACTCGTTCACCGTCGGCTACACCGTCGTCGGCGCCGACAACACGACGCAGATCGGACTGCCGGCCGGCACCTACTCGGGCGCCGTGGCGACCACAGCCTCGAAGACCGGTGCCGGCTTCAGCGGCACGATGCTCGGCGATCCGCAGGCCGACACGATGTCGGTGCTCGACTCGGTCACCGGACGGACGTCGACGATCAACATCGCGACCGGCGACACGACGGCCAACATTGTCGCCAATCTGAACACCGCCTTCACCGCGCAGGCCGTGAATTTGACGGCAAGCAACAGCGGCGGACAGGTCAAGATCCAGAGCAACCTGAACAACTCCGGATCGTACACGGTGAGCTACGGCATCGTCGGCTACGATCAGGCGACGCAGATCGGCCTCGCGGCGGGCGCGTACGCCGGCACGGCGGCGTCGGTGACGAGCACGCTGTTCAGCGGTACCACGCCGGCCGGCGGCGCCGCCGACACGATGACGATCACGGACTCGGCCAACCGCGTCACCAACGTGTCAATTAGCGGCGGCATGACGATGGCCCAGGTCGTGACCGCGGTCAATACGGCGCTCACCGCGCAAAGCGCGGACGTCGTCGCATCGAACGTCGGCGGCCAGCTCAAGCTCTTGAGCACCGCGCCGCTCTCGAGCAATTCGACGTTCACCGTCGCCTACACCGTCAACGGCGCCAACAACATCTCGACGCTCGTGCCCGCGGGCACGTACAACGGCACCAATGCCACACAGACCGGCGCCGGCTTCAGCGGCACGACCATCGGCGACTCGGCGGCCGACGTCATGAACATCACCGACTCCATCTCCGGCAATACGGCGAACGTGAACGTGGCGGTCGGACAGACGACGAACACGATCGTGAACAACCTGAACACCGCGTTCGGCGCGCAGGGGATGAGCCTCACCGCCAGCAACGTCGGCGGCCAGGTGAAGATCGTCAGCAATTCGGCGGGCGCGAACTCGTTCACGGTCGGCTATACGGTCAACGGGTACAACAACTCCGCGCAGCTCGGGATCGCGGCCGGCACCTATAGCGGCACCGCGTCGACGGTGGCGAACAAAACGAGCGTCGGCTTCAGCGGCGCCGTGATCCCGCCGCCGTCGCCCGACTCGATGAGCGTGCTCGACATTGCCAGCGGCAAAACGGCGACGATCAACATCACGTACGGCGATACGACCACGGCAATCGCCGGCGCGCTCAACGTCGCGTTCGCCCAGCAGGGCGTGCAGCTCAACGCGGTCAACACCGGCGGCCAGCTGGAGATCGACGGCCAGTACGGCTTTGCCGGTGGATTCACCGTCAGCTACACCGGCACCGGCTTCGTCAGCGGCCAGGTCGGCTTCGCCGCCGGCACATACAAAGGCACCGACGTGACGGGCACGATCGGCGGCTTTGCCGCCACCGGCGTGGGGCAGACGTTGACCGGCTTGGTCGGCAGTGCGACGGAGGGGCTCAAGCTGAACTGGCTCGGGAGCACCAACGGGGCCGTCGGCACGGTGGACTTCGCGCAAGGCATCAGCGGACTCACGGTCAACTCCGGCGCCCTCTTCACCACGTCAGGAACCGGCACCATTCCGCTCACACTCGATCTGATCTCGAAGAACTCGACCTTTCTGCGGTCTCGTGCCGATAATGTCTCACAGATGCTCAACAAGGAGCGCGCGTCGCTCACGCAGCAGTTCATCGCGATGGAGACGGTGCTCAGCAGGCTCCAGTCGATGGGCGGCGCGTTCACGTCGCAGCTGGCTTCGCTGAACTCGCTGAACTCGTCCAGCACCAGTCGTTAATCGCTCCGTAATCGATCGCCCTTTCGAGGATGGCAATGCTCGCAGTCATGGCAGGGGACAAGTACACCGAAACGCGCGTGCTCTCGGCGACGCCGGAGCAGCTGGTCGTGATCTTGTACGACCACGTGCTGACGCAGCTGCAGCGCGCGCGGTTGGCGATCGAGGTCGGACAGGATGAGACGCGCATGGCGGCGATGGACCGCGCGAGCAAGGCGGTGAGCGAGCTGCTCCTCACGCTCGATCGAGATCGAGGCGGAGCGATCGCGACGCAGCTCGACGGACTCTATTCGTTCCTGCTCGCCGAGCTGGTCGACATCGGGATCCATCCCGATGTCGCGCGTCTCGAGCGACTGAGCGCCATGGTGCAGGAGCTCCGTGATGCCTTCGATGCGGCCGCGCGCGCGCGGTCGGCTGGAGCAGCTATCTCGTGACCGCACCCGCGATCGTAGATGAGACCGGACACATCGAGCGCTTTCGCCGTCTGGCCCGCGACGCGCAGCAGGAGTACACCGCGCTGCTGCGGATGGCCGTCGGCGCCATCGCGGCGGCGGACCGCCGCGAGATCGTCGCGCTCGTGATGGCGCTCGAAGCGTGCGACAACAAGCAGCGCGCCGTCGATCCGATCATTCGCGAGTTGACCGCGGTGCGCAACGCCATTCGCGCCGGCGATCCGGACGATCGGGCCAATCGCCTGGTCGAGGAAATCATCGGACCGGTGAGCGCGCTCGGGGCGCAGGTGATGGCGAGCTATGCGCAGCTGCGCGATCGCACGACGCTCGGCCGCACGGAGATCGGACGCGAGCTCGATCAACTCCGGCACGCCGATACCGTGCGCTCGGCCTACCAGCCGCCGGTCGGCGGCCGCAATCTCAATCTCGTTCGCTGATTCAAAGCGGAGGCTCGATGCATCGTACGGAGACGGACTATCTAGAGCGCGACGTGATGAGCCGCTCCCCCGAGCGACTCGTTCCGCTCATGTACGAGCATCTGCTCGCGAATCTCCGGCGCGCCCAGACGCAGATCGAGGAGCGCGATCTCGAGGGGAAGGCCACCAGCCTTCAGAAAGCGTCGGCCATCATCTCCGAGCTGCGCGTCACGCTCGACTTCGAGAAGGGGGGCGATCTGGCGCAGCGCCTCGCCGCGCTCTACGCCTATTTCGCCGGTGAGCTGCTGACCGTGGGCCGGTCGCTCGATACGATGCTGCTGGGCCGGATCATCGGGATGGTCGCCAGCTTGCACGAGGCATGGGAAAAGGCGGCGGTCTCGACGGCTACCACCAACGCCACCACGCGCCGCCCAAGCCTGGACACGGCGTCGGCGGCGAACGGGATGCGGGATCTGCGCGCGTGAGCACGGTCTATCTCCATGGGATGGCGATGCCGCCGGAGCTGCAGGGCGAGCCGGAGGCGCATCGCACGCGCATCCAGGCGTACGCGCGGCTCATGGCGCTCATCGCCGACCAGATGGAGGCGCTCGATCACCGACAGATGACGCGCTATCATGATCTAGCCGGCGAACGGGACCGTTTGCAACGCGAGCTGTGCGCCGGCTCGAGCGAAGCGCCGCACGCGGGTGAAGCCGTCGAAGGGATGTCGCCATTCCTGCACCAGTCGCTCCAGGCGATGGAGGAACGGGCCGAGACGGGAAAACTGTTGCGTGACCGGCTGAGCGAGTTGCGCGATGCCTCGCTTCAGGCGATCCGCGGCCTCGAGTCGAGAAGGATCGGTGGCTGTGAAAACTATTTGCCGCCGCGCTTCGCGAGCGGTCAGGTCAACATTCTGCGGTAGACGTGAGGGCGGCGATTCTGCCGCAGTGGTCGGGATGACCGGGACGAAATGACCGGTCGCTAAAGCTTTTCCCTGATCATGTCGATATAAGTAAGCGAGGAGGAATTACATGAGAATTCACGGAAAGAGTGCAGAGATCGCGCAGCCGAAGACCACGCCCGCGGAGAGCGTGAGGCCCTCGGTTGCTCCCAACGTTTCCCATGAGCAGCCGGCGCAGCGCAGTCGTCGCGAGGATCGCGTCCAGATCAGCGATGCCGGCCGCGCGAAGGCAGCCGAGGCGACAGGCGGGCTCGACCCGCAGCGCGTCACGGAAGTGCGCCGCAAGGTGCTCGAGGGCGCATACAACTCGGTGAACGTCGTCGACACTGTCGCGCGGCGCATCCTCGAGCAAGGCGACGTGTGACCACGTTACGGAAGCCGCTATCGGCGGACCGTGCTCCCGAGCAGTTGACCTCGGGTGCCCGGTCCGTCAGCGCGCTTCTGTACGACTCCGAAGCGCTGCTTCGGCAGGTCGATACGTTGCTCGACGAGATTCGCGAGACGGATGACCGTTGCCACGACGGAGGGCGCGCATCGCTCCGGCTGGAGCAGTCGCCGCCTGGCAGGCGTGATGAAGCGGAAGAGCGGCCGCGCCGCAGCGGTGCCTACGCCGGTCTGATCGGCGCGCTGGCCCAAGTGCGCAAAGGCCGCTCCGCGCTCGACCGCAGCGCGCCGAACGCGACGATGGCGAGCAAGCTCGACGCCGCCGAGCACGTGCTGCGCGACACCGAGAACCGCCTGGCGAGTTTGGCGGAATTATTCGAGAGTGGACGCGCCACCGGAGAGCAGGCGGTGATTCACTGAGGAGGCTGGGGGTTGGGGGCTAGGGTTTAGGGCACTGACAACCATCAACGCGCAAGCGGCGCTCACACGGAGCGCCGCTTTGTTATCGGCGCATACCCAGCCATGCGCCCCAACCCCCAGCCCCTAACCCCTCGCCCCTTCCAAGATTTCCCTCAGCTTCCGCGCGAGACTCGCCAAAGTCAGAGGCTTCTGCAAGAACGCCGTCTGCACGTCCAGCACTCCCCGCCGGACCATGTCGCCGCCGGGATAGCCGCTCATGAAGAGCACCTTGATCGGCGGGTCGCCGGTGCGCAGCGATGCGAGGCGGTCGACCAGCTCGCGGCCGCCCATCTCCGGCATCACGACATCAGTCACCACGACGTGGATGCGGCCGCTGTACGCTTCACAAATCGCCAGGGCTTCGCGGCCGTGCCGAGCCTCGAGTACCGTATAGCCATACTTGGTCAACATGCGATTGATCAGCGTGCGCAGCGCGTCCTCGTCCTCGACCAGGAGAATTGTCTCGGTGCCGCGCAACATCTCGAACGATTTCGGCGGCTCCGGCGCGCTCGGCACATCGACCGCGTCTTCGACGCGGGGCAGGTAGAGCTTGAACGTCGTGCCGTGGCCGATTTCGCTATACACCCAGATGTAGCCGCCCGATTGCTTCACGATGCCGTAAACGGTCGACAGTCCAAGACCGGTACCCTTGCCCGGTCCCTTCGTCGTGAAGAACGGCTCGAACACGCGACCCTGCGTCTCCTTGTCCATGCCGCAGCCGGTGTCCGTGACGGCGAGCATCACGTACTTACCGGGCACGAATGCGACGTGCCGGTCCGCGTAGCTCTCGGCGAGGTCGATGTTCGCCGTCTCGATCGTGATCCGGCCGCCGTCGGGCATCGCGTCGCGCGCGTTGACGACGAGGTTCATCACCACCTGCTCGACCTGCGCCGGATCGGCTCGCACGCGGCCCGCGGCGATGTCGGGGTCGATGCCCGCCACCGTGCTCAAAGCGATGTCCTCGCCGATCAGGCGCCGCAGCATACTGTCCATGCCGACGACGACCGCGTTCAGATCGAGCACCTTCGGACGTAGCACCTGCTTGCGGCTGAAGGCCAGCAGCTGCGCCGTCAGCGCCGCCGCATGCTCGGCCGCCCGGCGAATTTGCTGGACATCGGTGCGCCGCTCATCCTCGGATTCCATCGCGTCGAGGAGGGCGTCGCTGTAGCCGGTGATGGCGGTGAGCAGATTGTTGAAGTCGTGCGCCACGCCGCCTGCGAGCCGGCCCACCGCCTCGAGGCGCTGCGACTGGAAGAATTGCAGCTCGAGCTGCTTGCGCTGCGTGATGTCCTCGAAGATCGCGATGCAGTACTTCGGCGCGCCGCTCGCTTCGCGCATGAGCGACAGCGTCAACGTCGCCCAGATCACCGTGCCGCCCTTGCGGAGGTAGCGATGCTCGAGGGCCGAGGTCGAGATCTCGCCTGAGGTCATCCGCCGCATTTGCTCTTCGTGCGCGACGACGTCGTCGGGATGGAGAACGGACTGGATGCTTCGCGCCAACAGCTCGTCATGGTCGAAGCCGACGATGTCGCACAGTCGTTGGTTTACGCGCATCCAGGCGCCGCTGAGGTTGACGTGCGCCATGCCGACGGCCGCCTGCTCGAACATCGCGCGGAAGCGCTCCTCGCTCTCGCGCAGCGCCTCTTCGGCCCGGCGATGTTTGATCAGCTCGGCTTCGTTGACCGCCCGCTGCTCGCCGCTGCTGCGCGGGATCGCGGCACGCGCGAGCGCGGCGGGTCCCGCCGCGACCTCGGTCGCGACGCTCAGCGCCAAGTCCTCGAGCGCCTGGACGTCGCCGCTCCGCCAGCGCCGCGGAGATGGGTCCGCCACCACGAGCGCGCCCAGCGCCTCCTCGCGAGCGCCAATCAACGGAATGGCGATGAAACCCGCGACGTCGTGCCCCGCCAGCATACGGACGTCGCGCACCAGCGCGTGCTGCCGCGCATCATCGAGCACGAGCGGCTCGCGCGACGCGAGCACGTATTGGCAGATCGAGTCGCCGAAGGGAAGGGCGCGCGGCGCGCTCGGCTCATCGAACCCGATGCGGCCGGCGAGCCGCAGCGGATTTTCCGGCCCGCCGTCAATCAGCACCACCGCCGCCCGAGGCGCACTCGCGATCGCCGCCGCGAGCCGGGCCAACCTGTCGAACGCGTCGACCGGCGCTTGCGCGACAGGAGCGGATCGGGCAGCGGCGCGGCCCAGACGGAGAGAATCTGGCATCCACTCAAGACTGGAGGAGAGGAGAGATTGTAACCGCGCCGCTCAACCGCGCAGCGCCCCTCAGAGCCGCCGTTTCTCCCTCCACTCATCGACAGACCACGCCCCCGGTCCCGCCGCGGCGAGAAACAGGAAGATGAACGCCAGGAGCGCCGCCGGCTCACCCTTGTTGACCACCGGCCAGAATCCGCGTGGCGAATGGCGCCAGAAGTAGGCAACGGCCATCTCCCCCGAGAGCAGAAAAGCGATCGGACGCGTCCACAATCCGATCGCGATCAGAATCGATCCCGCGAATTCGAGAATGCCGACCGCCGCCATCAGCATGTTGCCGGCGTCGAGCGACGACTGGCCTGGATTCCCGCCCGCGCCGCCCAGCACGCCGAACAGTTTTTGGGCGCCGTGCTGCGCGATGATGATCGCCGCGGCGATGCGGAGAAGAGCGAGCGCATACGGTGCACTCTTGTTCCAGGAAATCATGAGATGCCTCGTTCGATTCACGCGTCGGTCGTGAGCCGCTCTCGCAGCCATGCGCCGGCCGTACTCACCTCAAGCGGCGTGAGCTCGTGACCGGCATTCGCGCGCTCGAGCGTCACCTCCGCGCCCGACGCGCGAAGGTCGTTGGCCAGGCGCTCCGCGTCTCCCGGACGCACCATTTGATCGGTCGCGCCCGACATGATCAAAATCTGGCGCCGCACGCCGGACGGCGCCCGCGGCGGCGCGGCGGGCGGCGTCTTGAACGGTGGCATGGCACGAAAGAGCACCGCGCCGCGCAACAGATCGGGATGCAACAGCAGTGCGCTCGCCGCGATGTTCGCGCCGTTCGAGTAGCCGACCGCCCAGAGCCTGCTGGCATCGAATTCATATTGGGCCGCGGCGGCTCCCACGAACTCGGCCAACTCGTGCGTCCGCTTCGTGAGATCCTCTTCGTCGAACACGCCCGGGGCGATACGGCGAAAGAATCGCGGCATGCCGTTCTCGAGCACCCGGCCCCGCGCGGACAGCAGCGCGACGCCAGGCGCGAGCGTTCGGCCCATCGGGAGCAGATCATTCTCATCCGCGCCGGTGCCGTGCAGCAACAACAGCGCTGGCCCACCCGTTCCATGCTCGGCCCCTACGAATAGATGCGCCGCGCCAAGATCAGTCATCCGTCGCGTCCCCGGAAAGGGGAGGCGAGCCCGGCAAGTGCAGCGGCGGCAATGCCTCTTCGATCGACGCGCGCCGCGGCTCGATCCACGGTGGGAGCTTGAGTGACTGTCCCAGCTCGCTAGGCGCTTCGTCGGTCGAGAACCCAGGTCCATCGGTCGCAATCTCGAACAGCACGCCGCCAGGCTCGTGAAAATACACGGAGTGAAAATACCGCCGGTCGATTACCGGCGTCGCGCTGGCGCCGGCGGTAATCAGCTCGGCCCGCATCGCCAGCTGTGCGTCATCGTCGGCGGCCCGCCACGCGACATGATGCACGGCGCCCGCGCCCATGGTGCCGCGCCAGAATCCCGTAGCGTCGCGCACGTCGACCAAAGTTCCCGGACCGCCATCCGATGTCGCGTAGCGGCGAACGTTGCCCTCCTCGCCCGCCTCGCGAAATCCCATAGTGCCGGTGAGAAAGTCAGCGGTGGGGGCGTGGCCCTCCTCCCACAGATTGACCGCGTGCACGCCGCGAATGCCGTGTTCGGCTGGCACCGGACCGCCCTCCCAGGCTGGCAGCGCATCAGCTCGATCGCTCCCAATCAGCTCGAGCGTGAGTCCATCGGGATCGTTGAACGCGATTCCCGCCTCGCCGAATCGCTGCACGGGCCCGGTGTACTCGATCCCCTTCGAGATCAGCCGTTGAATCCAGAAGCCGAGCGACGCGGTGGGAATCGCCAGCGATGTGACGCCGACCTGTCCGTACCCGTGCCGCCCCGCGCGCGCGCCGCTCCACGGGAAGAAGGTGAGAATGCTTCCCGGCCGTCCGGTCCCATCACCGAAGTACAGATGATAGGTCGTCGGATCATCGAAGTTCACCGTCCGCTTCACCAACCGTACACCGAGCGTACCCGCGTAAAATTCGAGATTCCGCTGCGGCTCGCCCGCGATGGCGGTGACGTGGTGGATACCGGAAGTCAACATGAAGCAGGGGCTATGGGCTGGGGGTTGGGGGCTCGGGCGCCGCCCCGCCGCGCGCGCATCACAGCAGCGTGCCGTGCAGGATGAGATAGGCGACGCTGAAGTAGATCACGAGACCCGTCACGTCGACGAGCGTAGCGACGAACGGGGCCGACGCGCTCGCCGGATCGAAGCCCAACTTGCGCAGCAGAAACGGCAGCATCGATCCCGCCAGCGATCCAAACCCGACGATCCCGACCAGCGCGACCCCGATCGTGATCGCCAGCCGCTGGTAGTGCACGCCGTAGTCGAACAGATGCAGCTTCTGCCACAACAGAATGCGCACGATGCCGATCACCCCGAGAATGGCGCCGAGCGTGAGTCCGGTCGGCAGCTCCTTGATCGCGGTGCGCCACCAGTCGCTGAGCTTCACCTCGCGCAGCGCCAGTGCGCGGATGATCAACGACGTCGCCTGGCTTCCGGAGTTTCCGCCCGAGCTCATCACCAGCGGAATGAACATCGCCAGCACCGCCGCCCGCTCGATCTCGCCCTGAAATTTCTGCATCGCCGTCGCGGTCAGCATCTCGCTCAGGAACAGCGCGCACAGCCATGGCGCGCGCTTCTTGATCATCGCCACGAAGCCGAGCGAGTTATACGACTCGTCGAACCCGCCCATGCCGCCGAATCGCACCACGTCCTCCGACCGCTCGTGCACGATCGCATCGATCACGTCGTCGACCGTCACGATGCCGAGGATGCGCTGGTGCTCATCGACGACCGGAATCGCCAGGAGATTGTACTTCGAGATGAGCCGCGTCACCTCGTCCCGGTTCTGCGTGTGCAGCACGCTCACCGGTATGCGCTCTACGACGTCGACCACCGGCATGGTGCGCTCCGCCAGCAGCAAGTCGCGCAACGACACCGCGCGCACCAACCGTTGATCGCGGTCGACCACGTAGATGGTGTACACGGTTTCCTTCGCCTGTCCCACCTCGCGAATGTGCCGCAGCGTCTGCTCGACCGTCCACGCCGCCGGCACGCTCACGAATTCCGTTGTCATGATGCCGCCGGCGGTATCCGGCTCGTAGTCGAGCAGGCGCTCCAGCTCGTGACGCGTCTGCTCATCGAGCAGCTTGATGAAGCGGTGACGCTCCCCCTCGGTCAGGTGGCGGAAGATGTCGGCGCGCTCATCGGCCGACATCGCCTCGAGCATCGGCGCCGCCACAGCGGCGTCGAGCGCGCCGAAGATCTTCGCTTTGCTCTCGAGCTCGGGCTGGTCCAGCACCTGCACCGCGAGATCGAAGGGAATCGCGGCGAGGACCTTCGCCGCCGCCCCAGGATCGAGATGGTTCATCGCGTCGGCGACATCGGCCGGACGCATGGTCGAGAGCATCTCGGCCAACTCGGCGGGATCGCCGTGCAGGAGATAGAGCAGCTCGGGCGTGTAGCCGTTCAACTGTGAGAGCATGATCGTATATTGGCGGCGGAGGCGTGAGATGATGCGAGCGCGCGTGCTACAAATAGCTACGTGGCGCCCCGCGGCTCAAGCCTTGGGCGCAGGCAACCTTCCTCAACCTCACGGACATCTATGATTTGGTCCGACCTGCTCAACCCGGGCGTCCCGATCGCGGAGAAGATCCTGCGTACGATCGCCATCTACATCTTCCTGCTCATCGGCCTGCGTCTGGCCGGGAAGAGGGAGCTGGGCCAGCTCAATCCGTTCGATCTCGTCGTGCTGCTGATGCTGTCCAATACCGTGCAGAACGCGATCATCGGCAATGACAACTCGCTCGTCGGCGGGCTGGTCGGCGCGATGGTGCTGTTGATCCTCAATTATCTCGTCGTACGCTACTTCTATCTGCATCCAAAGGTGCAGCGTCTGGCCGAGGGTGACTCGCTCATCCTGATCAAGAATGGCCAGGTGATCGAGAAGCACCTCAAGCGCGAGCTGATCACGATGGCCGAGCTGCAGTCGGCGGCGCGAAAGCAAGGAATCGAAGATTTGACGAACATCTCCTGCGCCCGGCTCGAGATCGGCGGCGCGCTGACCTTCGTGATGCACCATCCTTCGGATGACGAGATGCGTCATCGCGAGCTGCTCGACCGGTTGGCGGCGATGGAGAAGCACCTGGCTCGGCTCGGCGGGACGCAGGGGAGATAGGGGCAGACGTCAGATGTCAGATGTCAGAAGTCAGTACTGAAGGCCTACCCGCCATTCGCTAGGTGATGTCAATGAACGTGAAGCCGATGGTGGCAGTGACAGGGGCGACTGGGATGGTGGGGAGGGCGCTCGTCACGTCGCTCGTGCGGGCCGGGCATCCGGTGCGGCGGCTCGTGCGACGATCGGCGCAGCCGATCGAGGGGATTGAAGACGTGCCGTGGAACCCGTCGGCGCGCGAGCTCGACGCGCGAGATCTCGCCGGTGTTGGCGCGGTAGTGCACCTCGCCGGCGAGAATCTGGCGCAACGCTGGACCCCCGAGCTCAAACGCCGCATGCGCGAGAGTCGCGTCGACTCGACCCGGCTGATTGCCGACCGCATGTCGCACATGACCGACCGGCCGCCGACGTTGATCAGCGCGTCCGCCGTCGGCATCTACGGTGATCGCGGCGATGAAGTGCTCGACGAATCGTCTCCGCTCGGCACTGGCTTCCTTGCCGCGCTCAGTGAGGAGTGGGAGGGCGCGACCGATGCGGCGAAAGCGGCCGGCGTGCGCGTGGTGCACGTGCGCTTCGGCATCATCCTGAGCGCTCGCGGCGGCGCGCTCGCGAAGATGCTCCCGCCATTCAAGCTGGGCGCTGGCGGCACACTCGGCGACGGCAGCCAGTGGATGAGCTGGGTGCTCCTCGACGATGTCGTGAGCGCAATCCGATTCGCGATCGATCACGAGAATGTCACGGGCGCCGTCAACGTCACCGCGCCCAATCCCGCCACCAATGCGCAATTCACCCACGTGCTCGGCGAGGTGCTCCATCGGCCGACGATTGCCAAGGTGCCCAGATTCGCGCTGCGGTTGATGTACGGCGAGATGGCGGACGCCGCGCTGCTGGCGAGCCAGCGCGTGTTGCCGAAAAGACTCAGTGAAGCCGGTTTTGAGTTCGCGTATCCGGAGCTTCGCCCCGCGCTCGCGGCCGCGGTGCGATAGTCACGAGCGAGCTATCCGAGCTTGATCACCGGATGCTTGGTGTGAAAGCTGGTCGCCTGCTGATAGGCGTGCGCTACGGCGAGCACCTTCGCCTCCTCGTACAGCCGCCCCAAAAACGTAATTGAAACCGGCGTGTTGTCCGTGTCGCGAAAACCGTTCGGCAGAATCACCGCCGGGTGCCCGGTGAGATTCGTCGCCGTGAGCTGTGCGCCATTCGTCGGACAGATGATCACGTCGACCGTGCTCATCAGCTCGGCCCACTTCTGAATCGCCAGCGAGCGTACGCGATTGGCGTTCACGTAGTCCACAGCGGGGATGAATCGGGCGACGCGGAACGTGTTCGGCCACGAGCCATTTTCCTGCGAGGTCATCAGCTTGTCGCGGCCGGAGCGGGTGAGATCGTCAAACGCCGCGGCGCCTTCTGCCGTGAGAATGATGCGCATGGCACCGTACTGGAAATCCGGGATCTCCACCGGGATCAGGCTCACGCCGATGCGCTGCATCACTTCGAGAGCTGCATCGTCGAACGACTTGGTCGGATGGCGTTCGGTCGCGTCGAAGGCGCTCTTGATGTAGCCGATCTTGAGCGACTGCGGCTTGAGCGTCGCATCCCACTTGTAGGGTGCGGCGCGCACGGACAGATCGCGGCCGTCCGGTCCCTGAATCGCGTCGAGCACCAGCGCGCAATCCTCGACGCTCCGGCACATGGGGCCCGCTTTGTCCATCGTCCAGGACAACGCCATCGCGCCCGTGCGCGGCACGCGGCCGAACGTCGGGCGCAATCCGGTCACGCCATTGACCGTCGAGGGCGATGAGATGCTGCCGAGCGTCTCGGTGCCGATGGCGAAGCCGACCAGTCCGGCAGACGTTGCCGATCCGGGGCCGGCCGACGAACCGCTCGAGCCGGCGTCCGGCTTCCACGGATTCCGCGTGCGCGCGCCGAACCACAAATCGCCTTGCGCCAGCTCGCCCAACGAGAGCTTGGCGACCAGCACCGCGCCGGCGGCGTCGAGCCGCTTCACGATCTCGGCGTCCTCGTCGAAGGTCTGATCCTTGTACGGCGGCGAGCCCCACGTCGTCGGATAACCCTTCACGGCAAAGAGGTCCTTTGCTCCCCACGGAATCCCGTGCAACGGGCCGCGATATTTTCCGCGCCCGATCTCGGCGTCGGCCGCCTTTGCCTGCTCGAGCGCGCGCTCCTCGGTGAGGGTGATCACGCAGTGCAGCACGGGATCGTACTTCTTGAGCCGAGCCAGATACATCTGCGTCAGTGCCAACGATGACAGCTGCTTCGTGCGCAGGAGCTCGGAGAGCACCGTCACCGGCTCGAACGCCAGCTCTTCCAGATCTGAGGTGACTTTCGGTAGCGAGACCTTGGATCGCACCGGCGCTTGCTTGCCGAGCGGGCCCGGCGGCACCGTCGCGCCGGCCGGCAGCGGATCGAAGATGATCGCCGGCGCGACGCCGTTCTCGAGCTTGATCGCATGCAGCGTCTCGAGGTTCGTCTCCTGAGTCTTGAGCGCGGCGACCATCTGCTTGCGCTGCGTGTCGTCGAACTTGAGTCCGGCCATCTCCTCCGCGCAGGCGATCGTCGCTTCGGTAATCTCGGCGCCGCCGGCGATCTTACCCCAGAGCACGCCGGGCAGCAGCGTGGAGCCGAGGCCGACGGCGGAGAAGTACGCCATGAAGGAGCGTCGATCGTGAGCGGCGGAGATGGACATGAGAGATGAGGCGAAGGGAGTGGGCGCGGCGGACAGTTCAGATTTATACGAATACGTCGGAGCCGACGCCAGCGTTCGCGGTGCGCTAGGTAGATTACGGTGCGATCCCATACGAGAGAGGTTGAGATGCCCCAAGTGCCATTCAGCGCGCTGCCCGACTCGGCCCGTGTGTGGGTGTTCGGCAGCGATGCTCCGGTGACTGGCGCGCACGCCGAGCGCCTGCTCGCGGCGACTGATGACTTTCTCGAGCGGTGGGCCGCGCACGGCGCGCCGCTGGTCTGCGCGCGTGATTGGCGCGACGACCGCTTTCTGGTGATCGGCGTGGACGAGAGCAACGCGGGCGCGTCGGGCTGTTCGATCGACGGACTGTTTCGCGTGCTCGGTGCGTTGGAGGGCGAGATTGCCGCGAGCCTGCGAGGATCGGGCCGGGTGTTCTATCGCGACCACTCGGGCGCGGCGGCGGCTGCATCGCGTTCGGAGTTCAAGCGGCTTGCCGCAACGGGCGCGGTCGGGGAAGACTCGACTGTGTTCGACACCACGATCGCGAGCGCCGCGGAGTATCGTGCGCGCTTCGAGTCGCCGGCGGCGCGGAGCTGGCACGCGCAGCTGCTGCCGAGCGAGAAACGGTGAAGCGATTGCTGCTTGCGTAAGAACTCATCACAGATTTCGCAGATTGCGCGATGACGATGACGCGGAAGTTCGGACTCAGCCGTCTGCGAAATCCGCGTAATCTGTGATGAGCCCTCATGGGGATCGGCGGTCGGCCGCCTAATCCATCAAGCAGCTACAGAGTGCGTGCCCCTTGTCCGCGCCATGGTTGACTACGACCGAAAAGATGTAGACGCCGGCTTTCCAGGACTGGCCGGCGAGGGGCAGCAGACTAAGCAGGTACACGCCGGGCAGCTTGCCTGGCGCGATCGCGCTGATGTGACTCGTGCTGCCGCCCGGGCCGACGATCTCCGAACCGATGGCGAAGTTCGGAATCGCCAGACCGGCCACGGGCGCGCCATTCGCATCTTCGACGCTCACGACCAAGTACGTGGGTTGCATGTTGCCAGGCGCGGACATCGTGTCTTCGACGATTGTTGCGACGGTAAGCTTTGCCATTGGAGTGACCGGTTGAGTTTTTTTGTCGTGGCCTGCTTTCCACTTCGCTCTGCGGCGTGAAGAGCATACGGCGAGCGGCGTCGTCGCATCAAGACGCCGTCGTCGAGTTTTCGAATTGTTGTTGTGGGCTAATCTCGCGACGCGGCGAATCTCCGCTAGCCGGCCGTGGTGATTCTTCGCACGACAAGCAAATCGGCGAGCGCGGGCCGCGCGGTGCGTGATGCAGGTGCGCGCGAGATGTTGCTGGCGTTTCCCGGAAGCGAAGCGCCGCACATTCAGCCGATGGCAACGATTCCTCGTGCGTTACGGCTGTTCCGAGAGCTTCCGGAAATCCGCCCGACCTCGCAGCGGATCCCAGATCGGATCCACGCGCAACAGTGCTGGAGTCAGTATTTGTGGATCGACCAGCGCCGCCCGGATCTGGTCGATCGCGCGGTCGTATTCCCCCACGAGCACGCAGGCTTCGGCCGCTTGCTCGTGAAAGAGAGGTGCCCACCCATATCGCTTGTCGGCGAGCACACGGCGGATCTCTGTGAGCGCCGCCGTCCGCTTTCCGGATCCCACCAATCCGTACGCCCAGAGGATATGAGACCCGGGATTAATGTCGCCGCGTCGGGCGCGGGGAGCCGCCCAGGCAGCGAGCGAGTCGTAGTACGACCGCGCTCTAACCGGATTGTTCAGGTTCGAGTACGCCTTGAGGATGTAATAGTCCGACGAGTCGGCGCCGAAAACGTCCCAGGTGAGCTGCCGCGCCGCGGGCGCAAGGTCATCAGGCAGAATTCGTAGCATGCTGATCCGTCTGCTGTGCTGCGACATCTTGAACAGCACGGCGGTGACTCCTGCTTGGTGGATGCCAGCCCGCACGGCCGCACGGGCCTCTTCAACCCGGCCTTGCATCAGGTAGAGCCACGCCTTGCGCAGGTGAACGTTCGGCTCGCGAGGTTCGAGCGCGATGGCCCGATCGAGGTAGTCTTCCGCCGGCCGGTATTCGGCTAGCCCCGTAGATGCTAAAGCGATGTCGATCAGGCGCCGCGGGTTTCGCGGGTCGAGCATCAGTGCGGTCTGCAAGTCCTGCATGCCCGCGCTGCGGTTACCGGTGCCAAGGAACCACCATCCTCTGTCTGCATGCGTTTGTGCGTCGCTCGGGTTGCCGTGGAGGGCGATTCCCAGTTCCTCCCGAAATCGCGCGGTGTCGCTCGGAATCTTGGCACGGTAATAAAACGCCAACGATGCATGTGCCATTGGAAGATCCGGACTTATGGCCAGTGCTCGTTCGGCAGACGCCCGCGCGAGGTCGAGCCGCTGCTGACTCGAAACGCCGGTCGGGAGGCTAAAGTCGTAACCGCTGTTGAGCGTCCTGATGTGCGCACTCGCTAGCCAGGCGTGGGCCAGCGCGAAGTTCGGGTCCAGCTGCACAGCCTTTTCGAACTGCTCGAACGCAAGGCGCTCCGCCTCCCAATCCTGTCCAAGGTTGCGGTTTGTATACGCCTGCCCGCGAAGAAACGCGTCGTAGGCCTGGAGATTCCTGGTCGGCACATCGCGGACGGCACGTTGCTCCGTCGTCAGTAGCCTCACGTCGAGCGCCTCGGCGACGCGCTCGGCAATCTCGCTCTGTATCTCGAAGATTCCGCCGCCGTACGGCTTGTCGAACCGCTCCGCCCACAGGTGCGTTCCGTTCTTCGCTTGAATCAACTGCGGTGCGATGCGCACGCGCCCCGCACCGTCGGCTCCCTTCTCCCAGCGCACGCTACCCTCGATGAGAAAGTCGGCGCCGAGCTCTTGGGCGATGGCCTGAACGGACTTGGTGGTCTTCTTGTACTGGATCGCACTTGTCCGACCGATGACCAGCAGGCCCGACATCTTCATCAGCCGGCCAGTGAGTTCTTCCGTCATGCCATCGGCAAAGTATTCGTCGTCAGCTGGACCCAAGTTCTCGAAAGGCAGCACCACGAGGGTAGGGATGCGATGTGCTTCAGAGCGTCCGCCGACTCGACCCGACAGCAGTCCGTAGGCAAGGAGCGCAACGACGGCCAGGCCACCTAGCAATGCGGCAACTCGGGGCACTCGCCACGAGCGCGCGCTTGCCCGCGATTGCCTGGCGGTAAGCTGAGGCGTCCCAGTTCCCGACGTCGACATCGCGTCGAGTTGGCGGATAATCTCATTCGCTGACTGCCACCGATCGGCCGGCTTTTTCTCCAAGCATCGCATCACGAGCTCGGCCACGGGCGCTGGCACTGTCGCGCGCTGTGTGATGATTGGCGCTGGGACCTGCGTCATGTGCGCGGCCAGTACCGCCTGTGGCGTTGCACCGGTGAAGGGGGGCTGCCCCGCGAGCATCTCGTACGCTAGGACACCAAGCGCGTAGATATCCGCCCGGTGATCGGTGGTCGGATCGCCTGCTGCCTGCTCGGGCGCCATGTATGCGGGCGTGCCCAACGTCAGGCCGACGGTAGTCAGCTGCTGATGGTCCGTGGCCTCGCTCACAGCCTTAGCCACGCCGAAATCCGTAACTACCGCATGTTGGCCCCGGAGCAGCACGTTGTCCGGCTTGATGTCGCGATGGACCACGCCATGTGCGTGTGCCTCGGCCAGCGCGTCCGCTACTTCACGAAGAATGCGCAACGCGTCGGCGAGCGGTAGCTCGTGCTCGTGAACGAGTCGTGCGCGCACCGATGTGCCGTCGACGAACGGCATCACGTAGTACAGGAATCCGTCCGCCTCACCCGAATCGATGAGGGTCAGGATGTGCGGGTGTTGAAGCCGCGCACCAATCTCGATCTCGCGGAGAAATCGGCCGACGCCGAGCGCGGACGCGAGCTCGGGATGCAGCACCTTGACGGCCACCGGGCGGTGGTGCTTCACGTCCTCGGCGAGGAACACGGTCGCCATCCCGCCACGGCCAACCTCGCGCTCGATCACATAGCGACCGGCGAGAGCGGCGTTCAGGCGCGCGACGACATCGTCCATTGCGTGTCCTTGTCGGGTCGAGTCACATGCTGAGCGTGACCTCGCAATCATGTCGTCGAACCCGGTCGAGCGCCAGCGATTGAGCATCCGGCTCGGGCGACGCGCAGGATCAGGGAAACACGACGAGCAGCGGTACCACGGGCTGCTAGGCTAGCCAGTCGTCGAGATGCTGCGCCACGAACACGTCGTCGATCATATTCGGATAGCGCCGCATGATCCGGTCGATCGCATCCGCCTGGCCGGCCGACAGCCCTTCGTTCGGATCGAGGCACCACGTGCCGCGCATCAACCCCTGACGCCGCAGCACCTCGTGGATGCCGGCGATGCAGCCGCGGAATCCGTGGTGCACGTCGAAGATGGCGCCGTTCATCTCCGTGACCGTCGCCGCCTCGAGCAGCCAACCGGAGCCGAGGTTGTCCGCGCCGCGGGCGTCGCGGATGAGCTGCAGCTGCGCGACCGCGCAGGTAGTCCACACCGCCCAGTGCCCGAGCAGACCGCCATCGAGATAGCGAAACGACGTGCCGCCCTCGTGCGATGCGACCGGAAAGGGTGTGAGCAGGTCCAGCACGATGTTGTCGTCGTTGCCGGTGTAGAGCGCGATGTCCTCGCGTCCGGTCTCGGTGACGGCGCGCACGACGTCCAGCGTGAGATAGCGGTCGAAGGGCGCGATCTTGATCGCGACGACGTTCTTGATCTCGGCGAACTTCCGCCAGAAGGCGAAGCTCAGCACCCGTCCGCCCACCGCGGGCTGCAGATAGAACCCGATGATCGGCATCGCGTCCGCGATCGCGCGCGCGTGCTCGAGCATCTCGTCATCGCTGGCATCGCCGAACGCGGTGAGGCTGAGCAGCGCCGCGTCGTAGCCGAGATCGAGGGAGAGCCGCGCCTCGCGCATCGCCTGTGGCGTGCGTCCGGACACACCGGCGATTTTCACGAAGGGTCGCGTCGGCGTGTCGCGTGCGGTGCGCGCCAGCCAGGCATCGGCGCTCTCGGATGCGAGCGAGAGCACGGGCTCGAGCAGGCCATGGTCGCGGATGGCGAACTGCGTCGTGTGAACACCAACGGCGATTCCGCCGGCGCCGGACTCGACGTAGTAGCGCGTCAGCGCGCGCTGGTGCGCTTCGTCGAGCTTGCGACTCGAGTCCAGCGCCAACGGATGCGCCGGCAAGACTTGACCCGCGAGCAAATGATTTCGAAGGTCGGAAGGCTTCATTGAATGCGGGCGTCGGGCGTCAGGCGTCGGACAGGAGCCGCGCGATCAAAACTTTCCGTCGCGGGCTTCGAAGTGAGTCGGCTTGTCGAGCAACGTGCCGCCGTGACGGAGCCACACGGCGGTCCAGGCGATGAGCTGTTCGAGCGTGACGCCCGGTGAGCCAAAAAGTTGTTCCGAGCGCGAGGCGTTGCTCAACAGCGCGGTGCGCTCCTCGGAGCCGGTGAAGATCGGGGACCGGCGAAAGCGCTCGGCGAACTTCTTCGCCAGATCGCGCACCGACACCGTCTCGCGCCCGGTGACGTTCATGATGAATGGCGGCGCCGCGGCGTACTCGAGCATGCGGATGGCGCGCGCGTTGGCGTCGCCCTGCCAGATGACGTTGACATGGCCCATGCGCACGTCGACGGCCTTGCTATGGAAGACCTTGAGCGCGATGTCGGTCAGCACGCCGTAGCGAAGATCCACCGCGTAATTGAGACGCATGATGGCGACCTTGGTGCCATTGCGCTCGGCGTAGTAGTCGAACACGCGCTCGCGTCCGAGGCACGAATGCGCGTATTCGCCGATCGGCCCGACGGCGTCCGTCTCGACCGAGCCTTTGTCGAGCGGCGCGGAGAGCGGATAGACGTTGCCGGTCGAGAAGGCGACGATGCGCGACTTGGCATAGCGGTTGGCGACCAGCCCCGGAATCACCGCGTTCGCCGCCCACGTGCCGGCCGGCGAATCCGTCGTGCCGAATTTTTGGCCAGCCATGAAAATAACGTTCGGTGCATCAGGAAGGGCGGCAACTTCGGCGGCGCTGGTGAGATCGGCCCGCACCGTCTCGATGCCCTGGCCCTGGAGCGTCTTCTCCAATGTGCCCGACGCGAAGCGGCTGACCGCGATGACGCGCTCCGTTCGGCCGAGCTGCGTCAAGGCGCGCCGCAGCATGTGAGCCAGCGACGGACCCATCTTGCCCCCCGCCCCGAGGACGACGATGTCGCCCTTCACCCGGCCGAGCGTGCCGAGCACGCCATCGGTCGGCCGCGAGAGGAGCTCTTCCAGCTCCTCCACGGTGGTGGGCGCGTTGAGATCTTCTTCGGTCAACACGCGTGGGGCAGGTTCAAGTTTGAGTAGCGTCAAATTCTTTCCGCGCCTCTTCGGCGCCTCTGAATCCAATCGTGGTGTGCGTCTTGTCGCAGAAGGGTTTCTTCGACGATGCGCCACAACGGCAAAGCGAGAAGCGCGGCCCGGGCACCGCGATCGGGTTGCCCTCGTGATCCATGAGGGACACCTCTCCTTCGACGCGGTACGGGCCGTCCTTCAACACCTTGATCGTCACGGACATTGCTGCTCCAAGAATGAGTTTCGGCTGTTTACTGGGATTACTTCAGGATGCCCGGCTGGCGGACAGAGCGGCAGCGGTGCGCTTGAGCCGGTCGACCATGGCGTTGAGGCCGATCTCCCGGGTGTGCAAACCGATGCCGTCCATCATCAGACGCACGAAATCGGTCGGGATGGCGAGGGTCGTCGCGGGCGGTTGGTCGTTCACGGCCGAGAAGAGAATGGCCAGGAACGCCGCGATCGTCGGCGACTGCCGCGCATTGAGATCGGCGTAGAAGTGCAGCTTACCGTCCACCAGCTCGGGAAAGATGTCGACGCGCGTCTGGCACTCCGGCACCATGAACTCTCCCCGGTCGACGTCGCGATATCGCTCGGGCAGCGGCTCGAGCTTTTTCGCATACGCAATGAGTGTCTGCATCTTCTCCTCGCGCGACATCGCCGCGAACCGCTTCAGCGCCTTCTCGATGCTCGGCGGAATCTCGGAGGCGTCGTCCATACAGAAAACTAACGATGGCCGTCGCGCAGTGCTCGGCATACCCCGCACATCAATTGCTCTGTTCGGCACGTCGATGGCGCATCACAGATGACGCAGACGGTGAAAAAACTCAGGGAGACGGCTCTGCCGGCCGTCTCCTCTGCAAAGTCTGCGTAATCTGTGATGAGCTTTTTTGTGGTTTTATTGGTGTCTTGCCTGGGATGACCGTCCCAGCGCGAATAGCTTCCAGTTGCTAACCGACACCGAACACTGCGCACCGGAGGAGATGTGCCGACGAGAAACGCGAGCGCCGTCTGGGAAGGCGGACTCAAGGGTGGGAAGGGATCGTTCAAGGGTCAGACGGGATTGGACGGCACGTATTCGTTCGGCTCACGATTCGCCGACGAGGCGGGGTCGACGCCCGAGGAGCTGCTCGCGGCCGCCGAAGCCGCGTGCTTCAGCATGGCGCTGAGCGGCGGGCTCGAGGGAGCTGGCTATCCGCCGCAGCGCGTCGAGACGAAAGCGGGGTGCACGGTCGAGAAGGTGGGCGATGGCTTCAAGATCACGACGATGAAGCTCACCGTTCGCGCCGTCGTGCCCAACATCGACGCCGCGAAGTTTCAGGAAATTGCCCAGAAGACGAAGGAAGGGTGTCCGGTGTCGGGCGCGCTGAAGGGCAACGTGGACATCCAACTCACCGCAACGCTGGGCTAGTCGGCTCGCAAGGCCGCGACCGGATCGACCTTCGTCGCGCGTCGTGCCGGTACGTAGCTGGCGGCGAGCGCGACCGCGGCCAGCAGGAGCGCGACGGCGGCAAAGGTGCCGGGGTCGAGCGGATCGATCTGGTAGAGCATCGTCTTGAGCACGCGCGTGACGGCGGCCGAGATGACGAGCCCCGCGACGACACCGGCGACGGTGAGCCGAAGCCCCTGGCCCACCACCAGGCGCAGCACCGCGCGCGCCTCGGCGCCGAGCGCCATCCGTACACCGATCTCGCGCGTGCGCTGGCTCACCGTGAAGCTGATCACGCCGTAAAGGCCGACCGCGGCCAGCACCAGCGCCATCACGGCGAACACCGTCAGTAGCGCCATGTTGAATCGCGGGCGCGCGATGCCGGCGTCCATCATCTTTTCCACGGTCTGCACCTCGCGCAGCGCCACCGTCTTGTCGAGCGCCGCCAATTCCCGGCGGATCGCGGGCACCAGTGCCTCGCTCGACGCGGCGCCGCCGATCGCTCGCACGATCAGCACCCGGTCCGGCCGCATCGTGTCGGCGGCAGCATAGGCCTGGAGCTCGCCCTCCGGAGTGTTTCGACCGAGGGAGCTCACATCGCCGGCCACGCCAACCACCGTGTTCCAGTCGGCCGTCGGCGAGAAGCGAAAGCGCGCGCCGACCGCGCTGCCACCCTTCCAGTATTTCCTCGCCATCGCCCGGCTGATGATCATCGAGTTTCGCGCTTCATCGCCGGGCTCGAATTTCCTCCCCGCGATCATGGGGATCTTCAGCAGCGTGAAGTAGCTCGGTTGTACGCTGTTGAAGGACAGGATTCGCGGAGCCGTCGCCGGGTCGATGGTCTTTCCATCGATCTCGAATTGGCCGAACATGATGCCGACGCGCGGAGGCACGCCGCTGGCGAGCGTCACGCCGGCGACGCCAGGCAGATGACGTACGCGCTCCGCCAGATCGTCGTTCAGCTGCGCGTAGTGCGCGCGCACGGGCGCCGCGTCCTTGTCGGGCACGCCGCGCCTCCCGTGGGGCTGCGAGAGTCGCATGGTGATGAGGTTCGACGAATCGAATCCGACGTCCGCGCTCGCGAGCCTTGCCACGCTCCGGACCAGCAGGCCGGCACTCACCAGCAACACCACCGACAGCGCCACCTCCGCCACGACGAGCGAGGCGCGAAAGCGGCGCGAGCCCGTTGTGCCCGCGGCGCGCGATCCGGCGCGTAGCGCGTCGCCGATGCCAGCGGCGGTCGAGTGGAGCGCGGGCGCCAACCCAAAGATGAGGCCCGTCACTATCGTCACGCCGAGTGTCCAGAGGAGCACCGTGGGCTGGAGCCGCACCGCCTCGAGTTCCTGCAAGCTCTCGGGGCGGAACGCGATGATGGCGCGCAGCCCCTGCCATGCGACGATGAGGCCGGCGGCTCCGCCCGCGGCGGCGAGCATCGCGCTCTCCGTGAGTAACTGCCGAACGAGACGCCCGCGTCCCGCGCCGAGCGCGGTGCGAATCGCGAACTCACGCTCGCGCAGGGCTGCCCGGGCGAGGAGCAGATTCGCGACGTTGGCGCACGCGATGAGCAGCACGAGCCCCACGGCGCCAAGCATGACGAGCAGCGCCGGCCGAACGCTCTTCGTCAGCGACTCCATCGGTCGCAGCACCCTCGCAGTCATCCCCAAGGCGGAGAGCCCATCCTTGGGCGTGCGGTCGGAGATCGATGTGAGCTCCGCCTGCGCGGCCTCGGCAGTGACGCCGCGCCGGAGCCGCGCGAGCGGGAAACCGCCGATGGTGTCGACGCCGGCGATGAGCGGCGCAACGATCTGAATGGGCGGTCCATTGAGAAACGACGGCACGCGAAAATCGCGCGGCAGCACGCCAATGATGGTGTAGGGTGCGTCGTTCAATTGCGCCACGCGTCCGACGATATGCTCGTCGCCGCCGAAGCGACGCTGCCAGAGTCCATAGGAGATCAACGCGACGTGTGGCGCGCCGCGGACACCGTCCAAGGCGGTGAACGGCCTTCCGATCACCGGTCTCGCTCCGACAAATCCCGTCAGCCCGGTGGTGACGAGCGCTCCGGCGATCTCCTCGGGCTCGGCGGCGCCGGCGAGTACGAATGGCTGTGGATCATAGAGCTCGATCGGCTCGAGCGTGCGAGCCGCGCGCCATCCATCGACCATCGCGCGATCGGGCGTGATCAGCAGATCCGTCTTTTGTTTGCCGCGCCACAGCATCACGATGCGGTCGCCGTCGGGGTAGGGCAGAGGCGCGATCAGCAGATGATTGACCACCGAGAAAATCGCCGTATTCGCTCCGATGCCGAGGGCGAGCGTCGCGACCGCGACGATCGCGAAGCCCGGACGCTGGCGCACCTGCCGCCCGGCGAATCGGAGATCGTACACCCAGTCGGCCAGCCATTCGCGCAGCGCCCGGCTGCGCTCGTGCTTGCGGTCGACCACGCTGCAGTAGCGGCGCGCGTCATCCACGTCGCCGTAGCGCCGCAGCGCTTCCGCCCGCGCGGCGTCCGGGGGCAGCCCTTGGCGCACCAGCTCCCGCACGCGCATCTCGAGGTGGAATGCCAGCTCCTGCTCGAAGTCCGCGTCGACGGCCTTGGCATCGCGCGCGGGCAGACGAAAGATTTTGCGAAATCGCATGGATCACCGGCGGCCGGTTGAAGACGTGTGATGATTCGTGTCGAGCACCGCGAACACCGCCTGCGCGTAGCGGCGCCACGTGCCCGTGTCGGCAGTGAGCTGCTTTCGGCCCCGGGCCGTGAGCGTGTAGTACTTGGCTTTCCGGTTGTTCTCGGACAGTCCCCACTCGCTCTCGATGCACCCATGGCGCTCGAGGCGGTGCAGTGCCTTGTAGAGCGCGGCGTCGACCAGCTCCAAAGCGCCGCCGGTGCGCTGGGCGATCCAGTGGGAGATCGCGTAGCCGTGCATCGGCTCCCACGACAGCGTCTTGAGCACGAGTACGTCGAGCGTACCCTGGAGCAAGTCGAGGCGTCGGTCGGGCATTTCAGGCGAGGGTTGGGGGCTGGGGGCTCGGGTGCCAGTCAAAAGCTGCTCCACCAACCTGGTTAGTGGAGACGTTGGGCGAAAGGGTTGCCTGACTCGGGCTCGTCGTGGTCGACCCGGTGGCGCGGGCGGGCGGCGCTCGCTACGTTCGCGCCCGTCATAGTCACGCTTCTCACCGCCGCCCAGTGATTCCCGACCCCCTTCCACTCACCACGCTCGAGGGGACGCACGTTCGGCTCGAGCCGCTCTCTCTGGCGCACGTCGATGCGTTGGTCGCCGTCGGCCTCGACGCGTCGCTCTGGCGCCTGATGCCCACGCCAGTAACGAATGCGGCGGAGATGCGGGCATACGTCGAGGAAGCGATCGGGCTGCGCGAGCGGGGGGTGGCGATGCCGTTCGCCACGGTCGACCGCGCGTCGAACACCGTGGTCGGCAGCACGCGATTCACCAACATCGACCGGGCCAACCGGCACGTCGAGATCGGCTGGACCTGGATTACCCCGCGCTTTCAGCGCAGCGCGATCAACACGGAGTCCAAGTATCTGTTGCTGCGCCACGCATTCGACATCTTTGGATGCCTGCGCGTGGAGCTGAAGACCGACGCCTTGAACACCCAATCGCGTGCCGCGATGGAACGGATCGGCGCGACATTCGAGGGCGTGTTCCGCAAGGACAGAGTCGTGCCTGGACGCATTCGCAGTACGGCGTGGTACTCGTTCACTGACGACGACTGGGTCGACGCACGGCCGCGCATCGAGACGATGCTCGCCTTGCAGCCGACCAACTCACCGAGGAACACCGAATGAAAGATGCGACGTGGTACCGCTGGGCCGACATGCCGAAGGAAAAGGTCACCGACTTGCTCGACCGCCGCCTCATCACCGGCGACCGGATGATGATCGCGCACGTCTACCTCAAAAAGGGATGCGTCGTGCCCAAGCACTCGCACGACAACGAGCAGATCACCTACATCCTCGAGGGCGCGCTCAAGTTCAAGCTCGGCGAGGATGGCGCCGACGAGCTCGTGGTCTCGGCCGGTGAGGTGTTGATGATCCCGAGCAGCTTGCCCCACGCCGCCGAAGCGATCGAGGATACACTCGACGTCGACATTTTCTGCCCGCCTCGGCAAGACTGGCTCGACAAGACCGACGCGTATCTTCGAACGAAGTAGCTGGAGCGGCCGCGATGGATCTTGGTCTGAAGGGAAAGGTCGCGCTCGTCGCGGCAGCGAGCCGTGGACTCGGCCTCGCCATCGCCGAGGAGTTGGCGGCTGAAGGCGCGTCGCTGGTCATCTGCGCGCGCGGCGCCGATGCGCTGCACTCGGCGCGCGATGCGATCGCGGCGCGAGGAGCCGAGGTCGAATCGATCGTCGCCGATCTATCGACGGCCGAGGGCATCGCGCGAGTCGCCGCCGTGGCGCGCGATCGGTACGGACGCGTCGATGTGTTGGTGACCAATTCCGGCGGTCCGCCCGCCGGCCGCTTCGAGGCGCACGACTGGGATGCCTGGCAGCGGGCGGTCGATCTGCTGCTCCGGAGCGCGGTCGAGCTCGCCCGCTCGGTGCTGCCCGGCATGCGAGAACGGCGGTGGGGCCGGATCATCAACGTCACCTCGATCGCGGTGAAGCAGCCGGTCGACAATCTGATTCTGTCGAACAGCATTCGCGCCGCGGTCACCGGGTGGGCGCGCACGCTGGCGAACGAGGTGGCGCCCGACGGCGTGACGGTGAACAACATCCTGCCCGGCTACACGCGCACTGAACGGGTCGAGTCGCTCGCGCGCTCGACCGCGGCCTCCGAGGGGATCACCTCGACCGACGCAACCGCGCGATGGACCGCTCAGATCCCAATGCGCCGGCTCGGCGAACCACGTGAGTTCGCTGCCCTCGCCGCGTTTCTGGCGTCGGAGCGGGCGAGCTACATCACCGGACAGTCGGTTGCCGCGGATGGTGGGTGGATCAAGTCCATCGTCTGAGCGCGAAACAACCAAGAAGCAGCCGCGGATTTCCGCGGATGAACGCGGACAGGGCGACCTCGATATTCTGCGGCGGACTTTTTTGCCAAGCAACGATCCGCGGCGCTCAGTCTGATTTGTGTCCCGCCACGCCGCCCGACACGATGAACGCCATGACGCTCGCGCTGTCGGCCGCGATCACGGTGACGTGCGCGCGGGGGACAGCAATGAGGTTGCCGGCGAGGCCATATGACTGCGGCACGTAGACAGCCACGTGCTCGTCCATGCCGAAGCGCGAGAGCGACGGCTCGGTGATGAAGCCGAACACTCGCGCGCCGCCTTCGGCGATCGAGATCGCGACTGGCCGGTCGAACCGCCGCTTCTCGCCCACAAAGGCGTCGAGCATGTCCTTCGTCGAGCTGTAGACCAAGCGCACGAAGGGCACGCGCGTGAGCAGTCGCTCAACCAGGCCAAGCGCGCCCTTGGTCACGAGATTCGATGCGAGAAAACCGACCACGATGACGAGCGCGATCGTCAGCACGAATCCAACGCCGCGAATGGGCAGGCCGAGCAGTTCGTCGATCGTGCTGAACACCTTCCAGCACACGTACAGCGTCAACGCGAGCGGTCCGACGACGACGAGCCCCTGGAAGAACCAGCGAAGCAGACGAGACATGGCGCGGGGGTTGGTTGGGGAGAGCGGCACTGGGCACTTGGCACTCGGGAACTTCTAACCCCGAGCGCCAAGTGCCTAGTGCCGAGTGCCGCTCTCTGATCGCGACTCCGTCCGCCGATACGGCTACGGCTTCACCGCGAACGGCACCGCCACTTGCGTCTTGTCCCACGTGATCTTGATCACGCCGCCCTGGCCGGCGGATTCGATCGCGAGGTCGAACGTCTCGACAGGCTGTGCGATGGGCTTCGCGGTGATGTCGACGCGCGCTAGGTCTTCGGCGGGATCATACTCGGTGCCCCAGAGGAAACGGCCCTTGCTCTGCGCGCCGGTAGAAATCGTCTTCTTGCTCACGACCAGCTTCCACTGGCCGCTCGCCTCCGGAATCGTCCATAGCGTGTACTTACCGGCGGGGATCGTGGTGCCGTTGATGACGAGATCCTTGTCGGTCGTCAACGCGGTCGCCCAGTTGGCGCCGGTGCGCCAGACTTCGCCGTAGCGCACGGGATTCATCGAGCCCGTGCCGAACGCCTGACGTCCGCGCAGCGACGGCCGGCCGAACGATACCGACACGGTGGCGCCGCCGACTGCCGCGCGCACGGTGTCGTCTCTCGAGAGCTGGCCGAAGGCGCCCTTCTGCGATTCCTGCGCGATCCAGCCGTTGCCGACCTTGGCGATGTCGAGCGAGGGCACGCGCGTCATCTCGATCAGAAAGGTCGTATTCGGCGCGGACCCACTGACGAAATGTCCCTCTCTGTCGAGTCGCACGCGCTGCGGAAAGCCCGCCTGCGCGATCACGAGCGTGTCGCCCGCTCGGCTGAGCGGCACGTTGTTCGGCTGCGGGCCGCCGGGCGGTTGCAGCGGCAAGATGGTGAGTGGAGCGCCATTCTTGATAGCACGCATCACCGCCAGCTCCTGCATCGCGTACACCGTGCTGCCCAATCCCGGCACGCTCCCCTTGGCCGCCGGACCAACACGGTTGATCGTGCTGTCGTTCCGCTTGATGGTGAGATACGCGCTGTCGTTGCGGTAGTCGACGGACTGCATCACGACGACCGGGGCGTTCTGTGGATTGGTGGTCGCCCGCGTCAGCTCGAGATGCGTCACCGATCCGTCCGGCGCGAGCGTCGCCACATACGTCAGGTGCGACGTCCTCGGCTGGCGCGTGAACACTTCGCCCTTGAGCGTGTTGCCGCTGATCTCATAGTGCTCGGCGCCGATCGTGTCTCGGCCGAGCTTGATGAGAAATGAGCCACTCTGTGCCGCGAGCGGTGCGGCGCTGGCGGCGACGATGGCGAGGGCCGGCGCAAGCCGGCCGATCCGAAATGCCTGATGCATGAGGGAGGCTCCGTGTGGGTAGTGGGCCGCGAGCCTCTTGCGGCCGCTCGCAGACGAGAACGATGCGGCACGCGGTTGTGAGCGTGCCACCGTCTCGATGATCAGAAAAAGGTCAGAAAATGATGACCTGTGCCTTGCCCTGTCTCGAGGGTGCGGGTCGCGCGGCGCGACGTACGCAATCGCCCACCAGCGGAGAAGTCGGTGTCGATCACTGCGGCTTCATCGGCTGCAGCTGCGTCCAGTTGCCCCGCATCTGGCCGTTCGGGTTGTAGGTCGCCGAGTTGGTGTGGACGACGTTGCCGTTCTCGTCGGCGTAGCTGTAATTGAACTGGTTGCTCACCTTCATCGCCTTGCCGGTCGACGGATTGATCATCGACTGCACGTCGCCCATGTGCTCGGCCGTGGCCATCGCGGCGGTATGTCCGGCGTCCGACAGAGCCTTTGCGGATCGCATCGATGCATCGAAGATCGCCTTGTTCATCCGGCGGTATCGCTCGGCGTTGGCCAGAATCGCCTGTTGCTTTTCCTGCGCGCTCCGTAGCTGGAATGCGTCCTGCTTGGCTTGCCAAGCCTGGTCGACGGTGACGGACGCGATGATGGATGTCAGCAGCTTCTCCGTTGCCTCGAACCGGCCCGCCGGCGCGCGCGCCGCGGTCACCAGGGCGAACGAATAGTGCACCTCACCACCCTGCTGTAGCGGCATGTCGGTGAGCATCGTGGTGACCAAGAGTGCCTCCTCTACGGGACGGCCGTGAAGCTCGTAGCGAATGCGGGTACGTGCCGCATCGGTCGTCATGTGCCGAGGCTTCTGACCCGACCTCGCCGCTTCCGCCTCGAATTGCGCATTCGCTTTCCGGGCGAACTCGACCCCGCCCGCCACCGCGAGCGCCGCGGGCTCGGTGCCAACGACCTGCACGCCGGGCCTGGTCTCGGGCAATACGAATTTCGTCATGACCTCCGACGCGGCCATCGGCGGAGCGATCACGGTTCGCTGGTTCTGATAGAACTGCAGCATTCCCCGATTGTTGGTCGAAATCCAGTTGTAGGCCGGCAGCACCTGCACGCCGGTCAATCCATCAGGCGTCGATGCGCGAAAGACCTGGGACGGCGCGAACTGGGTACGGATCACCGTGCCGTCCAGCACCCAATCGTTGGGAATCATCACGGTGTACGCGAGCTGCTGAAACATCGGGTCGTAGACCTCGACCCGCTTCATCCCGGCCGTGCCCACGGCGCTGCCATTGCCTCCGACCGGTAGGGCGGTGGTCGACGCATCCGAATTCTGTTGGCACGCGGCGATGGTCGCCAACGCGATGCCGGCCGTGATCAGGCCGATTCCTTGTCCGCTACGCATGCGTATCTCCATTCGAGGCGTGACGGGCAAACGTATCAGCGGCGACCGAGCGCGTCGAGCCGGGACGACCTCCACGAGCATCACTGCCATGACCAGCGCCTCGACCGGCCCCCCATCCCGATCTATCATTCCCCGTTATCTCCCTTGGCCTTGTGTTGAGTCCAAGGGAGTGGCGGAAATCAGTTCAGACGCGGACCATGCGGGGCGTGGCTCGCCAGCGCATGACCAGAACGGCCTCGCACGTCTCGGCGCAGTCGTAGGCCTCCGCTGCGTCGTAGCGGCCGATCTGGCGCTGTGACGCATCGGCCGTGAGGATCGGCCGTGTACCGCTCTCGTCGAATCCCTCGAAGAACAGCGAGCGGGTAACCGCCGGCGCGAGCATCCGCGTGCCGTTCAGCGGACCGCCGTCGAACTCGAGCGTTGCGATCCAGTGTCCCGCGAGAACCTCGTCGATAGTGCTCATCGTCCCCAGCATTCTTCCACCCTCGGTTGTTGCTCTCTGGAGGGTAGGAGTCGTCCCATTAACGCCGTGTGAAAACCGGTGTCGCGGCGCGTAAAAAGATCGTTAAAGCCGCGCGTCCGTTTGTGGCGAGGCTAGCACACGAGTCGGCCATGATCGATAGAATTGGCACATGCCGCTCCGAGCGATCCTGATCATCGACGACGAGCCGAAAATTCGCGCGGTGCTTCGTCAGGCGCTCGAGGGCGAGTCGGATCGTGTGCTCGAGGCAGCAACGGGACGGGCGGCCATCGACGTGGCGGAGGCCGAGCGTCCCGATCTGCTAATCCTCGACCTTGGCCTGCCCGACATGGAGGGCGTCGAGGTCTGCCGGGCGCTCCGTGCATGGTCCAGCGCGCCGATCATCGTTCTCTCGGCGCGTGGTAACGAGGAGGAAAAAGCCGAGCTGCTCGAAGCGGGCGCCGACGACTACGTGACGAAGCCGTTCAGCACCGTGGAGCTTCGCGCGCGCGTTCGCGCTCACGTGCGCCGCGCGCGCATGGCGCCGCTGCTTGGTGAGGAAGCGCCGGTCACGCTCGGCGACCTGGTGATCGACACGGCGCGGCGTGTGGTCACGCGCGCGGGGGACGACGTGCACCTCACGCCGACCGAGTGGTCGCTCCTTCGCGCGCTGATGGCGAACGCCGGCCGCCCCGTCACGCACGCGAAGTTGTTCAGCGCCGTGTGGGGCCGCTCCCACGGCGATGCGCAATCCTATCTTCGCGTGTACATCGCGCACCTTCGCCGCAAGCTCGAGCGGGACGTATATCGGCCGCATCTCATTCTCACTGAGCCGGGCGTCGGTTACCGCTTCGTCATCGATGACTGAGCGGGGCAAGACGCGCGCAGCGGCCTGGGTGATCGCGCTCGCCGGACTCGCCGCCATCACCGCCGGCATGCTCGCCGTTCGCCCGCACCTCGACAAGGCGCACGTCGCCTTGATCTTTCTGCTGGTCGTACTCCTCGGCAGCGCGGGAGGCGGACGCGCGCTCGGCCTCGTGCTCGTCGCGCTGGCGTTCGTGCTGTTCGATTGGTTTTTCCTGCCTCCCTATGGGACGCTGATCGTCGCCAATCCATTGGACTATCTGGTGCTCGCGACCTTTCTCGTCACGAGCATCGTCGCGGCGCAGCTACTCGATCGCGCGCGGCAGCGCGCGGACGATGCGCGTGCCCGCACGGCGGAAGTCGCGCGTCTCGCCACGCTCGGTGCCGAAACGCTCAACGTCGCGCGACCTGAGGAAGCGCTGACGGCGATCGCCGAGGTCATCCGCTCGACGCTTGGGGTCGATTCGTGCGATGTGTATGTCCGCGGTGCGACCGCCCGCGACCTCACTATCGTCGCGACGTCGCGGGTTGGTGCTCTCGCACCACCGACCGAATCGGCGAATGGCGATCCGCCGGGGCCGGCCCGTCGCCCTGATGTGGGTAGCTCGTCGTCGCCCGATGTCGACAGTTTGCTGGCGTGGACGAGCGAGGGCGGCAACGCGGCCGTAGAGCGTTCCGACGGCACGCTCCGCGTCGCCGCGGCGGAGAATGCGCGCGGCGACATCGCCGGAGACGCGCTCCCATGGGATGACCTGCAGGACGCTCGGGCCCTCGCGATCCCACTTCGCGTCGCCGAGCGAACGGTCGGCGTCTTACGACTTGCGAATCGCGCCGACATCGCGCTCGCTCCGGATCAACGCGAGTTCCTCAACGCCCTCTCGTACTACGCCGCGCTCGGAGTCGAGCGTCTACGCCTCGCCACGGAGGCGTCACACGCCGAAGCCTTGCGGGAGGCCGACAGGCTGAAGAACGCGCTGCTGGCCGCCGTCTCCCACGATCTCCGTACTCCATTGACGACGGTGAAGGCGCTCGCGCACGCGATCGTGGAGCGCGGCGCGGCGCCTGGCGATCCGCAAGCGGTCTCGATCGAGGAAGAGGCCGATCGACTCACCACCCTCGTCGCCGACTTGCTCGATCTCTCGCGACTCACCGGGGGGGCGTTGCACCTTCGTCCCGAGGTGAACAGCGCCGATGATCTGATCGGCGCGGCGCTCCGGCGTGCGAGCGGCATTCTCGGTTTGCGCGACGTGCGCGTGGTCGACGATGGCGGCGCCGCGATCCTGCTCGGCAAATTCGACTTCGTGCATTCGCTGCGCGCGCTCGTCAACCTGATCGAGAACGCGGCGAAGCACACGCCGGCCGAAGCGCCCATCGAGCTGAGCGCGACGCGCGATGGCGATACGCTGGTGATCGCGGTCAGCGACAGGGGAGCGGGCGTTGCGCCCGCGGAGCGCCAGCGAATCTTCGAGCCGTTCTATCGGCCGGCCGGCGTGTCTCCGGATGTCCGCGGCGCGGGCCTCGGTCTCGCGATTGCACGCGGCCTCGCCGAGGCACAGGGCGGGGACATTCAGTACGCTGAGCGGGAGGACGGTGGCAGCATTTTCCTGCTCCACCTGCCGGCCATCGATGAGATCGCCGTCTCCGACGACTGACGGGATCGCTCGACGCTGCGCGTCGTGCCGTTCGCGGGCATCAAGCTCATCGACCTGCTCCTCGTCGTTTGCACCTCGTCTAGGACTCCTTATCATGCTTCGCAGAAAGCTTTGGCCAGCGATCACGCTGACCTTCGTGCTCATGATCGTCACGGGGCTCGTGTACCCCGGAGTCGAGCGCGCGTGAAGGCGCTCCTCCTCAACATCGCGCTCGCCAAACTTGATCGGAGGATGAAGGTGAAATGCACGCTTTTGCTGGGGGCCATCGCCCTTCTGACTACCCCCTTCGTCGTCGCAGCGCAGAAACCGGACTCGTCGAAAGTTGCGGACACCGCCGCCAGGGTGGTCTCCGCTCCCGTGACGGTGACAGGCTCGGTGACGACGAGCTACACCTATAGCCCGAATGCGAAGGGGAAAGACATCATCGGCCGGCTGTACAATCGCCGCAACAACGAGTTCATGCTCAACGTCGCGAATCTCACCGTGGAGCGCGTCGCCGCGACCGATCGCATGGATGCGGGCTTCCGGTTCGAGGGGTTCTTCGGGCAGAACGCCGCGGTCGTGAAATCGGTTGGGCTCGACCTCGGCCCCAATGCGGACATCTGGCAGGCGTACGCGGTGATCAACTGGCCGCTCGGACCGGGCGCGTACGCACAGTTGAAGGGTGGCAGGATGGCCACGCTCATGGGTGTCGAGGTTGGGGAGGACGTGCTGAATCCGAACCTGGACGTGAGCTGGCAGGACGTCCTGCTCGAGCCCTTCACCGAGACCGGCGTTGAGCTCGGCGTGAAGTTCGGGGCGCACGTCGATGCGCAGCTGCGTGTGAGCAACGGATGGGACCAGGTGACCGACGTCAACATTGGGAAGACGGTGATGGCGCGCCTTGGTCTGGCGCCCGACGATCGGTCGCTGATCGCCATCGTCGGCTACAGCGGTCCCGAGCAGGCTGGCAACGCGCATGACAAGCGCTCCGGCGCCAACCTGGTCCTCTCGCGAAAACTCACCACCGAAGCGAGCGCGTGGCTCCAGCTCGACTACGGTCAGGAACAGGCGATGGCCCTCGCCGGCCGCGACGCGAAGTGGTACGCGGCCGGTTTGTGGGTCACGTACGATCTCGATCCGGCAGCGACACTCGCGTTCCGCGGCGACTACATAAACGACCGCGATGGCGCACGCTCGTCGGGCGTGCTCGGCTTCCCGATGAATACAGGACACAAGCTCGGAAGCGCCACGGCCACCTTGAACCTCAAGAACTGGGCACATGCGTTGGTACGGCCGGAGGTTCGCTACGATCACTCCAGCCTTCCTGTGTTCAACGGCAAGAACTCTCAGACCTCGTTTGGCCTGGGGATCTCCTACATTTTCTGAACCAAGCCAAGCGTGCGACTTAACATTTCTTTCGTCGAGCAGACGGGATCGGATGGAGCCGCGACGCTAGCGACGTCTCGACACCAGGCGCGCACCTACTCTTCCGCTCGGATGATCCGCGGCGCCAACGCGGGGTCCGCGCTCACCGCCGCGCGCTCGCGCGTGTTGCTGTCGAGGTACTCGTCGTGATTGAACCGGTCGCGCAGCCGCGCTGCGTGGCCGAGCAGGTACGGAACCGAGATCGCGACGACGTTCGGCTTGAACAGAAACGCCGTGCGGAGATAGAGCGCGGTCTTGTTGTGCAGGAGATGCTCCCACCATCGGTGCGGTACGATCTCCGGGACAACCACGCTCACCAGATCGGCCTCGTCGCTGTCGACGAGCGACTCGACGTACCGCACGATCGGACCGAGCACCGAGCGATACGGAGACGGTAGAATCACCAGATCGACCCCGATGTCCCACGATTTCCATTGCTCGGCGAATGCGTCGGTCGTCCGCGTGTCGACTTCGACGTACAGCGCGCGCACGTCCTCCGAAATGGTGGTGGCATAGACCAGCGCGCCCGCCGTCGCCTTGGTGATGGCGTTCACCGGCACCACCACCGTGTGGTGCAAGAACATGATCGGGGACTGTCCGGTGAACTTGACCTCGGCGGCGAATCGCTCGTAGTGGCGATGGATCGTCACCAGCATCCAGATCAGCAGCGGGATGATGAGCACAACGATCCACGCGCCCTGGAGGAACTTCGTCGCGATCTGGAGGATCGACACGAGCCCGGTGGCGACCGCCCCGACGCCATTCAGCGTTGCGCGCCACCGCCAGCCTGGGCCGCGCTCCCGGTACCAGTGCACCACCATCCCGGCCTGCGACAGCGTGAAGCAGACGAACACTCCGACCGCGTACAGCGGAATCAGCGCGCTGGTGTTGCCGCGGAAGATCCAGACCAGCAGCATCGCCACGAGCGCCAGGGCAATGATGCCGTTCGAGAACGCCAGCCGGTCGCCGCGCGCCGCCAATTGCCGCGGCATGTATCTGTCGTTGGCCAGAATGCCCGATAGGCGCGGAAAGTCGGCGAACGCCGTATTTGCGGCGAGCACGAGCACGGCAAAGGTCGAGTACTGGAGCGCGTAGTAGGCGAATCCGCCGCCGAACACGTGGCGGCCGAGCTGCGACAACACCGTTTGCTCCGTAGTCGGCAGCACCTGATAGTGCGCGGCCAGAAAGCTGGTACCGATGAAGAACACGGCGAGAATGCTCACCATCCACATGAGCGTGATCGACGCGTTCTTCTGGGCGGGCTGCTTGAACGCCATGATCCCGTTCGAGATCGCCTCCGTGCCGGTCATCGCCGCGCACCCCTCCGCGAAGCCTCGAAGCAGAAGGAAGACCAAGGCGAAGCCGACGGGAAATCCGCCGAGGTGCTGCTGTACCGAAACGGGATCCGCGGCGATCACTCCCCCCGCCGGCGCGAGTCCATGCCCCGACCAGGTGCGGTAGAGACCAAAGGAAATGAGCGCCACCATCATGACGATGAAGGCGTACGTCGGCACGCTGAACGCCGCGCCCGATTCGCGAACGCCGCGCAAATTCACCACCGTCAGCAGCACGATCGAGAGCACACAAATCAGGACCGTGTGCGGGGTGAGCCGCGGGTAGGCCGAGGTGATCGCGGCGACTCCGCCCGAGATCGAGACCGCGACAGTGAGGATGTAGTCGGTGAGGAGCGCCGCGGCGGCGACTAGGCCTGGCCCCTTCCCGAGATTGTCCTTGGCCACGGTGTACGACCCGCCGCCGCCCGGATACGCGAAGATCGTCTGCCGGTACGAGAGCCCGACGAGCACGAGCAGCGCGACGATGACGGCCGAGATCGGCAGTACGTAGCGGATCGCCGCCAGTCCTATCGCGCCGGCGACGACGAACAGGATCTGGTCGGTGGCGTAGGCGACCGATGAGATGGCGTCCGACGAGAGCACCGCCAGCGCCGTTTTCTTGTCCAGGCGCTCGTGCTCGAGCCGCTCGGACGCCAGGGGCTTGCCGAACAGAAGGCGCTTGAAGCGCGTCAGCGGAGTAGGCATGTCCCGAGAAGCGTGATCAATCACGGGGCCGATGTCTGCCCGACACGATTTTTTTAGTGAAATCTTTATGCTCGAGGCATTCGTCGCCGCGAAAAAGGGCGCGCGCCGCATCCATCGCGACCCGCGCCCTCTCGACCTTCATGCGCCGTCGGCTACTCGAGGTAGCACTCGGGCTTGTTGTTGACGAAGGTCTTGCCCGCGACCATGGCGGCCCCGCCGTATGCGACGTAGCAGGCGTTGCCGTACCGGGGCTCGTAGGCGCGAGCTTGCCAGCCGTCGACCGTTACGTTGCTGATCACGATCGAGATGTAGTCGAGCGTCTGATAGTCCATCAGCACCAGGTCGGTCGTGTATACGTCCGCTTGGGCGAAATAGGCCTCTTCCGTGATCATCAGGTGATCGAGCGCCTCGAGCAATTTGCCGCGCGTCGCCCTCTGCTTTTCACTGCTGATGCGCCAGTATCCCACCGCCGTGAGAATCCCGATGATGACCATGCAAAACAACAGCTCGATGAGCGAAAACCCGCGCCTACGGCGCAGGCGCCCCTTCGAAGCGGATGTTCTTGTGTGACGCGAATCACTCATGGACGGAACGGTATGGATTTTTGACCAGAAACGCCATAACCAACCCCGGTTACGGCTCGGGACGGACCAATCTGGGCCCGGAACCGCGTAGATTCAACTGGTCGTGCGCGGCTCTTCCCCGGCAGGGTGACCGTAACTCATGAGTCTCGACAGCAAGCCAGCAAATCCGCACCCGGCGACTCACTTTGTAGGGACGATCTGACGGACCAACCGGCACGGTTCGAGGCCAAACGCTGGATGGGCAGAAGCGAGCGCTGCGCCAGCACGAGCGGGAGACGAACAGGCAGTGATCGATCGCAAGGCGATTCCGCACCTGAAACGCGCCGATCCGGTGATGGCCGACGTCATCCGACGCGTCGGAGCGTTCAAGCCACGCGCGTCGCCAGAGGGAACCCACTTCGATGCGGTCGTGCGTAGCATCGTGTACCAGCAGCTGTCGACCAAGGCAGCGACGACCATTCACGGCAGACTACAAGGGCTGTTCGGCGACCGGCCGCCATTGCCACAGGAGTTGTCCGCGACCTCGGACGAGCGTTTGCGCAGCGCCGGCCTGTCGCGTCAGAAAATCGGCTACATGCGCGATCTTGCGGACCGGGTGCTCACCGGCGATGTCTCGATCAATACGGTGCACGACCTCGATGACGAAATGGTGATCGCCGCGCTTACGCGCGTGAAGGGCGTCGGACGGTGGACGGCGCAGATGTTCCTGATGTTCCGCCTCGGCCGGGCGAACGTCCTTCCCGAGTTCGACCTCGGCATCCAGAAGGCGATCAAGATCGCGTATGGGTTGCGGAAGATGCCGACGCCGGAGCGAGTGCGCCGAATCGGCGCGAATTGGGATCCATACTGCTCGATCGCCTCATGGTACCTATGGCGCAGCCTCGATCTGCCAAAAGAAAGGCAAGCCCCAAGCACGCGCTGAGCGCCCCGCGCGCTGCGCGCGTCTCGCCGTCCGAGCGGCTCGACCTCTTCGCGATCACGGCGCCGGGGCTGGAAACGCTAGCGGCCGGAGAGCTGCACTCGTTAGGCATTCCCGAAGCCGCGGCGGAGGCCGGCGGAGTCGCGTTCCGCGGTGGCCTGACGGACGTGTATCGCGCCAATCTCTGGCTGCGCACCGCGACCCGCATCGTGGCTCGCGCGGGCGAATTCGGCGCGCGGGCGTTCTACGAGTTGGAGAAGGGCGCGAAGCAGGTGCCGTGGGAGCGATGGCTCGGCGGCGGACGGCCCGTGCAGATTCGCGTCACCTGCCGCAAATCGAAGCTCTATCACTCGGACGCGGTGGCCGAGCGCGTCGCCAGTGCGATCGCGTCACGGGCGGGCAAGGCCGGCGCGATCACCGCGCGGTCGGGCGGCGCCGACATCGACGATGACGATGCGGCGCAGGAGCGCGGCGGCGCGCAGCTCATCGCGGTGCGCATGCTGCACGACCGGTGCACGATCAGCATCGACAGCTCGGGCCCGTTGCTGCACCGTCGCGGATATCGCCTCGCCACGGCCAAAGCGCCTTTGCGCGAGACGTTGGCCGCCGCCGCCTTGTTCGCCAGCGGCTGGGATCCGGCCGCACCGCTGATCGATCCGCTGTGTGGCGCCGGCACCATCGCGATCGAGGCCGCGCTCATGGCCCGCGGAATTGCGCCCGGCTCGCGGCGGGACTTCGCGTTCATGTCGTGGCCCTCCTTCGACGCCGGTTTGTGGGCGACCGTGCGCGATGATTCGCTCGCGAGCGCGCTGCCGGCCGCGCCCGCACCGATCATCGCGTCCGACCGCGATGAGGGCGCCATCGCGGCGGCGGCAGCGAATGCGGAGCGCGCCGGCGTCGTGGCCGATCTCACGCTGTCGCGCCGCGCGCTCTCGGCAATCGAGCCGCCAGCAGGGCCCGGTTGGCTCGTCACCAACCCGCCGTACGGTGTACGCGTCGGAGATGCGGGTGGTGGTCTTCGCGACCTCTACGCGCAGCTGGGCAATACGGCGCGGGAGACGATGAACGGCTGGACGATCGCGATGGTGTCCGCTGAGCCGGCATTGGAGCGGGCGACCAAGCTCGGATTCGAGCCGGTGATCAAGACACGCAACGGTGGCATTCCCGTGCGCATCGTGGTGGCGCGGGTCGAATAGTCCCGTCGAGCTGCTCTGGTTTCATTTCGCCCTCTCTCAACGAATCGGGACAATGGCCGGCTACTCAGGCACGCCGCTCGCAAAAAAGCTCGGGATCAAGGATGGCCAGCGCATAGCGTTCATCGGGGCGCCGCCGGAGTTTGCCGGCGATCTCGGCGACATCCCGGACCATCTGCGCGATGTAAGTCGCGGGAGATCGGAGATCGATCTGGCGGTGCTGTTCGTGCTCGAGCAGCGTGCCCTGCGAAAGGGATTCGCGCCCCTGGCGAAGCGCCTCGCGCCGGCGGGAATGCTCTGGGTGTCCTGGCCGAAAAAAGCGAGCAAGGTACCGACCGACGTGACCGAGAACATCGTGCGGGATCACGGGCTCGGCGTCGGCCTCGTCGACGTCAAGATCTGCGCGGTGAACGAGGTGTGGTCGGGGCTCAAGTTCGTGCGCAGATTGAAAGACCGTCCCGGCGCGTAGCGCCGTCTGCCCGGGCGCCCAGCGCATGACGCTGATGACAGCTTTCGCACGCCGCCGAGCGTGGCGCGTCCCTGACGCGCAAACTATGGTTGGGCGCCTCGCTCCCGAGGATGTCAGGATGTCGCGTCGCTGCCAAATCGTTGCGTGGTGCACGCTCGCGCTCCTCGCCGTCTCCTCGGCGAGCGCGCAGCGATCGGCGGTGCTCATCGGAAGTGTCGTGACCGATTCGACTGACGCGCCCATCGGCGGCGCCGAGGTCGGGATCGCCGCGAACAGGCTGTTGGTCTTCAGCGATTCGGCCGGACACTTCCGGCTGGGTGCCATCCCGCCGGGACGTCACCTGGTGACCGTCAGAAAAATCGGATACGCACCGTCGTCGGCCATGATCTCGTTTCACCTCGCGGACTCGAGCGAGGCCGACTTCGTGCTCGTGCCCCTCTCGCGACCGGCCTCGATGCTCGCCGCCGACACGGTCTTGGCGAAGCACGCGCCGATCGCCGCGAAGCTGATCGACTTCGAGCGCCGGCGAGCCAGCGGCATTGGCCGTTTTCTCACCGCTGCGCAGATCACCAAGCTGAACGCGCAGCAGCTATCGGAGATCCTGGTGACCTTGCCCGGTCCAAAGATCTACAAGGGCGGCGCGAGCAGTGCGGCGTGGGTTGCCGGTGGGCGTGGCGCGCGCTCCAACACGCTGACGTCCGTGTCGCGCGCCGACCGCCTACGCGGCGCGCCCGAAACCCCCTGCTGGGCGGCCGTTCGTGTCGACGGCGTGCTGGTCTATAGCGCCCGAGCCGGAGAGCAGTTGTTCGACATCAATAGCGTGCTCGCGTCGGAGATTGTCGCGATCGAGTTCTATAACGGTTTCGCCGAGATTCCGCCCGAGTTCAGCGGTACGCGCAGCACCTGCGGCCTGCTCCTCATCTGGACCAAGTGATCGTCACCGGGCCGGTTTCACCGATTGCAGCACTTCTCGCAACCGCGGCAGCATCGCGCTGATCTCGCCGAGCGACACCGCCCCGACGGACAACCGGCACCAACCGTTCTCCTCGCGCGAGCCAAAGGCATCGAACGGCACCACGGCGAGCCGTGCGCGCTCGAGCAGAAAGCGCCGGATGTCCTCGTTGGTGCGGAGCACTGTGCCGTTCTCGAGCCGTCCACCAATGAGCGCGAATCGCGCGCTGAGGTAGATCGCTCCCATGGGGACGATGGCATCCGTCGGGAACCCATCGTGCTTGAGCGCGATCAATCCGTCGTACAGCGCCGTCAGTCGCGCCTGAACGCTCTTGCGCATCACATCGTGATACGCCGTCAACTCGGCCGTCGCGCCGAGCAGCTTCGCGGTCGCCACCTGTTCGGCACGCGGCGCCCATGCTCCAACGTGGCCCAGAACGTTGGCCATCTTCGCGACGACATCCGGTGGCCCAACCAGCCAGCCTACGCGCAGGCCGGTCGACGCGAACGCCTTGGAGATGCCGTCCACGAAGATGGTGTATTGCCGCATCTCCGGTCGCAGCGACACGGGATCCACATGGCGCGTCGCGCCGAAGGTGAGCATCCAGTAGACCTGGTCGTACAGGAGGAATAGCGGCCGGTCATCCGTGCGGCGGGCGTTCTCTTCCAGCACCAGGTCGCAGATCTCGCCGAGTGATTCGGCGGTGAAAGCGGTGCCGGTCGGGTTGAGCGGCGAGTTGAGCACCAGCATCCGCGCGCCGCGAATCGCATCGGCGATCGATTCCCGGGTCGGCATGAATCCATCAGCCGGCTCGGTAATGATGGGGCGCGGGGTCGCTTCCACCATGTGGCAGTATGCGTCGTTGTTCCAGCTCGGAACGGGATAGACGACGACGTCGCCGGGGTCGATCAGCGCTCGATAGGTGGCATACAGCGCGGGCCGCGCGCCCCCGGCGACCAGAATCGACTCCACGGGATAGTCGAGGCCGAGCCATTCCGCATAGAAGGCGCGCACGGCGGCGCGCAGCGAAGGCATCCCCGACGATGGCGGATAGTTCGTCTCGCCCTTCCGCAGCGCGTCCTCGATCCCCGAGAGCAGCATCGCCGGAATCGGGAATTCGCTCGGCTTGAAGTCGCCGACAGTGAGATCACAGACCTCGGCGCCCCCCTCGCGCAGCGCGCGCACGTCGCCGGCGATCTTGAGAATGCTGGATCCGGTGAGACCATCCGCCATGGCGGAGACGCGGCCCGAGGCAATGCCGACTGCGGTCATGTCGACTGCTCCCTGCACAGAGGTAGCGTGCGTTCGTGATGCTCCCAATCTCGCCGGGATTGGCGCGGAGTTCCAGCCGTCACCCGGATGTGAAAAGACCTCAGACAGTGTGGTCTGAGGCCTTTTACTGTTGATCGGTCGAATAGCGCGCGCTCATGCCGCCAGCTTCCCGGCTGATGGCATCCAGGCGAACAGTCCGCCGCGGAGCGTGAAGACACGCTCGTATCGGGCGGGCGGAAAGCCGTCGACGCCGATCTCCAGCGTGGCGCCCTCGGCGGTTTTCTCGCTGATGGTGGTCAGCGCTTCCGCGAAGCTGTCGCAATGAATGGTGCCGACTTCGCGCACATCATCGGTGCTGATAGAGAACTGATAACGGGGCACTGTTCCTCCCTGGAAGTTCACTGGTAACTCGTACCCGGTCGCGCCCTAAAAGTTCTTCTCGCTGGGTGCCGCGTGCTGCGTGCTAACAGCCCGGGCATTTCCTCCCTCCTAGGGCGAGGCGAGCGTTATGCAAGGCGGTTGCAATGAGCACGCAGCACGCAGCACGCAACGCCGTTCCCATCCACCCCTGCGAACCCTAAGTTGGTCCTCCCCTTTCAACGCGCGGCCAGCCGATGCGGATCCCGAAATCGTTCCTAGTGTTGACCGTGCCGTGCACCCTGAGCGCGCAGACCGTCCATCGCTTGATGCCCTCCCCAACGACCGTCGCCTGGGGTTATTACGACGCGGCGGCGGTGCCGGTGCTGCGGGTGAAGTCCGGGGACGTGCTCGTGGTTGGCACGCTGCTCACGTCGAGCGCGCCGAGGTTGGAGGGGGCGGGGGTCGCGCCCGGCGATGTCGAGCAGTCGCTGCGCGACATCTACAGGGACGTCACCAACAAGGGGCCGGGTGGGCACATCCTCACCGGGCCGATCTTTGTGGAGGGGGCCGACTCGGGGGACGTGCTCGAAGTGCGCATCCAGAAAATCGAGCTGGCGATTCCGTACGCGTACAACGGCTTCGGCGCAAAGAGCGGCTTCCTCCCTGAAGACTTCGGTTACGCGAAGATGAAGATCATTCCGTTGGACAAGCAAAAGAACGTCGCGCACTTCGCCGAGGGGATCGACATTCCGCTGCGGCCGTTCTTCGGAAGCATCGGCGTCGCGCCGCCAAAGGCCATGGGTCGCGTGAACAGTGCTCCACCCGGCATCCATGCGGGCAACCTGGACAACAAGGAGTTCGTCGCGGGCACGACGCTCTTCATCCCGGTGCACACGGCGGGCGCGCTACTCGAGATCGGGGATGGGCACGCGGGGCAGGGAAATGGTGAAGTCGACATCACGGCGCTCGAGACATCCCTCACCGGCACCTTTCAAGTCATCGTCCGCAAGGACATGCATCTCGCCTGGCCGCGCGGCGAGACGCCGACGCATTGGATCGCCATGGGGATGGACAAGGATCTCGTCATCGCCACTAAGACGGCGGTGCGCGAGGCGATCTCCTTCCTGATGACGGAGAAGGGGCTCTCCAAGGATGATGCGTACATGCTGACGAGCGTCGCCTGCGATGTGGACATCACGCAGCTGGTCGATGGCAACGTCGGCGTCCACGTGATGATTCCGAAAGCCATTTTCATCAAGAAGTAGGCTACTTCGCCGCGACGCCCACATTGGCGATGGTCTCTCCCTTCACCATCGATGGCACGGCGCGGATGAACAGCACCACGCCGGCGACAGGTGCCCGCGCCTCCATCACGATTTTCCCCAGGTAGTCGGTGACGTAGCCGAGCTTCATCCCTTCGGCGACGTAGGTGCCGCGATCGACCAGCGGATAGAAGATGCCGGTCTGGTCGCTCGCCACCGTGACGACCTTCTCGATCCAGACCGGATGTTCGACCGGGTGCACCGTGCGGTCCGGCAACATCTTCAGCTGCGCCATCACGTTCAGGCTGCCATTCACCAGCGCCATCACGTCGTCGGTATCGACACGGCCGGCGCGGCCGGCCTCGGCGGTGAACGATGGCTTGCCGCGCGTCGAGGCGGTGTTCTCGAGATAGCGCGACGCCGCCGGATTCGTCGGGCGGTCGGCGGAGATGATGATGTAGTCGAGTCCGAACGCGAGCACCATCTCGCGCGACAGCGAGTCCTGCGCTGCGTTGCCCGTCTTGGTCCAGTAGCTGTACGGCCGCAGATTCTCGTCCAGATCCCCGCCGTGCAGATCGATCAGGTGATCGCTCTGTTCCACGATCTGTTTGGTGATGAGATACGATGCGCGCTCCGTCTGCGTGCCCTGCATGTTGCCCGGGTAGTACCGGTTCATGCTCTTGTTGTCGACCGGATTCACGTGGGCGATCTTCCGCTCGAAGGAGGGCACATTGATGAGCGGGACGATGATGACGGTGCCGCTGAGCTTCGCCGGGTCGACGAGCGGGATGAGCTTCTCGAGCGCGATGATCGATGCGTACTCGGTCCCGTGCGCGCCGGACAGGATCGACAGCACCGGACCCGGCCGGGCGCCGTTGATGACCGCCACGGCGATGGTGGTTCCCGAGTCGACGCCCGCCGGCACGGCGATCACACCGGTTGCGGCCTGCCCGCGCTTCGCCGTCGCAGTGCCGACCGTGACGACCGCGTGTGGGTCCGGCCGCTGCGCCGCGACCTGCTGAACACCGAGGAAGGAGATGCCGATCGTGGTGAGAAGTCGGTTCACAATTCTCGCTCGGGAAGGTGACGCCGTAATGCTGCCGCGTCGGAGAGAGGTGTCAAGCGGGAGCGACCCGTATCCGACATCTGACATCTGACATCTGCCCTCTCTATACTCCTCCCCATGCGCTTCGAAACTCTAGCCGTGCACGCCGGACAACATGTCGACGGTGCGACCCGCGCTGTATCGCAGTCCATACACGTATCAACGACTTTCGAACGCGCAGCCGATCTGACCTACCCAGGTGGTCACGTCTATTCCCGCACGAGCAATCCGAATCGCGATGCGCTCGAGCACTGTCTCGCCGCGCTCGACGGCGGTGCGCAGGCCGCCGTATTCGCATCGGGCCAAGCGGCGACGATGACGATATTCCAGGCGCTCGCTCCTGGTGACCACGTCATTGCCCCCAACGATGCGTACTTCGGCACGGGCAAGCTGCTGCGCGAAGTGTTCGCCCCGCTCGGCATTCCCACCACCTTCGTCGATCTGACCGACACAGCGGCCGTCCAGGGCGCCGTGCGGCCGGAGACGAAGCTGATCTGGATCGAGTCGCCATCAAATCCGCTACTTCGCGTCACCGACATCGCCGCGGTCGTCGCGATCGCGCGGCGCGCCGGCGCGCTGGTGGCCTGCGACAACACCTGGGCGACGCCGGTGCTGTGCCGGCCGATCGAGCTCGGCGCGGACCTCGTGATGCACGCGACCACGAAGTACCTCGGCGGGCACAGCGATGTGCTCGGCGGGGCGGTGATCGCCCGGGAGGATGGGGCGATGTTCGAGCGCATCCGCCTTCTCCAGCGCAGTGGCGGGGCGGTGCCGTCGCCCTTCGACTGCTGGCTCGTGATGCGCGGCGTTCGCACAGTCGCCTATCGCGTGCGCGCGCAGTCGGACAGCGCGCTGGCGATCGCGCGGCACGTCGAGACCAATCCCGCCGTGGAGGCGGTGCACTACCCGGGGTTGCCGTCGCATGCCGCGCACGCCGTCGCTGCGCGACAGATGTCGGGCTTCGGCGGCATGATGTCGATTCAAGTACGCGGCGGGCGCGCTGCGGCGATCGCCGTCGCGGCGCGCTGCGAAATCTTCACCCGCGCCACCAGTCTCGGTGGACCTGAGAGCTTGATCGAGCACCGTGAGTCGGTCGAGCCGCCGGAGACGAAGACGCCGGCGAACCTCTTGCGAATATCGATTGGCCTCGAGCATCGCGACGACCTGATCGCCGATCTCGACCGTGCGCTCTCCCCGGTCTGAGGGATCGGCTCGAGTCGCAGCATCGCGCTCAGCGCTTGGTGTCCTCCAGCAACTGCTTCGCACGCGGATCGCCCGCCTCGGCCAGACGGCGCGCGGCACGTCGGCGTAGGTCGTAGTCCGCATCGCCCTTGGCGATCGCTGCCAGCTTGTCGCTTCCCGCGCGATCGGCTCGCTCGCCGAAAATCGAGATGAGCCGCTCCCGGACCGGACGGTCGTTGATCGCATCGTACATCGCGACCAACGCCGACGTCGCGATGCCCGTTTCGCTCAACGTCCGCACCGCGCGGTCGCGCAGGCTCGAGTCCTCTTTCTCGTTCTCGGCGATCTGGCGCAGCCAGCGCTGATTCTCCTCGCCGCCACCCTCCGACGCCGTACGCAGAATGCGATCGCGGAGCGTCGCGTCGCTCACCTGCGCATAGAGGCCGCGTAGATACGCGGTCTGCGCGCTTTCGCCGCTCTCGCCGAGAATCCGGATTGCGCGATCGCGCAGCGACATCGATGCGGTGGCATCTTCGGCGATCGAGTGCAGCCAGCGCAGCGAGACCGCGTCGCCGGACTCGCCCGCGATTCGCAGGATACGCTCGCGCAGCGACGGCTCGCTCACCTTCTCGTACAGCTGGCGCATTTCGGTCGGCGATCCCATCTCGTCGCCGAGCAGCCGAAGGGCGCGCTCGCGCAACGCCAACGGCTCGCCTTCATTCAGCGCGATGTTGGTGACCCACGCCGAGTTCGTGGTGCCGCCGCCCTCGGCCAGCACGCGGAGCGTCCGCTCCTTGAGCGACGTCTCGGTGAAGCGCGCGTACTGCGTGCGCAGCCAGCTGTCGTTCTCGGTCGTGTGCCGGATCGTGCGTAGCGCGCGCTCGCGAACCGCGGTCACGTCGCTCTCATCGGCCGCGATCGTACGCGCAACCTGATCGGCCTGCCGGTCGTCCTCACGCTCACCTGCCCGCGCGAGCCAGCGTAACGCATTCTCGCGAACGCCGGAGCGAAGGGCCTTGTCGCGCGCCATCTGGGCGAGCCGTGCCGAGATGTGCGCGCTGTCGGCCAGCGACGCCGAGAGCATTGCGCCGCGACTGGCGTGCTCGTCGGCGGTCGCGGCTATGCTCAGGAGATAGTCGGCCGCGGCGGGGGCCGACACCGTGCCCGCATCCGTGTCGGCACCGGTGGTGCGCGAGGTCGCCGGGCCAACATAGGGGCGCACGTCGATGACGCGGTGATTGGCGACGGAGAGCATCACGCGCACCGGCCCCGCCGCGCAGTTCTTCATGCCGCCGAACGAGCCTGGGCCGCCGCCGATGTTCACGTAGTCCGACATGCCATCCGTCGAATAGATCGTGACGCCGTCGGGTGAGCCAAACGGCTCGGCAATGAACGAGCGGCCATCGCCGCACACGCCGGCGCGGGCGGCGAACGTGATGCGTACCGAGCCATCCGGTGCCGATCCAACGCGCGCCGCGATCCCCTGCGCCGCGACAGGCGCCGCGATCGCCACCGCCAACATCGAGCCCGCGAACCTCATCCGCTTCATGGTGCTCTCCCGTGGAGTCCAGCCTGTGACAACGGAAGCGGTAGAAGCGTTGCGTCAAGCCCAGCTGGCCGTCAGCCAATCCATCGCTTGTTTTGCGATCAGCGGCGGCACCGTGTGACCGTCGGCGAATTCGCGCGCCTCGATGCGATACCCCTTCGCGCGCAGCTGCTTGACGATGGTGCGGCTGGTCATCGCGATCGGAAACGTGGTGTCGGTCTCGCCGTGCGCGTCGAAGATCAGTGGCCGGCCACGTCCCTTCGTGCTGGCCACCATTCCCGGTGAAAACGCGACAATGCGAGTGAACAGCTCGCCATTCGTCAGTCCAACGGACAGCGCCTCGGACGCCCCATCGGAAAATCCTTCGATCGCGATGCGGCCCGGATCGATCGCGTAGTCCGCGAACACGCGCGTCATCGCCCGGTTGACGAACAGCACGTCGGCACCGAACGCGCCGAGCACGATGTCCCACGTGCGATCGCGCGACTCCGGCGCGAGCAAGATGACTCCCGCGTCATCGGCCAGGGTGAGAAAGGGCGCGAGGCCATCCTTCGCGCCGCCGTCCGAGCCGTGCAGCATGACGACCAACGGCGCGGGTTGGTCGGCGCGATACGTCGGCGGCACGTAGAGAAGTCCGTCGCGGCCGGTGCCCGCGCCCAGCGGCAGCAGGCCGTGCGGCCGCCCGTTGGCCGCAAGCGGCGCCCGAGGCCGCGCCTCGATGCGGCCGAGCGTCGCCGCGTCTTCTGGACTCAGCCTGGCGGTGCGGCAGGCCGCCAGCATCGCGATCGTTCCGATGAACACTCGTCGAGACACGGAGGTGCTCACGATACCATCGTTCTGACCCTGGCTCACTGGCGGCCTCCGCACGGACCACTGAGTTACGCTCAACCGGCGCGCAATGCTGTCGCCCCGCGCGGCCCGGTGCCACATTCCCCGCACCATGCAACTACGTCCGATCGACCGGCACAGCAAGCTCAAGCTCGGCAACGCCGACGCGAAGCCGCCCAAGAAAGCGCCCAAGGGCGACGAGCTCGACAATGCCATCGCCGCCGCCGTCGAGCGGCTTGGTGACCTCCAGAAAACGTTTTACGCCGAGTCGTCTCGCGCGTTGCTCGTCGTGCTGCAAGGCCGCGATGCGTCCGGCAAGGACGGGACGGTACGGAAGGTCTTCGAGGCGGTGAACCCGCAGGGCTGCACCGTTACCAGCTTCAAGAAGCCGACGGACATCGAGCTGCGGCACGACTACCTGTGGCGCGTGCACCAAGCCGTGCCGCCGCGCGGCATGATCGGCGTGTTCAATCGCTCGCACTACGAGGACGTGCTGGTCGCGCGCGTGCACGCCATCGCGCCAAAGAAGGTCTGGTCCAGGCGATACGATCAGATCAACGATTTCGAGCGCATCCTCGTCGAGAATGACGTGGTGGTGTTGAAATTCTTTCTCCACATCTCGCGCGAGGAGCAAAAGCACCGGCTGATCGACCGGCTGACCGACGAGAAGAAAAACTGGAAGTTCCAGGCGGGCGACCTGGACGATCGCGCGCTGTGGGATGACTACACACGCGCCTACCGCGACATGCTGCGCGAATGTAGTCCTGACCGCGCGCCGTGGTTCATCGTGCCGGCCGACGACAAAAAGGTGCGCGATTATCTCATCGCGCGGCGCATCGTGAAGACGCTCGAAGATCTCGATCTGCACTACCCGCCCGCCGACCCGAAGGTGCTCAAGCTCGCGTCGAAGATCGTCTAGGGCCCCACGTCAAAATTCGGGATAGCACGCGCGGTCGCGCTTTGCGGTCGCCCTTGGAGAGTGCGTCGCGCGCGGACCGGCGCGGGCGTCCGGCTCTGGCGGCGCGGGCGCTTAAACGCTGCGAGCCAGCGCGCTTCTGGTGCCGAGCACCATTCGATGTCGGCGCGCGGCGCGCTGTCTCTTGCTACGCGCCAAGCGCCGCCGCCGCCGGACGCCCGCGCCGATCCGTCGAGTTTCTCTGAGTACCGCACGGAGCGTCGGGGCGGCGGGAGCGGTCCGCGACGGCGGCGCATAGCGCGTCGCGAGAGACGCCGCGCCCCAGGCTTTACCACGAACTTGCCTCGCGCACGCGCGGCGGCTCGATGCGGGAAGCGCTCGCGCCGCCAGAGCGGGCTGCTCCCGCTGCCCAGCGGGTGACTCCCACTGACAACCGTCTGCCAGCACGACGAACTCGGATTCGAGCAGTTAGCGTGGCTGGCGCGCCGCCCGCGATTTACCTTCGCGTGATGACATCGCGACTCGTTCTCTCCGCGCTTGCCGCCGCAGTCTACTCGGCCGGCGCCTGCGCGCCGTCCGTGCCCGCGCCAGCGCCGGCGACAGCCATACGTTTTCTGTCGGTCAACGACATCTACGTGCTGGACACACTGCGCGACGGTACTGGAGGGATCGCGCGCGTCGCGGCGCTCCGCGATTCGTTGGAGCACGCGGGCGGCGACCGCGTACCGCTCGTGCTGGCCGGCGATTTTCTCTCGCCGAGTTTGTCGAGCAAGTGGTACAACGGGCGGCAGATGATCGACGCGATGAACGCGGCCCGCTTCGACTACGCCACGTTCGGCAATCACGAGTTCGAGCTCGACCGCGACTCGCTCGTGGCGCGCATTCGCGAATCGCGATTTCGCTGGCTGTCGAGCAATTGCTTCGAGGCATCGGGTCAGCCATTTCCCAACGTGCCGGTGTGGGACACGGTGACGATGGGCTCTACGAGGGTCGGGTTGTTCGCGATCACCGTTCGGCTGGAGTACCGCCGCTACGTCAAGTGCGTGAACGAGGACAGCGCGGCCCACGTCGCCGTCGCGGCATTGAAGGCGGCCGGCGCGCAGGTCGTGGTCGGCATCACGCATCAGTTCCTCGCGCAGGACAGCGCGCTCCTCGCGCGTGAGCCGGCGATCGATGCCATACTCGGCGGGCACGAGCACGAGTTTCATCTGGTGCGGCAGGGCGCACGGCTGGTCGCCAAGGCCGACGCGAACTCGCGCTCGGCGCAGCTGGTGACCTTCACGCGCGAGCGCGGCGCGTGGCGCGACACGAGCATGTTGATCACACTCGGCCGCGGCCGACCCTTCGACCCGGCGACGGCGCGCGTGGCTCGCGCCTGGCGCGACAGCCTCATCAGGAGGCTGGGCCCCGAGCGGGTGCTCGCGCGATCGACGCAGCCCATCGACGGACGAGACGCGATCTCACGCTCGAATGAAGGCCAGTTGGGCGACATCGTCACTGACGCCATGCGCTCCGGAATGAATACCGACGTCGCGATCATCAACTCGGGAACACTGCGGCTGGATGACGTGATCGCGCCGGGACCGATCACCAACTACGTGATCGAGTCCATCTTTCTATTCGCCGACGAGACGCGGGTGGTCACCTTCCCGCTGACTGGCGCGCGCCTGCGCGAGCTGCTCGAGCATGGCGTGAGCGACGCGGGGCTCGGACACGGAGGATTTCTGCAGCTGTCGGGAGTCTCCTTTCGGTACGATAAGACGCGACCGAGTGGCGCACGCATCGTCGGGGACATCATTCGGGTGAGTGGAGCACCCATCACCGCCGGTGAGACGCTCCGCGTCGCGTTTAATGTGTATCCGGCATGCGAAGGCGGAGACGGCTATCGCGTTCCCGAGGCGGCCTCGGCCTGCCAACAAAAGACCAGTGCGCCCCGCACGGTCGATCTGCTGGCGAACTATCTCGAGAAGACGCTCGGCGGAACGATCACCGTGCCGCCGAAGGATCGCATCCTCAAGCAGTAATTCCGGACGAGTTCAGCATCACCGCATCGCCCACGCGTATCGTTCCTTCCGTCAACACGCGCGCGTACACGCGGCTCCACCCGGGATGGAGATGCTGCGCGATGCGCGGGAAGTACTGGTCGGTGAACGATTCGCGGATCGTCTTGCATGGCGCGGTGAACGATGCAATCTCGATCTCGACCGCGTCCCCGATGGTCAGCCGCCTGCCCGGCACGACGAGGCTCCATTCGAGACCGGCGACGGTGATGTTCTCTCCGGCGGTGCCCGGCGATATCGGGTGCCCCTCGACTCTGAGCGCCTCGATGCGCTCGATGGCGTAGAGGCAGAGGGCGCGCTCAGGCCCGCCGTGGAATCGCGTCTGGCGCTGCCGGTCGCCGGCCATCCCCGCGCGCGTAACCGCGCCCTCGGCCACGTCGAGCTTCGGTACGCCGCCGTTGGAGCGGTGCAACGAGTGGACGCGCGCGTGGTCGGCCATGCCGGAAGCTATCACCGCTCGCGCTGGCGACGATGGCGGTTAGATATAGAGTGTCAGTTCGGCTCCGCGCACCGTACCCCGAGGTTTTCATGGACGATCTCCTGACCAGCTCCACGCGCCGGCGCGGCTTTCTTGCGCGCATCGGCGCCGCCGCGACCGCCCTCCTCGCCGGCGCCGCATTTCCGGCGCCCGCGACGGCAACGACGCGGCTGAAGCCGAACGCAGACAGTCCCTTCGACGAAACGTGGGTGGATCATCTCACCGGCAAGCATCGGCAGCTGTTCGACGCCAATGCGCACAACAACGCGGCCGTTCTCGGGCAGATGCGCAACTTCTTCAACACATATCGCGACGTGTACGGCGTCGCCGAGAAGGACGTCAACGTGGTGCTGCAGCTGCACGGCAGCGCCTTCGTGCTCGCCGTCAACGACGCGACGTGGACGAAGTACAAGCTGGGGGAGTTCTACAAGGTGGACGATCCGCAGACCAAGGGTCCATCGCTCAGGAATCCCTTCGTGGCCGTCACCGAAGGCGACGACGCGGCGAAGGAGGCGACCATCTCCGTGCTTCTCGGTCGCGGTGTCACCTTTCTCGTCTGCAACAACACGCTGATCAAGCAGTCGAAGGCGCTGGCCAAGGCGCGCGGCGAAGACGCTGCCGTCATCCTCGAAGAGATCAAGAAGGGATTGCTGCCGGGCTTCTATCTCGTACCAGCCGCCATGGTGGCGATGAACCGCGCGCACGAGCACGGCTGCTCGTACGTGTTCGTCAGCGGATGAGCTCTCGACGCTGGTGGATGTTGTTGCTGCCCCTCGCCACCGCATGCTCCAGTAAGGATTCCGGTGGCGAACCGGCGGAGTCGGCACCAGCGAAGCGCGCGGAGCCGGTGCGGGCGGCGTCGGCGGCCGAAAGCAGCGCGGCAGCGCGTGACGAGTGGAGCAAGGCCGAGGTGATCAAGCGGATGATCGAGGCGGGGCTCGTCGTGGTCGATTCGCAGAAGGCGGCGTCGGATCCGAAGCTCGCGGCCAAGGGCGGGCAGCTCATCGTGAGTGGGAGCGTTTTGCGACTGTTCATTTACGCCGATGCCGCCGCGCGGGCTGCCGAGAGTGCTTCGCTCGACACCAATTCCCTCCGGCCGGGCGTGCCGGCGCCACTTCCCGATCGGCCGCGCTACGTGATCAGCAACAACATGATCGCCATCTACGTCACGCCCAACGACCGTCTGGCCGAGAGGATCGAGAACGTCCTGTTGGCCCGCCATCGCCGTACGCCATAAACGGAGCTGACAATCGTCAAAAGGGCCGGGGAGTGATCCCCGGCCCTTCTGACACTCAGCAGCGAACCCAGCGACGTCAGGCAGGACGGCAGCCTGCGCGCTCGGAACCGTTATGGGCAGTGCACCTGGCCGTCAGCGATCGTGGCGACGAGGTTCGACGAGCCGACCGCGATCATGCAGGTGCTGGTCACGGGGAGGCTGGCGTGGCTTGAAATGGCCGACCAACCACCGGACAGACCGCCGGGGGACGAGATGACCGCACTGACGGACGGCGAGTACACGAAGGTGTTGAGGTCGGTCAGGGCCGTCGTGTAGTTCTGGTGGTCGGCGAAGTAGCCCTCTTCCGCCGTGGCGAGGTTGCGAAGGTCGGTCTTCATCGCGGCGATATAGGCCTTCTGCTTCGTGTTCGCGAACTTCGGAATTGCGATCGCGGCCAAAATGCCGATGATGACAACCACGATCAGCAGCTCGATCAGGGTAAAGCCCTTCTTGGTCACCGTCTTCATGGAGTCTCCTGTTGCTGTTGCGGCGCAGGCGTCGTTGCCGGCGCACGGTACGGGGTAAGGCACTCTCGGTGCCACGTGGGTGAATTCACCCAACTCTCTGTAATCAAATCAGTTATCGTGAGGCACGACCGCCGCATCTGTCTCTAGACGGTTGCGGTTTGCAAGAAGTAACGCGATCTGCAATTTCGCGTCGTCACGCCACGGCCTCCGATCATCACAGTCTCGGCGGGGCGCTGGCAGGGCTCAATGGGGTTCGGCCGCCCAACTGCGCTCGAGCGAGTCCCTGGAAGCGGGGTGAAAGCGCGGAACGGCTTCGTTCGCGCCCGCTGTCAACACATACAGCGGTCTGCCCGGGAACTGGCGGAGCAGCCAGCGATCGCGCTCGTGCAGGTCGCGCGCGTACACGTTGCCCCCGGTGTGGGCCAGGAGCGTTGGCGCGTAAATGGTGGTGCCGGCGCGATCGTCGTCGATGCGCTGCTCGCATAGGGATGAGTAGGCGTAACCGCTCAGCACGCGCTCGGTCGTATCGGGCGAGGAATATGAACGGGTGAGCTTGAGCGAGTCCCGGAGCAGCGGTGCGATTGAATCGTATGCGGCCTGGCCGCGCACGCCGGCGCCTTCGACTGCGCGTAGGCGCTCCTCCAACATGCAGCTGTCGATGTTGCGGTAGACATGTTCGGCCTGCGTGCGCGTGACCCCGATCGCCCACATGCGATAGAGCAGTTGCGAGCCCCACGTCTCCTTTACCAGCACGAGCGCGTTCCGCACGTTGCTCGAGGCGGCGGCGCTGTCAGGATCCCAACGCATCGACACCAGGCCATGCGAGTACTGCTGCACGCGAATGGGAATTCGAATCGCGATGCCGGCGGCGACCGCGGCGAGACTGCCGAAGACGATGGCGCGATACGCCGGCACCGGCCCCCACGAGCGGCCATTGAGGCGGTCGCGCACGATCGGGAGCGCCCGCGCGGTCCACAGCACGAGCGCCGGCAACAGCGCGTACATGAAGCGCGGTCCGAGAAAGAAACCGTCGTGCCAGTATGCGAAGTACAGTCCGACCAAGAGCGCGCCACTCGCGATGAGATACCGGTCGATCGCCGAGAGCGTTCGGGTGAGCGCCAGCGCAACGATGGCGGGGAGCAAGGCGGGAACGGGCGTCTCGAGAAAGTAGAGCTGCAGTCTGAGAAAATACAGATTGATCAACTCCAGGCCGCGGGCCGGCGTATGCGCGATGCCCCACGGCGCGGCGTGGAATCCCAGCGCATGCGCTTTGCCCCACAACACCTCGTAGCCGAAGAGAAAGGGCGCACCGGTGGTCTGCACGTTGACCCAGACGAGCGCCAGCGCTGGAATCGCCACACCCACTCCCGCGGCGAGCGCGTCGAGCCATCGCGTGCGCTCCTTCAACGCGCGCGAGAGCAGCCATAGTCCCGCGGGCAGCGCGAAGGCGAGCGCGTCGACTGGCCGCACCGTCGCCGCGCAGCCGAAGCCGAGTCCACACAGCAGGGCCAGCGCCGGGCGCGGCCGGTCCGAGCTCACGATATGCGCGAGCGCCGCCATGGCGATCATCAAGCACATGAGGAGCGGCACGTGGTTCATGTGGGAGCCCGACATGAACACGGTGAATGGCGCGAGCGCGAAGAGCAGCGCGGCGCCCAACGCTACACCGGGTCGCGGCTCAGCGATTCGAAGAAACGCGACGAACGCGACGATCGTGAACGCGCCGTAGATCGCGTCGATCAGCCAGGGCGCGCCGACTATCGCACCGACAGCGAGAAACGCCGGGCCGCCGGCCGGGAATTGCGAGTAGACTTTTCCGTTGGTGTCCACCACGTGCATGGCGCTGAAGAATTCCGGGTGCGGCGACGCCGGCAGCCACAACCGCCCTTGCAGGAACACGCGCGCCTGAAAGAGCTGCACCACTTCATCGATGAGAATTGGCCGGCGGGCAAAGAGCGACGCCGTGCAGGCGTACAGCACGCCGGCGAAGGCGGCGAGAAGCACGGCAGCCGGCCACGGAGAGCGTCCGAACGCGTTGCTCGCGTTGTCGAGCAGGCGATCGCGCCAGAGCCACCGGACGTGCCGCGACAGAATCGCGAGGATGGTGCCCGCTCCAAGACAGGCGACGATGGCGACCAGCCACGCAACGATCTGATTCCCGTACCACGACACATCACGTCCGCCCGGAATCCAATTGGCGATCGGCAGGAAACCGAAGACCGCAATGAAGGTGGCGACGCCGAGGGTGAGGCGGCTGTGGGATGTGGGGTGTGGGGCGTGGGGCAAACGATGCTCACGTGCGGTTGGTTGAGAGGGCGAGCTAAGAAATGGACGCGCGAATGCAGGCCTCGACACGATGATCAGTAGTCCACGCCCCACACCCGCCTCATGGCAGGTCACCGCCTCCGAGACTAAATTCGATCCCATGTCCAGCCCCACCATCACCAGCGTGTTCAACGACGCGTACATCGCCGAGCTCTACGAGTCGTTCGTGCGCGATCCGAGCTCGGTCGATGCGTCGTGGCGGCAGTTTTTCGGCTTCGCGCAATCGCTTGGCGGAGGCTCGGGCGGAATCCCGAGCAGCGAAGGAACCGTCGCTACGGCGACGGCGCTGCGGAAGGTGGCCGGAGCCGCGGGACTGGTGCAGGCGATCCGGCAGTACGGCCATCTCGCCGTTCAGCTCGACCCGCTCGGCACACCGCCGGTCGGCGCGGCGGAGCTCAAGCCGGAGTTCCACGGCATCACGGAAGAAGATCTTGCCTCGATTCCGGGAGCGGCGCTGAGCTTTCCCGATCCGACGGCGGCCGAGGTCGTGGCCCGGCTGCGGTCGCTGTATTCGTCGACCATCGGCTTCGAGTTCGAGCACATCTCGGACGAGATCGAGCGAGAGTGGTTCCGGAAGATGATCGAGACGGGCGAGATGCGCCGGACCCTCACGCCTGACGAAAAAATCGCCGCGCTGCGCCGCCTGACCGAGGTCGATGGACTCGAGCGTTTTCTCGGACGAACCTTCGTCAACGTGAAGCGCTTCTCGATTGAAGGAACCGACGCGCTCGTACCGATGATCGATGCGGCCATAAACGGGTCTGGAGCAAAACAGGTAGTCATCGGCATGGCGCATCGCGGGCGGATCAACGTTCTGGCGCACATCCTCGGCAAGCCGTACGCGACCATCTTCGCCGAATTCGAGGGAAAGCACGCGGCGACCAATGCGGCGAGCGATACGGGGGACGTGAAGTATCACCTCGGCTACGCCACCAATCGCATCCTGGCGACGGGCGAGACGGTGAAGGTGATGCTGGTGCCGAACCCGAGCCATCTCGAGGTGGTGAATCCTGTGCTCGAGGGGACGGCCCGCGCGCTGCAGCGTGTGGCTGGCGAGCCCGGCAAGCGCGATGAATCGACGGTGCTTCCGTTGCTCGTGCATGGCGACGCCGCGTTCCCCGGGGAGGGAATCGTTCCCGAGACGCTCAATCTTTCGGGACTAACCGGATATCGTACGGGCGGCACGCTGCACATCATCGCCAACAATCAGATCGGTTTTACCACCGATCCGCGCGAGGCCCGCTCGACGTACTACTCGAGCGATCCGGCGAAGGGATTCGAGATCCCGATCGTGCACGTGAACGGCGACGATGCCGAGTCGTGCCTCACCTCCGTCGAATTGGCGAACGCCTACCGCAAGCGCTTCGCGAAGGACTTCCTGATCGATCTCGTCGGCTACCGCCGGCAAGGACACAACGAGACGGACGAGCCAGTGTTCACGCAGCGGGTGATGTACGCGAAGGTGAAAGCGCATCCGGCGCCGCGGATCGTGTGGGGCGAACGCCTCACGAGCGAGGGGATCGTCACTGCAATCGAAACGGCCGCCATCGAGCGCGAGGTGATGGCGAAATTCGATCGGGTGCACGACGCGAGTAGGCGGGAGATGGACAACTCGACGGGCGAGCACCCGGCCGCCGCGCCGCCGCCGCCCGTGGAGACCGCCGTGCCCGCCGAGCGGTTGGCGTTGTTCAACGACGCCCTGCTCACGTGGCCGGACGATTTTCATCCGCTGCCCAGGCTGGCCAAGCAGCTCGAGCGCCGGCGCGCCGCCTTGGGTGCCGCGGGGCAAATCGATTGGGGACACGCCGAATCGCTCGCCTTCGCCTCGCTCGTCGCGGAGGGAATCTCGGTGCGCATGAGCGGGCAGGACATCGAGCGCGGCACCTTCTCGCATCGTCAGGCGGTGCTGCATGATCACGAGAACGGCGCGACGTACACGCCGCTGCAGCACGTGCCGCAAGCGCTCGGATCGTTCGAGATCTACAACAGCCCGTTGAGCGAGACGGCGGTGCTCGCCTTCGAGTACGGCTACAGCGTGGCGGCAACGGACACGCTGACGCTTTGGGAAGCGCAGTTCGGCGACTTCGTGAACGTGGCGCAGCCGATCATCGACCAGTTCATCGCGGCCGACCGCGCCAAGTGGGGACAGAACTCCGGTGTGGTTCTGCTGCTGCCGCACGGGTACGAGGGACAGGGTCCGGAGCACTCGAGTGCGCGGCTCGAGCGGTTTCTGCAATTGTGCGCGGAGGGCAATCTGCGGGTCGCGTATCCGTCGACGCCCGCGCAGTACTTCCACATCCTGCGCCGCCAGGCGAAGGGAAGCGAACGCCGGCCGCTGGTGCTGATGCAGCCAAAGAGCCTGCTGCGTCTCGATCGCGCGGCGGCGAAGCTCAGCGATCTGGCGACGGGCGGATTCCTTCCGGTGATCGACGACCCGACCGCGACCGGACGACGCGAGCGCGTGCGTCGCGTGGCGTTCTGCACGGGCAAGATGTACTACGACCTGGCATCGGCCGAGCAGACTGCGAACGTCGCCATCGCCCGCGTGGAGGAGCTCTATCCCTGGCCGAACGATGCCGTGCGCGCGCTGATCGAGCAGTATCCGGCGGTGGAAGAAGTGGTGTGGGCGCAGGAGGAGCCGCGGAACATGGGTGCGTGGACTTTCGTCGCGCCGAGGCTGCGCCAGGCGATCGGCAACATGATGCCGTTGCGGTACGTCGGCCGACCGGAGCGCGCGAGTCCGGCCGAGGGGTACATGCAGAGTCATCAGGAGCAGCAGATGCGGATTGTCGCGGACGTGTTGGCGCCGATGCCGAGGCCGATACGAGAGCCACCGACCGCGCCGCGGGCGGTGCGGTAGGTGCTAGTGCCTCCATCGCTTTATCTGCGGCGATCTGCGAAGATCTGCGGCTGCTCTTGGTGTTCAGAGACATGGCTCTGCGGGGAGAACGATGAAGCGAATCGGATTCTTGATGTTATTCGCGGCTCTGCTCGGCGCGCCGGGGGTTGCCGCTCAGCAGCGCGCCGGTGGTGCGGCGGAGCTGGGGGAGCTCGTGGCCGGACTTGGGGTCACGGCGCGCGTGCTGGTGATCGGCGCGCATCCGGACGATGAGGACACGCGGATCATCGCGTGGCTGGCGCGCGGCCGGCACGTGGAGACGGCGTATCTCTCGCTCACGCGCGGCGACGGCGGGCAGAATCTGATCGGCAACGAGCTGGGCGAAGCGCTCGGCGTCATTCGCACCGAGGAGTTGCTCGCGGCGCGGCGGATCGACGGCGCGCATCAGTACTTCACGCGCGCGTACGATTTCGGGTTCTCGAAGAATGCCGAGGAGGCATTCCGGCATTGGCCGCACGATTCGCTGATGAACGATGTGGTGACTGTGGTGCGCGCGTTCAGGCCGCAGGTGATCCTCAGCATTTTTTCTGGGACGCCGTCGGACGGGCATGGGCAGCATCAGGTGTCGGGTCTGCTGGCGCGCGAGGCGTACGACGCGGCGGCCGACACGGTGAAGTATCCCGTGGCGAAGTTCGGACCGGGGTGGACGGTGTCGAAGTTTTATCGGTCGAGTTTTTTCTCGCGCGGCACGGCGACATTGTGTTTCAACGTCGGCGAGTTTTCGCCGCTGCGCGGGGAGAGTTACGCGGAGATGGCGGCGCTGAGCCGGTCGCAGCACAAGTCGCAGGCGATGGGGCAGCTGACGCGCAAAGGGGTGCAGGACGATTGCGTGCGGCGCGAGGCGATGCGGGTGACGGCGGCGGAGGATCCGAAGCAGGAGAAGTCGATTTTCGATGGGATCGACACGACGTGGGCGCGGCTGCGGCCACTTGTGACGGAGGCGAAGGCGCGCGCGGCGCTCGATTCGTTGCCGGCGGCGATCGCGGAGGCGAGGCGGAGCTACAACGCGTTCGATCCGGGTGCGTCCGCGCAACCGCTCCATCGCGCGGCGGCTTTCGCTCTGTTGGCCCACGGTGACATCGTCAAGGGCGGTGCGCGACCGGCGGCGGACCTCGAACGCACCGTAGTGGTGGCGTTGACTCGCCTCATGTTCGCTGCCCAGCTCGCGGATGGCTTGGTTGTGGAAGCCACGGTGCCGCGCGACATCGTCGCCCTGGGCGATTCAATTCCTGAGGCGATCGCGATCTACAATCGTGGGCGATCCACCTTCTCCGATGTCTCCGTGGGAACGCCACAGAGTGAGCGTCAACCACTGTACTCGGACAGCGCGCGCGCTCGGTCGATCATCTTCAGGTCCTCGGCGCACGTGATCACTCAGCCGTGGTGGTTGGCGAAGCCGCGTGTCGGCGATCTTTTCGGCGTGCCGATCGACGGCGTGGCGGAAGACGAACGACAAGGTCTCGCAAGCGAGACTGTCAACGCCAGCGCTGGAACATTTACGCTCGAAGTCAACGTGCCCGTCCTCCACCGCTACGCCGACCCGGTGAAGGGCGAGATCAACCACCCACTCGCCATCGCCCCCGCCTTCTCTGTCACCTTCCCGCAAGAAGCGGAATACGCGCCGGCGAACACGGCGATCGATCGCGAGATCCACGTGCAGCTCCGTTCGGCCTCGACCACCTCGCGAAGCGTGAAGGTGACGCTGCAGCTGCCGAAGGGACTGACGGCCGATTCCGCCTCGCGCACCGTCGTGCTGCCAAGCTACGGCGCACAGCGATCGGCGGATTTCCGCATCGTCGGACGGTTGCCGAAGGGCGAGCATCGCGTTGCGGCGGTGGCCGAGAGCAATGGTGAGACGTTCAGCATCGGTTATGTACCGATCGAGTACGATCACATTCGTCCGCAGCGGATGTATCGCATGGCGGCGATCAGGGTGCAGGCCGTCGACATCAAGCTCCCGCCGCATGTGACGGTCGCGTACATCAACGGCGTCGGCGACAACATTGCGCCGGCGCTGCAGCAGCTCGGGCTCAACGTGACCGTGCTCGATCCGGCAAAGCTGCCCAATACCGATCTATCGAAATTCTCGACCATCGTCGTCGGTACGCGGGCGTACGAGTCGTCGCCTGAGCTGGTGGCGAACAATGCGCGGCTGCTCGACTACGTGAAGAAGGGCGGCACGATGATCGTGCAGTATGGGCAGTACGAGATGCAGCAGCCCGGGATGATGCCGTATCCGATCACCCTCGGCCGTCCGGCCGATCGCGTGACCGACGAAGATTCGCCGGTGTCGATCCTCAAGCCGAACCATCCGCTGATGGCGGGTCCGAACAAGATCGTGCCGCAGGACTTCGAGGGATGGATTCAGGACCGCTCGCTCTATATGCCGCGCACGTTCGCCAGCGAGTACGTGCCGCTGTTGTCGACGCACGATCCCAACGAGCAGCCGAACGAGGCAGCGATTCTCGTCGCGCCGTATGGGACGGGGGCATACGTCTACACGACGCTGGCGTTTTTTCGTCAGTTGCCGGCGGGAGTTCCCGGCGCGGCGCGCATCTTCGTCAACCTGCTCGGCGCGAAGGGGGCGGGGCAGGCGGCGGTGGTTCCATGAAGCGGGTGAGGCGGGTGTGGGGAACTTCACTGAGAGTTGCAACTACGCTTATCCTACTTTCTGCCTGCGGGAAGGGTGATGGGCGCACCATTCTTACGGTGTACTCGACGCACGGTACCGAGCTCCTCACGTACTACGAGCAGCAGTTCGAGAAGGCGAATCCGACGATCGACGTGCAGTGGGTGGACATGGGTTCGCAGGAAGTCCTCGAGCGGTTGCGGGCGGAGCGGGCGAATCCGCAAGCGGATGTCTGGTTCGGTGCTCCCGCCGAAATCTTCGAGCGGGCGGCGAACGATTCGCTGCTCAAGGCATTCACGCCGACGTGGTCGCCGGCGGTGCCTGCCGACGCGAAGAATGCCCGCGACTATTGGTACGGCACCTACCTCACGCCCGAGGTCATCGCGTACAACAGCGACGCCGTCAAGGACGCCGACGCGCCGAAGGATTGGGATGACGTGCTCGATCCGAAGTGGAAGGGCAAAGTGCTCATCCGCAATCCGATCGAGTCGGGGTCGATGCGCGCCATTTTCGGCGCAATGATCGCGCGCAATTGGGCGGCGACCAACAAACCCGATTCCGGCTACGCCTGGCTGCGCCGGCTCGACGCAAACGTGAAGGAGTACACGTTCAATCCGGCGGTGCTCTATCAAAAACTCGGGCGCCAAGAGGGCGTGATCACCCTCTACAACATGCCCGACATCGCCGTTCAGCAGAAACGCGGCTTTCACGTGAAGTGGGTGATCCCGACCAGTGGAACGCCGCTGCTGGTCGACGGCATCGCGATCGTGCATGGTACCAAGCACGCCGACGCCGCCAAGCTGTGGTACGAGTTCGTCTCGTCCAAGCAGGCGCTGCTCGACGCCGCCGCCAAGTTCACGCGCATTCCCGTGCGAACGGACATTTTACCTGCCGAGCTGCCGCCGCAGATTCGAGAGATGCGGGAGCAGATCAAGGCGATGCCGATCGATCGCTCTCTCCTGGCCGCGCACCTCGACGAGTGGATGAAGTTCTGGAGCGATCACATCCGGAATCAGAACCGGGGCGCGTGACGGAGCCACCTCGTACGGCGGGCACGCTCTCGCTCGAGGGCCTTACCCGGCGCTTCGGCAACAACGCTGGCGTGAATGCGCTGACGCTCGAGGTGGGTCGCGGAGAGCTGCTGGCGCTCATCGGCGCCTCCGGGTCCGGCAAGACGACCACGCTGCGGATGATCGCCGGCTACGAACGCCCAGACGCCGGCCGCATCCTGATCGACGGCGCCGACATCACGAGTTTGCCGCCGCGCAAACGCGACTTCGGGATGGTGTTCCAGCACTACGCGCTCTTTCCGCACATGAGCGTCGGCAACAACGTGGCGTTCGGGCTGGAAGCGCGCGGAGTCGCCAAGGCCGAACGTCTCGAGCGGGCGAATCGCGCGCTGGCGAACGTCGGGCTCGAGGCGGCGGCAGACCGCGCCGTGCAGTCGCTCTCCGGCGGAGAGCAGCAACGGGTCGCGCTGGCGCGCGCGCTGGTCATCGAGCCGCGCGTGTTGTTGCTCGACGAGCCGCTCTCCAATCTCGATCCGACGTTGCGCCGCTCGACGCGCGAGGAGCTTCGCCTCACGCTGCGGCGGCTCGGCGTCACGGCGGTGTTCGTCACGCACGATCAGGAGGACGCGTTCGCCATCGCGGACCGTGTGGCCGTGCTGCAGCGTGGCACGCTGCTTCAGGTCGGCACGCCGGAAGAGCTGTACGACCTGCCGGCGTCGCGGGCGGTGGCGGAGTTCATCGGAACCGGCGCGCTCGTTCCGGCGCGCCGGCAGGGCGCTGAGGTTTCGATCGCCATCGGAGGCGTGACGAGGAGCGTGCGCGCGGAAGGCGCCGCGACCGGCGAGGTGTTGGCCGTGCTTCGCCCCGATTCCCTGGCGTTCGTACCCTCCGACAGCGCCGATGCCTGGCCCGGAGTCGTCACCGAGCGCCGCTTCACCGGATCGCTCGTCGCGTACCACGTGCGACTGGCGGGTGACTTAGATGTCGAGGTGCACTCCACCCGGCGCGACGTGAAGGAGAGCGAGCGCGTCGCCGTGCGCGTGGTGCGCGAGCCGGTGGCGGTGATCGCGCCGTGAGCGATCGCGCCCGCGGCTACTCGTTAGGCACGCGGCTCTTGGCCTGGCCGATTCTCGCGCTGCTGCTGTGGACCGTCGTCTACCCCAACATCGCGGTGATCGCCGGCTCGTTCAGCGGCGGCCTCGACAATTGGCGTGCATTCGGCGTCAATCCGGCGGACCGCGAGGCGACCTGGTCGACCTTCGTCGTCTCGTTCTGGTCCGTCGTGACGTCGGTGCTGATCGGCGTGCCGCTGGCGTTCCTGCTCACGCGATTCGAGTTCCGCGGACGGCGGCTGCTGAGCGCGGTCGCGACGCTGCCGGCCGCGCTCCCCCCGCTGGTCGGCGTCGTCGCGTTTCTCTTTCTCTATGGCGAGAGCGGCGTCGTCACACGCGTCGCGCAGCGCGCGCTCGGGCTCGAGCACGCGCCGTGGACGCTCACCGGCATCTGGGCGATCGTGTTCATCCACGCCTACACGATGTACGTGTACGTCTTCCTGTTCGTGCAGGCCGGCCTCGAGCGCTTCGACACCTCGCTCGAAGAAGCGGCCGCCGGACTCGGCGCATCGAAGTGGACAGCCCTGCGCCGAGTGACGCTGCCCCTGCTCACGCCATCGATCGTCGGCTCGATGCTGCTCGTCTTCATGAGCGCGCTCGGCTCGTTCTCAGCGCCCTACATCTTCGGCGGCGGCATGCGCGTGCTGTCGACGCAGATTCTGGCCAGCAAGCTGAACGGCGCGATGGGACTCGCCTACGTCGAGACGACGGTGCTCGCGCTGACCGCCGTCGCCGCGCTGCTCGGTCTTCGCTGGTTCGAGCGCCGGCGCACGTATGCCATGAGCACCAAGGGACGCGCGACGCGCACCGTCGTTCGCTCCCGCGCGGCACGCGCGATCGGGGCGGTGCTGGCGGTCGTCATCGTGACCGTGCTGGTGCTGCCGCACGCGATGGTGATCCTGGTCAGCTTCGCGCGCGACGCCGCGTGGACCACGCAGGTGCTCCCGCCCGAGTACACGCTCGACAACTTCCGCCAGCTCGGGCGCGATGCGCAGCTGTGGGTACCGATCAAGAACAGCGTGCTCATGTCGCTGATCGCGACCGGCGCCAACGTCGTCGTCTGCTTTGTCGCCGCGTATCTCATCGTGCTGCGCAAGTTCCGCGGCAAGCGATTGCTCGAACTGCTGATCTCGATTCCATGGGCGATTCCCGCCACCGCGATCGCGCTCGGTCTCGCGTCGACGTTCGACCGCAACGACCCGGCGACGCTGCGCGTGCTGCTCGTCGGCACCTTCTGGATCCTCCCGCTCGCCTATTTCGTGCGCGGTATTCCACTCGTCGCCTCGGCGGCCGAGGGATCGCTCAAGCAGATGGATCCATCGCTCGAGGACGCCGCGCGCGGACTGGGCGCCAGCTGGTGGATGACGATGCGCCGCGTGATCCTCCCCGCGGCGCGTCCAGGTCTGGTGGCCGGCGCCATGCTTGCCGCCATCGCGGCGGTGGGTGAATTCGTGGCGAGCGTGGTGCTGTACACCCACGCCAACCGCCCGATCTCGATGGAGATTCTGGCCCAATTCCGAAATCTCGCCTTCGGAACGGCGGCGGCGTACAGCGTGCTCTTGATCGTGCTGGTGCTGCTGATAACCGGAGTAGCCCGGCTCAGCGAGCGCCGGCCAGCCGTGAGCTAGAAAGCGTGCGGGGGGGTGCCCGTCAGATTACCCTTCCAAAATGATGAGGTACTTCGACGCCGACCAGAACTGCGCCGGGTCTTTGATGTGGACGGCGTTGACGCTCTTGCCATCGGCCGCTTTGGGGAGCTCGACGAGCGAGTGGTCGTGGCGCGAGATGATGTGCACGCCGCGGGATCCGTTCTTCAACGGAATGTCGACGTCGGCGAACTTGTCGATCGACGTGAACAGCGTCGTGTCGAGGCTGCGCGCCGGGATCACCGTGCGTCCCCCGAAGAGCAGGAAGCGGCGCGCGCCCTCCTCGGTGATGACGCCACGCTTTACCAACTCGTCCTTCGTGCCGACGACGTAGTACACCGTGTTGTTTTCCTTGCGCAGCGTCTTCGCCGTATCGGTTACCGCGTCGCGCTGGGCGACCGCGATCGCGCCGAAGGTACGGAGCGAATCGACGGCCTGCGTGAGCTGCACGATCTCACCGCGCTGCCGCTCGGCCATCTGCTCCAGCGTCGAGATGGTCTGGGCGAGACCGGCGGCGCGGGTCGAGAGGGAGTCGCCGCTGGCGGTGAGCGCCTTCACGCGGGCGCGGTTGATCGCCAGGAGGCGCGTCACTTCGCGCACCCGCGTGAGCAGCCGGTCGCGCGCCTGCACGCGCGGATCGGTCGGCCCTTCGCCGCCGTTCGACGCCTTGCGGACGACGTTCCTGAGTCCCTTCACCTTCATCAGTTCTTGATCGATCTCATCGATCAGCTGGGTGGTCTCCTTCACGCCCTGCAACACGGAATCCTGTGACGCACTGACCGCTCTGGCCTGCGCCAGCTGGGTGCTGAGCGAACGGACGGAATCAGACGCCGCCATCTCGGCCGGGCTTCCAGCCTTGGAGCGCTCGCACGCGGCGGCGATGACGGACAGCGACAGCACGATGATCTTGCGATTCACAAGCGCCTCCTGAGATGGACCTGCAACGACTCGCGCGGCCCGAGACCAGTGGATGCGTCCCGCGCCGACTGCTGTGTACACCCACGCGATGCCCATCGTCTGTGATATGCGTCACGCTATGCTCTCGACGACGCTGCGTGCTGCGTGCTGCGTGCTAACAGCTTTCCGCGAAGTCGGTGCCGAGGCCGGACGGGACTCGAGGCTCGGCGTGTTTTACCGCGGCTCGGTGTGAGCAGACCCGACGATCGAATCACGGCGCACGCGCTCGACAAAGAGCCCGCGTCCGTTCGGCGTCAGATCGAGGCGCACCGCGAATACCGGCGCGCTCGGATGCTCGGCCAGCAACAGCGTGTCGCGCGCGCCCATGTCGCGCGCGAATAGGTTGCCGCCGCCGCGCGCGATGATGAACGGCTGATACGGCAGAAAGCCCGCTTGATTCTCGGCGATGCGATCGCGGCAGCGCGGAGAGTAGTCCAAGCCGGGCAGCGCGCGCTCGTTCGTGCGCGGCGAATACGGCGACGCGATCAGACGCGCGGAATCCGCCATCAGCGGCGCGAGCGCGCGGTATGCCGCATCATTTCGCGCGCCGGAGCGTTCAACGGCATCGAGGTGATCCTCCAGCACACAGCTGTCCACCCGGCGGTAGAGGTACGACGCGTCGCTGCGTGTGAGACCGAGCGCCCACAGACGAGCGACGATCTGTCCACCCCAGTTCTCGCGCACGAACACGATCGCGCCACGTGCGCCTGCGTCGACGGCGGCGCGCCCCGCATCCCAGCGCTGGAGCGGAGCGATGGCGCGATATTCGCGCACCCGCGCCGGCACGCCGAACACGAGCGCGCCAACAGCCGCTGCCGCGTACGTCGCCAATGTCGCGCGATACGCCGTGCCGGGGCCCCACCGCTCGCGCACGATCGCCGGCAGACGCGCCGTCCACAGCGCGAACAACGGCGCGAGGGGAAAGAGAAAACGCGGGCCCAAGTAGTCGCCGGCAAACCAGTAGGCGCCATAGAGCGCGAGCAAGATCGCCGCGCTCGCCAACCAGAACCGGTCGAGCGAGCCGAGTCTCGGCACCAGCGCGAGCGCGGTAATCGCCGCCGCGAGCGATGGGACGGGCGTCTCGAACAGGTGCGTCTGAAAGCGCGCGAAGTAGAGATTGAGATAGCCGATGCCCCGCGCCACCGAGTGCACGTCGCCCGCGGGATCGCGATGAAAGCCGAGGCCGTGCGCGGCGCCCCACAGCACCTCGTAGCCGAAGCGCAGCGGCGCCCCGGTCGTCTGAGCGTTCACCCACATCAGCAGCGCCAGCGGAATGGCGACGCCGGCGCCGGCAACTACGACATCGCTCCATCGCCGGTAGCGCACCGCGCGCGCGAGCAGCCACGCACCGGCGGGAAGCGCGAAGGCGAGGGCATCGGTCGGACGGATGGTCGCCGCGCATCCGAAGCCGAGCCCGCAGACGAACGCGAGTCCCAAGCGCGATCCCGCCGCCGCACGCGAGCGCGTGAGGTGAGCCAGCGCCGCCAGCGCGATCAGCAGCCACATCAGCGTCGACATGTGATTCATGTACGAGCCCGACATGAAAGCCGTGAACGGCGACAGCGCGAACAGCAGCAGCGCACCGAGTGCGACTCCCGGCCGTGGCTCGGCGGCGCGCAAATACCAGCCGAACGCGGCGACCGCGATGGCGCCGCACAACGGCATCACGATCCATGGGGCGCCGGTCAGCTCGCCGAGCGCGAGCAGCAGCGGACCGCCCGCCGGAAACTGCGAGTAGACCTTTCCCCCGACATCGACGATGTGATAGGCCGAGAAAAATTCCGGATGCGGCGACGCCGGCAGCCAGAGGTGTCCGCTTCGGAAGATCCGGGCCTGAACCACCTGCGCCAGCTCGTCGATGTTCAGCGGCGCGGCGTCGAACACCATCCAGGCGACCACGACATACATCGCGAAGGCGAGAACCGCGAGGATTGTCGCGGCGCTCCTGGGGCGCGCATCATACCACTCGCGAAGCGCGCGGGCGGCCGGAGCCCGCCACGCGTTGGGCGCGTTCCGGGTCAGGAGCACCGCCAGGGCGGCGACGGCGAGCACGACCACTGTGCCGGGTATCCACCCGACGCCAACCGTGCCGCGCGCGCCGAGCGGCAGAAACGCCAGCACGGCAATGACCGCGGCGGCAATGCGCTGCGGCCAGGGGAAAAGCTGGATCGAAACGGGTGAGTCGTCGCGTTGATGCATCAGGGGTGGTTGGGCGAAGCGCAATTCACGTCGTAGAGTAGCACGTCACCAGCGGGACACGGGGAAATTGGACGCTACAATGAGCATCACGCAACGCTCGACCGGAAGCGCGCGGCCCCGCATCGTCGTACTCGGCGGGGGATTCGGCGGTCTGTACGCGGCGCGGGCACTGCGCACCGCCGTCGCCGACGTCACCGTCATCGATCGCACGAATCATCATCTCTTTCAGCCGCTGCTCTACCAGGTTGCGACGGCGGTGTTGGCGCCGAGCGACATCGGGTCGCCCATTCGCCATCTGCTCCGCACGCAGCGCAACACCACTGTATTGATGGCCGAGGTGGGTGAGATCGATGTCGCTCGACGTGTGGTGCTGGTCGACGACGGGCGCGAAGTGCCGTACGACTATCTCATCGTGGCGACTGGGTCGCGACACTCGTACTTCAACCACCCTGAATGGGAAGCGATGGCGCCGGGTCTCAAGAGCATCGAAGACGCTCGCCTGATCCGTCACCGCTTTCTCAGCGCCTTCGAGCTCGCCGAGAAATCCGACGACGTCGCCGAGCGTGCCGCGCTGATGACGTTCGTGATCGTGGGCGGTGGACCGACGGGCGTCGAGCTGGCAGGCATCATTCCGGACATCACGCGCCACTCGTTCGCCGCGGACTTTCGGCGAATCGATACGGGCAGGACGCGCATCATTCTCGTCGAAGCCGGATCGCGACTGCTGCCGGCGTTCCCGGACACGCTTTCCAGGCGCGCCAAGCGCGACCTCGAAGAGCTTGGTGTCGAGATACGGCTCGGCTCGCCGGTCACGAACGTGACGGCCGACTCGGTCTCGATCGGCGACGAACGCGTCGCGACGAAGAATGTGTTTTGGGCGGCGGGGAATGCCGCGTCTCCGTTGGTGCGCACGCTCGGCGCTCCGGTAGACCGCGCCGGACGCGCGCAGGTGCTCTCCGATCTCTCGATCCCGGATCATCCCGAAGTGTTCGTCGTCGGCGACGCGGCGGAGATGAAGCGCGACGACGGCAGCCTGGTGCCCGGCGTCGCCCAAGGAGCAATTCAGTCAGGCCGCGTGGCCGCGAAGAACATTCTCCGGCTGCTGGCCGGCGAGCAAACGCAGGCGTTCCACTATTTCAACAAGGGCGACCTGGCGACGATCGGCCGCTACAAAGCTGTCGCCAGTTTTCCCGGCTTCACCGTCGCCGGCCGCCTGGCGTGGTGGTTCTGGCTCTTCCTCCACATCCTCTACCTCGCCGGCTTCCGCAACCGGCTGAGCGTGCTCATCGAGTGGGGGTATTCGTATTTCACGTATCAGCGGGGGGCGAGACTGATAACGAATTAGGTGCTGGGTGTTTGGTGCCAGGTGCTGAGGCGCAGCGAGATTTCTGCGCCGCCCTGACACCTTGGCACCTAGCACCTAACAGCTATCCTCCACTCTCCGCAGGCACCGAGGTCACGTCGGCGCTTGTCGGCCGGACGTAACCATGCATTCCAAGGGACAACAACATCGTGCTGGCGACGAGTACGCTGGAGGTCCAGAAGGGAACGCGGTCGCCGAGGTGATCCCACGCCCAGCCGGCGTAGAGCGGATAGAAGACGCGGACGAGTCCGCCGTACGTTTGCTGCACGCCCATGTACAGTCCGCGCTCGTTCTCGCCCACCACGCGTGACAACAGCGCCGTGACGGCTGGGAATGAGAACGTGGTGCCAAGGGGCAGCAAGCCGACGGCGAGCGCGATCGGCAGGTAGGTGAACCACGTGCCATGAGCGAGAGGTCGCGTGAGCGGAATCAGAAAGAGGCCGAGCGCGAGGAGCGCCGTCCCGACCCGGCTCGTGCGTGCTTCGCCGAAGCGGTCCACCACCGGCCCGACCACCAGAATGCGCAGCACGATGTTGAGCGCGCCAACGTACAGGAAGAAAATAAAGATCGTGTCCTGCGTGACCGCGTAATACTTCGCCAGGAAGAGAATCAACATCGCGTTGACGCCATAAAATGAGCCGAGCGCCACGGCGTAGATCAGGATGAGGCGCGATGCGGGCTCGAGCGGATGAATGAGCACGTGCTCGATCACGCGCATCGGCGGCCGCGCGGTGAGCGCCAGCTTCCGTGCCGCGGCTCCGTGCGATTCGGTCAGGAACCGCTGGGCGAAGAAGATGTTGATGGCGCAGAGCGCCGCCGCGACGAGTCCAGGCGCCCGTAATCCGAAATGCGCCGACAACGATCCGATGACGGGTCCGATCACCACGCCGGTGTTCGTCGCGGCCGAGAGCCATCCGAGCGCGCGCGCGCGATTGGCCGGCTCGACCGAATCGGCCACGTAGGCTTGAATCACTCCGGTCGTGCCGCCGCCTAGTCCCTGAACCAAGCGCGAAAGAAGCAAGAGCCAGAGCGAGCCGGAGAACGCGAAGACGATGTACGCGACTCCGGACACTCCGAGACCCCAGAGGAGCGATGGCTTCCGCCCGTACCTATCGGAGAAGCGCCCCCAGAAGGGAGCGCTGACGAGCTGCATCGCCGAGAACGCCGCGACGAGAATGGTGATCTTGAACCCATTCGCGCCGAGCCCCTTGGCGGAGAAGGGAAGCAGGGGGACGACGATCAGTCCGCCGACCATGTCGACGAACGCGGTCGCCATCAGCACCGCCAACTTTCCCGGGTCCCCCGAGCGCATGCCCTGGAACCGCGCGGCGATCATCCCCATGGGCACAATCTATCGATGCAAGGCAAATTTCGTTGTAGGAGAACTGTCAGCGCTCAAAACCAAGAAAACCATCACGCAGTCCCGGGGATGACGCGTTCCACGGGATGGCCAAGCGCCAGGAGTGCGGGATTGCGCTTGTGCAGTTCGCTGCCGCGATGCAGCATGAGATCTCCTCGGATCGCGAGCGAAGCTACTGCCGCCCCAAGGTCTTTTGTAGGGAGGTAGGATGTCCGCACGTCGGAATCGCCACACGATATCGGGATGCTCGATCTTGTTGCTCGCGCTGCCGGCGATGTTCGCGGTACTCGCGGCGCCGGTGGCATCTGCGCAACAAGACTCAGCGCGCCTACCGATCTTCCTGAGCCCTTCGGGTGGACCATGGCGTGTGGCGGAGATCTCCATTGACTCCCTGACGATCTCGCTTGTTCGCGGCTCGGGCGGCAAGACGATCCTCGTCGCGTCCACCAACCTGGGCGTGTTCGAGCTGCCAAGCATCGATTCGGCGAGTATCGCAGGGTGGGCAGGTATGGCCACGAGACTCGCACCCCCGATGCGATACCCTGCCCGCACGGGATTTCCCGATTCGGTTACGTACGGCACGGCGACTCTAAAGGCGACTGCTCCGCTGGTCGGCGACATGCGCTTCGCGCGGCTCACCGACGGCGCTCAGCCCGACTTTCAGTTCGCGGCGTCGAACGGCACGTGGGCACACACCACGCGGCTGAACTTCGACCAGGCGATTCAAATTCTCACTTTCCTGTACGAGGGCCCGGCCGATTCGACGGCCTGGCGCGTTGCTCGCCTCGGCTATAGCGGCAAAGTCTTCGGCTTTTCGTTCGACAAGCCCGCGGTTCCGCGCCCGAACAATCCGCTCCCGAGGTATCCCGCCTCGCTACGCCAGGCCGGAATCGAGGGTGCGGTCAAGATTCTGGTTGTTGTCGACACCAGCGGTCGGGCGGTAATGAACACGATCAAGCTGATAAGTAGCTCGAACAACCTGTTCGCGGCGGCCGCCGTCGAGGTGTTGCCGAGGCTTCGATTCTATCCCGCCGAGCGCGACGGTGTCAAAGTGTCGATGATCGTACAGCTGCCGTTCGTGTTCAAGCTCACGCGCTGACGCGACCACGACCGCGATCCATGCGACGACTGGTGGTGTTCGCCGGCGCGGTTGCGGCGGCCGCGTGTGGACCGTCCTTTCCAACGGCGCACGACATCGACCTGATGCGGGCCACGCGCGAGTCCCTCGTCACCGTGCGCGCGCGAGAGCACGATGCGGCGTGGCGGGCTCGCATCTTCCCGGCCGCCGGCTTGCACGGGCCGTTCGGGCGGCCGACGCTCCCCGATACCGCCGACCCCAATGATGCGCTCGCGTACTACGTGCTTGGCCGGCAAACGATGGATTCGGCGGCCGGCCTCGCCGATCGCGCTTTCTATTGGGCAACCCGGCTCGATCCCGCGATGGCCGACGCGTACATCGCGCGCTGGACGCTGCGCCGAAGCGAAGTGTGGCGGGAGTGGCCTGACAGCACGATCCACGTCGTCAACTGGCGCGACATCGCCGTCCGCGCCGCGAACGATTCGCTGGTCCTGGCCGCGGTACGCCACAATCCATTCGTCGATCAGCAGCTGAACCTGCCAAAGTTCGTGCTGACCGGCGATCGCGATCCCAGCTTCGCGGGCATGCGCGCCTTCGAGCGGCGCGATTTCAAGGAGTCGGTCGTGCTGCTGCGCGCCGCCCTACGCCAGCATCCGGAGCGGATGCTGTTGCACTTAACGCGGGCGATGGCCTGGGTCCGCCTGGCCGAGAACGACAGCGCGATTGCCGACCTGACGGCACTAACCAATCGCATCGAGAAGCTGCAGAAGGACTCGACGATCGTCCCATACATCTCGAAAGAAATGATGTTCTACGGCATCGGCATGCTTCAGGCCGACGCGCACCGGCCCGTGGCGGCGCGCGCCGCGTATCAGCGCGCGCTGGTCGAAAACCTGGGCTTCTATATGGCGCACGCCCGACTCGCGGCGACCTGGCTCGCCGAGCACGACACCGCGTCGGCGCTCGGCGAGCTCGAGAGCGCCGTTCTCATCCGTGCGGACGATCCTTTCGTGGACCACTACTACGGATTCCTCCTCTTGCTGGCCGGCCGATACGCGGAAGCCGCGACGCAACTGCGCGCGGCCATCGCCGCCGACTCGGATTACGCTGCACCCCACGTTGCGTTGGCGCACCTCCTCGACGTTCAGGGCGACACCGCCGGCGCCCGGGCCGAGTACGAGCGCTTTCTCGCCCACGCGACCAGAACCGCCCCCGAACGCACGAGGGTACTATCGCGACTCCGCCGCTAGCGCCCCGATCACGAGCGAGAGTCAATCCGCCTTACCGAGGGAAGCAGGCGGTACGGACCGGCGTACGAGTCCCGCGAGCGCCACGATGGTGAGCACGTACGGAATCATCTGAATGAACTGCGACGGGATCGTCTGCGCGCCTTGCAGCTGGATCTGCAGCGTTTCGGCAGCGGCAAAGAGCAAGCAGGCGATGCCGGCGCGGGCAGGATCCCAGCGGCCAAAGATCACCGCCGCGATCGCGATGAAGCCGCGGCCCGCCGTCATGTTGTCGCTGAATTGATGCTGGTCCAGCGCGAGATAGACGCCACCCAGCGACGCGAGTACTCCCGACAGCGCGACCGCCACGTAGCGAATGCGCGAGACGCGCACGCCGAGCGTCTCGGCCGCCTGCGGATGCTCGCCCACGGCGCGAACGCGCAGACCGAACGGCGTCCGGTATACCACCCACGTCAGCACCGGAATGACGAGCAGGCCCATCCACACCAGGGGATTGGTGAACACCGCCGCCGCCATCGAGGCGCCTGCCGACGCCGACCCAAAGCCAGGGACGCGGGGGGAGTTCGAAGAGCTGTCGAAGGCGAGCTTGAGAAAAAATCGAGTGAGCCCCGCCACCAAGAGATTGATCGCGATGCCGCTCACGACCTGATCGGCGCGAAAGCGGATCGATGCCACGGCGTGCACCAGCCCGAAGATGAATCCGCCGAACGCGCCGCAGAGCACGCCCACCCACGGACTCCCGCTGTAGAACGCGCCGATCGCCGCTCCAAAGGCACCCGAGAGCATGAAGCCCTCGAGCGTCAAGCTGATCACCCCGGCGCGCTCGGCCACCACTCCGCCCGCCGCGGCGAAGAGATAGGGCACGGCGATGCGAAGGGTCTGCAGCAGAAAGCCGATCACGAGCCGCGCTCCGGGCTACGCATCGCCGCTCCTCGCCGCGATCGCCGCGCGGCCGCTCTGGAGTGCGCGTCTCACCTCGGGCACGGACGCAGCGACGGCGAGAATGACGACGCCCTGGAGCACGTCGATCATCTGCTTGGGAACGAGCGCATTGATCGCCAGGCCGCCTTGCGAGAGCGTCGCGAAAAAAAACGCCGCGAGCACGACACCCACCGGATGGCTGCGGCCTACGAGCGCGACGGCGATGCCGAGGAATCCCGCGCCCGATGCAAAGCCTTCCTCGTAGTAGTGCTTGTACCCGAGCACGAAGTTGATGCCGCCGAGTCCGGCGAGAGCGCCGGAGATGACCAACGCCTTGGTCCACACCACACCGACCTTCACGCCGCCGTACTCCGCCGCATCGGGTTGAAGGCCCACGGCGCGTAAGTCGTAACCGGCGCGCGTGCGAAAGAGATACCAGCCGACCCAGAGCGCGGCGACCAGCGCGATGATGATGGCCGCGTTGGCGGCCGAGCCGTGAAACGCGCTGATGAGATCGGCGAATCGGGTCAGCGCCGCCTTGGGTACTTCGGGCGTGTGCAGCGTTTCGTGCACGTGCACGCGATTGACGACGACGTAGTTGAGCAGGCCGAGCACGATGAAGTTGAGCATGATCGTCGTGATCACCTCGTGCGCGCCGAATCGGGCCTTCAGCATGCCCGGCACGTATCCCACCGCGCCGCCGGCCAGCGCGGCCGCGACCATCGCCGCCAGAATAATCACGATCGCCGGCGTCGCGGCGGGGAAGTGCAGCGCGATGAACGCCGCCGCGAAGCCGCCCGCGGCGAGCTGCCCCTCCGCGCCGATGTTGAAGAGCCCGGCGCGCACGCCGAGCGACACGGCGAGTCCGGTGAAGATGAGCGTCGTCGCTTTGTAGAGCACCTGTCCGAATCCGTACGCGTTTCCCCAGGTGCCGCGCAGGAGCGTGAGCCACACTTCGCCCGGCTGCTGGCCGAAGGCGAGTATGAGCACATCGCCGGCGAGGAGCGCGATGAGTAGCGCCACGAGGGGCGGAAGCAGCGCCTCTTCGACCTGCGCGCGAACGGAGCGCGTCGTCATGCCGCGGGCTCGGCGGGCGCGCCGGCGCCGGCGCCCGTCATCAGCGGACCGATCGCGTCGATGCTCGCCTCGGCTCGCGGCAACACCTTCACAATGCGACCGCCGTACATGACGGCAACGCGATCGGAAAGCGCGAGGATTTCCGTCAGCTCGGCCGAGACGAGGAGCACCGCCTTGCCCGCATCGCGCGCCGCACGCAGCTCGGCGTGAATGAACTCGATCGCGCCAACGTCGACACCGCGTGTCGGCTGTGAGGCGAGGAGCACGGAGAAGTTGCCCGCCATCTCGCGGGCGATCACGATCTTCTGCTGATTGCCGCCGGAGAGCGTGCGGGCCGGCAGCGACCCATCCGGCGGACGGATGTCGAACCGCTTGATCTTCTCAGCCGCCTGCCCCGTGATCTTCGCGCGATCGAGCGTCGCGCCCGTCGTGTAGCGCGCCTGATCGCCAAGGATGAGGTTGTCGGCGATGGAGTAGTCGAGGATGAGACCGCGGCGGTGGCGGTCTTCCGGGATGTGGGCGAGGCCCGCGGCGCCGCGCTCTTGCACCGACAGCCTCGTGATGTCGAAGCCGCCCAACGAGACGGTGCCTGAGGTGACGGGCCGCAGTCCGGCGATCGCCTCGATCAGCTCCGTTTGCCCATTGCCCTCGACGCCCGCGATGCCGAGGATCTCGCCGGTGCCGACCACGAACGACACGCCGTCGACTTCACGATCACGGCGCGGACCTTTCACCACGAGATCGCGCACGGTCAGACCTGCTCCGGCCGTTGTCCGCGATGGCGGAATCGGTGCGCCGCCCGGCAACACCACGTCGCGGCCAACCATCGCGCGGGCGATCTCCGCTGGCGTCGTGTCTTTCGTCGCCATGCGCGCGACGGTGGCGCCGTGCCGCATCACGGTGATGCGGTCCGTCACCTCCATCACTTCATCGAGCTTGTGCGTGATGAGCACGATCGTGCCGCCCCCATCGCGCAGGCGGCGCAGCACGCGCCACAGGTCCTGGATCTCTGGGGGCGAGAGCACCGCGGTGGGCTCGTCGAGAATCAAGATGCGCGCGCCGCGGAAGAGCGTCTTGAGAATCTCGACCCGCTGCGCTTCGCCAACGGAAAGGTCAGCGACACAGCGGCGCGGATCGATCGCGAAGCCGAACTGTTCGGCGACTCCCTTCACCTCGAGCACCGCGCGCGCCATGTCGATCGCCAGGCCACGCCTGGGCTCGCGGCCGAGCACGACGTTCTCGGCGATGGTGAGCGGAGGCACGAGCATGAAGTGCTGATGCACCATCCCCACACCCGCCGCGATCGCGTCGGCCGTCGACCAGCCGGTAACTGGTTTTCCGTTGACGGACACGGTGCCGGCGTCGGGCGCATACAGACCGGCGAGAATGCGCATCAGCGTCGACTTGCCGGCGCCGTTCTCCCCGACAAGAGCGTGAACTTCGCCAGGTAAGACCGAAAGATCCGCCCCGCGATTGGCCTGGACAGCGCCGAATCGCTTCTGTACACCCGTCATCAGGATCGCGGAGTTCTCAGGGGCCATAGTGGAAAGATGTCAGACGTCAGATGTCAGATGTCAGACTGAAAACGTCACAACCAACTGGACACCGCGGCTTTTGACATCTGAGCTCGGACGTCTGACATCATTCACCGCTCGCTCGGAACCACGATTTTGCCCGCGACGATCTCCGCTTGCAAACTGTCCAACTTCGCCCTCACTCGTGCCGGTATCAGCTTTGAATTGTTGGCATCGTACACGTATCCAACCCCGTGCTCCGGAATGCCGTACCAGTTCACTCCGCCGGTGAACTTCGCATCCTTCACTCTTTTTATTTGATCGAAGACAACCGTCGAAACACCCTTCACCATTGACGTCAGCACGTGACCCGGCGCTTCGGCGTATTGATCGGCGTCGACGCCGATCGCGAGCTTGTCCATCGCGCGCGCCGCTTCGAACACGCCGAGCCCGGTGGAACCGGATGCGTGGAAGATGATGTTGACGCCCTGCTGGTACTGAGACAGCGCGAGCTCCTTGCCGCGGCCGGGATTGCGGAACGCTTCGGGCGTCACCCCGGCGTACTGCGCGATGACGGTGCAATCGGCACAGACGGCCTTCACGCCCGCCTTATACCCCGCCTCGAACTTGTGAATCAATGGAATGTCCATGCCGCCGACGAAGCCGATCTTCTTGGAGTTCCCCACCATCGCGGCGAGCGCGCCCACCAAAAAACTTCCCTGCTCCTCGCGAAACTTGAGCGCGGCCAGATTCTTCGGCGGCGCGACGACGTTTCCCTTGTCATCCGTTTTCAGGGCGTAGTCGACGCCGGCGAAGGGGATGCCCGGATATTCTTCGGCCAACGCGGTCAGATCATCGGTGAAAATGAAACCGACGCCGATGATGAGATCCATCTTCTCGGCCGCCAACAGCCGCAGACCCGCCTCGCGGTCCGTTCCCTCGCCTGGCTCGATGAAGTGGATGCGCGCGCCCAGCTCGCGTTGCGCCTGCTCGGCGCCCCGATACGCGCCATCGTTGAACGACTTGTCCCCACGCCCACCGACGTCGAAGACGACCCCGATGTCGAGACCGGCCCCCGTCGGCGCCGATGTCGCGCCACTCGGGCGGATGAACAGCAGCACGACGTGCGTCGCGAGCAGGAGGGCGATGACGATGAGGAGCTTTCGCATGCGGGAGGGAAACTCACCCACTGGGGAGGAGACGGCAAGAGCGCGGACTGGCCGGATCCCGAGTGCCAAGTCCCCCTTTCACACAAGACTCCGCGTCCCCACGTTATCACGAATGTCCGGCCCCAATCCCATCCATCCCCATCGCGTCACTCCGCTCGATGGCATGCCGACGATTCGACGCGACCGGCTGCAGTTTCCGCTCAACGAGCGACAGCTCGAGCGGCACGTGCGCAGCGCGCTGCAGGAAGACGGTGCGTTCAACGATCTGACGACCATCGCCTGCGTGCCCTCCGAAACGCGGCGCGCGCGGGCGACGCTCTGCGTGTGGAGTTCGGGCGTCATCGCCGGCGTGCCATTCGCGATCGAGGCGTTCCGGCTGCTCGATCCAAAAATCTCCATTCGCTGCGACGCCAACGACGGCGAGCGTGTCGGCTCCGGCAGCGCAGTGATGTGGATCTCCGGCCACGCCCGCGCGATGCTGTCGGCCGAGCGCGTGGCGCTGAATTATCTGCAGCATCTCAGCGGGATCGCGACGCTCACCGCGAAGTACGTCGATGCCATCCGCGGCACCAAGGCCCAGCTGCTCGACACGCGAAAGACGTCGCCCGGACTTCGACTCCTCGACAAGTACGCCGTTCGCGCCGGCGGGGGCACCAATCATCGCGTCGATCTCTCGAATGCCGTGCTCATCCGCGACAATCACCTGCTGGTGACCGACGGCGACATCGCCCTCGCCGTGCGCCGCGCGCGCGATCTGGCGCCGCCGGATACGCGCATCGAGGTCGAGTGCACGACGGTGGACCAGGTGCATATCGCCCTCGACGCCGGCGCCGACATCGTACGCTTGGAGCGCATGGCGCCAGCCGTCATGATCGAGTGCGTCGGCCTGGCGCGGGGGCGCGCACTGACCGAGGCCGCCGGCGGCATCACGCTCGACAACATTCGCGCGATTGCCGACTGCGGCGTCGACCTCATCTCGCTCGGCGCCATCACGCACTCCGCGCCGGCAATTCCCTTCGCGCTTCGATTCGAGTCGGCGTGAGCGCTCTGCGCGCCGATGAGTAACCTGCTGGCGGCCCGGTCGCAGATGGGGATGTCGCTGGCGTTCCATATCATCTTCGCGGTCGTGGGCATCGGGCTGCCCGTGCTGATGGTGATCGCCGAGTGGCGGTGGCGGAGTACCGGCGACGCGATCTATCTCGATCTGGCGAAACGGTGGGCGAAAGGCGCCGCCATTCTCTTCGCCGTCGGGGCGGTCTCCGGTACCGTCCTCTCGTTCGAGCTCGGGCTGCTCTGGCCGGGCTTCATGCGCTACGCCGGTGCCATCATCGGCATGCCGTTCTCGCTCGAAGGATTCGCGTTCTTCACCGAGGCCATTTTTCTCGGAGTGTATCTCTACGGCTGGGACCGCATCTCCCCCCGCGCGCATCTGGCGTCGGGTGTGCTGGTGGCGGTCAGCGGCGCGGCGTCGGCGGTGTTCGTCGTCACGGCGAACGCGTGGATGAACACGCCGGTCGGATTTCGCGCCGTCAATGGCGGGCTGGTGGACATCGATCCCATCGCGGCGATGCTCAACCCCGCGGCATTTCCGGAGACGCTGCACATGGTGCTCGCCGCCTACGCGGCGACAGGGTTCGCCGTGGCGGGAGTTCACGCGCTCTTCATCCTACGCGCGCCACACAGCGCGTTTCACAAGCACGCGCTCGGCATCGCGCTCCTCGTCGGCGTGCCGGCGGCGATCCTGCAGCCGCTCTCCGGTGACATCTGCGCACGCTACGTCGCGCGCTGGCAGCCGGCGAAGCTTGCCGCGATGGAGGGCCAGTTCAAGACCGTCGCCGGCGCGCCGCTTCGCGTCGGCGGGCTGCCGAACGAGTCGGCGCGTGAGACGCCCTTCGCGATCGAGATTCCACGCGGGCTTTCTCTTCTCGCTTATCACGATCCCCGTGCGGTCGTGCGAGGTCTCGAGGCGTTTCCGCGCGACCAGTGGCCGCCCGTGCTGGGAGTGCACCTCTCCTTTCAGGTGATGGTCGGAATCGGCTCGTACCTCGCGCTGCTCGGCCTGTGGGTCGTCGCGCGGCGGGTCGGGAAGAAGGAGATCGCTGATTCGCGCTGGCTGCTCCGCGCGCTCGTGCTGGCGGCGCCGATGGGATTCATCGCGATCGAGGCTGGGTGGACGCTGACGGAGCTCGGCAGACAGCCGTGGATCGTCTACGGCCTGGTGCGCACGCGCGACGCGGTGACGCCGATTCCCGGCCTCATCATCCCCTTCCTCGGATTCACCGCGCTCTACGTCGTGCTGGGTGCCGTGGTCGTGTCGCTGCTCTATCGGCAGATGGTGAAGAGCCCCGACGCGCGTGAGGACAGCGTATGACGATCGCCGTGGCGATGGCGGGCGTCATCGTGGTGGCGCTCATCGCCTACGCTGTCACGGGCGGCGCCGACTTCGGCGGCGGCGTGTGGGATTTTCTGGCGAGTGGCCCGCGCCGCGCGGCGCAGCGAAAGCTCGTCGCCGATGCGATCGCTCCCATCTGGGAGGCGAATCACGTCTGGCTGATCATCGTCATCGTGCTCCTGTTCTCCTGTTTTCCGCGCGTCTACGCCGATCTGTCAATCGCGCTGAACGTGCCCCTGTCGTTGATGCTCGCCGGCATCGTGCTGCGTGGCTCGGCGTTCATCTTCCGCGCGTACGACAGCAAGCGTGGGCCGGTGCAGGAGCGCTGGAGCCGGATCTTCGCGCTGGCCAGCATCATCACGCCTCTGCTACTCGGCGCGTCGATCGGCGCGATCGCCAGCGGCGGCGTCACCCAATCGCTCAACCTGCTCGATCGGGGCGCGTCGAACATGGGTGAGCTCATGATGCAGATCGGCATTCGCTCGTGGATGAATCCGCTCACGCTCGCCGTCGGGCTCCTCACGCTCGCCGCGTTCTCCTGGCTCGCCGCCGTCTATCTCTGCGTTGAGGCGAAGGACGATGCGCTGCGGGACGACTTTCGCACGCGCGCGCTCTGGTCGCTCGCCGCGCTCGCGGCGCTGATGATTCTCACGCCCACGCTTGCGCGAGCGCAGGCGGAGCGGCTCTTCTCCGAGCTGATGGGACAGTGGTGGTCGGCGCCCTACGTGGCGCTGACGGTGATCGTCGCACTGCTGGCCGCCTGGGCGCTCTGGTCGCGCCGCTTCGCCCTCGCCCGCCTCGCCGCGCCCGCCGTGGTCGCCCTCGTGCTTGCCGGATGGGCGCTCGCCCAGTACCCGTACCTGATCCCGAACCGCTGGACCATCGATGCGGCGGCCGCTCCGCCGATCACGCTGGAGCTCGTTCTTGGTGCGGTGATGCTCGGATCGCTCGTGTTGTTTCCGTCGTTGTTCTATTTGATGAAGGTGTTCAAGGGGCAGCGCAGTGGAGGGGTAGGGGGCTAGAAAATGAGGGTCCCTCGCCTACAGCACGCGCTCCATGACAACGTCCTTCTGCGGATCGGTGCCCAACACGAACGTCCGCGTTCCGACCTCGGTGAACCCGCACTTGCGATAGAAGGCGATCGCGCGTGGGTTGCGCTCCCACACCGCGAGTTGGATCGAGCGCGCGCCACGCGAGACGGCCGCTGAAAAGACGTCATCCATGAGCGCCCGCGCGAAGCCGCGTCCTTTCAGCCCCGGCGCGATGTAGAATCGCTCGAGAAAGATCGGCGCGTCGGCGCCCTCCCGCAGATGTGCGTAGCCAATCAGCTCGCCGTCGCGCTCGGCGACCAGCACGATGCTGTCGCCGTCCTCGATCTCGCCGCGCTGTTGCTCTGCGCCAAATGCTTCGCCGACGTAGGCCTCCATGTCCTCCGGCGTGTTGTCGGGTCCAAACGCCTCGCGAAACGTGCTCTCCGCGAAAGCGGCCAGAGCGTCCGCATCAGTCGCGGCGGCTGGCCGCACTCGAATGGTGTCGGTCATGCCGACGCGTCCTCGTCCAGCACCGCATCCGCGATGAAATATCCCTTCGCGCCGCGAATCTGCGATGCCACCGTCCGTCGCACGTCATCCTGCGGCGATGCCATCGCGCCGCGATTGCGCCTGAATCGCCGTCCGCTCTCGACGCAGAACAGATCGCAGAGCGCGATCTCGCGTGCGCACCCTTCGACGCCGCGCTCGTCGATCAGCCGTTGCGTGCGCGCAAGCACGGCCGCCGTCGCGAACATCTCGATCGCCATGTCGGCCAACCGCTCGAGCACCATCTGACGATCGATGATCTCCTTGCGATGGCGCGCGATGGCGCCGTTCGTCACCGCCTCCAGCTCGCCGACATGTTTGCGAAAGAAGCGCTGGTGCTCCGCCAGGCGCTCGTCCAGCTCGATGTCCATGTCGGCGTCGGCACCGATGGCGTCACGGATGCGGGTCGCGGCGTAGCCCGCGAGCATGCCGAGCTTGCGAATCGGCGTTCGCAGCGCCCCGCCGATCTCTTTGAGATGCTCGGATGGTCCCTGAATGCCGTTCAGCGCGATGAACAGCCGCAGCACTTCATTCGCGCCCTCGAAGATCCGGTTGATGCGCGAGTCACGCAGCATGCGCTCGTAGGCATAGGGCTTCACGAAGCCCCGGCCGCCGGCGAGCTGCACCATCTCGTCCGAGGCGCGCCAGAGCAGCTCGCTGGCGAACACCTTCGCGCACGCCGCCTCGAGGGCGATGTCGGCGTCACCCGCGTCGGTCAGCGCGCAGAGCACGCCGAGCATCGCGTCGGCGGCGTAGCAGTCGGCGCCGAGCATGGCCGTCTTGCGCTGCGTGATCTCGAAGTGGGCTAGCGGATGACCGAACTGCACGCGCTGCTCCGCGTATGCCACCATCTGCGTCAGAATTTTCTTGCTCCCCGCCGTGCAGCCGGACGCCAGCGACAGGCGGCCCGCGTTGAGCACGTTCACCGCGACGGTGAATCCCTTGCCGACCTGGCCGAGCACGTGGTCGTTCGGCACCTCGAGATTCGTGTACTCGAGCTCGGCCTGCGTCGATCCGCGAATGCCCATTTTGCGAATCGTACGCAGCACGGTGAAGCCGGGCATGTCGGGCCGGATAATGAACGCCGTTGGGCGCGACACCGATTCGCCGCGCTTTTCCACCGGCGTCTGCGCGAAGGTGGCGATCACCCCCGCGCGGTGGCCGTTGCCGATCCACAGCTTGCGCCCATTGAGCAGCCAGCGCGTACCGTCGGCGGAGAGCGTCGCCGTCGTCTTGATGTTCTTCGCGTCCGAGCCCGTCTCCGGCTCGGTCAGGGCGTACGCCGCCAGTGTCTCGCCGCGGGCGAGCATTGGTAGATAGCGCGCCTTCTGCTCGTCGTTGCCGAAGAGCACGATCGCCTTGCACCCCAATCCGCAATGCACGCCAATCAGCACCGCGACCGATGCATCGAGCTGCGACACGGCGGCGAAGACGCGCGCGTACGCCGTGGACGACAGGCCAAGCCCACCATACTCCTTGGGAATCGTCAGCCCCAGCATCCCCATCCCGGCCAGTGCGCGGATCACCGGCTCCCCGATGGTCTCCTCCTCGTCGATGCGTTCGGAATCCACCAGCGTCCCCTCCATGGAGCGCAGGCCGGCGATGAGTCCGCGCACCACTCGCGCTTCCTCGGGATTGCGCTCGCCGAGCGGAGCGGGGTATGGAAAGAGCAGCTCGCTCTCAATCGTTCCGGCGAAGAGTGACCGCGTGAATGCGCGCATGTCGGCGAGGTCGAAGGCGTGAAGATGCGTGAACCGCTCGACGTATCCTGCGTGCTCCCGCCTCCAGGCTCAAGGCGTGCCGTCGCCTTGTCTTTCCGCCCAAGTCTTGCGAACGTACTGCGCATGGCATTCGCCCTATTGTGCAACGACTTCAAGAATGGCGACGTCGTTCCGAAGCAGTACACGTGCGACGGCGCCAACCAGTCTCCGCCGCTCTGGTGGAACGACTCGCCGAAAGGCGCGGTGTCCTTCGCGCTCCTCTTCGTCGACCTCGACGCGCCGGGCGGCAGTCTCATCCACTGGCTCCTCTACGACCTGCCGTCGCCCACGCGCCGCTTGCCGTCGGGGATGCCGGGCATCGAGCTGCTGCCTCAGCTCGGACGCGCGCGCCAGACGAAGAACGATGTGAATGGCAAGGTCGGCTACACCGGACCATGCCCGCCCGCGGGCTCGTCCCACAAGTACGTGTTCAAGCTGGTCGCGCTCGGCCGCATCCTCTCGATGCCCGCCGCCACCGCGAAGTCGTCCGAGGTCACGAAGGCGATGCAGGGGCACATCCTCGGCAGCGCCGAGCTGCTCTGCTCCTACGCCAGAAAGTGAGCACGGCACTGCCGCTGCTCATGATCGCATGCTCCTCCTCCTGACCGCGCTCGCGCTCGGCGCCGTGCATTCGTTCGCGCCGGATCACCTCGCGGCGGTGAGCGTGTTCGTCAGCCGGCGTCCATCCTGGCGCGGCTCGATGTCGCTCGGTGCGCACTGGGGCCTCGGCCATTCGCTCACGGTGTTGATCGTCGGCGGCATTCTCGCGCTGAGTGGACTCCGCATGCCGGAGCGCTTTTCGTTGAGCGCCGAACGCATCGTGGGAATGGTCCTCATCGTGATCGGGATAGGCGCGGTCAGGCGGGTGTGGGGTGCGGAGCGTGGGGCGTGGTCGATTCCGAGATCTCTCGGACTCAGCACACCCCACGCCCCACACCCAACACCCGTTCATCAAGAGCACTCCGCCCTCCTCGGCATCGGGATGTTGCACGGGCTCGCCGGCACCGGGGCGCTCGTCGTGACGCTGCCGGCGCTGGTATCGGCGTCCCGCGCTCAGGCACTGCTCTATCTCGCCTTCTTCGGCGTGGGCACGGTGTTGTCGATGGCGCTCTTCGGAGCGGCAGCTGGCCATGCGCTCCGGGCCGCGTCCGCGTGGTCCGTGCGCGCGCTTCGATTCGCGGCGGCGCTCGCCGGAGTCGTCAGCGTGATCGTTGGAGCATGGTGGGTCGTAGCGGGCGGTACATGAAGGCGCCGGCGCCGGTGGTGCACCCGCCCAACGATTCGCCCGCCGTTCACAATCCCGACGCGCCACTATGCGACGTCTGCACTTCGGCCGACGTGGTGTGGATCAAGTGCAAGCTGGTGTGCCGGCACTGCCGTTCCATCGTGATGAGCTGCGCCGACATCTAGCGCGCACGCGGCGTCGCGCGCGAAGCGCTTGGGACCTCCGCCCGACGCATCGACGATCAGCTGAATCAACTGCCTAACGAGTGGCAGCCTGAGCAACATGCCGGCGTACGCCCAGCCAAAGTTGATGTGCTCGAGCGCGCGGCCCATCGCCGCCACGCCCCATTCCTCCGCGCTGCCGTCGGCGGGATCATAGGTGATTCGCGAGAGATCGCGCTCGGGATGCGATTCCGCGGCCACGATCCGCAGTCCGATTGGTGCTCGCGCCGCGATCCATGCGCCAATGGCCGAGCACTGAGCGCATCCGCGCGCCACGTAGAGCAGCGCTGCCGGCGCATCGTTGGCCTGGTAGGGGCGCCACCGCGGAATCCAGTCGCGAACGTGCGCGCGATACGCGCGCCACGCGGCACCGTGACGCCGCGCCATATCACCCCCTTCATCCCACGCCGCGAGGCCGGCGCCGTAGGCGACGGCGATCACGGCGCCCGCGGCGACCCCCCAGCTGCCGAGCAGCGCGCCCCACACGAGCAGCGTGAGTGCGAGCGACAGTTGCATCGGGTTCGCCAGGTACGCGTATGCGCCGCTCGTCACGAGTCGCCGCGGCGGGTCGAAGGGAAGCGGCGTCCCTTCGCCGCGCTGCGCGAATTCCTGCACGGCGCTCGCGCCGAGCAGCGCGGGAATCGCGAGCAGCTGCGCGAGAACACTCGCTACCGTCGACGAGCGCGAGAGCAGCGTGCTCCAGTCGCGGCCCGTCAGCTCGAGAATCACCGACGGAATCACACCGAGCGCCAGCGCGCCGAACGCCAGCACGAGCATGCCGGCGCGCACCGTGAGATGTCTCTCCTGCTCGGTCCATCGCGCGAGCATTAGCGCGGGCGCGAGGCAGAGCGAAATCGCCAGCACTTCGCCGGCGAGCCAGGGGCGTCCGAGTACGAGAACGGGCGCCAGCATCGGCATCGCGACGAGATCGACCACCGCCATCGCGATGATGGTGACCGCTATTGGCAGACGTTGCCCGGCGAGCACCGGCACCGCGCTCCACCACACGCACCATCCGAGATAGGCGTCGGCCGGAACGCCGAGCAGCAGCGCGCCAGTCGCGTGGAAGCTCCACCATCCCGCGTGCAGCGCGACCAGGTTGAGCGCGAGCACCGTCGCGCCATTCCACGCCAGCGCAACCCACACGCCGGCCGCTCGCCTCGGCGACGGCGGGCGCAGCAGCCACGCGCACGTCGCGGCGGCGATCGGCCCGTACAGCAGCGCGCCGCGGATCGCCAGCTCGCTCATCTTCCTCGGTCCGCCATCGCGTCGATGAGATACTCTCCGGCGAGACGGACTGCGTAGCGCTCGATCGGGGCGAAATACCAGGCGGGGTCGAGCCGCCGCCGGTAGCGTAGCGTCCACGTCACGCGGGCGCGATTCTCGCCGAGCGGCGTCCACCGCACGTTGACGTCGCGCCACGACAGCCAATGGATGATGTACGAGTCGTCGCCGGCGGCGGAGAATCGCACGTGACTGGAATCGCGCTCCGTCACGCGGAGCAAGAGCGCGCCGCCGTGATGGCCGTGCGTGAACTGGACCGTTCGCACGGTGCCCGCGTCCACGCCGCCGGTCAACTCGGCGCGCGGCGTCGGAAAACCGAGCTGGAAGAATCGGGGCAGAGGACGATCGAACCGCATCGGGCGCGCGAGCGCTGGCGCGATGGAGTCGGCCGCCACATCGACGTCGCGCGTCACGGTCACCGTCGCCTCGCGCGGGAAAGACCACGTTGGCATCGCGCCCTCGAGGCTCGACACGCCGAGGGCGACGCCGAGCAGGACCATCGATTGGCGGCCCAGTCGGTCGTTCCGGCGCCGTGCATCGATCACCTTCCCGATGATGAATCCGATCAGCAGCGCCAGCGGCGACGCAAACAGGATGCAGACGAAGCCTTCATTCAGCAGGATGCCCGACATGCAGAGCGCGATCCAGATCGTGCGGACGATGGTGCCGGTCGCGGTCTGGCGCGGCCGGCTCTGTATGGCCACCAGCGCCAGCGCCGTCGGGATTCCAATGAACAGCAGCGACGTGTGGTCGCGGCCGGTGAAGTGGAGCAGCCGGTAGAGCACCGACATCGCCGCGAGGGCGAGGATGAGTATGGTCAGATTGCGGCGGGCCTGGCCTGGCGGCGAGTCAGGCGGCGGCGAATCGTCCTCGAGCATCACGCCTCCGATATTGAACGTGTTCAATATTGGCGTTCGGGGTCCCCGCCGTCAAGTCGTGCTGGCCGCCGTCTCGAGTTGGGCGCCGAGCGCCGTCGCGTCGGTGACGGGCGCATCGCAGGTATAGCCGCGGCAAACGTACGCCGTGGCGACGCCGCCGATAGTCGCTCGGTTTGCCAGAAGGGTCAGGTCGCTCGCTCCCTCCTGGCCTGCCGCCAGCACCAACGCGGGGAGGTAGTGCCGGGCGACCTCCCCGTGCAGCGCGCGCATCTCGGCGGATTCGGCGTCGCCCACCAACGCGACCTCCGTCGCCCCATGCACCGCCATGTCGGCGACGCCGAGCATCCATCCAAAGGCGGGGCCGTGCCGGGCCAACGGTTCGGCGACACTCTCCAATACGCGCGCGACCTTGGCGCGCATCCCGTCGTCGCCCGTGAGGATCGAGACGCGCTGCAGCAGATCACAGGCGAGCGACGTGCCTGAGGGCACCGCGTTGTCGGTCAGCTCTCGCGGACGCGTGACGAGGCGCTCGTGATCGCTGGCCGTGTCGTAGAACGCGCCGGTCTCCATCTCCCAGAACCACGCCTCCGTCGACTGCGCGATCTGCCGCGCGCGGGTGAGCCAAACGGCGTCGAGCGTCAGATCGTAGAGCGCGAGCGCGGCGAGCCCCACCGCACCGTGATCTTCCAGGTAGCCGGCGAGCTTGGTCACGCCGTCGCGATGCGTGCGCATCACGCGGGCGTCGCGGACCATTTCGCGGAAGAGGAATTCGCCGGCGCGCACCGCCATGTCGCGCCAGTCGTCACGCGCGAACACGCGAGCGGCCTCCGCGACGGCGCGGACCATCAACCCGTTCCAACTTGCGAGGATCTTCTCGTCGCGCGCGGGCCACACCCGGCGCGCGCGCACGTCGTAGAGCGACAGCTTCGCGCGCGCGATGGCATCGATCACCTCGCGTTCTGCGCGGCCGGTGCGGAGCCCGGCGATGGCGGGGTTGGCCAAAACGTGGAGAATGTTGTGCCCCTCGAAATTCCCGGCCTGGCTCACCCCATAGTACGACTTCACCATCGCCGCATCGTCGCCAAGCAGCTCACTGAGCTCTCGCTCGCTCCACACGTAGAACTTGCCCTCCTCCCCCTCGCTGTCGGCATCGAGCGATGAGAAAAATCCGCCACCGCTCGACGTCATCTCGCGTGCGACCCAGGTAATCGTCTCCTCGACCACGCGCCGCACTTCATCGTCGCCCGTTGCCTGGACCAGGTGTACGCCGAGCTCGATCAGCAGGGCGTTGTCGTACAGCATCTTCTCGAAGTGCGGAACGAGCCATTGCGCATCGACGGCGTACCGGGCGAAGCCACCGCCGATCTGGTCGTAGATCCCGCCGCGCGCCATAGCGCGAAATGACGCCAACGCCATCTCCAGCGCGTAGGCCACGCCTCTTCGCCTCCAGTAGCGCAGCAGGAAGTCGATCGCCATCGACTGCGGGAACTTTGGCGCGCCCTCGAAGCCGCCGTGGCGCATGTCGTACCGCGCGGCGATGCCGCGGTAGGCGCGCTCGAGCGACGTCGCGGTCGCCGTGCCGGTGCCCTGTGTCGCCGCCGCGGTTTTGCGATACATCTCGCGCAACGATTCCGCTGTGCGGTCGACTTCGCCGCGGCGCTCGTCAAACGACTGCCGCACCGCCTTGAGCACGCGCGTGAACGCCGGCGCGCCGGGCCTGCTGTCCGGCGGGAAGTACGTGCCAGCGAAGAAGGGGGCGCCGTCAGGTGTCAGCACCACCGTCATCGGCCACCCGCCGTGCCCGGTCATCGCCTGTGTCGCCGCCATATAGATCGCGTCGAGGTCCGGGCGCTCTTCCCGGTCGACTTTGATGTTGATGAACAGCTCATTCATCAGGCGCGCCGTCTCCTCATTCTCGAACGACTCGCGCTCCATCACGTGACACCAGTGACAGGCGGCGTAGCCGATGCTGAGCAGGATTGGCTTGTCCTCCGCGAGCGCGCGCTCCAGCGCCTCGCTTCCCCACGGGTACCACTCGACCGGATTGTGGGCGTGCTGGAGCAGGTACGGGCTGGTCTCGCCGGCGAGGTGATTGGCCATACTGTGGAGCATATCCGATCCCGCGCACGGGAGCGAACAGCGCACGACCGATCCTTCTCCATCGCGGGGCACGTCCCTAGCATTCCTGCCATGCGTTCCCGTTGGATTCATGCCGCCGCGGCGCTGGTCGTCGTGAGTGTGGTCGTGCGCGCGCCGGCGGTGGTCAATGGCGAGACGCTCCAGGCCATGCCCGGTGTGGGGCTCGCGCATAGTCCCTCGTTTCTGCTACTCGCGCCGTTGTGCGATGTCCTGGACGCGTTGACGCTGATGTCGGTGCGGCAGCACATCGCCCTGCTGGTGACGCTCATCGTCGTGTTCCTCGGATGGCGCCTTGCCGCGCGCGGCAACACCGCCGCGCGCGAGGCGCGCATCGCGCTCCGCGCACTGGCCCTGCTGTTCATCGTCTACGGGCTCGGCGCCGTAGCGCCGCGGCCGATGGCGAGGCTCGTCGTCAGCGACACCAGTGTCGTGGTGATCGACGTCCACAGCCACTCCAACTTCTCGCTCGACGCGCGTCCGGATTGGAGTGTCGATGACAATCGCGGTTGGCATCGCGGCGCCGGCTTCGACATCGGCTACCTGACCGACCACCGCACCTGGGATGGCCTCGCGCCCGCGCGGCGCGGCAATCCGGCGCGCGCTGGGGAGGGCTTTTCCTTCCTGCCCGGCGTCGAGCTGCACTTCCGAGGAGAAACCGTCTGCGCGCTCGGCATCACCGAGCGCGACGCCATCCGCATTTGGATCGATCCCGAACGCTCGCGATCGCCGCAAGCCAACCGGGTGCGTGCGATGCTCGAGCCGGTGCGCATTCAGACGATTCCGGAAAAGCTCGACCGTGTGCCGGCGCCCGACGCGAATGGACGCAATGGCGTGCTCGCCATCGAGCTCGCCGATGGCGCGCCGCGTGGTATCACGCAAACCCAGCGCGACCGCGCTGCGATTCTTCGACTCGCCGACAGCCTGGGGCTCGCGCTCGTTTCGGCGAGCAACAATCACGGATGGGGGCGGACCGCCGTCGGCTGGACGCTGCTCACCATTCCGGGCTGGCGCAACATGCCGCCCGACAGCGTCGGCGTTCGCATCGCCGCGGAGATTCGCGCGCGCCGCAGGCACGCCACTCGTGTGGCGCTGCGAAATTCGCCAGATCCCGGAACGTCAACGATCGCCCTCGTGCTCACGCTGCCGGCCGTCGGTTGGCGCATGCTCACCACCCTTTCATTTGGAGAACGGCTGTCGTGGCTTCTCTGGTTGGCCCTGTTCGCGTCACCCGCGCTTCGCCGGGGCGTCCGCGGCCGAGGCTAGCCGAGCCGGCCACCCCGCATGGCGACGCCGATCCGCGGGCGTGGCGTCTTGCGATGGCGGTGCTGATCGGAGCCGCGCTCGTTCGCCTTACCTTCGCCGCGCTCACGCCGCTCTTTCCGGACGAGACGTACTACTGGGAGTGGTCGCGTCATCTCGCTGCCGGCTACTTCGATCACCCGCCGGCGATCGCGTTGCTCATTCGAGCGGGCACGGCGCTGCTCGGCGACTCGCCGTTGGGCGTGCGGCTCTGCTCGGTGCTGTTGGGCTCCGCCGCCGTCGGCGTTACGGCGCTCGCCGCGCGCGATGTGGCGGGCGACCGCGCCGCGCTCCGCGTCGCGCTGGTCTTCGCCGTCATGCCCCTTGCCGCGACGGGACTCGTACTCGCCACGCCGGACGTGCCACTGCTCTTCGCCGCGGCCGCGTCGGTCGCGGCGCTCATGCGCGCGCTCGCGGCGCCGGGTGGCGGCGTACGGTCGCTCGGATGGTGGATCCTGTTCGGTGTCGCCATCGGCGCGGCACTGGCATCGAAGTACACCGCGGTGCTCGTGCCGGCTGGTCTCGCCGCGGCATTCTGGACGACGCCCTCGATTCGCCACCATCTGCGCGAGCCCGGTCCGTATCTCGCCGCGGTGTGCGCCGTCTCCATCTTCGCGCCGGTGCTGTTCTGGAACGCGAGCCACGATTGGATTTCGCTCCGCTTTCAGCTCGTGCACGGGCTCGGTCGGCCGGCGCCCGGCGCGGCGGTGAACCGCGAGCTGTCGCTCATCGGCGGACAGATTCTTCTCGTCTCACCAATCGTCTTCGCGCTCGGCGCCGGCGCGATCTGGCGCACCCTCGCGCGCGACGACGATCCTCGGCGACGCACCCTGGCTACGATCACCGCCGCGACCTTTCTCTTCTTCTTCATCACCGCGCTCCGACGCTCGGTCGAGCCGAACTGGCCGTCGCCCGCCTACATCTCGGCCATCACGCTCCTCGCCGCCGCTCCGTCGAGCGCGCGCACGGATCGATGGTGGCGTGCCGGGTGCTGGCTCGCGTTGACGATGACCGTCGTGATCTACGCCCATGTCGCGCATCCGCTGCTTCCGATCCGCCCTCGCTCCGATCCGATCGCGCGCGCACATGGCTGGGAGGAAGTCGCGCGTGACATGGGCGCCTTCGCACCGCGCGGCGCCTGGCTCGCGACCGATCGGTATCAGGAATCGTCGGAGCTTGCGTACCACCTTGCGGGACATCCAACGGTCTTCTCCCTCAATCTCGGCGGCCGCCCGAACCAGTATGATCTGTGGCCGCGATTCCCGGATCGCGCCAAGGTGGGCGATGCGCTCGTCGTCATGCGCGACGACATCGCTGCCGCGGATCCGGTCATCGAGACGCTGCGACCACACTTCGAGTCCATCACGCGCGGCGACTCCGTCGTGCTTCGCCGCGGATCGTCGGTGATTCAGACACGACGGTTCTACATCTTGAGTGGCTGGCGAGGGAGCTGGCCACGATAGCCGCAGATGGAGCGCTATCTTGTTCATCCGCGCCGTGCCCTACGACCTTGACCGATCATCATCGATGCCGACCGATCTCGACAGCTATCTGACCACGCACGACAAGCGCATCCACGACGAGCTGTTCGAATTTCTCCGCATCCCTAGCGTAAGCGCGCGGTCGGAGCATAACGGGGACACCGCACGCGCCGCGGAGTGGGTGGCGCAGTCGCTGCGGTCGGCCGGCCTCACGGCCGAGGTCATCGCCACCGCGGGGCACCCGGTGGTCCTGGGCGAATGGCGCCACGCCGGCGCGGGCGCGCCGACGATTCTCATCTACGGGCACTACGACGTGCAGCCCGCCGAGCCGCTCGACCTCTGGTCGTCGCCTCCCTTCGAGCCGACGGTGCGCGAGGGGAAGATCTACGCCCGCGGCTCGGTTGACGACAAAGGCCAGCTCTTCCTGCACGTGAAAGCGCTCGAGGCGCATCTCGCCGCGCGCGGCGCGCTGCCGATCAACGTCATCGTGCTCGCCGAGGGAGAGGAGGAGGTCGGGAGCGAGCATCTGGCGCAGTTCGTCGAGCATCACGCCGCCCGGTTGGCGTGCGACGCCGTTGTGATCTCGGATTCGTCGATGTTCGCGCCGGGGCTGCCGTCCATCCTTTCATCCCTGCGCGGCCTGGCGTACTTCCAGATCGACGTGCAAGGCCCCTCGGGCGATCTGCACTCGGGGAGCTATGGTGGGGCCGTCGTGAATCCGGCAATGGCGCTGGCGCGCATTCTGGCAACGATGCACGACGCCGACGGCCACATCGCCATCCCCGGCTTCTATGACAAGGTGCGCGAATGGGATGAAACTGCACGCGGGCAGATTCGCTCGCTGCCATTCGACGAAGGGGAATTCCTCCGCGAGGTCGGCGCGTCCGCGCTGGGAGGCGAGAAAGGGTTTTCGACGCTCGAGCGCATCTGGACGCGCCCAACCTGCGAGGTGAACGGCCTGCTCAGCGGGTACACGGGCGAAGGCGCGAAAACGGTACTACCGGCGAAGGCGATGGCCAAGGTAAGCTGCCGGCTCGTGCCCGATCAAACGCCCGATGACATCGAGAAGTTGATGGATGAGCACGTCCACAGGGTCGCGCCGCGCGGCGTCAGTGTCACCGTCACGCATCTGCACGGCGGCCGCCCGTGGCGCGCGGAGCTCGAGGGCCCGCTCTTCGACGCCGCCCGGCGCGCCCTCGCCGCCGCCTTCGGAAAAGAGCCCGTGATCACCGGTGAAGGCGGCTCGATTCCGGTCGTCGGGGACTTCCAAAGCATTCTGCGCGTGCCGGTGCTCCTCATCGGCTTTGGCCTTCCCGGCGAAAACGCGCACGCGCCGAACGAATGGTTCAGCGACGAGAATTTCGTGAAGGGGATGAAAGCCGTGGCGGGCCTATGGGACGAGTTCGGGAAACGCTGAACCGTAACGGCGCAGCACGCAGCACGCAGCGCAGTTGAGAACGAGCTACCAGCGTACCTCTCGAATGAGAAACAGTCCAAACACTCCCGTCGGCACGGGCGGCTGCGTCGTGCTGAGCGTGGGATCGCGCAGGAGATAGCGCGGCTCGAAGCTGGCCTGGAGCCGGAAGCCCGCCGCCATGCGCTGTTCCAGTCGGATGCCCGGCACGGCGTCGGGGGCGGGCCGCGCCTGCAGGCCGATGAACGTGTCGCGGCTCGTGTATTTGCCAACCTCGAACTCGGTGCCGCGCAGGAATCCGCCGATTCCGGTGCTCGACAGCTCCGCCGGCACATCGGCCGGCGTGATGTTGAAGTAGTCCGCGCCCAGCGAGCGTGCCGCTTCGCCCGCGACGCGATGCGCGATCTCACCGAGCGCGACACCCGCAAGCTGCCGCGCCGCCAGTCCCGCCACCGTGCCGGCGAGTCCGCCGCCCGCGCCACCGGTGCCCGACACGCTCGACCCTTCCTGCGTCAGCAGCGAGGACGAGGAACGGCCGAACGCCAGGTAGCTGAGCAGATCGGACTGCGAAATCGGCGGCTGCGCGTTGCTCTCGAGCGTGATGCGCGGGTGATGAAGCGTGCCGCCGATCAGCACCGTGATCGCCAGCGCCTCGCGTCCCGGAAGCTGCACCTCGTGCTCCCCCGCGAGCTGGAGCAGCGGGTTGATTCTCACGTCGGCGCCGATGAACGAGATGGTGCCCCGCGTGATCTGGAACCGCCGTCCCGCGACGACGTACTCGCCCCGCTCCGTTGCAATCACGCCGGTGAGCACCACCGCGTTCTTCGCGCGGTTCACCTTGATCGCCAGATCCTCGTCGGGCGGCGTGAACATCTCGATGTTGCCGTCGGTCGCTCGCACCCACGTGTCCGTCATGATCTGGACGCCAATGTTCACCTGCAAATTCTTGGTCAGGGGCGACTCGCTCGGCAGCAACTCGCGCTCTGCCGCAATCGACGTATCGGCAACCAGGAACAGCGTAGGGTCGCTCGAGCTGATCGTCTTCTTGCCCGTCGATTCCGGGATGTAGAACACGCCGTTACGCACCGTCGCCACGCCGGTCACCGACACCGCGTCAAACGGGCCCGCGACGGACACGGTCACGTCCGCGTTCATGTGGCCTTGATCGGTATCCAGCAAGCGTGCGTTTCGCGCTTCGAAGGCGAGCGCGAACGACGGCTGCGCGATCGTGGCGATGCCGAGCGTTCCGTTCAATCGTATCGTTCCGCCGGCATGGCCGACGATCGAGTCGACGAATACGGAGTCACCCGCCATGCGGATCACGCCCGTGATGTCTTTCAGCCGCGTGCCGGTCGAAACGATTCGTAGCGAGCCGAGATCGAGCGCAAACTGGCCGGCCATGCGCGGATGCTTCACGGTGCCGCGCGCCGCCAGCCGTCCGATCAGGCGACCCTGGAGATCAGCGATCGATTCCGTGAATCTGGGCAGCACGTCGAGCGGCAGACTGTCCGCCCGCAAGTCGACGGTCATCGGCAGGTCCGGGAGCCGTGGTCCAGTCAGGCCGGCGAGGGCCAGATCGAGCGGAAGCGTCGCGGTCGCCGAGGCGAGCGGTTTGCCCGCGCGTATGAGGTCGGCGCTGGCGGCGAGTGAGCGATCCGCGTAGTCGAAGCGCGTTCGAATGTCGGGTACGCCGGTTCCTCTGTACATCACGCGCGTCATGCCGAGCGCGCCATGCAGCACCGGGCTCTCGCGCGACCCGCCAAGGTGCGCCGCCACCGACAGAATTCCCGACGCGGCGATGTCGCTTTGCAACAGCGCGATCACGTTGGCGACCTCGAAACCCTCCACGACGATGTCGACGTTGGCGGCGCCCTTGGTCGGGATGAGGCCGTTGGCGTATACGCGGCCGCCGCCCTTGCTCCGGAGATCGATCGTGCGAAGGTCGATCCCGTTGGGCCCCCAATGCACCGCGCCCTGTCCGACCGAGCGAAACACGGTGGTGTCGAACTGGAGCGCGACGTTGCGAAGGTGCAGCTCGTTGTGATCGGCGTGTACGGCCAGATCGGCATTTGCCGCGTAGCGAAGGCCGGTGTCCTGCACCACCACCAGCTCCACGTGCGCCGAATCACGCTGGTACGCCACGCGCACATCCGCGCTGTCGAGCGAAAGCCCGAGCACCTGCGCCGAGTCCACGCTCGCGGCGAGGACGATGGCGTTGTCTTTGGTGCGCGCCGAGGTCCAGGCGTACTCGAGCTTGCCACGTCGCATGGTGTTGCCGCGCGCGACGATTCGATCCACCAGCGCCCGCCCGCGCACGTCGAAGTCGGCGATGTTCCCGCGCAGCACGCCCGCGGCGTACAGCGAGCCACCGAGCGAGTCGGCGCGCACCGGCGCGACGGTGTCGATCTTGATGCGCGGCGCGGTCGGAGCATGGCCCGTCGCCATCGTCGCGATCTCGCTACGGCGCGCGAACGCGACGGAGTCGCGACGTGCGCGATCGAGCGCCCGCGCCATGCGTCCCGGCCGCGGCACTACGACCACGGTGTCGGCCTTCGGGAGCCAACGCCGCACGCCGTTCAGCGAATCGACCTGTACCGTGTAGGCGAGCGTTCCCGTTCGGCCGGCCGTCAGCCCGAAGGTTCCGTTCAGCAGCGCGCGCGCGAAGCTCGTCCCGAAGCTCGTCGAATCGACGGTCGCCACACCCTCCGCCACCGCCATACGCAGGTGCACGGTGTCGACACCCACGCTGTCGATATCCGAGTGCTGGAGGTCCGCGGCGAAGGCGGCGCGCATCGTCGCGGGACTGAAGCCGCGACCCTTCGCCGTCGCGACGGCCGTCAAGGATGTCGGCGGCGCCTTGGTCGTCACGGAGCGCAGATTGAACACCGTCATGCGTGTCGACAGGTCGTAGCCCTTCTCCGCGCTCGCGATGTCGAGGGTGCCGCGCGTGATGATCGCGCCGCCGTCAGGGAGTCGTAAATCGGAGTCGACCACCAAGTTGCCGAACGGACCGTGCACGGTGATCGGTCCACTCACCGCCCCGGTCAGCCCCGCCGCCGTCGCGAATCGTCCGACCGTGGCCAGCGCCAGCGGTCGCGCCTGAAGGTCGATGTCCATTCGCTTATCGCCCGCGAAGGCGATGGTCGCGCGCCCCGTCAGATGCGATACGGCGCCGCGGTCGCTGTGCACGAGATCGCCAACGGCCAGCAACCGTGTCTTGGTCGAGCCATCGAGCGTCGCCGTACCGATCACCGTGCCGCCAATGGGCAATGATGGCATCCCGATGCGCGCGAGGTCGACCTGCAGCGGCTCGAGCCGGAGATGCAGTGCGCGTGCCGACACGCCCGCGCTAAACCCGACCTCGCCCGCGGCGACGATCCGGCTGCGCCCCGAGCGCGTATCATCGAATGCGACATCAGAATCGATGCGCAGCGCTCGCGTCGATCCGGCGAGGGAGGCGCGTCCGCCAAGGGTGCCGCGCCGCGGCAGCTTGAGGGCGGGCACGAGCTGCTCGATCAGTCGCGTGTCGAAGTTCGCAAAGGTGAGATGCGTATCGTGGAAGGCGAGCGTGTCGGTGAGCGCCAGTCCGAAGTCGCCGCCGATCGTCCCGCCCTGCGCCGCCAACCTGGCGTGCCGCGCGTTGAAGTCGCTCATCGCACCACTGGTGCGCATGGCGAAGTCGAGCGTGCCGCCGCCGCTCGAGGGCAAACGAGGATAAAGCCAGCGCAGGTCGGCCAGCGCGATCGTATCGGCATGGAGCGCCAGCGCGATGTCGCCCGGCGTGATGAGATAGTTGCCGTCCCCCGAGATGCGCGACGCCTCGAGCGATGCGCGCATGCCGCGAAACCAGAGCGAGTCGTTCAACATCAAGAAGGTGCCCGAGAGATCGCGCACCGTCGCCACGGGAGGACGGAACGGCTCGGCCACCATGCTCAGCGAGGCGATGTCGAAGATGCGCGCCGCGCTATCCGGATCGGCCAACCGCAGCCTCGGCATCGAGGCATTGATCGCCCGGAAATCCATCACCTTCTGGTAGCCAGTGCCGGCGCGCTCGATGCGGCTGCGACTCTCGGTGCTCAACGCCACCGACACGGCGCTGTCGCGTGCGGCGCCCTTGAGCGAATCGCTCGGTGCCCACGGCGCGCGGACCAGAATGCGGCTGTTCACGAGCGCCACGCGGCGCAGGTCGATCCAGCTCAGAAGTCCCGGGCCGCTGCTGGCGTGAGGCGTGGTGTCGGACGGAAAGATTTGTCTGTAGTTCCAGTCGCCGCCGGTGTGCTTGTCGAGCACGAGCACCAGGTGCACGATCCGCACGTCGCTCAGATTGATCCGCTTGCGTAGAAGCGCGCCGATCCGGTAGCGGGCATGCACGCTGTCGACCGCGATGAAGGGATTGCCCGCGCTGTCGGAGATGGTGATGTCCGAGATCGTCGTGCCATTCAGCAAGTTGCCGCTCACCTTGCCGATGCGCACGATTCCGTGCGCCGATCCGCCCAGCGTCTTGAGCGCAAAGCGCCGTACGCGCTCGTGCCCCCAGTCGCTGTTCGTGACGACGCTGATCGCCACCAGTACGACCACCATGAGCGTCACGATCACGCCGGCGGCGATGGCGAGCACCTTTCGCATCAGAACGCCTGTCCGATGGAGAGGTGGAGCTGCAGCCGATTGAAGATCTGGGTCAGAAAGCCATTACCGCTGATCGGACTGTAGCTCTTGGTGACGTCGCGACCCGTCTCGAGAGTCTTCACGGTGACAATCTGCGACCGCTTCTCGACCCCGTCCGTCACTTCCGTCACAACGGACAGATTTTCTCTGAGCGTGGGGCGAACGCCCAGGTCGATGCGTATGGCGCCGGCCGACGTGTAGTAGCGGAAGCCGACCCCCGGGGTGATGGCCCCCTTTCCCTTCGCGATCCCGCTCAGCGCGCCTTCGCCGACGAATGCGCCATCGACGAATATCGCCGCGCCGAGATCCTTGAAGAGATTGTCGAGGGGTAAGCGTAGCTCGATGTTCCCCTCCACGAGCGACGAGCCGCCAAGCGGACGAGGCTGAAAGAACGTCGCCTTGATGTCGTCAATGCGCCGCTGCGGGCACGCAACGCCGCCGTCGGCGGTACGCTCGCAAATCGCCGCCATGGATAGGGTGGTGTCGACCTTGAACAGGAGCGCCGGGTCAATGGTGAGAATGCGCGGCCCGAGCTGATTTTCTGCATAGCCACGCACCGACTGCGAACCGCCCGCATAGAAGCGCTTGCGCGGGTGAATGATCTCGCGCCCGGTCGCCGCATCCCCACCGACGGCACTGCCGGTGCTCGCGAGGCTCCGAACGTAGCCGGCGCCGGCGCGAGTCGCCAACGACCAGGTTCTGCCAATCGCCCAGAACTTCGTGAACGCTCCCGACCCCCGGACGTAGTGGTAGTCCGAGAGCGTGTAGCTGTTGGCGTGCTCGAATTCCGCCCGGGTGACGAATCCGGAGCGCGGCCTGAACACGTCGTCGGAACGGTCGGCATAGAAGCTGAGGCTGATCGGTGAGAGCCGGTGCGCTTCCCTGAGCGCGCCGATCACCCCCACCTCGCACACGCCGAAGAATTGGCAGAAGTACACGTCCCCGGCCGACACCTTCGAGATCTCGAATCGGTAGTTGAGCACCAGTGGAACACGGTCGGAAATCTGGCGCGTCGCGGTCGCGCTCGTACCGAACCCGTTGTCGACGAAGATGCCGGCTGCGCTGCGGCGGTGCGCGAATGCGCTCAGTCCCAGCGAGGTGTTCGATCCTGCGAACCACGGCTGTGTGACGTCCGCGCTCAGCTCGAACGTCGGTTGTAAATACGTGCTCTCGCCCCTCGTGTTCGGCCGGCGAAAGAGACGCGAGTCCTGAAGCTGCCGCGCGCCGAGATTGCCAACCACGCCTCGTAACTCCAGGCGCCGGGCTCCGCCGAAGAAATTGAACTGCGTGAACCGCTCTTCAGCTTGAAAGAAATCGATCGTGTTGAAGCCGAAGCTCGAGCGCACGGAGCGAAGGGGGGCTTCCTGCACCTGCACGGTGACCTGCTTGGCGCTGTCGCCGGTGACCGTCTGGATGCTTGCCCGCCGAAACAGGTTCGACTCGTACAAATTACGCAGGCTTCGGTTCAGCTCGAAGAGCCGGTATGCATCGCCTTCCTTGAACGTCAGCGACCGGCGGATGGTGCGCTCATGAATCTTGTCGTTGCCCGTGATGACGATCGACGCCACCCTGGCGCGCCATTTCGGATCGACATCGAAGCGCACATTCGCCGCGCGGTTCGTGTCGTCCACCGTGATGGCGGGTGTGATCACCGCGTCGGCGTGCCCCACATTCCACAATGAGTTCCGAAGCAGGAGCGCGCTCGAGTCGACCAACAACAGATCGAGCGGCTTGGCCGTGCGAATCTGCATGTCGGCGGTGATCGTCGACGCGACGAGCGGGGGCTCCGCTCCGTTCACGCGCACCACTCGCACGAGCGTCGGCGCACCTTCCGTGATCCTGAACGTGACGCTCAGCCCACGCCCCTCGCGCCGGGTAAGGGTATCGACTTCGGTTTCTCGAAACCCGCGCTTGTAGTAGTAGACCTTGATGCGCAGAACGTCGCGGCGGAATTCGATGTCGTCGAAGTAGGCGAGCTTCCACCAGACCTTCGAATGGCTAGCCTTGCAGAACGGATAGACGAGAACACTCTTGCAGCTCGAAACGTCCGTCGACAAGCTGCGCTGGAGGTCGGTCCGATCGACGCTCTTCACGCCGTTCAGGTTGAGCCGGACGACCTCGGGCGATTCGCGTTGGTCCGGGTTGCTTCTTGCCTGGCCGAGCGCGGATGCGGCATTGTGCGAGAGGCCCAACGCCGCCACGAGCACGACAGCGTGGATTGCCGTGGTGTTTCGCCTACGTCGCATACGCGGCGCAGTATAGCAAGCCGCGGGCCCGCTAGCGGTTCCCACTCGTGCAAGCGATGTCCGGAGCTCGCGGAAAAGCGCCTCACGCGTCACACCGCGATGCGCCACGACGCGGCTCACGGGAAAATCTTACAAGCCCGCGAGCAGCGAATCGTTGCCCGTCGTGCTCGCAATCCGCTTGATCAACCACTCCATCGCGGACTGCGGAGGCATCTGATGCAGTCCTCGGCGGAGTAGGAAGACGTGCTCGAGCTGCTCCGGCTTGAATAGCTTCTCTTCCCGTCGCGTTCCGCTCGTCGCGATGTCGATCGCGGGGAAGATGCGCTTCTCGGCAAGCGAACGGTCGAGCTTGATCTCGCAGTTGCCGGTGCCTTTGAACTCCTCGAAGATCACGTCGTCCATGCGCGAGCCCGTTTCGACCAGCGCCGTCGCGATGATCGTGAGCGACCCGCCGCCGTGCTGCGGCGCCACCGATCGCGCCGATCCGAAAAACGCCTTCGGACGCGCCATCGCCGTCGCGTCGAGGCCGCCCGACAGCGTGCGTCCCGTTCCGCGCTCGGCCGTGTTGTGCGCCCGGGCGAGACGGGTTATCGAGTCGAGCACGATCACCACGTCCTTGCCGAGCTCGACCTGGCGCCGCGCGTGCTCCAACACCATGTCGGCGACGTCGACGTGACGGTCGGCCGGCTCGTCGAAGCTCGATGCCACCACCTCGCCTCGTCCCCAGGAGATCATCTCGCTCACTTCTTCCGGACGCTCGTCAACCAGTAGCACCAGCAGCGTAGCCTCGGGATGGTTGATTGCCACACCTTCCGTGATCGCCTGCAGGAGCATCGTCTTTCCCGCGCGCGCCGGCGCGACGATCAGCGCACGCTGGCCGTAGCCAATTGGCGCAATGAGATCGATCGAACGTCTCGTGAGCTCAGGACCCCCCTTCGCCGAGCGACCCGTCTCGAGCGTGAGCTTGCGCTCGGGGTAGGACGCGGTCAGTGAGCTGAAGTCGGGCCTGCGGGCCGCCGTCGTGGGCTCCGCGCCGTTCACCGTGGTAAGATCGACGACCGTCGTGCGGCCTCGATGATCGCGCCCCGTCGTCGCCTCGATCGCATCGCCGCGACGCAGCGAAAACTGCTTTACTACCGTCGGTGGGACGAAGGCATCGGTCGGCATGGGGAGATAGCTCGCCTCGGCCTTGCGAATGAATCCGCCCTCTCGCGACGAATCGAACCAGCCCGTCGTCGTCGCATCGGCCGCGACCGCCGCCACGGGTGCGGCGACGCCCGCTTGCTCTGGCCGCGGTCCGCCTCGCCCGCGCCCCCGTCTGCCCCGGCGACCATTGTTGTTGTTGTTGAAGTTCCCGCCCGCCCCGCCGCCCCCTTGTCGCGGCTCGTTGCGATTATTCCGATCGGGACCACGCTGGTGGTTCTGCTGTCGCGGCTGGTGCTGCTGCTGCTGCTGTTGGCTTGGCGCCGGGTTGTCTTGCGACTGCTCCGGCCCGTCGCGGTCGCCCGGTCGGCCGGAGGATCCGTCGGCTGGCGATGACATCGGGGCAACGCTTCCGACGTCGCTCGAAGGCCGCGTATCCGAGCCGTTGGCGCTCGGCTCGACATCGCGCACGCTACTGCTTGGTGAAGTGCCGCCACTGTCGTCGGTCGGCGCGACGGTCGTGCCGGAAATCGGCGCGTCGTCGAGGTAGGGGCTGGAGTCCACACCATCGATGGGATCGATTGGCGGACCGGATTGCGGGCGCTGCCCGCGGCCGCGCCGAGGCGGGCGTCGACGTTCGTTCATGCAACTCTGTGTGTCATGGGTGAATCCTGCCTGCACACGCGACGGAGCACATAACGCCCCGGGCACTGTGCACACTGCGAAAAAGTATCTGGTCTGGCTCGTCGCGCCTGAGGCGACAACCGCGCTCTGCCTGTACCTGCAAAAAGTCGGACAGGGTCGCCGCCGTGACACGACCTGCGGATGCGCTGAAACGAAGCCCAGCGATCGTGTCGGTCGGTCGACGAAGGGAGGTGATGCTCGCGCTTTACTGTGTCCGCAGGTCAGGATCCCGGCGCTCGACTTCGAACCGAGGGGGGGAGCAAAGCCTGCAGGCGCTGCGAGCTGGCAGGTCCGAGCCTAGACGCATCGGACGGCCCCCACGATTATCGCCAATTGCCCCGAATTCCGCAACTCCCGACTGGTAAATAGGCCTTCGCGGCCGCTCGTGACCCCCTCCGACTATCTGCGCCTACCGCTCGACCGTGCGCTCACCGCGCAGCTCATCGAATTTTCGCACCGAATCGGCGACCCGGCGCGTGAGATCAATGATGCGCGCGACCGTTTTTTGATGCTCGTCGCCCAGCGTCTGCTCGAGGCCCAACAGCTGCGCTTCGGCGAGCAGCGCCGCAAGCGGATTGTTGATCTCATGCTGGAGGCGTCCGGTCGCCTTTTGCAGCTCGATCAGCTGCGCTACGGCATCCCTCGCGCGCGGGTCGTGCGGCGCGGCGTCAGACACGGGGTGACACTGTCTCCATGGGGAGGATAACTTTCAATCTAACCATGATCGCCTCCCCAATCGACCCCGCGGCCGAAATTGCCCTGGCCGTCGAAGCCTACCGCCAGGGCAACGATGTCGACGAGCTCCTTGGCCGGCTCGACGAGATCGCCCGGTCGTCGAGCGTCGACGCGCTGATCGCGGGGGCCGAACCCTTTCGCGACATCCCCGAAGTGGCCGGCCCAATCTATGAAACGATCGTCGCGCGGGAGCCGCAGAATGCCCGCGCGCTGATTGTGCTCGCGAACGCCTACTGGCTTTCCGGGCGCGGCCCCGAAGCGGTCGAGCAGCTGGCATCGCGCGCCATCGCGTCCGACCCTGAGCAGCGTGGCGCGTGGCATCTCTGGGCACTGGCCGAGTCGAATCCGCGCGCGCGTACCGAGCGTTGGCGCCAGGTGACGGAACGGTTTCCGGCCGACGACCTCGCTCGTGCGACCCTCGCCGACAACGCGTCGAGTCTCGCCGGGGCGGAGCACGACGCCGATGCGCTGGCGCTCGCCATCAAGACGTATCGCGAGTTGCTCGCGACGGCGACACATCCCGAGCAGCGTTCCGCGCTGGAGCGCGCGATCTCCACGCTTGCGAGCTGGAAGCTCTAGCGAAATCGCTAGCGCTTGGCCGAGCTCTTTGGCTCCGCCCCGGCGACGTAGCGGGTGCCCGTCTTGTCCAGTGTCGCCAGCGCCTTCTCGAGCGAGCTCCCGATAACCTGAAAGCGTGACAGCCGCAGCGGATCGAACTGCGCGTCGAACGGGCTCTTCGACGCGCCGCCGCCGACCTCGAGAATCGCGTCGAACTTGTAGGTGACCACCTTGCCGCTCTTCGGATCGCGCCACGACCCCTCGTGTGCCAGTGTCCGGTTCTTCGGCCATGCGCCCTGCGGCAACGCAAAGGTGCGCACCTTATAGCCGGGAACGGCCGAATCGATGGCCAGTGCGCCGCGCGCGATCTGCTCCTGCACCACCGCGTCGCTGTACTTGGCCAGGTTCGCATGCCACAGCGTGTGGTCGCACAGCTCGAATCCTTGATCGGCGAGCCATTTCACCTTGCGGAATCGCCACTCCGACTTCTGTCCCTGAACGCCCCGATCGCCGAAGAAATTGTGGCCCGCCGCCGCTCCGGGCAGCACACAAAACGTGGCGCGGTTCGTCCAACCAGGGTGCGTCTTCGCGAAATCGAGCCAGATGCCGATGCCGCTCGTCGGATCGACCTCGAGTTTGCCGTCGCGCTCCACGTAGCGAAACTGCTCCGGCGATGCATCGTCGAAGGTGAACGCGACCGGGGACATCCCCGCCGGTATTTCGATCTTCTTGTCGATCAGATCCCGCACGGTGATCGGGCGGTATCCGCTCTTGTACAGCATCTCGAGATCATTGCGAAAATGCTCTCGGGTGACGGAGTACAGACCCTCGTGATCTCCGATCAGGTGGTACTCGAGCACGAGTACCCGGCCGAGATGGTTGGGCGCGCGCGTCGTCTGCGTGAGCGCGACGTCTCCCGCGCTGGCAGCGGAGCGGGGCGCCTCACCGCGACACGCCGCCGTCAGAAACGCAATGAGAACCAGGGGCTGACAGCGACTGAGCATTCGCACGATTGGTGAGAGAAAGCGGCGCAAGGTTAGACGCACCTTCGCCGCACAAAAGAAACCTGGCGGGGGGAGGCGCGGTACTAACCTAATAGATGCCGCGACCACTCCTCGCCCGTTGGACCGACATGGTCCGCTCCATCCCTCGCCGCTGCCGCGCCGACGGGGCGCGGCCGGCGCGGACGTGGATGCGGGCTCATTGGCGGTCGCTCCTCGTCGTCGCTGGCGCCGTCTCGGGCATCGTCGCCTTCGACGTCTGGCTAGGGACGTGCGGTTTCGCCGGCTGTCCCTCCACCGGCGACATTCAGGCGTTCCGGCCGCCGGAAGGAAGCAAGGTGGTCGACCGGAACGGCGTCCTCATCGGACGTCTCGAATACGTGCGGCGGGTGAACGTGCCCCTGGCACGCATCCCGTCTCACGTACGCCAAGCCTTCGTTGCCACGGAGGATCGCCGATTCTACCAGCACCACGGCGTCGATTGGCGCTCGGTGCTCCGTGCGTCCGTGCGCAACGTGCGGTCGCTCGGCGTACGTGAAGGGTTCAGCACGATCACGATGCAGGTGGCCCGCAATACCTTCACGCGCCAGCGCGCCACCGAGCGCTCGCTGCGGCGCAAATTGGTCGAGCTGCGTATTGCGCGGCTGCTCGAGCGCAATCTGACCAAGGACCAGATTCTCGAGCTCTACCTCAACGTCATCTACCTCGGCAACGGCGTGTACGGCGTCGAAGCGGCCAGCCGCGATCTGTTCGGCAAGAGCATCGACAAGCTGAATGTGAGCGAGGGCGCAATGCTCGCCGCGCTGCCCAAGGGGCCGTCTACGTACACGCCGCGCCGCGATGTCGATCGCGCCGAGGCGCGGCGCGATCTCGTGCTCTCCCTCATGTTGCGCGATGGCTACCTGAGCGAGGATCGCGCCCGGCGCGCCGCCGAACGTCCGGTGAGAGTGGCGAATGACGAGTGGCGTCCCGCGCAGGTGAATTCCTACGCGGTCGACATCGTGCGCGCGTTCGTCGATTCCGTGCTCGGCGGCGCGCCCGATGTCGGCGATGTCACCGTGTACACCACGCTCGACGCACGCGCGCAGCGCGCCGCCGAGCGCGCGGTCGCGACGCAGGCGGCGCAAATTCAGCGGGAGAGCGAATGGAGCGGCCACGCGCGCGGCGATCGCGTGCAGGGCGCGCTGATCGCGCTCGACCCGCGGAACGGGGAGATGCGCGCGGTGGTCGGCGGGCGCGAGTATGAACGAAAAGGATTCAATCGCGCCTTCGGCGCGCACCGGCAGCCGGGCTCGGCGTTCAAGCCGTTCGTCTACGCGGCCGCATTGGCATCGGGCTATTCGCCGGCGACGATGGTCGACGATTCACCGGTACAGATCGACGCGCCGGGTCTGCATTGGCGGCCGTCGAATTTCGGGGACGAATACCTCGGACGGGTGACGCTCCGCCGCGCGCTCGTGCACTCCGCCAATGCGGCGACGGTGCGCGTGAGCCACGCCGTGGGCGAGTCGCGCGTCGCCGACGTTGCGCACCTGGCGGGTATCACCAGCAAGCTGAATCCCGTTCCGTCGATCGCGCTCGGCGCGCTCGAGGTGACACCGCTCGAGCTGGCCTCGGCGTACGCGACCTTTGCCAATGGTGGCCTTCGCATTCAACCGGCACTCGTCAAACGGATCGAGGGCGCCGGTGGGGCGCTGCTCTGGAGCGCTCCGCTGAAAGCCGCGCCGTTGCGCGTGATCGACGCGCGCGACGCGTATCAACTGACGTCGATGCTCGAGTCGGTGGTCGACGAGGGCACGGGCCGCGTGGTGCGGCAGATGGGCGTCGACGGTCTGGTGGCCGGCAAAACCGGAACGACCAACAATGGCGCCGATGTCTGGTTCGTCGGATATACGCCGACGCTGGTGGCCGCCGTATGGTTCGGCTTCGACACGCCTAAGCCCATCTCCGACGACGCGTCCGGCGGGCGGCTCGCCGCCCCCGCGTGGGCGAAGTTCTATCTCACTGGCTGGCGCGAGCCCGCTCTATCCCGCGAGGCGTGGCAACCACCAGAGGGGCTGATCGAGCGCACCATCGACGCCGAAACGGGCGATCTCGCCGGACAGTGGTGTCCTATCACGCAGCGTGAATGGTTCAAGCCCGGCACGGAGCCGCAGAGCATCTGCCACGAGCACGGCGATCCGAACGAGATGTGGATGCGGGAGCTGCCCGATCGCGTCGGGACGGCGATCAAGAAGCTGTTCCGCTTTTAGGGCCTCTGCTCACCGGAGAGCGGCCGCAGATGCAAGAGCAAAAAGCAGCCGCAGATTTACGCAGATAAACGCAGAAACAGCACGCTACCAACCCGCTTGATGTCAATCGAGTGGAGCGGCGTGCTGTATCTGCGTTCATCTGTGTTCATCTGCGTAAATCTGCGGCTGCTCTTGTGGTTGTCCGGCAGCCGATCTGCGGCTACACCACTCCGAGCCAGCCCTGCTTCGCATCGAATCCGGGAAAAATTTTCTCGCTGCCGTGCGCCCCGAGGTGCTTCGATAGAATCTCGGCGAAGACGGTGCGGAAGTCGGTGGTGAGAGCGAGATCGCGGCCCTCATACAATTGCTCGCGGGCGAGGCCCGGCCATTTGCCGTAGACCTTGTGGCCCTTCACCTCGCCGCCGATGACGAAGAGGGCGCCCGCATGTCCGTGGTCGGTGCCGCCGGTGCCGTTCTGCCGCGCCATGCGGCCGAACTCCGACATCGTGACGATGACGACATCGCCCATCTTTTCGCCGAGGTCGGCGACGAGAGCACTGATGGACTGGGCGAAATCGCCAAGCCGGTTCGCGAGCTGGCCGGTCGCCGCTCCCTGCTGCACATGCGTGTCCCACCCGCCGACGTCGGCGAAGGCGACCTCGAGGCCGACGTTCGACTTGATCAGCTGCGCGATCTGCTTCAGCGAGCGTGCGAAGGGCGAATTCGGATAGTTGGCGCCATTCGCCGGCTGATACTGCTGCGGATTCGCGCTCTTCAACATCTTCACAGCATCGAAGGTTTCCGCCCCAGCTCCATGAATGAGATCGGCTGAGCCGGTGCGGTAGAGCGCTTCGAGGCGCTGCACGTCCGATCCCGTGGCGCGAACGGTGAAGTCGTCGAGACTCGCCATCGCGATGGTCGGTGCCGGCCCCTCGAGGATGCGCGGCGTCTGCGACGCGAACGCCACGGCATTGAACGCCGAGGGCTTCTGGCATTCCGCGCAGGTGCCGCGCACGGCCAGATAGCGGTTGAGCCAGCCGTCCGACGTGCCTTTGTTGTCCGGCGTGCCGGTCTCCATGTAGTCCTGCGCGTCGAAGTGCGAGCGCGTATTGCTCGGACTGCCGACGGCGTGCACCGGCGCGAGCAGCCCGCGGTCGTACAGCTCTTTCATCGGTGCGAGCGATGGATGAAGGCCGAAGAATCCATCGAGATCGATGGCGCCGACCGAGTTGGCGTTGCCCATCACACCGGCCGGCCCGGCCGAGAGCGTACCGGGACGCGGGATGCCGATGTTGGGGCGCAGCCGATAGTACTCCGCCTCGCCGTGCGGCACGACGATGTTGAGCGCGTCCGCCGCGCCGCGCTGGAACAGGCAGATGAGAATCTTGCCCTTCGTACCGCCAGGCAATCCTTGGGCAAATACGGCGCGGCGAAGAAAGGTGGGGTTGAGCCCCATCGTTACCAGCGACATCGCGCCGGCTTTCATAAAGACTCTGCGATTCATGGATAAACTCAGACGTCAGATGGTAGATGTCGGATGTCAGCTATCGTCTCTGGAACTCAGGTGCGCCAAAGGCCAACCCAACGATTTGCGTGAGACCCGACAGTTGCGGACTGCCGCGGCCGAGTGGATCACCGGATGGCAGTCCGAGCTTGCGCGCTCCCGGCAGATTGTTGTTCTGTTTTCCGCGCATCATCGGCTCCGTGTCGTCGGCCGTCAGTGTGTCGACCGCCGCGGCGCTGGCCGCCAGCGGATTGGTGCCCGACAGCAGGATCTTCCGCGTATCCGGCGATGCTTCTCCGCGCAGGAAGGTGCGGATGACGCCATCGACCTGCGAGTCGCGCGGCGCCCGCGCCAACGCGTTGGCATCCGGCCAACCGTTGGCCGACACGCCAGGCACTCTTCCCGCCGCGAGAGCGAGCCCGAAGTTGATGCGATTGAGAATCGAACCGGTGTTGATCCAGGCGTCGCCGACGTCAGGATAGCCGTCGGGAGCCTGGTGCCCGTACATCGGCTGGCCGAGCCGTGCGATGATCGCCGCGGTCCGCGGCGTGGTGTCGGGCTGCGCGCCGACGGCGCGTCGCGCGCTCACCACCAGCTCGAACGGCGACTTCACCTTCGACTTGTAGGCGGCGCGCGAAAAGAACTCGTCGCTCGTCACGATCGTGCGAACGACTTCGCGAATGTCGCCGTCGGTCCGCGTGAAGGTCGCCGCCGCGCGGTCCACCAGCGCCTTGGGCGCCGAATCGCTCACGAAGCGGCGCACGAGCTTGGTGGCGATGAAACGCGCCGTCGCCGGGTGGGTGGCGACGATTCTCAGCAGCTCCTCGCCGTCCTCCATGCCGCGTCCCGCCGGCATAGCGTGGCCGAGCACGATCTTCTCCCCCGCATCGTGCATCTGCGCGCGGAAGACGAATTCCGCATCCTGCCGCGGCCGGTCGATGGTCCAACCGGTGAGCGCGCGCGCGGCATTGATCACGTCCTGCTGTGTGTATCCGCCATCGACGCCGAGCGTGTGCAGTTCGAGCAGCTCGCGTCCGTAATTTTCATTGAGCCCCTTGGGACGACGCTGCGCCGCGAGCTGCATCAACGAATCGCGTCGCGGGTCGCCCATGCCGTTCATCCCGATGCCGCGTCCCCCGAACGCGCCAGGCCGCCGGCGCAATGCGCCGCCGCCGAGTCGCATCCCCGCGCGATTGTCCTGCGCGAGTGCGGGCCGGGTCGAGTCGCGCATGCTCTCCCAGTTGTCGAGGTAGAACAGCATTGCAGGACTCTTGGCAACCGCCTCGAGCAGATCGTGAAATTTTCCCATCGCGCGCGGGCGGATGACGTTCGACTCGTAGTCGGCCAGGAAATAGCGCTCCGGCTGTCCCTTGGCAACGAAGACGTTGAAGTGATTGAGCCAGAATTCGGTCATCACATCATCGAGCTGGCGCTCCGAAATTTCGGCGCGTGCGATACGCTCGCTCATCAACTGGCCGATGAACTGATAGTTGCGCCGCGCGGTTTGCATGAACTGCACAGAGTCCTCGCGCGTGAGCTGCTTTCCCTGCGCGCGGCGCGCGAGCTGCGCCGCGTTGACCATCGGATACTGCGACATGAGATCGCCGGGCGACATGCGGGCCGCCGGGAAGTGCGACGCGATGAACTCCTCGGCGGCCCGATCATCGATGCGATCCGGACGCAGCTGCGCATCGATCCACTTGTCGACCCCCATGGCGCGCACGCGCTCGTACTCGCCGGGACGCGGGCCGAAGGCGAGGCGGTTGAGGACGTGCTTCACTTGCTCGTCGGCGGTTTGCTCCCGAGTCGCGGGTCCAGTCCCCGCGGGATTCGTGAACGCCGGAACAATGGTTAGGGCCGCGCCGAGCGCGACGACGGTCAGGAGCTTCGACATAAGGGTGCCCGCGGCAGCGGTGAAAGGTTCACTCGGTAGACGATGGTGCGCCCTCGAGGTTAAGGCGATGGCGGTCTGCGACCATCATTCGGCGGCTATCTTCCCCTCATGACTGCACCTCTTGCTCGAGGGCCCGGCCGGCGGGCGCGCGCTGATTCGGCGGAGTCTACCACCTGGCGCGAGCGCATTCGCGCGCTCAGATACATTCCGCCACTGCTCGAGATGGTGTGGGAGACGCACAAGGGATACACCCTGGCCATGGGCGGGTTGCGTCTCATCCGCGCCTTCGTGCCGGTGTCGGTGCTCTGGGTGAGCAAGCTCATCATCGACACGATACTCGGCGTGCGCGCGCATACGGCGACCGCGCACCGGCTCTGGCAGCTGGTGGCGCTGGAATTCGCGCTGATGCTGCTGTCCGACCTCCTGTCGCGCTCATCGTCGCTCGTCGAGAGCCAATTGGGCGATCTGTTCGCCAACCGGACCAGCGTACGGCTCATGGAGCACGCGGCAACGCTCGACCTCTACCACTTCGAGGATCCGGCGTTCTACGACCAGCTCGAGCGCGCGCGGCGTCAGACGACGGGTCGGGTGGGATTGCTCAGCCAACTCTATGCTGTCTTTCAGGACGGCATCACGCTGGCATCGCTCGGCGGCGCACTGCTCGTCTTCAACCCGTGGCTCGTGCTGCTGTTGGTGATCGCCGTGATCCCGAGCTTTCTTGGCGAAGCGCACTACGCGGCACGCGAATACTCGCTCGCGTTTCGATGGACCCCCGAACGCCGGCTGCTCGACTATCTGCGCTATCTGGGGGCGAGCGACGAGACGGCGAAAGAGATCCAGATGTTCGGTCTCTCGCCCTATCTCATCGACCGCTTCCGCGCGCTGTCGACGGCGTTCTTCGAGCAGAATCGCAAGTTGGCAAGGCGAAAAGCACTGGTAGGCGCCGCGCTGGCGGTGCTCGGCAGCCTTGGATACTACGCGGCGTACGTCGTGATTCTGCTGCGCACCATCGACGGCGCGCTGAGCATCGGCACGCTGACCTTTCTTGCCGCGAGCTTCATGCGGAGCCGCGATCTGATTCAGCGGCTGCTGTTCGCCGCGAGCGACATCTATCAGCAGAGTCTCTACCTGAAGGACATGTTCGATTTCTTCGCCATGCGGCCGGCGATCACGTCGGCGCCCGGCTCGCCGAGCGTCCCGTCGCCAATTCGCGACGGCTTCGTGTTCGAGGATGTCGGATTCAAGTATCCCGGCAGCGAGCGGTGGGCCGTCCGCCACGTGAGCTTCCACCTTGGTCACGGCGAGCGCGTCGCGTTCGTCGGCGAGAACGGCGCGGGGAAGACGACCCTCACCAAGCTGCTTGCCCGGCTCTACGATCCGAACGAAGGACGCATTCTGCTCGACGGTCGCGACCTGCGCGAATATGATCTCGCGTCGGTTCGAGAGGCGATCGGCGTGATCTTCCAGGACTTCGTGCGCTACGACATGCGCTTCGATGAAAACATCGGCGTCGGCCGCATCGACGAGGTGCAGGCGTATCTCGGCCAAATAGATAGCGCGCGCCGGTTCGGCGGCGCCGAGGCACTCGCGCCGGGCGTGGGAGGTGAGGCCGGCCAGAACGGCGATCACGCGGTGCCGGCCGCGATTCAGGATGCCGCCGACAAATCGCTGGCGTCGTCGCTGCTGTCACGACTCGAGGGCGGCTACCGGCAAATGCTCGGGCGCCGATTCGATGGCGGTGTGGATCTCTCCGGCGGCGAATGGCAGAAGATCGCGCTCGCGCGCTCGTACATGCGCGACGCCCAGCTGTTGATCCTCGACGAGCCCACCGCGGCGCTTGACGCGCGCGCGGAATACGAAGTGTTCATGCGCTTCGCCGAGCTCGTCGCCGGCCGGATGGCGGTGCTGATCTCCCATCGCTTTTCGACGGTACGCATGGCTGACAGGATCATCGTCCTGCGCGATGGCGAGGTCGTCGAAGATGGCTCGCACGAGCAGCTGGTGAGCGCGGGCGGGCTGTACGGCGAGCTTTTTGGGATGCAGGCTGCGGGGTATCGGTAGGAGGAAGGGTTTGGGGGTGGGGGGCTGGGGAGGGGGCAGGCACACGACACGGTTGCATACATGGCGTGGCCTTTGCCCTCTTCGAGATTCGAACTCTAGCCAGGAATCAAAATGCGCCATTCCGCAGCGATGCTCATCGCCGCTTGCTCGGCCGCGTCGCTGAGTGCCTGCGACATGATCTCGAAGGACGCAAAGAAGCAGGATACGACGGTCCTGGTTCCGAAGCAGGCGGTGGCCGAAAGCGCCGCGGCGAAGGCGCAGCCGGCGAGCGGCGTCAGCGCCGTACCGGCGGATACCGCCGCCGGACTGCATCCAGCGATCGATTCCGGAATCGTCGACCTCCAGCCTGCCCAACCCAAACGCGGTGGGGTGTTGTTCGCGTTCGCCGAGGGGGTCGAGACGAACGCTCCCCAGTGCACGTGGATGGGCGCGCCCTTGCCCTGTTACGCGGCGAACAACGGACTCGGCGCGATCGTCGCGCTACCGGCGGATCAGCCCGCGGGCAGCTTTGCCCTGACGATCGCCCGCCCCGTTGGGCGGATTGCCCGGCAGGTGACGATCGCCGATCAACGGTTCCCGCAGGAGGTCATTCTGCTCGACGCCGCGCGTCTGGCGCTTCTGAAACGAGGCGCCGACATCGCCCGCGACGCCCGAGCGATGCGCCAGATCTTGAGTGGCGATAGCCCACAGCGTCGATGGACCGGCGCGTGGCGCGAGCCGGTTCGCGGCGCCCATCATGCCGGCTACGGCGCTGACCGCTTTTACTTCGCGGCATCGGATTCGTCGCGCGCGATCGTGCTCGACACGTCGCGCACGACGCGCGGTGCGTTCGCGGGCGATACCGCCGAGCTCAAGGGCGGCGAGGTCGCCTCGTGGCGGCACACGGGAACCGACATCGCCGTGCCGAAGCGCACGCCGATAGTGGCGCCCGCCGCCGGGATCGTCGAGCTGGTCGGCAGCTTCACCCTTACGGGCAACAGCGTATTGATCGATCACGGCCAAGGCGTCCACTCGGCTTACTTTCACCTGGACACCGCACTGGTCAAGCAGGGAGATGTGCTCCGCGCCGGCACGCTCATCGGTCGCGTTGGAATGACCGGTTTGACAACCGGTCCCCATTTGCACTTCGCCGTCTACGTCCACGGAAAGGATGTGGATCCTGACGCGTGGATGGCGATGCCGGGTTGGGTGCGGGGCGACAGCGTGAAACCCAGTCGTCGCTGACGACCGGGTTTCAGCTGTGGAGCATATAGCCCGTGCCGCGCACCGTGCGGATCATTGGGTCCGCTTTGTCATCTTCGATTTTCTTGCGCAGATAGTTGATGTACACGTCGACCACGTTGGTCAGGGGATCGACCTCGTACTTCCACACGTGCTCGGCGATCTGCTGGCGTGAGACGGGATGGTCGGCGTTGCGCATGAGGTACTCGAGCAGCGCGTACTCCTTTTGCGTCAGCTCGATCGGCCGGCCCGAGCGCTCGACGCGCCGGCTGATGGGATCGAGCGTGAGATCGCGCACGTGCACCACGTTGGTGGCCGAGGTGAGGGTCGCGCGCCGGAGCAGCGCCTTCACGCGGGCGAGCAGCTCGGGATATTCGAACGGCTTGGGGAGGTAGTCGTCAGCGCCCGCGTCGAGGCCGCTCACCTTGTCGCTGACCGACGTTCGCGCCGTGAGCATGAGCATGGGCGATCGGAACCCGCGCTCGCGCAGCCGCCGCGTTACATCGAAGCCGCTGCCATCCGGAAGTCCGACGTCGAGAATGACGAGGTTGGGTTGCCACTCCATCGCCGTGCTCAACGCGCCTTCCGCGCTGGTTGCCGTGCGCACCGTGTACCCCTCGACGCTCAGCATGCGCTGGAGCACCGGGAGCAGGTCTCCATCATCTTCGACGACCAACACCGTGGCCGCTTGCGTCCCCGTCTGTGTCATGGCGGAAATAATGCCGGCGCAGGCAGGGTGCGGCAAGGCTCGCGTCGCCGATTCACGTCGACAAACGGTCAGTGCTGAGCCCTTGAGTGAGCTTCGGCGCACCGCTTTCTTTCGCGCGTGCCGCAAAATCGAGTGGGTAATCTCGTCAAGCGAAGTATCGCGAGCGGGTTGATCGCGGCCGGCGCTACCGCCGGCGCGCTCGTGGGATTCGGGCGCGCGCGTGGAGCGGCTTTCCGTCCACTCAATGCCGTGGCCCACGCGATCGTCGGGAGTCGGGCCTTTCAGTTCAACGGTTTCGACATTCGCATCACGACGCTCGGCGTGGCGCTGCACGTGGCGTCGATGCTGGTGTGGGGCGTGATTTTCACCGCACTCGCCCGAACGCTGCGCGGATGGATGCTCGCCGGTGCCGCGCTCGCGTTTGCCGCTGTGGCTTGTGTGGTCGACTACGGCGTCGTCCCTGAGCGACTGCGGCCGGGATTCGAGACGACGTTGTCGCGCGCCGAGGTATCGGTCGTCTATCTCGTGTTGGCGATCGCGCTGGCGTTCGGTGTCAAGCTTAGCCGTGCGCCGGTCGATATTGGATGAAGCGGGACTCGCTGCCGAGTGTGATTCGTGAGATCGACAGGTCACGACCTCGTCACGGAGCAGCGCTCGCGGAAACCGCGCGGAACATTCTCTCGTCCTTTGGGTTGGAACGAACGCGTGTCATTCGCTGGTGATCGGCCTCGCTCTTGCCAAGAACGCGTGTGACGCTCTGACGGATGCGCTGGTTGTCCGACTGACGGGCACAGAGATGCATTCAGACCTGCACCCTGTAGTGGAGGAGAGATGGATTTCCTCGTGTTGCTCGAGGAACAGCCCGACCAGTCGCTCGTCTTGGCGCGAGTGGATTCCGTACCCGCTATGTTCGCTTCAGAGCGGCAAGCCAGGGACATAGTGACCCTGTACGGCATTCCGAGCCCCGAGTCATTGGCGCTGGCGCTGGCCGCCGCGGTGGAAAGCCACCGCACCGGCGACGGCGTGGGCTCGTTCCGTCACCTGGGCGTCTGGCCGGAACGCGGCGCGGTGGGTGATACTGCCTGGCGCGATGACGTCACCGGCGAGCTGATGACCAGCGATCTCGACATTCCGTTCGACGTCCTGTCGGCGACGGCGACGCAGCTTCTCTCCGAGAGCGGCTCGCAGCTTCGCCGTCTGGTCGCCGGCCTCGCAATGCCCGATTGGCCGGAAGGCGCCTGGCGCGCGATCACCATGACGATCGACTCGATCACCACACCCGCCCGCGACGCCCTGTGCCGCCTCGACGGCTTTCTCGAAAGCGTCAGGGAAGCAGACGGCCTCACCTACGAGTACGAGGGAGACTGACTGAACTCATCGTTTTGTCCGTACTACTCGTGCTCATTCAAGCACGACACGGGGCCGACAGCATTCGCTGTCGGCCCCGTGGTCTTTCCGCGCACCTACGCGCTCAGCGCCATCTCCCTTCTACATAGAACCACCCATGCCGGTCATGCTCCCATCGTCCCGGGATCCACTCGCGATAGCCGCGCTCGGGAGCCGACCAGTGGCCGGAAATCCAGTCATAGTCTCCTCCGCGCCAGGCCCAGTGGCCTTTGATCCATACCTGATCCCGTCCGGGCGAGACCGAGATCACCTCGACACGCTCCACCGGTGGGCCGCGATGCGCATACGCCACACCCAGCCTCGGGTTCGAGGCGCATGCACCAAGAAAGAGTCCCGCCAGCGCCACCGCGGCGCGCATTGTCGTCGTCGTCCGCATCACCCACCTCCCCTCGTTCACGTCGTCATTCCTGATTGCCGGCAACCGCCGACAATCGTGCGACGTGACCGCGATCTGTGTGTTAAGCGGAATTGGTGATGTCGAGCACCAGAACGGCTGGGCGCGAATCGCGATTGCTCCCCAGCCGCCAACCCCCAACCCCTAGCCCCATTTCTTTCCTCTCGCTATCTCTGCCAAAAGACTCCGAGGCCGAAAATGAAAGAGTATTCCAGTGCGGAGATCCGCAACGTGGCGGTAGTCGGGCACGGCGCCAGCGGGAAGACCACCTTGGTCGATGCGCTCGCGTTCGTGTCCGCCACCAGCAAGCGCCACGGCTCGGTGAAAGAGGGAACGGCACTCACCGACTACGCCCCGGAGGAAGTCGAACGGGGCTACTCCATCAACCTCGGTTGCGCATACGCCGAGTGGATGGATGCGAAGATCAACCTCATTGACACACCGGGATACGCCGACTTTCAAGGCGACGCCGTCGGCGGCTTGGCGGCGGCCGATGGCGCCCTGGTCGTCGTCGGCGCGACAGCGGGGGTGGAGGTCGGTACGGAGAAGATGTTTCGCGAGGCGATGGACCGCCGCGACCCCGTGCTGTTCGTCGTCACGCTGATGGACAAGGAGAACGCGAGCTTCGACCGGATCTACGAGCAGATCAAGGCTCGGCTGACGAGCAAGGTCATTCCCATCGAGATCCCGATTGGCGAGGGACCTTCCTATCGCGGTGTGCTCAACCTCTTCTCCAAGAAAGCGCACGTGTACAAGAAGGGAACCAAGACCGGCGAGTACGATGAAGTCGACGTACCGGCCGAGCTCCAATCGCAGTTCGACCGCTATTACCAAGAGCTGATCGAAACGATCGCCGCCACCGACGACTCGCTGCTCGAGCGCTACCTCGAGGGGAGCGAGATCACGCGCGACGAAGCGATCGCGGCTATGAAGGAGGGGATGAAGCGGCAGGACATCTTCCCCCTCTTCTGTTGCTCCTCCGAGCTGACCTACGGAACGCGGGCGGTACTCAACAAGCTGGTCGAGCTCATGCCCTCAGCCTACGACATGGAAGAGCTTCACGCCTTCAAGGGGGCCGAGGGCGACCACACGGTCGAGATTCACGCGCGCGACGACGCACCCTTCGCCGCGCTCGTCTTCAAGACGCAAAGCGAGCCGCACGTTGGTGACGTCTCGTTTTTCCGCATCTTCTCGGGGGCGGTCACGAACGGACAGGAGGTGTTCAACGCCACGCGCAACGGTGCGGAAAAGCTCGGCCACCTCAGCATCGCGAATGGACGCGACCGCACGGAGGTGCCGCGGCTTCACGCTGGGGACATCGGGTGCGTTGCCAAGCTCAAGAACACCCACACGAACGACACGCTCTCGACGCGCGAGCATCCGGTCCGGCTGCCGCAGGTCAAGTTCCCGGAACCAATGGTGACGCTCTCGGTCCATGCCGCCGCCCGCAACGATGAAGAAAAGCTCCAGCAGGGTCTCCACCGGCTGCACGACGAAGATCCGACGTTCGAGACGCATTACAACGCCGAGACCCACGAGACCATCGTCTCGGGGCTCGGCGAGCGGCACCTCGACGTCAACATGGCGAAGCTCAAGCGCAAATACGGCGTGACTGGCGAGCTCTCGAAGCCGAAGATCGCGTATCGCGAGACAATAAAAGGAAAGGGTGAAGGGCAAGGACGTCACAAGAAGCAATCGGGCGGACGAGGCCAGTTCGGCGACTGCTGGGTGCGCTTCGCGCCGGCGCCACGGGGCGGCGGCTATGAGTTCATCGATGACATCGTGGGCGGCTCCATTCCCAACAAGTTCATTCCGGCGGTGGACCGCGGCATTCAGGAAGCGTCTGCCCGCGGCGTCCTGGCCGGATTTCCATTGGTCGACTTCAAGGTCGAGTGCTTCGATGGCAGTTACCACTCGGTCGACTCGAACGAGATGTCGTTCAAGATGGCCGGCATTCTCGCCTTCAAGGCGGTCGCTCCAAAATGCAAGCCGGTGCTGCTCGAGCCGCTCGATGAGCTCGACATCACAACGCCAGATGAGTACCTGGGCGACGTCATGGGCGATGTCTCGTCGCGCCGAGGCCACATTCTCGGTACCGATACGCTCGCGGGAGTGGGCACGCGCGTGCGCGCCGTCATCCCGCAGGCGGAGCTGCACCTCTACGCCACGGACCTGAGCTCGATGACCCACGGCCGAGCGATGTTTTCTCGCCGCTTTCGAGGCTACGAAGAGATGCCCGCCGAGGCCGCGCAGAAGGTGATCGCCGAGTCGCCGAAGGGCGCCGCGGAGGAGCTCGTCGAGGCGTAGCGCATCACGGAGGAGGGAGCGGGGAAGCGCCCTTTGCGGGCTTCCTCGTTTTGTCCTTCCTCACCCGGCTTGCCGCGCCGCCGTGCCCGCGGCATGGCGCTCCCTTTTTGTTGTACCAGCTCGTGCTGTCCGCGCACTTGGCGACCGGCGCGACGTGCGCGTCGAGCACGCCATCGGTCCACTCGGCGACCCCGCCATGGCCGGTGCAGCTCTTGCCGACCGACCGTCCGACCTCGAAGCTGCCGTCACCGCACATCGCCGTGCGCTCAACCGCCAGCGTCACACCCCCGACTTTGACGCGCTCCGCCTTCGGCGACGATGGGAAGGTGGATGTCGCCGCCTGCGCACCGGCGTTAGCAGCCACGACAATGGAGAATAGAATGAGCGTTGGAACCCGCATGAGAGGTCTCCCCGGTGATTGATGGGGTCAATCTCGCGGTGACGGTCGAGCAGCGTGCCACCCATTCATCGCGCACCGAACCACTCGAACGAAAAACGGCGGGGCTCGATTCGAGCCCCGCCGTTGATCATGGTGTTCGGTCACACCCTACACCCACTTTCGCCTCACTCGTTCGCCGACTTCCTGCGCCGCGCCGGACGCGCCGGCTTCCGTTCGCGCTTGGGCGCCTTGCCGATCTCGATCGGTACGATGTCCGGCGTCGAGTCGCCGCCCGAGCCACAGGCCGCGGCGGGCACGGCATGCCTCGGCTGTTTGTACACGTACCGCTCGCCCGCGTAGTTGCGGAAGATGACTTCGTCGTCGTTGATCTCTTCGACGTACTCTGGGAGAAGCGGCACCTTACCCCCGCCGCCGGGCGCGTCGATCACGAAGTGCGGCACGGCGAGGCCGGACGTCCAGCCGCGCATCGCCTTGATCATCTCCAGCCCTTTTTGCACGGTGGTGCGGAAGTGCTCGCCGCCGGCCACCTGGTCGGCCATGTACAAGTAGTAGGGACGGACGCGCGCCTTGAGCAGCTCGTGCATCAGCTTCATCATCACCTTGGGGTCGTCGTTGACGCCCTTGAGCAGCACCGTCTGGCAGCCGAGCACGACGCCCGCGCGCGAAAGGCGGTCGAGCGCGGCCACCGCGGCCGGGGTGAGCTCGCTCGGGTGATTGAAATGCGTGTTCATGTAGATCGGGTGGTACTTCTGCACCATGTCGCAGAACTCGGGCGTGATGCGCTCGGGCAGGTGGGACGTGATGCGGCTCCCGATGCGGATGATCTCGATGTGCGGGATCTCGCGCAGCTTCTGGAACAGGTACTCGAGCCGGCGGTCGCTCAGCATCATCGGATCGCCGCCGGACATGATGACGTCGCGAATTTCCGTATGCTCCCGCAGGTACGCGAACGCCGACTCGTACTGGTTGAGCGGGATCTTCTCGGGGTCGCCGACCTTGCGCCGCCGCGTGCAGAAGCGGCAGTAGGTCGCGCAGACCGGACTGACGAGAAAGAGCGCGCGATCCGGATAGCGGTGCGTGATGTTCGGAACGGGGGAGTCACCGTCTTCGTCGAGGGAATCGATCATCCCATCGACGATCTCGAGCTCCTGCACCGTCGGGATGTACTGTTGCCACATCGGGTCGCCGACCTCCTTGATCTGGTCGAGCGACGCTGGTGTGATGCGCATTTGGAAATTTTCGAATGCGGGCCTGAGCGCCTCGACGTCAATCACGTCGTGGCCGAATTTCTCGGCGAGCTTGTCGAGTGTGTCGACCGCGCCTTCCTTCAGGACTCGCTGCCAGTCACTCATGGTGACTACGCTCCTCGGCGGAACCGTTTGGTGAAGATGATCCGATCGTCGCCCGGCGCGTAGAACTCGCGCACGCGTGCGGTTTCGGTGTAGCCACGTCGCCCGTAAAAACCGCGCGTCGGGGCGTAATCGGATCGGGACGATGTTTCAACGACAAGCATCCGGGCGAAGTGTCCCTCGAGCCTTCGTTCCACCTCATTGAGGAGAGTGGTGCCGACGCCGGCGTTGTGCATGGCCGGGTCGGTCGCGATCCAATACAGGTCGAAGGTTCCACTGGTACACGGGGTACTGCCGTAGACCGCATAGCCGACGACTTGATCGTTCGCGTCGAAGGCGCCGAGGACCACGTAGTCAGGTAGAGCGGGTGTGGGGTCTGGGGCGTAGGGTGTGGCGGAGGTCGAGTCTTCTTCGCCAACCACACCCCTCACCCCGCACCCTACACCCGCATCAAACACTTCCAACGCTACCGCGATCTCGTCTTCCGAAAAAACTCCGGTGGTCCGCACGATCTCCTCCACTCGGGAACGGTGGTCGGTCGTCAGCGGAGCCACACGGATCACAGGCAACATCACTTGTCCAGCGCGAACAGATCGAGCGCGGTGCCGTCCTGCGTCGCTGGCATGCCGGACAAACGCGTCGAGAGCGCCCAGCGCTGCGATTCGGACAGGACGTCGGTCTGGATCGCGTGCTGGCAGATCATGCGAATCATCTGTCCGTAGTCGTACCCGGCGACGCGTGCCATGCGTGCGAGGCCGGCATCGGGCGAGATGTCGGGATTCGGGTTGACCTCGAGCAGCCACGGACGGCCCGTGCGATCGATCCGAAAATCGACGCGGCCGTAACCGGAGCCGCCGACGGCGCGCCACGAATCCAGCGCGACGCGTTTGAGCTCGGCCGCGAGCTTGGCGTCGAGCGGGGCTGGGCAGAGTGGTTGCGCGCCCAGGTCCTCATCGCATCCCGCCGCCCACTTCGAGCGGTAGCTGACGATCCGCCACATGCCCTTCGGCATCGCGAACTGGATTTCGGCGATCGGGAGCACTTCGTCGCCAAGGATGCCGACATTGACCTCGCGGCCGTCGATGAAGCGCTGCACGACGATCTCATCCCAACGCTCGTGCATCGCGTCGACCCGTTCCGCCAGCGCCCGCACCGTGCGAACCACGGAGCGCTGCTCGACGCCGACGGAGGCATCTTCCGCGGCCGGCTTGCAGATGGCGGGAAATCCGACCGTCGGCAGCTTGCCGCCTCGCCGGACGACGCCGAATCGCGGGATCGGCAAGTCGAGCTTGTCGAGCAGCGCGTTGACGACATTCTTGTGCAGGCAGAGCCCGGTCGTGTAGCTGGAACTGCCCGTGTACGGAACGCCGAGGATCTCGAGGGCGGCGATCGCCGCCGGCTCGAGCGCCGCGACGCCATCGATGCCTTCGCACAGATTGAACGCCAGGTCGGGTTTGGCTCGCCGCACACGCTCGATCCAACGCCCGCTGGTGTCGACCGGCACGCGCACGACGATGTTGCCTTCGGCGACGAGCACGGTCTCGATCGCCTCGACCGTCTCGAGGATCATGATGTCGGGATCCGCGCCGAGCGCGGATGCGCCGTCGAACAACAAGGCAATTTTCATAGCGTCCCCTCTCTCGTGGTGGGACTTCCGCCACGACGCCGACTCGTTGGGCCCCGACGCTCGCGATGCGTGGAACAGATCACTCATTGCATCAACCGCGAACACCGAGGCCGCATCGATCCGCGACGCGCCGTCAGCCCATCGCCACCGCGGCGCCCGTCTGGGCACGCGCGGTCTTTCCCGGCAGGGAAACGCCCTGCCGTTCCGCGGCAAAGCGCAGACACGATTGGATGAGCTCTTCGTAGCTCAGTCCGGCCGCGCGCGCCGCCTTGGGAAAGCACGAGTTGTCCTCTGGATTCGGCAAAATCCCCGGAAGAGGATTCACTTCCACCACGTTGGGCACGCCCGCCGCGTCCAGCCGCACGTCGATCCGCGACCAGTCCCGGCACGCGAGCACGCGGTACGCACGCAAGACGATCGATTCGATCTCCTCGCGCAGCGTTTCACCGATCCCTGCAGGACATTCGAACATCTCCAGCGGGTTGTCGGGGCGATCCCACACCCACTTCGCCTCGAAACCGTACACCGGCAGCGCGCCACTCGGCAGCGCCGCAAAATTCATCCCGACCAGCGGCAGCACCTGCGCGTCGGACCCGTTCCCGAGAACTGCGCAGGTGAATTCCGCTCCGGGCAAATACTCTTCGACGAGAACCGGCTGGTCGTACGTATCGAGCAGAAAGACGATTTGATCGGCGAGTTCGGCACCGGTGCGGCAAAGATTTCGCTCGGTGATCCCCTTCGAGCTGCCCTCGTGCACCGGTTTCACGAACACCGGCAACCGGAGCGCCTTCGCTGACCGCGCCTTCGCCACCCGGCTCACCAACGCGGCGATCTCAGACCGGTCGCGCACGAGCGCGAACGAGGCCGTCGGCACGCCATGATACGCCAACACTTCTTTCGTTCTCGCCTTGTCCAGACAGAGCGACAGCGTGAACGGGTCGCTCCCGGAATACGGGGTCCCGAAAAATTCGCAGATGGCGGGCACGTGCGCTTCGCGATTCGCGCCCTGCAGTCCTTCGGCAATGTTGAAGACGATGTCCGGACGTGCGGCGCGGAGCTTGGCCGGGAAATCTTCGTCCGCCTCGAGGCGGATCACCCGTCCCAGACCACTCAGCGCGGCGTCAACAGCGGCGATCGTTTCTTCGCTGTCCCACTCGGCGTACCGGTCATCGTCTGGAGACGCCGATTCGGCGACGGCGACGGCGTGGGACGCGTCGCTCGTCGATGCGGAAGACCGGGACCATTCGTCCCGGCGCGTACTGGGAGGATCTTCTTCGGGACGCGAAACCTCCGCGTCCTCGGCGACCCTCGCCGACGCATCGTCCGGCTTCTGATTGTAGGCGAATCCTATTCGAACCATGAGGGCCGGTGCTGGGTGTTCGGTGCTCGGTGCTCGGTCTCGACTACAGGACTCACGTGCCCCGCCCGATTCTTCCGCCCGCCGCGATTTCCGACGAAGCGCCACCGCTCGAACAAAAACTTTTTACGAAACGCGATGGACAACTTCGATGCGCGGAAGATAAGAGCATCGAAATTTTCACGCAACGATTTTCTTTGGAAATTTTTCCAAAATGGAAAAATATTTTTTCGGCCATCGTGAGGTTGCCTTCGCGCGCGATTTTTCCGACCGGCCGCTGCCGACCGCCGAATGCCGATTCCCTAGACTTTGTGAAAGCCGATCCGCGCCGCTTCCACGCGATCATCCGCCATGTAAATCTCAAAGTCCGAGAAAAATCCCGGCGCTTCGCCCTGGAGCAGACGCAGCACGGCAAGCGCGCAGCGGCGTATCTCCATCTCCGCGCCTTCGCTCGCGCGCAGCTCGAGCATCGTGCGCCACGCCCTCGCGTTCGCCGTCACGACGATCTTCGTCTCGGTCGAGTTCGGCAGCACGCCGCGAGCCGCCTCGCGCGCCATCTTCCGGCGGTGCACCTTGTCGGCCACCCAGGCGTAGCGCGTCATCAGCTGCTCGACCAGCGCGACGTAGCTCGCCTGCGCCGCTTCGATCTGCGAGAGCCAGGCGCCCTCGAGCTGCTGGTCGCCGATAATGGCCGGAGGCACCACGAAGCTCGCCGCCGACTCGTCGACATACCGCTGGCTGAGCTGCGAGTAGGCAAAGCCCGCCCGATGGCGCACCAGCTCGTGGGTCAGCGACCGGCTCACGCCCTCGATCAGGAGCGAGTAGCTCGCGTGCTCGAGCACGCTGCCGTGTCCCTGCCGCTTGATGTTCTCCAAATAGTCGCGCGTGCTGCGATTCGCCGGATTCCGCTGACTCATGTAGCATAGCCGGCCGGCGAATTCGGACAGTCGCTCGCCGTCGGTACTCTCACCCAGCCAGTTGACGGGAAGGTGCGATGGCTCGGCGAAATTCGGTCGGGCGAGCAGCGTGACGACTGGCTCGCGATAGTAGCGGGACTCGGCGGACATCGGCTCGGCGGGTGAGAGTCGCGCGAAATAACGCCGAGGATGGATCGACGCGCAACGGGCGAGGAAACTCCGCTACGAGAGTCGGTAGCGGCTCCACGCCCGATCCCGTTCGATCGCATCCATCACCGCCCGGGCGTCGGCGGGAAGCGGCAGGAGGGCGGGATCGTACTTGATGTCGCCGAGCGACAATTGACCCGCGAGCGGCACCTTCACACCCGGATTCAGAATGCAGGACGGGTCGAACGCGCGCTTCACCCGCGCGAAGAGATCGCGGTCGAGCGCGGGCCACGTCTCGATGGCCAGCGGCGTGCGGAGACGGCCATCGCCGTGCTCGCCTGTTGATGAGCCGCCGAGCGCGGCGACCAGCGCCGTGACCTCCGCGAGAATCGCCGCGACCTGCGCGCGCCAATCCGGCCGGCCGACATCGACCAGCGGATTGACATGGACGTTGGCGTCGCCCGCGTGGCCGAAGATCACGCCGCGAACACCGTGCGCCGCGAGCACAGCGCGTACGCCGCGCACGTAGTCGGCCAAGCGCTCGGGGGGCACGCAGCCGTCTTCGATGAACTGCATCGACTTGAGCGATGGGTCGAGCCGCGCCAGAATCGGGCTCGCCGCGTGGCGAAGCGTCCACAGCTCCGCCTCGCGCGCGGCGTCGAGCGCGACGAGCGTCGTCGTGGCACCCGCCTCGCGGAGCGCGAGATCGAGCGCCGCGGCCGCGCTCGTGGCGGCGACGCCGCTCGCTGCCTCGAGCTCGATCAACAGCACCGCTTCCGTACCGGCGGGAACCGGAACGGGTGACACGCTCGCCGCGATGTCGAGGAACGTCTTGTCGAGCAGCTCGCAGGCGGCGGCCCCAGCCGCGAGCGCGGCGGCGGCGCCGTCGACGGCGGCGTCGAGCGTGCCGAATGCGGCGAGCAGACTGCAGGTCGCGCACGGTACCGGCGCGAGGGAGAGCTCGACGCCGACGAACATCGCCAGCGTCCCCTCGCTTCCGGTGAGCAGGTCAATCAGCTCGCCGCTCTCGGCGAACGCGGCGAGCGCGTAGCCCGACGAGTCCTTTCGCAGCGCGCGATGCGCGAGTCGCGGCGCGGCGGCGGCAACGCCGGGCGCGACATCGTCGAGAAAGCGGGCGACCGCTCCGATCTCTCGCGGGGCGATCTCTCCACGCCGGAGCCACGCGCGCGAGCCGTCGGCGAAGACGCAATCGAGGCCGTGCACCCATTGGCGCGTCGATCCGAACCGCATGGTGTGCGCGCCCGCCGCATTGGTCGCCACCATGCCGCCGACGGTACAGAACGCGCCGCTCGATGGGTCGACCGGGAAGCGCAGGTCGACACCCTTCGCGCGGTCGTTCACCATGCCTCGAAGCGCTCCCGGCCCGGCGCGGACGATGCGACGTGAAGCGTCGACATCATCTATATGGTCGATGCGGCTCAGATCCACCACCACGCCCGGACCAATCGCTCCGCCGGCCATGCTGCTGCCGGATCCGCGCGGCACGAGCGATTGCTTCGCCGTCGCCGCCCACCGCACGAGCGTCGCGACATCCTCGGCATCCACAGGAACGGCGACGGCGATCGGTATGGCGCGTCCGATCCCCGCCGCCTCGGCATACAGTGAACGCGCCATCATGTCGTCGCGCCAGACGCCCCGAAAATCCGCCGGCCGGGCCATTTCATCAGTCATTGGCGCACGTTCGCTTCTCCGCCCGCCGTTGACAAGCGTCTCCGAAGCCGGGTAACGTGCGATCATGACGTCACCGCCAGTTCCGCGCGAGCCACGCCGCATCGTCGTGCCTTTGATCAAGCTCGATACGGATCGCCGGCTCGGGCACGAGTGGGACGACTGGGATGGCGGCCCGCTCGAAAACGGCGGCGACTTTTCCGCGCCCGCGCGATTGTACTTCAGCTCGGCCGCGGCCGGTCTCGCCATCGCGGCGCTGGCGCTCGGCGCGCTCCTCTACCTGTTGTCGCCGCGTCTCGCGCAGATATCGCCGTCGCTACCGCGCGCGCTTGCCGTTGCGCTCGCCTCGCTCTTGGTGCTGAGCGGAATGTGGCTGGTCCTGCTCGCCATCTCCTACTTCACCGGCCGCGCGATGCTGCCGCCGGTGCTCGCCGAGCGCGGGCTGATGCTGCGCACGCTTCATCTGGCAACGCGCGCCGGGACGCTGTTCGGCGTGCGGCGCGACCGGACGGAGCACGCCTCGGTGCTGGTCTACGACCGGCTCGCCCTGGCGCGCCGTCACGCCGTGAACGCGTCCGAGCTGCTGATCCTCATTCCGCGATGCCTCTCCCGCGACGCCCTCAACGGCGTGCTCGATGTCGCCAACCGCTACGGTGTCGCCGCGTTCGTCGCCACGCGCGGACAGCTCGCCCGCCGCGTCATCCGTGAGCGCCGCCCGAAAGCAGTCGTCGCCGTCGCCTGCGAGCGCGACATGGTCAGCGGACTGTACGACGTCGCTGGCCGCATCCCGGTGCTCGGCCTCACCATGACGCTGCCGAACGGACCGTGCAAGGATGCGGCGTTGGACCTGGTGAAGTTTGAGAGCTTCGTGAAGGTCTTCCTGAGGGACAGTCGGGTGTAGGGTGTGGTCGACAGCAAGATCTCACCGCCAGCCACACACCCAACACCCGATTCTACAGTCCCAGCGAGCTCACCTTCGGCGGCGTCACGCTGTAATCGTAGAATCCCTTGCCGCTCTTCCGTCCATACATGCCGGCGAGCACCATTCGCTTGAGCAGCGGCGGCGGTGCGTAGCGCTTCTCGCGGTATTCATCGAACATGATCTCGGCGATCTTGTACGTCGTATCGAGGCCGACGAAGTCGAGCAGGGTGAAGGGTCCCATCGGGTAGCCCGTTCCGAGTTGCATCCCCTTGTCGATGTCTTCCACGCTGGCGACGCCACGCTCGAGTTGCGTGATGGCGTCGATCAGGTAGGGCACGAGCAGCAGGTTCACCACGAAGCCGGAGTTGTCCTTCGCGGCGATCGGCTCCTTGCCGAGCTTCTTTGCGAAATCGAACGCGCGCTGGAACGTCTCGGGGCTGGTCGTCACGGTGCGCACGACTTCGACCAGCTTCATCATCGGCACTGGATTGAAAAAATGCAGGCCGACCATCCGATCCGCGCGTGTCGTCGCCGCGGCCATGGCGGCAATCGTCAGGCTCGATGTGTTCGACGCAAAGATCGTGTGCGCGGGACAGAGCGCGTCGAGCTGCTTCCAGATGGTGTTCTTGAGGTCCAGGTCTTCGACGATCGCCTCGATCACGATGTCGCAATCTTTGAGATCGGCCACGTCGCTCGTGAAGTTGAGCTGACCCAATGTCGCATCGCGCTGCTCGGCGGTGACCTTTCCCTTCTCGATTCCCTTGTCGAGCGTTTTCTGGATGCTGCCGCGCGCGCGCGTCGCCAGCGCATCCGAGACTTCGCGCACCACGGTCGTGAATCCGGACGCCGCCGCCACCTGCGCGATGCCGCTTCCCATCAACCCGCCACCCAGCACACCAACTTTCTTGATCTCAGGCATTCGTTCTCTCGGTGTAGAGTCTGTTGGTCGATCGTGATCCTACTTCAACGCGCGGACGGCGCCGAGCGCATCGAGCAGTGTCGGGCCCTGCCGTCTGATCTCTCCATGCTCCAGCCGATCGAGCACCTGCTCGAGTGCCAGCTGCATGCGCGCCGCGTGTCCATGATGCGACCGCGCGATGGCGTACGCGCCGCCAAGTCCAACGCCAAGCGGCACGAGCGCGATCCCCGCCACCGCGACCAGCACCGCCGTCGCGTGCACGACGGCGAGCGACGCCATCGCCATGAATCCCGTCGACGACCCGGCGCCGAGCAACGCGACGCCGACGCTCTCGCGCACGCGCGCTCGGCGCCGATGCGACAGGTCCGCGTCCAAGCGAACGAGCACGCGGCCACCCTCCAGCGCGACGGCGGTTGCCGCGACCTCGGTCGCCCGGCTCAGCGTGTAGCCGCCTCCGCCGATGTTCATCCCACGCTTGAACGCGCCCATCCAATCGCGGCGTGATTCCCACACGATGCGGTCGGGGAACCGGCGCTTGATAGTGAGCGTCTCATCCCGCTGCATCCACCCATCGAGCGCGGCGAGCACCGACTCTGGCGTGCCGCTCACCGTGCGGAGCGCGCTGGCGTGCTCGGGGCCGAACAGCTTTCCGGCGAATCCCGTTTCCTCAGGAACCGCGACGCGCGTGCGCTCCTCGGCCAGCGCCTGCCGTAAATGCTCGGACGAGATCCCGACGTCCTTGCCCAGATCGAGAATCTGCTGCTCGCTCAGTTCCTCGCCCGGCTCGGCCGCACGCGCCTGGAGCTCGCTCGCTCGCGCCAGCACGCGATCGAGCGCCGCGCGATCAAGAACCGGGGTTCGGGCTGGAACAAGCGAAGGGTCGTCAGCCACGGGGTCCCTCAGATCCCGCCGAGGACGACGTCGAGCTGACGGCCGATGGCGTCGCGAATGGGCTGCGGGAGCGGAAAGAGTCGTTGCAATGTCTCGATCGGATCTGCGCCGACCGCTACGCGCGAGCCCGCGGATGTGAGGTAGTACTGCGTGTACCCGGCGAGCAGCTCCGGTGCGACGCGCTTGAGCAGCATCGCGCCGGCCTGCACCGCCGCCGCGCTCTGGTAGCGATCGCCGACGCCCATCCGCTGCTCGGCCGGCGTGATATTGTCGCTCACCGCGCTGCCGATCACCGGCGATGTGGCCTCGTGCACGAACACGTAGATCGCTTCGATCGCCGTGCCTTCCGTCTCGGGGAAGCTGACGGCAATCGTGTTCGTCTCCTTGCCTCCGGTGATCGTGCGTCCCTCGCCATCGAGGGGAAGGGAGACCAGAAGCGTGCCCGACGCGAACTGCGTATTGCGTAGATAGCGCGTCAGCTTCGGGAAATACGTCTTCTCCCAAAGCAAATCGATGCGCGTCAGCACCGGCGCGCGCTCGCGCTGCGTCTGCACCCAGTACGTGTGGTAGAACTTGGTGTACTCGTCGCGCGCGCCATTGGTGAACAGCTGCAGCCACTGTCGGTCGGCCGCGCTCGGAAAGGCACCGGCGAACAGCGCGATGACCTGCTGCTCCTGCTGGTTCTGCGCCGCGCGCGGATTGCCATCGGCACGAATGAAGAGATCGATCGCGAGGTTGAACTCGTCCCAGGTGCCGAAATAGAGCGGTAAGAACTGGGCGCCCGTCAGCGCCGGATTTCGGGCGAGCCCGCTTTGCAGCCGGTCTTTGTTGACGTCGAGATTCGACAGCACGTTGCCGCGGTTCTTGATCACGATCATCTGATCGCGGTAGCCGCGCTTGAAGTACGGCACGATGGTGGTGTCCTGCGACACCATGGCGAACGCGTGCAGCCAAGCGTCCGTCGCCTCGCGCGTTTTGACTGGCCACGCCGCGTCCACCCGTGGCGGCAGCGCTCCACCCTGCTGCGTACCGGCCGAGCCGCCGCCGCCCGATGCACACGACGCCAGGAGCGCCACCAAGCACAGGAGCACTCCGATGTTGCCGCGCGCCGACCTCATAACGCCTCGATGATCAAGGTGATTCCCTGTCCGCCACCAATGCAGGCGCTGCCGAGCCCGTACCGCTTGCCCGCGGAACGCAGCGCGTGAATCAGGTGCGCGGTGATCCGCGCTCCCGATGCCGCGAGCGGATGGCTGATCGCGATCGCGCCGCCGTGCACGTTGAACTTGTCGCGATTGATCTTGAGCTCCTTCTCCACCGCGCACACCTGCGGCGCGAACGCTTCATTGACCTCGATCAGGTCCATGTCATCCATCGACATGCCGGCGCGCGCCAGCGCGATTCGCGACGCGGGCACGGGACCAATTCCCATTATTTTCGGATCGACGCCCGCCACGCCCCAGGCAATGAGCCGCGCGATCGGTTTTTTGCCGTTCGCGCTCGCCCACTCCGCGCTCGAGACCACCATCGCGCCGGCGCCGTCGCCGATGCCCGACGCGTTGCCCGCCGTGACAACGCCCGTCTCGCGGAAGACCGGCTTGAGCTTCGCCAAGCCCTCGGCCGTCGTATCGGGACGCATGTGCTCGTCGCGTTTGAACTCTTCCATCTGCTTCGTCTTGCGGTTTTTCACCGGAATGCCGACGACTTCATCCTTGAAGACGTCCTTGGCCCACGCCTCCTTCGCCAGCTGCTGAGAGCGGAGCGCGTACTCGTCGACGAACGAACGGTCGAGCTTGTACTGATCGGCTAGATTCTCGGCCGTCTCCGCCATGGAGCATCCGGCGACAGGGTCCTTGAGTGATTCCCACAGCGAATCCTCGAGCGCGGGATTGGTGCCGAGCGGCACGCCCCAGCGCAGACCGCGCGCCATGTGCGGCGCCTGCGACATCGACTCGCCGCCGCCGACCAGACAGACGTCGGCGTCACCCAGGAGAATTTCTTGCGCCCCATTCACGACCGCCTGAAAGCCGGAGCCGCACAGCCGGTTGACAGTCAGTCCCGGCGTTTCGATCGGGCATCCAGACCTGAGCGCGACGTGACGAGCGAAGTAGATGGTATCGGACGTCGTCTGCAGCACGTTGCCGAACACGGAGTGCTGGACCTGACCGGGCTCGATGCCCGCCCGCAGCATGGCCGATTTCGCCGCGAACACCGTGAGGTCCACGGCGCTGAAATCCTTGAGGGTTCCGCCGAAGGTCCCGAAGGGCGTGCGCACGGCCGACAGGAACACGATATCGCGATGGGAGCCTTGAGTGGTCACGGGAGTTTCGTCCGATCTCGAGAAAAGGAGCGCCGCATTCGCGGCTGCATCACATGCTCGAAAGATGCCCGCGCGGCCGCGGATCGACAACTACGACGAACCCTAGGGCCGCCGATACGGCAACAACAAAGAAGGGCAGCCGCAGATCGACGCAGCGATCAATCCGCGTTCATCCGCGGAAATCTGCGCCTGCCGTTCGCTCTTGCCAGTGCTTTTATCCGCGGCTACGGACCCGCGCCGCGATCCAATCCCCAACTTCACGCAATCCGCGGCTCCCACCGAGGTCGGCGGTCGTGACGCCTTCTGCAATCGCGGCGCGCACGGCTCGCTCGACGGCAGTTGCGGCGTCCTTGGCGCCCAGCGTGGCGAGCAGCATCGCCAGAGAGAGAATCGCCGCCATCGGATTCGCGGCGTCCTTGCCGACCAACGGGGGCGCGCTACCGTGTACCGGCTCGAACATGGCGATCTTGCCCGGGTACCGGTTCGCGCTCGGCGCCACGCCGAGTCCGCCGACCAGCATCGACGCCAGGTCGGACAGGATGTCGCCGAAGAGGTTGCCGGTGACGATGACCTGGAAGGACTCCGGCGTGCGGATCAGGTCCATCGCCATCGCGTCGACGTAGCGCGTATCGCGCGTGATCGAGGGGAATTCGCGTCCGACTTCCTCGAATACGCGACGCCACAGCCCATGCGCCGCGATGGCATTCGCCTTGTCGGCCATCGTCACGCGCGTCTTCCCATTTGCCGTCGCCCAGACGAACGCATGCCGGATGATGCGTTCCACGCCCTTGCGCGTGTTGAGCTCCTCGGCGATCGCGATCTCGTCGGGCGTGCCCTGCTTGAAAGTTCCGCCGACGGAGACGTAGAGCCCCTCCGTGTTCTCGCGGAAGATCATCAGATCGATGTCGCCGACGGTCTTTCCCTTGAGCGGGGTCAAACGATCGTCGAACAGACGCGCGGGTCGCTCGTTGACGTACAGGTCGAGCTGAAATCGCATGCCGAGCAGGATGTCGCGCGCGTGCTCGTTGCCGGGAACTCGCGGATCGCCGAGCGCGCCGACGAGAATCGCATCGTACTCGGCGCCCAGCCGCCGCATCTCGCCCGGCGGTAGCGTTACGCCCGTGGCGAGATAGTGATCGGCGCCATAGGGGAGCCGGTCGATCGCAATGCCCGGATGAAAAACTTCCTCGACTGCGTCGAGCGTCTTCAGCGCCTCGGCGACGACCTCGGGACCGATGCCATCGCCGGCGATCACCGCGACTCTAGACAAACGCGGTCACGGCGCGGAGGCGCCGCGCCCGCAGGTGATGCAATACTTCCAGCCGAGCTCGAGCTCGCTCGCGCACGCGGGACAGCGCTGAATCGTGAGATTCTGACCGCAGTGCGGACAGAACACCACACGCCGCCCCTGCGGAAGCGCACCGCCGCAATACCGGCATCCGCCCGAGCCGGCGGCCGTGCTCTGCCGCGGCTGCGGAGCGGTCGTCTGACCTGGGCGGTCCTGTGCGGCCTGCTGCGCGGGCGGAGTCGGAGCGGCCACTGGCATCCTCGGCGCTGGAGGTGGGGGAGGAGTGAACGTCGGCGGCGGAGGTGAGGACGCCGGCGGAGCCGGCGCGCGCGCGCCCGTCGATTCGCGCGGATAGGGATTCACCACTGGCGTCGCGCGCATCGGCTCCGAGCCGCTGGCACCGGCTACGCTCGCTGTCGCGCCCGTCGCGAGCGCGTCGAATCGGCGGAGCGCATCGGGCGCGATCGTCACGCGCGACGCGGCGTACTCGCGAAAGATCGCCGTGTTCGGATTCGGCGTCTCGACTTCGCGCCGAATGGCCTCGCGCACGGCGTCGTCGACGGTCGCGTAGCCGCGCTCTCCCATGAGCAGACGGCAGATCGCCAGCTCGTAGTCCCCGTTCGTCTCGATCTCCAGCTCGCGCCGATTGTGGCGGTAAGGCACGAGATTCTGCACCAGCTCCGAGACCTCGAACGGACGCGTGAGGTACTCGGGATAACCGTTGCGAATGTTTTGCACGAGACGCCGGAACAGGCGGTCGAGATCGTCCATAGTCGATGCATCCACGGTGAGCGTCGGTGGCAACGCGAGACTCGCATGCCACGTTCGCGGAAGCTATGCCCCGGGCTCGCGCGCGTCGAGCGCGGTCAGCTCGCCTCGGCGCGCGGCGCGGGCGCGGTCGCCCCGAGCGCCAGTGCGACCGGATGGGGAGCGCGGACCAGCTTCGGCTGGCGTCCGGCGGTGAGTCGCGCGCGCAGAATGTGGCCAAGCGCGGCCACGCCGTCGCGCCAGGTAATCTTCTTTCCTTCCTCGTACGTGCGCCCGTGATAACTGATGGGTACTTCGTAGACGCGCGCACCCATCTGCGCCAACCGCGCCACGATCTCCGGCTCGATGCCAAACCGCCGGTTCGTGAGATGCATGATGCGAAATGTTTCGCTCGTGAATGCTTTGTATCCCGTTTCCATGTCCGTCACGTTCAGATTGGTGAACATGTTGGAGAGGAGGGTGAGCCCACCGTTGCCGAGCCGGTGCCAGAAGTAGAGCACGCGATGCTCGCCGCCGCCCAGGAAACGAGAGCCAAGCACCGCGTCGGCCTTCCCTTCGAGAATGGGGGAGAGCAGCCGGGGGATGTCGTTGGGGTCGTATTCCAGGTCCGCGTCCTGGATGACGAGAATGTCGCCGCTCGCCCATTCACGCGCGGTCTGGATCGCCGCGCCCTTGCCCTGATTTTCCGCGTGCCGCTGCACGACGAACGGCATCGTCGATTGCGACGCGCGCTCGGTAAGACGCTCGTGCGTCCGGTCGCCGGACGCGTCGTCGACGGTGACGATCTCGATGCCGATCGCGCTCGCCTCGAGGTGTCGTCCGAGCGCCTGCACGGCGTCGAGCGTGCGGTCGATCGTCGCTTCCTCGTTGTAGCACGGGATGAGAACGCTGAGCGTGAATCGGCGGGGCGCGGTGGGATCAGTCATGTATGCCGGGCGTGGGACGACGGCGCGACTCTGGACTACAAGAGAGGACTGTCCTCTTCGATGTCCCGTAACTCGCACCCCTCGCGGAAGTGCGCCGCATCCGGCCGCTCGTCCGCGGACTTGGTCATCTTGCCACGCGCGCGCTGGGCAACGAGCCACGCATCGAAGCCCGATGCCGTCGCGCCGTTCGTCGACGTGAGCTCACGCGCGGCGCGCGTCGCGAGGTGGTTCGCGTACTCGTTTTGCGGGTGGTCGTTGTGCCCCTTCACCCACCGCCAGCGATGCCGGTGCGCCGCCGCCTCGTCGACCAACTCCTGCCACAGCTCGAGATTTTCGAGAGTGCCCCCCTTTCGCTTCCACCCGCGCCGCACCCAATCTCTCGTCCAGGCCGTCATCCCCTGCACGAGATAATTCGAGTCGCTGGTGAAGTAGACGTCGAGGCTCTTCCTCTTCGAGGACAGCACGCGAAACGCCTCGATCGCCGAGCGCAGCGCCATGCGATTGTTCGTCGTCGCCCGCTCGGAGACCCAATAGTCCCGTTGGACGGGCGCGCTTCGCGCCGGTAAGAAACACTGAATCAATCCACCCGCTCCGCCGGGGTTGGAGCCTTCGCGCCCGTTGCCGAGGCACGATTCATCGGCGAACACGCTGATAACTGTCGTAGTGTGGAGTCGGGTCGGCATCGTCAGGCAGCTGGAAGATCGAGCGTCATTCGGAACGGCGGGGCTCGGCACTCGGCACTCGTGCTGGGCAAACTTACCACTCACCGGTTCACGAATGCCGAGTGCCGAATACCGAGGTTCATACGGCGTCTATCCCTTCCAGCTCATCGATGAAGTACTCGAGGTGGTCGCCGGTCGTGGGGTGGCGCGACGCGATCAGCTCGCGGCCGCGGCGCACACGGATGGCCAGCGGCAGGATCGTGATCTCCGCGCCGCGCACGGAGACGATGATGCGGCGGCCGTCGACGATCGCGCGCTCGAGCAGGTCGTACTGCGTGGTGGTCAGTTGGGCCATCGTCTCCGTCACCGGGCATGGGGCGCGCACCAGCGCGCGATCATCGTCGCCAGCGTGTCCGTCGCGCGCTCGATCTCGCGCGTCGGAACGTACTCCTCGGCGGAGTGCGCGAGTGAGATGTCGCCCGGACCGTAGCAGATCGCCGGAATGCCGGCGGCATTGAGAAGCGCCGCATCGGTCCAGGCGCTCAGTCCCGTGATCCGCGGCTCGCCGCCGCCCTCGCGGATCGCATCGCCGAGCGCGCGCACCACCGGCGCGTCGGCCGCCACATCGCTCGGCTCCTGCGCGACGACGAGTTGCGTCTGAAACCATGCGCCCTCGTGTTCGCCGAACGCCTCGGCGCAGACATCGTGCATCTCTCGCGCGACCGTCGCCGGTGTTTCGCCCGGCAGCGTTCGCCGCTCCACGCGAAGAAGGCATGACTCGGGATAAGTCGACCAGCCCGAGCCGCCTTCGATCGTCGACGCATGCAACGAAGCCCGGCCGAGCAGCGAATGCCTCCGCCCAGCCAGTACGGACGACTCGTACGCGTCGAGCGCCACCATGATTCGCGACGCGGCGCGAATCGCGTCGATGCCGATGTCATAGCGGCTCCCGTGCGCAGCGCGTCCGCGGACCGTTACTTCGATCCACACGAAGCCCTTGTGCGCGCTGGCGATGGTGAGACCCGTCGGCTCGGTGACGATCGCCGCATCGGCGCGCACGCCCCGCGCGATCAGCGCGCGCGTGCCCTGGCTCGCCATCTCCTCGTCGCAGACGGCCGCGATGATGATTTCGCCTCCGATGCCCGCCGCCGCTGCTCTCGCCGCCCCCGCGCACATCGCCGCGATGCCGCCCTTCATGTCCGCCGACCCTCGTCCGAATATTTTGCCGTCGCGGAGCTCGGCGTCGAACGGCGCGTGCATCATTCCCTCCACGCCGACCACGTCGAGGTGTCCATTGAGCATCAACGTCCGGCCCGGTCCCTCCCCGATTCGGGCGATCACGTTCGGCCGGCCGGCCGCCGCGTCGACGATCTCCACCGAAAATCCCCAATCGCGCAGCACGTCGCCGAGCGCCCGCGCGACCGCGGCTTCACCGGGCGCGCCCGGCACCAGATCGGGATTGCGCGAATCGATCTGCACCAGCGCGCGCGTGAGCGCGACGGCGTCTCCCCGCGCGATGGTCATCAGCGCCGCGGACAACTCGAATTACGGGCGCCGCAGCCGCGAATCGCCCGACCGGGCTTTGCCCCGGTGTACTTCCCTTCCGACCACACCGGCACGCCGTTCACCAGCACCCAGCGAACGCCAACCGAATAGTGGAACGGATCCTCGAACGTCGCGCGATCGATGATCGTCGCCGGATCAAACACGGTGATGTCGGCCCACATGCCCGGGCGCAGCAGGCCGCGGTCGGGGATGTTCACCTGCTGAGCGGCGAGTGACGTCATCTTGCGGATCGCGCTCTCGAGCGTGAGCACCGTGTCGTCGCGCACGTAGCGGCCGAGGATGCGGGCGAAGGAGCCGAACGCGCGCGGATGCGTGCGATCCGTCGCGAATGGACCATCCAGCCCTTGGCCCGAGGCGTCGACTCCGAAGCTGACCAGTGGCGACTTCATCGCGGTTCGCACGTCCTGCTCCGACATGATGAAGTAGATCGCGCCGGTGTTGGCCCGGTCGGCGATGATGAAATCCATCAGCGTCTCGATCGAGTCCTTGCCCATCATGCGCGCGATCTCGGTGATGCGTTTTCCGTCGTACTTCTTCAGCGAATCCGCGAACACGCCGGCGACCATCACGCCGTTCGTACCGCCGCTGTTGTGCACGAAGTGCTGCCAGCGTACGGACGGCGTCTCGAGTTCTGTGCGAATCCGCGCGCGCGTGACCGGATTCTTGAGGCGCAGAATCAGTGAATCGTTCCCGCCCGAATGCGCCCAGGGCGGAATAGTCGACGAGAGCGACGCAGCACCGGCGATGTACGGGTACATGTTCGCCGTCACGTCGATCCCATCGCGGCGCGCGGAATCCATGCGCGCCAGCACGTGTCCCATGCGTCCCCACGACGACTGCCCCGACAGCTTGAGGTGCCAGATGTTGACGGGTAGCTTCGCCTCTCGCGCGATGCGGAACAGCTCGTCCATCGCCTCGTCGATCGACGAGGTCTCGCTTCGCATGTGTGTGATGTAGATGCCGCCGTACTTCGCCGCCTCGCTCGCCAGTGCGACGAGCTCTTCCGTTTTCGCGTACGCCGCCGGCGCGTAGCCGAGCGAAGTGCCCAATCCGAGCGCGCCGTCGAGCATTGCGCTGTCCACCAATGCCCGCATGCGTATCAGCTCGGCCGGGGAGGGATCACGATTGGCCGATCCCATCACCACTTCGCGGACCTGCGTGGCGCCGACCATCGTGGCAAGGTTGACCGCCGTGCCTTTCCGTTCCAGGAGTGTGAAGTATTGATCGAGCGTGCGCCACGAGATCGGGAGCTTGTACTTCTCGCTGAAGTCGCGACTCTCGGCGATGGTGTACGCGCTCTGCGGCGCGATGGACGATCCCTCACCGGTGATCTCGGTCGTGACACCCTGCGAGATCTTGCTCATGTTCCGCGGATCGATGAGCAGCGCCGTCTCGGACTGGCCGAGCATGTCGATGAAGCCAGGCGCGACCACCATCCCGCGCGCATCGATGCGCTTCGTCGCCGTCGCCCCCGCCAAATTCCCGATCGCCGCGATGCGCCCCGCGCGCACTCCGACGTCCGCCGCGAACCACGGATTACCGCTCCCATCGACGACGTGCCCATTGGCGATGATCACGTCGTATCTCGCCGCGCTCTCATTCGACGCGGCGAGCGACACGGTGAGCAGGAGGACGCACAGGAGAGTTGCCGCACGCCGCAGGCCCCGGTCTCCAGCCCCCATCCTCCAACCCCTACCCTTGATTGACATCGACTCCCTCGCGGTCCACGGTGAACGGCAACAGCTCGGCCAGCTTTGCGACCGCCGCGCGCACATCCAATACGCGTTCGTCCGACGCGATCAATACGACGCACCCTCCGCCCGACGCGCCGAGCGCCTTGCCGCCGATCGCGCCCGCTCCGCGCGCCGCATCCATCACGGCGTCGATCGTCGGCGTCGAAATCTTCGCGTGCAACTGACGCTGATGCTCCCAGTGCTCGCCTACCAACGCCCCCAACTCGTCGATCGACGCGCGCTCCAATGCGTCCACCATCTGAACCGCCAACGCCTTCATACGCGCGAGCGCCGACGTCACTCGAGCGTCGCGCGACCGATACGCGTCGAGCACGGCGGTGATGGTGTCGCCCGAGATGCGAGACTGTCCAGTGTAGGCGAGCACGCATCGGCGCTCCAACTCCGTCACCAACGACGGCGTGAGATCGATGCGTCGTACCGTCACGTCGGCGTCGAACCAGAGACCGAGCGCGCCGCCAAACGCGGAGGCGTAGTGGTCCTGCCGCCCGCCGGCCACTCGCAGCTCTTCCACCTCCGTCGCCCGGCTACGCTCGGCGAGCTCCGCCTGCGAGAGGATCTCTCCAGTCCACGCCGCCGCGGCTGCTGCCAGCGCCACTCCAACCGCGGACGACCCGCCGAGCCCAGCGCCGAAAGGAAAGTTGCTGCGGAGCGCCACCTGGACGCCGCTGATTCCGCAGCGAGCGATCGCAGCCGCCGCGAGCTCTATGCCGCCGGTTCGCGGCAGCTCCGTCGCGCTCGCGGCCTCGTGGACGAGTCCGTCATCATCGACGATGACCCGGCCTGGCGCGGCGACGATGCTCACCGTTGCATGCCGGGTGATCGCAAGGTTGCACACGCATCCGCCCTGCTCGGTCGTGTACGGGGGCACGTCGGTCCAACCGCCGCCGAAATCGATGCGGGTCGGAGCGCGCGCCATTACCCGGCGCATAGAGGCGCGCGAGGCGTTCAGCTGGTACACGGCAAAAAGAAATCTCCGCATTCAGGAGAGTCGCCAAAGCTACCGGCAGCGCCGTCGCTCGCCAGATGCCAGCGTTCACATCGCCCGCGCTTGCGTGGCGAGTTACGATACAGGGAGCACGCGCCACACCGCCCGCGCGCGCCGTTGAATCAGTGCCCGCCGGTACGGGGTGTCATGGCCGACCTTACGCGCTACCTCGAGGATCGCACGCTCATTCTGCTCTCCAACCGGGAGCCGTATGAGCATCGCCTCGCCGCGGGCGACAGCATCGAGGTTCGGCGCCCGCCGGGTGGATTGGTGTCCGCGCTCGATCCAACGATGCAAGCGACGAAAGGCGTGTGGGTGGCCTGGGGCTCTGGCAACGCCGACGCCGCGACCGCCGACACCGACGGCCGGCTCCAGGTTCCCCCGGAGAATCCGAGTTACACGCTGCGCCGGGTCTTTCTCGATGAGCAAGACATCGAGGGGTACTATCTCGGCTTCGCCAACCGCTCGCTCTGGCCGCTCTGTCACATGCTGGTGCAGCACTTCGAGTATCGAACCGACTACTGGGATCGGTACTCGAGCGTGAACGATAAGTTCGCCCGTGCCGTCGCGGCCGAGGTCGAGCGCGCCGAGAAAAAACCGGTCGTCTGGATCCAGGACTACCACTTCGGTCTGGCCGCCGAGCGCATCCGCGCGCTGAGCAATCCGCTTTTCATCCATCAGTTCTGGCATATCCCGTGGCCGCCGGCCGACATCCTGCACCTGCTGCCGACCGAGGTGCATACCGGATTGTTGCGCGCCCTGCTCGGCAACGACTTGCTCGCGTTTCACACCGAACGCTACGCGCTCAACTTTCTCGGCTGCGTGGCCGAGCTCATCCCCGAAGCCGATATCGACGCGGAGACGATGCGCGTGCACTTCGGCGGCCGCAGCATCGAGATCGGCACGCATCCGATCAGTATCGATTTCGAGAAGTACGAGCAGCTCGCGAAGAGCGCGGAGAGCGACGAGCGCGTCACGCGCCTGCGCGATCTGTACGCCAGCGGCGATCGCCAGATCGGACTTGGCGTCGATCGCGTGGACTACACCAAGGGAATTCCCGAGCGGCTGCGCGCGCTGCGCCAACTGTGGGCGCAGTATCCCGAGCTACGCGAGCGTTTCACTTTTCTGCTCGTCGCCACGCCGTCGCGCTCCGAGCTGCCGGCGTATCAAAAGCTCGAGGACGACATGGTGGCGACCGTGTCCGAGATCAACGAGCGCTTTCGCACGGAGACGTGGACGCCGATTCTTCTGATCCACGAGAACGTGAGCGCCGAGGTGCTGGCAGGTGCCTACCGCGCGGCCGACATGTGCCTCGTGTCGTCGCTCCAGGACGGCATGAACCTGGTCGCCAAGGAATTCATCGCCTGCCAGATCGAGGAGCGGGGCTGTCTGGTGTTGAGCCGCTTCACCGGGGCGGCCGAGGAGATCGACGGCGCGATATTGATCAACCCGTTCAACTTGGATGGTTTCGTCGAAGGCCTCCGGCGCGCGTTGGTGATGAGTGAGGGCGAGCGCCGTATTCGCATGCATCGCATGCGCGCGCACCTGCGCGGACGCACGATCTTCGATTGGCTCGAGTCGATTCTGTCCAGGACCGAGAGCTTGATCGCCGCCCGCGACGGAACGGTCACCGAGCCGCCCGAGGCCGTGCCGTGATGCAGCCGCTCCTGCCCATCGCGCCGGACGCGGGAGACCGGCTCGCCGGTTCGCCTCTCCTCGTGATGCTCGATGTCGATGGCACGTTGGCGCCGATCGCGCCGCGGCCACAGGATGCCGTCGTGCCGCCGGAGACGCGCCGCATCATCTCGGCGCTGGCCTCGCGGCCGAACGTGCACGTGGTGTTGGTCTCGGGCCGCGCGGCCGCGGATGCGCGCCGGATGGTGTCGGCGGGCAACGCGTGGGTGGTGGGGAATCATGGGTACGAGGTCATCAGCCCAGATGGGGAAGAGATCGTCGATCCTCGTCTCGCGCCGCTGCGACCGGCGATCGCGCAGGCGGCGAACCGGCTACGCGAGCAGGTGGCGGGCGTACCTGGCGTCATCCTCGAGGACAAACGATGGACGCTCAGCCTTCACTTCCGGCTCGCCGATGCGTCGATCGTGCCGCGCTTGCGCTCACTCGTCGAGGAGACGGCCCGCGTGCTTGGTTTGCGCACGTCGGAAGGGAAGATGGTGCTCGAGATCAGGCCTCAGGCGCACGTCGACAAAGGGTCAGCGGTGCTGGCGCTCGCCACGCGCCTGGGAGGATTTCGGGAAGAGGCATCACTCCTCTTCGCCGGGGACGATGTCACGGATGAAGATGCCTTTCGCGCGCTTCGCGGCCGTTCCCCGCGACCCGTGACCATCCGGGTCGGCGCGGACGACGCCGCGAGCGCGGCCGAGTATCGCGTGACGGACGTCGGCGAGCTTCGTGAATTCCTGGCGTGGCTCCTGACAACGCGCGCCCCCGAAGCCAGAAAAAAAACGGGCACGTCCTGAGACGCGCCCGTTGACCGACATGCTCATGCGCTCCGCCGTCGTCGGCGTCTGCTTCAGCGCCGCTTGGCGCTCCCCGCTTTTGCCTTCACGGCGGGCTTTGGCTTGGGCTTCGCGCTCGCCTTCGCCGCGGGTTTCTTCATCGCGGCGGGCTTTGCTGCGCTTTTGGCTTTCACCGGAGCTGCTGCCTTTTTCGGGGCGGGCTTCGGCTTGGACTTCGATGAGCTCTTCTCGACCGCGGCAAGCTTTGCCGCGCGCGCGGCTTCTCCGCGGGCGGCCTCGGTGACCACCGGCTTCCGCTTCGACGCGGCTTCTTCGGCGTCGCGAAGCAAGCGGTCCGCCTCTTCCTGCGTCATCTGCCCGCGGCGCACCATGTACTGCACCAGATCGCGCGCACTTTCCACGGCGAACCCGGCGAGACCCGCGGCGGCGCTGATGACATCTTTCATCGCCTGGGAGACCTTACTGCCCGCTTCTTGACTGATCTCTTGTGCTCGTGCCGCCATTTCGGCGACAGTGTCTCGAACATCGGTGCTGCGGTGGCCTGGGGGACGCTTCGGCGGAATTATCGCGGCCGTCGCATCGGGCGCGGCCTTATTGGTCTCGTCGGATTGCGGCTTATCAACCATTAGCGTGCGAGCTCCTTGAGCACTGTGTTCGAGACGCGGACGAAATCCGGGGCCACAAGATCACCTGGAGATGACCCGACGGGGTCCGCGCGCCGGTAAGTATATGATTTTTCGGCAGCTACGCAAGGTCGACATGGTGGAGGAGCGGCGGGTGCCGCATGCGGAGTTCCCACGTTTTTACGAACATAATAGCGACACAATAGCGACAAACAAAGGATCTCAATGCTCTCTGGAACACGAGTGCTCGATTTCACCCGCGTCCTCGCCGGTCCCCTCGCCACCATGATCCTCGGCGATTTGGGCGCTGACATCATTAAGGTCGAGCGCACAGGCGTCGGAGACGACACCCGGGGGTGGGGCCCGCCATTCAACGATCAGGGCCAAAGCGCTTACTTCCTGAGCGTCAACCGAAACAAACGCGGTATCTCCGCAGACCTCGATGATCCGGCGGACCGCGACCGCCTCCTCGCCCTCGTGGCCGGCGCCGATGTCGTCATCGACAACTTTCGCTCGGGCACTCTCGAACGACGCGGCATCGATCGAATGGCACTGCTAGCGCGGCATCCTCGCCTGATCTGGTGCTCGATTACCGGTTTCGGCGAGAACAGCGATCGGCCAGGCTATGACTTCGTCGTCCAAGCCGAGTGCGGATGGATGTCGATCAATGGAGAGCCGAGCGGTGCGCCCATGCGAGCCGGTGTCGCGCTTGCCGACATTCTCACCGGCAAGGATGCCGCGATCGCCGTACTCGCCGCCCTTGCGGCGCGGGCCACCTCCGGCCGCGGCCGCCACGTCTCGGTCTCGCTCGCCGCCAGCGCGACCGCGGCGTTGATCAACGTCGCCCAGAACGTGCTCGTCACCGGCCGTGATGCGGGTCGATGGGGGAACGCGCATCCCAATCTCGTCCCGTACCAACTCTTCGAGGCCGCTGATCGCCCGGTGGTCATCGCGGTCGGCAGCGATGCGCAGTGGAGCGCGTGCGTCTCGGCGTTGGAGTTGCCGGCACTTGCGCGCGACGAGCGGCTCGCGACGAACACGGGACGATTGGCCCACCGGGCGTTCGTCGTCGACACGATTGCCGCGCGGGTGAATGAGCGCGACGCCGCGCAGTGGCTCGGCGCGCTGGATCGGGCGGGCGTCCCGTGCGGCATCGTCAAGACTGTGCTCGAAGCGCTGCGCGATGTCGACGCCTCGCCGCTGACCGGACTGCCGCCGAGCGTGCCGGGCTCGGTGCGGCTCCCACCGCCAATGCTGGGCGAGCACGACGCCGAAATTCGGCGGCTCGGCTGGGGGGCGTTCGCGAGACGGGCGTAGGCTTTCGCGTCTGCGTCGGCGACCGTATACTATCGCGCAGTCTTGGGCGCCCTCGGCGCGCCGGTTCGTCCTCCCTCTCGTAATCCACCGTTCGGAGCTGCCATGACCCGTAATTGGTCGCTTGTTCCCTGCGCGCTGCTGTTGGCGGGCGTCGCCGCGTGTAATGACAGCAAGGTTTCCATCGGGCCAGTGGGCCGCGCGGCGTTCGAGCGCTATGTCGCGATCGGGACCAGCGTCAGCATGGGCTGGAACGCCGATGGCGTGACCTTCAGCACGCAACAGCATTCGTGGCCGGCGCAGCTCGCCAATTTCGCGAACGTCACGTTCTCGCTTCCACTGATTCAGTCGCCCGGCTGTACGCCGCCGATCATCACGCCACTAGCGTTCCAGAAGCGCCTCGACAATACCTCGGCGGCAGCCGCGAGCGCGGTGTGCGCGGCCAATTTTCCCGGCATCCTGCTGCCAACGAACAACGTCGCCATCGCCGGCGCGAAGGCGAGCGATGCCTACGCGAAGACCGGCGCCTCGAGCAATCTGGCCAGTCGCGTTCTTGCCACGCCACAGACGCAAGTGACGGCAATGCTGTCGCAGAATCCGACCTTCGTCTCGGTCGAGCTCGGCGCCAACGAAGTACTTGGCACCACGTCGGGCCTCGTCATACCAAATCTGACGCTGACACCGGCGGATACGTTCTTCAAGTATTTCGACTTCGTCGTCGACAGCGTCGCCAAGACGGGGGCACGCGCGGTGCTGGCTGGCCTCGTCGCCGACGTGAAGACCTTCCCGAGCATTCGCGCCGGCTCCGAGATCGCCGCGGACAGCGTGGTGTTCTTCAATCAGTGGTACGTGCAGGTGACGGACGACTGCGGCAAGGCGAACGCCAACAACCTGCTCTTCGTGCCGAAGGTCGTACTGACCGCGATCGGAACGGGAGCGGCCCGCGCGGCCGCCGGCCTTTCGCGCGCGACGCTCAGCTGCGCCGACGTCCCCTTCAACGGCACCAACCCGGCGGCGGCGCAGGATGGCATTCTGACTCCGGCCGATCGCACCGCGATCAACGCGCTGCTCGCGCTGATGAGCGATCACATCAAGGCGAAAGCATCCGCCCACGGCTGGGCGTACTTCGAGCTGAACTCGCTGTATTCGCTTCCCAAGACGGCGTTCAGCTCCGTTGCGCTTCTGAATGACGTGCTGCCGTATGGAGCGAACTTCGCTGCTGATGGCGTTCACCCATCGGCCGCGGGGCACACGATTCTCGCCCGCGCCGCCGCGCACGCCATCAACCTGCAGTACCACTTTACGATTCTGGAATAGCGCGCCACCGCGCGGCAGCTCGAAGCGAATTTTGAGGGGCGGTGCCGGTGGCGGCGCCGCCCGTCGTGCATCGAGCGGTTCAGGAACGCCCGATGGGTGCCGGGGTATGCGAGATGCTGGATCCCCACCGATGTCTCGCGCGCGTGAAGAAGTTGTGACGTCTCACGCCGCTTCCTCGTCCATGGAGCATGGCAACCGTTGCGCGTCCGATACCGAACGTTGCGGGGCTATCCAGCCCATCGAAAAGTCGTTATCCTAGCGCCGTGAAGAGCACGGTGACGCCCCGCCAAGTCGATCAGACTGTCGCGGATCACGAGATCATCTCGCGCATACTCGCGGGAGAGAGAAACGCCTTCGGGCTGTTGATCTCGCGCTACAGTGATCCGCTCTATCGCCACGCGCTGGGCATGACGGGAAGCCCCGACGTTGCGGAGGACATCCTCCAAGCGTCATTCATCAAAGCGTACCAGCATCTCGCCGAGGTGCACGGGCGCTTTGATGCCTGGATATTCCGGATCGTCGCGAATGGGTGCAAGGATTGGCTGAAGAACATTCGGCGCACGCACCTGTCCTACGAGGAAGATGACCAACCGTCCTCGTTCTCGACGCCCGATGAGGAGCTCGATCGCACGGAGTTGCGCAGTGATCTGGACAGTGCTCTGACCGCACTCGCGCCGTCGTTGCGAGAGGCATTCGTCATGAAGCACGTCGAAGGACGGTCGTACGAAGAGATGGCCGACTTACTGGGCACTACTGTCGGAGCACTGAAGATGCGCGTCCACCGCGCGCGCGAAGCGCTCCAAGCACTCCTCGAGGAAAAGTACATCTAATGCTTGAGAACTCGAATCCGCGCGAACAGCGGGATGAGGGTAGCCGGAGCAAGACGCCGCGCGAGACCCCCGCCGCTCGCCCTGTGACCGATCGTGAGGTGCCGCTCGACGGCGCCAGTTTGCAGCCTGCGTTGCATGCCTGGCTCGATGGCGAATTGCCTGAGAGCGCCGTGCGCCGCGGAGACATGGTGCGCGATGTCGAGTTCTGGCATCGCGTCAACAAAGAGACCGAGACGCGCCGTAGCGCCCGGTCGCCGATGCATCTGCAGGAGGCGATCATGCGCGCGCTCCCGAACGCTACGCCGACGCTCAGTGAGCCATGGTGGCGCAAGTCGGTCGCCGTCACGCCGGCCACGCTCGCCGCCGCCGGAGCCGGTTTGGTGGTGCTCGGAATGGCGATCCAGGTTCTGCGCTCGCGATAACGACCAATGCATCGAACGAAAGGGCCGGTCCAACGGTGGGCCGGCCCTTTTCGTTGCCACGAATCGCCACATCGAAGCCGCGCTATGACCGTGTCGGTTCAATCCGCGGCCGCCGTGTCACTCGATTCGATCGATGTCGGCATCACATGACCGTGCCCCATCCGCGGCAACAGGTCCAGCCGTAGAAAAGAGAGCGCGACGCCGTCGCGGTAGTAGTCCGGAATGCGCGCCTCCTCATGGAACCCCGAGCGCTCGAGTAAATCGAGCAGCGGCCGCGCGTCGGGCTCGTCCGGTAGCTCCGCCATCACCACGCGCGCACCCTCGCGCGTGAGCCGCGCGCGTACATCGCGCAGGAGCGCAGCTCCAAAGCCCCGGTGCTCCGATCCCGTGGCGATCGCGATCACGTACAAGATCGCCGCGCCCTTCGTGCCCGCGACATGACCGTAGATCGCGACACCGACGATCGCGTCGCCATCAGCTGAGATCAGCGCCTGTTGCTCCGTGGTCGCGCCGCCGAGCGCACCATCGAGTAGCTCGAGCACGCGCGCGGCGTACGGACACGGTTCGCCGCAGCCACCGCTGAGCATCGCGCGCGCGGCGCCCGCATCGGCAGCTTCGATCGGCCGAACGATCATCGTACTCAGATGTGGATCGAGCGACCTGACACGCCGAGCGCCGCTTCCTTCACCGTTTCCGAGAGCGTGGGATGCGCATGCACGGTGATGCCGATGTCCTCGGACGATCCCTCGAACTCGAACGCCATTACCACCTCGGCGATCAGCTCCGAGACATTGGGACCGATCATGTGCGCTCCGAGCAGGGTATCGGTGCGCGAATCGGCGATGAATTTCACGAAGCCCGCGGTTTCGCCCATCGTGCGAGCGCGCCCGTTCGCCGAAAATGGAAAGCGGCCCACCCTGTACTGGATCCCCGCGTCGAGCACCTCGTGCTCGGCCAATCCGACGCTGGCGATCTCGGGCCAGGTGTAGACCACGTTCGGAATGGATCGGTAGTGCATGCGGCTCGGCTTGCCGGCGATGACCTCGGCGGCGACGATGCCTTCCTCCTCGGCCTTGTGCGCCAGCAGCTTGCCTCCGATGGCGTCACCGATGGCGTAGACGTTCGGCAGATTCGTGCGCATGCGGTCGTCGGCAATGATCTCGCCCCGGGCGCCCAGGGTGAGACCGATCGCCGCCGCATCGATGCCACCGAGCGATGATTTGCGCCCGACCGATACCAGGACGTAGTCGGCATCGAGGGTCGATTGAACGCCATCCTTCTCGATCTCGACGTAGACGTTCTCGCCCTCATTGCGCGCGCCGACGACTTTGGTGCCGGTCCGAATGTCGAGGCCCTGCTTGCGGAAGGTGCGATCGGCCTCCTTCACCAAGTCGGCGTCGAGTCCAGGCAGAATGGTCGGCATGAACTCGACGACCGTGACTTTCGCGCCGAGGCGCCGCCACACCGAGCCGAGCTCGAGTCCGATCACGCCGCCACCGACGACGACGAGATGCGCCGGCACTTCGGGGATGGTCAGTGCGCCGATATTCGAGAGCACGCGATGCTCATCGAATTTGAGGAAGGGAAGCTCGGCGGCCACGGAGCCCGTGGCCAGGATGACGTTCTTGGCCAGGAATACTGTATTTGATCCGTCGGCGCCGCGAACCTCGACGACGTTGTCGGAGCGTAGGGACGCGGTACCCTTGGCCCACGTGACCTTGTTCTTCTTGAAGAGAAATTCGACGCCATTGGTATTCTGGCGAACGACATCGTCCTTGCGCTTGAGCATCTGAGCGAGGTCGATCGTGAGATCTCCCACGCCAATGCCGTGCTCTCCGGCGTGCGCGCGAATGAACTCGTAGTGCTCGGAGCTCTGAAGAAGCGCCTTGGATGGAATGCACCCGACGTTGACGCACGTGCCGCCGAGCGTCTTGTCTTTCTCGACGCAGACGGTGGAGAGTCCGAGCTGCGCGGCGCGGATGGCGGCGACATATCCGCCCGGTCCGCCGCCGATGACGACGACGTCGACGGTCGTCGGGGAGTCCGGCATGAGGGTGTCGCGAGTAGAGGTAGGCAGAAAATAGCGGGGGTGGCCGCCGGTGGCGACCACCCCCGCCATCAGGAGAGCGAACGCCGCGTCAGGGTACTTTGTGCGCCGTCCATGCGCCGCTCATCGCCTTGACTTTCGGATCGGTGGGCTTGGCCTGCCAAGTGCCGCCCATCGAGTCACCCATCATCTTGCCGTCGACATGCTCGGTGACCTCGGCCTTCATCGTCGGGTTGCGGTAGGGCGCCGACTCCATCACGAAGGTCGAATCTGTCACCGACATGCGGTGATAGCGGACGGTGTCCTTGCCCATTGGTTGCATCGTGTTCCCGGACGCGTCGGTCGTTGCCATGAAGGTGACTCCGGTGTCCTTTGCCGGAGCGCCGGTGGTGACGGCGTGCACCATCCAGGAGCCAACGAACTTAGCGCCCGGCGCGGCAGCGGCGACGACGGGAGGGACGGCCCTGGCGGTATCTGGCGTCGCGGTATCTGATTTTGCGCAGGCCGCGATCAACGGGAGAATGAGAAGACTGCCGAGCAACCGACGCATACGACCTCCACGATGTTGATGATCTCGCCGGAGCGGCGCGAGCGGGAAGACAACCAGCCAATACACGCCTTGCGACGACCCAGCACTCAATGAACGTCCGCTTTCAACATTTTTGTCCAACTGAACGCCGGGTTCGATCGCGACTCGGAGTCCGTCGTTGCGATGCGATGATCGCGAATCATATCCGCCCAATTGGCGGCCAGCGTTTCCGGGGTGCCGGGATGTAAAGGCGCCAGGAACCGCCCGCTAGTGGCTGAGCCGGGCGAGCCCATGCGGGCGGCGGACTGCGCCGATCAATCGATGAGCATCGCCGCCGGATCTTCCATCAACTCCTTCACGCGAACCAGAAAGAGCACGGCCTGCTGGCCCTCGACGATACGGTGATCGTACGACAGCGCCAGATACATCATCGGACGAATCTCGACTTTGCCGCTGACGGCGATCGGCCGGTCCTGGATCTTATGCAGGCCAAGGATGCCGGATTGCGGATAGTTCAAGATCGGCGTGGAGACGAGCGAACCAAACACGCCGCCGTTGGTGATGGTGAAGGTGCCGCCGGTAAGATCGTCCATGGTGAGCTTTCCGTCGCGCGCGCGTTTGGCGACGGCCGCGATCTCCCCGCTCAGCTCGACCATTCCCTTGCTGTCGGCATCCTTGATCACGGGGACGACGAGTCCCTGATCGGAAGCCACCGCCACGCCCATGTTGACGTACCGGCGATAGAGAATCGAATCGCCGTCGACCTGCGCGTTGACGGACGGTTGGGACTTGAGCGCCATACAGGCGGCTTTGATAAAAAACGGCATGTAGGTGAGCTTCACGCCGTGCGCCTTTTCGACTTTGTCCTTCATGCGGTCGCGCAACGCCATGACGGCCGACATGTCGGCTTCATTGAACGTGGTCAGATGCGCCGTCGCATGCTGAGCCTCGAGCAGATGCTCGGCGATGCGTTTACGACGAGTCGACATTTTTTCGCGCGTCTCGCGCTGGCCGGCGGACGCTGGTGCGGGAGGGCGAGCGTCGGGTTGCGGTTGGGTCGCCTCGGGCGTGGGCGTCGGAGTGATTGGCGCGGCGGTCGAAGGCTGACGCTCGTCAGACGTCTTGGCAGTATTTTGGTTTTCGGGGGGGGGCCCCCTGCCCGCATCATCAATTGGCGCGGTCGAAGGAATGGTCGCCGCCGCTCCGCGCCATTCCACCGCATCGACCATATCGGCCTTCGTCACCCGGCCACCGCGGCCAGTTCCTTCGACATCGGCCGGGCTCATCTCCTCCTCCGCGCTCATGCGGCGCACCGAGGGCGATGTCTTCGGCACGTCCACGCGCGGCTCCGGCGTGGTGGGAGTGGCCGTCGCAACCGGCGGCGACCCCGCGGCGGGAGTTTCTCTCGAGGCCCCAACCGCAACTGCACCGGCCGCCGTCTCGTCGATCTCGGCCAGCAGGTCGTCCACCTTCACCGTGTCCCCCTCGGCACGCGAGCGCCGCATGAGGACGCCCGCCTTCGGCGCAGGCACTTCGACCGTGATCTTGTCGGTCTCGAGCTCCACCAGGGTGTCGCCGGCGGCAACGGGGTCGCCCTCCTTCTTCATCCAGCGGCCAACGGTTGCTTCGACGATCGACTCACCCAGCGGCGGCACTTTGATCGAAAGCATGGGGCTCGGTGTTCGGCGTTAGGCGTTCGGCGCTAAAACCTGTATTTTCCATGTCCGGCGATGCGAGCCGGTGCTCGGCTGTAGTGCGCCCAGAATATCGACCACCGAACACGGATAACATACCTTTCCGACGGATGACGTGCGAGCACTGACGATCTCCGCGCACGGGGGTCTCGACCGGCTGACGGTTCGAGATGATCTCCCCATTCCCGCGCTCTCGAATCCGACCGACGTACGCGTGCGCATCCGCTGCGCGGCGCTCAACCACCTGGACCTCTTCATTGTCGAGGGTCTGCCGGGCATCACGATCACCGCACCGTGGATCATGGGAGGCGACGGCGCAGGGGTGGTCGACGCCGTGGGCGCGGACGTCAGCGAACTTTCGGCTGGCGCGCGCGTCATCATCAATCCGGGCATCAGCGATCGCACCTGCGAATATTGCCGCGCCGGAGAGCAGCCGCTGTGCGTGCGCTATCGGCTGCTCGGAGAGCATCTGCAGGGAACGATCGCCGACTATGTCGTGGTGCCCGCGGCGAACCTGCGCGTCATCCCCGACGGAATCGCGTGGGATGTCGCCGCGGCGTTCACGCTAGCCACGCTGACAGCGTGGCGGATGGTCGTCACGAGGGCGCAGGTTCGCGAAGGGGAGAACGTGTTGGTGTGGGGCGTCGGCGGCGGTGTCGCGGCGGCAGCGGTGCAGATCGCCAAGCTCCAGGGCGCTCGCGTCTGGGCGACTTCGGGGAGCGATGCCAAGCTCGAGCGGGCGCGGGCATTGGGCGCCGACGAGCTGCTCAATCATCGAACGATGGATGTCGGAAAGGAGGTGCGCACGCGCACGAACAAGCGCGGCGTCGACGTCGTGATCGACAACGTCGGGCGCGACTCATGGAAGCACTCGTTGGGCGCGCTGGGCAAGCGGGGCCGTCTGGTCACCTGCGGCGCGACGAGCGGGCCGATGGTTGAGACCGACATCCGGCGCATGTTTTGGAACCAGTGGACGCTGATGGGCTCGACGATGGGGAATGACCGGGAGATGGATGCGATCACCCGCGCATTTTCCGGTGGCGCGCTCGTTCCTCCTGTCGATTCCGTGTTCGATCTCTCCGAAAGTCGCGCCGCGTTCGAGCGGCTCGCCAGTGCCGAGCAGTTCGGCAAGATCGTGATTCGGCTCAGCGGGGACTGACGAGCGATGCGATTTCCGATCGCGACCCGCTATCCCGACTATGATTCAAAGGGACACGCGAACAACGCCGTCTATCTCACCTACTTCGAGAATGCGCGCCACGACGTCTGGACGGCGGTGTTCGGCGGCGAGGAGGACTTTCCCTTTATCCTGGCCGAGGCGACGGTGCGCTACGTGAGCGAGGCGATGCTGGGCGAGCTGCTCGACATCGAGATCGCGACCGGGGAAATACGGACCAAAGCGTGGGTCTGGTCGTACGTCGTTCGTACGCGCGACACGGGTCGTGTCGTCGCCGAGGGGAAGACGGTCCAAGTCATGTTCGATTATCACGCCAAGCGCACAATTCCCATTCCGGACGACATCCGGCACAAGTTGGCGACGGTCCAGCAACCATGATGCGTGTCGAGGAGATGACAACCGTCAAGGCGTCTGCGCAGGCGGCGAGGAAAACGCTCACCGATCCCGAGTGCATGGCGCGCTGGGTCGCGCCAAACGTCACGGTGCGAGCGCTCTCCGGAACCCCGGAGTTGGCGCCGGGTGATCGCTTTCGCGTCGATGCGTTTGGCGCACCGGAAGTCGACTACCTCGTCGAAGCGGTCACGGACCGCGAGGTCGTCTTTTCCTTCACCGGTCCGTGGCAAGGGCGCGAGCGTTGGAGCTTCATCGCCGACGGAGCCGAGACCATCGTGCGGCGCACCTACGAGGTCGAGGAGTCGGAATCTCTGGCCGGTCTGGCGTTCCGCGCAGTGGGGCGCGCGGTCGTGTCGGCGCACTTCAAGCTCGAGCTCTCTCGCTTTCGCGATGTGGCGGAGGCTGCCGGCCGCCCGCCGGCGCAGATAGAATCGCGGCCGACATCGCGCAGCTTTCCGATCGATGACGGTTGACCACGCGCAGTATGACCCCGCGGAGCAGCGCGCGATTCGCGAGGCGTTTGTCGCGGGGGAAACGCCCTCGTGCCCTCGATGCGCGGTGCTGATGTCGTTACGTCCCATCGGTGGCGGCTCCTTCGGCCTCGGTTACGCGCGCAAACGGGAATGGTTGATCTGTCCGAGCTGCCGTCGCAGCGCAATCTTCGACATGAAACGGGGCACTCGCACGTGACAATGCTGCGCTGATGGTCCTCAACGTCTCGCGACTCAAGAGCTCGTCACTGGCCGGCCGGATTGCGCGCCTTCCGCTTCGCCTCATCCCGGCGCGGATGCCGATGAAAATCTTGCAAGGTCCGGCTCGGGGGCGGTGGTGGCTCGCCGGCAGCTGCACGCACGGCATGTGGCTGGGCACATACGAGCATCGTATGCAACGCATCTTCGCATCGTACGTGCGACCCGGCCAGGTCGTGTACGATCTTGGCGCGAACACCGGACTGTACAGCATTATCGCTGCTTCAATCGTCGGATCGTCGGGACGCGTCGCGGCGTTCGAGCCGCTGCCCAGAAACCTTCGCTTTCTTCGGCGGAACGTCGAGATGAATGGATTCTCGCAGATCGAGATCATCGAAGCCGCGGTATCTGATCGCGAAGGAACGGCCTGCTTCGATGCGAGCGACGGTCCCGGCGTGGGCCATTTGAGCAGTCGCGGATCGGTGGAGGTGCGTCTGGTCGCGCTCGATGCGCTGATCGCCGACAAACGCCTTCCTCCGCCCGATGTGATGAAGATCGACGTCGAGGGCGCGGCCGGGTCGGTATTTCGCGGTGCGGCACGACTGCTCGAGGAGATCCAGCCGATCATTTTCATCGAGTTTCATACCGGCGAATGGGACGAATGCAAACCGGAGCTGGATCGCCTGGGCTACTCGGTAGAGATCGCCGACCCCGACGCCGGCGACTTCGTCTGTCTCCCACCACGATTGCGGCACTGATCGTCCCGCGACGGCCGCTTCGCGCTACCGCGCACGCGAGCGATGCGCGAACTTTACGCGCCGCGTCCCTAACGCGCGCGGCGTAGCTTCCGCCCCGTATTTTCCAATTGCTCGCGGCGCGAGCAGCTCCCCGGGAGCGCTTCACGTGAACACGGATTTCTTCGAGCGGTTGCGGCAGAGCTTCCTGCAACTTGGCCAATACATCCCGCCGCTCGTCGGCGCGCTGATCATCCTCTTCGCCGGCTATCTGCTGGCGAAGCTGCTGGAGAAGGGCACGGATCGCCTGCTCTCGGCCATCGGATTGAACCGCTGGCTGGAGCGCGGCGGCGTGCTCGACGCGGTAGAGCGCACTGGCCGCCGCCGTCGACCGTCGCGGCTCGTCGGGAACATCGTCTTCTGGCTCGTGATGTTCTCGGTATTGCTCGTCGCCGCGAACGCACTCGGGCTCGAGGCGCTGACGAAGGTGTTCGAGGAGCTGGTGAGCTACATCCCGAGCGTGATCGCGGCGATCGTGATCATTCTCGTCGGCATCGTGCTCGGCGAGTTCGTCGAAGGGTTGATCATGGCGTCGGCCGGCGGCGTGCACGGCGGCCCGACGCTCGCACGCGTAGGGCGCGGCGGTGTCGTCATCCTGGCCATCTTCATGGCGCTGCAGGAGCTCGGCATCGCGACGGACATCGTCACCACCGCGTTCGCCATCATTTTCGGCGCGGTCGCGCTGGGCTTCGCGCTCGCGTTCGGACTCGGGAATCGCGATCTGGCGGGAGAAGTGACGCGCGACTGGTACACTCGCCTCAAAGCAGAGCGCGATGCGATCGATCGCAAGAGTGCGAAGCGGGAAGCGGAGGAAGAGCGTGAAGCCGAGTCGCACTCGACTTCCCGCCGCGCGGCCGAGAGCGCTCAGCCCTCCGCGAAAAAAATTCCCGAGTAGCTACCACCAACCGAGCAGCCTCCACCACGCCGAGCCGACAATCGCCCAGATGAGCACGTTGGCAACGGAGACGATGGCGCCGATCGTCCACCATCGCCGCTGCGTCACATAGCCGGCGCCGAAGTAGATCGGAGCGTGCGTGGTGCCATAGTGCGTCAACGACGCCGAGAGATTCGAGTAAGAGGCGAGCAAGAGCGCGGCGAGCCAGGCCGGAGCACCCGCGGCCAACATCACGGCAAGGAAAGGGATGTACATGGCCGTCGCGTGCGCCGTGATGCTGGCGAAGCCGTAGTGCGCATAGAAATAGACGAGTAGCAAGACGGCCAAGGCCGCCCACCAGGGCCAGCCAACCGTCAGCGATGCCGTCGCGTCGGCAAAGCGCTTCGTCAAGCCGGTTTCGCCCAGCGCCTGCGCCATCTGCACCAGTCCGCCATACCAGATGAAAACGTCCCAGGCACCGCGCTCGGTGAGCACATCCTCCCAGTCAAGAACACCAACCACGAGCAGGGATCCGATGCCGAGGAGTGCCACCGCGGTGTAATTGATCTTGTGGATGGCGGTCGTCATCCAGAGCGCCGCGACCATCGTGAAGACGGCCAGCATCGCCCACTCCTTCGACGTCATCGGTCCCAGCGCTTGCAGCTCGGCGGCGGCGTATTCGGCGGCGGCCGGGGTGCGCTTCACTTCGGGGGGGAAGATCGAGTAGATGATCAACGGGACCACGGCGAGCGCGACGAGGCCGGGCACGATGGCGCCGAGCAGCCAGGTGCCGTACGAGAGATCGACGTGCGCCGCCTGCTTGGCGAAGTTGGCGATCAATACGTTGGATGCCTGGCCGGTGAGGAACATGGCGCAGAGGATGACGTCGCTCTGGTAGAGAAACGTCATCAGAAACGCACCGAGCCGACGCGCGGTCGGCCCGGGTTCTGAGTCGTACGCGCCGGCGATGCTGCGCGCGATGGGAAAGATGATGCCTCCGGCGCGCGCGCTGTTGGACGGGATGACACTCGCCAGCACGAAGTCCGTCGCGACGAGCGCGTAGCCAAGTCCGAGGGAGTGGGCGCCGATGGCGCGAATGAAGATCAGCGCGATGCGCCGGCCGAGTCCGGTTTTTGTCATCCCGCGCGAGATGAAGAAGGCGGCGAGCACCAGCCATACGATGGGCTCGGCGTATCCGGCCAGCGCGCGGTCGACGGGCAGCGTGCCGGTGATCGCGAGCGCGGCGACGCCGAGCAGAACAACGGCGCCGGCCGGCGCCGGCCGGACGATCGAGCCGACGATCGTCGCCACGAAGATGGCGAGGAGATGCCAAGCCTTGGGCGAGATGCCTGCGGGAGCGGGGATCAGGACGACTGATAACCCGGCGGCGAGGACGATCGCCCAGCGCCACGCCGCGCGGCCAGTCGTGAAGATGTCCGAGGTCAGATGTCAGAGGTCGGTTGAGGGGGGAGAACACGGCGTGGCGATGCTACGGAAATTGACGGGGAGAGACTAGATCGGGCAGGCGTGAAGAGACTCTCAAGCGATAGCCGAACGAGCCTCTATTTGCTGTTTGTAACTGCTTTTTACACAACGGTTTACGCGCGGGTTGCCCCATTGTAATCGGGTCAGGATTCAGGTATTATTCCGGAGCCGCAGCAGATCGTTTCCCACCGCCTGTCATTCCATGACCGCTCCGAATAATCGCGAACGAATTCTTCCGCGTCTGATCAACACGGAGATGGAAGAATCGTTCATCAACTACTCGATGAGCGTCATCGTGTCGCGCGCCCTGCCTGACGTGCGCGATGGCCTCAAGCCGGTGCACCGCCGCGTGCTATACGCGATGGAGCAGCTCGGTCTGGTGCCGGGCCGTCCGCACAAAAAGTCGGCGACGGTGGTCGGCGATGTGCTCGGCAAGTATCACCCGCACGGCGATTCCAGCGTGTACGACGCGCTCGTGCGCATGGTGCAGGACTTCTCATTGCGTTATCCGCTGGTCGATGGCCAGGGGAACTACGGGTCGGTCGATGGCGATTCCGCGGCGGCGTACCGGTACACCGAAGCACGACTGGCGCCGATCGCGATGGAGATGCTGGCGGACATCGAAAAAGCGACCGTCGACTTTTCGCCGAACTTCGACGACCGGCTGCTCGAGCCGCGCGTCCTTCCTTCGGCGATCCCGAATCTGGTCGTCAACGGGTCGGCCGGCATCGCCGTCGGCATGGCGACGAACATCCCACCGCACAATCTGCGCGAAGTGGCGAGCGCGATCATCCATCTCGTCGACAACCCCGAAGCCACCGCGGCCGAGCTGCGGCGGTTCGTGAAAGGGCCGGACTTCCCGACGGGTGGCTACATCTACGGCCGTGCCGGCATCACCGATTATCAGGACACCGGACGCGGCCGCATCGTCATGCGTGCGCGCGCGGTGATCGAGGAGAAGGAGACCGCGAACAAGTCGCAGATCGTCGTCACCGAGATCCCGTATCAGGTGAACAAGGCTCGCCTGGTGGAACAGATCGCCGATCTCGTGCGTGACAAGAAGCTCGAAGGGATCAGCGCCCTGCGCGACGAGTCCGATAAGGACGGCATGCGCATCGTGATCGAGCTGAAGCGCGACTCCATTCCGCGCGTGGTGCTCAACCAGCTGTACAAGCACACGACGATGCAGACGACGTTCGGCGTGATCATGCTGGCGCTGGTGCCCGATTCGAACACCAGGCAGCTGGTGCCGAAGGTGATGGCGCTCAAGGAGATCCTCGAGCACTTCATCAAGCACCGGCACGAAGTCATCGTGCGACGCACGGAGTACGACCTTCAAAAGGCCGTCGAGCGCGAGCACATCCTCGAAGGCCTCAAGATCGCCGTCGACAACATCGACGAGGTGATCAAGATCATCCGCAAGGCCGAGGACACGCCGCAGGCGAGCACGCGCCTGCAGACGCGCTTCAAGCTCAGCGATCGCCAGTCCGATGCGATTCTCAACATGCGGCTGGCCAAGCTCACCGGCCTCGAGATCGAAAAGCTCGAGGAGGAACTGAAGGAAGTACTTGCGACGATCAAGGATCTGCGCGGCATCCTCGCGTCGAAGCCGCGCCGGATGAGCCTGGTGAAGGACGAGCTGTCCGCGCTCGCCACGAAGTTCGGCGACGAGCGCCGCACCGAAATCACCGGCGACCAGGGTGAATTCACGATCGAGGATCTGATCGCCGAGGAAGACATGGTGATCACCGTGTCGCACTCGGGCTACATCAAGCGCACCTCGGTGTCGACCTACAAGAAGCAGCGTCGCGGCGGGCGCGGCTTGAGCGGGCAAGGACTCAAGGACGAAGACTTCGTCGAGCATCTCTTCATCGGGTCGACGCACGACTACATCCTCTTCTTCACCGACGACGGCCGCTGTTTCTGGCTCAAGGTGCACGAGATTCCGCAAGCGGGTCGCGCGACGAAGGGCAAGCCGGTCGTCAACCTGATCAACGTCAACGCGGACACGACGATCCGGGCGATGGTGCCGGTGCGCGAGTTCAGCGACACGCAGGCGCTCATCTTCGCGACCAAGCTCGGCACGGTAAAAAAGACGGCACTATCGCAGTACTCGAACCCGCGCGCCGCCGGCATCAAGGCGATCAAGATCGAGGAGGGCGACGAGCTGATTGACGTGCAGGTGACGAGCGGCACGAACGACATCGTGCTCGCCACCAAGGGCGGCCTATCTGTGCGCTTTCACGAGAGCGATGTGCGGGAGATGGGCCGCGACACCACCGGTGTGAAGGGGATCGAGCTGCGCGAGGATGATCGGGTGGTGGGCATGGTGGTGCTCAAGCGCGACGCCACGCTGCTCGTCGTGACAGCCAAGGGAATGGGCAAACTCACGCCGATCGACGAGTATCGCGTGCAGCGGCGCGGTGGGAAGGGCATCATCACGCTGAAGAGCACCGATCGCACGGGCGACGTGGTCGCCCTGAAGGAAGTGCTGCCCGATGACGAGCTCATGATGATCACCAAGCTCGGCATCGTGATCCGAATGCCGGTGAAGGGGATCCGCGTCAGTGGCCGCAACACGCAAGGCGTCAAACTCGTCAATCTCGACGAGGGCGACGTGGTGTGTGATGTAGCACGGGTAGTGATCGAGGATGACGGAGAGGGAACGATCGACGAGGGCGAGGAGCCGGACGAGGTGCTCGACGAATAGCGTCCTGGTGGGCCGAGCGTTCGGTTTACTGGACAGCGATCGTCCTCGCCATGCGACACGGTTGGGCCGCGTCCTGAGCGAAGAGAATCAGCCAACCCTCAACGGCGTGAGAAGTTGAACGCCGCGCGGCGATTCGGCCTGCGCATTGCTCTTGAGTTTCGCTGGGTTGAATCTCCCGACGTCTCGCGGAGGCGCTTCGATGAAACAGACTCTTCCGGCGATCCTGCTCGTGACCGCGCTCGCCGCGTGCGTGCACCAGCCAGGCATGGGTATCTCGCGGTCATCCGGCGGTCCGTTGCGCGCCCGGCTGTCGCCGAGCGCGGAAGAGGGATACGGTCGCGTCCGCTTCGACCTGAGCCGGCCGGCATACGTCGCCATCTTCGAGGTCGTTCCCGGACGCGGCGCCTCGATGATCTTTCCGACGAGCCGTGAGGGCACGGAGTCGGAGCTCGTCGGCGGCACGTCCTACGTGCTCTACGACACGCCCGGCCGCTGGTATTACACGGACGACTTCGTGTCGGCCGCCAACGAGCCGACCTATCGGCTGCTCATAGCATCCGATCAGCCGCTCGGCATTCGCAGGTATCTCATCTCGCCGCGCCAACTTCGCAGCGACCTGGGCTTCCAATCGTTCGCCAGCACGAATCCATATCGGACGATGGACCAGATCCTCGAGCTCGTCGTGCCCATCGAGCGGGATGGTGCGTGGGCGACCGACCTCGACATCATCTGGCCCGCGCCCGTCAACCGGAGCGCGGCCTCCGATCTCTCGCTCATCCAGTGCTTCAACGGCCATTCGCTGTATGTGCCGTACGACTACCCGTACTCCGGTTGTCCCGGCGACGGCCGTCACTGGTACGCCCAGGGCAACGGGAACTGGCCCGCTCCGCCTGGGACCACGAACGTGACGCCGAGGGGCCCGCTCACGCCGAAGCCGCCGGTCGACACCGCCGACTCCGTCCGTAAGCCTGTGACGCCGGAGAATCCGGTCGTCCGACGCCGGCCGACGGAAGATGGATTGGTTGCGCCGGTCGCCGCGCCGTTGGATGCTCCGACGCGCCGGTTGTTGCCGCCCGACGTGCCGGATCACCGTCCACGCACGACACCCACGGTAACGGACGAGTCGAATTTTCGAGGCGGCGGAGGTGGTAATCGCGAACGGAGCGACGACGGTCCGATGCATGTCGTCCTTCCCGAGGTCGGCGATGTGAATCGACGTGCGCAGCCACGCTGGGACGGTCCAAGCGCGCCAACTCCGACGCCGTCGGGACCGCAGCCCCTACCGACGCCGGTCGCACCGTCGCCTCCTCCGCCGCCACCGCCACCGCCGGTCGCACCGTCGCCTCCTCCACCGCCGCCACCGCCGCCGCCGGTCGAGACGACGCCGAAAGTCGATCCACGTCCCGTCAAACCGACGCCGTAGCCATCGCGATACGCAAAGGGGCCCGTCCTATGACGGGCCCCTTTGCATCGCGGAGCGATCGCGGTCAGAACTTGAGCGAGACACCGGCGATGGACTGCTTGGACATCACCAAGTGATGCTGCTGCGCGGTCGCATCAACTTGGCCAAAGGTGTTTCCTTTTTGCACCGAGATGTCGAAGCCCGCGCCAATTGAGGTAATCGAGCAACTAAGGGGATGGCGCACGCTGGACGCGCTACTGGAGCGTTGCGGGCATGGTGTCGCCGCCGCTCCGTCGGCAAACGTTGCGCGCCCGCCGACGATCTGCTGCGCGTCGATGGTCCCGTTCGAGAAGAGCAGCAGTCCGCCCAGCAGGCCGCCGCGCGACGCGCTCGAGAAGGTCACGTCGGCGCCGGTGAGAAACACCGAGATCATCTCGTAGTTTGGCGCCCCGCGCCAAAGAATGACCTGCCAGACGCGAAAGGCATCCGGAAATCCCGCCATGCCGAAGTGCTCCGACTCGAAGCCGAGCGCGACGGCGTGATAGCTCTGCGCAACACCGTCGACGGTCACTGCGGCCGGCGATGCCGAGCCGAGTCCATAGATGAAGCTGCTGGCGGCGACCGAAAAGGCCGATGCGCGCCCCATGTTGCCGGCGGCCGACGCCGCGTTGGCAACGCTATCGAGCAGCAGCGCGTCGGAGGGAAGCAGGCGGGTGGGAGCCGTGGCGTCGGAGCAGGCGGCAAGTACAGCGGCGGCGACGGCGAGCGGCAAGACAAAGCGGGCGCGGTGCATGAGCGGCGGTCTCCGGAGGCGGAAAATTCATCTGGCCGTCCCTGGCCGCGTCGTGTGGAGGACATGTTGCCATCGCGCGCGCCGATCGTCAAGTGGGTTTCTCTCGAACACACGGCTCTCACCGCCGCAATCGAAGGCTAGCGCGAACGCTCCATCCCAGGACACTCTTCTGCTATGACGGCACGCGTGCTCATCGCGGACGAAGACGACGGGTTTCTCGCCGACGCGGCCGCTCAGATCGGCACGCGCGGATACGAGTTGTCGTGGGCTGAACGTCCCGCCGAGCTGCCGCGCCGCTCCGCCGCGGAAATTCCCGAGTTGTTGCTGCTCGACCTCCGGCTCGCCGTTGCCGACGATCTCGCCCTCCTCAAGGAGATCCGCGCGTGCGATGCGTGGCGCGACACGGCGATCATCGTCGTCGCGCCAGACGCGCCGGACGGATCGTTGGTCCAGTTGCTCGCGCACGGCATGACGGACTTCGTGGCCACTCGCCGCGACGTCGACGAGATCGTCGCCCGGCTCGATACCCAGGCCAGCGCGCGCCGCGAGCTGATGCGGACGCGCGAAGCGTTGCGCAGCGCAGCATCCGCGCTCAAGCGCGCGCGGGATGAGGCGGAGAGCCGGCGCAAGCTCGTCGACATTTTGCACGAGGTGGCGGGCGATTTTTCGCCGGAAGAGCTCTTTCACGTGCTGGTGCGCCGGGTCGCCCTGGCGCTGAGCATCTCGCACTGCTCGCTCATCCTCGCTCGCACTGGCGACGATACCGGCGTTGTCGCGACGGCGTTCGAGAATCCGGCGCTCAACAATCTGGAGATCAGGCTCGACCGCTACCCGGAGATTCGCGCCGCCCTCGCCAACAATGAACCGGTGCTGATCGAAGACGTCGGGCACAGTCCGCTCTACGCGACGGTGCGGCAAGAGTGGGCGGCCAGCGGCTTCACCGTGCCGATCCACTCGGTGATCGCGCTGCCGTTCACGCTCGACGCGCGTCGCTCCGGCGTCTTCTTTCTCCGCACGCTGCGCGGCGAGGCGCCACTCACCCGAAGCGATGTGGAGTTCGCTGAAAGCGTGGTACGCGCGGCGGTAGGCGCGCTCAAGCGCTCGCAGGCCATCGAGTCCACACGCGCCGACCGCGAGCGCCTCGAGGTGCTCGCGCTCACCGATCCGCTGACGCAGTTGCTCAACCGCCGCGCGCTCATGGAGCGGCTTGGCGCCGAGTTCGACCGGTCGGCGCGCTACGGGCTCTCGCTCACCGCATTGATGTTCGACCTCGATCACTTCAAGCTGGTCAACGACACGTACGGTCATCTGGTAGGCGACGAAGTGCTGCGCGGCGTGGGAACCGTACTTGGCCGCGAGCTGCGCGTGGTCGATCTGGTCGCGCGCTACGGCGGCGAGGAGTTCGTGGTCGTGCTCCCCGAAACGCCGTTGGAGGGTGCCGTCGCGTTCGGCGACCGCGTGAGGATGAAGATCGCCGAGCGACCGCTGGCCGGCGGCGACGAGGGCGGCTGGCTCACCATCACCGTGAGCTGCGGTGTCGCGACCTTTCCGGGACTCAATGTCAGGTCGCCGGACGAGCTGATCGCGGCGGCGGACGAGGCGCTCTACCGCGCCAAGGCACAGGGCCGCAATCGCGTGTGCACGTGAGCTCGCGCTGCCCCCGCTGCGGCGCGACTTACGACGACGACGATGCGCGCTATTGCGTGAGCGACGGCACGCGGTTGATGGAGACTCAGCGGCTGAGCCCGCAACCGGGCCGGATCCCGACGGCGATCGATGCGCGAAAGGACGAGCTCGGTGGCATCGTGGGCCGAACGCTCGGCGGGCGCTACCGGATCGTGAAAAAAGTCGGCGAGGGGGGGATGTCGCTCGTCTATTTGGCGAACGACACGATGTCGCGCGCGCGCGTGGCGGTGAAGATTCTCTCCGCTCAGCTGGTGTGCGATTCGGCGGCGATGGAGCGGCTGCGCCGCGAGGCCGAGATGGGAAGCCGCCTCGCGCATCCGAACGTCTGCCACATCATCGGCATCGGCGAGACGGAGCGTGGAATCATCTACATCGTGATGCCCTTCGTCGACGGCGAGCCGCTATACGATCGCACCGCGCGGCTCGGCACGCTGTCGCTCGACGTCGCGGTGCGCATCACGCGCGACATCGCGGCCGGCCTTGAGGTGGCACACTCACTCGGCATCGTGCATCGCGACCTCAAGCCCGAGAACGTCATGCTCTGTCCCGACGCGACGCATGGCGAGCGCGCCGTCGTGATGGACTTCGGACTGGCGAAGCAGCGGCGGGTGAGCGCGCAGGTGCGCAAGCTGACAAAGACCGGCATCGTCCTGGGCACGCCCGAGTTCATGAGCCCCGAGCAGCTGCGCGGCAAGCTCCTCGACGCGCGGAGCGACGTTTACTCGCTCGGTCTGATCACCTATGAGATGCTGAGCGGCAAGCTGCCGTTCATAGGCCGAACTCAGCAGGAAGTGATGCTGGCGCGTCTGAAGAGCGATCCGGCCCCGCTGGCTCAAATCCGCGGCGATCTCGACTTTCCGCCTGAGGTCGACCGGGTGCTCATCAAGTGTCTGTCCCGCGATCCCGGCGACCGCTATGCGACCGCGGCCGAATTCGCCGAAGCACTCGCCATCGCGGCGACCGTCGGCGGGGCCGCGCCCCGCCCATCCAAGTGGAAACGAATTCTGCGCAAGGATTGAGTGTGGCCGGGTGTGCCCTACTAGTCTCGAAGGCAACCGACCGCGACGTTTCTGCAACGCATGAGAAAGGTCGCGATCACCGACAGCCGACATCCGACGTCCGACAACTGCGCTGATGAAACGATACGCTGCCTTCGAGCCCGCCGAATACCTCGCGTGGACCCGTGACGAAGTTGCCGTCGCGGAGTTCCGGGCGACCGTGGAGCGCGATCCGGAGCGCGCGGCGGTCGTCGCCGCGCTCACCACGGAGCGGCTGCTCGATCTCTATCGCGGGATGGTGCGCAACCGCCTGAGCGACATCGCGCTCAAGCGGATGGTGCGGCAGGGTGTCATCTCCAAGGCGTGGCTCGGCCTCGGCGAGGAAGCGGCGACCATCGGTCCCGTGCACGCGCTGCGGCGCGGACCAGGCGGCGACGTCGTCACGCCCTTGATCCGCAACAGCGGCGCCTGTCACGAGATGGGGATGCCGGTGGCCGACATCCTACGCGCGTACTTCGGTACGGCCGATGGGCCGAGTGGGGGGCGCGACATACACCACGGCGCGCTGGCGAGCGGTGTGCTACAGGCGATCAGCCTCGTCGGCGACGCTGTTCCGGTGACGACCGGCGTGGCGCTGACATTCAAAATGCGCGGCGAAGACCGCGTCGCGATGACGTGGATCGGTGATGGCAGCACCAAGACGGGCACGGCCCACGAGGGACTGAATTTCGCCGCGGTGCAGCGCGTGCCCGCAATCTTCATCATCCAGAACAATCAGGTCGCGCTCGGCACCACGCTGTCGCAGCATCACGCGTCCGCGAATCAGACCAATTTCACCCAGTGGCCGCGCGCGTATGGGATGGCCGGGGGCGTGTTCGATGGGAATAACGTGCTGGACGCACACGCCGCCGCGACCCTGGCGGTCGCGCGTTGCCGGCGCGGCGAGGGTCCCGTGCTGCTGGTGGCGGAAACGTTTCGCATGGGTGGGCACGCGACGCACGATGAGGCGGAAGCGCGCCGCACCTTCCCGGCCGACCTGTTCGCGCGTTGGGGAAGGCGCGATCCAGTGGCGCTCTACGAGGAGCATCTCGTGTCGAGTGGCGTGGACCGCGATACCCTGGCAGGCATCGAAGCGGAGGTCGAGACCGAGGTCGAGCGCGCGCAGGAGCTCGCGTTGGAGAGCCGGTCGGAAAAGATGCCCGAGGGCAGAAGCGCGTTGGATGGAGTGTATGCATCATGATTGACGATCTGGTCATTCTCTAGAGGTGACGGCGTGAAGACAATGCGTGGGATGATGTTTGCACTGCTCGGCGCCGCGTTCGTCCAGAGCGCCTGCGGAGCGCAGGGCGTGACGGTGGCCGCGGAGCGCGCGACGCTCGATGGAAAGCTCACCGGTCCGTCCGGCTACAAGGTCGAGTATTTCGCCAAGGGGCTCACGTACGTGCGCTTCATGGTGCTGGGCGCCGACGGCGCGGTGTACGCGAGCCAGCCGGCGCAGGGGAAGGTGGTGCGGCTGTGGGATGTCGACGGTGACGGCGTGGCGGACAGCGTGCGTACAGTCATCGAGGGGCTGCGCCGGCCGCACGGGCTCGCCTTCCACAAGGGATGGCTCTACATCGCGAATACCGACGCGGTGGTGCGAGTGAAGCTCGACGCACGCGGCGTGGCGGAAGGAACGCCGGAGACGATCGTGCACCTGACGCCGGGCGGCAATCACTGGTCGCGCACGATTGTGTTCGGCGCCGACAACATGATGTACGTCTCGGTCGGATCGAGCTGCAACTTGTGCGTCGAAAAGGACTCGGACCGCGCGGCCGTCCTGCGCTTCGACGAAAATGGCGGCAAGGGTAAGGTGTACGGGCGCGGCCTGCGCAACGCTGTCGGCCTGGCCGTGCTTCCCGGCACCAGCACGCTGTGGGCGTCGCAGAACGAGCGCGACAACCTCGAGCCGGACCATCAGGATCTTCCTCCGGACGAGCTCAACATCGTGCGCGATGGTGGCGATTACGGCTGGCCATACTGCTACTCGGTGAAGGGGCAGGCGATCCCGAATCCCGAGTATCACGATCCGGCGCGATGCGCGTCGACGGTTCCGGCGGCACTCGATCTCGAGGGCCATGCCGCGGCGCTCGGCATGTCGTTTCTCGCGGGCGCCACGCAATTCCCCGCCGACTGGCGCGGCGACCTGTTGATCGCGCTTCACGGCTCGTGGAATCGCGACACGCCGACGGTAGCGCGCGTGATTCGCGTTCACGTCAAGGACGGAAAGCCCACGTCGTACGAAGATTTTCTGACAGGATTCCAGGGGGCCGACGGTAAGCGGTGGGGCCGGCCGGTCGAGCCGATGGTCTACAAGGACGGCTCGGTGCTCGTCTCGGACGACCAAGGCGGCGCGATCTACCGGGTGTTCAAGTGAATTGTCCGATGACGACGGGCGCGCGCCTTGTGGGCGGTGCGCTCATCGTTGCCTCGTTGGGCGGTCTGGACTCGTTAGGCGCGCAGTATCCGTCGGGCGGGCGGCCGGCCGGCTATCGACCCGGAATCGATGTCACGAACTACGATCTCTCGATCGATCTGCCGGATACGGGGTCGTCGATCGAGGCGCGCGCAGTGTTGACGGTGAAGCGCACATCGCGAGTCGACACGCTCGTGTTGGATCTGCTCGGTCTACGCGTGGACAGTGTCTACGTGAACGACGTCGCTTCGCCCTTCAGGCGCGACGCCGCCACGATCAGCATTCCGCTGCCGTCCGGCAGCGGTGACCAGCTCACGGTCGCCGTGAAGTACGGCGGTCGGCCAGCGGATGGCCTGATCATCCGCGCCGACGCCGCGCGCTGGACCGCCTTCGCGGACAACTGGCCCAATCGCGGGCGACATTGGATACCGAGCGTCGATCACCCGAGCGACAAGGCGACGGTCAGCTGGACGGTGCGGGCGCCGTCCGATCGCACCGTCATCGCCAACGGCAAGCTGGTCGGCGAGACGGCGCTCCCCGTGCAGCCGGGATCGCGCCCACGCACGCTCACCCGCTGGCGCGAGTCCCGGGAAATTCCCGTCTATCTAATGGTCATCGCCGTGGCGCCGCTCGATCATCTCGACCTTGGCGGCGTGGCGTGCAGCCGGAGCGAGTTCAGTTGCGTCGAGCAGACGATATACGTCTTTCCGGAAGACCGCGGCTTCCTGCCGGGCCCGTTCGCCGAGAGTCGCGGCATCGTCGACTGGTTCAGCACGATCATCGGTCCATTCCCGTACGAGAAGCTCGCGCATCTCGAGAGCTCGACACGGTTCGGCGGCATGGAGAACGCGAGCGCGATCTTCTATTCGGACAAGGCATTCAGAAATCGCACGCTCGATGTCGGCACGGTCGCGCACGAGACGGCGCATCAGTGGTTCGGCGATGCCGTCACCGAGCGCGAATGGGCGCACGTCTGGTTGAGCGAGGGTTTCGCCACCTACTTCGCCGCGCTGTGGACGGAACACTCGCGCGGCGACAGCGCGTTCCGCGCCGAGCGCGCGAGCATGCGCAAGACGATCACGGAGAGCGATGTCGTCGCGGCGCGTCCGGTGATCGATTCCACCGAGACCGACTATCTCAAGCTGCTCAATGCGAACAGCTATCCGAAGGGCGCGTGGGTGCTGCACATGCTGCGGCGTCTCGTCGGAGACTCGGCGTTTTTTGGCGGCATCGCCGACTATTACGCGCAGCACCGCCACGCGACCGCCATGACCGACGATCTGCGCCGTGCGGTCGAAGCGCGCGCGCACGCGGACCTCGCCTGGTTCTTCGACCAATGGTTGACGCGGCCCGGCTTCGCGGTGATCGCCACCTCCTCTCGTTACGAGCCCAAGGAACGCCGCGTCATACTTGAGATTAGGCAGGGCCAACGATTCGCACCGTTCCGCTTTCCTCTCGTGGTCGAGCTGGTGGAAGCGGACGGTGCCGTGCGCCGCACGACGATCCAGATCCAGGCAGCCGCCACGCAACGTATACCTCTCTCATTCGATCTCTCGGCAGCACCACGGAGCATCCGTCTTGATCCTGACGTCGATCTTCTCGCAACGATTGTCACGCCGTAGCTGTTTGCCGCTGGCGACCGCCGCCGCGCTCATCATCGGCGCTACGCTCGCGCAGCCTGGCGTGGCGCGCGCGCAGCTTGCCCGCGGCGACACGCTTATCCAGGCGGGCCGCATCGCCGCCGCGGAGTCGCTCTACTACGAGACCGTTCGCGCGCGCCCGCGTGATCCGACGGCGCGGCTCACGCTCGGATGGTATCTGGCCTCGCGCGGCCGGTTGCGCACGGCGGCAACGCTGATGGAAGAAGCGCGCTTCTTCGGCGGCGATCCCGCGCTGGTGGCCGATCAACTGATTCCCGTCTACACGCGTCTTGGCGAGTACGGTGCGCTGTCCGAGCTTCCGTCGTCGCACCAGGCGCCGGCCGAGCGGCTGCGTGCGTCGTGGTTGACGGTGAACCCGCCGTGGACGGCCGGTCCTGATTCCGCTGACGTCCCGTGGCGAGTTGGTGACAATCGGACGGTCGGCAGGGTACCGTTAGTAATCGGACGCGACACGATCATGGCGCGCATCGATCCCACCGCGGAGAATCTCGTGCTCGACACGATGTGGGCGCGCCGGAAAGAAGTGCATCGGTTCACGTCGCGCGGGGCTGAGGATGCGCGCCATGTCGCGGGCGTGACGTCGCAAGTCGCCCTCGGACCGTACATGCTGAACAACGTCCCCACGTCGTTCGCGGTCCTGCGCGAGCCCGGTACGGCGACGATCGGTCTCGATCTGCTCGGACGGTTCGCGCCGACATTCGATTCGACGAATGCGAAGATGACGCTTCGCAAGAATGGCATTTATGATGATCCGCGCGCCGAGCACGTGCCGACGCTCACCTATCGCACGGGCATCTGGCTGGTCGGTCCGACGCGCACGCTGCCGATCGGCAGTCCTGAGGCGGCGCGGTTGCTTGGCAACCGCCGTTGGACGCTCGACGCGCGGCGCGGAGAGATCGCGGCCAAGCCCTGAGCCGCGGATACGGACAGCAAGAGCAACAATTCTTGATCTGTCTGGGGCCGCGGATTTCCGGACCTGCATGCGCCGAGAAGAAACAATTTGCCGCACAAGAGTTGTCAGTATCTGCGGCTCTTTCGCGATCGACTCCCTCACGCCAGTTGATGGATCAGCGGCCGATCCGTCGCAACTCGACCAATAGACATTTGTCCTGTACGACCTGGATGCCCGCCTCGGCGAAGGTGCGGGCGGCCTCGTCGTTGCGGATGCCGAGCTGGAACCAGACGGATTTCGGACGCTTGGCGAGGATGTCGGCGACGTGTGCCGGGATGTGCTCTGCGCGGCGAAACAGGTTGACCATGTCGACGTCTCCCGGGACGTCGGCCACGCGGCGGTAGACCGGTTTTCCGAGGATCGTGTCGACATTGGGAAAATAGACCGGTACCGGTATCACGTCGAAGCCGGCGTTCATCGCGTACTCGGGGACGTAAAACGCGGGCGCAAAAGTCTCTGGTGTCTTGATGCCGAGCACCGCGATGCGATGTGTCGATTCAATCAACGCGCTGATTTGCGATGGGGACTCGATGAGATTGTCGCGCCAGTCCAGAGCCATGAGATGAAATCAGTGCGAGAACTGTGCGCGGGTGAGGATAGCCCGCGCTGCGCGGTTCGGTGTAACTTTTGGTGGACGATGTCAGACGTCGCATGTCGGATGTCAGTGACCGCTCAAGGGCGTTCACAAGCGCTGACATCTGACATCTCTCACAGCGGTTCACTTACACCCTTCGCTTTCAGTCTACCACATGCGAATGCTCGTACTCGGCGCCGGCCTTCAGGGGTCTGCCTGCGCCTTCGACCTATTACAAAATCCAGCCGTACAAGAGGTTCGCCTCGCTGACGTCAATGTTCAGCACCTGGCGCCGTTTCTCGCGCCGTATTCGGGCAAGCGACTGATTCCGACGCAGCTCGACGTGCGCGATCGCGAAACGGTGTTGGCTGTGATGCGCGAAAGCAACGCCGTGATGAGCGCGATCCCGTACTACTTCAACTACGAGCTCGCGAAGCTGGCCGTCGAGGCGGGAACGAACTTCGCCGACCTGGGCGGCAATACGGAGATCGTCTTTCAGCAGAAGCGCCTGAGCGACAAGGCGCGCGAGAAGGGTCTGACGATCGTTCCCGACTGCGGACTCGCGCCGGGCATGGTGAACATTCTCGCGCAGTATGGCATGGAGCAGCTCGACAGCGTCGACACGGTGCGCATCTACGTCGGCGGCCTGCCGCAGGACCCCGAGCCGCCGCTGAATTACCAGATCGTGTATTCGCTCGAGGGGGTGCTCGACTACTACACGACGCTGAGTTGGGTGCTGCGCGATGCCAAGCGGACGCAGGTGAAGGCGCTCTCGGAGCGCGAGCGGGTGGACTTTCCGACGCCGGTCGGCGAGCTGGAGGCGTTTCACACCGCGGGCGGACTATCGACGATGGCGTTCCGCTATGAAGGGAAAGTGCCGTCGATGGAATACAAGACGCTGCGCTACCCCGGCCACGCGCACGTCATGGAGGCCATTCGGGAGCTGGGTTTGCTCGAGCTGACGCCGGTCGACGTGAAGGGGACGAAGATGGTGCCGCGCGATCTGTTCGTCGCGGCGGTTGGTCCGCGGCTGACCAAGCCAAAGGGACTCGACCTCGTGGCGCTACGCGTGCTCGTGCGCGGCACGAAGAACGGCGAGGCAAAGACGATCGAATTCGAGCTGCTCGACTACTTCGATGAGGCGCGCGGCATCAGCGCGATGATGCGGACGACGGGCTACTCGTTGTCGATCACCGGACAGATGCAGGCGCGCGGCGAGATCACGCCTGCTGGCGTGTTCACCCCGGATGAATGCATGCCGGCGCAGAAGTACATCGACGAACTCGAGCACCGCGGCGTTCACATCCGCCGCGTAAGCTGATGCCTACTTGCGGGTGAGGCTGGCGTAGGCCAGCGCGACGAACTGCTCGGGCTTCATGAAGCCCTTACCCCACTTCGCATCGAAATCGGCGCTCGGCTTGCTCTCCACGACCTGCTGCAGCGTCTTGCCCTCGGCGATCTGCTTTTTGATGCGGTCGCGGAGCGTCGCCATCATGTCGCGGAACGCGCGCAGCTCGGCCTTGTTGCTGAGCGGGCCATGGCCGGGAATCACTTTGGTCGCGTCGTTGATCATCGCCAGCGCCTGATCGCAGGCCGTCACGTATCCGTCAATCGAGCCGCCGCTCGACGCATCGATGAACGGGTACATCCCATTGAAGTACACATCCCCCATGTGCAGCACGTTCGCCTTGGCGAAATGCACGACCGCATCGCCATCGGTGTGGGCGGGATTCACGTGAATGGCGTGGATCTCGTCGCCGTTCAGGTGGAAGGTGACCATGTCGGTGAAGGTGACCACCGGCAGCGCGCCTTTGGGCGACGCGGGGGTCTTGCTCTTGAAGAATTCGTTCGCCTGCTCGGTCGACATGCGCTTGTAGACGTTATCGTGCGCGATGATCAGCGCACCCGCCTCTCCCATGTCCTTGTTGCCACCGGTGTGATCGCCATGCCAGTGCGTGTTGAGCACGAACTTGATCGGCTTGTCCGTCACGGCGGCGACGGCGGCCTTGATCTTCGGCGTGAGCGGCGCGTACTGGTCGTCGATCAGGAATGCCGCGTCCGTGCCGACGGAGAGGCCAATGTTGCCGCCGGCCCCGACGAGCATGTAGACGCCGTCCGCAAGCTTGGTGGTCAGGACTTTGACGGAGTCGAGGTTTTGTGCACGCGCGTCGGGCGACGCCGAAAAGCAGAGTGATGTGATGGCAACGAGGACAGTCAGTCGGCGGCGAGTCATGATGTAGGGGTCGAAAGGAGGTAAGGCGCAGACGGCAGTGGGAAGAGTTCAGATGTCAGATGCCAGACTCGACATCCCCGGCTTTGAGCTGACATCTGACGGATCTGATGATCTGACGTCGCCCCACAAACTGGCCTGCCCGAGGCCCAGGCGCCAGAACAGCCCGCGGCACGCGCCGTGCACTTCACCACGTCACTCACCAGTACGGAGCGACACCATGGCCGACGACCAGAAAGACCACACCGAGCATACTCAGTCCACTGAGAAGACGCGCGACCGTACCATCGGCCGTGGCATGACCTCGCCTGACTCGACCCAGATGCCACTGCGCGCCAGCGATGGCGAGCCGGATATGCGGACGCAGAAAAAGGGAGAGAAGGCGGAGAGCGAAACGGAAGGGTCGGAGTAGTGCGGTAAAGCGAGGGTAGGGTGTAGCGAGTGGGGTGTGGTTGGCGCGAGCTCTGTCGGCCTACCACACCCCACTTTGCACGTGCGTACTCTCGTTGCGACTACGGCGTCGCGCTGACGCGATGCTGCACCGTGTCCGTCATCACGATCACCTTCCGGTCGAGCAGGGCCGGCGCGAACGTCATGGCGCGGAGCTCGGCGCGCGCGGCTCGTTCCTGGTCCGGGCGGCCGGTCGGCGTCAGCAACCTGGCGTCCGCAACGATGCCGCTCGCGCTGACGACGACTTCCCAGCGGGCCTCGATGTCGCCGTTCTTTGGCGGGAGGGCGGCACCGTGCCGGAACGGCCGGCAACGCTCCGATCGCACGACCTCCAGCGTCGGCTTGTCGCCGGTCTTGACGATCAAGCGAACCGAGAAGGGCGCGCCCGACGCCTGATGCTTGGCGAGGCTGGCCGAAATCACCCCGAGCCGCTTGGTGCCCGACGACAAGAGATCGCTCTCGATCGGCGTGACGCGCGCGGCAAATCCGTTCGTGTCGATCGTCACGGACAGCACCGCGCGTCCCGCGGGGATGTTGACGTCGTTCTGGATGAGCTGCACCAGCGTCGCCGAATCGACGATCGCGGCAGCCGAAGGAAGTTTCGCCGGCTGCGCGACGGGTTCGCATTTCTGGCCTGGCGCTGGACCGAGAAGCGTCACGCCGGTCGCGGGTGAGGTTTGCGCGGAGCCCACGAGCGGAACGGCGCACGAGAGCGCGGAGCACCATGCAATTGTTCGGCGCAATGTCAGTGTATCCATCCGCTGAAAACCAGGAGCATCGCGACTAGCGCAAACAGGATGGCCGACCCATAGCCGGCCAGCACAGCGGCCCACATGCCAGCGCGGCGCGCGGCCGACCGCTGTTCAGTGCCAGCGCGCTCCAGCACGCCCCACAGCCCGTACGCGCCGAACGCGATGCCCGGCAACACGAACAGCCAGAGCGATGGACGTAGAATGAGCACAACCACCACCAGGATCGCGCCGCCGGCCACGTTGGCAATCAACCGGCCATCCGAACTGTGACGCGCGCGATCGGCGATCAGCGCGAAGAGGCTCGGCTCGGACGATACACGAATCTCTTCCACGGTCAATCGCGCGCGAACGCGGCCAGGGTTGCGCCCATCTGATCGATGGTCGACTTCGCATTCCAACGGTCGTGGCCATTGTAGATGAACGCGAACGCGAGCAGCTCGCCGTCGCGCGCCGTGACATAGCCGCCGAGCGAGATGATGCTGTTGGTCGTGCCGGTCTTGGCGTGCAGATTGCCCTGAGCCGGCGTGGATTTCATCCGTCTGCGCAGCAGCTCCGATTCCCCGGCGACGGGCAAGGATGCGTGAAAGGCATCGGACCATGGCGCGCGATGCGCGTAGCCGAGCAGTTGGACGAGTGAGCGGGGCGTGACGCGGTCGAGAACCGACAAGCCGCTGCCGTCCGCGGCGAACACCGCACCCGGCGCCGCGCCGACCTTCACCGTCATGAATTGTTGCAGCAGCTTGTTCCCCGTCTCCGCGCTACCCACCTGCGATCTGGCGGCCGTACGGCCCGCATCGCGGAACAACAGCTCCGCGAAGTGATTGACACTCTCGCGATTCATGATCGACAAGAGACGCGCCAGGGGCGGCGACGGAAGCGACGCTAGCTTGATCGCGGCCAGCGGCGTGCGATCGAACTTGACCGTGCCGTCGACCGTCACGCCGCGCGCGACCAGCGCTTTGCGAAACGCCGCAGCGCAGAGCGCGGCGGGATCCTCGACCACCAGCGAATAGCGGTGCTCGCTCGCCTTTGTGCCGATCCAGCCCGAGACCTGGACGGCGCCATTCGCCGTCATGTGCGCGCTCACACGCGCGCCGCGGCTGCCCGCCACGGTTCGTACTTTGTTGTCGATGCGGACATCGGCAGCGGGCTCGAGCGTCACCTCGGCGGGATATTTCGACGTAACGCCGGGCCGCACGACCACCCAGGCCAGATTCTCATTGAGCGACAGCGCGGAGATGCGCGCGGCGTACGCGAGACCGAGATAGCGCTTCTGCCACCCTTCAGGGATCCGGTGGTCGTCGAACGCCGTCGCATCGGCGACGATGCCGCCCGCGACACGCTTCACGCCGGCGCCGGCGACCAGCTGGGCGAGCAACTCCATCGCCGCACTCGGACCGCCTTGGAAGAAGCGGCCCGAAAGACCAGGATCGCCATCACCGCGCAGCACGAGGTTGCCGTGCACAACCCCGTCGGGCGAGAGCACGCCGTCGCGCAGGACGTCCGTGCTGAACTGGTATTTTGGTCCGAACTGGTCGAGCGCGAGCGCGCTCGTATACAGTTTCATGTTCGACGCCGGCTGCAGCTCGGCGTCGGGATTAAAGGCGTAGAGGGTATCGCCGCGCGACAGCGACGTGACGATCACGCCCCAGTTGCCGCTGCGCACGCGCTTGGTGAGCATCCCGGCCAGATCGACGGACAAGGCGGCGGCGCCTTGGGGCACCGTCCACTTTGCTGCAGCGGCAGCGGTGCGCGCGGTCACTCGCCGGCGGTGCGACGCATGGCGCTTCTTCCCGCCGGTCGTAACGTGCGCTGCCTTCGCGTCGGCACCGACCGACAGCTGTGCCGACATGGGCCGCGCGGTCCCCGCGAGGAGCAGACACGCCGCAACCAGTCCCAGCCGCAATTGGGATCCAGGTTGCATCACGCGAACGGATCGAGCGAGACGCGACAGCAAACTCTGCAGAGGCAACACGCGTTCCTGTGGTCGTTGTTCTGAGTATCGGGCGACGTTGGTTAACGAACGTACATCTTGATTGTAACGGCGGGTGTTGGGCGCGGGGCGTAGGGCGTGTCGTTGGTTCGCAAATCTCCCCGTTTAACCCCGCCCAACACCCCACACCCAGACCCCGCTCTACACCTTGAGCACGATGTTTCTCTTATACAGCACCCATAACAGCACGAAGGAGAAGGCGACGACGAGGAGGGCAAAGGCGAGGGAAGCGTTTTTCGGGGCGAGCCACGAGGCGAACACAGTCTCGTAGAACGCCTGTTGCACTGGAATGCTCTTGCCGCCGCGTGACACATGGAAGATAGAGTAGATACAGCGCGCGAAGATGCCCGAGCCCACGAATGCGATGGTCGGATTGATGCCGAAGATGACCCACGGCTTGGTCCACCATGTCACGCGCTGCACATCGATCAGCCACAGGCAGGTGGCGAGCGCAACGCAGGCCATGCCCGCGGTGAAGAGTACATAGGAGCTGGTCCACAGGTTTTTGTTGATCGCAAACGACCAGCCCCACATCGTACCCATCACCATCGCCAGCGTGCCCACGGCGAAGAGGCCGGCGATGCGATCCATCAGCGGCCGCTTGGCGCCGATCCACTGTCCGGCCAGTACGCCGAGCATCGCCGTGCCGACGGCGGGAATCGTGGAGAAGGGTCCTTCCGGATCCCAGGTCGTGCTCCCGCTCCAGGTGTGGCGCGTTCCAATGATCGCGCGGTCGAGCCACGCGGCGAGGGTGCGGTCGTGCGTATCGAGCGTGAGCGCGCCAAGTACGCCGGATCCGGGTACGGGAAGCAGCGTCATCGCGAACCAGTAGCCATACAGCAGCACAGCGAGAATCACGATCTGCTGCTTGAGGGTCGTGCGAAGCGTGAGCAGCCCCGCCATGGCGTACGCCACTCCGATGCGTTGCAGCACGCCCGTGTAGCGCAGATGATGGGGACGGTCGGCGATGCGGTCCCAGAGCGAGGGATCAGGGTTGCCGGCAATGTTGCCAAAGGTGAAGAAGGGGAAGGCGTTCACCAGCAACCCAAAGAGCACGATGAGCGCGCCACGCCGCAGGATCTGCTTGATGATCGTGGCATCGTCGTCGCCGCGCGCGCGACGCGACGAAAGCGACAGGTGCGTCGTGATGCCCGCGATGAACAGAAAAAAAGGAAAGATCAGATCGGTCGGTGTCCATCCATTCCACTCGGCGTGCTCGAGTGGGGGATAAATCGCCCCCCACGTTCCGGGATTGTTGACGAGGAGCATTCCGGCGATGGTGAGGCCGCGGAAGACGTCGAGCGAGAGCAGCCGCTCCCGCGTCGCGAGCGGTGACGGCGCCAGGACGGGCGCCGGCGCGTCGGGCAGTGGCGTGAGTGGACGCTCGACCGTGGTGCTCATGCGCGGCTCACGTGGGGATCTTCGTCAACCACATGCGGCCCGCGGCGCAGTTGCTTGACGCCGCCGAAGCCGGCCAGTAGGGTTGGCACAACCTGCAGCGAGTCGCGATGAGAACGCGGCGCAATTCCGGATGCGGGATCGTGCTGCCACGGCGGTCGAGCGGAACCAACGACTGGTGCGTACCATTCTGAATAGATAAGCACCGGGTCGCCCCTGGTCGAGGATGACGTCTTTACTTGGAGGTGCGCGTATGGCCGATCGTCACAAGGTGGTCAACGAGGGGGTCATCGCGGGCCTCCTCGGCGCGACGGCGATCGCCGTCTGGTTCTTGATCGTCGACAGCATCGCGGGCCAGCCTCTGGCGACGCCGGTCGCGCTGGGGAACGCGTTGTTCAGCATCCTTGGCCCGGGCATGGACGGGCAGTTCGTCCATCTCGTGGTCTACACGATCTTCCACTACGTGGCGTTCATCGCGGTCGGCATTCTGGCGACGTTCGTCGTGCATCGCGCCGAGACCGAGCCGACGATTCTTGCCGTGTTCCTAATCTTTTTCGTGGCGTTCGAGCTGGCGTTCTACGCCTTCATCGCGTTGCTCGGCCAGACGATTCTGATGCCAAGCATGGCGTGGTACCAAATCGGAATTGCCAACCTGATCGCGGCGGTATTGATGGGCGGCTACCTGTGGCGCCGCCACCCCCTGCTGAAGGCGGAATTCGCGGCGGCGCTGGATGGGAGAGAAAGGTGAAGGGGGCAGGTGCTAGTGCTAGGTGCTAGGTGCTAGGTCCTAGCTGTTAGGCGCGGACAAAACCGACCTGGCTGTCTGAAAGAGCTCCCCGCCTAAACGAGGAGCTCTTTTGCATCACGATATTAGGATTGCGCCCCAACACCCTAGCACCTAGCACCTATCACCTAGCACCTAGCACCGGGCACCGGGCACCTATCCTTTCACCTGCGCCGCCCCCGCCTCATCCGATCCCACCGCGGCCCACTTGAAGAACACGATCGTGAGTACTCCGAGAAAGACGAGTCCGCCGGGGATCCACATGATGAGGCCGCCGAGCCGCTGGTCCTCGAGAGGGGAGAGGTCGACGATGCGCGGGGCGACGTCATAGGCCGGGTAGAGCGACGCGTCGGCGTACGTGATGTAGATACTGACGATCGTCATCGGCAGGGTAAGCAGCACGACGTAGAGCATCTGGCGCGGATAGGAGAGCCGCGGTAGCTCCGGCAGACGGCTCATCAGCGGCCACCACATGAGGGTCGCCGCGATCATGAAGCAGAGATGCTGCACGATGTGCACGCCGTGGTGCGCCATGGCGAGATTGTAGACCGGCGGCAGGTGCCAGATCCACAACGTGAGGCTGAAGGCGACGAAGCAGAACGCCGGCTGAGTCGCGCGACCTGCGATGCGGTTCACCATCTTGTAGCGGAGCGCCGGCCGCAGCATCCACCCCGGTGTTCCGGCGATGAGTAGCGGAACGACGAGCATGGTGAGCACGAGGTGCTGCACCATGTGCGCGCTGAAAAGAAAGGTGTCGCTCAGGTCATGCAGCGGGCCATTGAGGGTCGCGAAGAGAACCAGCAGACCGGCGACGAACGCTGCGCGCTGGCGCGCCGATGGTGTGTGGCGTTCTCTCTTTGCGCGCCAGGCGTAGAGTGCTCCGAGCGCGCCGATCCCGATGACGGTGCTCGGGTGGATCGACCAGTTCAGCCACCCGAGCGAGACAACCGGGTGGAGCAGGAGCAGGAGCGGCATGGAGGGAAGATACCAGCCAAAAAACGCTGCGTGCTGCTTACTGCGTGTAAATCCCTAGCAGATCAACTGTGAATCGCCAGGTGGCCGAACAGGAACATCAACGAAATGATCGTGAGCACGGCGATCGCCAGCGGGCCGGTGAACAGCACGCGGAATAGCTTGCTGTCGTACTTGAGGTGCATGTAGAACGCGACGACGATCGCGAACTTGATGGCGGACAGCGTGAGCAGCACCGGCACGAACGCGCGCGATTTGACGAAGCTCGGGATGTAGTAGATCCACACTTCGGCCGCCGTGATCGCCGTGAGGATGAGGGCGATCCATCGATACGTCTTCCACGTCGGGTGGTGCTCCTCGCCGTGCGGCGCGGCGTGAGCGTCGGCGGCGCCGTGATCCGAATGGTCAGCCATGGTGCGTCTCGCTCACTTGATCAGGTAGATAAGCGTGAAGATCGCGATCCATACGACGTCGACGAAGTGCCAGTACAGCGCGCACAGATCGACGTTGAGCGCCTCGTCCGGCCGCAGTCCCCGCTTCATGTCGATGAAGAGCAGCGTCACCAGCCAGATCACACCGGCCGTGACGTGGGCGCCGTGGAATCCGGTGAGCGTGAAGAACGACGATCCAAACAGATTGGTGCGGATGGTCAGCCCTTCGTGCACGAACGACGTGAACTCGAACGCCTGAAAGCCGAGGAAGGTCGCGCCGGCCAACGCGGTCATCGCCAACCAGAACCTGCTGTACTTACGATCGCCGCGCACGACGGCCGAGTGCGCCAGCACCATGAAGAGCGACGACATGAGCAGCACGAACGTCGACATCGACGTCACGGGGATGTTCAGGATCGCGTTGAAGTGTTGGCCGGTCGGACTCACCCACGCCTCGTGCGGATACGGCCCGACGAGGCTGCGGCCCTTGTAGATCAAGTAGGTCGAAATGAGCGAGGCGAAGAGCATGCACTCGGAGCCGATGAAGGCCCACATCGCGATCTTCTTGTGGTCGAGCCCTGTGGTGGTCGGCGGGTGTCCGCCGGCCGCGTGCGTGTCGTCGTGCGCTATTGCTGCAGTTGCCACGATGAGTTCTCCGAAAGCCTAGTGCTCGGGTTCGAGAGGAGTCAGGAGCCACGAGTAGAGCGAGATGACGAACAGCGTCGCCGACAGCAGCATCACGCCGAGCGATTGCATGTGACTCGTCGCCCGTCCGGCCGCGATCTCGGCCGACTGATGGCCGAAGAAGATCAGGCCGCCGAACATTGCCGTGAGCGCCATCGCCGCCCAGAGCGGCTTCATCGTCGGCGTCGGCATCGGGATGTGCAGCTGCGCGGCGGTCGGCAGCGTCTTGCGCGGCGTGGGATCATCGACGAGCGGCGGCGGCTCCGGTGGCGGGCCATGCGCACCGTCACCGGACTCCCACATCGGATAGCGCGCGGTGACGGTCGGAATCACCGCGTAGTTGTAGTCCGGCACCGGCGACGGCAATGACCACTCGAGCGTCGGCGCGCCCCACGGGTTGTCGCCGACACGCATGCCGCTGCGGCGGCTGACGACGAGATTGTACAGGAAGGCGAGCACACCGAGCACCAACAGCGGCGCGCCGATGTACGAGATGATCTTGTTCTCGAGCGTCCAGCCCTGATTCGCGTCGTACGTGTAAATGCGGCGCGGCATTCCGTTCAGCCCAATGAAGTGCATCGGGAAGAAGGTGATGTTCATCCCCAAGAACATCAGCCAGAACTGGAGCTTGCCGATCCGCTCGCTCATCAAGCGGCCGGTGATCTTTGGGAAGTAGTAGTACACGCCGCCGAACAAGCCCATCATCGAGCCGCCGAACAGCACGTAATGAAAGTGGGCGACGATGAAGTAGCTGTCGGTCTGCTGGAGATCGGCCGGCGGCTGGGCGTGCATGATGCCCGAGATGCCGCCAATGGTGAACAGCGCCACAAGTCCGATCGCGAACAGCATGGGCGTGGTGAAGCGGATCTGCCCGCCCCACATCGTGCCGATCCAGTTGAAGATTTTTACGCCAGTCGGTATGGCGATCAGTGCCGTGCTCACCCCGAACACCGCATCGGCAATCGGTCCCATGCCGACGGCGAACATGTGGTGCGCCCACACGCCGAAGCCGAGCATGGCGATCAGGATGATGGAGTACACCATCACCGGATAGCCGAAGAGCGGCTTGCGCGAGAAGGTCGGCAGGATTTCCGACACCAGGCCGAAGGCGGGCAAGATGAGGATGTAGACCTCCGGATGCCCGAATAGCCAGAACAGATGCTGCCACAGCAGCGGGTCGGCGCCGGCGCGAATCTCGTAGAAGTTCGTGCCGAAAAAGCGGTCGAACTGCAGGAAGACGAGCGCGATCGTGATGATCGGAAATGCCAGCACGATCAGGAACTGCGTGATGAAGGCGGCCCAGGTGAAGATCGGCATACGCATCAGGTGCATGCCCGGCGCGCGCATGTTGATGATCGTGACGATGAAATTGAAGCCGGCCGCGAGCGACGAGATGCCGAGGATCTGCAGGCCGAGCACCCAGAAGTCGATGTTGACGCCGGGCGAGTACATCTTCGTCGTCAGCGGCGCGTAGCCGAACCACCCGCCATCCGGCGCCGCATGAATGAACCAGGCGGCGTTCATGAAGATCGAGCCGAGCAGGTACACCCAGTAGCTGAAGGCATTGAGGCGCGGGAAGGCGACGTCGCGCGCGCCGATCTGCAGCGGGATCAGAAAATTGAAGAAAGCAGCCGACAGCGGCATGATCGCCATGAAGATCATGGTGGTGCCGTGCATGGTGAAGAGCTGATTGTACGTCTCGGCCGACACGACGTTCAAGTTTGGTCCGCTGAGCTGCGCGCGAATCATCATCGCCTCGAGACCGCCGACGGCGAAGAACGCGATGGCGGTGTAGAGGTAGAGCTGGCCGATTTTCTTATGGTCGACCGTGGCGAGCCAGCTCCAGACTCCACCTTCGTATTTGGAGTGGACCGCGACGTGGGGTCGTTCGGCGACGTATGTGGTTGCCATGCAGTCCTCTGTGAATCAGCCATCGTCGAGAAGACGACAGGTGAAGAAGTGCTCGAAACGTCAGATGTCAGATGTCAGATGTCGGCGACAACAAAACTGCTCACCCACGGCTTACCGCGATTCTTTCACTTCAGACTCTGTAAGTAGGCGACGATGTCGGCGATCTGTTGATCGCTGTAGCCGGCGGTGAGCGGTTTTCCGGTGACGACGTCGATCTCTCCCGTGCCGATGACCGGCATGGTCACGCCGGGCTTCATCTTTGGCGCGTTCTTGATCCAGAGCTGCATGTGACGAACGTCGTTCGGATACAGACCAGCGGCGATCGTCGTGCGGCTGCCGACGTGCGTCAAGTTGGGACCGATGACGCCGGGCGAGACGCCTTGCACCATGTGGCATGCGATGCACAAGCTGCTCTTGTAGAGGGTCGCGCCACGCACGGCGTCGCCAGTGACGCTGGCAAAGGTGAGCCCCTCGGGGATCGGCGTACCGGGCATCACGTGCAGCGGCAGCTTGGTTTTGTCGTAGGTACCCGTCTGGAGATTCGCGACCGGGATCACGGCCACAGGAGCGGCGGCGTTGCCGGCGGGCGTCGCCGCGGCGGTCGATGCCACCGCGGTGCTGGCCGGCGTGGTCGGTGCGCCGACTGGTGCGCCGGGCGATAGCGTCGGCGACGCGAAGGCCGGACCGGTCTGCTGGTGAGCGGCCCACACATCGAACTCCGCCTGCGTCACCGTGAATACGCGAAAGTGCATGTTGGCGTGCGAGGTGCCGCAGTACTCGGCGCAGAAGCCGTTCCACGCGTAGGTGCTCTCGGGCGTGAACCAGAGGTAGTTCGTGCGGTTCGAGATCAGGTCGCGCTTGCCGGCCAGCTCGGGGATCCAGAACGAGTGCAGCACGTCGGCGGTCTTGAGGGCGAAGTTGACCGTCTTGTTCACCGGCAGGTAGAGCTCGTTGGCGGTGACGATCTTGTACTGCGGGTAGCGAAACTCCCACCACCACTGGTGGCCGATGACCTCGACCTCGAGCGAGTTCGGCGCGGCCTTGGCTTGCGTCTTGAAAATCGCCTTGATGGTCGGGACGGCGATGAAGGCGAGCACCACGGCCGGGATGAGCGTCCAGGTGATCTCGAGCGTCGTGTTGCCGTGCGATTGCACTGGGGGCGGGCTGCCGGGCCGGTTCCGCCACTTGACGATCGTCACGATCAGGCCCAATTCGACACCGACGAAGACGATGGTCCCGAGAATCAGCGTCTCGTTCCAGATCCAGTCGATGATGCGGCCGAACTCACTGTGCGGCGTGAGCGTCGTGTTGGGAGTATTTGTGGAACAGGCGGCGAGGCCCAGGGAGAGCGCGGTCGCGATCGCGAAAAATGCGATTCGGCGCGACCGGAGGTGTCGGGTCATCCCACGTCCTTGGAAGCGTGCCGATGATGCGCCATGTCGGAGCGCGCTCGTGAAAAATGTCGCGTGCGCCGGGAAGCTAACTACCCCGGGTACGGCTGGCAAACGGGCTTCGGGCTCGGGCGTCGGGCGTCGGGCATCGCGGAGCGGCAGTGGTCACACCACCAGCTCCAGCCGGGCATTCTCGCGCAGCCCGCGACCGGCCTTCGCCTGCGGCCTTCCATTCAGCATGACGATGTCAGCCGTGAAATCGTATCGGCCGCCGAAGAGTGAGGAGCCGACGCCGTAGCTGTCCACGGGCACATTCGCCTCCTCGAACTGCCGAATCTTCTCGACGGTGAATCCGCCCGACACGACGATCTTCACGTAGTCGAAGCCCTCGGCGTCGAGCGCGGCGCGCACGTTGTGAACGAGGCGCGGATTCACACCAGTCGGCTTGGAGTCACCCATCTGTGGGATGAGCGAGTTGTCGACGAGGTTCTCCGAGGTGTCCAGCCGCACCCCCCACAGCCGGCCGTCGAGCGCGCGCGCCACCTCGAGACTCGTACGCACGCAGTCGTTGTCGTAGTCCACCAGCGAGATGATCTGCACGCTCGGGTCGATGTACTCGGCGAACTTTCGCGTGGCGAGCACGGTGTCGCCGCTATAGGCGGCGATGAGGGCGTGGGGTACGGTGCCGATCCCCTCGGAACCCCACCAGCTCGCCTGGGCGTCGGTCGAAACGCCGATCGCGCCCGCCATGTGCGCGGCGTATCCGTCGCCGGTCTGCACCAGCCAGTGATCGTGACGTGCCGGAAAAAACATCACCGTCTTCGGCCGCGCGGCGTCGACGACCAGCCGCGTGTTCGTGCCGACGCGGGTGCGACGCGCGAGCACACCGAGGTACAGCGTCTCGAGATTCGCGAAGCTGTCGTACGGCCCTTCGATCGTCATCACCGTCTCCCACGGCTCCACGGCGTCGCCGTCGTACAGCGCACGAACGGTAAGGGCCTGGTAGTCGGTGGCGCAGAGCTTGAGAATGGCGATCGCTTCGTCCATGCCGCCCAGGTAGGCACGCGACTTACCGAAGACCTGCATGGTGACGTTTGGACGGTAGTGGTCAGCGAGGAGAATCTCGCGGGCGCGAACGAAGTACTTGTCGGAGTAGTAGCCAGTGCGCATGCGGTCCACTGGCAAGTGGAACACGGAGGGATCGAGGCGGGGCCGGCGCGAACTGTTCACGGTTTTTGAGACGTCAGATGTCAGAAGTCAGATGTCAGTGACTGGGTACCTACGGTCGTCAGTCATCAGCGCTACACCATCTTCGCGGGGTTGAGAATCTCGTCGAGCTGCTCCCGGGTCAACAGGTTGCGCGCGCCCACCACATCGTAGACGCTCTTGCCGGTGGCCAGCGCTTCCTTCGCCACGTCCGTCGCCGTCTCGTAGCCGAGTACGGGCAGGAGCGCGGTGACGATGCCGATCGAGTTCTCGACGAACCAGCGCATGCGGTCCGGATTGGCGGTGATCCCGGTAATGCAGCGCTCGCGCAGCACGACGCACGCATTGCGCATCGAATCGAGACCTCGGAGCAGCCGATACGCGATCACCGGCTCGAAGACGTTGAGCTGCAGCTGGCCCGCCTCGGCCGCCATCGTCACCGTCATGTCGCCGCCAATGACCTCGAAGCAGACCTGGTTGACGACCTCGGGGATGACCGGATTCACCTTGCCGGGCATGATCGACGAGCCCGGTTGCATCGGCGGCAGGTTGATCTCACCGAACCCGGCGCGCGGTCCAGAGCTCAGGAGGCGGAGATCGTTGCAGATCTTGCTCAGCTTGACGGCGCATCGCTTGAGCACGCCCGACACCTGGACGAATACGCCGGTGTCGGCGGTCGCCTCGACCAGGTCCGGCGCCGTGATGTACGTGAGGCCGGTGACCTCGCTCAGATTCCGGCGGACCAGCTCGGCGTATCTCGGCGGCGCGGTGATGCCGGTGCCGATCGCCGTCGCGCCCATGTTGATCTCGCGCAGCAGCGACTGGGTCTCACCGAGCCGGTCGACATCCTCGAGGATGGTGTGCCCAAAGGCGGCGAACTCCTGCCCGAGCGTCATCGGCACCGCGTCCTGCAGCTGCGTGCGGCCCATCTTGAGCATGGTACGGAACTGATCGCCCTTTTCGAGAAAGGCGTGCGCGAGATCGTTCATCGCATCGCGCAGCGAGTCGATGCTGGAATGAATCGCGATCTTCACCGCGGTCGGGTACACGTCGTTCGTCGACTGCGACATGTTGACGTGGTTGTTCGGGTGCACCACGTCATACTCGGCATGTTTGCGGCCGAGCAGCTCGAGGGCGCGGTTCGCGATGACCTCGTTCGCGTTCATGTTCGTCGATGTGCCGGCGCCACCCTGGATCATGTCGACGAGGAAGTGCTCGTGGTGGCGGCCGGCGCGAATCTCACGCGCGACGTTGACGATCGCTTCGCTCACCTTCGTATCGAGCAGCCCCAGCTCGGTGTTGGCGAGCGCCGCCGCTTCTTTCACGGCGGCCAGCGCATCGATCAACGCCGGGAAATCGCGCAGGGGCACGCCGGTGATGGGGAAATTCTCCAGCGCGCGCAACGTCTGAACGCCGTAGAGCACGGCCTCCGGGACCTCGCGCACGCCGAGCAGGTCGTGCTCGGTTCGGGTGGCACCGCCGGCGAAGCCGAGCGTGCGGCCGCGGCCGACGAGTGTCGCGTCCGCGGCACGGAGCCGTTGCGAGATCGATCGCGCGGCGCGCCCGACGAGCGCGGCATAGAGCGTTGGCCGCTCCTGGGTGATCAACTTGAGCTCATCGGCGCCCATCGTGGCGATGGTCAGCGGCTCGAGCGTCCGGGCGGTGGTGCCGTGCGGCGAGTCGTCGAGCAGCAGCCCTTCACCGATCACTTCACCTCGGCCGAGCGTGGCCAGCCGCTGCGGCCGCCCCTCGAGCGCCTTTTCGATTGCGGCCGATCCGCTGAGGATGATGGCGAACATCGTCCGCGGCTCGCCTTCGCGGAACAGAAGCGTGTCGACGGCGGCGGTCTCGACGCGCATGCGGCGGGCGAGGTGCCAGAGATTGTCTTCGGCGAAGCCGTCGAAAAAAGGGAAGGCGCGAAGCTCTGAGAGCAGTTCAGTCATGCTGGCGCGGTGCAAGGTGCGAGGAGCGCGATACGCGAGAGTTGCACGACGGGGCGCTGTCAGGCACCTAGCACCTGGCAGCGAACCCGGCGTAGTATAGCGACGAACCCTCTTGGGAGCCTCTCGTGTCGATCTCTCGCCGCGAATTTCTCGGTGCCGGCGCCGCCGCGGCGGCCGGCCTTACTGTCGTGCGTCCAGCCAGTGCATCGATCTTCGGCGTCGTCGAGCGCGGCGCCCAGGCGTCGGCATTCGCCGGGCGGCCGGCGGTGGTCTCATCCGCCAATGGGATTCGCGGCGTAGCGGTAGCGTACGAAATGTTGATGAAGGGCGCCGATCCGCTCGACGCGGCGCTGGCCGGCGTCAACATTCAAGAGCTCGATCCCGAGGACCAGAGCGTCGGACTCGGCGGACTGCCGAACGAGGACGGGGTGGTGCAGCTCGATGCGTCGTGCATGCACGGACCGAGCAAGCGCGCCGGCGCGGTCGGAGCGCTTGAGGGGATCGCGACGCCGTCGCTGGTGGCCAAGGCGATCATGGAGCACACCGACCACATCTTTCTCGTCGGCCAGGACGCGAAGAAATTCGCGCTGCGCATGGGTTTCAAGGAGCAAAATCTGCTGACCGACCAGTCGAAGCAGGATTGGCTCAAGTGGAAGGCGAGCCGTATGCGCTACCAGAACTACTTCGACATGCCGAAGAGCGATCCGGCTGGACGTTCCGGACGTGGCGGGGATTCTAGCGACCCGAGCGACGCCGCGCTCGCGCACGCGGAGCTCGAGACGAAGTGGACGCACGGCACGATCAACATGAACGCAGTCACCGCGGGCGGGGACATTGGATCGGTGACGACGACGAGCGGCCTGTCGTGGAAGATTCCGGGGCGCGTGGGCGACTCGCCGATCATAGGAGCGGGGCAGTACTGCGACAACACCGTAGGCGCGGCGGGATCGACGGGGCGTGGCGAAGCAAACATCAAGGCGTGCGGCGCCTTTCTCGCTGTGGAATTGATGCGCAACGGGATGACTCCCGAAGCGGCGCTGATGAAAGTGATGGAGCGGGTCATCGCGTTGACGGAGAACCGTCTGCTCGACGAGCGCGGCCGCCCGCGGTTCGATCTCCAGTACTACGCCATCGCCAAGGACGGACGGCATGCTGGCGCGTGCGCGTATCAGGGGAGTCAATACGCCGTCGCCGACGCGGGCGGAGCGCGGCTGGTCGACTGCGCGTATCTGTTCAAGGCATCGGAGCGGCCGAAGGGGCCGATCTCGGGGACGATGGTGAAGCCGTGAGCCGCGGATACGGCATGTCCTCTTCTGAGTGAATGATGATTGGCTCTTTGGGTTCCGCGGCACCACGCGCGTTCCAGACTCGATGCGCGCTCGCGTTCGTCGCGCTCGGCCTAGTCGCATGTGCGCAGAATCCTTCGCCCGGCACATCTGCGGCTAGGGGAGGTGGGTCGCGCTTCGACATCGCATATCGGGTGTCGATGCCCGACCCCGCCTCGCACTGGTTCGACGTCACGATCGATGTCGGGCGCGTATCGGCGGACACGGTGAAGCTGCAGCTGCCGGTGTGGTCTCCGGGCCGATACGCGAAGATGGACTTCGCCAAGAATCTTCAAGGGCTCGTGATCACCGGCGCGAATGGACAACCGCTCGGGTGGAGCAAGGAGAACGGCTCGCTCTGGCGAGTCGCGACGGCGGGTAGCGACAGATTCCGCGTGCGTTACCGCATGTTCGCCAATACGCTGAGCGGTACCTTCAGCGTGCTCGACACGGCGCACGCAAACTGGAACGGCGCATCGCTGTTCATGTACGTCGAGAATCACAAACCCGATCCGGTGCACCTGACGATCGTACCGCCCGCCGGCTGGCACATCATCAATGGCTCCGCGACGCGGCTCGACCAGACGGAGTACGACTTTCCGAATTACGATCAGCTGATCGACACGCCGACCGAGGTTGCCCCGACCGTGACGGTCGACTCGTTTCGCGTCGACGGACGGCTCTATCGCGTCGCGGTGCACCACAATGGACCGGAGAATGGGCAGCGCGCGCGCTTCGTGCGCGATATCGAGAATATCGTACGCTACGAGAATCGCGTGATCGCTCCTCCGCCGCTCGAGTCGTACACCTTCCTGTTCAACATCGGCTACGCCGGCGGCGATGGGATGGAGCATCTCTACTCGACCGAGATCATCGATTCGCGCCCTTGGGCCGCGGGAATGGAGGTGCTGTCCGGCGTTGGCACCGCGTCGCACGAGTATTTCCATACCTGGAACGTGAAGCGGATGCGCCCGATGGCGCTGGGTCCCTTCGACTACACGCGCGAGCAATATCAGCCGAGCCTGTGGGTGGCCGAGGGGTGGACGCAGTACTACGGGGAGATGGGAATGCATCGCTCTGGCATTTCGCCCAAGAGCGCAACCTATCAAGCGATCGCCGGAACGATCCGTGACGTGAACGAATTGCCGGGCGCGCGGGAGACGTCGGCGCGAATGGCGTCGTTCAATGCGCCGTTCTGGGACGGTGCTCCGCAGGGCCAAGCGACCACCCGAAACGCAGTGTGGATCTCGTACTACACGAAGGGCGCCGCCATCGCCACGGTACTCGATCTCATGGCGCGTGGCCGATCGAACAACGCGAAGTCGATGGACGACATCGCGCGCGCGCTCAAGGCGCGCAGCTGGGACCAGCCCAACGCGACCTACTATCTCCAGGGTCGCGGCTATACCGAGGCGGACGTTGAAGCGGCGGCGAGCGAGGTGCTGGGGATGGACATGCATCCCTGGTTCGAACGCTACGTGGGCGGGGTGGAGCTGCTGCCCTGGGATGACGCGCTCGCCATGGCCGGGCTCCGACTGGTGATCACGGGAGAGGGTTCATCGCGCTCGTACGCGATCGAGGAGATGGCGGACGCCACCGCGGCGCAGAAGCGAGTGCGAGAGGGGTGGTTGGAGGGGCGCACGGGTTGAGGAGTGTGCGTCGCTCTCAGCAAATGCCAGGCAGGCGCCGATACTCCGGGAATGTCCGTTCCCGTGCGCACGATTCTGCTGATCGAAAACGACGCCGAGGACGCGCGCCGCATTCAGGACGCGTTGCTCGATGACGCGCCGAGCTCCCGGCGCGCGACCTACGTCGTGCTACACGACACCCGGCTCGAGCGCGGACTCGAACGACTCGCGACCGGCGACATCGATCTGGTGCTGCTCGACCTGACGCTGCCCGACGCCGACGGGTTGGAGGCGCTGGCGCGTTTGCGTGAGCAATCGCAAAACGTTCCAGTCGTGGTGCTCGTTGCGGCGGACGACCCGGCGGCGGAGGATCAAGCGCTGCAGGCTGGCGCGCAGGATGTGCTGTCGAAGCTCGAGATCGACGCTCGCGCACTGCGGAGGTCCATTCGTTATGCGTTCGAGCGCTGTCAAACGCAGGCGGAGCTGCTGCGTCTTTCGATCATTGATTCAATGACGGGACTCTACAATCGGCGCGGGTTCCTCACGCTGGGCGGCCAGTATCTGCACCGCGTCAATCGCAGCGGCGGCGCCTACTTCGCCGTGACCGTCAACCTGGACGGGCTCGAAGACATCAACGAGACGTTCGGCCGTGCATCGGGCGACGACGCGATTCGGCTTGCCGCCGAGATTCTCAAGCACACGTTTCGGGCCTCCGACATTCTTGCCCGGCTCGACGGCGATGAGTTCGTGGTGCTCGTGACCGACGTGCGCGCCGACGCCGAACAGATCATTCAGCGCCGCCTCGAGCTGTGGCTGGAGCAAGCCAACGCGCTCCCGAATCGCGCCTATGAGCTCACGTTGCGGGTCGGCATCGCACGCGGCGACCACGAAGAGGACGACGGCTCGCTCGAGGCGCTGATCGCGCGCGCCCGGCACGACCGGGATGCGATAAGCGCCGCGCAGTGCGACATGCGCGCCTGATCGAAACGTTCCGCGCCCGCACTAGCAGGGCGCCGTCGATCAGGTGAATTTTGGTATCGAGTCGCTCAGTCGTCGCAGTCCGCGCACCTCGAACCGCGCAGCGCGCACCGGAGCTCAGTGCATCATCCCGCCGTTTTCTGGGACGTCGATACGCAGCACGATTTCATGGACGCGGCCGGGAAGCTGTACGTGCCGGACGCCGAGCAGATCAAGGAGAATCTGCGGCGGTTGACGGACTACGCTCACGCCAAGTCGATCCCGATTATCGCGTCCGCCGACGATCACGTGGCGGGCCATCGCGAGCTATCGGTGACGCCGGACTTTCTCGAGACCTTTCCCGAGCACTGCATGCGCGGCTCGCCGGGCGCCGAGAAGATCGCCGAAACCGCCCTGGTAAATCCGCTGGTGATCGAGCCGGACAGCGCCAGCCACAACGCGCTCTCGCAGCGTTTGTACGCGCACAATGGGGATGTGCTACTTCGCAAGCACTGGTTCGACGTCTTCACAAATCCCAACGCCGAGACACTGCTCGACACCTGGGCGCCGACCGAGGTGGTGGTGTACGGCGTGGCGCTCGACGTCTGCAACAAGTTCGCGATCGAGGGAATGATCGAGCGCGGGGTGCCGACGATTTTTCTCGTGACCGACGCAACGAAAGCGATTCATCCTGAAAGCGCGCCGGCACTGCTGCGGTCGTGGGAAGAGCAGGGAGTTCGGATGGTGACGACGGACGAGGTCGTAGGCGGGAAGATCGTGTAGGCTGCGTGCTGCCTGGCTGACGCGCGGCGGCCGTCAGGTCGTAGCGAACGCCCGCACGGGGAACGTCCCGAAACCTTTGACCTTCACGGGCACCGCGAAAAAACGCGCGCCCTGATCCGGCAGCTGCTCGAGCCCCCGCAGATGTTCGACGATCGGGATGTCGGCGCCCAGCAGCGCGGAATGGACTGGGCGCGTGCCGTCGTCGGTGCAATCGATGTTGAACGAATCGATTCCGACCAGCGCGACGCCCGCCCGGGCTAATCTTTCCGCCAGCTCGCCCGTCAGATGCGGATGAGCGTCGAAGTAGCGATCTGTCCGCCAATGCACATCCCAGCCGGTGTGCACCAGCACGGCCTTTCCGCGCAGCGTCGCCTCATCGACGAACAGCCGATCGATCGCGCGATCGCCGCCGTGCCCGGCACGCACGACGACGCAGTCGAGATCGGCCAATGACTCCAGCGCGAGCTCCGAGAGATCTTTGCCGCTGGCATACCGGTGAAACGGGCTGTCGACGTAGGTGCCGGTATTCGCGACCATCTCGATCTTGCTGATCTGGAATTCGGTTCCCGGCGCGTAGTACTCGCGCGACGCCACTCGGCTCAGATAGTCGCAGATGATGGGAGCCGGCAGGCCCTTGTAGGTCACCATGCCGTGCTCGACGGTGTGACTGACATCGATTAGCACGAAGAGCTCCTGGCTGGGCGTTGGGCGTTTGGGGGTTGGGCGTTGGACGTTGCATGTTGGGCGTCGGGCGTCGGAAACGGCCAACCGCTCTGTTAGACGCCCGCCGCCCTACGCCAACGCCCTCTCGCGACGCCGACGCCTTAGTTTTCGGTATGACGATCCTCGACGAACGATACGACGCCACCGCCACCGAGAAAAAGTGGCAAGCACGATGGGAGGAGCAGGGCACGAACTCGCCCGATCTCGCCAACGGCCAGCGTCCGTACTACCAGCTGATGATGTTCCCGTATCCGTCGGCCGAGGGGCTGCACATCGGGAACTTGTACGCCTTCACCGGCGCCGACATTCACGGGCGCTTCCAACGGATGCAAGGACGCACCGTGTTCGAGCCGATGGGCTTCGACGCGTTCGGCATCCACTCGGAGAACTACGCGCTGAAGGTCGGCGGCCATCCGATGCGGCTCATTCCGCAGAACATCGCCAACTTCCAGCGTCAAATGCGAAGCGCGGGGCTGATGCTCGACTGGACGCGTCAGCTGGCGACGACCGATCCGCGCTACTACAAGTGGACCCAGTGGGTCTTTCTCCAGCTGCTCGAGAAGGGACTCGCGTACAAGAAGAAAGCGGCCGTCAACTGGTGCCCCTTCGACAAGACGGTGCTCGCCAACGAGCAGGTGATAGCTGGCGCGTGCGAGCGGTGCGGCACGCAGGTGGAGCAGCGCTTTCTGGAGCAATGGTTCTTCCGCATCACCGACTATGCCAAGCGGCTGCTCGACAATCTCGACGCGCTCGACTGGAGCGAGAGCACCAAGGCATCGCAGAGAAACTGGATTGGGAGGAGCGAGGGGGCGGAGATAATTTTTGGGACAGCTGGTGTCGGGCGCCGGGCGTCGGACGAAAGTCTCACCGGTCACGAACCGCCAACCGATCTGCCCCACGCCCCACGCCCGACGCTCGACGTCCGAGTTTTTACTACCCGACCCGACACCATTTTCGGCGCTACATACCTCGTGCTCGCGCCCGAACATCCGCTCGTCGGTGAGGTCACGACGGACGATCAGCGCGCGGCAGTGAACGCGTATCTCGACCGGACCGCGAAGCAGGACCTGATCAGCCGCAAGATTTCCACCGAGAAGACGGGCGTCTTCACCGGCGCGCATGCCATCAATCCGGCGACTCACAAGCCGATTCCGATCTGGATTGCCGATTACGTGCTGATGGAATACGGCACCGGCGCGATCATGGCGGTGCCGGCTCACGACGAGCGCGACCACGAATTCGCAAGAAAGTTCGGGCTGCCGATCGTCGAGGTCGTCGGCGGCGGAGACGTCGCGAACGAGGCCTACTCCGGCGACGGCGTGCTGGTGAACTCGGGCCACTTCAACGGCCTACCCGCGAAGGAAGCCAACGCGCGCATCATTGAAGCGCTCGCGGGGCAGGGCGCGGCCAAGGCGGTGGTGAACTACCGTCTGCACGATTGGTGCATCTCGCGCCAGCGGTATTGGGGTCCGCCGATCCCGGTCATCTACTGCGACAGCTGCGGAATGCAGGCGGTGCCGGAAAAAGATCTTCCGGTGATGCTGCCCGATGTCGAGGACTTTCGCCCAGATGACACGGGCGTGTCGCCGCTCGCCCGGCACGAGGCCTGGTACCGCGTGCCCTGTCCCGAGTGCGGCGCGATGGCGCGGCGCGAGACGGATGTGTCCGACACCTTCCTCGACAGCGCCTGGTATTTCCTGCGCTATCCGAGTGCGGGCCGCGACGACGTGCCCTTCGATGCGGCGCTGACGAAGCGATGGCTGCCGGTCGACAGCTACATCGGCGGCAACGAGCACGCGGTGCTGCACCTGCTCTACTCGCGCTTCGTGACGATGGTCCTGCACGACATGGGCTACCTCGACTTCGAGGAACCGTACAAGAAGTTCCGCGCACACGGCATGATCATCCGCGAAGGCGCCAAGATGTCGAAGACGAAGGGCAACGTCGTCAATCCCGATCAGTACATCGTCGACTGGGGAGCCGACGTCTTTCGGCTCTACCTCATGTTCATCGGGCCCTATGAAGAGGGCGGAGATTTTCGCGACCGCAGCATCTCGGGGGTGAAACGCTTCTTGGATCGCCTCTGGTCGACGGTCGATGCGGTGCGCACCGACGGTGAGCCCGACGACGCCGTCATGCGCAAACTGCATCAAACGATCAAGAAGGTCGGCGACGATACACCGCGCCTCGGCTACAACACGGCCATCGCCGCGATGATGGAGTACATGAACACGCTCCGCGCCAACGAGCGCACGCCGCACCGCGCCGAGGTCGAGCCAATGGCGCAGCTAATCGCGCCTTACGCGCCGCACATGGCCGAAGAGCTCTGGTCACGATTCGGTCACTCGGAGAGCGTCTTCGATTCCGGATGGCCGATCGCCGACCCGGCGATGCTGGTGGACGACGCCGTCGAGATCGCGGTGCAGGTCAACGGCAAGATGCGCGGCCGCATCACGCTCGGCCGGACCGCCGACGAGAAGGCCGCGCTCGCGGCGGCGATGTCCGACGCCTCGATCGTAAAGTTCATCACCGGCCCACCGAAGAAGGTGGTGTTCGTGCCGGGGAGAATGTTGAACGTGGTGCTGTAGGGCCGCGTGTGGGGCGTGGCCAGTTGGGTGTGGTTAGCGGAGCGATGTGCGCGCTGATCGCTCCCACTGGCCACACCGCACGGGCCACACCCGCTCTACTGGTTGAACTCTCTCGCGGGCAAAGATCTCAAGTAGTTCCACACCGCCGTCATCTCCTCGTCGGTCATCTGACCCGCGAGCGGCCACGGCATCAGCGGGTTGAGCTTTGAGCCGTCGGGGCGCGTGCCGGTGCGCAACGTCTGGACGAACTGCGTGTAGCTCCATTTGCCGATGTTGCCGCCCGGCGTGAGGTTCGGCGAGGGCGGCGCGCCCGGCTCGTTCGGCGGATGGCCCGACAAACTCGTGTTGTGACAGACCGTGCACGCGCCGATCGTCACCAGGTAGTTCCCGTAGGCGCCCGACGTGTCGGCGGGAATCGCTTTCGGGCGGGTCGCATCGTGGTCGATTCGCTCAGCGGCAGGTCCGGGGAATTGACCGAACACCATCAATGCGCGGGGCAGCAGTTTGACCGCGGTCGGGAGGTTCGCGCGGTTGACGAGGGGCACGGTCTTCACGTAGGCGATGAGCGCGCCGAGGTCCTCATCAGCCATGGCCGAGTACTCGAAGGACGGCATGATGAACAACGCGTGGCCGCCCGGCGCGACACCGTGCCGAATCGCGCGCACCCAATCGGCATCGGATGCCATCGCCGAGCCGATACCGCCGGTGCCGCGCGTAATGTTCGGCGCATAGACTCGGCCGAACGCGCCGTTGTCGATCACGGCGCGACCACCGAGATCATCGCCATGACATCCAGCACATTTTGCGATGGCCACCGCAAGGTGCCGGCCGCGCATCAGCGTCGCCGAGTCGGCGGGGACGGCCACCGGCTTCGGCGTCACCGCGAAGGTCTTGTTCAGCCGCCGGCTGCTCGCGGCGTAGATCGCGCCCACCGCGACCGCCAGGAGAAGCAGCAGCGTCGCCAGCACGTAGCCGATCCGCTTGATCCACTTCATGTATCGAATCCCGGGTATGGGGCGCCGGTATCTTGGTTGACGCGAGCCTCGCGCGCAACGCATCTGGCTCGCTGGTGGCCCGCTTCGTACCTTGGCCCCACCTCCACCCGGCTCGACATGTCATCCTCAGCGCTTCCCCTGTCGTCGGCACGATCGCGCGGCGCGTCGTCCACCGCCGTGGTGCCATGGCCCATCCTCGGTGTGCTCTTCTCGTCGACGGCGGTGGTCATCGGCATCATCTGGGACATCTCGTGGCATCGCACCATCGGCCGCGACACGTTCTGGACGCCCGCTCACATGTCCGAGTACCTCGGCGGCGTGGTGGCGGGACTGAGCTGCGGATGGATCATCATCAAGACCAGCTTCTTCGGCGGCGATGCCGACCGTGCGGCGGGAGTGCGCTTCTGGCACTACTTCACCGGACCGACCGGTGCGTGGGTGGCGGTGTGGGGCACCTTCGCCATGCTGACATCGGCGCCGTTCGACGACTGGTGGCACAACGCCTACGGGCTCGACGTGAAGATCCTGAGCCCGCCGCACATGATCCTCGGAGTCGGCATCACCGCCATAGCGTTCGGCGCGATGCTGATGACGCTTGCCCTGCAGAACCGCCGCGCCGATGAGGCCGACGCCGGCCCGATCAAATATCTCTACGCCTACTCGGCCGGACTCGTCGTGCTGTTCGTGGGGATCTTCGCCACCGAATACATGGTCATCCCGGTGATGCACCACAGCATGTTCTACAAGGCGGGAGCGATCATCTTCCCGTTCCTGCTGATTGCGACCGCGCGCGGCTCGAGCCTGCGTTGGCCGGCGACGACGGTCGCGGCGATGTACATGATCGTGACCGAGGCGATGGTGCTCATTCTGCCGCTCTTTCCCGCCGAGGCGAAGCTCGGACCCATTCGGCACGTCGTCACGCACATGGTGCCGCCCGACTTTCCCTTCCTGCTCGTCGTGCCGGCGGCGGTACTCGACCTGGTGATGCGCCGCTTTCCGAGTGATGGCCGTCGCGACTGGCTGGCCAGCGTGACGGCGGGGCTCGCGTTCATCTCCGTTTTCTTCGTCACGCAATGGGTCTTCGGTCAGTTCCTGCATTCGCCGCTCTCGCGCAACGCGTTCTTTGCCGCGAACGAGTTCGACTACGGCACGGGGCCGCAGTCGTTCTCGCAGCGCTACGCTTTTTTCGAGGATACGCGTCTCGCGATGGGGCTTGCCATCGCCGCGCTGTACGCGGTGATCTCGGCGCGCGCAGGTTTGTGGTGCGGCTCATGGATGAGGCGGGTGCGCCGATGACGCTTGGGGCCGCCCGCCGCCTGGCGCTGACCGCGGCGCTGGCGTTGGGCTATCCGGTGATTGCCGCACACATCGGCAGCCCCGATGTCATCGTCTCGGGAAAGGCTGGCGCATATCCGGTGCAAGTCGTCGTGCGCCCGCCCGACGTCATTCCGGGACGCGCCGAGGTGAACGTGCAGGTCGACGCGCCCGGTGTGACCAAGGTGACCGTGCAGGCAGTGCTCTGGTCGTTGGGCACGAAGGGCGCGCCGAAGCCGGACGTGGCGACGCTCATTGCCGGCGAGACACGCCTGTACACGTCGCAGCTCTGGCTGATGACGGGCGGCTCGTACAGCGTGCGTGTGACCGTGGACGGAGCGCAGGGCGAGGGTGTGCTGTACGTACCGGTGAACGCGGTCGCGCGAAAGCAACTGCCGCTCGATAGTCGGGTGGCGATGTTGCTCGTTGCGCTCGGTGTCTTCTTGGTGGTCGGCATGATCAGCATCGTGTGGTCGGCAACGCGCGAGAGCACGCTGGCGCCGGCGCAGCCGCTCGATGGCGCACGCCGCCGTCGCGCCGCGATCACCGCTTCGGTCACCGCCGTGTTGCTCATCGGCATGCTCACCGGTGGCAAGCGGTGGTGGGATCTCGAAGAGCGCGCGTTCCGGCGCACGCTCGATCGCCAGTGGACTGTGGCGACCGAGGTGCGGCGCGTGAAGGACATGCGCGTGATTCACCTCGAGATCACGGACTCGGTGTGGCGCGCTCGCCAGTTCACGCCGCTCATCCCCGACCACGGCAAGCTCATGCACATGTTCGTGGTGGGCATCCCCGACATGCATGCGTTCGCCCACCTGCATCCGACGCGCGCCGATACGAACAACTTCGAGGCGCTGCTGCCCGCCGGATTTCCCGCCGGGCGCTATCGGGTGTACGCCGACATCGTCCACGCCAGTGGCTACTCGCGGACGCTGGTCGACTCGGTGACCATCCCGGCCGCGAACGCCTCGGAGCTGTTGGAGACTGTGTTGGCGTCCGACCCGGATGCCTCGTTCATGCCGAGCGAGGGCGTTTCGGCCAGCGCCGCGAATGGACGCGCCGCGTTTGGCGACGGGACGGTGATGACGTGGCAACGCCCGGCGACTCCGATCACCGTCAGGCGGCCGCTGTCGCTCACCTTCGCCATCACGGACGCCAAAGGCGCGCCGGCCGAGCTCGACCCGTACATGGGGATTCAGGGGCACGCGGCGCTCATGAAAGCCGA
>JBBROY010000008.1:0-190985 GCA_038228795.1 Gemmatimonadales bacterium
AGCAAGGTGTCGGGTAGAGCGCGTCGACACCTATTTCGCGACCCCACACCCGCTTCAGGTCCGACGCCGGACGCCCGACGCCCGACGCCCCCACGATGCCCCCTCGTACCCTCGGCTCTTTTGCGCACGCGCTCGCCGCGTCCGCCGATCTCGACGCCTGCATCGTCGCCCTAGGCGAAGCGCTGGCCGAAGTGGACCGCTCGGCGCGCGTCGCGTTGATTCGATACGATGCCCGACGCGACATGCTGCGCGAGCTGTCGATTGCGGTCAACGGCCGCGTCGAGCACGCGGGCGTCGATACCGCGTTCGACCATCTCGCGGATCGCATGGCCACGATCGTGCGCGCGGGCGGACAGTTCGCCGATCTCGGCGACAACTCGGATGAGTACTCGGCGCTCATCGGCATCGCGCAGTTGAACGAAGAAGGATTGCTCGCGTTGCGCGGTATTCATACGGAGGGCTCCCTCGCCGCCGTGCTCGCGCTCTACGAGCCGAAACGATTCTTCGGCACACGCGTGATGGAGCGCTTCGGTCCGTACGCGGCACTGTTCGATCTTGCCTTTGCACGTTTTGCCGAGCGCGACGCGCGCGAAGAGGCGGTGCGGACGCTCGAGGACGTGACCCAGCGGGTGCACGGCGACTACGTGCGCAACCTCAAGGACCTCGAGGGACAGCTCACCGAAGCGCGCACGTCGCGCGCGCGCTCGACGGGAGGCGGGGGCGATCCGCAGCGTCTGCTCTGGCTGGAAACGGAGGCCGCGCGGGCGCAGGAAGATGCGCGCCGCGCGCAACGGCAGTCGCAGGCGCTCGAGCAGCAGGTGACGGCGGCGGTGAGCCAACTCGAGCAGGCGCACGTCGAGCTGCACCGCCGCAGCGAGAATCTTCGCCAGAAAATTCGCACGCTCTATCTCATCGAGCGAGTGCTCTTTCTCGACGCGTCGACCGCCGATCCCCGCCAGCTGGCCGACGGATTGCTCGCGCTGGTCGGCGACGACACGCAAGCGCAGCGCTGCTCCCTGATGCTGCGCGTTCCAGACACCAATCAGCTCTACATCGCCGCCGCCAAGGGGCTCGCCCCGGCGATTCAGGACGGCACGCGCGTGATGATTGGCCGCGGTGTGGCGGGAAAGGTCGCCGAGAGCCGGCAGCCGCTGCTCGTGACCGACGTGACGCAGGCCGCGTCGCATCCGCTGCTCAAGGATCAGTACTTCACCACCGGATCGTTCATCAGCTTTCCGCTCGTCTACCACGATCAGCTCGTCGGCGTCGTGAACCTGACGAACCGCGCGCGCGCCGGCGTGTTCGTCGAAGAAGACGTGGAGCGTGTGCGGCTGCTTGGTCTGGTCATCTCGTTGGTCGCGTCGCACGCCCAACTCGCCGATCGTCTCTTCGTCGCGATCGGTGTCCGCTAGTCCGCAAGGCAACGCGCTCCACGCCGCCATCCGGCGCCTCGCGGGCGGCGAGTCCCTCACGGCGGACGAGACCGCGGCGGCGTTTGATGTCGTAATGCAGGGCGAGGCGACGCCCGCACAGGTCGCGGCGCTGCTGGTCGGCCTTCGCGTGAAGGGAGAAACGGCGGCGGAGGTCGCCGGCGGCGCGCGAGCGCTTCGACGCGCAATGATCACCATGCCGGCACGCGACCCCCGACAGCTGGTCGACACGTGCGGCACCGGCGGCGGCAAGGTGACGACCTTCAACATCTCGACTGTCGCGGCGTTCGTCGCCGCGGGCGCTGGCGCGCGAGTGGCCAAGCACGGCAATCGGTCCTTCACGTCACGCTGCGGCAGCGCGGATGTGCTCGAGGCGCTCGGAGTTCGCATCGATGTACCGGTGGAGCAGATGGCGGCGACGCTCGAGAGCGCGGGGATCGTCTTCATGTTCGCGCCGCTGATGCATCCGGCCATGAAGCACGTCGGCCCGGTGCGGCGCGAGATCGGCATACCAACGGTGATGAACATTCTCGGTCCGCTGGCCAATCCCGCCGGCGCGGGCCGGCAGGTGGTCGGTGTCGCCGACGCGCATCGCGCACCGCTGCTCGCCGAGGCGCTGGCTCAACTGGGCAGCACGCGCGCCCTGGTGGTGCACGGCGAGCCCGGACTCGATGAAGTCTCGCCGATGGGCCTGACGCGCTTGATCGAGGTGAGCGAGGGCCGCACCAGCGAGTGGACCATCGATCCGCGCGACTTCGGCTACGGCGGCGCGACCGCGGCAGATCTCGCCGGGGCCGATCCCGCCGACAACGCGCGAATCATCGTCGATATCCTGCAAGGCAAGCGGCGCGGCGGCGCTCGGGCCGCGGCGGTCCTGAACGCGGCGGCGGCGATTCATGTCGCGGGAATCTCGACGGACTACGGCAATGCCGTGTCGATAAGCGAGCACAGCCTCGATAGCGGTGCGGCTTGGCAGGCCTTGGAGCGCCTGCGTAGTGCCACCGCCGCGCGAGAATAGCGCGACTCAGTAGCGCCGCAGGACTCCGACCACGATTCCCTGAATAGTCACGTCGTTTTCGTGGACGTAGATCGGCGGCATCGTGCCGTTGGCCGGCTGCAACCGGATTCTGCCGTCGCGCTCGCGGTACATCTTTTTCACCGTCGCGGCGCTGTTGTTCAGCAGCGCAATCACCATTTCGCCGTTGTCCGCGGTCATTCGCTCATTGACGACGACGAAATCGCCGTCTCGGATCTGCTCGTCGATCATTGAGTTTCCGCGAACGCGCAACACGTAATGGTTGCCGCCCTTGCGAAGAAAGTCCTCGGGCACGCACACGGATTCGTTGGTGGTCAGCGCCTCGATCGGCATGCCGGCGGCGACGGTGCCGAGCATCGGAAGCTCGATCGAGCGCGGATTGGCGTCCGAGGGAAGGATCTCGATCGCGCGGCTCTCGTTGTACGATCGCTTGATGTAGCCTTTGCGCTCGAGATTCGTGAGGTGCTCGTGCACCGTCGCGAGTGAGTTATAGTTGAACTCCTGCGCGATTTCCTCGAAGCTCGGCGCGTACCCGTTGCCTTCGCTATACGTCGACAGAAAATTCAGGATTTGTCGCTGCTTCTTGGTGAGCGGCATTCAGTCCTCTGCAGTTTTTCCAAGTCGCTTTCGGGAAGTCACTTGGCCCGAAAAGGTGCCGAAGAAGACTATATCCGAAGAGGGCCCGAAGTGCAAGCATCTTCTTTGCGATGGACTCCTCCGACGGGGTTCCTGGGTCAGGTTACGCTGCGCGCGCGCGCGCGCGCCGCTGACCTCGCCCCACGCCGGGCATTTCTGCACGCGAATGCCACGTACGCGGCGCGCGTTCCAGCGTTCGCCACGGCGCTGCGATCGTCGACGGTCACCGTCATCGCCGAGATCAAGCGCCGTTCCCCGACCATGGGCGACATCCGGCCGGAGATAGACACGGCGGAGCAGGCGAAGGCGTACGAGCGGGGCGGTGCGGCCGCGATCTCGGTGCTCACGGAACCAGACCACTTTGGCGGTGCGCTTGCCGATCTCGAGCTCGCGCGGGCCGCTGTGGGGCTACCGATTCTGCGCAAGGATTTCATCGTCGATCCCCTTCAGCTGTTCGAGGCAAGGCTGGCCGGCGCGTCCGCGGCACTGCTCATCGCGCGCGCGCTGCATCCCGACGAAACGCGCGATCTGCTGGCCGCCGCCCGCGACGTTGGTCTCGCTGTGCTGTTCGAGATCCGCGATGAGCGCGAGCTGGAGATTGGCATCAACGGGGGCGCCAAGATTATTGGGGTGAACAATCGAGATCTCGAGACGCTGGAGATCGCCGAGGGGCACGCCACGCGGTTGATCCCGCTAGTGCCTCCGGAGCTGACGGCCGTGGCCGAGAGCGGCATGCGCACGGCGGACGACGTGCGCCGGGTGGCCGCCGCGGGCGCCGACGCGGTGCTCATTGGGTCGCTGCTGTCGGCCGCGATGGACCCGGCGGCAGTACTCGGCGAGTTGACCGCCGTGCCGAGGATGTTGCGTGCCCGACATTAAGTTCTGCGGGCTCATGCGCGCCGAAGATGCGCGCGCCGCCGCCACGTTTGGCGCGCGCTATTCTGGCGTGATCCTCACGGAAAGCCCGCGCCGGATCAATCCGCTCGAAGCGTCGATCCTGTTCGAGGGCGTGCCGGATTCGGTGCACCGTGTCGGCGTGTTCGGCAGCGAGGATCCGGACGACATCGCGCGGATGGCGCGCGACGCGGGGATCGACCTCGTGCAGCTCCACGGCGATCCGACGCCGGCGCAGGTACGACGGCTGAAGGTCGACTCGGGATTGCGCGTATGGGCGGCGGTCCGACTCGACCGCGCCGAGCTTCCAGCGGTCTTCGAGGAGCTCGCCGCCATGGCGGACGGAATCGTACTCGATGCCTTGGTGCCGGGCCTGCTCGGTGGAACCGGACGGAAGCTCGACTGGTATGCACTCGCCACGGCGCTCGAGCCGCGGCGTGGGCGCGCCCAGATCGTGCTGGCGGGCGGGCTCACGCCGGGCAACGTTCGCGAGGCGATCGATACGCTGCGCCCCGACGTTGTGGATGTCTCATCGGGGGTCGAGATTTCGCCCGGCGTGAAGGACCACGCACTCATGCGCGCGTTTGCGAAGGCCGCGCTCTCGGCCTAGCCTCACCTCGGTTATTTCCATGGCAGTGACAGACCAGGCCGATCGATTCGGCGCATTCGGCGGACGCTACGTACCAGAGACCTTGATCCCAGCGCTCGACGAGCTCGAGGTCGCGGTGTCGGAGGCGTTCGCGGATGCGGCCTTTTTGGCCGAGTTGGACGAATTGCTTACTACGTATGTCGGTCGTCCATCTCCGTTGAGCACCGCACCCCGGTTTTCCGAGCTGGTGGGGGCGCCGGTGTACCTAAAACGAGAGGACCTCAACCACACGGGCGCGCACAAGATCAACAACACGGTGGGCCAGGCACTCCTCGCTCGCCGGATGGGCAAACGACGCATCATCGCTGAAACGGGCGCGGGGCAGCACGGCGTCGCCACGGCAACGATCTGCGCGAGGTTCGGCTTGCAGTGCGTGGTCTACATGGGTGAGGAGGACATGCGGCGGCAGGCGCTGAACGTCTTTCGGATGAAGCTCATGGGTGCCACCGTGGTATCCGTCACGTCCGGGACGCGAACGCTGAAGGATGCGACGAGTGAAGCGATTCGGGATTGGGTGACCAACGTGACGGATAGCCATTACATCATTGGCTCGGTGGTCGGGCCGGCACCCTATCCGAGAATGGTGCGCGAGCTTCAGTCGATCATTGGCAGAGAGGCGAGGGCGCAGATGCTGGACCGGGCGGGGCGGTTGCCAAAGACGGTGGTCGCATGCGTCGGCGGCGGCTCCAACGCGATGGGGATCTTCCATCCGTTCGTGGATGACGGGGAGGTCGAGCTGATCGGAGTCGAGGCGGCGGGTGATGGGCTGCACACGGACCGGCATTCCGCGTCGTTGTCGCGCGGGACGCCCGGGGTGTTGCACGGGTCGCTCAGCTACCTGCTGCAGGATGAGGGCGGACAGGTCCATCCCGCGCACTCGATTTCCGCCGGCCTCGACTATCCTGGGGTCGGCCCCGAGCACTCGTATCTCAAAGATTCCGGACGCGCCACGTACGTCGCGGTGACCGACGACGATGCGCTCGCTGGATTCGAGATGCTGAGTAAGCTCGAGGGGATCATCCCCGCACTCGAGACCGCGCACGCGGTCGCCTGGGTCGACGCGAATCGCGGCCGCTGGGCCGCCGACGAGCCCGTCCTCATCTGCGTGAGCGGCCGCGGCGACAAGGATGTGGCGCACGTGAGCGCGATGCTCGCGGCGCGCGAGCTCGTGCCGGCGGGAGCCAGCCGTTGACGACGACGCACACACCGACCACCAGGTCGCCAACGCCGGCGGCGATCGCGCAGATGGCGGTGCGCGAGCCGCCCTTCGCCGCTGCGATCGTCGACGACTTGCTGCGCAATCTCGCGCGGACGGTGAAGACGCGTCAGCTGTATCTGCCGAACAACCCGATCTATCAACGCTCGCTCGACTCGCTGCGCATCGCGTTCGAAAATCTCTGGCGGCAGACGGAAGAGGTGGTGCTCTCGATTAGCGAGACCGACTTCCGTTGGGAGATGGCGTCCGTGGGCGCCGAACCAAATCGCGGCGATAGCCTCGCTTGGCTCTTTTACAAGGATGGCGTGCGCGAGGTCACCGTCCACAAGGGTTTCGAGGGCGAGGAGCTTGTTGCGCTACTCGATCTGCTGCAGCGCGTACGCAAAGCGTCGCCCGACGAAGATGATCTGCTCACGCTGCTCTGGGAGCAGGATTTCCTCTATCTGCGCTACCGCTTCATCGACATGGGCTACGAGGCCGCGCCCGAGATCGAGCAGCCCGAGCAGCTGCACGAGGAGCGGACCGTTCCACCGGAAGAGGCGGTGCCGGAGGAGGAGCGTCCAAAGATCGTGCGCATGGAAGACTTCGACTCGACGCTCTATTTCCTGGATGAGCAGGAGATCGAGTACCTGCGCTCCTCGTTCCAGACGGAGTATCGGAACGATCTGAAGAAGAACGTGCTGGCGATATTGTTCGACACCTTCGAGATCGAGTCGAACACCAAGATCCGCGATGAGATCGGCGACATCCTCGAGTCGACGATGTTGCAGCTCGTGTCGGCGCGCGAGTTCGGCACGGTCGCGTACATCCTCCGCGAAGCGCGCATCTCGGCGGGTCGGGCGATGTCGCTCGAGGCGGAGCATCGCGAGCGGCTCCAGCGCCTGCCGGATCGTTTGAGCGTGCCGGACGTGCTGGCGCACTTGTTGGCGCTCCTCGACGAGTCGCCCGAGATCCCGCCGCAGGAGGATCTCGATGCGCTATTCGAGCAGTTGCGACCCGGAACGATGCAGCTGGTGTTCTCGTGGATCGGCAAGCTGCAGAATCCGCGACTCCGCACGGCGCTCGAGCAGGCGGCGTCTCGCCTCGCGGCGGCGAACACCGCCGAGCTGCTGAAGCTGGTGCTGCACGCCGATCCGGCGATCGCCATCCAGGCGATCAAGCGCGCCGGGCAGCTCCGTACGCCGGCGGCGGTCGCGCCGATCGGGCGCATCCTGGCGATTCCATCGCCCGCGCTACGTCTGGCGGCGGTGCATGCGCTGGCGGAGATCGGCAGCCCCGGCGCCATCCGCATGGTCGAGCAGGCGATCAACGACGACGAGCGCGACGTGCGCGTCGCGGCGGTACGGGCGATCGGGGCCCGCGGTCACACGGCGGCACTGTCCAAGATCGAAGCGCTCGTACGCGGCAAGGAGCTGCGCGAGAAAGATCTGACGGAGAAGATGGCGCTGTTCGAGACGTACGCGACGCTCGCCGGCGCGGCGGGAACGGCGGCGCTGGATGGCCTGCTCAACGCGCGCGGAAAGTTCTTCGCCAAAAAGGAAGATGCCGAGGTGCGCGCCTGCGCCGCGATGGCGCTCGGCCGCATCGGCAGCGACGACGCGGTGGGCGCGCTCAAGCGGGCGACGCAGGACAAAGAGCTGCTGGTTCGGAACGCCGCGAACCGCGCACTGCGCGGGGGCACGGCGTGACCGCACCGTCCCAAGCGAGAATGCCGACGCCGCCGAGTGGCGAGCACGCGCAGACCATCGAAGGCGGACGTGGCAATCCGCCCGTCGCCGAGCGCGGCAGCGACGCCTACGCGCGTCGCAAAGGGCGCGACGTGCTGCTGTCGCTCTATGGCGCGCTCCGCAACGTGAAGCTCTACCCGCCCGACAACGCCGTCGTGCAGAAGTCGGTTGCCGATCTCATCCTCATCTCCGAGGAGATCATCAAGCACGAGCATGAGCTCGAGCTTCGCATCTCGGGCGAGTTCGTCTTCCTGAATGGGACGCGGCTGCGGGTCGACATGGACAACTACGCGACGATCGGAAAGATCCTGCAGATCTTCCGCGAAGCGGGAATAGGGGTCTGCCGCATCAATGAGGGCGCCTCGGCGCGCGAGTGGTTCGTGTTCCTCCAGCAGATGCAAACAGGAAGCGGGACGGAGCCGTTCGAGCGGCGGGGCGAGATTCTGAACAAGCTCGACTCGCTAGGCATCCTGCGTTTCGAGATCGGACCGTCGACCAACGTCGCCGATGAGTTTCGTGAGAAGGCGAAGGAAGCGGCGAAGCGCGTGTACGCGCAGTCGGTGCTGGTGACGAAGGAAGTCATCAACTCGCTTCGGCTGGGGCAGAGCCCGAGCTTGAAGAAGATCAAGCGGGTGGTGCAGGGGATCGTCGACCAGATTCTCAACGAAGAGTCGTCGCTGATCGGACTGACGACGCTGCGCGACTACGACGAGTACACGTTCACGCATTCGGTGAACGTTTGCATCTTCGCCGTCGCGCTGGGCCGCAAGCTCGGGCTGACTCGGCTTCAGCTCTACGATCTCGGGATCGCGGCACTGATGCACGATATCGGCAAGACGCGCGTGCCGGTCGAGGTGCTGACCAAGCCGACAGGGCTGACCGAGGATGAGTGGCGGCTGATGGCGTCGCACCCGTGGCTCGGCGTCCTGACGCTGTTTCAGATGCGCGGCCAGCACGACATGCCCTATCGCGCGATGGTCGTCGCGTTCGAGCACCACAAGCGCGTCAACCTCACCGGGTACCCGAAGCACATTCGCCCGCGCGACCTGAGCATCTATAGCAAGATCGTGAGTGTCGTGGACTGTTTCGATGCGGCAACGACGCGGCGCACGTATCAGAGCGTACCGCTGTCGCCGGCCGATGTGCTGCAGGAGATGCGTAGCAACGTCAAGCGCGGAATGGACCAGGCGATCGTGAAGGCATTCATGAGTCTGGTCGGCCACTATCCGGTGGGTACGCTGGTGGTGCTCGATACGCTCGAGCTGGCGGTGGTCGTGTCAGTCAGCCCGGCGCCGGACTCGCTGTCGCGTCCGACGGTGCGCGTGATCTCCGATACGCGCGGCCATCTCCTCTTCCCGGGAACGCTCGTCGATCTCTCGGAACAGGATCCGGTGAAGGGCGGCTTCGTGCGCACGATCATCAAGATCGCCGACCCGGAGCGGTACGGCATCCGCATCAGCGACTACTTCGTCTGATCGCCGCGGCCGGATAGCTTCTGGCCATGTCCGACATCATCGCACGCCGTTTCACCCACCTCGCCTCGGCGCGGAAGAAGGCGCTCGTCGTCTACGTGACGGCGGGCCACCCCGATGCCGACCGATCGCTCGCGCTGCTGCAGGGCTTGGCGGCGAGTGGCGCCGATGTGATCGAAGTCGGCGTGCCGTTCTCCGATCCGCTCGCCGACGGCCCGATCATTCAGCGCAGCTCGCAGCAAGCGCTCGAGCACGGCATGACCCTCGATCGCACGCTCGGTCTCATCACGCGGGCGGCGCTCGACATTCCGGTCGTGCTGTTCAGCTATCTGAATCCGATCATGGCCGCTGGACGGGCCGTGCTGCAACGCGCGGCCGACGCGGGCGCCCATGGAATTCTCGTCACGGATCTACCAGTGGGCGCCGACCCCGAGCGCGAGGCATGGCTCGGGTCCGGCCCGCTGGAGTTCATCCGCCTCGTCGCGCCGACGACGCCGAGCGATCGGATGGCGGAGATCGCGAAGCACGGTTCGGGGTTCGTGTATCTCATCAGCCGGCTGGGTGTGACCGGCGTGCAGAGCGATGTCGCCGCCGATCTGCCGGATACCCTCGCGCGCTTGGGCGCGGTGACCTCGTTGCCGATCTGCGTCGGCTTCGGCATCTCGAACGCCGAGCAGGCGGCGCGTGCCGCGCGGTTGGCCGACGGCGTAGTAGTCGGCAGCGCCGTCGTGCGCGCGGCGGAGGAGAGCGTCGATGCCGCGCTGGCGCTGGTGCGATCGATCCGAGCGGGCTTGGACGGATAGCGCGTCATCGATCGGAGCGCAGCGCCCGCTCCACGTCCGCCGAGGGCCGCGCGAAAATTGTCTCGGAACGCTCGAGCAGCACGAGACCCGGCGCCCCGCCGCGTGGTTTTCGCACATAGCGTCTCCGGGTCCAATCGACGGGAACGACGGTGGAGCCGCGAGAGCGGCTGTGCCATGCCGCGAGCAGCGCGGCTTCCTCGAGATCGCGCGCGGGCGGCGGGCCATCTTCGTGCCAACGGAGCACGACGTGCGCACCGGCCGAATCGCGCGCATGCAGCCAGACATCATCCGGCGACGCATGATGAAAGGTTAGATCGTCGTTCGACTTCGCGCCGCGGCCGACCCAGATCGCCAAGCCACCGCTCGAGCGGTAGGTGCGGTACGGCCGCGCCGGCGCCGGCTGCTGTCGCTCGTTTGCCGCCGGCGATCGGCGCGATACGGTCGGTTCCGCGCTTCCTCGTTTTTCCATCGCGGCGATGCGCGCCGGCAGCGTTTCCAGCGCGCGCTCCATCGATCGTACGTCGCGATACAAGCGCGCGGCCGTCTGTACGGCCGACTCGTCGCGCGTGGCCGTGGTCGCCGCGGCTGAGCCATCAGTGAGTGTCACCGCCGGCGGCGCCGGCACGTCGCCGAGGTTCATGAGCGTATCGGCGACGGCGCGCAGTCGATCGGCGTCGCCGGCGCGTGCGAGCTCCTCGCGCATGCGGTCGATCGTGCGGGACATCCGGTCGGCCGGCGCGGCAGCCGCGCCGGCCGTTTCGCGCGCGGGAAGCATCGAGTCGAGCGCGACCGGATCATCGCAGAACGGAAAGGGGATCACCAGCGCGCCGCAGCGAGCCGGCCGCGGCTCGGGGAGCGTACAAATCCACTGATAGCGCTCATAGGCCGTAGCGGGATCGCGCATGAGCCATCGCGCGAGCCACGGACTCATCCAGCGCCCGCGCACGAGCGTGCCGGGCTCCTCGCGCGCGGCGTCGAAATCTTCGGCGCCGAGCAACGCTCGTGATGCGCTGGTTTGTGCCGGCGCGCTGCCAAGCGAGGTGATGACATGACCGGCGTCATCGACCAGCCGGGCCGAGCGGGCCGAGGGAACGAGGCTGACATCGAGCGTCGCGGACCGCGACGTGGAGCCGCGGAACTTGCCGGCCTTGTCGAGCGAAATGATGATGCGTCGGTCGTCTTCCGGCGCGACCACCCGGCTGATCGTGTAGCCGCTGAGCGCGCCGGCCTCATCAGTCTTGGCGCGCGGCGCGCGGGCGCGCGGAGCATCCTCGCGCACGACCGTCGGCGCGCGCGTGCCGAGCAGAATGCACGCCGAGTGTTGCGGGCCGGCGGCGAGCACGATCGACCGGCGCTGGCGATCGAGGCGAAATTCGATCACGCGCCGGCCGTTCCACCAGCCGTTCAACTCGCGTACGATGTAGTGCAGCGTCAGGCTGTCCACGCTTACAATCGGCGCCGGCGCGGCGCGCTCATCCCCTTTGACACCGGCGCAGGATGCCGGTAGTCTTCGGCCGTGTCAATCGAGGTCGCGTACATCGCGCTCGGCTCCAATCTCGGAGACCGCGAGGCGCACCTGGCGGCGGCCCGAGCCGCGCTGGCAATGCTGCCGCGCAGCCGGCTCCTCGCCGAATCCAGCATCGAGGAGACCGAGCCCCTCGGCGACGTTCCCCAAGGGCCCTACTTGAACCAGATGATTGCGCTCGAGACCACTCTCTCGCCGCGCGAGCTGCTCGTCTTGCTGCAGGGGATCGAGCGCGGCGCGGGCCGCATACGTGACGTGCGGTGGGGCCCGCGCTCGATCGACCTCGACATCGTGATGATGCACTCGACCGAGACGGGCGGCAGCCCGTCTGCACCCGTGGCCGTGGACGAGCCGGGGCTCGTGGTGCCGCATCCGGCGATTTCCGAGCGCGACTTCTGGCAGCGCGAGCTGGCCGAGCTCGGGAGACCGTCGTGAGCACCGGCGACTCGAAGCACGGCGGCGCCAAGCGCGTCACGGTGCGCGACTTCGCGGCGCACAAACGGAACGGCGAAAAGCTGGTGCTCACCACGGCGTACGATGCGTTGTTCGGCCGACTGGTCGACGAGGCGGGTGTCGACGCGGTGCTGGTCGGCGACTCGTTAGGCAACGTCGTCGCCGGGTTCGAGTCGACGATTCCGGTCACGCTCGACCAGATGATCTATCACGCCGCCGCGGCGCGGCGCGGCATCACCCGGGCGATGCTGATTGTCGACATGCCCTTTCTCACCTATCAGGTGAGCGAGGAGCGGGCATTGCTCAATTGCGGCCGCGTGATGCAGGAGACGGGCGCGCAGGGCGTCAAGCTCGAGGGAGCGGGCGACGAAGTCGCGCGCGCGGTGCGCGCGGTATCGCGCGTCGGGATTCCGGTGATGGGACATCTGGGATTCACACCGCAATCGCTGCACGCGCTCGGCGGATTTCGCGTCCAGGGAAGGGAAGAAGACGCGGCGCCGCGGCTGGTGGCCGAAGCGAAGCGGCTGGAAGATGCCGGCGCGTTCTCCATCGTGCTCGAGCTCGTGCCGGCGGCGGTCGCCGCGCAGATCACCGAATCGCTGTCGATCCCGACGATCGGCATCGGCGCGGGTCCGTCGTGCGATGGACAGGTGTTGGTGCTGTACGATCTGCTTGGCCTCAACGACCGGTTCGCGCCGAAGTTCCTCAAGCAGTACGCGTCGCTCGGCGCGGCGGTGAAGGCGGCGGTCGCGAGCTACGGCGACGATGTGCGCGCGAGCCGATACCCCGATGCCGATCACAGCTTCTAGCGGCGCGGGCGCGCAGCTCCGCGTCGTGGAACGGGTGATCGAGCTGCGGGAGGTGATCGCCAGCCGCCGCCGCGCCGGCGCCAGCATCGCGCTCGTGCCGACGATGGGATATATGCACGATGGGCACCTGTCGCTGATACGCGAAGCCCGGCGCCGCGCGGACGTGGTGGTCGTGAGCCTCTTCGTCAACCCGCTCCAATTCGCGCCGACGGACGATCTCTCGCGCTACCCGCGCGATTTTGCGGGCGACCGTGACAAGGCCGCCGCGGGCGGGGTCGACGTGCTGTTCGCGCCCACTGCCGAGGAGGTCTATCACGGCGGGATGTCGGTCGAAATCCGGCCGACCGCGCTGGCAGGCCGGTGGGAGGGCGCGGCGCGTCCGGGCCACTTCGAAGGCGTGCTGACTGTCGTGGCGAAACTCTTCAACCTCGTGCAGCCCGATGTCGCCGTCTTCGGGCAGAAGGACTTTCAGCAGTCGGCGCTCGTGCGCGCCATGGTGCGCGATCTCGATTTTCCAATCGAGATCATCGTCGCGCCCACGGTGCGGGAGCGGGACGGCCTGGCCTTGTCGAGCCGGAACGCCTACCTCTCGGCCGATGACCGCGTTCGGGCGCTGTCGCTCTCTCGCGCGCTCCAGGCGGCGCGCGACGCATTCGCGCAGGGCGAGCGCGACGCTCGTGTGCTGGAACAACGCGGCCGCGCCGTGCTCGACGCCGAGGCCTCGGTGCGCGTTGATTACTTCGCGATCGCGTCGGCCTCGACGCTCGAGCCGGTCGATCGCGCGGAGATCGGAAGCGTGGCGATGGTCGCGGCGCGCGTTGGTGCCACTCGCCTGATCGATAACATGGTGCTCGGCGCGCCGTGAGTTGGCGGGCGATCGTCATCGCGTTGGACGAGGGGATCGCGCTGCAGTCGCGCGTGAGCGTCTATGCACATCCGCTGGCTGGCTGGCCGATTGTCTGGCACGTCATTAGTGCGCTGAACGGCACGGATACGCCGCCCGATGAGATTCTCGTGTTGCACCGCTCATCGGTGTCGCTCGAACTGAGCGGCGAGTCGCGCGCGCCGGTACGCGCGCGGGCGATCGAGCGCGGTGAGGACATGGCGGCGATTCGGGAGCAGCTCGACGCGCCGGGCTTGGCGATGCTGGTCGACGGGTGCGCGCCATTGATCGAGCCGGCCACGATCGCCCGCGTGCTACGCGCGGCCGAATCCAGTATTGCGACGCTGTCCTTGAACGACGACGCTGACACCCATCTTCTCGTCGGTGGAGAGGGACGTGCGATCGCCGCGGTCGAAGATCCGCGCCGGCCCACCGGCGCCCGTCGCGTGCTGCAGACGGAGACGGACGAATGTATCCGCATCATCGATCGCCACTCGCTCTCTGAAGCGGCGACAGCCATTCAGCGGAGAGTGATCCGCGCTCACGAGTCGCGCGGGGTGACGTTCATGCTGCCATCGACGATCTGGGTCGATGCCGACGTGCGCATCGGGGCCGACACCGTGATCTATCCCGGAGCGGTGCTCGAGGGGCACACGGAGATCGGCACCGAGTGTGTGATCGGTCCCCACTCGCGACTGGTCGAAGCGACGATCGGTAGCGGCGTCGAGTTGAAGGGATGGAACTATGTGACGCGGACGAGCATCCGCAGCCACGCGGTACTCGAGCCGTACGTGCGCCGTGGATTCGATTGAGCTTCCGGCCTGGGCGGTGGTGAGCGAGCGCCGCCTCGCTCACATCGCGCGCGTGACGGCATTGCTCGACCAGTGGGCCGGCGCGATGAAGGTCAGCGCCGAATCGGCGCGTGCCTGGCGCGACGTCGGCGTTTGGCACGATGCGCTTCGCGACGCGCCGGATGAACAGTTGCGGTCGCTCGCCGGTGAGCCTGGGCGTCCGGTGGAGATGCTGCATGGACCGGCGGCGGCCGTGATGCTGGAGCGCGATGGTGAGCGTCGTCCGGATGTGCTCGACGCCGTGCGGTACCATACCACCGGGTCCGCATGCTGGAACGACACCGGACGCGCTCTCTACATGGCGGACTTTCTCGAACCGGGCCGCAAGTTCTCGCGAGGCGACCGGGCATTTCTCTCCGCGCACGTGCCGCGGGATTTTCACGGCACGTTCCGTCAGGTGGTCCGCGCGCGGTTGGAGTGGTCGCTGCGGGAAGGGAAGACGCTCTTCGCCGAGACCGTGGAGATGTGGAACGGCGTGCGATGAACCAGCGTCAGGCCGCGATCGCCGCCGGCGCGTTGCTGATCGCGGCCGCGGGCATCATCACTGTGACCGCGAAGCGCTCCGGCCGGAGCGCGGGCATCATCGCGCTGCCCGCGCGTACCATCCCGATCGACGCGAAGCCACCCGATGGTGTTCGCGTGCGGGTCGAGGTGCTGAACGCGACCAAGATTCGCGGTTTGGCAAAGCATGTCACGCAGCATCTACGAGAGGCCGGGTTCGACGTCGTGTCGGTCGGCGGCGCCCACGAAGTGCGCGACAGCACCTTGGTGATCGATCGCACCGGCCATCCCGATTGGGCGTGGCGTCTTGCCCGTGCGCTCGGCGGCGCCGCGATCCGTTCGACGCCCGACACGTCACGCTACGTTGATCTGACCGTCCTCGTCGGATCGGCGTGGCGGGCGCCGGCCGAGTCGTTCCACCCGTAGCTGGCCGCAGGCGGCGGCGATGTCGGTGCCGCGGCTCTTACGTACCGCGACTTCGACCCCGGCCTTTTTCAGCTCGCGCGAGAACGCGTGCATACGCTCCGGCGTCGAGGGGGTGAACTCGAGCGTGCCCCCAGCGTGCAGTGGAATCAGATTCACGAACGCGCGACACTCCTTGGCGAGCTGCGCGAGCTGGATGGCGTGCTCAACGGCGTCGTTGACGCCACCGAGCATCACGTACTCGAAGGTGACACGCCGGTCGAACTGCTTCGCGGCGTCGATCACCTCCCCCAGCGGATATTTGGTGTTGATCGGCATCAACTCCTTCCGGAGGGCGTCGCTCGGCGCGTGAATGGAAATGGCGAGGCGGAACTGTTCGGGCCGCTGCGCGAGCGCAACGATGCCTGGCAACACCCCGACGGTCGAGACCGTGATGTGACGCGCGCCGATGCCGAGGGCGTGTGGATGGTTGAGAATCGTGAGCGCCGGATCGACCGCGCTCCAATTCATGAGCGGCTCGCCCATCCCCATGAAGACGATGTTGGTGATACGGATCGGATCGTCGAGCATCGCCATCTCACGCACCTGGGCGGCGATCTCCCACGCCTCGAGATTGCGGGCGAAACCCATGCGGCCGGTCGCGCAAAACGCGCAGCGCAGCGCGCAGCCGGCCTGCGACGAGACGCAGAGCGTGACGCGCGTGCCTTCGGGAATGGCCACCGCTTCGATCGCCTCGCCGTCGTGGAGGCGAAAGAGGAATTTGCGCGTTCCGTCACTCGACCGTTGCTCGGCGGCGAGCGTCAGACGCGGCAGCGTGAATCGGCTGGCGAGCGCGGCGCGGAATTCGGCCGGTAGGTCCGTCATCGCATCGAACGACGGCGCGGGATTCCGCCAGAGATGCCGCATCGCCTGAGCGCCGCGATAGGCGCCGGCACCGCGCTCGTTCGCGAAGTCACGCAAGGCACGCTCCGCGCCATCGGGCTCGAGATTCAGCAAGTTGACGAGTGCCGTCGTCGAGTCGGGCGGTGCGCTCACCGGATGGTCGTGCTCAGCGTGAATTGATAGATGGGATCGAGGCCGGCGCCATTTTGTTGCCGCGCGACGCTGGCGCTGTACCCACCGAAACGTACACCGATGCCGAACCGCGGACGCCACTCCGAGGAGCCGAACGCCGCGGTGCGCACCAAGCCGGCGCTCGCCTGCACGCCGTCGAGCCGTGCCGCGCCGACGATCGCGTCTTCGCGCTGCTCGCCCTCGGTCAGCGTGACGCCGTACCCGCCGCGAACATCGACCGGCGCGGTACCGAGCATCGCCTCGTACAGGCGAACATCGCCTCCGATGTTCAGCGCCGGCCGCTCCTTCGACGGATTGACCGGACGCCACAGAAAGCTGGCGATCCCCAACCGCGCATCGAGCAGAGGCAAATGCGTGGCGGTCGCGCCGACGTCGACCAGCGCCGTGCCCCGGCGATCGCCGCCGATCTCACCCGTGCGATAGCGCGCGGCGATGCCGCCCGTGATGTGATCGCCAAAGCGGTGCGCGGCGCTGAGCGAGGTGAGCGTCGTGTTATACGCGATGGTGCCGACCGTTTGCGGATCCGTCGTCGTGCGGTAGAGGTTGCCCACGCCGGCGTGCAGGATCGAGAAGCCGAAGGTGTCGCGCTCGCCATGGGCCACGGCGACGGCGAGCATCCGGAGATCCACCGATTGGTCGGACGGTGTTTGCAGCGCCGCCAGTCCGATCCGAAGCCGGGCGCCGCGTTCGAGCCCGATTGCGGCCGGGTTGCCGAAGCCGTCGTTAATGCCTCCCGGCAGCGCGGAAGCGTGGTCGAGCGTCCCGATGGGAAACTGCAGCAGGTCGCGGGCGGGAACGATTTGCGCCCGCGCGCCGCGGCAGAGCGACAGGGCCGCGATCATCACCGGTAAGAGCAAGCCGCGCATGTAGATGAACTTCGGAATCCAGACGGCGGCAGTCAAGCGAGACGCTACCGACGCTCTACACGCCGAGATACCTTTCAGACTCTCCTCATTGTCGCGGAGCGCGAGTGCGACACGCAGCCGTGTGACCGGCGTGTCGTCGCTTCGTTCCATAGGGCGCGCGCCCGAATCCTCCGAGCCATCGCACGTGAGTATTTCGCCCGAACGCACGACTTTGCGCACGCATTACTGCGGCTCGCTTCGTTCCGAGCACGCCGGACTCGTCGTGGACCTCGGCGGGTGGGTGCATGGCCGCCGGAACCTTGGCGGGCTGGTGTTTCTCGATGTGCGCGACCGTACGGGGATCGTACAGGTCTCGTTCGATCCGTCCAAGCTCGATCCAAAGATGGCGGCGCAGGCGGCGGCCGTAGGCAAGGAGAGCGTGGTGCTGGTGTCGGGCCGAGTGGAAATGCGCGGCGTGGACCAGCGCAACCCGGAGCTCGCCACGGGTGACATCGAACTGCGGCCCACCTCCTTTCGCATCGTCGGGCCAGCGGCGACGCCGGCCATTCCCGTCGCGCGCGGCAAGGGCGATGAGCTTCCATCGGAAGAACAGCGGCTCCGTCATCGCTACCTGGACCTTCGCCGTCCGGAGCTGCAATCGGCGCTCATGCTGCGGCATCGGTTGATGCAGGTCGCGCGGAGCGTGTTGAGTGAATCGGGATATCTCGAGATCGAGACCCCGATACTCACGCGTCCGACACCAGAAGGCGCGCGCGATTATCTGGTGCCGAGCCGCGTGCATCCGGGTGAGTTCTACGCGCTGCCGCAATCGCCACAGATCTACAAGCAGCTGCTGATGGTCGCCGGCTTCGACCGCTACTTCCAGATCGCGCGCTGCTTCCGCGATGAAGACTTGCGCGCGGACCGGCAGCCCGAGTTCACGCAGATCGATGTCGAGGCATCGTTCGTCACGCAGGACGACATCCTCGCGCTTGCGGAGCGGCTCGTCGGCGCGATGTGGGCCGAGGGCGGCCATTCGGTCGAGGCCTCGTTTCGGCGGATGACCTACGCGGACGCAATGGAGCGTTACGGCATCGACCGGCCCGACACGCGGTACGGCCTCGAGATCTTCGACGCCTCCGATGTCTTTCGCGGCACCGAGTTCGGCATCACACGCGCGGCGCTCGAGGGCGGCGGCCGTGTGCGCGGGATTCGCATTCCCGGCGGCGCGTCGCTGTCGCGCAAGCAGGTGGACGAGCTCGAGGCGATCGCCAAGACCGGCGGGGCCGGCGGACTGCTGCGGCTCAAGCGGGTGAACGGCGCGCTCGAGGGCGGTCCGGCGAAATTCCTCGACGCCACCGCCGCAAGCCGGCTGGGTCTCGCCGACGGCGACCTCGGCCTCTTTGTCGCGGCCAAGGATCACATCGCGAATCCTTCCCTCGACCGAGTTCGGCAGGACGTGGCGAAGCGCTTGTCGCTGATCCCGGAGGGACATCTGAGTCTGCTCTGGGTGGTCGACTTTCCGATGTTCGACAAGCATCCGGAGACCGGCGCGCTCTCGGCGGTCCATCATCCCTTCACGGCGCCGAACCCGGACGATCTGCCGTTGCTCGACACGGCGCCGGAGCGCGTGCGCGCGCTGGCCTACGACGTCGTGCTCAATGGACTCGAGCTCGGCGGTGGCAGTATTCGCATCAACGATCCGGCGTTGCAGCAGCGCGTGTTCGGCCTGCTCGGCATCGACGATGAAACGGCCCAGACACGATTCGGCTTTTTGCTCGAGGGGCTGCGCTCTGGCGCGCCCCCGCACGGTGGCATCGCGATCGGCTTCGACCGCGTGGCCATGCTGCTCGCTGGCGGCACGTCGCTGCGCGACGTGATCGCCTTTCCCAAGACGACGGCGGCACGCGCCCTGTTCGAGGATGCACCGGCCGTCGTTCCCGCTGACGATTTGAAGGAGCTGCACATTCGTGTCGAGGATACCTCCGGTGAGTGACGACGCGATCACGCATCGCGTGAACGTCGAAGGAACCGACCTGCTGACGCTGGCGGGCGTGAACGACGCCAACCTGATCGAGCTGTCGCGCGCGAGCGGCGCCCGCGTCGCGCTGCGCGGCGATGCGCTGACGCTCACCGGCAGCGTCGACAACGTCGAGCGGGCGCACATGATCGCCCAGCGCATGATCGACATGGCCAAACAGCAGGAATCGCTCTCGCCGGACGATGTGATGCGCCTGGCGGACCGGGGCGGGCCGGCCTCGCACGACGCCCACGGAGAGGGCGGTGCTGAGGCGGGCGGATCGAACGGCTCGCGCATCGTGCTGCCGGGTGTGCGGCGGGTGATCCAGCCGAAAACCGCGGGGCAGGCCAAGTATCTCGAGCTGATCAACGACAACGACATCGTGGTCGGCATCGGGCCGGCGGGTACGGGCAAGACGTACCTCGCCGTCGCGATGGCCGTCGACGCGCTGGCGAAGAAGCGCGTGCGCCGCATCATCCTTGCGCGGCCGGCGGTCGAAGCGGGCGAGAGCCTGGGATTTCTGCCGGGTGACTTGCAGGCGAAGGTCGACCCCTATTTGCGTCCGCTGTACGACGCGCTCGACGACATGATGCCGCCGGAGCGCGTGCAGAAAGCGCTGGAGCAACGGGTGATCGAGATCGCGCCGCTCGCCTACATGCGCGGGCGCACGCTGGCCGATGCATTCGTGATTCTCGACGAAGCGCAGAACGCCACCACCGCGCAGATGAAGATGTTCCTCACTCGGCTCGGCGTGAATTCGAAGGCCGTCATCACGGGTGACAAGACGCAGATCGACTTGCCGAAGCGCGAAGAATCCGGATTGATCCAGGTCGAGCGAATCCTGTCCGATGTCGAGGGGATCGGGTTCCACTACCTGACGGAGAGTGATGTCGTTCGCCATCGGTTGGTGCGCGACATCATTCGCGCGTACGCCCGCGACTCGGCGGGAGAGTAGACGGGGATGGGCGTTCGCGACCTGACGTCGCCGTTCGTCCATGATGACCCACCGGTTCAGCGGTGGGACCAGTTCCTGTACCATCTCGCCAGGCTCGCGCCGCTCGGCGTCATTGCGGCCGTCACGTATCTGGCATTCCCCGCGGCGCCCGCCGTCGACTCGCCGGTGTACGAAGTGGGATCGGTCGCGGCGCAGAGCGTGATCGCGCCGTTCGCCTTCACCGTGTTCAAGTCGCCGACGGAATTGACGAAGGAGCGCGACGAGCTGTCCCGCTCCGCGCAGCCGATTCTCGTCTACAGCGCCGCCGCGGTCGATTCATCGCTCACGCAGCTGCGCGCCTTCACGGATGGCGTGGGCGCCGCGCCGCGCGAGGGCGCCACGGCGACGATTCAACGCACCGCCGTGAAATTCGGCGTGACGCTCTCGCCTGCCGAGGCCGAGTATCTCGCCTTTCCGGGCCGGCGGCAGGCGATGGAGGCGGGAGTGCGCCGCGTCTTTCAGCGCTGGCTGCCGGCGGGCATCACCAGCAGCGCGGGACTCGAGGGAATTCGCGGTGAGGTGATCGTGCGGCGAGGGAGTGACGAGCGCAGCATGCTCGCCGACAGCGTGCTGTCGTTCGGCTCCCTTCTCGGCCGGGCGCGCGCGATGCACCCCGATCCCAATTCCTCGGCCGGCGACGGCGTCTTCATCAAGCTGATGAGCGGATTTTTCCATCCATCCATCGTGCTCGATCGCGATGCCACCGAGCGGCGCCGGATGGAGCTCGCGCAATCAGTCGATTCGGTGCGCTACCAGGTTCGCGCGGGCGAGAAGATCGTTGGGGAGCACGAGGTGGTGGGGCGCGCGGAGTTCGGCAAGTTGCGCGCGCTGCACGACGCCATGCAGAACCGCGCGCGTGGCGAGCGCGCTGTCGGGCGGGTGGTCGGGTCGATCGCCTACAACGCGCTCGTGCTGGCGATCTTCGGCATCGCGATCATCCTCTTCCGGCCACAGCTATACCGGAGCGTGCGCGCACTCTGGCTGTTCGCCATGGTCTCGGCGCTGGTGATCGTCGTCTCGGCGCTGGCCGCTCGATCGACCGTCATGGTCTACCCGGAGCTGATTCCCGTTGCGTTCGCCGCCATCATCTTCAGCGTGCTCTTCGATCCTCGCATCAGCATGATTGCCGCGATGATTCTCGCCGTGCTCGTGGGCGGCCAGAGCGTCTATCGAGGGACGAACGCGTTGTTCATGAACCTCGTGGCGGGTGCCGCGGCGGCGCTCAGCGTGCGCGTGATGCGCAACCGGACGCAGTCGTACTATTCCGTGCTCACCGTCGCGGTGGCGTATGCGTTCGCGGCGATCGCGATCGGGCTCACGCTCGGCTGGCGGGCGGACGAGATCGGTGCGAGCATGGCGCGGGGTGGGGCGAATGCGCTGGTGTCGGTCGCGCTCGCGCTGGTGTTCTTGCCGCTGGCCGAAAAATTCACGCGCATCACGACCGACCTCACGCTGCTCGAGTGGAGCGATCTCAACCGGCCGATCCTGCGGCGGCTGAGCATGGAGGCGCCGGGCACGTACCACCACACGCTGCAGATCGCCAACCTGGCCGAGTCGGCGTGCAACGCCATTGGCGCCAATGGGCTGCTGGCACGCGTGGGGGCCTACTACCACGACATCGGGAAGCTGAAGAAGCCCGACTACTTCGTGGAGAACCAGGCGCGGGGCCGCAATCCGCACGACACCCTCAAACCCGGCGCGAGCGCGGCGATCATCCGCAATCACATTCGTGAGGGGATCGAGCTGGCAACCGAGCACAAGCTCCCGCCGGCGATCGCCGCCTTCATCACCCAGCATCATGGCACCGGCTCGATCTCGTACTTCCTCGAGAGGGCGAAGGAGCGCGACGGCGTCGTGCCGAACACGCAGGAATACGAGTATCCCGGTCCCATTCCGCAGACGGCCGAGACCGCGGTGGTGATGTTGGCGGACGGGATCGAGGCGTCGACGCGCGTACTCAACGAGGCGACGCCAGAGCGAGTGCGCGAAGTGATCGATCACATCGTGCGCCAGCGCATCGAGCAGGGTCAGCTGCGCGACGCGCCCCTTACCCTCAAGCAGCTCGACATCGTGAAGGAGCAATTCGCGCGAACACTCGCCGGCATGTCGCACGGCCGCATCAGCTATCCCGCGTCGAGCGGCGGCATCACGTCGGAATTCGCGTCGCGCTCGTGAGCGTCGCGGTCGATGTGGCCGTCGACGCAGGCGTGCGCTCCGCGATCAGCCGCGCGCGCATCGCGACGATCGCCCGAAGCGTGCTGCGCTCCGAGCGGGCCTCGAACGCCATGTTGTCGATCGCGCTCGTGACGCGCGCGCGTATTGCCGCCCTGAACGCGCGTCATCTCGGCCACCGTGGCGCGACCGACGTCATCTCCTTCGGCTTCGCCCCTGGTGGTACGAATGGCGCGGTCGTTGGCGACATCTACATCGCCCCCACGGTCGCGCGGGACAACGCCGTACGACTCGGCCTCGGAATTCGCGAGGAGCTGGCGCGCCTGGTGGTCCACGGCACGCTGCACGTGCTCGGCCACGAGCATCCTGACGCGGATCGGGCAGCGTCGCCGATGTGGCAGCGCCAGGAGCGACTACTGAAGGTCGCGCTCCGGCGCGCTGGTCGCTGACGTGCACGGATTCTCCATCTTCTGGCGATTCTTTCCCTTCATGATCGCGTTTCTGCGCGACCGAAAGCGCTGGATCATCCTCGGCCGGCCACGCGCGATGAGCGCCGAGGGGCACCAGCGGCGAGCGGTGAGGCTCACGGCGCTGATCGCCGCGCTCGGGCCCACCTTCATCAAGCTGGCGCAGGTGTTCGCCGCGCGAGCCGACATTCTGCCCGAGCCGTATCTGAGCGAGATCGGGTCGCTGACCGATCGCGTGCCGCCGCTCCCGCTCGCGGCGATCGAAGGCGTCGTGATGCGCGAGTACGGGAAGATGCCGGGCGAGCTGTTCGAGACGTTTGATGCGACCCCGATTGCCGCGGCGTCACTGGGACAGGTTCACCGGGCCACGCTCGATGGGCGCGAGGTGGCGGTGAAGGTGCTGCGGCCCGGCGTGGAAGAGCAGGTCGCGCTCGACCTCGACGCGGCGTTCCGCGTCCTGTTCGTGCTCAACGTGCTGTTCCCGAATCACCACGTGCACGCCATCACCACCATCGTGCGCGAGTTCTCGAAGCGCATCGAGGAGGAGATGGACTTTCGGCAGGAGGCGCGCAACGCGCAGCTCATTCGCGCCAACTTTATCGACGACGATCGCGTTCGGGTGCCCGAAGTCATCGACTCGCACACCAGAAAGCGCGTGCTGGTGCTCGAGTTCATGGAGGGCACCAAAGTCGACCGGCTCCAGGAGCGCATCGATGCCGGTGACGTCGACGCCTCGGCGCTACTGACGACGCTGATCGAAGTGTACATCAAGATGATGCTCGTGGATGGGATCTTTCACGCCGATCCGCACCCGGGCAACCTGTTGGTCTCGGCCGATGGCAAGCTGATCATGCTCGACTTCGGCATGGTGGTGCGCGTCGAGCAGACGATGCGAACGCGACTCATCCAGACCATCATTGCCGCCGCGCGTCAGGATGTGGACGGCGTCATCGCCGGATTCTACGAGTTGGGCATCATCGATCCCGAGGTCGATCGCGGCACCGTGCGCGACGCGGCGCGAGCACTGATGTCGATCGCATTCGCCGGCGAGTCGAAGCCGCGGCAGATGGAGCGCATCGTCAACGAAGTGATGTCGACGTTCTACAAGTGGCCGGTCACGCTCCCGAGCGAGCTGGTCTATTTCGGGCGGGCCGCGGCGCTGGTCGAGGGATTCGGCGTGCGATACGTGCACGATTTCAACAGCGTGCAGTTCGCGACGCCGATCGTCGCCCGGATGCGCGGCCAGCTGCTCTCGACCGTGCTCGGCGGCGAGCCGAAGGACGTGCTGAAGGATTGGATGACCGAGCTCGCGTACGTGGCGCGCGAGCTGCGCGACGTGCTCAAGCGCGCCGGACGCGACGAGCTGCGCGTGCGCGCGCATCCGCGCGACATGATGGAGATGCAGACGTTCATGGCCCGCCAGGCTCGGCGGATCCTGCTCTGCATCTTCGCCGGCGACGTCGCGATCGTGGCGGTCATCTTTTACCTGCAGCATCGCAATTTCTACGTTCTGATCGCCTCGCTCTTCGTCGCGCTGATGTTTTTCTCCATGATGCTCCTCATACCACTGCACCTGTTGTCGAATCCGTTCCGAGGCTATCGACGGTGGCGATGAGCTCGGCACCTTCACCCGCGATCAATCGGCTGCTCGCCGACTTTGACGCCCGCAAGCCGGCCGCGCTCGCGCGCGCCGTCAGCATCGTGGAGAACCATCGCGATGGCTTCGAGACGATTCTCGCCACCCTCCACGCCAGGCAAGGCCGCTCGCGCCGCATCGGTCTCACCGGCCCGCCCGGCGCGGGAAAGAGCACGCTCGCCGCGCGGCTGGCCGAGCAGTATCGCGCGAGAGGTCTCACCGTCGGTGTCGTCGCGGTGGATCCGACATCACCGTTCACGGGCGGCGCGCTGCTCGGCGATCGCGTGCGCATGGAATCGGTCGCGCTCGATCCGGGGATCTTCATTCGCTCGATGGCGACCCGCGGCTCGCTTGGCGGCCTCGCCGCGTCGACCCGCGAGGTGGCCGATGTGCTCGACGGCTTCGGCTTCGACCGCATCCTCATCGAGACCGTCGGCGTCGGGCAGAGTGAGCTCGACATCGCGCGCACTGCCGACACATCGGTCGTGGTGCTCGTCCCGGAGTCCGGCGACTCCATTCAGACGCTGAAGGCCGGATTGATGGAGATCGCCGACGTCTTCGTCGTCAACAAGGCCGACCGGCTTGGCGCGGACCGTCTTCGCCATGAGCTCGAGCTGATGCTTGGCTTGCGCATGGGCCACATCTTCCGAAACATCCCGGCGCATCACGGCGTCGATCTGAAGAAAGTGAACAACCCGGCAAAGGCCGCGCGCGAGGCCGCCGCGGCGACAGATGCGAGCGGCTGGACGCCGCCGGTATTGGCGACGATGGCGGAAAAGGGCACCGGCACTGAGGAGCTGATAGCCGCTGTGGACCGTCACTTCGATTATCTTGAATCGAGCGGCGCACTGCGCGCGCGCCGGCGCGAACGGCTGCGGGAGCGCGTGGTGGAGGTGGTAGAGTACGGCGTGAAACGCCGGCTGTGGCGCGACGAGTCGACCTCGGCCTGGATCGACGAGCAGTTGCCGGCGATGGAGTCCGGTGCGACGACGCCGTTCGCGGTAGCGGAAGAACTGCTGCGGCGAAGCGCGAGCCTACTGACAGGGGCGACATGATGACGACGATTCGCGATCTGCCCGAGACCGATCACGAGCGTGACGCCGAGCTCGAGCGCTTGCGCGCCGAGGTCGCTGCGTGGCGCGCGCGCTACGCCAAGGGCGAGCTGCGCGCGATCGGGTTCACGAATTCGGCGGGCGAGGTCGAGCCGCTGTTCACCGCGCTCGATACGGCCGATCTCGATCCGACCACGGTCGGCGTGCCGGGCATCTTTCCCTACACGCGCGGCATTCACCCGACCGGATATCGGGGCCGCCTGTGGACGATGCGCCAGTTCGCCGGCTTCGGCAGCGCCGCCGACACAAACGCGCGCTACAAGTTCCTGCTCGAGCACGGTCAGACCGGGCTCTCCGTCGCCTTCGACTTCCCGACGTTGATGGGCTACGACTCCGACCATCCGCGGTCGGAGGGCGAAGTCGGCAAGTGCGGGGTCGCCATCTCGAGCCTGGCCGACATGGAGCGGCTTTTCGACGGCATCCCGCTCGACCAGGTGTCGACGTCGATGACGATCAATGGTCCCGCCGTCATCCTGTATTGCTTTTACATCGCGGCGGCCGAGCGGAAGGGAATTTCGAGCGACAAGCTGCGCGGCACGATCCAGAACGACATCCTCAAAGAGTACATGGCGCAGCATGCGTGGTGCTATCCGATCGAGCCCGCGCTGCGCCTGATCGTCGATGCGTTCGAGTGGAGCGCGACGCACGCGCCGCAGTGGAACACGATTTCGATTTCCGGCTACCACATTCGCGAAGCCGGCGCGACGGCGACGCAGGAGCTCGCCTTCACCCTCGCCGACGGATTCACCTACGTCGAGCGCGGCATCGCGCGCGGCTTGAACGTCGATGAGTTCGCGCCACGGCTGTCATTTTTCTGGGACATCCACAACGACTTCTTCGAGGAGATCGCCAAGCTGCGCGCTGCCCGCCGCATCTGGGCGCGCCACATGAAGGAGCGCTACGGCGCGAAGGATCCGCGCTCCTGGATGATGCGCTTTCACTCGCAGACTGCGGGCGTCACGCTGACCGCGCAGCAACCGATGAACAACATCGTGCGCGTTGCCTACCAGGCGCTCGCCGCCGTGCTCGGCGGCACGCAGTCGCTGCACACCAATTCGATGGACGAGACGTTGGCGCTCCCCACGGAGCACGCGGTGCAGGTGGCACTGCGCTCGCAGCAGGTGCTCGCGTTCGAGACCGGCATTCCGAACGTCGCGGACCCGCTTGGCGGCTCGTACTACGTCGAAGCGCTGACGGACCGCATGGAGCGCGATGCCGAAGCGCTCTTCGTCCGGATCGAGGAGCAGGGCGGCGTGGTGCCGGCGCTCGAGACCGGCTGGCTCCAGCGAAAGATCGCCGAGTCCGCCGCGCGGCAGCAGTGGGAGATCGAGCAGCGCCGCCGTGTGATCGTCGGCGTCAACGAGTTCGTGACCGAAGAACCCGAGCTGACCATTCCGCTGCTCAAGATTGGCGACGAGGTCGAGCGCGAGCAGCGGGAGCGGATGGCCACACTCCGCGCGGGCCGTGACGACGCGCTCGTACAGCAGCGTCTTGCTGCGCTCACGGAAGCGTCGAAGACGTCGCAGAATCTCATTCCCTTCATCCTCGACGCGGCGCGTGCGTACTGCACGCTCTACGAGATCCGCGCCGCCATGGAGCAGGTGTTCGGCGCGTACCGCGAGCCCGTATTCTTCTAGAGATCTCGCTTAGATGGGAACGGTGAAGGGCGGCCGAGAAGCGAGTTGGTGGGCGTCCTACTTCGACGCGCGCTACCTCGACGAATTCGAGCCCCTCATGACCGTCGAGCGAAGCCGGCATCAGGTCGCGCGGTTGATCGACGTGCTGGGGCTGCCGGTCGGCGCCAAGGTGCTCGATCTCGCCTGCGGCCAGGGTCGCCACGCGCACGATCTGGCCGAGGGCGGCTTCGATGTCACGGGACTCGACTACTCGCACGCGCTGCTGCGTATTGCGCGCCGCCGCGGAGTCGCGCCCACTCTGCGCTACGTACGCGGTGACATGCGTCAGCTCCCCGCGCGATGGACGTCGCGCTTCGATGCGGTCGTCAACCTGTTCACCTCGTTTGGATTCTTTGACGGCGCCGCCGACGACGCGCGCGTGATCGGCCAGGCCGCGCGCGTGCTCAGCCGCGGCGGCGTCTTTGTGTGGCATGGCGCCAGCCGCGACGGCGTCATGGCGCAGTTCGTCGCGCGCGATGCATGGCGATCGAGTCGGGGTACGCGAGTGACACAGGCGCGCGAGTTTTCACCGCTGCTCGGGGTGCTGACCATCCGCACCACGCTCGAGCGCGCCGCCAGTTCCGTGCGGCGCGAGCATCGCATTCGACTCTACACGGCGACGCAACTCACCGAGCTCTGCGCTGCACACGGCCTGATCGTTGAATCCGCGTACGACGATTTTACGCAGACGCCGCTGCGCCGCCGGTCGACGGAAATGATGCTGGTCGCGCGGAAGCGCTGAGCTGGTCACGCATCATGATGGAATGGTCCCGGCCGTCCCCATCGGGTGACTCGGAAGCACGATCCCCGCGCTACCCGGCTGACCGCCCGTTTGCAACTGGACCTGCTGCTTCGCCAGTTCCACCCGCATGTTTTGGAACTCGCGCAGCGCATTCATCTTCTGCATGGGAATGCTGATGTGGTTGAACGCGTCCCACGCCGCCTCGAATAGCTTTTCCCCCGCCTTGGGCAACGTGAAGATTGCCTCGGCCATGGCCCAGCGCAGATATGTGCCGCCTTTGGCGTAGAGGTTGTAGTCACCAGGCGAGTCGAATGGCGCAAGACATTCTTGAAACGTCTGCCGCCCGCGCTCCACCTTCCCGATCGAGAAGAGGAAGTAGGCGTACACGCGCTTGTTGAGCGCCTTGGCGAACTCGTCGGGGGATTGTTCGACGGACTTCACGTAATAGCCTTCCGCCTGCGCGAGATTGCCGAGGTTGAGCAGCGCTTGCGCAAGCGTTCCGTACTCGACATCGCTCACCCGCTTGGGAATCTGCTCGGCCAGGTACAGCGCCTGCCGCGTGATGCTCACGCCTTGCTGCCCGTATACGGCGATCAAATTCTGCTCCGCCGGGGTCAGTCCATCTTCCCAGAGCTTGGCCGTCTCGATGTTGATCTTGTTGAGCTTGTCAATCGCGTCGGACAGCTCCCGACGGATGGCGCGCTCTGTCTCGAATCGCTTCTGGCGTAGCGAGATCAACGAGATCACGAACGCCGCGCTGCTCAAGACGAGTGAGATGATGTCCTTTGTGGACATGGAGGAGAAGAACGACATGGTCCCGTCCCGAGTGGTGATGTGCGGGACGATAGTATGGCCTCCGTCCGCCGCATGGAAGGCGTAGGTTTGCGAGTCGGTCGCTAGTCGATAGCTTTGGCTGAGCGCGCCCGCACCCCCACTCCCCACACCCCAGACCACGCTTTGTCCCGTCCCATCCGCGTACTGATCGCCAAGCCAGGTCTGGACGGACACGACCGCGGAGCCAAGGTCGTCGCCGCCGCGCTTCGCGATGCCGGAATGGAAGTGATTTATACCGGACTGCATCAAACGCCCGAGATGATCGCGACCGCCGCGGTGCAGGAGGATGTCGATGTCGTGGGACTCTCGATCTTGAGCGGCGCGCACATGACGCTCTTTCCGCGGGTGCTCGACCTGCTTCACGATCAGGGACGCGATGACATTCTGATCACGGGCGGCGGCATTCTCCCGAAGGAAGACATGGACGAGTTGCAGCGGCGCGGCGTCGGCAAGCTCTTTGGTCCCGGCACGCCGACCTCCGACCTCGCCGATTACATCAAGGAATGGTTCGCGGAGCGGCAGCAATCCGAGCGGCAGCAGGCGTGACGACTCGCCTGCGCGAGCTCAGCGTCGAGCTGCGCGAGCTGGAGGCCGGCCTCCGGAGCGGCGGTGGCCGCGACAAGATCGAGCGGCTGCACAAACAGGGAAAGCTCACCGCCCGCGAGCGCATCGACCGCCTGCGTGACCCGGATTCGCGGTTCCTCGAAATCGGCCTGCTCGTCGCCCACGACCAGTACGACGGCCAGGCGCCCGGCGCGGGCGTCGTCACCGGCGTCGCCATCGTGCATGGGCGCGAGGTCGTCGTTGTCGCCAACGATGCGACAGTGAAGGCGGGCAGCTGGTGGCCGGAGACGATCAAGAAAATCTTGCGGGCGCAGGAGATCGCGATGCGCTGCCGCATCCCGATCATCTATCTGGTCGATTCCGCCGGCGTGAATCTCCCGTATCAGGGCGGCGTCTTTCCTGGTCAATACGGCGCGAGCCGCATTTTTTACTACAACTCGATCATGCGCCGGTATCTGCGCATCCCGCAGCTGGCGGCCGTCATGGGGCAGTGCATCGCCGGTGGCGCATATCTGCCCGCTCTCTCCGACGTGATCCTGATGGTTGAAGGCTCCAGCTTCATGGGACTCGGCGGCCCCAATCTGGTCAAAGGAGCCACCGGCCAGACGATCGACGGCGAGACGCTCGGTGGGGCGAAGACACACACGCAGATCAGTGGCGTCGCGCACTACAACGTGGCGAACGATGAAGCCTGCTGTGAGAAACTGCGCGACCTGGTTGAAAGACTCCCCAACCGGTCGCCTGTCATCGATCGTCCGTCGTCGGCAACTGACCAGCAACGCGCTGAGGGCCGGCCGCTGACGACGGATGACTCGTCCGACGCGTTGTATGATCTGCTGCCGACCGATCACCGCATGTCGTACGACATGCATCAGGTGCTCAAGGCCATCGTCGACGGCGGCGCGCTCGATGAGTTTCAGGGCGAGCTGGCGCGCGAGATGATCTGCGCTGACGCGAAGATCGACGGCATGTCTGTCGGCATCATCTCGAATCAGCGCGGACTCATCAAAGGCCGGCCGGGCGAGAAGCCGCGATTCGGCGGCATCGTCTACGCCGAGAGCGCGGAGAAGGTCGCCTACTACATCGACCGCTGCGACCGCCTCGGCATCCCGCTGCTCTTCGTCCAGGATGTCTCCGGCTTCATGGTCGGACCAGAAGCCGAGCACGAGGGAATCATTCGCGCCGGCGCACGCTTCGTCGAAGCGATGGCGACGGCCACCGTGCCGAAGCTCGTGCTCACCGTCAACCACGCGTCGGGCGCCGGCTATTACGCGATGGCCGGCCAGGGCTTCGATCCCGATTTCATCTTCAGCTGGCCCACCGGCCGCATGGCGGTGATGGAAGGCGAATCGGCGATCCAGGCCGTGCACGGGCCGGCGCTGGCCGAAGCGAAGAAGAACGGCGTGCAGCCGTCCGCGGAGGTGCTGGCGAGCGTGGCTGAGATGCGCGCGGACTACGAGCACCAGCTGTCGGCCAGCTACGCCGGCGCGCGCGGCTACATTGACGCGATTGTGTATCCGGACGAGACGCGCGCCGTGCTCGCGCTCGCCCTCCGCGCTTCGCTCCACAACGCAGGACCGCACCTCGGCCCGTTCGTGCTGCCCATCAACTTGAGGGACGCGCAGTGAAGGACATCGTTCGCGTTGCGGCCGGTCAGGGCTTCTGGGGGGATTGGCTCGAAGCGCCGCGCCGGCAGGTCGAGGGGGGTCCCATCGATTACCTCATGCTGGACTATTTGGCCGAGGTGACGATGTCGATTTTGCAAAAGCAAAAAGAGCGAGATCCCAAGATGGGCTACGCGCGTGATTTCATCGGCGCGATGGAGAGCGTCTTTCCCGCCGTCGTCGAGCGCGGCGTGCGTGTCATTGCCAACGCCGGCGGCGTCAATCCGAGAGCGTGCGGCGATGCGGTGGGCGCCGCCGCGGCAAAAGCCGGCTACGGCGGCAAGCTCTCGCTGGGCGTCGTCACCGGCGATGATCTTCTGCCGCGCATCGACGAGCTTCTGTCGCAGGGCCACGCGCTGGCGAACATGGAGAGCGGCGAGCCGCTCTCGGCCATTCGCGATCGCGTGCTCTCCGCCAACGCCTACATCGGCGCGGGACCGATCGTCGAAGCGCTCGAAAAGGGCGCCAACGTCGTCATTACCGGACGCTCGACCGACACGGCCCTCACCATGGCGCCGCTGCTCCACGAGTTCAAATGGAAGCGCGACGACTGGAATAAGATCGCCGCCGGCATCATCGCGGGCCACATTATCGAATGTGGCGCGCAGTGCTCGGGTGGCAACTGTCTTTACGACTGGAAGACGATTCCCGACATGGCGAACGTCGGCTATCCGATCGTCGAGGCGCGCGCCGATGCCACCTTCACCATCGTCAAGCACCCGAACACCGGTGGCCGCATCGATGTGCACAGCGTCAGCGAGCAGCTGGTGTACGAGATGGGAGATCCGCACGCCTACATCACCCCGGACGTCGTCGCGGACTTTACCAGCATTCGCATCGCGCAGGACGGCGAGAATCGCGTCCGCGTCTTCGGCATCGAGGGCCGTCCGTCGACCGACAAGCTGAAAGTGTCAATCGCCTACCGGAACGGCTTCAAGGCCGTCGGCACACTCGTCTACGCCTGGCCAGAGGCGCTCGACAAAGCGATGGCGGCTGACCGCATTCTGCGCCAACGCCTCGCCAATCTTGGCCTGACGTTCGATGAGATCCTCACCGAATTCGTCGGCGCGTCGGCGACCCACGGACTCCTATCGGGCGATCTGCAGCCCGACGCGCCCGAGGTGCAGCTTCGCATCGGCGTGCGCGGACCGGATCGCGCCGCGGTCGAGCGATTCACGCGCGAGCTCGCGCCGCTTGTGCTCAATGGACCGCCCAGCGTGACAGGGTTCGCCGGTGGCCGCCCGAAGGTCGAGGAGGTCGTCGCCTACTGGCCGGCGCTGGTCGACAAGCGAGTCGTCACGCCGGTCGTCGAAATGGTGCGCGCATGAGAGTCCGCCTTCTCGACATCGCCCACGCCCGCTCCGGCGACAAGGGCGACACCGCCAACGTCGGACTGATCGCCCGCGAGCCGCGCTGGTATCCGGTGCTGCGCGACTTCGTCACCCGCGATCGGGTGGCCGAGCATTTTCGCGGCGCGATTTCGGGCGCCGACCGCTACGAGCTGCCAAACATCTCGGCGCTCAATTTCCTGCTGCACGGTGCGCTCGGCGGCGGCGGCACGCTCTCGCTCAAGACCGATGCCCAGGGGAAAGTCTACTCGACGGCGCTCCTTCGCATGGTGATCGATGTGCCGGACGCCGATGCGCGCGCGCTCGGCTTGCCCGAGTACCGGGAGTCGGCTGGGTGACGCGCGTCCGCGCGGAGGTCGATCCCCCGATCGGTCGCATCACGCTCGCCCGGCCGGAGAAGAAGAACGCGCTCGACTACGAGACGGCGCTCGAGCTCGCCTCCGCCCTCGAGGCCATGGACGCCGATAGGTCGGTGCGCGCCGTTCGGCTCGGCGCCGACGGCGGCGATTTTTGTGCGGGTGCCGATCTCGAAGCGCTCGAGCAGATGATCGATGCCGACGCAAAAACGCATCTGCGCGACGCGCACGCCCTCGGCAAGGTGTTCACGATCATCCGCGCCATGGGCAAGCCCGTCGTCGCGGTGGTGCAGGGCCGCGCGCTGGCGGGAGGTGCGGGCCTGGCCACCGCCTGCGACATCGTCCTCGCACATGAGGGCGCGCAGTTCGGGTATCCCGAAGTGCGCGTCGGGTTCGTGCCCGCGATGGTGATGACGATGCTCAGGCGGTCCGTTGGTGAGAAGCGTGCCTTCGATCTCGTGGCGACGGGTCGCATGATCCCGGCGCGCGAAGCACTCGAGCTCGGACTGGTGAGTCGCGTGTTCAGCGCCGGCGCATTTCAGGCCGGCGTCGATAGCGTGTTGGCCGATCTCGTGAAGGCCGGTCCCGAGGCGATGCGGCTGACCAAGCGACTGTTCTACGATCTCGATGACGCCGGCTTCATCGAAGGCATCGACCTCGGCGCGCGCACGAACGTCGAGTCGCGCGCGACCGACGAGTTCAAGCAGGGAGTTCGTCGCTTCGTGCGCCGCCCGAAGGAGGGGGGATGAAGCCGATCGACATGGCGAAAGCGATTCTGGCCCTCGTCGGGATCAGCGTCTGGGGCTACGGTGTACGAATCGGAAACCGGCCTGCGCAGATCGCCGGCGTCGTGTGCGTCGTCGCCGCGTTTTCTCTGCGTCTTTTAAGCCGTCTGCGCGAGCCGCCCCTTTGATTGGACCGCCATTCCGATGCGGCGGTGCTGTTCTTGCTGAAATGCTTCGGGACTTCCCGAGGTGATCATACATGGCTGAAGCAGCTCCTAAACGTCGCCGCCGCGCTCCTGCCAACGCCGAAATCGGCGCCGGTGAGGCCGACCGCGACATCCTGGACCAATACTTCGCCGAGGTCAGCCGCTATCCGCTGCTCAAAGCCGACGAAGAGAAAGTGCTCGCGCGCAAGGTCCGCTCGGGAGATCAAGATGCGATGGATGAGCTCGTCCGACGCAACCTTCGCTTCGTCGTTTCGGTTGCCAAGAAATACCAGAACCGCGGCCTTCCGCTGATCGATCTCATCGGCGAGGGTAACGTGGGATTGCTCACGGCCGCGAGGAAGTTCGATCCCGATCAAGGCGTCAAGTTCATCTCCTACGCCGTATGGTGGATCCGCCAGGCGATCCTGTCCTCGCTCGCCCGCCAGGGGCGTACCGTGCGCGTGCCGCTCAACCGCACGGCCGATCTTTCGCGCGTCATCCGCGCGTCGGCGCTGCTGCGCGAAAAGCTCAATCGCGAGCCCTCGCCCACGGAAATCGCCCAGCTCACCGGCATCTCGCACGACATCGTCGTCGCGCTTACGTCGCTCAACACGGCCGACGTCCGGCTCGACGCGGCCGTCGGCAAGGATAGCGATCGCGCCCTCATCGAGCGCTTTGCCCTCGACGAGATGCCCGACACGGAAGAGCAGGTGCTGAACAGCTTCCGTAACCAGGAGCTGGAGCGCGCGCTCGCGACCCTCCCGCCACGAGATGCCAAAATTCTTCGCCTGTATTTTGGGCTCGAGAACGACAAAGAGCACACCCTCGACGAAATCGGGAAAATGCTCGGCGTCACCCGTGAGCGAGTCCGCCAACTCCGCGACCGGGCATTGAAGCGGCTGCGCGAAGGGTCGGTCGGGAACGCGTTGAGGGACGTCGCCGCCTAGAGGCCGGGGGCAGCTTACATTTCCCGCATGAAGCTGCCCGAGCTCCTCGCCCCCGCAGGCTCGCTCGACGCGGTTCGCGCGGCATTGGCGAACGGCGCCGACAGCGTCTATCTCGGCGCCGAGCGGTTCAATGCGAGGGACGAAGGCGCGCAGCTCACGCTCGATGAGGTCGGGGTGGCCTGCCAGCTGGCGCACGCGCGCGGCAAGCGCATCTATCTCACCCTCAACACCCTCGTCAAGCCTCGCGAGCTGGTCGACGCGCTCGAGCTGCTCGGCGAGGCAATCGACCGGGGCGTCGATGCCGCGATCGTCCAGGATTTGGGGCTCGTGCGCCTCATCCAGCGAGCTTATCCGGGATTCGAGATTCACGGATCGACGCAGATGACCGTTCACGACGCCAGCGGCGCGGCCGTGATGCACAGCATTGGCATCGAGCGCGTCGTGCTGGCGCGCGAGAACACGCTGGACGACATCCGCGCCATTCACTCGGCGGTCCCGGCGCTTCAGCTCGAGACCTTCGTGCACGGCGCGCTGTGCATCTCGTATTCCGGCCAGTGCTACATGTCGGGGATGATCAGCGAGCGGAGCGCGAATCGCGGCTCGTGCGCGCAGTCGTGTCGGAAGGAGTACTCCCTCACCGACGCCGCAACCGGGGAGACGATCGATTCAGGCTTTCTCATCTCGGCCAAAGATCTCGCCGCGACGGAACATCTGAATGAGATCGCCGAGCTCGGCATCTCCTGTCTCAAGGTCGAAGGACGGAAAAAGAAACCCGAGTACGTCGCCACGGTCACCAAGAGCTACCGCGATCTGCTCACGCGCGTCGGCAATGGCGAGCGCATCGACGCATCGGCTGCTGGGTCGGGGGACATGGTTCAGATCTACAGTCGTGGATTCACCGGCGGCATGTTCGGCGGACGCGCGGGCCGCGGCTATATCACGCGCGAGCAGCCGGACAACCGCGGCGTCGTGCTTGGCGTGGTGACGGCTATCGAGCGTGGCGAGCTGATCGTCGAGCTGACCGAACTGCTCGAGGTGAACGACGGTATCCTGCTCGAGAGCGAAAACGGTGTGGGCGAACCTATCGGCTTCGCGATCTCCCGCATTCGTACTTTGGGCGAGCGCGACGGTCGGGTGCGCCAGGCCATTTCATCCCGCGCCGGAGTAAGAATCGGAGCGCGGGTCGTGCGCACGTCTCACGCTGCGCTGCTGGAGCGGGCGCGCGGGAGTTTCGCCGCCCTCTCGCCCGCCGCCAAGGAGCGCAAGACGCGCCTCGACGCGCGCGTGTTCGGCAGCAGCGGTTCGCATCTCAAGGTCATCTTCACCGCCGACGGCGATAGTGTGACGACCCGCAGTGAAATCCAGCTCGCGCCAGCGTCCAAGCGAGCGCTCGACCACACGCAGCTGCGCGAGCAGCTCGGACGATTGGGCGACACACCATTCTCGCTTGGCGCGCTCGACCTCACGGCCCTCGATTCGGGGCTATTCCTGCCTCTCAGTGACCTCAACCACGTTCGGCAGAAGGCCGTCGAGCAGCTGGTGCTCCTGCGCGACTGGGCCGAGCAGGCACGGCTCGCCGAGCGCCGGTCGCGCATCGACGCGGCGCTGAGTGGAGTGGACCGTCACTCGCACCCTAAATCGCGGACCACCGTTCGACTGGCCGCCGATGTCTACACGATCGACGACGCCCGCATTGCCGCGGATGCCGGAGCCACCGAGATCGCGCTCGATCCGTTCCTTCGCCACCCGATGCCGCCCGTCACGCGGGTTCGCACGTTGGCTGATGAGCTGAGCGCGCGCGGCATCGCATTCCGTCTGCGTACGCCGACGATCGTGCGTCCGGCTGACCGAAAGCTCCTCACCAAATGGCTCGACCTTGGGTTGCCGATGCTTTCGGGTCACCTGGGCCTTGTCGCCGAGCTCGCCGCCGCGGGGCGCGATGTCGTCGCCGACTACGCGGTGAACTGCTTCAACCAGCACACCGCGGCCGAGCTGTTCCGGCTTGGCGCGTCGCGCGTCGTCGCCTCGATCGAGCTGACGACCGATGAGATCGCCGATTTGGCGGTCGCCTCCCACAGCGACCGGCTGGAGGTGCTTGTCTTTGGCAGGCCGGAGGGAATGACGATCGAGCACTGCGTGCTGTCCGCGGCCTTTGACCGTGAACCGACCACCTGCCGCGACCTGTGTGTGAAAACGCATCCGATCGTCGAGATCACCGACCCCGCCGGCTATACCTTTCCGGTCGCCACCGACTACGCCTGCCGCAATCGTCTGCTGCACTCGCGTCCGATCGAAGGCTCGGAATATTTGCCCAAATTGTGGAGCGCGGGCGTTCGCAATTTTCGGTTGCTGTTCAATGTCCCTGGCGACCCGGTGGCCGACATCGTTTCGCGCTATCGCGCCGCGCTCGACGCACTGGCGACGAATGCATCGCCCGATCTGGCGATCATCCGCTCGACCGTTGGCGCACGGTTCACCCGCGGCCATTTCGCACGCGCCGTCTGATGCGATCGGCCGATGCCGAGTGCGCTAGAACGATGCCGTGTTCGCGCTCCCTGCGTGTGACGCTGCTGAGATGACCGCCACCTATACGATCGACGAGGCCCGCGACGTTTTGCGGTCGAGCTTTGGCTATCCCGCCTTTCGGCCGGGCCAGGAGCGGGCCGTGGAATCTGTGCTCGCGGGCCGCGACACGCTGGTCATTCTTCCGACCGGCGGCGGCAAGTCGCTCTGCTTCCAGGTGCCGGCGTTGATGCTGCCCGGCCTCACCGTCGTCGTCTCGCCGCTGATCTCGCTGATGAAGGATCAGGTCGACGCGCTGACAGCCAGAGGCTTGCCCGCGGCATTCATAAACTCCACGCTCTCGTCGAACGAAGTGTCCGATCGCATGTCTCGCGCTGAGCGGGGCGAGATCAAGCTTCTCTACGTAGCGCCGGAGCGATTCGACCTCGGGAGCAGTGCCGATCGCCTGCGCGCCATCGGCGTTTCGCTGCTGGCGATCGATGAGGCTCACTGCATCAGCGAATGGGGCCACGATTTCAGGCCGAGCTATCTCCGCATTCGCTCCGTGCGCGAACGGCTCGGCAATCCGCACACCGTCGCCCTTACCGCGACCGCGACGCCCGAGGTGCGGGCCGACATCGTGAAGCAGCTTGGCCTCACCAACGCCAAGACCATCATCACCGGGTTCGATAGAAAGAATCTGCACTATCACGTGGTGCGTACGCGGAGCGATGCCGACAAGGATACGGCGTTGGTCGACGTACTTCGCGATCGCGAAGGCCTGGCCATCGTCTACGCGTCCACTCGCAAGGCGGTCGAGCGGGTGACGGGTGCGCTCGAGCGCGCGCGGATTCCTGCTGTCGCGTACCACGCCGGCCTGGACGATGCGCACCGCCATGACGTGCAAACCGCCTTCATGGCGGGCGAGGTCCGCGCGATCGTCGCCACGAACGCCTTCGGGATGGGGATCGACAAAGCGAATGTGCGGCTGGTCATCCATCACGCGATGCCGGGCACGCTCGAGGCGTACTATCAGGAGGCGGGTCGCGCCGGCCGCGATGGCCAGCACTCCGATTGCGTGCTGCTCCACGCGTTCCCGGATCGCTTCACGCACGAGTTCTTCATCAAGAGCGCCTACCCCGACCGCGCGACGGTGGAGAAGGTGTACGAGGAGTTGCGCCGCAGCGCCGACTCTGCCGGCTGCGTACGCGGCTCGGCCGCCGATATCGCCGCCGCGATTCGGACCGACGTCAAGGAGCGCGAGGTCGAGAGCGCGTTGCGCATTCTCACCAGCGCCGGCGCTCTCGCCAATGAGCTCGCGTCCAACTCGCGTCTGTTCGTCCGCCTGCTGGCGATGCCCGAGCGCATCAAGCGCGAGGTCGATGACCTGGCGGAGCGCGAGCTGCTGCGCGCGTTGTGGCGTGTTGCCGGACCGCAGCTGTACGAGGGCGCGGCAGTCGATGTCAGCGGCCTTCCGCCTGGATTCGGGAGCCCGCACGCTGTCGCAGCCGTGCTCGAGAACCTGCAGGGGCGGCAGATCCTGACGTGGGAGCGTACCGGCGGCGGTTTGCGTTTGGTCAACAAGAGTCGTCCGCTCGATGCGCTCCCGATCGATTGGCCGACGCTCGACCGTCGCCGTCGTGCCGATCTGAGCAAGCTCGATGCGATGCAAAAGTATGCCTACACGAATGCGTGCCGCCGGGGCTTCGTTCTTCGCTATTTCGGCGATCCGGCCGCGCGCGAAAAGTGCGAGGGTTGTGACAACTGCCTTGGCACCCACATCGAGCCCGACACGCATGCCGCCAGGACAAAGGCCAGGAAGGCGAAGGGGCCGCGTCAGGAGCGTGCCCGTCGCTCCGAGATTGGTGCGTCGGCCGCCGCCGCCGCGCTCGAGCTCGGTCCGGGCGACGCGACGCTGCTTGCCGCGCTGAAGCAGCTCCGCGGCGTCATCGCGCGCGATGACCGGGTTCCGGCGTACGTTGTGTTTCCGGACCGAACGCTGCATGAATTGGCCGTGCGCCGTCCGCTCAACCTCGCCGCGATGCAGACCGTGCGCGGCGTCGGGCCGGCCAAGCTGGATAAGTACGGCCAGCGCTTTCTCGCCGTGATTCGCGGCGCCAACGACACCGAAGCGGCATGACCACCGAGGCCGATACCATGGAAGAGCTTCCGTACTTCACCGAGCAGCACACCGCCGTACGCGATATGGTGCGAGAGTTCGCTCGCGAGCGCGTCGCCCCGGTCGCCGCCGCCTTCGATGCGAGCCAGGACTTTCCCTGGGAAACGGTGAAGGAGATGGGCGAGCTCGGCTTGCTCGGCATCCCATGGCCGGAATCGCTCGGCGGATCGGCGATGGACTATATCAGCTACATCACCGTCATCCACGAAATGTCGAAGGTCGACGCGTCACACGGCATCACGATCTCAGCGCACACGACGCTCGGCACGTCGCCGATCGTGAATTTTGGAAACGATGCGCAAAAGGAGCGCTACGTGCCGCTGCTCGCGACGGGCAAGGTGCTGGGCGGATTCGGGCTGACCGAGGAGAGCGCCGGCAGCGACGCCGGTGGCACGCGCAGCACCGCGGTGCTCAAGGGTGATCGCTACATCCTGAACGGCTCGAAGCGCTTCATCACACACGCGGGCGTCGGTGAGATCTTCGTGGTCACCGCCGTCACCGATCCGAGCAAGGGAACCAAGGGGATCAGCTCCTTCATCCTCACCAAGGAGACGGTCGATCTCGACAAGGCGCGCGAGGTCGGCGCGGGACACGATGCATCGCTCCCCGTCATGCGCGGGTTTCGCGCCGGCAAAAAGGAGGACAAGCTTGGCTGGCGTGCGTCCGATACGCGCGAGCTGATCTTCGAGGACGTGGAAGTGCCGGTGGAGAATCGGCTGGGCGAGGAGGGGAAGGGATTCGTCAACTTCATGAAGACGCTCGACTCCGGCCGCATCGGCATCGCCGCGCTCTCGTTGGGCATCGCGGAGGGGGCATTCGAGCAGGCGCTCAAGTACTCGACCGTACGCAAGCAGTTCGGCAAGCCCATCGCCTCGTTCCAGGGCATCCAGTTCCAGCTCTCCGACATGGCGACAGAGATCGCGGCGGCGAGGCACATGGTCTATCACGCCGCGTGGCTGGCGCAGCACGGCCGGCCGTTCACGAAGGAAGCGGCCATGGCCAAGCTGTTCGCCTCCGAGCTCTGCATGCGCGCGACGACCAAGGCGGTGCAGATTCATGGCGGGTATGGCTACACGAAGGACTATCCTGTCGAACGGATGATGCGTGACGCGAAGATCTGCGAGATCGGCGAAGGCACGAGCGAGATTCAGCGAATCGTGATCGCGCGCCAGTTGTTGAAGGAGATCGCCGACTGATTGCCGCGGCGGTCGTTGCGGCCGGCGGTCAATTCCGTCTATACTTCTAGTCAGACATCGAATTCCCCAGCACGCCGGACGCCGCGCGACTCGTGGCCCGGCGTGCGAGCTGTTCACATGGAGCGAGACCCGCGCATCGCGCGCTCGTTCCCCCGCGCACACGCCCCGCAACGCAACGAATCGCATGACGATCCGCACCTCCGAGAGCATCCTGACGCTGGCTCTGGCGATCATCGCCATGGCGAGCGCTCGGGGTTTGCTCGCGGCGGGTCCGTCGTGGACGAATCAGCGACGCGGCAACACGGGCGACGAGGCAGGACCTGCATCCCGCGCCAGCCTCGCGCTTCGCCCCATCTGGGCGCTCACCGTGCGTGACGACCTTCAGCCTTGGCCCACCCTCGCAATACCCGTCGAGTCGCCGGGAGTGAGGCGTGGCACGATGCACCATGAAGCGAGAAATCCTGATCAATGCCGCCCCGAGAGAGACCCGTGTCGCGATCCTGGAGGATGACCAGCTCGTCGAGCTGATGCTGGACCGCCCCGACGCGAAGCGCATGGTCGGGGACATCTATCTCGGGCGCGTGGATGCCGTGCTGCCCGGCATTCAAGCGGCATTCATCGACATTGGAACCGAGAAGAGCGCCTTTCTCCACGCCTCCGATCTCGTCTTTCCCGAGGATGAAGAGCGGGACGACGACGATGAAGAGGGCGATGAGGAAGAGGAGAGCGAGGCGCGACGCGGCCGCCGCGCCAAGGCGCCCAACATCCAGGATCAGCTCAAACGCGGCCAGGACATCCTCGTCCAGGTCAGCAAGGAACCGATCTCGACCAAGGGACCGCGTGTAACCGCGCAGATCTCGCTGGCCGGTCGCTTTCTCGTTTACATGCCGTTCGCCTCGCGCGTCGGCGTCAGCCGCAAAATCGGTGACCGGGCGGAGCGCGGGCGACTGCGCGATCTGGTGAAAGAGGTGCTGCCGGATGATTCGGGCGGCGTCATCGTCCGCACCGTCGGCGAGGACGTGACGCAGGAGACGTTCAAGCGCGAGCTGGCCACGCTCCAAAACAACTGGAAGCGGATCAAGCGAAAAACGCATTTCATGCGCGCTCCGGCGGTGGTGCATCGCGAGACCGGGCTGACGCGCGGGCTCATCCGTGACCTGTTCAGCACCAAGGTCGATTCGCTCACCGTCGATTCGAAGCAGGTGTACAACGAGATCACGGAATACCTGAAGGGGATCGCCCCCGAGCTCCTCGAGCGCGTCAAGCTCTACGAGGAGACGGTGCCGATCTTCGACCAGAGCGAGATCGAGCAAGAGATCCGCGACCTGTTCAAGCGGCGTTGCGATCTCCCGTCGGGTGGCTACCTGATCATCGAGCAGACCGAAGCGCTGATCTCGATCGACGTGAACTCAGGGCGTTACACGGGCAAGAAGGATCCCGAGAAGACGATCTTCAAGACGAACACCGAAGCGGCGCGCGAGGTGGCTCGCCAACTCCGGCTGCGCGATCTCGGCGGCATCATCGTGTGCGACTTCATCGATATGGAGACCAAGCAGAACCGCGACAAGGTGCTGCAGGAGCTGCGTACCAACCTCGCTCGCGACCGGGCGCGCACCAAGGCCTTCGCCGTCAGCGACCTCGGCCTGATCGAGATGACCCGCCAGCGTGTGCGCCAGAGCCACCTGCAGAACATGACGATCGCGTGCCCTACCTGCGCCGGGACCGGCCGCGTCTTCACACCCGAAACGATCGTCCGCCGCATGGAGCGCTCCGTGCGCCGCATGGCGATCGAGGGCAAGAAGGACAACATCGTCGTCAAGCTGCACCCCGAAGTTGCCCTGTACGTGCTCGAGAACGAGCACGACTTCACGCGCAAGATCGAGAAGGCCGTGGGGTTTTCAGTGGAGCTGCGGGATGATCCACTGTTGAAGCCGGACGAGTTCAAGATGGTAGTGAAGGGTGCGGAGCGGGATGTGACGGGGCAGTACGCCGTTGCCTGAAGTAGAAATGATTGGACGGGGCTCGGCACTCGCCACTAGCCATAGTAAAGGCCCGGAGTGCCGAGTCCCGGTTGACACTCGCCTACCTTCCCGATAACTTCTTAAGGCTGTACCGCGTTTACAGTTAACTCAATATCATCGCCCATGCCCTACGCAGTCATCCGCACCGGCGGCAAGCAGTTCAAGGTCGAGCCGGGCAAGAAGCTTCGCATTCCGTCGCTGGTCGCTGACGTCGGTTCGACGATCACATTCGATGAAGTCGTCCTCGGCTCGGACGGCAGCACCGTCCACGCCGGCAAGCCGCTCGTCAGTGGTGCCAAAGTCACAGCCGAGATCGTGAAGCACGGACGCGGCGAGAAGATCGTCATCTTCAAGATGAAGCGCCGGAAGAACTACGCGAAGAAGCAGGGACACCGGCAAGGCTTCACTGAAATCAAGATCAACGACATTACCCTCGGCTGAGAGTAGGCATATGGCTCACAAGAAAGGCGTCGGCTCCAGCCGCAACGGCCGCGACAGCAATCCGCAATATCGTGGCGTGAAAAAGTTCGGTGGCGAAGTCGTCCGTGCCGGCAACATCATCATCCGGCAGTGCGGCACCGTGTATCATCCCGGGCGCAACGTCGGCCTCGGCACCGACTACACGATCTTCTCGCTGATCGACGGCGTCGTGAAGTTCGAGCACAAGAGCAAGACGCGGTATCGCGTCAGCGTCTATCCGGCCGGCACCTCCGAGAAGACGTCGGCCGCCTAACGCGGCAGCGCCAGCGGTTCGCAGTCCCAACGCCCCCGCCGCGCGGGGGCGTTCCCGTTTCATGGAACCCGCACCCTCGCACGGTCGTAGTGTGACGCGTGGGATCCCAACACGGAGAAGATGTCCATGGCACTCTGGGACAAGGTCAGACAAGAGCTCGATCGCGCCGGACGCGCCGCGCAGAGCGCGATCGATGAAGGCAAGCTTCGCCTCGACGCGCTGCGCGCCCGCCAGCTGGCCGACAAGGCCGCGCAGGCGCTTGGCTACGCCGTCTATCGCGCGCGACTCAGCGGCGGCGAAGTCGATGCAGACACATACTCGAGATTGAGCAACACGCTTGGCACGCACGAAGCGGAAGCAAAGCGCCTCGAGGATCGCCTCGACGAGATGATTCGCTCGCGCAGGGCCGATCGCTCGCCTCGCGCGGCCGACGCACCGCCGGTTTACGATACCGCCGCGGCGGCGGCCGAACCGCCCGCGCACGCCGAGCCGGCAACCGCACCGGACAGCGCTGCATAAAGGTTGGAGATGAGATGACTAACGCTCCCGGCAATCGTGCCGGGAGCGTTGCCGTTAGTGGCGGCGCATCTTGACGACGCTGAGCGATCGAGCAACTTCCCGCGTAGTCGTTCTGGGAACGGGCCGGCATTCACGATGGGGACGTCGCATGAGCGCGTGGGTGAAGTTCAACGGAAGCGCGACCAAGTCGCATTCGGCAACGATTCTCCGGTCCTCGTCGGGGAAGGGAGTACTCGAGGTCGATACCGGGAGCGTCCGCGTCACGGGATCCAACGTCGAGATTCGGGTCGGCTCCGTCGTTCGCGTACTCGAATACCCGCTCGGCAACAGGCCCGCCACGCAGCCCGTGACACCCGACGAGACCGTGCTGCCGAACTGCGAAGCCACGACGTGCCTCGGCATGATCAAAATTTGCTGCGGGAGCGGAGTTGTCCTTGGCCGGTGCCTCGGCGCCTGGGGCTGCGTCCCCACGGCCACGCCGTCCGCTCCCCCCATCCCATACCCGACGCCGACGTCGGTCCCGCGGATCTAGCCGGCAAGAAAAACACGCCGGCTGCCTGCTGTCACGCCGCACGCAGCGCCCTTTACGGTTTCGTGTAGTTCGGCGGCAGCGTCCGATACCGCTTCGTCAGCTCATCCTGCCGCGACTGATCGGTAATTTCCTTGCCGCGGATGAACACGCGCTCGGCGCGCGTGCCGAATTCGAACGGGTCCGCGTTCCAAACCACGATGTTCGCCTCCCGGCCGACGCGGAGCGATCCAATCTTGTCGGCCACGCCGAACATCTCGGCCGGCGTGAGTGTGATGGCGCGCAGTGCGTCGTTCCAGCTCATACCGTACGCAACGGCGTTGCCCGCTTCCTGCCGGATGTTGCGGATATTGAACTGTTCTTCATCGCCGCCGCCGGCGTTGCCAATGAGAGCGACGTCGACGCCCGCTTTTCGCAGGAGCCCCGGCGTCTCCTGGCGCTGGCCGAGTGAGTTGAAGCTCGACGGAATGTTGTTCATCGCGCCCGACATCACTGGCACCTTGGCTTGCGCGATGCGAGGCCCCATCCGCCAGCCTTCCGCCGCGCCGATGATGATCAGCTTGAGACCGTACTGCTTCGCCAGCCGTAACGCCGCCTCGATGTCGCTCGCGCGATTCAGCTGCAGCGCGAGCGGCACGCGCCCTTCCACGACCGGAACCATCGCCTCGAGGTCGGCGCGGCCGAGTGCGTAGGAGCGCGTGGCATTGCGCTCGAAGTCGGAACGCCGTCGCATGTACGCTTTGGTATCCTCGATCAGCTCGCGTAGCTTGGCGAACATCTCGCCACGCGCGCCGAGTTTGCCGGCGCTCGGGTCATCGAGCGTTCCCACCATCGCGACCGGCGCCTTGAGGAGCATGTCGCCAACCGTGCCGTCGACCAAATCGAGCATCGCGGCCTGGCCGCCGATCATTCCGCCACCGGGAACGATGAGCACCGAGGTCACCCCTTCATCACGCGCGGGCGCCAGATATACCGACTGTGGGTTCACCCCCTCCCATGCGGTGAAGGATGGCGTGAGGCCATTGCCAGATCCTTTCGCCGCGACATCACTGCTTCCGGCGCCGAATCCGACGTCAAACAGGCCGAACTCCGTCGCGGAGTTCACCAGTCCCGGCGTCACCCATTTGCCAGTGGCCTCGATGCGTTTCGCGTCGGCGGGGATGGCGATATCGGCGCCGACCGCTACGATCTTGCCGTCGCGGATGATGACGGTCCCGTGCTCGATCATCGGGCCGCTCACCGGATGGACCGTGCCCCCGATGATGGCGATCGTCTGCGCCGGCGCGGCCGACGAGCCGATGACGACGGCGAGCATCGTCGCCGAGAATCGCGTGGCGGCCCTCATCGGCTGCCTCCGCGCGTGGCCGGCACGAAGCCGAGCTCGAAGTCGGTGCGCCACGATTCGTTCGGATCCAGACGGTCGTACAGCATCGCGCCGTCGATCCACACCTTCTCGGCGCGCGCGTACACGCTAAACGGATTTCCGGACCACAATACGACATCGGCGTTCTTCCCCGCGACGAGCGAGCCGATCTTGTCGTCGAGGCCCAGCGCCCAGGCCGGGTTGATCGTGTTCCACTTGATGGCTTCGTCCTCTGAGATGTTGATGCCGATCGCGCGGCCCGCTGCGATGCCTTTCGCGCCCTCCTGATTCAATCGCTGCGAGCCCGATGCGTCGTCCGAGTGCACGATCGCACGCACACCAGCCTGATGCACGAGCGCGAGATTGGCGCGAACCGCATCGAGCGCTTCCACCTTGAAGCTGCCCCAATCGGCCCAGATGGACGCGCTGATCCCCTCTTTCGCCAGCAGGTCGGCGATCTTGTACGCTTCGATCCCGTGGTGGAACGAGCGAATCGAATAGCCGAACTCGTGCGCAATATCGATCATCTGCGCCATCTCGTCGGCCCGATAACAGTGGTTGTGCACCAGGATGTTGCCGCGCAGTACATCGGCCAACGTCTCCATCGCCAGATCGCGATCCGGCGGATCGCCCTTCTTGTCGGCAAGCCACTTGTCCCACTTCCGTCGGTACTGCTCGGCCTTGATCCACTGCGCGCGGTAGCCGGCCACGTTGCCCATGCGCGTCGACGGTCCGCGCTGCGCGTAGACGCGCTTTGGATTCTCGCCGCAGGCCATCTTGAGACCGTACTTGGCGCCGGGGAACTTCATCCCCTGCACGGTGCGCGACGGCACGACCTTGAGCACGACGCTTCGCCCGCCGAACAGGTTGGCCGAGCCCGGCAGCACCTGCAGCGTGGTCACGCCGCCGGCGAGACTCCGCGGGAACTGCGGATCCTGCGGCCACACCGAGTGCTCGGCCCATACTTCGGGCGTCGCCGGGTTCGTCGCCTCATTGCCATCGCTCAGCGCGTCGCCGCCCGGCGCGGCGTAGACGCCCAGATGCGAATGCGTGTCGATGATGCCAGGCGTCACGAATTTGCCTTCACCGTCGATCACGATCGCATCCGTGGGCGCGTCGACCGTTCGTCCAACCGCCGCAATCTTGCCGTCGCGCATCAGCACCGCGCCATTTTCGATCCGAGGTCCGGCCGCGGTGAGAATGGTGACGTTGCGAATGAGTGTCGGCCGCGAGGCGGATGGCTTGTAGGTGCTCGGATACGGGTCGGCGTTCGGAAGCGACAAGGCTCCGGCGCCATAGTGCGACGTGGTGGTGTCAGTTGCCGACGCCGCGGCTTTCGGCGCCGCTGGCACGGGCGCCTGCGACGCGACCTGTGGTCCGCCTTGCGAGGCGCAGCCGAGCGTGCCGACGGTCACGAGGAGACGAATGATGCGCATCGAAAACATGGTCCTGGCAAGAGGAAGATAGCGTCGCGGGGATTGTAGGCCGTCCTGCCGCCGCTCGCCAGACATGAACGCGTCAGCCGCCGGTAAAATCCCAGTGCCGCTCAGGTCGGAAGCAAGCGCGCCGGATTGGTCTCCAGCGCGGCGCGCTTGACCGAATCGGAGAGGGGTAGGGCACGAAACTGATCGACGTTGCCGCGCATGCTTTCCACGCCGGGACTCGGCCAGTCCGTTCCCCAGAGAAGCTTCTGCTCCAGCTCGCCCACTCTCGGGAAGTATTCGAGCAGGCTCTTCGGCGGAATTCCGCTGAGATCGAGCCACACATTCTTGTGCCGGCGGAGAACGAAAAACGCCTCGGCCATGTAGAGCGGGCGTCCGCCGTGCGCCATCACGATTTGCAGATCGGGAAAATCGATCGCGACATCGTCGATCTCGAGCGGATTGCCGTACTTGCTGCGCGCCCCGGGGAAAATGCTGGTTCCGGTGTGGATCATCACCGGAAGACCGCGCGATTCCGCGACCCGGTACATGTCGGCCTGGGCCGTGAGTCCGTCGCTGTAGGCGTTGGCCGGCGCGCGATGATGATTCGGGTGGTACTTGAGCATGCGAATGCCCAGGGCGGCCAAGCGCTCGACCCCCTCGCCCGCCTTTGGATTGGTGACCGGATCGACACCGCCATAGGGGATGAGCCGCCGGCGATCCGCCCCGGCGTACTCCACAATGAAGTCGTTGGTGCTGTCGTCGAAGCCCATCACGTTCGGCGACACATAGTTCACCATTCCGACGCGGTCGATGCCGTCGCGGTCCATCACCTCGAGCAGGAGCTTCGGATCGTCCATGACCGCCATGAAGAACTGAAATTTCTCGTCGCTCTTGCCCATGCGCATGACCTCGAGCGCCTGCGGCTTGAGCTGTCTCCACGGCTGGATGTGGATGTGCACATCGGTCACGCGCATTGGAGCGCCTTCGGATGCGGTCATCAGCGCCCCGTGAAATTTGCGGCGCGCTTCTCGAGGAAGGCGCGTACGCCCTCGGCCTTGTCCTCGCTCGAGAAGCACAGTTGAAAGAGCGCGGTCTCGAGTTTCATCCCATCGTCGAGCGACATGTTGAGCGACGCGCGGGTCGCCTCTTTCGCGGCCGCTATGGCGACGGGACTCTTCGACGCAATGAGATCGGCCAGCTGCACGGCGCGCGGCATGAGCTGTTCGGGTGGCAGAACTTCCTCCACGAGTCGGAGCCGCAGCGCTTCGGTCGCATCGATCAGCTCGCCGGTGAGAATCATTCGGAGTGCGGCCCCCAGTCCAACGACTCGGGGCAGTCGCTGCGTACCGCCGCCACCTGGAATGATTCCGAGGTTGACCTCGGGTTGTCCGAACTTCGCGTTCGCCGACGCGATGCGGATGTCGCAGGCGAGCGCGAGCTCCATCCCGCCACCGAGACAGAATCCGTTCACCGCGGCGATCACCGGCTTCGGACTCCGTTCGATCGCCTCGAACATCGACGCCGATTTCATGACGCGCCACTGGTCGACCGCGGTTCGTCCCTCGAATTCGCCGATGTCGGCGCCGGCCACGAAGGCCTTGTCGCCCGCGCCGGTGACGACGACCGCGCGAACGCTCACGTCGCGAACGGCCGCGTCGAGCGCCGCCACGAAGTCGGCGCGCATCGCACTGCTCAGCGCGTTGCGCTTCTCAGGGCGATTCATCGTGATGAGCGCCACCGCGCCCCGATTCTCGCTCAGCACAACCTGCAACGATCCCGCGTCCGTCATCGTTCGTTCTCCCACGAGTGAAATCCTTGACCGCTCTTCTTGCCGAGCTTCCCTTCGCGCACCAGGCGGCGCAGCAGCTCGGGCGCGCGATAGGTGTCGCCGCCGAGCGTCGCGTGCAAGTGGTCGGCGATCGCGAGGCGCACATCGAGGCCGACGACGTCGGTGAGCCGCAACGGCCCCATCGGGTGATTGTAGCCCAGCTCCATTGCGCGATCGATATCCTCCGCGCTGGCGACGCCCTGCTCGAGCATGCGAATGGCCTCGAGTCCGAGCACCACGCCAAGTCGGCTCGTGGCGAAGCCGGGCGAGTCGCGCACCACGATCGGTGTCTTGGCCAACGAGTCGGCGAAGCGACGCGCGACTTGAACGGTGTCGTCCGACGTATGCTGGCCACGGACGATTTCCAGCAGCTTCATCACGGGCACGGGATTGAAGAAGTGCAGGCCGATGAAACGTTCTGGATGCGCGAGTGTGCCGGCGATCTCGGTGATCGATAGTGACGAGGTATTGCTGCCGAAAATCGCGTTGGGATTCGCGACCCGCTCGGCCTCCGCGAACAGGCGCTGCTTGAGCTCCATGCGCTCTGGCACCGCTTCGATGATCAGGTCGGCGTCCGCCGCCGCGTCGGCGGCAGATGCCAGGCCGCGCAGCCGCGCGAGCGCCTTATCTCGCTGCTCGATGGTCGCCTTCCCGCGCTCGATCGCCTTGTCGAACGCGCCGCGGATTTTGGCCAGCCCGCGAGCCAACGCGTCTGTGTCCGAGTCCACGAGCGTCACGTCGCGCCCGGAGAGCGCGGCGACGTACGCGATGCCGTGACCCATGGTGCCCGCGCCGATGACCGCGACCCGCTGCAGTTCCATTGAGATCTACTTGAGGGAGAGCGCTTGCCGCATCAGCGAAATCTTGTCCGTGCAGAGCGCATCGACGCCCGCGGCGGCGAGGCGGCGAGCCAGCCGCTCATCGTTCACCGTCCAGGCGATAACGCGGCCGCCGGCCTCGTGAATGGCTTCAACCATGGCCGGGTCGACGAGCTTCTGATGCGGCCAGAGATCGGTCGCGTGCGCCATCCGCATCTGGGCCACCAGATCGCCCCCGGCGCGGTCCTCGACCAGGATGCCATAGTTCAGCTCCGGCGCCAGCGCTCGTGCGTGTCGGATCATCGCGTGGTCGAACGAGTGCATGGAGCACTGATGCGGAGCGGGACATCGCCGGATGACGTCGACCACGCGGTATTCGATTCCGTCGCCCTTGATCTCGACGTAGACGATCGCGCGCGACGCGATGGCATCGAGCACGGACTGCAACGTCGGCACCCGTTCATCTCGCCCGATCACGTATGCCGCGACCTCGTCGTACGTGAGCTCGGCGATGGCACGCCCACTGAGATCAGCATCGTGATGCACGACGACGATCCCGTCGGCCGTCGCGTGCACGTCGAGCTCCACCGCATCCGCCCCGAGCTCCAGCGCCCGGAGAAACGACGAGATCGTGTTCTCCGGACGCTCGAGCGGCGCGCCGCGATGGCCTATCAGCTGCACGAGGCGAAGCGGACGCCGCTAGGCATCCGCCTTCTTGGGCGCGATCCAGTCATTGTCCTTGAAGATGTGGCGCAGCGCCTCACGGTCCTGCGCGCTCGGCATCACCGACTCAACGTATGCCTTGTACGTCTCCCGCTCCATCGGCTCGCCGTTCACGGTGAACGTCATCCCCTTATAGACGCCGATGCGCCGGTTGAACTTCACGCTCGGCAGAGCGAGCCTCGGCTGATCCTCGGGAATGTGCTGGTTGAGGCGGTCGGTCAGCCCTTCCACCTCCTGGCGGTATAGCTCGCGCGCGTGCTCGTTGAGATGCTGCGTCTCGGGCTCCTGTGGATTGGTGCGCTCGTCGAAACGACCTTTGAGCCCCCACACGTACGCCCACTGCGCCGACGAGGAGTTGTCGGTGCCGAAAAGATCGTAGGCAGTCGACACCCATTTGTTCAGGTACCGCTGAATGATCGGGAGCGGAATCTTCCCCGCCTTGATGATCCGCTGCAGTCCGCTGTTGCCGGTGCCCAGGTGGTACGACTCCTCGCGCAGCATCGGCTTCATCGAGCGCGACAAGGGTGCAAACGCCGACGTTGACATCATCTGCAGCTGGTACTTTCCGTCTCGGTCGATGAACTGTGTGTAGGCGAAGAAATCGAGCCAGTTCTCGACGCTCTCGTTGAACGAGCCGAGCAGACGCTCGTGCTCGTCGGCGCGGCGCTGGAGCAGCTTCTCCGCTTCGCGCTTTCCTTCATCGCCAAAGTGCGTCACCAGCAGGTAGGACATCTGCCAACCGTGGCGCATCTCCTCCGCCATGACGCGGTAGATCGAGAGGAGATCGTAGTCCGATGGCGCGTTCTGCAGCAGCGCGCGCTGTTGCTCGACCGACGCGAACTCGGTGTCGCCCTGAAAGATGATGAGCGTCTGCAGCGCATCGCGAATCCGTTGATCCGGAATGTGCATCACCGTCGGCCACTTTGTCTGGCCCTTGTAATGGCCGAACTCGATCTCCGGCACGTCGATCTCGCCGAGCTTGACGTCGAACTTGTAATCCTTCAGCTCGTCCGCCGTCAGGCCGATGTCGTCCTGCCAGACTTTGAACATGTCGATCCAGTCATCAAAATTCGCGATCTTCGTCAGTGCCATGAGGACTACCTCCAGTAGACTTCGAGCGGACTTGAGGGCGGTGTGTGGTGTGGCGAATGGGGGTGTGGTTACAGCTTGGCGTTGTCGCGCGAAAAATTCGGGGGGCGCTTTTCGAGAAATGCCATCAGTCCTTCCTTGGCATCGCCGCTTTCGAAGCAGCGGAGCTGTGCGTCGAGCTCGTAGTCCAACATCTGCGGGAGTGAGTGGTCGAGCGACTGGTAGACGGCCCGCTTCGCCTTGGCGATCGCCAGCGCAGGTTTTGCTGCCAGCGCATCGGCGAGCTTCTTCGTCTGGCGCGGCAGGTCGGCATGCGTCACCACCTTGTTGAACAGCCCGAGCCGCTCGCATTCGGCGGCATCGACAATGTCGGCCAGCCAAAACAGCTCGAGCGCCTTCGCCGGCCCGACGATTCGCGGCACGAAGTACGTGGCGCCCCAATCCGGATGCAGCCCGATGCGGTTGAACGTGTAGCCGAGCTTCGCCTCGTCGCTCGCGATGCGCATGTCGCAGGCGAGCGCGAGAGCGGCACCGCCGCCCGCCGCAACGCCGTTCACGCTGGCGATCACTGGCTTCGTCGAGTCGCGAATCGTCAGCACCACGCGCCGTCCCGCCTCGACCAGCGCGGCCATCGAATCGACGTCGCGCCGCTCGATCAGCTCCGACATGTAAGAGATATCCGCGCCCGCACAGAAGCCCCGGCCGGCCCCGGTGATCACGATCACTCGCACGCTCGCGTCGCGCTCGAGCTCCTCGAGCGCATCGGCAATCTCGCGGCGCATCGTGCCGGCAAATGCATTGAGCTTGTCGGGACGATTGAGCGTCAGCGTGCCCACGCCCGCGTCGCGCGAGACCAGAATGTTCTCGTAGGTCATTCGCTCACGCTCTCGAGAATGGTGGCGATCCCCTGACCCACGCCGATACACATGGTCGCCAACCCGTAGCGGGCGCCGCGGCGCCGCATCTCGTGTACGAGCCCGGTCACGATGCGCGAGCCCGACGCACCAAGTGGATGGCCGAGCGCGATCGCGCCACCATTCACGTTGACCTTCGCCGGATCGGCGCCGAGCTCGCGGATGCACGCCAGCGCCTGCGCGGCGAACGCCTCGTTCAATTCGATCAGGTCCATGTCTCCGATGGCGAGCCCCGCTCGCTCGAGTGCCTTGCGTGTGGCTGGCACCGGGCCGATGCCCATCACGTCCGGCGCCACACCGGCGACCGCCGTCGTGACGATGCGCGCCATCGGTTTGAGGCCGGCGAAGAGCGCCGCACCGCGCGACATGATCAGCGTCGCACTGGCGCCGTCGTTGATGCCGCTCGATGTGCCCGCCGTCACGGTACCGCCCTCGGCTCTGAACGCCGGTTTCATCTTACCAAGTGACTCGATAGTGGTGTCGGGGCGCGGATGTTCATCCTTCGCGACCATCGTACCCAGGCCGCGGCCAGCAGCCACTTCGACCCACACGAGCTCGTCGTCGAAGCGCAGCGCGTCGTACGCGCGCGCCGTGCGCCGCTGGCTTTCGTGCGCGAACGCGTCCTGCTCCTCACGCGTAATGCCGTAACGCTTCGCCACCGCTTCAGCCGTTTCGCCCAGCGAAATGGTCCATGCCGCGGGCATCTTCGGGTTGACGAAGCGCCATCCAATGGTCGTGTCGGCCGAGAGCGGCGCCGAGCGCGTGAACGCCTCTTCCGGCTTGAGCGTCACCCACGGGGCGCGCGACATGCTCTCCACCCCGCCGGCGATGAAGCAGTCGCCTTCGTTGGCGCGAATCGCCTGCGCGGCGCTCGCGATCGCTTGCAGTCCCGAGCCGCACAGGCGATTCACAGTCTGACCTGGCACTTCAACCGGAAGCCCGGCGAGCAGCGCCGCCATCCGAGCGACGTTGCGATTGTCCTCGCCCGCCTGATTCGCGCAACCGAGGATGACATCGTCGATACGCGCCGGGTCGACGCCCGTCCGTGAAATGAGTCCGCGAATCGCGGCGGCGGCGAGGTCATCGGGCCGCACCTTGGCCAAGGCCCCGCCGTGTCGCCCGATGGGCGTGCGCACGGCGTCGATGATCACCGGATCCCGCTGCTCATCGAGCCTCACCCGGTGCGCCTCACGAGAGATCGACCCACACCGACTTGATCTGCGTGTAGCCGTCGATCGCGTATGGTCCGAGCTCGCGTCCAAACCCGCTCTGCTTGTAGCCGCCGAATGGCGACGCCGCATCGTAGATGTTGTACGTGTTGATCCACACGGTGCCGGCCTTCACCGCGCGCGCCGTCTTGAGCGCCTTCTTGATGTCCTTCGTCCAGATCCCGGCTGCCAGTCCGTAAATGGTCGAGTTGGCCAGTTCGGCCACGGCGTCGACACCACCCTCGAATTCCATCATCGCCAGCACCGGTCCGAAGATCTCCTCGCGCGCGATCGTCATCTGGCGATCGACGCCGCCGAAGATCGTCGGCTGTACGAAGTAGCCCTTGCCGTCGACCGGCGTGCGCTCGCCGCCGGACAGCAGCTGCGCGCCTTCCTTCTTGCCAATCTCGATGTAGCCGAGCACGCTCTCCATCTGCTTCTTCGAGACGATTGCGCCGAGTCGAGTCTTGGGGTTGAGCGGATCGCCGGCGACCATCTTCTTTGCGCGCTCGAGAATCGTCCCCTGCAGCTCGTCCTTGATCGAGCGCTCCACGAGCAAGCGCGAGCCTGCCGCGCACACCTCGCCCTTGCCGTAGAAGATGCCCGTGAGCGCGCCACGCGCCGCCGCATCGATGTCGGCGTCCGCGTACACGATATTCGGAGACTTGCCGCCGAGCTCGAGTGAAATTTTCTTCACCGTCGCGGCCGCCTCGCGCATGATCATCTTGCCGACTTCGGTCGATCCCGTGAACGCAACCTTGTCGACGTCCGGATGCCTCACGAGCGCCATTCCCACGATCGAGCCCTTGCCCGGCACACAGTTGAACGCGCCAGGAGGGAAACCGGCTTCGAGCGCCAACTCCGCCATGCGAATCGCCGTGAATGGCGTCTGCTCGGCCGGCTTGAGCACGATCGTGTTCCCGCAGGCTAGCGCGGGGCCGATCTTCCACGAGGCAAGCGACATCGGGAAATTCCACGGCACGATCGCGCCCACGACGCCAAGTGGCTCGCGCAGCGTGTAGTTGAGAAATGGACCGTTCACGGGAATCGTCTCACCGTGGACTTTGTCCGCCCAGCCGCCGTAGTACATGAACGTCTCGGCGGCCAGACCCACATCGATCATCGACTCGAAGATCGGCTTGCCGTTGTTGAGCGTCTCGAGCCGGGCAAGCTCATCGCGATGCTCGATGCAGAGCTGGCCAAGCTTGTAAAGCGCGGCGCCGCGCTGACGCGCGCTCATCGCCTTCCACTTGTCGCTCTCGAACGTCGCGCGCGCGCTCGCCACGGCCCGGTCCATGTCCGCCGCGTCGCCCTCGGCCACCGAGGCGACGACCGCCTCGGTCGCCGGGTTCACGACATCGAATGTCTTGTGCGACGAGCCATCCACCCGCTCGCCATTGATGACGAGACGGGTGGGGAAGGTCTCCGCGGCTTGCGCGGTCGTCACGCCTACTTGCCCTTGAAGTTCGGCTGCCGCTTCTCGACATATGCGGCCAACCCTTCCTTCGCATCGCTGCTCTTGAACAACAGGTTCTGCAGCTCGCGCTCCAACGCCAAGCCATACTCGAGCGGGATCTCGCCGCCCGACTGCACCGCGCGCTTGATGTGGCCGACCGCCATCCCGGCCTTGGACGGCATGCAGAACTGTTTGGCGTAGAGCATCACCTGCTCCCACCAGCCATCCTTGGCGAAGATCTCGTTGACGATCCCCATCTCACGCGCTTCGTCGAACGAGAACGAGCGCCCGGTGACCATCAGCTCGATCGCCTTCGCCTTGCCGACGAGCCGCAGCAGACGCTGGGTGCCGCCGGTACCGGGGAGCACGCCGAGGTTCACCTCGGGCAATCCGATTTTTCCCGCTTCCGCCTGGGCGATGCGGATGTCGGCCGCCATGGCGATTTCGAGCCCGCCGCCGACGCAATGGCCGTTGAGCGCGGCGATCACCAGCTTCGGCGTCTGCTCCAGGCGGGAGAGCGTCTCGTTCGCATGGAGACAGAAGTAATACTTGAAGACCGGGTCGACTTCATTGAGCATTTTGATGTTCGCGCCCGCCGAGAAGAACTTGTTGCCGGCGCCGCGGAGAATGATCACGTGCACATCGGTGTCGAATCGCGCCTTGAGGATGCACTCGTCGAGCTGGCGCATCATTTCATGCGTGTACGTGTTCGCCGGCGGATCGTTCAGCTCGAACACCGCGATGTTGCCTTCCTTCCGGTAGTTCACCAGCGTCGCGGTCTCGCGCTCGGTCATCGTTGCCATACAGAGAGCCTCGGTGTTCGTGTCGGCACTACGTGATCAGGGAAAGCGAACTGTTTCTGTCGTTGCTCTGTCAGCGTTCATCTGCGTACATCCGCGGGCACGTTCGTAGTCTTGTTGTCTGCTGATCCGCGGCTTGGCACTCAGCCGGAGGACGCGTGGGGCAGTGAGCCTTCCGTCACTGGCAAGCCGATATAGCCGCCCAGGAAGAGGCGGGAGACACTCTGGGCGAGCGTCTCGACGCCGAGATCACCCAACGGGTCGTACCAGTTGTAGATCCAGTTCATCATGCCGAAGAGCGAGTACGTGGCCACGCGCCGGTTGAGATGGGCCGGTCCATGCGTTTTCTCGATGCCGGCGAGGATGTCCATCAGCGCGCGTGTGTACTCGCGTTTCTTCTCGTTGACATCGTGCAAGTAATCGCCCGTGAGCGCTTCGGCCTCGTGCGACAGCACCTTCATCTCGGCCATGTGCGAGGCGAAGTAGTCGAGGTGATTCTCGATGAACCGGCCGAGCCGTTCGATCGGATCCTTGACGCTCGCGAGCCGCTCGTGCATGCCCGCGACGACGGCATCGAAGCTGCGCGTCTGAATGAGGTAGAGCAGCTCATCCTTGCTCTGCACGTAGTAGTACAGGCCGGCGAGGGAGACACCGGAGGCCTTCGCCAGATCACGCATGCTGGTGCGATGGTAGCCCCGCTGCGCAAAAACGCGCGCCGCGTCGGCGAGTAGGGCATCCAGCTTGTGCGAGCGGTCCGCGTTGGCCATCCCATGCCCTCTCGAACGATCGTTCATGGGAACGTAGCCGAGCCTGGCGGGCGGGGCAAGGCGCAGATTCGGCTGACTGGACGACACTTCGGGTGGCGCCTTAACGTTCGAGTGCCAAGTGAGTCTATTACAACGCGAGCAATGACTTTGGCCATGCCGAAGGCGGAGGATGACGCCACCGATCGCGCTCTTATCGCGCGCTGGCAGACGGGCGACGAGCGAGCGGCCACCCTCTTGGTGGAGCGGCACGCGGGCGCGCTCGCCCGGTTCGTCGCCAGCCTGGGACAGCGGGACGAATTGGATGACGTGGTGCAGGACACTTTTGTGCGCGCCTTCGGTTCGCTGGACCGCTTTCGGTCGGAGAGCTCGCTGAGGACGTGGCTGTTCACGATCGCGCGAAATCTGGTGCGCGATCGGGTGCGGGGGGCGAAATGGCAGAAGAACATCGTGTCGATCGAAGAGGACCACGCGGCGACGGAGCACGATGCGCTCGACGCGGCGGTGGCGGACGAGACGAGCGAGCGGTTGCGCGGCGCCGTGGCGAAGTTGTCGCCGACGCAGCGGGAGGTGTTCACGTTGCGAGTTGGCGAAGGGCTGTCGTACAAGGATATCGCGGATGTCGCCGGTACCACGGAAGGTGCCGCCCGCGTGCACTATCACAACGCGATGCGAGCGATCAAGGAGTTTCTCGATGACTGATTGTCCGAGCGGCGAGATCCGGGACCTGTTGCCCGAGCTCGTGCACGATGCGCTCGACGCGGCACGCCGCGCCGAGGTGGAGCGTCACGTCGCCGGCTGCGCTGACTGCGCGGCCGAGGTCGCGCTGTTGCGCTCGATGCGCGATGCGCTTGCGGGGCGAACGCCAGCCGTGAACGTCGCCCGGATCGTGGCTGCGGTGCAGGGCGCCAACGTGTCGGCGCCGCGCCTTGTATCGTCACCGAAGCGCGCGTTCTCGATGCCACGGCATTGGCGAGCCGCCGCGGCGATCATTGCGGTGTCGGTCGGCACGCTCATCGTGTTCAGACCGCACCCCGTCATCGATGGGGCACAGCCGGAGATGACGTTCGACGGAGGCGTGAGCGATCTCGACACACAGGACTTGCAGGCGCTGCTGGGCGACTTGAAGAATCTCGATGCGTTGACGTCGGCCGATCCCGCGCCACTGCTGAGCTTCCCCGCTCCGGTCGTGGAGAAATAGATGAAACCATTCCTAGTCAGTCTCACGATCGCGCTCGTCGCCGGCGGTGCTTCGGCTAGGCCGCGCGGTACGCTGGCGCAGGCCGCTCAACAGCAGTCGGCGCTGTCGCAGCAGCCAGTCGCGCCGCAGGACACGCCCGAGGAGCGCGCAAAGCTCGAGCAGCAGTTCCGCGCGCAGATCGCACAGATCGTGCGGCAGCGTCTGCAACTGTCCGACGATCAATTCCGTCAGCTGCTCTCCACGAATCAGCGATTCGAAGTGCAGCGTCGCGACCTGGTGCGGCAGGAGCGGGAGGTCGTGCTCGGGTTGCGCGAGGAGCAGCTGTCGGCCACGCCGAATCAGAATCGCGTGAGCTCACTCATCGACAAGCGACTCGAGCTGGAACAGCAGCGTCTCGCTATCACGCAGCAGGAGCAGCGGGAGCTGGGCGGGTTCCTCACGCCGGTGCAGCGGGCGCAATACGCGGCGCTTCAGGATCAGATGCGCCGCCGGCTGCAGGACTTCCGCCGCCGTCGGCTCGACCCCGACGCCGCGACGGAGAAAGCGCTGCGTCAGGAAGAGCGCCAGGAGCGCAAGCAGGATGTGCGGCCGCGTATCGCGCGCCCGAATCGCCGACCGTAGCTCTGCCCGAGTGAAGTGAGCTGGCGGTGTGCGGGGCGCGTTGAGTGACAACGCGCCCCGTACTACATTTCGGCACTGGCCCGGGTGGCGGAATTGGTAGACGCAGAGGACTCAAAATCCTCCACCACGAGAGTGGTATACGAGTTCGAGTCTCGTCCTGGGCATAGCGCGGCCGTGACCTGTACCACTCGCTCGCGCGTAAGGCTCCAACGCGCGGCACTATCGCGAAGCAGGCGTCACCGGCGCGGGTTAGTGCGCGTTCGCGGAGAGTGCCACAATACGCCACGTCCCACGGATGCGGCGCCAGAGCGCGAAGTACCAGCGCCATCGCGCGAGGCGGCGCCGCCGTTCGTCTCCTTGCGCGATGCAGAGTAGCTTTGGAAGAAGAGACAGCGGCAGTTCGAGCGTACGACGCGCGATGCGCGAACCGAACAGGTGGAGCAGCGGATGACCGACGATACTCCGGAGTTGGACTCGCTCGCGAAGCGTGTGCGGGCGAACCGCGCCGCGCTGCGCGATGTGCGCGCCGAGAGTGATGCAGACCGCAGTTCCATTCCGCGTCCCGCCAGCCGGCCGAATGGCGTCAATGAGCCGCCCGTGAAAGACGCCGCGGAGCGCGAGCCCGGCACCGCGGAATAGCCCGATCCGCGCGACTCACGTCGCGCTTGCCGCGCTCTAAGGGCGCCCGTAGCTTTCGCTCGCTGCGAACTCGGACCGTCGTGGATCCGGGGCGCGAGAACCCTCGGAGCCCAGGACAGGAATGGCGAGCTACCGCTTCGCAAAGATCCCCACCGCGGGTGAGCCGATCGGCTTTTCCGGTGGCGCGCTGCAGGTACCGTCGCATCCGATCATCCCCTACATCGAAGGCGATGGAACCGGCCCCGACATCTGGCGCGCATCGCAGCGGGTGTTCGACGCCGCGGTGGAGCAGGAGTTCGGTGGAGAGCGCAAGGTCGCCTGGATGGAGATCTTCGCCGGCGAGAAGGCCTTCACGCGGCATCAAGATTGGTTGCCACAGGAGTCGGTGGACGCCTGCCAGGAATTCCGCGTCTCGATCAAGGGTCCGCTCACGACGCCGGTCGGCGGAGGCATCCGTTCACTGAACGTGACGCTGCGACAGGTGCTCGATCTCTATGCCTGTATCCGCCCCGTCCGCTACTTCGAGGGCGTCGGCGCGCCGGTGAAGGAGCCGGAGAAGCTCGACGTCGTCATCTTCCGCGAGAACATCGAGGACGTTTACGCCGGCATCGAGTGGAAGGCCGGCTCGGCTGACGCCGAAAAGGTCGGTGACTTTCTGCGCAATGAGATGAAGAAGAACATCCGCCCGCAATCGGCCATCGGCATCAAGCCGATGTCCGAGTTCGGCAGCAAACGGCTGATCGAGATGGCCATTCGCTACGCGTTGCGCACCAACCGCTCCTCGCTCACGCTGGTGCACAAGGGCAACATCATGAAGTTCACCGAGGGCGCCTTTCGTGACTGGGGATACGAGCTCGCGCGAGAGAAGTACGCGGGCGTCACGTGCACCGAAGCCGACGTGTCGAAGGCGGGCGAGTGCGCGCGCGCCGATGCGTTGATCATCAAAGACCGCATTGCCGACGCGATGTTCCAGCAGATGCTCCTTCGTCCGAGCGAGTATTCCGTGATCGCGACGCCGAATCTCAATGGCGATTATCTCTCCGATGCCGCCGCGGCCCAGGTCGGTGGGCTCGGGATGGCGCCTGGCGGGAACGTCGGCGAAGGCGTGGCCGTGTTCGAGGCGACGCATGGCACGGCGCCCAAGTACGCCAACCTCGACAAGATCAACCCGAGCAGCCTCATCCTCTCGGGCGTGATGATGTTCGAGTATCTCGGATGGGATGGCGTTGGGAAGCGCATCGTGCGCGGCATCGAATCGGCGATTCGCTCCAAACACGTCACCTACGACCTCGCCCGTCAGATGCCCGGCTCGACTGAAGTGGGCACCTCAGCGTTCGCGGACGGTATCATCGCGGGCATGCGCTAGCGCCATCACGGCCTCCTCGGCGCATCAATCTTTTTTCTCGATCTCCATGACCATTCGTCTCTCCGCGCGACGCGCCGATCTCGGCTCGCTCGATACGCCCTTGCTCGCCATCGGTCTCGGGAAAAGCGCCACGATCTCCGGCGCGCTCACGTCGCTCGACGCCGGGCTCGGCGGCGCGATCTCGCGGGCCGTCGCCCGCCGCGATTTTCGCGGCGGGAAGGATGAAACGCTCTTCCTGAGCGGAGGAACCGCCGGCCCACAGCGCGTGCTCCTCGTCGGCACGCCCGACTCGCCGGACGCCGCGGGCGTGTCGCGACGCGCGGCCGCGGTGGCGTCGCGACAGGCGCGCAAGATCGGCGTGGCGTCGATGTCGTGGTACTCGGCCCTTCAGTCGCCGGAGGCGATCGAAGCGGCGGCAGTGGGCATCCAGCTCGGCGCGTGGGAGTACGTCGACTTGAAGACGCCGCCGCCCGAAGACGAGCGGCGTACCTCGCTCGCGGATGCGTCGATCATCGTCGACGACGACACAGCGGCCAGCGATCCAGTAAGCCGCGGCGTGGCGATCGGGGAGGGACTCGCGCTGGCGCGGCGCCTGGCGATGATGCCGGGAAATTTCTGCACTCCAGACTATCTGGCCGACACCGCCCGCGACATCGCGACGCGTCACGGCCTCCAGCTGACGGTTCTCGGGCGCGCCGAGATGGAAAAAGAGAAGATGGGATCATTTCTCTGTGTCGCGCAGGGCGCGCCGCAGGAAGATCCCAAGCTCATCGCGCTCGAGTACCGGAAGGGGCCAACGGGCGGCAAGCCGGTGGTGCTCGTGGGGAAGGGGCTGTGCTTCGATACGGGCGGCATCTCGATCAAGCCCGCGGATAAGATGGAGATGATGAAGTACGACATGTGCGGCGCCGCAGGCGTGCTCGGCGCCATGGAAGCGATCGCGCGGCTCGCCTTGCCGGTGAACGTCGTCGGCCTCGTCGGCACGACGACGAACATGCCGTCGGGCACGGCAGTGAAGCCGGGCGACGTGGTGCAGGCCAGCAACGGCAAGTTTATCGAGATCATCAATACCGACGCCGAAGGACGGTTGGTTCTCGCCGACGTGCTGGTGTACGCCAAGCGCTTCGACCCGGCCGCGGTGATCGACGCGGCCACGCTTACCGGCGCCTGCGTGGTCGCGCTCGGACATACTGCGTACGGTGTGCTCGGCACCGACGATGCTCTGATTGCCGAGATCATCGAAGCAGGGAAGCGAAGCGGCGAGTTGGGTTGGCAGCTGCCGCTATGGGACGACTACAAGGAGCTCATCAAGTCCGACGTGGCCGACATCAAGAATTCCGCCGGGCGTCCCGCGGGCACCATCTCGGCCGCGATGTTCCTCAAGGAATTCGCGGAAGACTATCCGTGGGCGCACCTCGACATCGCCGGCACCGCGTACAGTGAGAGCGACCTCGGCTACATTCCGCGTGGTCCGACGGGCATTCCGGTCGGCGTGTTCGTCGAGTTCGTGCGGGGGCGGTCGGGACAGACGTGACGCGCTTTCGCCCACGCCGGAACGGCCTCGGCCTCTTGGCCGGGGCCATTTTTCACCTGCTGGCGCTCTCTCCGCTCGCGGCGCAGGCGCGAGATACGACGAAGCGAGACACGTCGCGCATCGCGGTGCCGATCGACACGAGCCTCACCGTTCCGCGCACTCCAGGCGACACCGCCAAGGTCAAGCGCGATACGATCAAGCCGCCGCTCGCCCGTGCCGCGATGCCGCGTGATCTTGGCATCGGCCAGCGCTTTCAATGGAATCGCGCCGAGCTCTTCGCATCGGGGGCAGTCACGCTCTTCGAGCTCGTCGAGCGGATTCCGGGCATCACCGCGTTCCGCAGTGGGTGGATCGCCTCGCCGCAGCATGCCTCATATCTCGGCAACGCCCGCCGCGTACGCGTCTGGTACGACGGCGTCGAGTTGGACGCGTTTGATTCGCGCAGCGGTTTCTTGCTCGACTTGGGCGATGTGCCGATCTGGTCGCTCGAGCAGATCATGATGGAGCGCGGCAGCGATGAGCTGCGCATCTACCTCCGCAGTTGGCGTGTCGAGCGAACGACGGCCAATACGCGCACGGATATCCTGACCGGCGACTACCAAACCAATTTGTATCGCGCGTTCTATGGCAAGCGATTCGAGCACGGCGAAGCGGTTCAGGTGGCCGGCCAGCAGTATGGTACCAGTGGGCCGAAGCGGATTGGCGGTGGCGACCAGCTCGGTCTCTTCCTGCGGGGTGGAATCGCCACGAAAAGGGGATGGAGCTTCGACGCGGTCACCATGCGCATGAGCGGAACCCGTGATGCGCAGCGGACGGTCACCGTCATCGGTAACACGCTGGTGGAAGGCGACAGCTTTCCGTCATTCCGGTCGACGAGGTCGATGAGCTATGTGCGCGGCGCCTACGGCGATCCCGATTCCGGACCGTGGCTTCAGTTGATGGGGGTCATCCAAGCGTTTCAGGAGCGATCAAAGCAAGGGATCGCCGGCTCTTCGGACCGCGATCAGGCCGACACGTCGCTGGTGCACGATCGCTACGTCGCCGCGGGGGGATTCACCTGGCGGGGTGTGCGCGTGAACCTGTCGCAGCAGGGGCACTTCGCGCAGAGCCTGACGAGAAATGTTCAGACCGCTCGCGCCAGCTTCGACGTGGGCCAGCTCGGACTCTCGCTTTACGGCGAGCATCGCGCGGACACCGCCCTGGCCGAAACGTCTGGACGACTCGCGCTCGGGCGATTCGCCCTCGGCGGCACGGTCGGGGCGCGAAGAGGGGAGAACGGCACCAACTGGGTGTCGAACGCGCGCCTCGACGCCGGCCTGCGGGTGCGCGATCTCTGGGTCAGCGGTGGACTGCTTCGCCGTGGGATCGCGACACTTCCGGCGCTTCGCGTGTACGATACCGCGTTCGTAACGACTGTTGAGCCCGCGGCCACTGGCAGCTTCGGCGCGGCGAACGGCCGCATCTGGAAGGATGTGTTCCTCGACGGGTTCTTCGTCGTGTGGCAGAAGGAAGGGGCGTATCGGCCGCGCATCCAGTCTCGCGAAGAGCTCTCCGTGCGGACCAACTGGTTGTCCCACTTTCCGTCCGGGCACTTCGGGCTGCTGGCCAGCCTCTCGCACGAGTACCGCTCGTTCGCACCCTTTCCCTTTCGGACGACTGGGGGCACGATCTCGTTGGACGGAGCGAGGGCGGGCAGCGGGCTTCTCAACCGGCTCGAGATCCGGATTTTGGATGCGACGGTGTTCATTCAACAGCGGGTGAACTTCTCGACCGAGCGCGGCTACGTGCCGAACTTTCTGCAGTCAAAGCAGACGATCATGTATGGCGTGCGTTGGGACTTTTATAATTGACAAGCGCCTTGTGGCACCGTAACTTACGTGACTGCAGATGATACGGAGCATGACCGGCTTCGGGGCCGCGACGGGATGCGTTGGGACGGCGCAGGTGACGGTCGAGCTGCGCACCGTCAACCACCGCTTTTTCAATCCGCACCTCAAGCTTCCAACGGCGCTTTCGCGCTGGGAGGGAGAGATTCGCGAGGCGCTGCGTCGCGAGATCGCGCGTGGTCACGTCACGATGTCGGTCCGCATCGAGCGTGCGGCAGAGAGTGCGGTGACGGTAGATGAGCGCCGATTCGCGGAGTTCGTGGAGCAACTGCGCGCGTTGCAGGTCCGCCACGGTCTCGACGTGTCGTTGGACATCGGAACGGTATTGCGGATGCCGGACGTGATGAGCGGCGCTGGCGCGGATGAGGTGGGCGGGACCGCGGATGAGATGGTGATCGTCGTCCGAGATGCATTGGCGGCATTGACGATGATGCGCGAGGGAGAGGGCGGCCGGCTCGCCGGTTTCCTGCTCGACCGGGTTGCGGCGATCGAGGCGGCGGTGGCGCGGATCGCCGCGCGAACCCCCGACCGGTTGGTCGTCGAGCGCGACCGCCTGAGGAAATCGGTGCGGGAGTTGGCGGACGGAGTGGATGTCGATGCCGCGCGGCTGGCGCAGGAGATCGCGCTGCTGGCGGATCGGCTGGATGTCAGCGAGGAACTCGAGCGTTTTCGGTCGCACATCGCCGCATTTCGCGCGACGCTGGAAAAACAGAATGCGGACGCAGTCGGCAAGCGACTCGGATTTTTGTTGCAGGAGATGCTGCGCGAAGCGAACACGACCGGAAGCAAGGCGCGAGACGCGGCGATCCAGCAGCAGATCGTGATTGTGAAGGAGGAGCTGGAGCGGATGGCCGAGCAGGTCGAGAACCTCGAGTGACCGGCGCATGGTGACGCCGTTCCCGATCATTCTCTCCGCGCCCTCCGGCGGAGGCAAGACGGCTATCACGAAGCGTTTGCTCGAGTCGCGAACGGACGTCGGCTACTCGATCTCGTGCACCACGCGCGCGCCGAGGGCAGGCGAGGTGAACGGTCGGGACTATCACTTCTTGTCGCCGGAGGAGTTTCTGCGGCGCAGGGAGCGCGGCGAGTTCGCCGAGTCGGCCGACGTGCACGGCAAGTTGTACGGAACGCTGCGGTCGGAGGTAGAGCGCGTGGTGCGCTCTGGCAAGCATGTGATCATGGACATCGACGTCCAGGGCGCGCGCCAGTTCCACGGCGCTTTCCCGGAGACGGTGTTGATATTCGTGCTTCCGCCCTCGGGCGATGTATTGTTGGAGCGGCTGCGCTCGCGGAACACGGAGGATCGTGCATCGCTGGCGCGCCGAATGCGGAGTGCGTTGGTGGAGCTTCGCGATGTCGAATGGTATCAGTACGTGGTGGTGAACGAGGCGCTGGAGCGTGCGGTGCAGTCCGTGTCTGGAATCATCGACGCGGAGATGCGGCGGCGCGACCGGCTTGGGCATCTGCAACAGGACGTGCGCTCGATCGCCGAGCGCTTGGAACACGAGCTCACGTCACACGAGTAACGCATTCAACGCAAGGTGATTCATGCAAGTTTTCACGCCGACCGAAGTAGCGCACCGCGCCGTCAACAAGTACTTGGGCGTGCTTGTCGCGGCGAAGTATGCCCGGGTGCTGAACGAATTTCCGCGTGATCGCGCGGCGCGCGAGAAGAAGCTGACGACGCGCGCGCTCGAGGACCTGACGTCGGACGCCATCCAGTATCACGTGGTGTTGCGCCGCACCTGATCGGCGCATCGGCCGCGACCCAGCGGGTACGAGCGAGCGCGTGCGCCCCTTCGACGGCCGCCGCGTCCTCCTCGGGGTAACCGGGGGGATCGCCAGCTACAAGACGGCATGGCTCGCGCGGTTGCTCACGCACGCCGGCGCCGAAGTCGACGTCGTGATGACGCGCGCCGCGACGGAGTTCGTCGGTCCGATTACTTTCGAAGCGCTGACCGGGCGCCCGGTGCACACCGATCTCTTCGCGGTGGGCCGGGTGCTCGATCACATCAAACTGGCGCGCGACGCGCACGCGATCGTCGTCGCGCCTGCGACCGCCGATTTCATGGCGCGCTCGGCGCACGGCCGCGCCGACGATCTGCTCACCGCGATTTTGCTCGCGAACGGCGACGCCAAGAAACACGCGCCGGTGCTGCTGGTGCCGGCGATGAACGATCGCATGTGGTCGCATCCGCAGACAACGGACAACGCGGCGCATCTGCGGGACCTCGGCTACGTGTTGCTCGATCCGGAGACCGGCAAGCTGGCCGCGGGCGAGGGAAGCGGCCCGGGCCGTATGCCGGAGCCGGAGACGATCCTCGCCCACGTCGGGCGGTTGCTCGAGTCGAAGACGCTCGCCGGCAAGCGAGTCGTCGTCACAGCGGGCCCGACGCGCGAGCCGATCGATCCGGTGCGGTTCCTCTCCAATCGTAGTACGGGCAAAATGGGCGTGGCGATCGCCGCCGCCGCTTGGCGTCGGGGCGCGGAGCTGACGCTGATCGCGGGCCCGCTCGAGGTCGCGACGCCGACCGGCGTGCGAGTGATCGACGTGGAGTCCACGTCGGAGATGCGGGATGCGGTGGCCGCCGAGCTGACCACCGCCGATGCGCTGATCATGGCGGCTGCTCCCGCCGATTTTCGCGCGGCCGCGCCGGCTCTGTCGAAGATCAAGAAGGCCAGTGCGCCGCCGAGCATTGCGCTCGCGCCCGCGCCCGACATTCTTGTCGACACCCGCCTCGCGCGCCCCGCGCGGACGGTGATCATTGGCTTCGCGTTGGAGACCGACGATGCGGTCGCTGGCGGACGCGCGAAACTCGCAGCGAAGGGACTCGACCTCGTGGTGGTGAACGACGCGCGCGAGACGGGCGCCGGTTTCGCGAAGGACACGAACAAGGTGACGTTCGTCTGGGCGCACGGGCGTACGGAGGAGCGGAGTCTGATGCCGAAGCACGAGGTTGCCGACGAGATTCTCGATCGCGCGGAGGAGTTGATGCGTGGACGCTGAACAGCTGCTGCGCCGGTATCTGGAACAGCGCCGGGAGATGGGCGAGCGGGAGATGGTGCTGGACGACATGTCGGTCGATGAGGTGATGAAGCTCGTCGGGGCGAAGAAGCCGCCGGCCGCGACAGCCGCGGACGATTGGCGGGCAACAATGCGGTCGGCGGAGAACCAGCCGCCAGAGGTCGGTGAGCGCACGTCGCCCGCGGCAGTTCCCGTTGCGCCGGAATCGGCAATACTGGAGCGGGGGGCCCCCCCCGAAAAACAAGATAGGGCCGCCTTCGCGCCCGATCGCCATCGTTCCAGCGCCCCCGCCATCCCGCCCATGCCCGGCATCGTCGTCGGCGGCGTGGCCAGCGAGCTCTTTGGCGGACCAATCGCCCAAGCCGGCTCCGTCGAGGCCATCGCCGCGCTCGTCAAAGAGTGCACGCGATGCCCGCTCTACCAGACCGCCATCAATCCCGTGCCGGGCGAGGGAAACCCCGACGCCGACCTCATGTGCGTCGGCGAAGCGCCCGGCGCCACTGAGGACGAGACGGGGCGCCCCTTCGTGGGCGCGGCGGGCCAGCTCCTAACAAAAATCCTCGCCGCGATTAACTTGCGCCGCGAGGACGTCTTCATCTGCAACGTCCTCAAACATCGGCCGCCCGGCAATCGCAACCCACTGCCCGACGAGGTCGAGGCCTGCAGTCCTTATCTCGTTCGCCAGGTCGAGCTGATTCGACCCAAGGTGATCGTGGCCTTCGGTACCTTCGCCGCGCAGACGCTGCTCGAGACCAAACTCGGAATCGGCAAGTTGCGCGGCGCGGTACACCGATACCATGGCATTCCGGTAATCGTCACCTATCACCCCGCCGCGTTGCTGCGGAATCCCTCCTGGAAGCGACCTACCTGGGAAGATGTCCAGCTCGCCCGCCGAATACTCGATAACACCCACGCGTGACGCGTTTCGCGACCGCCGGCCACCCTACTCCGAGGATGCGGAGCAGGCGGTGATCGGTGCGATGCTCATGGACCAGGATGCCATCCTGCGCGCCATCGAGTACGTCGACGACACGATGTTCTACAGCGAGCGCCACCGCCGGATCTTCCGCGCGATGGTGACGATCTCCGAGCGCGGTGAAGTCGCCGACCCGCTGACGATCTCCGAGGAGCTCAGCCGCCGCGGCGAGCTCGATGCCGCCGGCGGCAAGGAATACCTCGGCTTTCTCGTCGACGCCGTCCCGACCTCGGCCAACATCGAGTATCACGCGAAGATCGTCCGCGAAAAGGCGCTGATGCGGCGCTTGATCGAGACCTCGACCGCGATCGTGAGCGAAGCGTTCGAGGGCAAGCTCACCGCCAGCGAACTGCTCGACGAAGCCGAGTCGAAGATCTTCCAGGTGAGCCAGTCGCGCGGCACCCAGGGCTTCACGCGCATCAAGGAGCTCATGTGGCCGACGATGGAAAAGATCGAGGCGCTGCAGCGCGGCGGCAAATCGATCACAGGCGTCGCCTCGGGATTCACCGATCTCGACGAGCTGACCTCGGGCTTCCAGCCTTCCGATCTCATCATCGTCGCGGCGCGTCCGTCCATGGGGAAGACGGCGCTGGTGCTCAACATTGCGCAGCACGCGGCGATCGAGGCGAACGTGCCGGTCGCGATCTTCTCGCTGGAGATGAGCAAGGAGTCGCTCGTTCAGCGCATGCTCACGGCCGAAGCGCGCGTCGACGCGCAGAAGCTGCGGAAAGGAATGCTCCGCGACGATGACTTTCCACGCATGGCGCGCGCCGCCGGAATATTGAGCTCCGCTCCGATATGGATCGATGACAGTCCCGGCATCACGCTATTAGAGATTCGGTCCAAGGCCCGGCGGCTCAAAGCGGAGTCCGGCGTGGGGATGGTGGTGGTCGACTATCTCCAGCTCATTCAAGGATCGGCGAACTCGGAAAGCCGGCAGCAGGAGATCAGCCAGATCTCGCGCTCGCTCAAGGCGCTGGCGAAGGAATTGGCGGTACCGGTCATCGCGCTGTCGCAGCTGTCGCGCGCGCCGGAGCAGCGCGCGGGCGATCATCGCCCGCAGCTCTCCGACCTGCGCGAGTCGGGCGCGATCGAGCAGGACGCGGACCTGGTGATGTTCATCTATCGCCAGGAGATGTACGACGGTCCAACGGACAAGGATGGCAACTCGCTCGAGGGCCGCGCCGAGCTGATCGTCGGCAAGCAGCGTAACGGTCCGACCGGTTTCGTGAATCTCTTCTTTCACAAAGCGTATACGCGCTTCGAGAACTATTCCGGACGAGCGACCGCGGGTCCGGCATAAGTACATTCCCCCTCGTGAGTCCTAAGCCCAAGACCGTCTATCGCTGCAGTTATTGCGGCGCCGAGCATCCCAAGTGGGCGGGTCGCTGCGACATCTGCGGCGAATGGAACACGCTCGTCGAGGAGATGTCCGCGCCGAAGCAGACCAGCCGCGCCGCGCGCAGCAAGACGGGGAGCGCCGGTTTGGGCTCGGGCGGCAGCGCCGCGCCCACGCTGCGTCTGCGCGATGTGCTCGGCTCCGAATCGCGCCGCCTCAAAACCGGCATCGCCGAATTCGATTTCGTCCTCGGCGGCGGCATCGTGCCCGGCTCGATGATCCTCATCGGCGGTGAGCCCGGAATCGGAAAATCGACGCTGCTCCTCCAGGTCGCGGCGAGATTGCAGAGCGCGGGACAGAAATCGCTCTACGTCTCCGGTGAAGAATCGCCGCTGCAGGTGAAGCTCCGCGCCGACCGGCTCGATGCCGCCGCGGCCGACGTCGAGATGTTGGCCGAGACGCAACTCGAAACGATATTGGCGACGGGCGCCGCGATGGAGCCGACCGTCATGTTCGTCGATTCCATACAGACGGTGTTCACTTCCGAGCTCGAAGGGGCGCCCGGCAACGTTGGCCAAGTGCGCGAGTGCGCCGCGCGGCTGATGCGCTTCGCGAAAGACTCCGGCACGGCGGTGTTCGTTGTTGGCCACGTCACCAAAGGGGGCGGTATTGCGGGCCCCAAGACGCTCGAGCACATCGTCGACACGGTGCTCTACTTCGAGGGCGAAGGGCTGCAGGACCAGCGCGTGCTTCGCGCGACGAAGAACCGCTTCGGCGGTGTCGATGAGATCGGTGTCTTCCGCATGACGGAGCGCGGCCTGCTGGCAGTCGACAATCCGTCGGAGATCTTTCTCGGTGATCGCACCCTCGGCGCATCGGGAAGCGCGGTGACAGCGCTGATGGAAGGAACCCGGCCGCTACTGGTCGAGATTCAGGCGCTGGCCGCCAAGGCCGGCTTCGGCACGCCGCAGCGTGTGGCGACCGGTTACGATGGCCGCAGGCTCGCGCTCCTACTCGCCGTGCTCGACAAGCGCGCGAATCTCTCCTTCGCGCAGCTCGACGTATTCGTGAACGTCGTCGGAGGCCTACGGGTGCAGGAGCCGGCGGGCGATCTCGCCGTCGCTGTTGCGCTGGCATCGAGCGTCTACGACAAGCCCGTGCCGAACGAGGCGGTCTTTCTCGGGGAGGTCGGCTTGGGGGGTGAGATTCGGCCGGTCACCCAGGCGGAGCGCCGGCTCGGCGAAGCGCAGCGCATGGGAATGACCACGGCGTATCTGGCTGAGCGCAGCGCGCCGCGCAAAGCAGCGCGCTCGATCAACGCCATCGGAGCGCGGACGATCGGCGAGCTATTTTCCCGGCTCTTTGCATGACCGAGGTCCGCGACGTGGGCGTCGTGATCGTGGCCGCGGGGCAGGGCACGCGCGCCGGCGGCGCCACGGGCGAGCTCAAACAGTTTCGTTGGATCGACGGCAAGCCGATGCTCCTCCACAGCGTGCAGCGATTTCAATCTCGCGCTGATGTGGCGATGGTCATCTGCGTATTGCCGCGGGCGTTCGCCGGTGATCCGCCGCCATGGATTTTTCAGAGCGACATCGCGCGACTGCTGGTCACCACCGGCGGGCGCGAGCGAACCGATTCCGTGCGCAGCGGTCTCGACGATCTGCCCCCGGAGGTCACGATCGTCGTCGTGCACGATGCCGCGCGGCCCTTCGCCGACGACGAGACAATTGAACGAGTGATCGCCGCGGCGCGCGCCGGCACCGGAGCAGTCGCAGCCCTTCCCGTCGTAGATACGCTCAAGGAGGTCGACGCCAATGGACGCGTGCTGCGCACGATCGATCGCGCCGCGCTCTGGCGCGCGCAGACCCCGCAGGCCTTTCCGCGCGCCATGCTGGAGGAAGCGTATGCCCGTGCCGAGCGCGAGCGCGCGACCGCGACCGACGATGCCGCGCTCGTCGAGCGATGTGGCTTTCCCGTCGTCGTCGTGCGCGGCAGCGAGCTCGCGATGAAGGTGACGGACGAGGAAGACTTCGCGCGTCTCGAAGCGCTCGCGAGCGCGGCGCGATGACGGTCGGGATGGTCGTGCCATTCTGGTCGCCGTACGAGGTCGAGTCCTCGGTAAGCGGGACGATCGCCCACCTCAACAACCGTGGCGTCCTCGGCTATCCGACCGAGACGCTGTACGGCTTCGGCACGGCGGTCGACAGCGATAGTGTCGAGCGGCTCGTGGAGCTCAAAGGGCGGCCCGCCGGAAAACCATTTCTGCTGCTCATCGCGTCCAGCGACATGGTGACGCGATTGGACCTGCGCCTGAGTGCTGGCGCGGCGCGGCTCGCGGCGCGCCATTGGCCCGGACCGCTCACGCTGGTGCTGCCCGGCGGAGAGAGGCGCGTGCCCGAACGGCTGCGTGGACCGGAGGGAGGAGTCGCGGTGCGCTGGACATCGCATCCGGCCATCCAGCGACTCATCGCGGCGTACGGCGATCCGATCACCTCGACCAGCGCAAACCGGCCGGGCTCGCCGCCCGCGATGTCCGCGGGTGAGATTGCCGACCAGTGGGGCGACGCCCTGCGGCTCGGGATTCTGAGGGTCCTCGATGGAGGACGGTTGATGCCGTCGTCGCCGTCGACGGTGGTAGATTGCGTGGGCCGGCGTCCGCGCGTGATTCGTCCCGGCGCCATCTCCTCGGACACGCTCCGGGAGAGCGTGCCCGACCTCATTGGAGATGTGTGACGGGTATGCGACTGCTCTTCGTCTGCACTGGCAATACCTGCCGCAGCGCGATGGCGGAATCGATCGCATCTCGGCTGATCGCCGAGCGAGGATTGCGGGACCTCGAGATCGCCAGCGCCGGCACCGCCGCGTGGCAGGGCACGCCGGCGTCCGATGGCGCGCTGCTCATCGCCATCGAGCACGGCACTGACATCTCGATGCACCGCTCACGGCTGCTCTCGCGCGAGATGGTCGACCAGAGTGATCTCATTCTCGCCATGGGCCCGCACCACATGGAGCGCATCGACGCCCTCGGCGGCGCGGCCAAGAGCCATTTGCTCACCGCCTATGCGTCGCGGGGGAGCAGCAGCCGCGCAATCGCCGATCCATTCGGTGGCGAGCTATCGGGGTATCGCGCGACATACGAGGATCTGGAGCGCGAGCTGGCGTTGGTGCTCGACCGCATCGCCGCCGAGCGGTCACCGGGCGTCTCGTGATCGCCGGTCCGGAGCGCCTGGTTCTCCTTGGCTCTCCCGTCGGTCATTCGCTTTCTCCCCTGTTCCAAAACGCCGCGCTCCGGAGCGCGGGAATGCAGCCGCTGCGGTACGAAGCGATCGACGTCGCCCCCGCGGCGCTGGACCGCGCGTTCGAGACGCTTCGCAAGCAGCGCGGCGCCGGTAACGTGACGCTTCCGCACAAGGAGGCCGCCTACCGCATATGCGACCAGTCGTCCCGGGAGGCCGCGCGCGCCGAAGCGGTCAACACATTTTGGACTGACGCGGATGGTCAGTTGATCGGCGCAAATACCGACGTCGGTGGATTCGACAATACGGCTCGCGACATGCTGGGCGATGCTCTGGACGGAGCGCGCATCGCGCTTCTTGGCGCCGGCGGGGCCGCGCGCGCGGTGCTCACGGCCGTCGAGCGGTGGCCGGGTGCGCACGTCGCGCTGTGGAATCGCGATGGCGCGCGGGCGGAGAGGATCGCCGCGCGCTTCGATGTGGTGCGCCGGGTTCATGCGGATGCGCGCGACGCTGCACGCGAGGCGACGGTGGTGATCAACGCCACCTCGATCGGGCTCCTCGACGATGCGGTGCCGGTCTCCCTCGACGACGTTCCGCGAGACGCGGTGGTACTCGACCTCGTGTACCGGCCAGGCGGCACCGCATGGGTGCGCGAGGCGATCGCGCGAGGAATGCGCGCGAGTGATGGCCTCCCGATGCTGCTCGAGCAGGGGGCGCTCGCGTTTGAAGCGTGGTTTAATATCGCCGCGCCGCGCGACGTGATGCGCGACGCCGTTCGCTGATGATCACCGCGCCCCGAGTGCGCTCGGCTGGGAGCGGCGCGTTGCAGGCTGCGCTCGATTTCCTGCTGCCTCGCGCATGCGTATCGTGCGAGCGGCCGCTCGCGCCCAGCGACAGTGGTGTCGTCTGCGGCGCATGCTGGGCGCGCCTCTCGTTGTTGCCCGCGCCGCGTTGCGATCGGTGTGGGCATCCGCTGCGGCCGCGCGGATGCGCATGGTGCGATGCGCTGCCGCCCTTCGTGCGTGCCGTGCGCTCCGTCTGCTGGATGCCGGGCGCGACCGCCGCATCGATCGTGCACGCGCTCAAGTATGGCGGCTGGACGACGGTCGCAGTCGGGATGGCCGACCGCATGGCGCGCTTGCCCTGGCCGCGTGATGTGGTAGAAGAGCGGACCGCGCTCGTTCCGGTACCGCTGGCGCCATCGCGGCAGCGCGAGCGCGGCTTCAATCAGAGCGCGTTGATCGCGCGCGCGCTCGGCGCGCGATGGGACGTACCCGTGTGGGATGCATGCCTCACGCGCGTGCGCGCAACGGAAACGCAAACGCGGTTGACGCCCGATCAGCGTCGCCGCAATGTTGCCGCCGCATTTCGCGTGACGGCAGCGCGCGGCGCGCTTCGCGGCGCACACCTCGTGCTGGTCGACGACGTGCTCACGACGGGAGCGACACTCGCCCAGTGCGCCGCGGTTCTCTTCGCGGGCGGGGCGCGCATTATCAGCTATGTTACATTCGCTCGCGCGCCGGCCGCCGGCGATCGCGTCTGACGATCGGGAATTCACACTCACGGATCGACTCATGGCCATTCGGGTGGGCATCAACGGCTTCGGCCGCATCGGGCGGCAGATCGTGCGCGTCGCGAAGGAGAACGGCCTCGACGACATCGATTTCGTGGCGGTCAACGATCTGACCGATACCGCGACCCTCGCGCACCTCTTCAAGTACGACTCGGTGCACCGCACGTACGACGGCGATGTCGTCGCGGGCGACGGCATGATCTCCATTGATGGCGACGAGATTCGCGTGACGACCGAAAAAGATCCGTCGCAACTCAAGTGGAAAGATCTCGGCGTGGACGTGGTCGTCGAATCGACGGGACGATTCACCAAGGGCGACGATGCGCGCAAGCACATCGCGGCCGGCGCCAAGAAGGTGATCATCTCCGCGCCGGCCAAGGGCGAGGACATCACCATCGTCATGGGAATCAACCAAGACAAGTACGATGCGGCCGCGCACTCGGTCATTTCGAACGCGTCGTGCACCACGAACTGCCTGGTGCCGATGGTCAAGGTCATCCGTGACACCTTTGGCTTCAAGCACGGCTTCATGACGACGATTCATTCGTACACGAACGATCAGCAGGTGCTCGACGCGCCGCACAAGGATTTGCGCCGCGCGCGCGCGGCCGCGATGTCGATGATCCCGACCACCACCGGAGCCGCCAAGGCGACGTCGCTCGTGATCCCCGAAGTGAAGGGGAAGATCGACGGCATCGCCGTGCGCGTCCCGACGCCCGATGTGTCGTTCACCGATCTCGTGGTCGCCGTCGAGAAGACCGCCACCGTCGCGGCGGTCAATAATGCCTTTCGCATCGCCGCCGACGGGCCACTCAAGGGAATTCTGCAGTACACCGAGGAAGAGCTGGTGTCGTCCGACTACATCGGCAACCCGCATTCGTGCATCCTCGACGCCAAGAGCACCAACGTCATCGACGGCATCCTCGTGAAGGTCTGCGGCTGGTACGACAATGAGTGGGGCTACTCGGCGCGCTGCGTCGATCTGATCCGGTTCATCGGCGGCACGCTGTGAGGGCAGCGTGACGACCGTCGTCTCGCGCGCCGATCGCCTGCGCGATGCGATCGGCGTCGCGCTGCTGGCCGGAGGGGCAACGCTCTACATCTTCGCGTATTCCGGCATGAAACGGTTGTCCGGCAATACGGTTGTCGTCTCGTCGCTCAACTTCAAGAACATCCGCGAGTTCAACCGCTATTGGGCATACTCGTACTATGGGATCTACCTGTTCGTCCTCGGCATCCTGGTCGTCGTGTTTTCCACCTGGTTGCACGCCAGGCGTCGTCGCAAAAAGTCGCCATGAGTAAGAAAACAGTTCGCGATCTCGCCGACGCCGAAGTGCGGGGCAAGCGCGCGCTCGTGCGCGTGGACTTCAACGTGCCCCAGGACGGGACCGGCGCGGTGACGGACGACACGCGCATCCGCGCTGCGCTTCCCACCATCGAGTACTTGGCCGGCCGCGGCGCGTGCGTCGTGCTGCTGTCCCATCTCGGACGGCCAAAAGGAAAACCGGAAGCGAAGTACTCGCTCGAGCCGGTCGCGCGGCATCTCCAATCGTTGACGCCGCGTGAAGTCAATTTCGTCGAGTCGACTGATTCGGATGAGGCGATGCGGGCGACGCATGCCCTCGCCGCCGGTGCGATTCTCCTGCTCGAGAACACACGCTTTCTCGGAGGCGAGGAAAAAAACGACGAGCGGCTTGCGCGCGCCCTGGCCGAGCTCGGCGACTTCTACGTCAACGACGCCTTCGGCGCCGCGCATCGCGCACATGCATCCACCGAAGGCGTCGCGCGCGCTCTGAAGCCCGCCGTCGCCGGCTTGCTGATGGAGGACGAGCTGCGCTACCTCGGCGGCGCGCTCACGAATCCGAGCCGTCCGTTCGTCGCCGTGTTGGGCGGAGCGAAGATCTCGGGGAAGATCGACGTGATCGAGAGCCTCTTGCCGAAGGTGGACAAGCTCCTGATCGGCGGCGCGATGGCGTGCACCTTCTACAAGGCGATGGGGCTGGAGACGGGGACGTCGCTGATCGAACCGGATCGCGTGTCCATGGCGAAGGCCCTCATGGCGCGCGCTGGAGACAAGATCGCCCTCCCGCTTGACGCACGCGTCGCGCCGGGGCTCGACCGCGAGCCAACCACGGTACCGCGGAACGCCATCCCCGCCGACCAGTCGATGTTCGACATCGGCCCGGGCTCGTCCGAGACTTTCTCGCGCGAGATCGAGCAGGCGAAGACCGTCATCTGGAATGGCCCGATGGGCGTGTTCGAGACGCCGCCATTTGATCGGGGAACCAAGGCCGTGGCGGAGGCGATGGCGCGCGCAACCTCGGCGGGTGCGACGACGATCGTCGGTGGTGGCGACTCGTCCGCCGCGGTTACGGCGTTCGGGCTCGCGGCGAGAATGAGCCACGTCTCCACGGGCGGCGGCGCGTCGCTCGAGTTTCTCGAGGGAAAGGCGTTGCCCGGCGTCGCCGTGCTCGACGAGAAGAAGGACTGATGCGCAAACCGGTGTTCGCCGCGAACTGGAAGATGAATCACGGGCCGAGCGACGCGCGCGAGTTCATGCGCACCTTCCTCGCGCGACACGCGCGGTGCTCGGATCGCACCGTCCTGTTTTTTCCCCCCGCGGTCGCTCTTCCCGCGGTTGCCGAGGCGATCAAGGGGCGAGCGGACATCATGGTCGGCGTGCAAAACATCTACTGGGAAGACAAGGGCGCATTCACCGGGGAGACGTCGGCACCGATGGCACGCGACGCCGGCGCGCGACTGGCGCTGGTCGGTCACTCGGAACGGCGGCACGTCTTCGGTGAGACAGACGAAGACACCGCGAAGAAGTGCGCGGCGGCGGTCCGCGCCGGTCTCACGCCGATGCTCTGCGTCGGTGAGACGATCGATCAGCGCGAGCGCGGCGAGACGGATAGCGTGTGCCTTCGCCAATTCCGCGCGGGCATTTCGATGATCGAGCCGGCGCACGTCGCGGGCATATTGGTCGCCTACGAGCCGGTGTGGGCGATCGGCTCCGGCCGCACGGCTACACCGGACGACGCGGCCCAAGTGCATAGATCGATTCGCGACGCGCTGCGCGACGTGTTGCGGGACGTGGTCGGCGCGAAAGCGGCCGACGTTCCCATTCTGTACGGCGGCAGTGTGAATCCGGGGAACGCGGCATCCCTCCTGGCGGCCGAAAACGTAGATGGGTTGCTCGTGGGTGGCGCGAGCATGGAGCCCGATCCGTGGGCGCGAACGTGCGGGGTTGATTTGCTCCCCTAAGCGGCGTAGCTTGAAACGGTTACGTCACCCCCATCTGGTTCTGCGAATGTACCGGTTTCTGCTCGTCGTTCTCTTTCTCGACAGCCTGATGCTCGTCGGCGCCATCCTCGTGCAATCGGGGAAGGGCGGCGGGCTTGCCGCAAGTTTCGGTGGCGCGTCCTCGTCGCCCGATGCGTTCGTGGGAACGCGCCAGGCCACGACGATTTTCACCAAGATGACCTGGTGGGGCGCGGGTGTTCTGCTGTTCCTCGCGCTCACGTTACAAATCATGACGAGCCGCGCCCGCGGGCCGCAGTCGATCCTCGACAAGCCGCTCTCGCAGCAGCAGGCGCCCGGTCGCGCGCCGACGTCACCGACCGGTGCGGCGCCCGCGGTTCCGCTTCCGACGCAGCCAGTGGCGCCCGTGACCGCGCCGCCCAAGCCCGCGACGAAGAAGCCGTAGCTCCCATGCGAGCCGAGCGTCGCCCAGGGTTCCTTCTGCTCGAAGACGGAACCCTTTTTCGCGGCAGCATGATCGGCGGCGATGCGCCCGCCGTCGCCGAGGTCGTGTTCACGACGAACATGACCGGATACCAGGAGGTATTCACAGACCCCTCGTATCGCGGACAAATCGTCGTCATGACGGCGCCGATGATCGGGAACTATGGCGTGAATGGCGAAGATCCAGAATCGCCACGGGCGCAGATCGCCGGCGTCGTCGTTCGTGAGCTCTCGGCGGAATTTTCGAGTTGGCGCGCCTCGGGCGATCTGGTGAGCTGGCTCGGTGAGGCAAACGTCCCGGTGATCGACGGCGTCGACACGCGCAAGCTCACCAAGCACCTTCGCTCCGCGGGCGTCATGCGTGGTGTGATCGGCGCCGGGCAGGAGCCAGGAGAGGAGGCGCGTGCCGCGCTCGAGAGCTGTCCGTCCATGGAGGGACTCGACCTCGCGTCTGTCGTCTCGACGCCGAGTCCGTTCGAGTGGGGAGACGCGACCGCCACGTACCACATTGTCGCATACGACTATGGGATCAAGCGAAACATCCTGCGCTTGTTCGCCGACAACGGCTGCCGCATCACGGTCGTTCCCGCGAGCACGAGCGCCGAGGCGGTGCGGGAGCTGGAGCCGGACGGGGTGTTCCTGGCGAACGGGCCGGGCGACCCGGCCGCGGTCACGTATGCGCCGGCGATCATTCGAGCGCTGGCAGAGCGTGAGATTCCGATGCTGGGCATCTGCTTGGGGCATCAGCTGATCGGGCTCAGCTTCGGCGGCAGCACGACGAAGATGACCTATGGCCACCGAGGCGGAAATCATCCGGTGCGGGAGCTGGAGAGTGGCCGGGTGCTGATCACATCGCAGAATCACGGATTCGCGGTGACTGGCGACGCGGACGGGGTTCCTGGCGCACCCAACCTCCTCGTGACGCACATGAACCTCAACGACGCGACGATCGAGGGGATGCGGCATCGCGAGCTGCCGGTGTTTGCGGTACAGTATCACCCCGAGGCGGCGCCAGGACCCCATGATGCGCGGCCGTTGTTCGCCGAATTTATGGGAGCGGTGCGGTCGGGCACGAGCGCCGCGCGGGCGCGTACCACCTGAGCATAAGTGCAAGCGAGCCAAACGCTTGACACCTACGAACTGACGTCCTAACTTCGACGCACGCCGAGCCGCGTGGGCGAAGGCGCCTCACCGAGGTTTATTGATGACCAAAGCCGACCTTGTCGAGCGGGTAACGACGCAGATCGCGCGCACCGCGGGGCCGATGATCTCGAAGAAGGATTGCGCGCGCGTCGTTGACGCCTTTTTGGAGGCGATCAAGGAGGCGTTGCACGAGCAGAAGAACATCGAGGTTCGCGGCTTTGGGACCTTCAAGATCCGCCGCCGGAAGACCCGCATGGCGCGTAACCCACGCACGGGCTCTCCCGTCGAGGTCTCGGCGCGGCCGGTGCCTGTGTTCAAGCCGTCGAAAGAGTTGCGCGCAATGGTTGCCCAGGTAGAAATGGCCGACCTCGAGGACGACGAAACGTCCGACGAACCGTCGGTCGCGTAAGCACTTCCCGTTGGTGGGCAGGTTCGGTAGGTCGGGCTCCACGCGATCGGCGGGGAGCCTTTTTCGTCTTAGGCTCGGTAAAAGGCTCATCACAGATAGCGCCGATTGAAAAGATTACGGCATTAGCAAGAGAAATCTGTGTAATCTGTGTAGTCTGTGATGAGCTTCGCAGTTTGGCTGGGTCCGTAGTCGGAATTACTCCTTCATCCGCGAGCGTTCGACCAATCAATGACCGTGACCGCGCTGCTGTTCGCTTCGTATGCCGACGTGCTCGGTCGTACGTCGATTGACCTCACGCTCGCGCCCGGCGCGACGGTGGCCGATGCGCTGGCGAACATCCGGGCGCTACCGGGCGGCGATCAGTTGCCCCCGCAGCCGCTCATGGCGGTAAACCTCGTGTACGCACGCGGCAGTCATGCGCTGAAAAATGGCGACGAGCTCGCCGTGATTCCGCCAGTGGCGGGTGGCTGAATGCGCGCGGCGATCACGACAAGGCCGCTCGACGTCGCCGCTCTGCTCGCCGAGGTGGCGGATGCTTCGTGCGGGGCGGCGATTCTCTTCGTCGGCACGGTGCGCGACATGAACGATGGCCGCGCGGTGACCGGCATCGAGTACTCGGCCTATGAGGCGATGGCGGAGCGCGAAATGCGCGCGATCGTCCACGAGGCCGCGGAACAGTTCGCGACGGATCACGTGGTCATCGAACACAGGCTCGGCGCGCTCGAGCTAGGGGAAGCGAGCGTGGCGATTGCCATCGCGCATCCGCGCCGTTCGGGCGCGTATGACGCGTCGCGTTTCGTGATTGAGGAGCTCAAGCGGCGTGTGCCGATCTGGAAGCGAGAGGCCTACGCCGACGGGACGCGCGAGTGGGTCGACCCATCGGGCGCGAATCGAGGGCAGCATACGTGAGTGTGCTGGTCGATCAGTTCGGGCGCGGCATCGAGTATCTGCGCATCTCGGTCACCGACCGCTGCAACTTTCGCTGCGTGTACTGCATGCCGGCGGACGGATTGCCGTGGCTTCCCAAGGCGGAGATTCTCACGTATGAGGAGATCGCCGAGATCGTGCGACAGCTCGCGCCGCACGGATTGACGCGGCTTCGCATCACGGGGGGGGAGCCGACCATCCGGCCGAATCTCGAGCGACTGATCACAATGCTCCGAGCCGTGCCGGGCATAGCCGACATCGCGCTCTCGACCAACGGCGCCAAGCTGCCGGAGTTGGCGACCACGCTCAAGTCAGCGGGACTCGACCGCGTCAACATGAGCGCTGACAGCCTCCGGCCCGACCGCATCGCGGCGATCTCACGCCGTAACATCGCATTCGATCCCATCGCCGCCGCGATGGCGGCCGAGCGGGCTGGCCTCGGCCCGGTGAAGATCAACGTCGTCGTCATGCGCGGCATCAACGACGACGAGCTGGAGGATTTCGCGCGGCTCACGCTGGAGCATCCGTGGCACGTGCGCTTCATCGAGCTGATGCCGGTGGGCGAGATGCGCGATTTGACATGGGAGCATGTGGTGCCGAGCGATGAGATTCTCGCGCGACTCTCGGCCATCGCACCGCTCGTGCCGGGCGGCGGACCCGCGCGCGGGAATGGGCCGGCTGCGTATTCCCACTTCGACGGCGCGCCGGGATCAGTGGGCGTCATCACGCCGATGACGCACACGTACTGCGGCTCGTGCAACCGCGTACGTCTCACGGCGGACGGGCGACTGCGCACCTGTCTCTACGGTGATCACGAAGTGAACCTGCGCGATCCGCTCCGAGCCGGTGTCGATCTGCTGCCGCTCTATGCCCAGGCGTTGGCCGAGAAGCCGAAGGAGCACGACCTGTTGCAGATGAAGGTAGGTGGTTTGCGAGCGCTCTCTCAGGTGGGCGGGTGACTGAATTCAGATGAGCGGCGGTTGAATGCGTCGGACGTCAGATGTCTGATACTGCAAACCGAACCGGGGCGAAGTAGCTTTGGGCATCCGGAAGTGTGAGTCTCACGCCCAGTCCATTCAGATCATCATGTTGAACAAGATCACGGTCGTTGGCGCGGGGAACGTCGGCGCGACGACCGCCCAGCGCCTCGCCGAGAAATCGCTCTCGCGTACCGTCGTGATGGTCGACGTCGTCGAGGGAACGCCGCAGGGGAAAGCGCTCGACCAATGGGAATCGGCGCCGATCGAGGGGTTCGACACGCGCGTGATCGGCACCAACGGCTACGATGAGACGGCCGATTCGGACGTCGTGATCATTACGGCCGGCATCGCCCGCAAGCCGGGCATGTCGCGTGACGATCTGCTCAACACGAACGCCGGCATCGTCAAGACGGTCTCCGAGAACATCAAGCGCACGTCGCCGAACGCCATCATCATCATGGTGTCGAATCCACTGGACGTGATGTCGTGGGTCGCGAAAGAGGTGACGGGCTTTCCGCGGCAGCGCGTGCTCGGCATGGCGGGCGTGCTGGATACGGCGCGCTACCGCAGCTTCCTCGCCGAAGCCATCAACGTATCGGTGCAGGACATTCAGGCGATGGTGCTCGGCGGCCATGGCGACACGATGGTGCCGCTGATCTCGACCACGACCGTCAGCGGCATCCCGATCACCAAGTTCATCGAGCGCGCGAAGCTCGACGAGATCATCATCCGCACGCGCAACGGCGGCGCCGAGATCGTGAAATACCTGAAGACCGGCTCGGCGTACTACGCGCCGTCGGCGGCCGCGGTGCAGATGTGCGAAGCGATCGCGTTCGATCTCAAGCGCGTGCTACCGTGCGCGGCGTGGCTCGAAGGCGAGTACGGGATGACGGGTCTGTTCCTTGGCGTACCGTGCAAGATCGGCCGCGCGGGACTGGAGCAGATCATCGAGGTCGATCTCGCCGACGACGAGCGCGCGGCGCTGCAGAAGAGCGCCGAGGCGGTACGGGAGCCGATGGCCGCCGTAAAGCTGTAATCGACGACGAATCGGAAGAATACGATGCGGCTCCTCGTGTTCTGGCGCTCGACGATCGGCAAGAAGATCGTGATGGCGGTGACGGGGCTCATCTTCGTCGGCTTCGTCATCGCGCACCTGAGCGGAAACCTTCTGGTATTCCGCGGCCCCGAGAAACTCAACTCCTACTCGGCATTCTTGCGCTCGCTCGGCGCGCTGCTCTGGGTCGCGCGCGGCGTGCTGCTGGTGTCGGTGGTACTACACGCGATCGCCGCGTACCAGCTGGCGGCGCGCGCCCGTGCGGCGAGACCGGTCGGCTACCAGCAGTACGATCACCAGGTGTCGACGTTCGCCGCGCGAACGATGCGCTGGGGCGGGACGATCATCCTCGTCTTCGTGTTTCTGCACCTGCTGCACTTCACCACGGGAACACTGCAGCCGGTGCCGTTCAGCGAGCATGACGTCTACGCCAACGTCGTCGGGGCGTTTCGCATCTGGTGGGTGGCCGCGCTGTACATCATCGCGATGGTCGCGCTCGGGCTGCACCTCTATCATGGCGCATGGAGCAGCGTCCGCACGCTCGGCGCGATTCAACCGTCGGCGCATCCGCTCCGGCGCACGGTCGCCGCGGCGGTGGCGGTGCTCGTGTGGCTCGGCTTCACGCTCGTTCCCGTGGCGATTCTCGCCGGACTTGTGAGGTAGCGCCGACCATGGATTTGCGATCCAAGATTCCCGCCGGCCCACTCGAGCAGAAGTGGGATCGCCACAAGTTCGAGCTCAAGCTGGTGAACCCCGCGAACAAACGGCGGCACAGGATCATCGTGGTAGGGTCGGGGCTGGCCGGTGGCGCGGCGGCCGCGACGCTGAGCGAGCTCGGCTACCAGGTGAGCTGCTTCTGCTTTCAGGATTCGCCGAGGCGGGCGCACAGCATCGCGGCGCAAGGCGGGATCAACGCGGCGAAAAATTACCAGAATGACGGCGATTCCGTCTTTCGCCTGTTTTACGACACGATCAAGGGCGGCGATTTCCGTTCGCGCGAGGCGAACGTGTACCGCCTGGCACAGACGAGCGTGAACATCATCGATCAGTGCGTGGCGCAGGGCGTGCCGTTCGCCCGCGAGTATGGCGGCCTTCTCGCGAACCGCTCCTTCGGCGGCGCGCAGGTGTCCCGAACATTCTACGCGCGTGGACAAACGGGGCAGCAGTTGCTGCTCGGCGCGTATCAGGCGTTGGAAAAGGAAGTGTCGAAGGGTGGCGTGACGATGTACGCCTATCGCGACATGCTCGACCTGATCGTCGTCGAGGGTCGCGCGCGTGGGATCATCACGCGCAATCTCCAGACGGGTGAGCTCGAGACGCATATCGCCGACGTGGTGGTGCTCGGCACGGGCGGCTACGGCAACGTGTTCTATCTCTCGACGAACGCCAAGGGATCGAACGCCACGGCGATCTGGCGCGCCTACAAGCGCGGGGCGGCGTTCGCGAATCCGTGCTACACGCAGATCCATCCGACGTGCATCCCGGTGAGCGGCGAGCATCAATCAAAGCTGACGTTGATGAGCGAGAGCCTGCGCAACGACGGCCGTGTGTGGGTGCCACAGAAGGGAGGCGACAATCGGCCGCCGAATCTGATCGCCGAGGATGAGCGCGACTATTACCTCGAGCGGAAGTATCCGAGCTTCGGCAACCTGGCGCCGCGCGACATCGCATCGCGCAGCGCGAAGGAAGTGTGCGACGAAGGGCGGGGTGTCGGGCCCGGCGGCCGCGGCGTCTATCTCGATTTCGCCGACGCGATCACGCGACTGGGCGCGCAGAAGATCGCCGAGCGGTATGGCAATCTGTTCGAGATGTACCAGCGCATCACGGACGAAAATCCGTACAAGGTGCCGATGCGCATCTATCCAGCCGTGCACTACACGATGGGCGGGTTGTGGGTCGACTACAACTTGATGAGCACGATTCCGGGGCTGCACGTGATCGGCGAGGCGAACTTCTCCGACCACGGCGCGAACCGGCTTGGCGCGAGCGCGCTCATGCAGGGATTGGCCGACGGCTACTTCGTGCTGCCCAATACCATCAACGACTACATCGCCACGAACAAGTTCCCGGCGCTCGATGACAATTCGCCCGCGGTGCGCACCGCGCGCGCCGATGTCGAGGCGCGGCTCGGGAAGTTGATGGCGGTGAAAGGCACGCGCACCATCACGTCGTTTCATCGCGCGCTCGGCCACATCATGTGGGACAAGTGTGGCATGGCCCGCACTGCGGCCGGATTGCGCGCGGGGGTCGAAGAGATTCGCGCGCTGCGCTCGGAATTTTGGCGCGATGTGACCGTTCCCGGCACCGGAATGGAATTCAATCAATCGCTGGAGCATGCGCATCGCGTGGCCGATTTCCTCGAGCTGGGCGAGCTGATGTGCATCGACGCATTGCGTCGCGAGGAGTCCTGCGGCGGGCACTTCCGTGAGGAGTATCAGACCGACGACGGCGAAGCGCTACGCGATGACGAACACTTCGCCTACGTGGCCGCGTGGGAGTACGCGGGCGACGGCGCGGAGCCCGTTCTCAACAAGGAGCCGCTGACGTTCGAGGCGGTGAAGCTCAGCCAGCGGAGCTACAAGTAATGCGCTTCACGCTTCACGTCTGGCGCCAGCCGTCCGCCACGGCCGCCGGCAGCATGGTGACGTACGACGCGCCGGACATCAGCGCGGATATGTCATTCCTCGAGATGCTCGATGTCGTCAACGAGCGGCTGAGCGAGAAGGGCGGGGATCCGATCGCCTTCAGTCACGATTGCCGGGAGGGGATCTGTGGCTCGTGCGCGCTGATGATAAACGGGGTGGCTCATGGCCCGGTCGCAGGAGCGGCGGTCTGCCAGGTGCACATGCGCAGCTTTGCCGACGGCTCCGAGATCCACATCGAGCCCTGGCGCGCGCGCGCGTTCCCGGTGATCAAGGATTTGGCGGTCGATCGGAGCGCGCTCGATCGGATCATTGCCTCGGGCGGCTACATCTCGGCGAACACGGGCGGCCCGCGCGACGCCAATACGATTTTGGTTGCCAAGCAGAGCGCCGACGATGCCATGGATGCGGCGGCGTGCATTGGCTGCGGCGCGTGCGTGGCGGCGTGCCCCAACGGCTCGGCGTCGCTCTTTACTGGGGCGAAGATCTCACATCTTGGTTTGCTGCCACAGGGCCAACCCGAGCGCTATCGCCGGGTGCTCGCGATGGTGGCGCAGATGGATCTCGAGCACTTCGGCCACTGCACACTGTTCGGCGAATGCCAGGAGGCGTGTCCGAAGGAGATCAGCATCGACACGATCGCGAGAATGAACAGGGATTTTCTGCGCGCGAGCGTCGGCGCCAGGGAAGAGAAGGGTTACGCGGGCACGGGGTGAGCGTGGGGTGTCACACCCGCGCTTCACAACCTCGGGAGTGTCACCCCACTCTGCCCCTGATACTTCCCCTTCTTGTCCTTGTAGCTCACCTCCGGCTCCTCGTCGCCCTCGAAGAACAGCACCTGAGCAATTCCCTCGTTGGCGTAGATCTTCGCAGGCAAGGGCGTCGTGTTGCTGATCTCGAGGGTGACGAAGCCTTCCCACTCGGGCTCGAACGGCGTGACGTTCGTGATGATGCCGCAGCGGGCGTAGGTCGATTTGCCGACCGTCACCGTCAGCACGTTGCGCGGAATGCGGAAGTATTCGACCGAGCGAGCCAAGGCGAACGAGTTGGGCGGCACGATGCAGAAGTCGCCCTCGAACTCGACGAAGGACTTGGGATCGAATTTCTTCGGGTCGACGATCGAGCTCAGCACGTTGGTGAAGATCTTGAACTCGCGCGCGACCCGCATGTCGTATCCGTAGGAGCTCACCCCGTACGAGATCACGCCATCGCGCACCTGGCGGTCCTCGAAGGGCTCGATCATTCCGTGCTCGGTCGCCATCTGGCGAATCCAGCGGTCATTCTTAATGGACACAGCGTGATGCGCGCGGCGCGCGGTGTGCGTGAACCAGGGGAGCGGGACGGCTGAGCGCGGGAATCTAGGCGGCTCGATCACGAGCCAACAGTGAGCGGTTGCAGGCGGTGGATGGGCCGGATAAGTTATCGGCACTGGGGAAAGTGAAATTTTTCACGAAGTCCGGAGGGGCTTGGTGCAAGCGTATTTGCCAGTCCTGATGCTGCTCGGATTCGTCGCCATGAACGCGGTGATGATGCTCGGACTGTCGGCCCTCACGCTCCGTCCCCGGCCAACGCCGGTCAAGCAGACACCGTACGAATCCGGCATCCCGGTCCTCGGCGATGCGCGCGAGCGGTTCTCGGTCAAGTTCTACATGGTCGCGATGCTCTTCATCGTGTTCGACATCGAGACCGTATTCATGATTCCGTGGGGCGTCCACTACCGGCGCCTCAGCTGTGCCGTCGACTTGGTGAGCGGCGCGTGCCCCAGCGGCCAGCTCTCATTTTTCGGCCTGGGCGAGATGGTCGTCTTCATGCTGATCCTGCTCGTCGGCTTCGTCTACGTGTGGAAGAAGGGAGCGTTGCAATGGGATTGACTCCTCTAAGCGACACGCACTTTGCCGAGGTCGAGCCGGAAGGCGGCGAAGCGTGGGTGACCACCAAGCTCGACTTCCTGATCAACTGGTCGCGGACGAACTCCCTCTGGCCGATGCCGTTCGGCACGGCCTGCTGCGCGATCGAGTTCATGGCCACGGCCGCGTCGGGCTTCGATCTGGCGCGGTTCGGCATGGAGCGCATGAGCTTCTCGCCGCGGCAGGCCGACGTACTCATCTGCGCCGGCCGCGTGCCCTTCAAGCTGGCGCCGGTGATTCGCCGCATCTGGATGCAGATGCCGCAGCCGAAGTGGGCGATCTCGATGGGCGCCTGCGCCTCAACCGGCGGGATGTTCGACAACTACGCCGTGGTGCAGGGAATCGACACGATCATTCCCGTCGACGTGTACGTGCCGGGATGTCCGCCGCGGCCCGAAGGCCTCATCTACGGAATCAATCTCCTGCAGGACAAGATCATGCGTGAGAAGGGCGCCGATAAATCGCTGCGCGCCGAGATGGAGCCCGATCCCAAGAGCGGGCTCTACATCCCGCCGCAGGCGATCGACGAGCTGTCCGAGCCGTTCGGCAACTCGGTCCACCAGACGCGCTCGGGTCTCTGATGCCGACGTATCAGCCGGCAATGCCGGGCAGCGCGGGCACCGACGCCGCGCCCATCACGCCGAAAAAAGTTCCGAATCGCGGTGGCCCGATCAACCCGAGCGCTGCCGCGCTGCAAGTGAAGTTCGGCGATGCGATCGCCAGCGTGCACGTGGTGTGGGGGGAAACGACGATCATCGTGCCGGGCAATCGCGTCGGCGAGATCGTCCGCTGGCTGCACGATGACGCGCAGCAGCGCTACGACTATCTGAGCGATGTGACCGCCGTCGAGTTCCGCGATTCCGAGCAGCCCATCGAAGTGGTGTGGCATCTCCGCTCGCTGCCGTTCCGCCGCTTCCTCCGCCTCAAGGCGTTGATCACTAAGGGATCTCCGCTCGAGGTCGACAGCGTGTGGCCGGTCTATTGCGGCGCCGATTGGCTGGAGCGCGAGTGCTACGACATGTTCGGCATTCGCTTCAACGGCCATCCCGACCTGCGCCGCATCCTGATGTGGGAGCAGTACAAGGAAGGATTTCCGCTGCGCAAAGACTTTCCGCTGCGCGGCCGCTTCAGCCGCGCCGAGCAACTGAAGCAGGCGCTCAACGCGAATCCGGAAGCGCGCTACTCGATGGAGGAGCTGTCGGTCGCCGACGCGTTCGAGGATCTGCCGGAGGAGATGCGCAAGCGTCTCGCCGGCGGCGAGAAGGTGGGAGAATAGCCATGGCCGAAAAGCGCACGGTCGAGGTCGCGGTCGGCACCACGGGCATGGATGCGCAGGGTCGCCCGACGCGCACGCCGGTACGCGTGACCGAGGGCGGCGCGGTGACGACACTCGAGCCGCCGTCGTATTTCGACGACAAGGAGCTGGACCTCGAAGGGCAGCACATGCTGATCAACATCGGGCCGCAGCATCCGGCGACCCACGGCGTGCTACGTCTCGTACTCGAGCTCGACGGCGAGACGGTCGTGCGATGCATTCCGCACATCGGCTACCTGCACTGCGGCTTCGAGAAGATCGGCGAGTATCGCCAGTACAACCAGATCATCCCGTGGACGGATCGAGAGGACTACCTCAACTCCATCGGCAACAACGTCGCCTTCGTGCTCGGCTGCGAGCGGCTGTTCGGCATCGACATCACGCCGCGCTGCACCGTGCTGCGCGTGATCGCGATGGAGCTGTCGCGCATCATCTCGCACCTCGTCTGGCTCGGCACCACCTGCATCGACATCGGCGCGTTCACGCCGTTTCTGTGGTCGTTTCAGCAGCGGGAGAACGTATACACGCTGCTCGAGCGCTGGGTAGGCGCACGCCTGACCACGACCGCGACGCGCGTTGGCGGCATGGCGGCCGACATCCCAGATGGATGGATGGACACGCTCCGCAATTTCATCGCGAACTTCCCGAAGACGATCGACGAAGTCGATCGCATGCTGACGAAGAACTCCATCTGGGTCGGCCGCACCATCGAGCTCGGCGCCATGTCTCAGGACGAGGCGCTGAACTACGGCTTATCCGGCCCGATGCTCCGGGCCAGCGGCGTCGCGTACGACGTGCGCAAGGATTTTCCGTACCTCGACTACGAGACGTACGACTTCGATGTCCCGGTCGGCACCAAGGGCGACGTATACGATCGCTACCTCGTGCGCATGGAAGAGCTGCGGCAGTCGACCCGAATTCTGGCGCAGGCGGTCGATCGGTTGCCCGACGGTCCGATCAACATCGACGACCATCGCGTGATCCTGCCGCCGAAATCGAAGGCGATGAGCGACATGGAGTCCATGATCCATCACTTCAAGCAGGTGATGGAAGGCCCGCGTCCGCCGCTCGGCGAGTGTTACGTGGCGGTGGAAAGTCCGAAGGGAGAGAAGGGCTACTATATGGTGAGCGATGGCACGGGCAAGCCGGTGCGCTGGCGCATTCGTCCTCCGTCGTTCGTGAACCTGTCGGCGATTCCGCGCATGGTCGAAGGGCATTTGCTGAGCGACGTGATCGCGATCAACGCGAGCATCGACATCGTAATGGGGGAAATCGACCGTTGAGCGCAGCCAATGCGAACGAGATGGGCGGCCAACACTCCCCCGCAGGCGCGGCACACGGCGCCGCCGAACACGGTCATGCCGAGGAGCACGTGCCCGTGTTCGTCGGCGGCCCCAAGCAGGAGCTCATCGAGCTGTTCACCCGCTACCCGACGAAGATGGCGGCGCTCCTTCCCGCACTCTGGATCGTGCAGCGCGAGCGCGGCTGGGTGAGTGAGCAGGCGATGGCCGAAGTGGCGCAGGAGCTCGAGCTGACGCCGGCGTACGTGAAGGGCGTGGTCACGTTTTACACCATGTATCACCAGCATCCGGTCGGAAAATATTTCATTCAGGTCTGCACCACGTCGCCCTGCGGCGCCTGTGGCGCCGACGCCGTCGCCGATGCCTTCGTGCGCCACACCGGTTGCGGAGATCTGGGTGTGACGTCGGGCGACGGCAAGTTCACCGTGATCGAAGTGGAATGCCTCGGCGCCTGTGGGTTCCCCACGCCGGTGATGATCAACGAAGAGTTCGTCGAGTCCGTGTCTGTACAGAAAGTCCCCGAAATTCTCGCCCAGCTTCGATAACCGCTCGCCACCGACTCGATACCGAATGGGATTCCCCCACAAGTCGCATCCGCGCGAGACGCCCGTGTTGTCCGAGCACTTCGGCAACGCCGAGGCGCTCACGCTCGACGGATGGAAGAAGCGCGGCGGCTATGTCGCGCTCGAGAAAGCGCTCGGCATGCCAGAAGTCGACATCGTCAACGTCATCAAGGAATCTGGGCTGCGCGGACGCGGCGGCGCCGGATTTCCGACGGGGATGAAGTGGTCGTTCATGAAGCCGGGCGACGGCAAGCCGCACTACCTCTGCTGCAACGCCGACGAGAGCGAGCCGGGCACCTTCAAGGATCGCGAGATCATGCGCTGGACGCCGCATGCGCTCATCGAAGGGTGTGCCATCGGCGCCTACGCGATCGGGGCCGAGACGGCGTACATCTACATTCGCGGCGAGTTCACGGAGCCGCTGCGCGTGATGGATGCCGCGGTGCGGGAGGCGTACAAGGCGGGCATCCTCGGCGCCAACGCCATGGGCACGGGCAAGCGCGTCGATGTGCACATCCACAAAGGGGCGGGGGCGTACATCTGCGGCGAAGAGACCGCGATGATGAACTCGCTCGAGGGACGCCGCGGCAATCCGCGCATCAAGCCGCCGTTCCCGGCCGTCGCGGGGTTGTTCGGCAAGCCGACGACGATCAACAACGTCGAGACGCTCGCCGCGGTGCCGCACATTCTCACGCGCGGTGCCGCGTGGTACAAGGCGTTTTGTCTTTCGAATCCCAAGAGTACGGGCACGAAGCTGTTCTCGGTCTGCGGCAACGTCGCGAAGCCCGGCAACTACGAAGTGGTACTCGGGTTTCCATTCAAGGACTTTCTCTACGATCTGTGTGGTGGACCGCCGCGCGGCCGGACGTTCAAGGCGGTGATCCCCGGCGGCTCATCGGTACCGATTCAGACGATGGAGGAGGCCGAAGCGACGCTGATGGACTACGAGGGCTTCGTCGCGCAGGGATCGATGCTCGGATCCGGCGGCGTGATCGTCTATGATGACTCGCAGTGCATGGTGCGCCACATCGCGCGCCTCTGCCGCTTCTACGCCCACGAGAGCTGCGCGCAGTGCACGCAGTGCCGCGAGGGAACGGCGTGGGTCACGCGCATCGTCGAGCGCATCGAGGCGGGTGGCGGCGCCATGAAGGATCTCGACCTGCTGCTCGAGCTGAGCGAGCAGATGACGGGGAAGACAATTTGCGTGCTGAGCGACTCGTGCGCCGCGCCAATCGTGTCCGGCATCGCGAAGTTTCGCGCTGAATTCGAAGCCCACATCACGGGCAAGCGGTGCCCGCTGCGCAGCGGCTCCAGCAGCACGGTGGCGGCCTAATGGCGGACGTGAAGACGGTTCAGCTGACGATCGAGGGGCGGCAGGTCACCGTCGCCGAAGGCACGTCGATCCTCGAGGCAGCGAAGACGGCCGGGATTCTCATCCCGCACTACTGCTATCACCCGGGACTGCCAGTCGCGGGGGTCTGCCGGATGTGCCTGGTCGAAGTCGAGAAGGCGCCGAAGCTCGCGCCCGCCTGCGTGACGTCGGTCGCGCCCGGGCAGATCGTGCACGTCTATAGCGAGAAGGCGCTCGAGGCGCGCAAGAGCGTGCTCGAGTTTTTGCTGATCAACCACCCGCTTGACTGCCCGATCTGCGATCAGGCGGGCGAGTGCGAGCTGCAGGACTACACGTTCGTCGAAGGACGGGCGGAGGGGCGGCTTGGTCCGGAGCCCAAACGGTTCAACCCGGTCGAAGATTTTGGCGGAGACGTTCTCTACGTCACCAACCGCTGCATTCTCTGCACACGCTGCGTGCGTTTCATGGACGATGTCGCGCACGACAGCGTGCTCAACGTGAGCGAGCGCGGGGACCGCGCGGTGATCGGCAAAGCCGCGGGCCACGATCTCACGCACGCCTGGGCGGGCAACGTGATCGATCTGTGCCCGGTCGGCGCGCTCCTGTCCAAGGACAACCTGAACAAGGTGCGCGCCTGGGAGCTCGACCGTACGCCGACGGTCTGCCCGAACTGCACCCAAGGCTGCAACGCCATCGCTGAGACGCGCGACAACGTGCTCGTGCGGCTGCGTCCGCGCTCCAACGCGGACGTGAATCAATTCTTCATGTGCGACTACGGCCGGCTCAACTACCGCTGGATGAACCGGCAGGATCGTGTGGAGGCGCCACTCGTTCGGCAGGGCGACCGGTTCGGCGCCGCGGACTGGGATGTCGCGACGGCCGCGGCCGCCGCCGCGATCCGGGGCAAGAAAGTCGTCGCGCTGGTGTCGCCCAACTTGTCGAACGAAGCGATGTGGATGATCGCACGCCTGGTGGAGAAGACCGGCGGGCGCGGCGTCTTTCGCGTCGAGACGGGGCCCGAGGCGCCGCTGCCGGGCGTGCCGAATCTCGCGCTACGCGCCGACCGCGCCGCCAATGTGCGGGCGGCGGAGCTGTTCGGCTTCCAGCGCACCGACGCGCCCCTCGCGGGGCTCGGCGGTGGCGAGGTGCTGGTGATCGCCGACGATGACCTCGAGGGTATCGATCCGCTCGCGCTCGCCTCGGTTGGCGCGGTGGTCGTGGTCGGCACAGTGCTGCCGGCAACGGCTCGCCAGGCTATGGTCGTCCTTCCGACGGCGAACATGTCGGAGGAAGAGGGCACCTTCACGAATGTCGCCGGTCGCGTCCAGCGGTTTCTTCAGGCGAAGCAGGCGCCTGGCATGGCACGCCCAACGTGGTGGGCGCTGGCCGATCTCCTCACCGCCCTCGGCGATCCCGCGAACTACTTCCTCGCCAGCGAAGTGTTCGCGGCGCTGGCGAAGGCGCGGCCTGAATTCGCCGGCATGACATACGATTCGCTAGGCATGCGCGGAGCGGTGATCGCGGGCGCGACCCAGCCGGCGGGGGTGGCGAAGTGATGCTCGCGGCAGTGGCACTGATTCAGGATTACCACTCGCCGGACGCGGTTGTATCGGGGTTCCCCTGGCTCGCGTTCACGCTCCTCAAGATGCTCATCATCTTCACCGTGCTGATGGTCGGCGTAGCCTTGCTCACGCTGGCCGAGCGGAAAATCTCGGCCTGGATTCAAGACCGACACGGTCCCAATCGCGTTGGCGGAAAGGGCGGGTGGCTCCAGCCGGCCGCCGACGGCCTCAAGAACATCATGAAGGAGGAGACGTACCCCGACGCAGCGAACATGCCGATTTTCATTTTGGCGCCGGTGCTCTCCTTTATTCCCGCGCTGATCACGTTCGCGATCATTCCCTTCGCGGCGCCATGGCCGACAACGCACTTTGGACTGATTCCCATGGTGCTCGCGGACGTCCCGATCGGCTTTCTCTACATCCTCGCCATCTCATCGCTCGGCGTGTACGGGATCGTCCTCGCCGGATGGTCATCGAACAACAAGTACTCGCTGCTCGGCGGCCTCCGCTCGAGCGCGCAGATGATCTCCTATGAGATCTCGATGGGAATGTCGACCGTGGCGGTGCTGCTGCTCGCCGGCAACGTCAACCTGAGCGAGATCGTGCACCAGCAGCAGGTGTTGGGGTGGAACGTGTTCTCGCTCTTGATCGCCTTCTTCATTTTCATGGTCGCCGCCTTCGCCGAAACCAACCGGCTACCGTTCGACCTGCCGGAGGCCGAGAGCGAGCTGATCGCCGGCTACCACACCGAGTACAGCGCAATGAAGTTCTCGATGTTCTTCATTGCCGAGTATTCGAACATGGTGACGGCCAGCGCGTTGATGATCACGCTCTTCTTTGGCGGCTGGTCGTTCCCGTTCTGGCAGCTGCCGAACCAGGCGCCGTGGGCCGTGTGGAAGACGCTGCTCACACTCGGCGTGTTCTTGGCGAAGTTGCTCTTTTTCCTGTTCTTCTTCATGTGGGTCCGCTGGACGCTGCCGCGGTTCCGCTACGACCAGCTGATGTCGCTCGGCTGGAAGTTCATGCTGCCCCTTGCGCTCGCCTACATCGTCGTGATCGCCACCGCGCTGCTCGTGCTCGACATGCTCGGTGTGCCACGCGCGAATTGGTACGGCGTCTCCCCGTATTGGGCGGCGCTCGGCGGGTTGAACGTCCTGATGGCGATCGGCCTGTTCGTGTTCCTGGATCGTGGCAAGATCATCAGCCCGGCGTACAGCCGCGTACAGCGGACCGAGCTCATGCGGTTGCGGTCGATGAGCGTGCAGAGTGCGATCGCACCTGTATCACCATCCGCCGTCACCGCGCCGCCGGGCGACTGAGGCCCATTCGACATGTCGATTCACGTCAAGGTCATCGAGCGCCCGACCGAGCAGACGAGCTATGTGCGCGCCATGCTCAAGGGGATGGCGCTCACCTTCAAGCACATGCTGCAGGACAAGGTGACGACCCAGTATCCGGAGCAGAAGTGGGCGCTCGCGCCGCGGTGGCGCGGCACGCATCGCATGTTGAGAGATGAGAACGGAAAGTCGAAATGCGTCGCGTGCGGCCTCTGCCCGCAAATCTGTCCCGCCAACTGCATCAAGCTCGTGCCCGGTGAGGATGAAGAGGGCAACCGCTATCCGCTCGTCTACGAGATCGATGAATTTCGCTGCATCTTCTGCGGCTACTGCCAGGAAGTCTGTCCCGAAGAGGCGATCCACCTCGGGCGGCATTACGAGAACGCCGAGTACAGCCGGGGAAGCTTCGTCTACGATCTCGAGCGTTTGATGGCGCAGACGCATCCTGTCTGCGAGATGTGGGATCCTGCCGACCCCAAGGGCGAATGAACACGGAATCGCTGCTCTTCCAGTTCCACTTCTACCTCTTCGGGTTGATCGCGATCGCCTCGGCGATCGCCTTCGTGACGCGCAAGAGTCCAGTGGCCGCCGCGCTGTGGCTGGTGAACACGATGTTCTGCCTGGCCGCGCTCTTTCTGATGATGGAGGCGCAGTTCGTCGCGGTGATCCAAGTGCTCGTGTACGCTGGCGCGATCATGGTCGTGTTTCTCTTCGTCGTCATGTTGCTCAATCTCGGTCATGCGAGCGACGTCGCCGACATTCGGAGCAATGGAACGCGCCTGACCGCCGCCTTTGTCGGACTGGCGATGTTGGCCGAGCTGCTCGTGCTCGGCCGCCAGAAGCTGCCGCCGATGCGAGCGCTGCCGCCCGATCTGCACGCGAACATCGTGACGCCGATCGCCGAGCCGCTGTTCCGCGATTATTTGCTGGCGTTCGAGATGACGAGCGTGCTGCTGCTCGCCGCCATCATTGGCGCCGTTGTTCTGGCCAAGAGGAAGTCCGTATGATCGCCGAAGCGCTGTTCTTCTCCGCGGTGCTGTTCACCATCGGCGTGATCGGCGTGCTCACGCGCCGGAACGCGATCATCATCTTCATGTCGGTCGAGCTGATGCTCAACGCCGTGAATCTGTCCTTTGTGGCGCTGTCGCGGCTGCATGGCACGACGGGGCAGGTGTTCGTGATCTTCGTGATGACCGTCGCCGCCGCGGAGGCCGCGGTAGGATTGGCGATCATCATCTCGATCTTCCGTCATCAGGAGACGGTCAATCTGGCGAACATCAACCTGCTGAAAGGGTGATGCTGCTTCCGACTCAGGGAATCACCCAGGCGGCGGCGAACGCCGCGCATCCGCTCGCCGGCACCGCCGCCGAGTGGGCGTGGCTGTTGCCGCTCTTGCCGCTGGCCGGCTTCGCGCTCAACGGAACGCTCGCCTTGATATCCGCGTACAGGCCCGGCTCGGGCGACCCGTCCGACGGCGATCGCGGACACCACGGCGTCGAGCATGTCACGCACACGGTGGAACACGACACCGGTGCGCACGACCACGCTCCCAAGCGGCACCGCTTCGCGGGCATCGTGAGCGTGATCGGCCCCTTGGTGCTCGTGGCATCGTTCGGACTCGCGCTCGCGATCTTTGCGGCCATGCTGTCGCACGACTTCACGACGCCTTTCGTCGCGCACTACTTCAGCTGGATGACCGTGGGCGATCTACAGATCGATTGGTCGTTCCAGCTCGATCAGCTGTCGATGATCATGATTCTGGTGATCACCGGGGTCGGCTCCCTGATCCATCTCTTCAGCGTCGGCTACATGCGCGACGATCCCGGGTATCCGCGCTATTTCGCGTACCTGAATCTCTTCGTCGCCTTCATGCTCGTGCTCGTGCTCGGCGCGAGCTACCCGGTGCTGTTCATCGGTTGGGAAGGGGTCGGACTCTGCTCGTACTTGCTGATCGGATTCTGGTTCACCGAGAAGGCGAACGCCGACGCTGGCAAAAAGGCGTTCATCGTGAACCGCATCGGCGATTTCGGATTGCTGATCGCGATGTTCATGCTGTGGTCCAATCTCGGCGCGCTCGATTTCGTCGGTGTGGCATCGCGTGCGGGCGCGCTCGGCTTCGCCACACCCCTGGTCACGATCATCTGTCTGTTCATGTTCCTCGGATGCGCCGGCAAGAGCGCGCAGATTCCGCTCTACGTCTGGCTGCCTGACGCCATGGCGGGTCCGACGCCCGTGTCCGCGCTGATCCACGCCGCCACGATGGTGACGGCCGGCGTGTATCTCATCGCCCGCAGCGGATTCCTCTTCGCGATGTCGCCGGCGGCGAGTCTTACCGTGGCGTTCATCGGAGCGCTGACGGCGATCTTCGCGGCGACGATCGGCCTCAAGCAGTGGGACATCAAAAAGGTGTTGGCGTACTCCACCGTGTCGCAGCTCGGCTACATGTTCATTGCCGTCGGCGTGGGGGCATACGTGTCCGGCATGTTCCACCTGGTGACGCACGCCTTCTTCAAGGCGCTGCTGTTCCTCGGGTCCGGCTCGGTGATCTACGCCATGCACGCGGCGTATCATGCGACGCACAGCCACGAGGATGCGCAGGACATGCGCAACATGGGCGGGATGAAGAAGTACATGCCCGTCACCTTCTGGCTGATGTGGATCGCGACGTTGGCGATCGCGGGCATTCCCATCTTCTCGGGGTTCTTTTCCAAGGATGCGATTCTCGGCTCCGTGTTCGCGCGGGCCGGGCATTCGACGCTCGCCGACGCGCATTGGCTTGGCATTCCCGGGAGCACGCTCCTCTACGTGATCTACGCGCTCGGCCTGGCCGCGGCGCTGCTGACCGCGATCTACATGACACGGATGATGCTGTACACGTTCCATGGTCCGAACCGCTCGGGCGCGGAGGAAGAGAAGCATCTGCGCGAAGCGCCGTGGATCATGACCGGTCCGCTGGTCGTGCTCGGACTGCTGAGCGCCTTCGGCGGCGTGCTGAACATCCCGGAGCTGTTCACGCATCAGGAAGGGATGCTCGACCGATGGCTCAAGCCGGTGGTCGAGGAAGCAACGATGATGATCACCAAGGGGCCGGCGGTCGAGGCATCGGCGTCGACCGAGTATGCGCTGATCGGCGCGGCAGTGGCGATCGCCTTTCTGGGTATCGTGATCGCCCTGGTCCGGTTGAAGCCGGCAACGCTGGTTCCCAAGTGCGACGCGCCGCCGGAGCATGGCTTCGAGCGCGTGCTGGCGAACAAGTATTACGTGGACGAGGTCTACGACGCGGCGGTGGACACGATCGTCGTCGGCGGATCGCGGAACGTGCTATGGCGCTTCTTCGACGCCGGGGTGATCGACGGCATGTTCGTGAACGGCAGTGCCTGGCTCGCGCGCGGGCTGGCGTGGATCGGCTCGACGCTCCAATCGGGACAGGTGGGCACCTACGCGTGGGCGATCGTGATCGGCGTGCTCGCGGTGCTCGGCGCTTTCACTCTCCGCTGATACGATGAGTCCTTCCTTCTGGGTGATGTACAACCACTGGATCATCCCGGTCCTGCTCGTGCTGCCTCTCGTGGGAGCGGGCGTGATCTATGTGGTCTCCGGCGGCAGCGACGGCGAGGGCGAATTCGACAAAGCGCCGAGGACGGTCGCGCTCTGGACTCTCCTGCTCGAGTTCGTCGTCTCGGCCGGCATGTGGTGGTCGTTCGACCCGGCGCAGTCCGGCTGGCAGATGACGATGCCGAAGAACTATCCGTGGATTCCGTCGTGGGGCGCGACGTTCTCGGTCGGCATCGACGGCATTTCGTTAATGATGGTGCTGCTCACCACGTTCATCATGCCGCTGGCCGTGCTCGGCAGCTGGACGAGCGTGCGGGTGAAGACGCGCGGCTACTACGCGCTGATGCTCGTACTCACCACCGGCATGCTCGGCGCGTTCGTCGCGCGCGACCTGCTGCTCTTCTACGTGATGTGGGAGATCATGCTCATCCCGATGTATTTCATCATCGGGATCTGGGGTGGAGAGCGGCGGCTCTACGCCAGCATCAAGTTCTTCATTTACACCATGGTCGGATCGCTGTTGATGCTGGTGGCGATTCTGTACCTGTGGGCTCACTACGGGCAGAACGGACCCAACGGACCCACCTTCGACATCGATCTCATCCGGAGCGGCATTCAGGTGAGCCGCACGGGGGGACTGTTGCTCTTTGGCGCCTTCTTCCTCGCCTTTGCGGTGAAGGTGCCGATGTTCCCGTTCCACACCTGGCTGCCGGACGCGCACGTCGAGGCGCCGACGGCCGGCTCGGTCATCCTTGCCAGCATCATGCTGAAAATGGGCACGTACGGCTTTCTGCGATTCGCCATGCCCTTCTTCCCGCAGGCGGCAATGGAGCCGTGGGTGCAGGCTACGATCCTCACCCTGGCCGTGATCGGAATCATCTACGGCGCGCTGGTCGCCATGGTGCAGCCGGACTTCAAGAAGCTCGTCGCGTACTCGTCGGTCAGCCACCTTGGCTTCGTGATGCTCGGCATCTTCGCGCTCACCGTGCAAAGCGTGCAGGGCGCGTTGATGGTGATGATCAACCACGGTATCACCACCGGCGCGCTGTTCCTGCTGATTGGCATGATCTACGAGCGGCGCCACACGCGGCTGATCGACGCCTACGGCGGCATCGCCCGGGTAATGCCGATGTTCGCCGCGCTGCTCACGCTCGTGTCGCTCAGCAGCATCGGGCTGCCGGGCACCAACGGCTTCATTGGTGAGTTTCTGGTGCTCATCGGCGCCTTCAAGACGCATCCCTACTACGCGCTGCTCGGCACCACCGGAGTGATCTTCGCGGCGGCATATCTGCTGTGGGCCATCCAACGCATTCTGTTCAACAAGCTCGACAAGCCGGAGAACGAGGTGCTGCTCGATCTCAACCGTCGTGAGCTCGGGATGATGGCTGCGCTCGTCGTGGCGATTCTCTGGATCGGGATCTACCCCGCGCCAATTCTCCGCCGCATGGAGAACGCGGCCGGCTGCTTCGTGCAATCGGTGAACGGCGCCGCGTCGTGCAACGGTCCCGTCGCGGCGGGGAGCCGATAGATGCCCTTCGATCTGAACGTCTCCGCGCAGCTCATGGCGGCGCTCATCCCGGATCTGATCGTGATGGGCGGGGCGATGTTGCTGCTGCTGTACTCGGTGTCCGGCCGCTCACGCGACACGATCGAGCACTCGCGCCGCGTCGCGCTCGGCGCGGTGTTCATCTGCATCGCCGCCGGCGTCGCGATCATTTGGATGTGGCGATTAAATCGTGGGGCGATCGATGGCGTCATTGCTGTCGATAACTTCCGCTGGTCGTCCGATCTGCTCTTTCTCTTCGCCACGGTCATCAGCATCGCCCTGGCGGTCGACTACGCCAAGCGCGAGCGGATGATCGTCGCCGAATCGTACGTGCTGTTGCTGCTCGCGACTTCGGGGATGATGTTGCTGGCGGCCTCGCGCGACCTGATGCTGGTGTTCCTCGGCATCGAGCTAATGTCGATCTCGGTCTACGTGCTGGCCGGCCTCAACCGCCGCTCGGGCAAGGCGGCCGAGGCGGCATTGAAGTATTTCCTGCTCGGCGCGTTCTCGACGGCATTTTTGCTCTACGGCATCGCGCTGATTTACGGCGGCGCTGGATCGACGAACTTTCAGGCGATCGCGGCCGTGATCGGTGACAAGGGCGTGCTCGGCATGCCGATGCTCACGGCCGGGATCGCGCTGTTGCTCGTCGGCTTCGCGTTCAAGATCGCCGCCGTACCGTTCCACATGTGGACGCCAGACGTGTACGAGGGCGCGCCAACGCCCTTCTCCGCGTACATGGCGGCGGCGGTGAAGGCCGCTGCGTTCGCCGCGTTCCTGCGGGTGTGGATCGAGGCCTTTCCGAACGCGCGCGCTGCCTGGCTCGGGCCGATCACGTGGCTCGCCGTCGTGACGATGTTCGGCGGCAACATCATCGCGCTGGCGCAGAAGAACATGAAGCGCCTGCTCGCCTACTCGAGTATCGCCCACGCCGGATATCTACTGGTCGCCGTCGCGGTCGGCACCTATGCCGGGCAGCAGGTGACGGGCTCGCAGGCGTTTCTCTTTTATCTCCTCGCCTACACCCTGGCGACCATGGGCGCGTTCGCCGTCGTGATCGCGCTGGCACAGGCGGGCGAGCGGCACGAGGATGTTGCCGACTACGCTGGTCTCTGGAATACGCGGCCGGCGCTCGCGCTCTCGATGGCGGTTTTCATGCTCGCGTTGCTCGGCTTTCCGATCGCCGGCGGCATGGGATTCTTCGCCAAGTGGTACGTGCTGCAGGCCGCGCTCTCGGGACCGGTGCCGCTGGTGTTCCTCTCGGTCATGCTGGTGCTCGCAAGCGTGATCTCGGCGGGCTACTACCTCTACGTCATCATGGTGATGTTCATGCGGCCGCGGCCGGCCGGCGCGGCCGAGTTCGAGCAGACGCCCGCGCTGACCGAGTTCGTCATAGGCGCGGCCGTGGTGCTGCTGCTGGTGTTCGGCGTGTTTCCGGGGCGGGTGATCCAATGGGCGCGCGATGGCGCGCCCCCGTCTTCGATTCACGTAGCGCCGACGGCGCTGGGCCCGCAACGTTGACTTCTCCGGGGCCGCGCGAGCGGCCCCGTTCGATTCTCGCCGAAGGAACAACCACGATGGCGATCCGGCAGGGGATCTTTCGACAGTACGACGTGCGCGGCATCGTGGGGCAGGATCTCGATGCCGGCGTCGCCCACGCGATCGGACGAGGATTCGCCGCGACGTTGGCCGCACGGTCGCTACGCGGCGCCGTGGCGGTCGGCCGCGACAACCGGCCGAGCGGTAGCGGGCTGCGCGATGCGCTCGTGCGCGGCCTGACGGAGTCCGGCGTCGACGTCTTGGATATCGGCGTCGTCCCCACGCCGCTCAACTATTGGGCCCTCCATAACACCTCCGTCGTCGCGGGCATTCAGATCACCGGCTCGCACAATCCCCCGGAATACAATGGATTCAAGTTGAGCATCGCGAAGGGCTCGATGCACGGCGAAGCGATCCAGGAGCTCTACCAGACGATCGTGCGCGGGCAGTTTCCGGCCGGCGCGGGCACGGTGCGCGAGGAGGACATTATTGCGCGGTACACTGATGACATGATCGCGCGCACGGGACCGCTGACTCGTCCGGTGCGGGTGGTGCTCGACTGCGGCAACGGCGCCGGCGCGCTCGTGGCGCCACGGCTGCTCGAGCGACTCGGCGCGACAGTCAGCTGCCTGTTCTGCGAGAGCGACGGCACCTTCCCGAATCATCACCCCGATCCGACCGTCGTTGAGAACCTGCACGACCTCATTGACGCCGTGAAAGCCGAGCACGCCGATATTGGCATCGCGCTCGATGGCGATGCGGACCGCATCGGCGTCATCGACGATACGGGGAACATCATCTGGGGCGATCATGTGCTCATCCTCTATGCGCGCGATGTGCTGGCGCGCGGCGGTCGGAATGAGCCGATCATCTTCGACGTGAAGTGCTCGCAGGTGTTGCCTGACATGATCACCAAAGCGGGTGGCACGCCGGTCATGTGGAAGACGGGCCACTCCTTGATCAAGGACAAGATGAAGGAGATGCACGCGCCGGTCGCCGGCGAAATGTCAGGGCACATGTTCTTCGCGGAGGGATTCTACGGGCACGACGACGCGATCTACGGCGCGGCCCGCCTGCTGCGCATCGTCGCCGATTCGGGCAAGAGCGTGAGCGAGCTCCTTTCGGACGTGCCGCACTTCGTATCGACGCCCGAGCTTCGCGTCGATTGCCCCGACGACACGAAGTTCGCGGTGGTCGACAAAGCCGTGGCCCACTTTCGATCGACCCACGACGTGATCGACGTCGACGGCGCGCGCGTGTTGTTCGGTGATGGCTGGGGACTCATCCGGGCGTCGAATACGCAGCCCGTGCTCGTGATGCGGTTCGAGGCGCAATCCGAGGAGCGACTGGCGCAGATTCGCTCCGAGATGGAAGGGTGGCTGCGCTCTCAAGGCGTCGCGGTCTAACGTGAACGCGCGGCGTTGGTGGCTCATCGCGCTCGCGTCTGTGGCGCTCGTGCTGCTCGCCGGCCGGGCGCTCGCCGCCATCTACGTCGACTATCAGTGGTACAATGCGCTCGGGGCCGCGGCGATCTGGCGTACCAAGGCGCTCTACATCGTCATTCTCAAGACGCTGTCGGGACTCGCCGGCGCGGCGTTCATCTTCGCGAACTTGTACGCCGTTCGGCACAGCGTCGTCTCCCTTCGCTTTCCGCGGCGACTGGCCAACCTCGAGATCGCCGAGGAGGTGCCCGGACGCTATCTGGTCGCCAGCGCGGCCGCGCTGTCGCTTCTGTTGGGCGCGCTCGTCACGATACCGTCCGACCAGTGGACCGCGCTCGCCCTGACGCAGATCAGCATCCCCTTCGGCGAGCCCGTGGCGTACTTCGAGGCCGACCTCGGCTTCTTCGTGTATTGGTTGCCGTTCGAGACCGTGCTCTTCGTCTGGTCACTCTTCGCGACGCTGCTGGTGAGCGCCGTCATCGCGTTTCTGTACGCGCTCACGCCAAGTCTGCGCTGGGAGCGCGGCGCGCTCTACGTGTCGAACTACGTGCGCCGCCACTTCACCGTGCTCGGCACGATTCTGATGATCATTGTGGCGTGGTCGCTCCGGCTCGACGCCTACAACTATTTTATTGATGGGCACGGGCCCGGTGGCGCGTTCAGCTACGTCGATCATCACGCCAGCGTGCAGGCCGATCTCGTGCTGTCCGCGGGACTGATCGGCGCGGCGATCACGGTGCTCATCGCCGGATGGCAGGGGCACGTGCGCATGGCGCTCGTGACGGTGGCCGTATCGCTCGTGCTCTGCATCGGCGTGCGCAAAGCCGCGCCTGCGTTGACCTGGCGGCTCGCCAAGCAGGGCGAAATCGCGGCGCGCGACGTCTCCTTCCTGCAGACGCGCGGCGACTACTCGCGCCGCGCCTACGCGGTCGATCGCATCGCTCGCGGCGACACGATAGCGCGATTCGCTACCAGGGCGGAGGCCGTGCGGGGCGTTTCCCTCTGGGATCCCGCAGTGCTGGCGCGGGCGACGACCCAGCAGCGGCGCGGCGCGGCTCCATGGATCGGCTGGACCAGCGCGCCGGCAGGCATCATGGCACTGGTGCCCGAGCGTCCTGCACCGAGCGAGACGACGCGTCCCTCGTGGCAGGTCACGCGCATCCTCGCGGCGACCGTGGACGGTCGCGGCGAGCCGGTGCACGCCAACGTCGCTGGCGCCGTCGCCTCGGATGGCCCGCTCGTGGCGCCGGTGTTGGTGCGCGACTCGGCAGGAGGCGTCCAGCTCATCGCCGATTCGCTGGACCGCATCGCCGCGCCCCGAGTGAACGGCACGCTCGCGCGCATCGCCGCCGCGTGGAGTTTGCAGAATCTCCGGCTGTTCTTCGGCGATGCGCCATCGCCAAACGCAAAGCTCATCTCGCGGCGCGACGTGCGCGAACGGTTGGACGCGCTCGTGCCGTTCTTCGAGCAGGGAAGCCAGGAGTTCCCCGTGGTGGTCGGCGACACACTGTGGTGGGTCGTTGATCTGTACTCGGCGTCGACGCGGTATCCGCTCAGCCATCACGTCGTCGTGCCGCTTCGCGGGGAGTTCAGCTACTTCCAACATTCGGCGACGGCGCTCGTCAACGCGACCACCGGCAGAGTATCGCTTGTCTCCGACCCACAGCTCGATCCGGTCGCGCGCAGCTGGGTCCGCGAGTTTCCGTCCGTGTTCGTGCCCTGGTCGCGGGTGCCGTCGGCGCTGTCCGTCGCGATTCCACCGGCGGTCGACGCGATCCACGCCCAAGCCGACATCGTTGCGCGCTATGGCATCGGTCGCGATGCGCTGCGCGGTGGCCAGGTCGCGTGGAACGATGGCGCCGACGACCTGCTCGCCTCCGGTGGCCCGCCGTTGATGTTGGTCGCCGGCGCCGGCGCGCCGCTCCTCGCGCTGTCGGACGTTTCGCTCGATAGCGCGGGTCGCGTCGTTGGAGCGGTGGTCGGGACCGGAGGACCGGAGCACCTGTCGCGCTGGGTGCCCCTTGCACGACCTGGTCCGAGTTGGGGCGCGCTGTCGGATCAACTCCATCGCGCGAGCGACAGCGCGGCGCAGACGAGCGCGCGCGAGCCCAAGCTCGTGCGCGGACGCATTCGTACGGTGCCGGTCGGCACCGGATTGGTGTTCGTGCAGCCGACATACTTCTGGCCGACCGAAGGGTCGCCGTCCTTGGCACGCGTGGCCGCGATCGATGCCGACCGCGTGCTCACCGGAGTCACGCTCGCCGATGCGTTTGGGGCGCCGAACGGCACCACGAGCGATTCGCTCATCACCACATCGCCCACTGCGTTTCGCGGACGCGTGCAGTCGCTGTACGCGCAGATGCGCGCCGCGCTGCGCGCCGGCGACTGGCTGGCGTTCGGCCGCGCCTACGAGGCGCTCGGCGTGCTGCTCGGCGCGCCGCGGACGCAACCATGATCGCGCGAGAGACGGCGGTAATCGCGCTCGGCGGCAACGCACTCGCACCGGCGGGCGAGCGCTCGACGATCTTCGACCAGTTTCGGCATACGCGAGAGAGCCTCGCGCCGATCGTCGATCTCGCGCTCGACGGATGGGGACTCTGCGTCGTGCACGGTAATGGCCCACAGGTGGGCGACGAGCTCGTGCGCAACGAGCTGGCGCGAAACGAAGCGAGCCCGCTCCCGCTCGGCGTTCTCGTCGCCGCGACCGCCGGCTGGATCGGCTACATGATCCAGCAGTCGCTCGAGAACGCACTGCGGCACGCCGGAAGCGATCGCGATGTGGCGACGGTGATCACCCAGGTCGAGATCGACCCGAACGATCCGGCGTTGTCCCAGCCGACCAAGTTCATCGGCCACGAAGTACCGCGCGAGCGGGCGGAGCAGCTCAGTTCGGAAGGACATGCGATGAAACAGGACGCGCGCGGACGCTGGAGGCGCGTGGTGGGTAGTCCGCTGCCGAAGGCGGTGCATGAGGTGAAAGTCATTCGTCGTTTGGTGGACGGCGACACCGTCGTGATCGCGTGCGGTGGCGGCGGCGCACCCGTGTACCGTCATCCGGTGCTAGGATTGGAGGGCGTCGATGCCGTCATCGACAAGGACTTGGCGGCCGCCGTGCTCGCGCGTGACCTGGAGGCAAAGCTGCTGCTGATTCTCACCGACATCGATGCCGTGTATGCCGACTACGGAACGCCGAAGCAACGTGCGCTCCGCGAGCTGTCGGTCACCGAGGCGCTGCGGCTGGATGCGGCGGGTGCGTTCGGCGAAGGCAGTATGGCCCCCAAGGTTCGCGCGGCGATCGAGTTCGTGAATCGCACCGGCGGCCGAGCGATCATCACTGAGCTCCACCGCGGCCGCGCCGCCGTCCGCGGCGAAGCCGGCACCACCATTCATCAATGAGCGCAAGCACACGCACACGCAAGCGAAGTCGAACTACAATTGCGAGAAGCACCGCCCCACTGACATCTGACATCCGACATCTGAGGCCCGCCCGTTGAACCTCCACGAATATCAAGCCAAAGACATCTTCCGCCGCGCCGGCATCCCGATTCCACCGGGGGAGATCGCGCACACGGCCGACGAAGCCGCCGCGATCGCCACGAAGTTCGGGGGAACGGTGGTGGTCAAAGCACAGGTGCACGCCGGTGGTCGCGGCAAAGCAGGCGGCGTGAAGTTGGCGAAGACGCCTGATGAGACCAAGTCGGTCGCGTCGAAGATCCTCGGCATGCAGATCAAGGGACTGACCGTGCACACCGTGCTCGTGACCCCCGCGGCCGACATCGCGACCGAAGCGTACACGGGCATCATCGTGGACCGCTCCTCCAAGCGGGCCGTGTTCATGGTGAGTCCGGCGGGCGGCATCGACATCGAGGAGGTCGCCGCGAAGACGCCGGAGAAAATCATGCGGCTCCCGGTCGATCCGCGATACGGCCTGCTCGATTTTCAGGCGATGCGGATGGGTGAGTTCCTCTATGCCGACATCAAGCAGGCGCGCGCAGCGGCGAAGATCATGAAGCAGTTGTATCAGGCGTTCCTGCAGAGCGGCGCGTCGCTGGCAGAGATCAACCCGCTGGTGACGACTCCCGCCGGTGAGGTGGTCGCGCTCGACGCCAAGATGGTCATCGACGACAACGAGCTCGACCGGCACGCCGATCTGTCGGCGCTGCGCGACGAAACGGCCGAAGAGCCGAGCGAAGTGTTGGCGCGCAAAGCGAACCTCACCTTCATCAAGCTCGACGGCAACGTCGGCTGCGTGGTGAACGGCGCGGGCCTCGCGATGGCGACGATGGATCTGGTGAAATATTACGGTGGCGATCCCGCGAATTTTCTGGACATCGGCGGCTCGTCAAATCCGGAAAAAGTCGTCAACGCGTTGCGCATCATCACGGCCGATCCAAACGTGAAGGCGATCTTGTTCAACATCTTCGGCGGCATCACCCGAACCGATGATGTGGCGAACGGCATCGTCACCGCGACGAAGCAGAATCCGCTCAAGGTTCCGATTGTCATCCGCCTCACCGGCACCAACGAGGAGATTGCGCTGAAGATCTTGCAAGAGAATGGATTCTCCGCGATGACGGACATGGATGAAGCGGTGCAGCGGGCGGTGCAGCTGGCGACGGGAGGAAAGGCCGCGTGAGCGTCTTCATCGACAAATCGACCAAGCTCGTGGTGCAGGGGATCACCGGGCGCGACGGCAGCTTCCACGCGAAGCAGATGATCGAGTACGGCACGCAGGTGGTCGCCGGCGTCACGCCGGGCAAGGGCGGACAGAAATTCGAGGGGACCGTCCCGATCTTCAATACCGTCGCCGACGCGGTGAGGGAAACCGGCGCCAACACCACCGTGATCTACGTGCCGCCGATGGGTGCCGCCGACGCAATGATGGAGGCGGCCGATGCGGGGGTCACGCTCATCGTCTGCATCACCGAAGGTGTGCCGGTGCTGGACATGACACGTGTCTACCCGTTCGTGAAGGAGAAGAGCGCGCGACTGCTCGGCCCGAACTGTCCGGGACTCATCTCGCCTGGCAAGTCGAAGGTCGGGATCATCCCGGGCCGCATTTGCACGCCCGGGCCGATCGGACTCGTCAGTCGCTCCGGCACGCTGACCTACGAGGTCGTCTTCCAGATGACGCGCGTGGGACTTGGACAGACCACCTGCGTCGGGATCGGCGGCGACCCGATCAATGGCACCAACTTCATCGATTGCCTCGAGGCGTTCGAGAGAGATCCGGACACCAAGGCCGTGGCGATGATCGGCGAGATCGGCGGCACTGACGAGCAGGAGGCGGCGACCTTCGTGAGAGAGAAGATGACGAAGCCGGTCGTCGGCTTCATCGCCGGGCAGACGGCGCCGCCCGGACGGAGAATGGGACACGCCGGCGCCATCATCTCCGGCTCGTCCGGTACGGCGGCCGAAAAAATTCAAGCGTTCGAGAACGCTGGAATGGGCGTGGCCAAGCGCCCGATCGACGTCGTTTCGCTGCTGCAAGCCCGCCTGAAGAACTGATCTCGCCAGTGAAGCTGTCCGACCTGATCGCACCGCAGCGCGTGCTCGCGCCCCTCGAGGCAAGCACGCTGCGCGCGGGCGCGCTCGCGTTGCTCGAGCGGCTCGTCGCCAATGGCGACGTGAGCGATCCGGAAAAGATGCGCGGACGCGTCGAGGAGTTGCGCGGCGAGGACATCGTCTCCTTCGGCGACCGTGCCTTTCTCGCGCACTACCGAACGGACGTCGCGCGCGATCTCGTCATCGCGCTCGGTGTGGCGAGCGAGCCGATCCTGCGCGACGCCGGCGATGGGGAGGCGCAGTGCGCGCGCATCGTCATGCTGGTGGTCGCGCCACCCCGGCTCGCCGCGCGCTATCTGCAGGTACTCGGCGCCATTGGCCGGTTGTTCGCGAAGGCGGAGACCGTTGAACAGATTCTCGCGGCGGCAACACCAGAAGCGATCGCCTCGCATGGAGTATTCAACGCGGTCGAGCTGCCTCCGCAGCTTGCTGTGCGCGACATCATGACGGAGCGACCGCGCACCGCCCGGCCAGAGACTCTGCTGCGCGAAGCCGCGCGATCGATGGCGATGGGCGGCGTGCGCGCGCTACCGGTGGTCGACGACAGCCAGCTGCTCGTGGGAATGCTCGGCGAGCGCGAGCTGCTGCGCGACTTGCTCGACATGTATTTACAGGGCGGCGCCCGCAAGCCGAACGCACCCGGCGGCGTGGGCGCCGGCAAACGCACCGTCCGCGATGTCATGACGCGGCAGGTGCTCTGCGTCTCGCCCGATCAACCGCTGGCCGAGGTCGCCAGCCTCATGTCCAACAAGGACGTGGAGCAGGCGCCCGTCGTGCGCGAAGGCAAGCTCGTCGGCTTCCTCACGCGGGGCGACATCGTTCGTAAGCTCATCGGTTAACTTGTCGCGACACCATACGAACCACTCTCGATAGAGGATCAGTCATGGCTGGGAAGAGAACGCTTGCGATCATCAAGCCCGATGCATTCGGCGCAGGCAAAGCTGGCAAGATCATCGCGCACCTCGAGGGTCAGGGATTCAAGGTCAAGGCGGCCCGCGTCCTGCAGCTCTCGAGCGCTCAAGCCGGAGAATTCTACGCAGTCCACCGCGAGCGCCCATTCTACGGCTCGCTTACGACGTTCATGACGTCGGGCGCGTGCATGCCCCTCGCACTCGAGAAAGACGACGCCATCGCCTCGCTGCGCAAAGCAATCGGTGCCACGGACCCCACGGAGGCCGAGGCCGGCACGGTGCGCAAGCTCTTCGCCGAGTCCAAGGAGCGGAACGCGATCCATGCCTCTGACTCGGACGAGAACGCGAGCCGGGAGGTCGCGTTCTTCTTCGCGGAGGCGGACCTGGCGTAGGAAAGCGGGTTTGGGAGTGGGGAGTGGTTGGCCTACCAGTCTTTGTGGCAACCGCAGCCAACTCCCCACACCCCGCAGCCGCAGTTCGGGTCACCCTACCAGGCCCCCCAAGTCGGTGCTAAGTTAAGAGGTTATGCTGTCCTTCAACGTTCGAGACCTGCTGCAGCACGCAGCCAAGGTCGATGGGTCGCTCGGTGCGGATGATCCGGTGTGGCAAGAGGTTGATCCCACGCCGTCTCAGCCCATCCGCGTGACGGGTCGTTTGAGCCAGGCAGGGCCCGGCCGCTTTTATTTCAGCGGTCACATGGAGGGGATGGCGGCCATGGAATGCCGCCGGTGCCTCACGGACGTCGAAGTAAAGGTCGGGGACGACCTGCACTTGCTCTTCGCCGAGGCTGATGCCGGGGACGAGGACGAGGTGGAGGATCCCGACGTGTACCCGATCGACCACCGCACTCAGGAGGTCGACCTGCGCGAAGCGGTTCGCGAAGCGTGGGTGCTCAGCATTCCGCCGTTCGCCGTGTGCCGCGACGACTGTGAGGGGCTCTGCCCCCGTTGCGGTGCCGACCTCAACGCCGGTGCGTGCGGATGTCCGCCCGAGTCGGCGACCGATGGCCGCTGGGAAGCGCTGCGCAACGTGCGCGACCTCTCCAAGTAGCTCCAGACATTTCAACGCGATCATACTCTCATGGCCGTCCCGAAACGCCGCACCTCGAAACGAAAGAAGCGCGCCCGCAACACGCACAAGAAAGCTCCCGCCATCGCCATTCAGCTGTGCCCGCGCTGTCAGAGTCCCAAGCGCCCGCATCGCGTTTGCGCCGAGTGCGGTTATTACGCGGCTGAGCAGCGGGTAGCGGCCAGGGAAGGCTAAGCCTTGGCGCGCATCGCGTTGGACGCGATGGGGGGCGATCACGCGCCTCAAGCGCCGGTCGCGGGAGCCATTCTCGCGCTCGCCGAGCTCGATCCTTCGCACACCTTGCAGCTGGTCGGGCAGGCCAGCGTCATCACCCCGTTGCTCGATTCGCTGTTCACCGGCGAGCTCGCGCAGCACTCCGCCGTGCGCTCCCGCATCACCGTGATCGACGCGCCCGACGTCATCGAGATGAGCGACAAGCCCGCCTCGGCCATCCGGCACAAGCAGAACAGCTCGATGGTCGTCGGTCTCAAGATGCAGGCGGCCGGCGAATCCGATGCCTTTGTCTCCGCGGGGAACACCGGCGCGCAGATGGTGGCCAGTACGGTCATGCTCAAGTTGCACGGCGATCTCAAGCGCGCCGCCATCGGCACGCTCTTTCCCACGTCGCGCGAGCCCGTGGTCGTGCTCGACTCCGGCGCCAATGTCGACTGTTCGGCGCAAGAGCTGGTCGACTTCGCGCGATTGGGATCGGTCTACGCACAGGACATTCTCGGTCGTGAGCATCCCGCGGTCGCGCTGCTCAGCATTGGCGAGGAGGCCGAGAAGGGGTGCAAGGCGGTACTCGAAGCGCACCAGCTGCTCAAGGACAGCGATCTCAACTTCGTCGGGAACGTCGAGGGGCGGGACATTCTCGCGGGAGGCAGCGAGCGCGGCGAAGTGGACGTCGTGGTCTGCGACGGATTCGTCGGCAACGTACTGCTCAAATTTTACGAGTCGATGCCCACGCTGATGGTGGGGCGTCTCAAAAAGAGCGGTGTCGAGAGCGACAAGCTCGCCAACGCGCTCGAGGGCTTCGACTACTCCGACTATGGCGGCGCCCCGCTGCTTGGCGTGCGCGGCGTCAGCATTATCTCGCACGGCTCGTCGTCGTCGCGCGCAATCAAGAATGCCGTCAAGCTCGCGGTTCGCGCCGTCGAGTCGCGCATGAGCGAGCACATCGGCCGCCGGTTCGGTGGCTCGAAGGCGGCGAAGGTCGGGTGAAGCGTCCATTCGCGATGCTGGCGAGCACCGGACGGTCGGCGCCCGTCACCGTGCTGACGAATCACGATTTCGCGGCGATGGGGCTGGAGACGTCGCACGATTGGATCGTCGAGCGCACGGGCATCGTCGAGCGCCACATCGCGAAGAATGGCGAGACGACCTGCAGCATGGCCGCCGGCGCGGCACGCATCGCCATGGAGCGCGCGGGCGTGCAGCCGGGCGAGCTCGACGTGATCGTGTTGAGTACCGCCACGCCAGACCGGTTGCTGCCGGCGACCGCCGTCGATCTGCAGGCCGAGCTTGGCGCCAAGCGGGCGGCCGCGTTCGACATCTCCGCGGCGTGCTCCGGATTTCTCTATGGCATGACCATCGGCGAAGGCCTGCTCATGAACGGCACCGCCGAAACGGTGCTGGTCGTCGGCGCGGAGAAAATGAGCGCGATCGTCGACTGGACCGACCGAGCCACCTGCGTACTGTTCGGAGACGGAGCGGGCGCGACGATCCTCAAGAAGTCGACCAAGGGGCGCGGCATGTTGTCGACCTACATGCGGAGCGACGGCACGCTGGCCGAGCTGCTGTATCGTCCGAGTGGCGGTGCGTCGATCCCGATGTCGCAGGCCGTGCTCGACGATAGGAGTCACCTGGTGAAGATGGCGGGCCGCGAGGTGTTCAAGCACGCCGTGCGCTCGATGTCCGACGCCGCGGACCGTGCGCTCGACGGCGCGAAACTCACCGGCAAGGACATCGACTTGATGATCCCGCACCAGGCGAACGTGCGCATCATCGAAGCGACGGCGAAGCACGCCGGGATCGACATGAACAAGGTCTATGTGAACGTCGACCGATACGGCAACACATCGTCGGCATCGATCGGCATTGCGCTGGATGAAGCGATCGAGCAGGGTCGCGTGGGGGAGGGGTCGACCGTTCTGCTGGTCGCCTTCGGCGCCGGCTTCACATGGGCCTCGACGATCGTGCGGCTCTAGTGGAGGTCATCCTGCTGTTCCCCGGTCAGGGGTCGCAGAAGCCCGGGATGGGAAAGGATCTCTATGACGCGTACCCGGCCGCGCGCGCCGCATTCGAGGAAGTCGATCGCGCTGTCGGCGCTCCGATCAGCACGCTCTGCTTCGAGGGTCCGGAGGCGGAGCTGACCTCGACGCAGAACGCGCAGCCGGCGCTGCTGGCGCACGGCGCGGCGGCGTGGGCGATCGTTCGCGAACAGCTCGCCTCGCGGACCGTCGCCGCCGCGGGTCACTCGTTGGGTGAGTTCACGGCGCAACACGCCGCGGGCGCGCTCACGCTCGCCGACGCCGGCCGACTCGTTCGGCTGCGCGGAGAGCTCATGTTCGAGAGCGGCGTGAAGCGCCCTGGCGCGATGGCGGCCATTCTCGGATTGAGCGAAGACAAGGTAGAGCAGGCGTGCACGCGCGCGAGCGCCGAAGCCGGTGTGGTGGTCGCGGCGAACTACAATACGCCCGAGCAGCTCGTGATCTCCGGCGAAGTGAGCGGCGTCGAGCGGGCGATGGAGCTGTGCAAGGAGGCAGGCGCCAAGCGCGCGCTCAGGCTCAACGTCAGCGGAGCGTTCCACTCGCCACTGATGGAGGTCGCGGCCGCGGGGCTCCGCGAGGCGCTGAGTCAGACGAGCATGCGCGCGGCCGTGTTTCCGGTCTACTCCAACGTGACGACCGAGCCGGTGGGCGATGCGGCCGCCGTGCGAACGCTGCTATTGCGCCAGCTCACCAGCCCGGTGCGGTGGACGCAGCAAGTGCGGCGCATGGCCGCCGACCATCCCGGCGCGCTCTGGGTGGAGCTCGGTCCGGGGAACGTGCTCGGCAATCTCGTCAAGCGCATCGTGCCAGGCGCGCAGACCGTGACCTGTGGCACGGCCGCGGACATCGAGCAGCTGTCCGCCCGGCTGGCCGCGTGAGCGACGGCATGCGCATCGACTTGAGCGGCCGGGTCGCCCTCGTCACGGGCAGCACGCGCGGCATCGGGCGTGAGATTGCGCAGCGGCTCGCCAGCTGTGGCGCACGCGTCGCGGTCGCGGGCCGGGATGCCGCCAAAGCGACCGAAGTCGCCAGCGCCCTCGGCGGCGGGGCGCGCGGCTTCGCGGCCGATGTCAGTGATACGGCGTCGGTGCAGGCGCTGATCGACGGCGTCGAACAGGAGTTCGGCGCGCTCGACATCCTGGTGAACAACGCCGGGGTCACGCGCGACAACATCCTTCTGCGGCTCAAGGACGATGACTGGGACGCCGTGCTCGACGCCAACCTCAAGGGCGCCTTTGCCACCATCCGCGCCGCCACGCGCGGCATGATGAAGCGGCGCTGGGGCCGGATCATCAACATCTCGAGCGTCGTCGGCATCATTGGGAACAAGGGGCAGGCAAACTACGCGGCGAGCAAGGCTGGCCTGATTGGGCTCACCAAATCGGTCGCCAAGGAGTTTGCCTCGCGAAACATCCTCGCCAACGTGGTCGCACCGGGCTTCATCGAGACGGACATGACCGCGGCGATGACCAAGGACGCCCGGGACACCCTCAGCGCCCAGATCCCCCTCGGCCGCCTCGGCACGCCGGGCGACGTCGCGTCGATGGTCGCCTTTCTGTCGTCGGAGTACTGCGCCTACATCACGGGCCAGCTGTTCGTGGTGGACGGCGGAATGGTTATGTAGATTTCCCCTGGCGTACTGCGACTGCGTGCTTCGTGTTGCGTGACGAGCACCGTGGGCGCATCACGCGGCAAGCAGCACGCAACGCACTACACACTTTACCCGTCCAGGAGTCCCGACACATGGCCGCCGATCTCGAGGAAAAGGTCAAGGAAATCATCGCCAAGGAGCTGGGCGTCGAGCGTGAAAAGCTCACCGACGATGCGAGCTTCATGGAGGATCTCGGCGCCGACAGTTTGGACACCGTCGAGCTCGTGATGGAGTTCGAGAAGGAGTTCAACATCGACATTCCCGACGAAGACGCCGAGAAGCTGCGGACCGTCGGCGATGCGCTGAACTACCTCCGCGGGAAGGTGGCTGCGTAATGCGACGCAGGGTCGTCGTCACGGGCCTTGGTGCAGTCACGCCCGTCGGCAATGATGTGGCGACGACCTGGAGTGCGCTCCTCGCCGGAACGTCCGGCGCCGCCCCAATCACCAAGTTCGACACGACGAACTTCGCCGTGAAGTTTGCGGCCGAAGTGAAAAAATTCGACGCGCCCATGTACATGGACAAGAAGGAAGCGCGCCGCTTCGATCCGTACACGCAGTACGCGCTCGCGGCGTCGGTGCAGGCGATGCAGGATGCCGGCATGGCGAACGGGGAGAATTACGCGCCGGAGCGGACCGGCGTGATCATGGGAAGCGGCATCGGTGGATTGCAGACGTTCGAGGAGCAGCACGACCAGTATCGCGCCCGTGGGCCGAAGACCATCTCGCCCTTCTTCATCCCAATGTTCATTGCCGATATAGCCGCCGGCATCGTCTCCATGCGCTTCAACGCGAAGGGGCCGAATTACGCGACCGTCTCTGCCTGCGCTACCAGCGCCCACGCGATTGGCGATGCATTTCGCGCCATCCAATACGGCGATGCCGACGTGATGCTCTCGGGCGGCGCCGAGGCGACCGTCACCCCCATGGCGATCGGGGGTTTCGCCAACATGAAGGCGCTCAGCGAGCGCAACGACTCGCCCGAGACGGCATCGCGCCCATTCGACGCCACGCGCGACGGATTCGTGATGGGTGAAGGGTCGGGGGTGGTGGTACTCGAGGAGCTCGAACACGCGCTCGAGCGCGGCGCTCGGATCTACGCCGAGATCGTCGGGTATGGAATGACGGGCGATGCCTATCATCTCACTGCCCCGGCGCCGAACGGTGAAGGCGCGCAACGCGCCATGAAGCGCGCGATGGAAGATGCGGGGTTGGCTCCGTCCGAGGTGCAGTACGTGAACGCGCACGGCACCTCCACGCCGGCCAACGATGTGAACGAGACGAAGGCGATTCGCGGGGCGTTTGGCGACGCGGCGAACCAGCTCCACGTCAGCTCGACCAAGTCGGCGACGGGACACATGCTCGGCGCCGCAGGAGCCGTCGAGGCGGTCATCACGTCGCTCGCGATCCGTGACGGCAAGGTGCCGCCAACGATCAATTACACGACGCCCGATCCCGAATGTGACCTGAACTACACGCCCAACGTCATGGCCGAGCGGGATCTGAACGCCGCATTGAGCAACAGCTTCGGATTCGGCGGCCACAACGTCTCGCTGGCACTCAAGCGATTCGCCGACTAGCGCACCGGGGCAGTGCGTCGCACGCGGCATAACGGAGCACAGCAGCAATGGCACTCGCGACGGATTTCAACATCGGTTTGGTGACCGATCCGGCCCTCCGCCGAATCGCCGAGAAGGTCGGCGCCGGCGAACGACTCACCAACGATGACGGCGCCACGCTGTTCCGCTCGCCCGACCTGCTCGGCCTCGGCGGCATCGCCGATGCGGCCAACCGCGCGAAGCACGGCGATCGCGTGTTCTTCGCCGCCAATCAGCACATCAATCCGACCAACGTCTGCATCCTGCGCAAGACGTGCGTCTTTTGCTCCTACGCGCGCCTCCCAAGAGAGGACGGCGCCTATCGCTACACGATGGAGCAGGCCTACGCCGAGGCCGCGGCGAATCCGTACGTGCGCGAGTTCCACATCGTCGGCGGGCTCGACATGCAGGCGGGGCTCGACTACTACGCCGAGATGTTCCGCGGGCTCAAGCAGCGACACCCGCAGGTGCACATCAAGGCACTGACGGCGGTCGAGATCGCGCACATCGCCCGCATCGAGAAAATGTCGGTCGCCGACACGCTGATTGCCTTGCGCGAGGCGGGACTCGACACCATGCCAGGCGGCGGTGCCGAAGTATTCAGCAAGGGCGCGCGGGCGATCATTGCCGAGAAGAAGCTCGCGGCCGAAGACTGGATCAACGTGCACCGTGTGGCTCACGGGCTCGGCATCCGCTCCAACTGCACGATGCTCTATGGCCACGTCGAGTCGATAGAAGACCGGATCGAGCATCTGCACATGCTGCGCGATCTGCAGGATGAGACAGGCGGATTTCTGGCCTACATTCCGCTCGCCTATCATCCCGACAACAACGAGCTGGGCCACACGCTGCACATGGAAGGGCTGGCGACAACCGGCTTCGACGATCTGCGCAACCTCGCGGTCGGCCGGTTGTTTCTCGACAACTTCCAGCACGTGAAGTCGCACTGGATCATGGTCACCACGCCGGTGTCACAGCTCTCGCTGCACTTCGGGGTGAACGATCTCGAGGGGACGGTCGTTCGCGAGAAGATCTATCACGAGGCGGGCGCGCACACGGCGCAGGGGATGTCGCTCGACGAGTTGCTGCGGCTCATCCGCGGCGCCCGGAAGATTCCGGTCGAGCGCGATTCCTTCTACAATCCGATCCGCGGTTTCGACGATCCGACGCCGGCCGCGCACGCCGCCGAGGCGGCGTAGCGATGCGCGTAGGACGGATTCCGTACATCAACTGCTACCCCGTCTACGGGGCGATCGATCGCGGGATCGTTCCGCTCGAGGCGACGCTGGTTGACGGTGTACCGAGCGCGCTCAATACGATGATGGCGGGCGACGCGCTCGACATCAGCGTCGTGTCCGCGGTCGAGTACGCGCGCGATGCGCAGCGGTACGTGCTCCTGCCCGACCTCGCGATCTCGTGCGACGGCCCGGTGCGAAGCGTACTGCTCTTTTCCAAACGGCCGGCCAGCGAATTGAGCGATCGCCGCGTGCTCCTGTCGCGTAGCTCGATGACCAGCGTCGCGCTGTTGCGTCTGCTGTTCGACAACGTGTGGCACGCCTCGCCCGACTTCGCCAATGGCGACGCCGAGGCGAGCGATGTCGAGCATATGGGCGACGAGCCGCACGACGCGCGTCTGGTGATCGGGGACGCTGCGCTCCTGCTGGCATCGCGCGGCTCCATCTATCCTCACGTGTATGACCTGGGCGCGATCTGGAAGAGCTGGACGGGCCTCCCGTTCGTCTTCGCCGTCTGGGTCGCCCGCCGCTCAGCACCGGTGCGCGAAGCGCTCGCCGTACACGCGAGCCTGATCGAATCCCGCAACTGGGGACTGGCACATCTCGATGCGCTGGCGGCGCAGGCCGCGAACGCCACCGGCATGGCGCAGGCCACCTGCGCGCAATACCTGTCGGGTCTCGATTACCGGCTGAGCTACTCGCACCTTGCGGGGCTCACCGATTTCTTCCGGCGTCTCGCCGCACTCGGCCAGGTGCCGAACGGCTCGCTGGCGTTCCTTCCCGCCGCCTAATGAGTAGCGAACCCATGCGCGACATCCTGGATTTCTACACCAATGCACCGCTGCTCGAGCTTGGCGCCGAGGCCGACCGCGTGCGGCAGGCAAAGCATCCGGGCGATACGGTCACCTTCATCATCGATAGAAACATCAACTACACCAATGTGTGCGTCGCCGACTGCGGCTTCTGCGCCTTTTATCGGCGGCCGAAACACAACGAGGGCTACACGCTCTCGTACGAGCAGATCGGCGCCAAGATCGACGAGGCGAAGGGGATGGGCGCGGTCCAGATTCTGATGCAGGGTGGCCACAACCCGTACATCCCGTTCGAGTGGTACCTCGAGTTGCTGCGCTACATCAAGACGTATCACCCGATTCACATCCATGGGTTCAGCCCGAGCGAGGTCGACTTCTTCGCGAAGGTATTTCGCATGGATGCGCGCGAGGTGATTCGTGAGCTGATGAAGGCGGGGCTCGATTCGATTCCCGGCGGCGGCGGTGAGATTTTGGTGCAGCGCGTCCGCGACCTGGTCGCCAAGAAGAAAGCCGGCGCCGACCGCTGGCTCGAGATCGCCGAGATCGCGCACCAGGAAGGGATGAAGACCTCGGTGACGATGATGTATGGGATCGGCGAAACGCTGGCCGAGCGCATCGAGCACCTCGAGCGCGTGCGCGAAGTGCAGGCGCGGACGAACGGGTTCACCGCCTTCATCTGCTGGCCGCTGCAGCCCGAGAACACGCCGACGATGTCGCACATGCAGAAGACCGACGCGATCGACTATTTGCGCACCGTCGCCATCGCGCGCATCGTGCTCGACAACGTGCCGAACCTCCAGTCGAGCTGGGTGACGATGGGGATGAAGATCGGTCAGGTCGCGCTGCGCTTCGGCTGCAACGATTTCGGTTCACTGATGATCGAGGAGAACGTCGTGTCGAGCGCGAACACGACGCACCGGACGACGGTGGCCGAGATGGAGCGTCTCATTCGGGATGCCGGGTTCACGGCGGCGCGCAGGCGGCAGGACTATTCGATCATTCCGGTCGCGGATGTGGCAGCATGATCAGCGTCGTCGGGCCTCTGGCACCGGGCGTCGGACACACCCGTTGGCTGTTTCCGACGCTCGACGTCCGACGCCGGTTGCCCGCACATGCCTGACCCCCGGCGCCCAACGCCCCCAAGCGGGAACCCGACCGGCGCACAAGTCAGGACCGGCATCGGCTACGATTCCCATCGCTTCGCGCCAGGCGGGCCAATGCGGCTGGCCGGGGTCGAAATTCCGGCCGGTTTTCACCTCGTGGGTCACTCCGACGGTGACGCGGTCTCGCATGCCGTGACCGACGCCATCTTGGGTGCCGCCGCGCTCGGCGACATCGGCGCGATGTTCCCCGACACCGATGCCACGAACAAGGGACGGGACTCGCTGGAGATGCTGGCGGCGGCGGTCGACCGCGTGCGCGCCAAAGGGTGGCGTGTCACGAATGTCGACGTTGCCGTGGTGACCGAGGCGCCCAAGATCGCCCCTCATCGCGATCTCATGCGCGATAACCTCTCGCGCGCACTCGGCCTCCGGCCCGATGCCGTCAGCGTCAAGGGCAAGACAAACGAGCTGATGGGATGGATCGGCCGCGGCGAGGGGCTGGCCTGCATTGCAGTCGCCACCATAGCGCGCGGTAGTGGCGAGTAGCTCGCGCGCGAGGTGAAAGCCGGCGACGAGATTGCCCGCGCGTTCCTGCTCGAGCGATTCCTCGACTTTCTGAAGATCGAGCAAGGATCGTCTGGAAACACGGCGGACGCGTACGCACGCGATCTCGAACGCTTCGCGATCTACGCCAGAACGAAAGGCGCGAATTCTCCCAAGGACGTCACCGCACGCCAGCTGCGCGAATTCGTCTACCACCTCAAGGACATAGGCCTCGCGCCGACATCGATCCGGCGCAACGTGTCGGCGGTGCGCACCTACTATCGCTTCTTGCTCGGCGAAGGGCTCGTGGTCAGCGATCCGAGCGAGCGGCTGGAGACGCCGAAGCGGTGGCGCACATTGCCCGACGTGCTCACCGTCGAGGAGGTCGAGCGGCTGATCGGCGCGGCGACGCTCGATGAGCCATTCGCCTTCCGCGATCGCGCCATGCTCGAGCTCGCCTATGGCGCCGGACTCCGCGTGTCCGAGTGGATCTCGATCGGCGTGCGCGACGTGATGCTCGATGAGGCCCTGGTGCGGGTGTTCGGCAAGGGGAGCAAGGAGCGCCTGGTGCCCATCGGCCGTCGCGCGATCGGAGCCGTGGCCGTATACGCGCGCGAACTGCGGCCGCGGTTGGAGCGCGGCGGCGGCAAGTCAGTGCTCTTTCTCAACGCGCGGGGCACTCCGCTCTCGCGCATGGGCGCCTGGAAGATTCTCCGGAAGTACGTCGACAAGGCGGGGATCGAGAAGCGCGTCACGCCGCACACCCTGCGGCACAGCTTCGCGACCCACCTGCTCGAGGGCGGTGCGGACCTGCGGGCCGTGCAGGAGATGCTCGGCCACGCCGACATCTCGACCACACAGATCTACACGCACGTCGACCGGGAGTACCTGCGAAGCGTGCACAAGCAGTTTCATCCGCGCGGCTGACTGGACGCCCGCGCGGTCGTATCTTTCCCCCCGTGATCCTCGTCATCGACAACTACGATTCCTTCACGTACAACCTCGTGCAGTATCTCGGCGAGCTTGGCGCGGAGCCCGTGGTCCGTCGCAATGACGCCATTACCGTGGACGACATAGGCCCGCTCGCGCCGTCCGCCATCGTGCTGTCCCCGGGGCCATGCACGCCCTCGGAAGCGGGAATAACGGTGTCGGTGGTACGGCGGTGGGGGGCGGAAATTCCCATCCTGGGCGTGTGTCTCGGCCATCAGGCGATCGGCGAGGCGTACGGAGGGCGAGTGGTCCGCGCCAAGCGAGTGATGCACGGCAAGACCTCGCGGATCGTGCACGACGGGTGCGGCATCTTCAACGAACTGCCATCGCCGCTGGAGGTGATGCGCTACCATTCGCTGATCGTCGAGCACGACTCGCTGCCGGCCGAGCTGAACGTCATCGCGCGGGCTGCGGACGATGCCGACGAGATTCACGCGGTTCGACACAAGCATCATCCGGTCTGGGGCGTGCAGTTTCATCCCGAGTCCGTTCTGACCGTTCATGGCAAACAGCTGCTCGCCAACTTCCTCCGCCAGACTCTCGCGTGAATCGATCGCTCCTTCGCTGGTTGAGCATCTGCGCAGCCGCGTGCCTTGGCTTCCTCGCCAATGCGCTGTTCGCCCAGGAATCGACGGTCGTCATCCGCAGCCCGATCCGCGGCCGCGCCGCCACGATTCTCTCTGAGGCGCTCGCCAAGCCACATCACCTCATCGTAGGCAGCGGACAGCGGGTGGACCTTCGCCGGGACACGACCTACTCGACTACGGTGATCGTGATCGGCGCACGCACGACCGTCGCCAGCACGGTGAATGGCGACGTGATCGTGATCAACGGTGACCTGTTCACGCATCCCGGTGCGCAGATTCACGGACGTGTGATCGCCATCGGCGGCGGTACCTACGGCTCCGCCCTAGCGAAGGTAGATGGCGGCGGCGAGAGCTTTGCGGACGCCGCGTGGGAGGTAGCGAGGACGCCAACGGCGATCGAGCTCCAGGATGTCGGCACGCGAGCGGAACAGGTCGAGCTGATCGTCCTTCCACTTGCCTACGGCCTCCGGATTCCGGAATACAATCGCGTCGACGGTCTCGCGCTGCCATTCGGCCCGCGCATCAACCTCGTCGGCGGACGGGTGACGATCGATCCGCTCCTCACCTATCGCTCGAACCTCGGCGAAGTCGACCCGAGCGCCTCTGCGGTCGTTCGCCTTGCACGCGATTGGACGCTCGACGCCGATGGCGGACGGTCGACCTTCTCGAACGATCGGTGGATTCAGTCCGACCTCACCAACTCCGTCTCCTCCCTCCTTCGCGGCATCGACTACCGCAACTACTACCGCGCCGAGTTCGCCGAGGCGCGCCTCAGCCGTCTCTGGCAAACCTCCGGAGCCGACGTACGGGGCTGGATCGGGGCGAAGACGGAGCGTGCGCGATCGGTCGCGGCTGGCGGTCCCTGGAGTTTCGCGCACCGCAGGGACGCCGAGGAGGGGATGTATCGCCCCAACCCCGCGATCGAGCCGGGCCGCATCTCATCCGGGCTCGCGGGCGGCAGCATCGATTGGGAATCGCAGGGCGTGCACGCCACGCTACGCGCCGAGATCGAATCGCCGTTCGAGACGCCGCGAGATGAGCGATTCCAACAGATTGTATTCGAGGGCCGCATTGGCTTCCCGACCTTCCGCGATCAACGATTCGACCTGTTCACGCACAACGTGATCACCTTCGGCGACACCACACCTCGGCAGCGCTTCGCGTATCTCGGCGGGCAGGGCACTATTCCCACGCTCGAGAAGTTGTCACGCGGCGGCGACCAGCTGGTGTTCATCGAGAGTAACTACACGATTCCCGTCGCTCGGTGGGAAATTCCGCTGCTCGGCTCGCCCACCTTCGTGCTGCGACACCTGATCGGCGCGGCCGATGTGCGCCGTCTCCGCGCCTTCGATCAGAATGTCGGCCTGCGTGCGCAGCTGAGCTTCATCCGGGCGGAGATCTTCTTCGATCCATCGACACACAAGTCGACCGGGGGCGTGGGGCTATCGCTCTTGCGCTGAGCGAATTTCTTTGCGCCATCACGGCCGATTCGGTATCTTTCCGGGCGTGAAATTTTCGCCACGGCGCGTCCCCGTTCCTTCGTCGTGCGCTCGCTGGCCGTGATTCCGGCGCGCCTCGGCGCCACCCGGCTCCCCCGCAAGCCGCTGCGCCTCCTCGCCGGCGCTCCCCTGGTCGTCCGCGTCTGGCAACGCGTCTCGGCGCTCGACCTCGCGGACCGCGTCGTTGTCGCGACCGACAGCGCCGAGGTCGCCGATGCGGTCGCCGGCGCCGGCGGCGAGTGCGTGATGACCCGCGGCGATCACCCGTCCGGCACCGACCGGGTGGCCGAGGTCGCCGCTCGTCCGGAGTACGCGGAGGTCGACGTGATCATCAACGTGCAAGGGGACGAGCCCTTCGTGTCGGCCGCGGCCATTCGCGGTGCCGCGCGGATGGTCTCGAGCGGCGCCTTTTCGCTCGGAACGGCGGCCGCCGCCATCTCCGCACGGTCGCTTGGCTCACCGAGCGTGGTCAAGGGGGTGCACGCCGACGACGGACGCGCGATGTACTTTTCGCGCGCCGAGATCCCGTTCCTGCGCGATAAGGCCGACGCCACGGAACGGTCGCGCCTCGCGCGCCAGCACATTGGCGTCTACGCCTACACGCGCGAGGCGCTGGCGGCGTGGGTCGCGCTGCCGATGCATCCGCTGGAGCGCGCCGAACGGCTGGAACAGCTCCGGCCGCTGGCCGCCGGGATGGCGATGGGAGTTGCGCTGGTGAATGAATCCCCCGAACCGGGGATCGATACGGAAGAGGATCTCGTGAACGCGAACGCGCGCTGGACCGACTTCATCGGGGGACATTCGTAATGCCGACGACACAGATCCAGCAGACCACCAAGTACATCTTCGTGACGGGCGGTGTCGTCTCATCGCTCGGGAAGGGGATCGCGGCCGCCTCGTTAGGCAGATTGCTCGTCGAGCGCGGCCTGCGCGTGACAATGATGAAATTCGACCCGTACATCAATGTCGACCCGGGCACGATGTCGCCGTTCCAGCACGGTGAAGTGTTCGTCACCGACGACGGGGCTGAGACCGATCTGGACCTCGGCCACTACGAACGGTTTCTCGATCGCGCGCTGTCGCAGTCGAACAACGTGACGACGGGCCGCATCTACCTGAACGTGATCACCAAGGAGCGGCGCGGCGAATACCTCGGCTCGACGGTCCAGGTGATCCCGCACATCACCGACGAGATCAAGGCGGCGATGAAGCGCGTCGCGCCCGACAACGATGTGGTGATCGTGGAGGTCGGCGGCACGGTCGGCGACATCGAGTCGCTGCCATTTCTCGAGGCCATCAGACAGTTCCGCCAGGAGATCGGCCGCGACAACTCGATTTTCATTCATCTCACCCTCGTCCCGTACATCAGTGCCGCGGGCGAAGTGAAGACGAAGCCGACGCAGCACTCCGTACGCGACCTCATGGAGATCGGAATCCAACCCGACATCCTCATCTGCCGGTCGGAGCACGCGCTCTCGGAAGATGTGAAGCGCAAGATCGCGCTCTTCTGCAACGTCGACTTCGGCTCGGTGATCGAAAGCCGCGACGTGCCGACGATCTACGAGATTCCATTGTCCTTCCACGAGCAGGGGCTCGACACGCGCGTGGCGCAGCGGCTGCAGCTCGGACCGCAGACGCCAAACCTCACCGCATGGCGCACGATGGTCGGCCGCGTCATCGCGCCGAAGTCCAGGGCGCGCATCGCGATCGTCGGCAAGTACACGGCGCTGATCGACAGCTACAAGAGCGTGCAGGAGGCGCTGATCCACGGCGGCATCGCCAACGATGTGGGCGTCGACCTGTCGTGGCTCTCGAGCGATGTCTTCACGTCCTCGGAGAAGGCGGAGACGATACTGGCCGAGTTCGATGGACTGCTCGTGCCGGGCGGATTCGGCGTGCGCGGGGTGGAAGGAATGGTCGAGGCGATTCGCTTCGCGCGAGAGAGCGGCCTGCCGTTCTTCGGCATCTGTCTCGGGATGCAGACCGCCGTGATCGAGTTCGCGCGCGGCAAGTGCGGGCTCGACGACAGCCATTCGAGCGAGTTCGCACCCGAGTGCGCGCACCCGGTCATCTCGCTCATGGAATCGCAACAGCACGTGACCGACATGGGCGGTACCATGCGGCTCGGCGCCTATCCGTGCCGCCTCAAGCCCGGCTCGCTCGCCGCGGAAGCGTACGGCGTCCCGGAGATCAGCGAGCGTCACCGGCATCGCTACGAGTTCAGTAACGCCTACCGCGACCTGTTTTCAGAGAATGGGATGGTGCTGAGCGGCCTGTCCCCGGACGGCTCGCTCGTCGAGATGGTCGAGATTCCGGATCATCCGTGGTATATCGGCTGCCAGTTCCATCCCGAGCTCAAGTCCCGCCCGACGCGTCCGCATCCGCTCTTCGCCGGCTTCGTTGGTGCGGCGCTGCGGGCCAACCGCGCCCGTGCCTCACGGGCGAGCGGCACCGAGCGCCACGTTCACGCAGACGATTGACGCAATGCTCTTTCCGCGCGACGCGCTCTTTCTGATTGCCGGGCCGTGCGTGCTGGAGAGCGACGCGCTGAACCTGCGCGTCGCCGAGCATCTCGCGCGGTTGGCCGAGCGCGTGCCAGGTGGGATCATTTTCAAGGCGAGCTTCGACAAGGCCAACCGATCGAACTTGGGAGCCGCACGCGGGCCGGGCATCGATGAAGGGCTCGCCGCACTCGCGCGCGTTCGCGACGCTACGGGGCTACCGCTGCTCACGGATGTCCATCTCCCGGAACAGTGCGCGGCCGCGGCCGAGGTCGCCGACGTTCTGCAAATCCCCGCCTTCCTCTGCCGACAGACGGATCTGCTCCTCGCCGCCGGTGCGACGGGCAAAGCAGTGAACGTGAAGAAAGGGCAGTGGATGCATCCAGAGGGGATGCGAGGGGCGGTGGCGAAGGTGCGCGAGGGCACCGGGACTCGGCATTCGGCACTCGCCACCCGTGAGGTTCGCTCCGCGGAGCTTGCCGTGACCGAGCGCGGGTCCTTCTTCGGCTATGGCGATCTCGTGGTCGACATGCGCTCCTTCGCGCGCATGCGTGCCGCCTGCGATGCCCCGGTGATCTTCGACGCGACCCATAGCGTGCAGCAACCCGGGCGCGGCGAGGGCGGATCGAGTGGCGGCGTGCGCGAATTCATTCCGGCGCTCACCTTGGCCGCCATCGGCGCCGGCGCCGACGGCATCTTCATGGAGACGCACCCCGATCCCGCGCACGCGCCGAGCGATGGGCCCAACATGATGCCGCTGGCGGAGCTCGACCAGTTGATTCTGCGCGCGGTCGACACGTGGCACCTGTGCCGGCGATGAGCAGCTCCGCCATTGCGCCGGAGCTGGCGCGCCGCATTCGCCTGGTCGGTCTCGATGTCGACGGCGTGCTCACCGACGGCGGCATCTACCTCGGCGACTGCAATGGCGAGCGGGTCGAGCTCAAGCGCTACGACATCCAGGACGGACTCGGCGTGCGCTTTCTGCACGAGGCCGGGATTGCCGTCGCGATCGTGACGGGCCGCGAATCGGCGAGCGTACGCATGCGTGCCGCCGAGCTTGGCATCGACGACGTGGAGCAGGACCGCCACGCGCGGAAGCTGCCCGCGTTCCACCGAGTGCTCACGCGCCGCGGCATCGCCATCGCCGATGCGGCCTTCCTGAGCGACGACATTCCGGACCTCGCGATCCTGCGCGAGGTGGGACTTCCCGTCGCCGTCGCGAATGCGGTGGACGAGGTGCGCGAGGCCTGCGCGCTCACCCTCGAGCGCCGCGGCGGCGCGGGCGCCGTCCGCGAATTCGCCGAGTGTCTGCTCAAGGCGCGCGGCGATTGGGAGGCGGTGATCGCGCGGTATATCGCCCAGCGCAACGCCGTCGGTGCGCTACCGGGCGCGGCGGGTGGCGCATGACGCCCGAGGAGATGATCGAGCGCGGACGACGCGTGCTGCGCATGGAGCGTGAGGCCCTCGAGGAAGTCGAGAAGCGGCTGGGCGATGACTTCGCTCGCGCGGTCGAGCTCATCGCCAGCTCCCGTGGACGCGTCATCGTCGCCGGTGTGGGCAAGTCGGGGCTCGTCGGCCAGAAAATCGCGGCCACCCTCACCTCGACCGGCACCGCGGCGAGCTTTCTCCATCCGGTCGAGAGCATGCATGGCGACCTCGGCATTGTCGGGCCATCGGATGTCGTCATCTGCATCTCCAAGAGCGGCGAGACCGAGGAGATGCTGCCTCTGCTGGAGCAGTTGAAGCGCCTCGGTGTACACATCATCGCGCTGACGGGTGATCGCAGCTCGACGCTGTCGCGGAACGCCGATGCCACGCTCGACACCTGGGTGCGGGAAGAGGCGTGCCCGCACGATCTCGCGCCGACCACCAGCACCACGGCGGCGCTGGCGATGGGCGACGCCCTCGCCGTGGCGCTGCTCGAGCGGAAAGGGTTCAAGCGCGAGGATTTTGCCCGATTGCATCCCGGCGGTGCGCTGGGAAAACAGTTACTGACCAGGGTGAGCGACGTGATGGTGACGGAGGACTTGCCACTGATGCCTCCGTCGGCACTCATGCGGGAAGCGGTGGTACAGCTCGCCAAACGACGGGGCACCGTGGCGATCGTTGACGAGGCGAAGCGTTTGCTGGGCGTCCTGACCGCCGGCGACCTGACGCGCTTGATGCAGCGCGAACCCAATTTTCTGGATGTGCCGGTGGACAAGGTGATGACGTCGACGCCGAAGGTAGCGCAGGCCGGCGAGCTCGGAAGCGCCGTGGTCTTTCGCATGCAGGAGTTGCGCGGCGTGATGGCGATGCCCGTGCTGGATGACGCGGGAGTCGTGGTTGGCATGGTGCACCTGCATGATCTGCTGCGGGCGGGCGTCGCGTGAGGCTGCGCGCGGTCACAGTGTTCGCAGCCGTGATCTCGCTCGCGGCATGCGAGAAGAAAGGCATTCAGCCAACGGCGCAGGGGAAATCTTCGCTGCGCGATACTTCGGATCAAACGATGTACGGCATCGTCACGTACCTCACCGATCGCGGGCTGATGCGCGCCGAGCTCAAGGCGGACACGGGCTACTTTTTCGATGACAATTCGCGCATCGAGCTGCGCAACGTCCGCGTCACGTTCTACACCCAGACGGGGCAGAAGAACGGCGTCCTGACGTCCAAGGAAGGAACGTACAATACGCGGCTCGCCCAGACGGAGGCGCGGAAAAACGTCATCGTGATCAGCGAGGATGGAAAGCGGCTGACCACGGAGCAGCTCAAATTCCAACAGACGGCGAATCTGATCTCGAGCGACAGCGCGTTCGTGTTGACGGAGACGACTCGAACCGTGAAGGGCGTGGGTTTCACATCGGACCCGAATCTCTCGAACATCAAGATCTTGAAAAATCCGAATGTGACCACGCCGGTGAATTTGAGCGATCCGGCCGGCACGCCGGCCAGGCCGTTACCGGCGCCGCCGCGGCCCGACTCGGCGACGAAGCCTCCCCGGTGATGTGGCGCGCGATGTACCTGCTCGCGAGCGCCGGCGCGCTGGCGTCACCTGCACGCTCGCAGCAGGCGCCGGCGGGCAGGTGCGATCTGGTCATGACTACCCAGCCCGACGCACGCATGAACATCATCGAGAACAAGCCTGCCGACACGAGTAGCAAGGCGCCGAAGGTCTACAGTTTCTTCATTGGCGGGGGCGCCACATTCACCTGCCCCGCGCAGAGCATGGTGCTGATCGCGGACAGTGCCGAGCACTACCAGTCGCTCGGCATCGTGAATCTCATCGGCCATGTGCACTACACCGAGCCGCGCGTGAAGCTCAACAGCGACCGGCTCACGTACTGGCAAGCCGAAGAGCACCTGCACGCCGAAGGACACGTCGATGCGATGCTGCCGACCGGTACGAAACTGGTCGGCCCGGTGGCGGATTACTATCGCGCCGTTGTGCCGATTCGCACGACCGCGCGCATGACGGCTACCGGCCGTCCGACGATCACGATTGTCCAGATCGATTCCGTGACCAAGAAGCCGAGCCCGGACACCGCGATCGTAATCGCCAACAACGTCGACATGCAGGGCGACACGCTGGTGAACGCCGGCGGCAAGGTCGAGATTACCAGGCCGGATATCGTCTCGCGCAGCGATTCAGCCGTGTTGAACAGCCAGCGCGAGTTCGCGCGCTTGCTCGGCAAGCCGGTCATCGACGGCCGAGGCGAGCGGCCCTTTCAGCTCTCGGGCACCATCGTCGACCTCTTCGGCAAGAGCAGGGCGCTGGAACGGGTGCTCTCCTCGGGGTCGGCCAAGATGGTGAGCGAGGACGTGACGCTGACGGCCGATACGCTCGACTTCCGCATGCACGATCGTTTGCTGCAGCAAGCGTATGCCTGGGGCAAGTCGCGCGCGCACGCGGTGTCGCCGACCTACGACATTCTCTCCGACTCGCTCTTCATCAAGATGCCGGCCCAAAGGCTCCAGGAAGTGCGCGCGATCCGCGACGCCTACGCGCAGAGCGTGCCGGACACGCTCAAGGTCCGCACGCGCGAGCACGATTGGCTCCGCGGCGACACGATCATCGCGTACTTCGATAGCGGCACGGTGAAAGCGAGATCGAAGGCGGCGCCATCCACGCCGGCCGCGCCGGCTGGCACGCGCGCGGGCACCGCTGCGCCGGCCGATAAGTCCGGTCCGCAAATTCGGCAGCTCGTCTCGCTCGGCTCGGCTCGCTCCTACTATCACATCGCCGCGAAGGATACGACCACGGTCACGCCGGCTATCAACTACGTCACCGGCCGAACTATCACCCTGGATTTCGCCGAGCGGCAAGTGAAGCAAGTATCGATTACCGACAAGGCGTCCGGCGTGTATCTCGAGCCGGCGATTGATTCCTCGAAGCTCAAGAAGCCGGCGGCGAAGCCGGCGGCGCGGCCTCGCCCATGACACCGCGCGAGCTTCCACCACCGGTGCGCGAATTCATCGAGCGCTACGCCCACGGCAATCGCTCGACGGCGCTGGCGCTCGTCGCAATCGTCGCCGCGGCGCGGGAGGGAGGCGTCGTCGTCGTCAACGATGCGGCCATCCGGTACCGCGACGAATACATCGCCGTCGTTCGGAGCGAGCAGGGCGACGCTGACCGCGTCGCCGGCCAGCTCGGCCTCGATGAAGTCCGCGCCTTTCTGGCGAAGACCATCCTGCCGCGCCTCGCCGCGGACGGACTCGTACTGTTGCCCCCGGGCGATCTGAGCACGCCGGAGGCGACCATCCGCATCGCCGAGCGCGCCTGGACCGACCTGGTCCGATTTCAATCGGAGATGGCCCAGGCCGACCCGTCGAGCGTCATCAAACACACCGGCGAGCACCCCTCGGGATCGCTTCGCGCGTCTGGTGAGCGCGCCGCGCAGCGTCAAGCTCACGCACCCCTGAGCGTGCTCGAAGCCACCGGTCTGGTGAAAAGCTACCGGCGGCGTAGAGTCGTCAACGACGTGGCCTTACGACTGCGACAGGGCGAGATCGTTGGGCTGTTAGGCCCCAATGGAGCGGGTAAGACGACGACGTTTTACATGATCGTCGGCCTCATCCAGCCCCAGGAAGGGCATATTTTGTTGGACGCCAAGGACATCACGGAGATGCCCATGTACAAGCGCGCCCGGCTTGGCATTGGATATCTTTCGCAGGAGCCCTCAATATTCCGGAAGCTGTCCGTGGAGGACAACATTCTGGCGATCCTCGAGACGCTCAAGATGTCCTCGCAGGAGCGGAAGGAGCGGCTGGAACGGTTGCTTGACGAATTGAGCATCAAGCACCTTCGGAAGAGCAAAGCCTACGCGCTCTCGGGCGGGGAGCGGCGGCGTCTCGAGATCACCCGGGCGCTCGTGACGGAACCGAAGTTCATGATGCTGGATGAGCCGTTTGCTGGAGTCGATCCGATCGCGGTGCATGACATTCAATCGATCGTTGCCGACCTGCGAAAACGCGATATTGGCGTGCTGATTTCGGATCACAACGTGGAGCAGACGCTGGACATTGTCGACCGCGCGTACATCATGTTCGATGGGCAGGTCAAGGTATCCGGCACCGTGCGTGAGCTCGTGTTCGACGACACGGTCGCCAAGATTTACTTGGGACCAACGCTCACCGCCCGGCTTCGCGCCCGCTACTCGGCGCAGAGCGAGCTCGGTGAGCCCGGTGGGAACGGCGGGGGGATGACGATCGCATGAGAACGGGTATCGGGCAGCACACGCAGATGAAGCAGGAGATCAAGATCAATCCTCGCCTCTATCAGGCGATGGATCTCCTGTATATGCCGCTGCTCGACCTGCAGCAACACCTGAAGCAGGAGCTGCTCAACAATCCCTTTCTCGAGATGGTGGAGCCGGACGAGGAGGACGAAGAAGAGCAGAGCACGGAAGGGGAAGAGGAGCAGCAGCAGGAGCCGGAGCAGAAGGACACGAAGGACGAGATCGATTGGGAGGAAATTCTCCTCAACGGATTTGATGCCGGCGGAAGACAGGAAGAGCGCGAGGAGAAGGAGTACTTCGAGCCGGTCACCGTCGCGACGCGCGATCTTGCCGATCACCTGCGCGATCAGGTGCAGCTGCTGGAGCTGACGCCGCGCCAGATGTATCTGGCCGATGAGTTCATCGGCAACGTGAACGAGGATGGCTACCTCGCGGCGGACCTCGAAGTCATCATCAAGGGCATCAACGACTCGGTGAAGGAGACGGCCGAATTTGCCGGCCGCGACACCGAGGATCTCCCGCTCTACACCATGGAAGAGGCCGACGCGATGCTCCGCGTCATCCAGGGCCTCGATCCCGCCGGCGTCGCCGCGCGCGACCTGCGCGAATGTCTGCTGCTTCAGCTTCGGGAGGCGGGGCTCGAGCAATCGGTGCCGTACCGTCTCGTGCGCGACTGCTTCGACGAGCTGATCAATCATCGCTGGAGCGAGATCTCGAAGCGCTTCGGCATCAGCGCGATCGACGTGCAAAAGGCGGCCGATGAGATCGCGAAGCTCGATCCCAAGCCAGGCCTCATCTACGGCGACTCAGGCGACAACTACATCACGCCCGATCTGGTGGTCGAGAAGATCGACGCCAAATACCACATCTTCCTGAACGACGCCAACCTGCCGCGCCTCAAGCTGAGCCGCGCATACCAAGAGATCGCGCGCGACAAGAAAAAGTTCGACGGCGAGAACAAGGAGTTCATCTCCAACAAGCTGAACTCCGCCAACTGGATGATCCAGGCGATCGAGCAGCGCCGGCAGACCATGCTCAAGGTGATGCACTTCATCGTCGACCGGCAAAAGGACTTCTTCGAAAAGGGCGTGCAATTCCTCAAGCCGCTCACCCTGCGCGAGGTGGCGGAAGTCATCAACATGCACGAGTCGACCGTCAGCCGTGTCACGAACGAGAAGTACGTGCAGACGCCACGCGGCGTGCTCCCGCTCAAGTACTTCTTCTCGTCCGGACTGTCGACCACCGCCGGCGAGGACGTGTCGGCGCGCGGCATCAAGGCGCAGATCGAGAAACTCGTCGCCGACGAGGATCCAAAGCACCCGCTGACGGACCAGGCGATCGTCAACATCCTGAAGGAAACCGGCGTGCAGATCGCCCGCCGTACGGTCGCCAAATATCGCGACCAGCTCGGTGTCCTCTCCGCCCGCATGCGCAAGCGCGTGTGAGCGAGCCGACGCTCGTAGCGGCCACTCGGCATGCGGGGAGCCACCCGGCGCCATCGATCGACGTCTCCGTGCTGGTCCCGGCCACGGACGAAGCAGACAATCTCCCGCTCTTCATGGAACAAGCCGCCGCCGCGCTGGCGGGACACCCGGCGACGTTCGAAGTGATCGTGATCGATGACGGCTCCATCGACGACACGCCTCGCGTGCTCGCCGAGCTGCAACAGCGCTACCACTTTCTGCGCGCCGTGCGCCATCGCTCCCGCCGCGGCATCGCTGATGCGCTCCGCACCGGCTATCTGAACGCGCGCGGAAAGGTGCTCGTGTTTTACCCGGCCGATCTGCAGTTCAAGCCCGAGGACATTCCGCGCCTCGTGGCGCCAATCCTCGCCGGCGAATCAGACATGGTCACCGGCTTCAAGCAGGGGAAGTACGAGAAGGCATTCGTCAGCCGCATTTACAACGGACTGAGCCGCGTGCTATTCGATGTCCCGGTGAAGGACCTCAACTCGGTGAAAGCGTACCGGCGTGAGATCATGGAGGTGCTGCCGGTCCGTCCGGACTGGCATCGCTACATGATCGTGATCGCCGCGTCCGAGGGATTCACCGTTACCGAAATTCCCGTCCAACTGTACCCGCGGCACGCGGGGAAGTCGAAGTTCGGCATCGGACGAATTCCGGTCGGTGTGCTCGACATGCTGTCGGTGTGGTTCGAGCTCCGCTTCGCCAAGAAGCCGATCATGCTGTTCGGCATGGCCGGCGCGGCGCTGTTCGCGCTCGGTTCGCTGGCCGGCCTGTTTGGATTGGCGCGCCTCTTCTTCGCGCACGTCGGCGAGCGCTGGTATTGGACGCTCGCCACCACGTGCCTCATCGTTGGCAGCGTGTTCCTGATCGGCGGCTTGCTCGGCGAGCTGATCGCCGGGCAGCGCGCCGAGCTGCGCGAGCTGCGCCGGCGCATTGATGAGATGGACGAGCCGCGTCGCTGACACGCGGCGCATCGTCCCGTCCCTCAAGGCACGAGTACGTCGATCCAGTTCCCCTCGTTTGCGATCGCCACGCGCGCCCCGTTCGGTGTGAAGCCCGCGCGGCGAGGAATGCCGCCCACCGTCGCTACCCGCGTGGGAATGCCGTCACGTGTCGCCGTCGGTCGGCCGGCGCTAGCTTATCGGGAGAAACCACCGATACAGCTTCGCGTTCCCTCGCTCCTCGGCCGACGTCACTGATCCCGCCTCGCGGCAGCGAATCGTCCGGCGCCGTTCCCCCGGCGCCGGTCACGAATCCAATGAAGCAGAGATGGATCTGGCTACAGATCCTGCTCGCCATGGTCGTCCTCGTGCTCGCGGGCCGACTCATATTCCGCACGTGGAACGCCAGCGATGTCTCCGTCGCCTCGCTGCATCCCCGGTGGTCGTGGATCCTGGCATCCGCGCTACCGGTCGCCTTCGCCTACGCCCTGCTGATCGAGAGTTGGCGTATCGCGCTTCGTGCGTGGGGCGCGCAACTCGCCTTCGCCGACGCCACGCGCATCTTCTTCGTGTCGAACCTCGGCAAGTGGGTGCCCGGGAAAGTCTGGACGATCACCGCGATGGCGGCGATGTCGAAACAGAGCGGCGTGTCGCCCGTCATCGCCGCCGCGGCGTCGCTCCTCCTGCAAGTGATCAACGTGGTTGCCGGCCTGCTCGTGATCGTCGCGACGGGCGCCGATGCGATGGGATTCAGCCGAAGCGCGTACGTGACCGCTGCCGTGCTCGCCGTCGGGCTCGCCACGGCGCCGATCGTATTCCCCCACCTCGCCCGATTCGCCGCGCGAATTACGAAACGCGACATTCCGTTCAGCGAGATTCCGGCGCGGGCCATCCTGTCGATGGCCGTCGGCGCAACGCTGGCATGGATCGCCTACGGCGTCGCCTTCCGCTGGTTCATCGCCGGCATCCTTGGCGGCGCGGGCGGGAATTATGGATCGGCCATCGCGGCGTACACGGCGTCATATCTCCTCGGATTTCTGGCGTTTTTTGCGCCAGGAGGGATCGGCGTCCGCGAGACCTCCCTCACCGGACTTCTGATCGCGCTCGGATTGGCGACGGCACCTCAAGCGGCGATCGTCGCCGTCACCTCCCGCATCTGGCTCACCATCCTCGAATCGCTGCCTGGCGTCGCGTATTTGCTTGCCGGTCGCGCACGCTCCGCCGACTCCCCTCCCACCTGACCCTGGAATAGCTTTCCCCGATGGCTCGCCACGACACCTCTCGCGCTGCGCTCGATGTGCCCGCACCGCGCTTCGCCCTCGGCTGGGCGGCGCTGGTCTATTCGCTATCCGTGCTTGCCCTCGGCTACCACGCGCTCGCCGGACAGTTTCTCGTCTGGGCCGGTAGCGACCAGTACAAGGCGGGCTTCGCCTTCCGCGAATTCGCCGCCGCCTCGCTCAAGAGTGGACAGGGGTTTCCCCTCTGGAATCCCTACCTCCAGGGCGGCGTGCCGTACGTCGCGGCGATGTCGGGCGACATCTTCTATCCGACGTTCATTCTCCGGATGATCCTGCCGACCGACGTCGCGATGACGTGGGGCTTCCTCATCCACCTCTTCCTCGCCGGCATTTTCACATACGCCTTTCTCCGGCGTTGGGGGCTCGGCTTTTTCCCGTCGCTCGCCGGAGGAGCGGCGTACCTGATGAGCGGCGCGCTCGCCGGTCTCGTCTCCCCGGGCCACGACGGAAAGCTCTTTATCAGCGCGCTGCTTCCGCTCACGCTCTGGGCGGTTTTGCGCGGCGTGCGCGACGGCAAGCAGTGGGCCTTCGGCGTGCTCGCCTTCGTCATTGGGCTCGACGTGCTCACGCCGCACCCACAACTGTTGCAGTACCTGCTGCTCCTCGCTGGAGCGTTCGCGCTCTTCGTCGCCTTCGGACGGCTCGACGGCGAGAGGGCGCTCCCACGCGTCGTCGCCATCCGGCGCCTCGCGTTCGCCGCCGGTGCCGTAGTACTGGGCGGCCTGATCGGCGCCATCCAGTTCGTGCCTGTCCGCGCATTTGTCGCGTGGTCGCAGCGCGCGGGCGGGCGCGAGTACGAGTTCGCGACGCAGTTTTCGATGCCGCCCGAGGAGCTGATCAACAGCTATCTCCCACAGTTCTCCGGAATCATCGACGCGTATTGGGGTCGTAACCAGTTCCATCTGCACAGTGACTACGTCGGTGCGGTCGTGCTCGTACTCCTCGGCGCGGCGTTCCTGACGCGCCGGCATCGCTCGCTGATGTGGTTCTTCGCCGGCACGGGAGTCGTATCGCTGCTCTGGGCGCTCGGTGGCTTCACGCCGTTCTATTTGATCATCTACCATCTCGTTCCCGGAACGAAGTTCTTCCGCGCGCCGAGTACCATGCTCTTCATCGTGTCCTTCTCAGCCTCCGTGCTGGCGGCGCTCGGCGTCGAGCGCGCGCTGAGCAGGGAAGTGGGGCGGCGCTACCTCGTCGGGTGGGGAGTCGCGGCCGTCGTCATCACAGTGCTCGCTTTGTCGGGCGGTCTGACCGCCGTCGCCGACACCGTCGCCTTCCCGGAGAAATACGAGGCCATCCGGGCGAACGCGCCGGCCGTCACGGTTGGCGCGATTCGGTCGCTGCTCTTCGTGGTTCTGGCCTGCGGACTGCTGCTCGGGGTGACGGAAGAGAAAATCTCGCCTCGCGCCTTTGGTTGGGCGATCACCGTGCTCGTGATCGCCGACCTGTGGACCGTGGAGAAGTACTACTTCAAGTTCTCCGCGCCCGCCTCGACACTTTACGCGACGAACGCGGCCGTCGAATACGTGAAGGCTCAGCCCGAGCCGGGCCGGGTGCTCGCGCTTCCGCCATCGAATCCGCGGTCGGATCACGGCGATGCGTTCCTCGGCCGCAACGCGCTGATGTTGCATCGGGTGCGCAGCGTTGCCGGCTATCATGGCAACGAGATCGGCCGGTATCTCCAGCTCGAGGGAGAGGGCCAGGGCAATCTCTTGTCGCCACGATTCTGGCGGCTGACCAACACCCGCTATCTGCTGACCGATCTGGACAGCATCCCGGCGCCAGGATTCAAGCGCCTCGTCGGCCCGGTGAAGGATGCTAGCGGCAATCTGATCAGCCTCTTTGCCGTTCCGGGCGATAATCCCGCGGCCTGGGTGACCCCGGTCATCGTCAAGGCGCCGGATGCCTCGGTGCTCGCGGCGATCTACGATCCGCGATTCGAACCCGCATCCGTCGCGCTGTTTGATACCTCGGCCAAGGTCCCGTCGAAGTCGATCACTGCGCTACCGGCGCCCTTGAGCATCACCACCTCGACCAAGTATGTCTCGCCGTCGCACATCCGCGTGCAGCTTTCCGCGCCCGCGCCCGACGGCGCCGCGCTCGTCGTCGCCGAGAACTACTATCCCGGATGGACCGCGCTGGTCGATGGCAAACCGGCAGCGGCAGATCGGGCGGACCTCTCCCTGATCGGCGTCGTGCTCCCGGCCGGTGGCCGCACCGTCGACCTGACATTTCACGACACGTCGTACGACACGGGGAAGACCATCACGCTCGTGGCGCTGGTCGCGTCGCTCGTTTGGATCGCGGCCGGCATGGTGGCAGAGCGCAAGAAAGATGGCTGAAGACGGCCGCGCGCTCGTCGTCGTTCCGACGTACAACGAGCGGGAAAACATCGCCAAGCTCATCGAGAGCGTCTTGGTGCAGGACGAGCGCATCTCGATTCTCGTGGTCGATGACGGCTCTCCTGATGGCACTGGCACCATCGTCGATGAGATCGCGGCGGGGAATGGCCGTGTCCACGCCCTGCATCGCCCAAAAAAAATGGGGCTCGGCACCGCCTACCTGGCGGGCTTTGCCTGGGCGCTCGAGCGCGACTTCGAGTTCGTGTTCGAGATGGACGCCGATTTTTCGCACGACCCCGGACATCTCCCAACCTTCTTGAAGGCGATCGAAGGGGCCGACCTGGTACTCGGATCGCGCTACCAGGACGGGAAGGTGACCGTGGTGAATTGGCCGATCGCGCGGCTCATCCTGAGCTACTCGGCCAATATCTACGCCCGGGTCGTCACCGGGCTGCAACTGTTCGACTCGACCGGCGGGTTCAAGTGCTTTCGCCGGAAAGTACTCGAGGCGATCGATCTAAAAGCGGTTCGGTCAAACGGATACGCGTTTCAGATCGAGATGAGCTTCCGCGCCTGGAAAAAGAATTTTCGCATCATCGAGATCCCTATCGTGTTCGCCGACCGGTCTGAGGGGCAAAGCAAGATGTCGGGGAAGATCGTCCGGGAGGCGATCTGGATGGTGTGGCGGCTGCGATGGTGGTCCATCACCGGGAAAGTCTGATGTCCGCGGGCCGGCCGTTCTTCAAGATGACCGGATCGGGCAACGATTTCGTCTTCGTCGACGCGATCACCGAGCCGGCGGCGGAGCTCGACAGCCCGGAGTCCATTCAGGCGGTTTGCGGCCGTGGCACGGGAGTGGGGGCGGATGGCATCGTTTTTCTCGAGCCGTCCCGGTCTGCGCTCTTTCGCATGCGCTATCTCAATAGCGACGGCTCAACCGCCGCGATGTGCGGCAACGCCGCGCTGTGTGCGACCCGTCTGGCCGTCGAGCTGGCGCGCGCGCCCTCGGCGGGATTCGAGTTCGAGACCGAGTCAGGACTGGTCGCAGCCCGCATCCGTGAGGGCTTGCCTGAGGTCGACTTGGCGCCTGTGACCGACATCAGCCTCGACGCGGGAATTGAGCTGAAGCCAGGCGAGCGACGCATCGGCTACGCGCTCGTCGGCGTTCCGCATCTGATCGTCCTGTGCGACGATCTCGAGGGCCTCGACATCCAGGGTCGAGGCAGGGCGCTACGGTTCGATGCGTCGCTCCGGTCCGGCGCCAATGTGAACTTCATAGCCCAAGTCCCTGAGTCGCGCGGGCGGTACCGGATCAGGACGTACGAGAGAGGCGTCGAGGGCGAGACGCTCGCGTGTGGCACTGGCGCCGTGGCGGCCGCGATCCTCGCCGGCGGATGGACGACGGATCAGGATTCTATCGATTTGGTGACGCGATCCGGGCGCGTCCTGAGCGCCAGCGGGCATCGGTCGGACAGCGGCGCGTGGTTGCCATCGCTGCGGGGAGAGGGCCGAATCGTATTCGAGGGTCGGCTTCGCGACTTTCGCTGAACGCGCGCCACCGGCGTCGCAACACTAGGCTACTTGGGCCTCCGATAACAACTTAGCGAAGCATTCAGGCAGTGGAGAAGATCGAGTTCTCCACAGTTCTACACGTGTTGTAGTTTACATAACACTTCTTATGGGTAGTATATCGCGTCCACCTGCAGGCCCGCTCATTCAGAGTCCGGAGGATGCGGCGGGTTTGCCTCTGACGGGCTTGGAACCACGTCCCGCTGGAGTGGAAGCACGGCTTGCGGCACACCCAGAACGATCGTGTGTCGCCCCGTGCCCATGGCCTCCAGCGTCTTCAGCGTGACGAGCGAAGGGTTTCCATCGAGCAGCTTGGCCGCGTTGGCGAGATGCCGGAGTGTCGCTGTCTCGCCTCGTGCGCGCTCCAGGGACGCCAACGAACCCTTCCTCGCCTCGACCACCTGCGCGAAGATTTGCTTCAAAGCGCCTGGAAACATGATGTCCTTGAGTCCAGCTCCGTCGAGCATCACACCCACCTCACCTGCCTTGGCCGACAGTGATGTGAACAGTCGCTCGCTTACACCCGCCCGCTGTAGCAACAGGTCGTCGACGGGCATCGCAGCGATCAAGTCGCGAACCAGGAGCTGGGCCTCCTGGTAGATCACCTCGTGATATCACTGGGCGCGCTCGATTGCCGCGCGTGGATCGTTCACGTGATAACGGAGAGCGATGCTCACCTTCAGCGATACGTTGTCGGATGTCAGAATGTCCTGCCCCGGCACCGTCGCCACGACAGCTCGCACGTCGACGAGCTGCACGCTGTCCCGCCAGCGAACGATCCAGTAGGCGCCCGGCGCCAACGTCTCCACGAATCGCCCTGAGCGATAGAGTAACGCGCGCTGGTGCTCGTGCAGCACTACGCGGCGAAACGGCCAAAGCCGCGCCAAGGCGGCGACCACGATGACCGCGACGATGAGGGCAAGCACGATTTCGATCGAACTCATGAGCTCCTCGCGCGTGGCAGATGTGGCCCACCCCGCGGGTCCGGCCCGTCGCTGGCGGAGAGATCGCGTCTCTGCAGGGCCAGGAGGACGGCGAGGATTGCTCCTCGAGCGCCGTGAGCGCGGGGTGGTGCGCGGGTCGCCCCGCGCTGCCTTCAGAAGGCCTGAGCGATTGGAACGAAACTCGGCGATGCCGAGCTCGCCATTCGTCTCACCAGGCGCGTAGATCTTACGGGGCTGGCGGAACGCGCCGTCAAGGGAGCGCGCGCGGAATGCCGGGCGCGCACTTGCATCAACGAGTCGCCAACACCAGCGCGAGTGCGATCGCCCCGGGCAACGCCTGCATCCACAGGATGCTTCGCTTCGCCGTGATTCCGCCAAAAATTCCGGCGATGACGACGCAGGAGAGAAAGAACAGCTTCAACGCGAACCCGCCCTGCTCCGCAAACAGCGACCACACCAAGCCCGCGGCGAGGAAGCCGTTGTACAACCCCTGGTTGGCCGCGAGCGATGCGGAGCGCTCGGCGAACTCCGGCGTCAGCCCGAACATGCGTTGACCTGCCGGCGTCTTCCACACGAACATCTCCAACACCAGAAATGCGCCGTGTAGGGCGATCACCACGCACACGGCCACGTTCGCGAGCAGATTCATGAGCGGTTGGGTTGGTGATCACGTCCGGCGCGCCAACGCGCGCGGTGACTCAGCTTCGCGCGGCGGGCCGAGCTTCGAGCTCACCCAGTCGCACACGCGCCTCGGCGGCAATCGCACTGGTGGGATCCGCGGCGAGCTGCGACCAAACCTTGATCGCCTCATCACGGTTGGTCGTGCTCATCAGCGCGCGACCCGCGTTGGCGAGATAGGTCATCTTGTCGGACTCGAAGGGCGTGAGCGCCGCTGCCTTCTTGTAGTGGTCGGCGGCGTCCGCGAACTTACTCTGCTGCTCGAAGCCGATGGCCTTGAGGTTTTCAATAGCGGCGGCCATGTACGCGTCTCCACCATCGAGCTTGTCGAGCCGGGCGACCCCCTGCGCGTACTGGCCCCGGTCGAAGAGCACCTGCACGAGAATGAGCGACGCCTGCTTGGCGGCCGGTGTCCCGGAAAAACGCGAGACCGTTTCCTCGAGGGCCTTCTGCGCCATCGCTTCATTGCCGGAGCCGAGCGCCTGCTCCGCTTCGAGAAGCTTGCGCTCTCCGCTAATGGCGCGCGACTCGCGCGACTTCACCCAGAACAGGGCGATGACCGCCACGGCGAGTATGGCGAGCGCGCCGTACACGAGTTGCCGGGTGTTGGCGGTGACCCATTCGAAGAACGATTCCGTCCGCTCCTCGAGGTCGGGGCGGCCTGCTGCTCCAGTGCGCGTCATGAGAATCTCGTTCGTGTGATGCAGCGCGGCGCGAAGGTCGAGCCGCATGCCCCTGGGGTGACTCGAACACCCGGCCAACGGTTTAGGAAACCGCTGCTCTATCCACCTGAGCTACAGGGGCGATTCGAGCGGAACGTCGAAGTATAACGGGCGCGAAGCGGAATCGCATTCCCAATGCACCCCGGCTTCATCGAAGGCGGATCGTGAAAATGGAAAGCTGAAGTGCAAGCGTAATTCATGACATAACTGGCGATATCTTATTCCGACGCGACCGCTTCCCGAGCGTCGCTCATCCCATCGACCAATCGGATCGCCTCATCTCCGGGCGTCGATCGCGATGACACCGACCCGTCTGCGCCGATCGCGGTCGCTCGCACGGCTCGCCGACGACGCCGCCATGTGACGCACTGCTCAACGGTCGCGACGTAGGGCGCACGCTTCACGATCTCCTGGACGATATGAGCGTATGCGTCGGCGGCGTCGGGGAATCCGAGCGGCGTCGTGAGATTGGGATGCCAGAGCCCTACCCACAATCCTTCCACGGCTCGGCAGCTGTCCGCCAGCTCGATCGCATCTCTCGCCCACGCCGACGGCTCCTGCACGCCCTGGTACTTGCTGGCCGCGCGGTCCATCCAGGTCAGGGGTACTTCATCGAGATTGATCGGACGGTCGTCGCGCGCGCTCCACGCCGGAATGATGTCGGCCACGCCAAGCCGAAAACCGGAGCGGTCGGCGAAGCCGTAGGTGGCATCGTACGCGAAGCCGGCGGCGTGCATCAGCGATTGCGTGGCTCCGGGATGCATGCGGAGAAAGTGCTGCCGCACACCCGACACGCGGCTCCCGGCCAGGCGCTCGAGTCGAGCGCGCTGCGCCGCGAATTGTTCGTCGTCCGTAACGGTGGCCAAGCTCCCGTGCAATCCGATCTCTCCGCCCCGCTCGAGAATCCGTGCGATGATCCGTCGTACCCGTGGTGATGTGGCATCGTACGTGATGTCCCCTGTACGCATCGACTCGAGCGTGGGCTGCCCACACAGCAGAAACCAGGTCGAAGGGATCGCTCCGTCGCCCTCGGCCTCGAACGTCTCACGAAGTCCGCGCTCGACCGGAGACCGAAAGCTCGACCATGCGGCAGAAGCGGTGACGCGAGCCGCGAGCCCGATGCGACGTTTCTTCGCGAGCTCGAGAATTCTGAGGGCGGCGAACAGCGGCCACCACGACACGACGTCGATGTCGTGAGTGAACGCCGCCGCCCAGCGATGGTCGTTCGGCCATGCGGGAACCAGACGGACACACCGCCGGCCGGCGGCTTTCACCACGGCTGCGCGCAGCAACATCGCCGCCCGCGACACGACAGGATCACGCTCGGCGCCAATCGCCACCAGCGGATTCCCCTCGGCCGGAACCCGTCCGTGACGGTCGCGGAGATCGCTCCCCTGCTCCACCGCCGCACCGGCGACGTCGACGATGTGGCGAAGCGCGAGCCGCGGAATGCGCACCACCCCATCCGCGACGTCGATGAACCAGTTGCCGGCGATCGTGGCGCGGAGCGACGCGTCGGGTGCGACGCGATCCGACATCTCCAGACGAACGACGTCGGCGGCCGCGTCATCCATGCGGACAACACGTGACAGGTCGACGAGCAGCTCGACCGCGTACCACTCCGCATTCGATGCATCCTCCCGCGGTGGAAGGACGATCACTTCCAATCCGCCGGGGGAACGAGCACGCGCACCGTTTTCGCCGGCTGCCCCGCGACGACGTGAAGTGGCTCGACATCCGACGTCACCACGGCGTTCGCGCCGATCACCGCACCGCGTCCAAGCCGAACTCCCGGAAGCACCACGGCCCCGACGCCGATCCAGACGTCATCCTCGATCACGATGGGACCGTCCCGTACCGGTGCAAAATCGCGGATGCGCGAGGCGTTCGGATGCGACGACGTCACGAGCGTGACGCGCGGTGCGAAGCTGACCCGGTCGCCGATCGTGAGCAGCCCGCGGCTCGCCAGCTCCTCGACGATGATCAGACCATCCGCGATGTACACGTCGCGTCCGACCGAGAATCCACACCAGCGCAGGAGATGAGGACGCACGCCAGGGAAGAAGGCCTCTCGCGCCCAACGCTTCAGCACTTTTTTTCGCAGCCGTCTAAGGAACGTCATGTCACCCCAGGTATCTGTAGAGCGCGGACCCTCGCCGCGCGACGGCCCGCGGGAGGACGGACCAGACGCGTGACGCGAGCGCAAGCGGCCCGCGATCCCGACGGGCGACATTGAGTCCGGCGGCGCCCGGCCAGTAATCGTACGCGAGCGGAACGGGCACGCCACCCCACCGTGTCTTGAATTCCACGAGTCCGTGCTGTTCCGGCGCGGCGCGCCCGAGGTCGAACGCGACTCCTGCCGCCGCCGCATCGCGCATCGCCGCCCAGAGGAGTACGTGATTCGGTCGCAGAGCCAATGTCTCCGGTCGCGACGCGCCGAATGCGTAAATCCATTCGCGATTTCCCTTCCACACCACGATGCCGGCGCCGACGCTTCCATCGGGAAGCGTGGCGAGATAGAGGTCGGCCAGAGCGCGTCGCTGCAACGAGGCGCAGAGCTCCACGAAAAATCGCCGCGGAGGCGCCGGCACGCCGTGACCGTGCGCCGTGCGCTCCTCCAACTGCGCCATCGTCGTCCAGGCATCCGCGTCGCTGCCACGAGCGACGATGATGCCGCTCTTCTCTCCCTTTCGAATGTTGCGCTGGGTGCTGCTCCCGTGCAGCGTTTTCCATATCGCGCCTTCGCCCCGCTCGGTAGGAACCCGGTACGTGGAATATCGTGTTGCCCGCGCGAATCCCGAGGGCGGTGCACCATCGCTCGCGACGGTCTTGATCTCGACTCGCCGCAGCCCTCGCGTCCGCGCAAGATCCGCGGCTGCGGCATAGAGCGCAGCGCGCGCTCCATCGTCGTTCGCGATCGGGCCCGCGGCATAGCTGAACGGAAGGCTCACCAACCGAGACGGGCCGAACAGCGCGGGCACTTCAGCGGCAGCCATCGCGGAGGCGATGCCGCTCTCGCCGCCGACCGATAGGTAGTGCACGGGGAAATCGAAGGTGGCGCGCAGGCCGTCGATCCATTCCGACCGGTGATAGAAGGAGCCGCGTTCTTTCGCGAGCTCGTTCCATCCGGCGGGCGCGTCAGGCTGCGTGTCGACGCGAGGCAATGGCATCGTAGAGCGCGAGGAATTTCCCGGTCGCTGAGGCGGCGGAGTACGTCTGTCGAACTCGCAGCTGGCCGGCGGCCACGAGCCGCTCGCGCAGCGCACGATCGTTGATCACGCGCGCCAACTGGGCGGCGAGATCGTCGGCATCGCCGTCGCGCGCCAATAGGCCCGTCACCTCGTGCTCGATCACTTCCGGAATTCCGCCCGCCGAAGTACCGACCACGGCGCAGCCGGAAGCCAGGGCTTCGACCAGCGCCAGACCGAGTCCCTCGGCGTTGCCGCGCGTCGGGAGCGCTGTCACCGTTGCGGCGCCGTATTCGCCAGGCATCTCCCGCTGCGTCACGAACTCCGACCACTGAACGAACGACTCGAGTTGCAGGTGGCGCGCGAGTGCTCGCAACTCTCCGAGCGCGGGGCCCTCGCCGAGTACTTTCAGATGCGCGTCGGTGCCCGCGTCGCGCAACACGCGCAGCGCGCGCAGGAGAACATCCACACCCTTGCTCGCGACGAGGTTCCCCGCGTAGAGAATGCGCGGCGGTGAAACGCGCTCGGTGCGGGATCCGACGGCGAATTGTTCGAGATCGACCGGCATCGGCGTCACTCGGACTTCCGCGATGGCGCCCGGCATGGCGGTCGCGAGGTCTCGGGCGAGAAAGCGCGATACCGCGGTGATGATCGTTGCACGCGCGAAGACATCGCGCGCCAGCACACGAAAAGGCGCGCGATCGAGCAATCGCACGTCGCTTCCGTGGCACGTGATGATCGCGGGCACTCCCGTTCGTGTGGCAATCCAGCCGGACGGCATCCACCAATGCGCGTGGATCACGTCAGGCCGGAAGGAGCGCACCTCGCTCCGCACCGCGCGCACCAAGCCGCCGAGGAACGCAGGTACGCCGAGCAGCGCGAGCACTGACATGGCCGGCGAGCGATGCAGGTCGCCGCGGTACGCAACCCGCTCGAGCAACTCCGGAGCGTAGCGAAAGCGCGTCAGCGAGACTCCATCGCTCGTCGAGCGCTCCTCGAGTCCGGCCGCGTGGGGCGCCAGCACGCGCGTCTCGATGCCCGCCGCCGATGCGCCGCGCGCCAGACGCGCCACGAACGCGCCCGCCGGATCGCCCTCGAAGCGAGGATAGTTGTGCGTGACGATGAGGAGGCGCATGAGTGAGTGCGAGCGGGGGTCAGCGGCGTCACCGCCCCAACGCCGTCGCTCGAACAAAGCTACACGGTCCTGACGGCGCTCAATAGACGAGTATCGAGTGCCACCGCCGCGGTACGATAGCGCTCCCCCCGCCGAGAAATCCAAGCTCGATCAGGAAGCTGCAGCCGACGACGTTGCCCCCCAACCGCTCGACGAGCGTACACGCCGAGCGAGCCGTGCCGCCCGTCGCCAAGACGTCGTCGACGACCAACACGTGCGCCTCCGGACCGAGCGCGTCGCGATGTATCTCGAGCACAGCCGCCCCGTATTCGAGCGCGTACTCCTCTCGCTCCGTCAGCGACGGCAGCTTCCCCACTTTCCGGACGGGCACGAACGACGCACCGAGCTGCAGCGCGATCGGCGCGCCAAAAATGAAGCCCCGGCTCTCGATGCCGACAACGTGCGTGATGGCCGCTTCGGGGAACGCCGACGCCATCGCATCGACCGCGGCGGCAAATAGCGCGCAGTCCGACAGAACGGGCGTGATGTCTTTGAACACGATGCCGGGCTTGGGAAAGTCCGGCACATCGCGGACGGCGCGCTTCAGCGCTCGCTCGAGTTCGTCACGGTTCACGAGAGATGCTCGGCAATGTCATTCTCGATCGACGGCGAACGGTCGCGGAAGATCGCGCAACACGCTCGCATCGAGCGCCCGCACCGCGGTGACGCGAGCGCCGGGCGGTCCTTCCCGCAGTGCCTCTGAGAGTTGATCGAGCAGCACGGGATCACCCTCGGCCGCGACCTCGACTGTTCCGTCGGAGCGATTTTTCACCCATCCGGCCAAGCCGAGGCGGCGCGCCGTCTCAAGGGCGAACCAGCGAAATCCGACGCCCTGCACCACCCCGACTACCTCGAGCCGAACGGCGGCCACGACGATCGATCAGCGACCCGACGACAGTTGCACGGCCAGCAGCGCCACCGTCAACGACGCTTGCTCCGTCTCCGGGTGCATTCCCGCCGGAACGCTCAGCTCCCCTCGCCGAATGCGCGCCGCGATGCGCTCGAGCGACTCGGCAAGTAGGATCTCAGCGGTCGGCGTCCCGGTTGCGGCCGGCGACATCGCCCATGGCTCGACTTCCTTGAGCGCCTCGAGTGTGCCGTCGCTCGGGTTGCCGGTGACGTTGTGCGCGTGCACTTGCTCTTCCTCTTTCAGCTCATCGGCCGTCGGCTCGTTGAGAACCGCGGCTGCGACTTCGTGCTCGATGTCATCCGGCGGCGTCTCCTCCGGCGCTTCGTGCGCGTCGGCCGCGGTGGTCATTTCAGCCGTGACGGCATCCCTCGCGGACGGATCGATCACGTCGCGCGTCTCCTCATCGAGCTCCCCCTCGGTGCCGGCGTTGGCGACATCGACGCTGGCAAACGCCGTGTACGAGTCGAACTCGAAGACCGATGGCGTCGCGTGCTCTTCGCTGTCCCAGGAGAGTACAACGGGTTGATCGGAAGCTGCCGCCTCACTCTCCGTACCATTCGACGCCGGGCTTGAAGGCGCCACGGCCGCGGCGGCCATCGCGGGCGACGCCATCTCGGACGCCAGATCGCGGTCGATCTCACCGGTCGACGCGTCGGCGGCGGCGATGGCGAGATCCTCCCCGAGATCGACAGCGTTGTGACCCAGGTCCGGCGCCGAGGCGTAGTCCATGTCGTTGAGCGTGTCGTAGACCTCGATGCCGAGCTCGCTGCCGGGCTCGCCGATGCGCGACGTCAGCGCGTCGTCCATCGCCAGCGCGGGATCGGGGGCGACCTCGACAGAATCCGTCAGCGTCGATTGCATGACCGGCGCTTCCTCGGTGGCGACCACATCGTTTGTTATGTTCTGTCGCTCCCCGTTGGATGCCGCAGGCGGAGCAAACGGCGATGCGCTGCGGCGAGCTACTGCCGGCGACGACAACGGCGTCGGCGTGCGGCGCGGCACGAAGGGGGGTACGGCTCCACCGCGGCGCGGCGGTTTCGATGATTCATCGGTAAAACGATCCATCCAATCTCCAACCAACAGGGGAACCAAATATTGTGATCGGGCGCACATTCGGCTAGGGCGAAGATGCCCCTTCACGGGCGTATCGCGTTACGGGCTCCAGCCGTGTGCGCCTATGAGCGGGACGAACCGGGCTGGACCTATGTCACGCCGCTCCAAGCGGTCGCCGCACTTGGTGAGCAGAGTGAGCATCTGCTCCTCGCGCTCGCCGAGCGGAATGAGAATGCGTCCGCCCTCGGCTAGTTGCTCGACGAGCGGCGGCGGCACGACGGGAGCGCCGGCCGTGACGAGTACCGCGTCGTACGGCGCATACTCGCGCCAACCCAACGTGCCGTCGCCCGAGAGCAGCGACACGTTGCGACATCCCGCCGCGCGAATCGCTTCTTGCGCCCGATCGAGCAATGCGCCGACCCGCTCGATCGAAAACACCTGGCCGGCGAGATTCGAGAGGAGCGCCGTCTGGTATCCGGAGCCGGTGCCGATCTCCAGCACGCGCTCGCGCCCCGTCAGCTTGAGCAGCTCGAGATACTGCGCGTGGGTCGAAGGCTGCGAGATCGTTTGGCCGTTCCCGATCGGGAGTGCGCTATCCTCGTACGCGCGATGATGCATACCGGTCGGCACGAAGAGGTGACGCGGCGTCTGATCGAATGCATGCAGGACGGCGAGATCAGTGATGCCGCGCTCCCGCAACGCCTCGACAAGTCGACGGCGGGCACCCCCGAACTGTGCCAACGAGAGTGTCACGGCTCGGTCCACCACGACTTCGCGGAGTCGAGTAACGCGTAGTTGGTCAAGTCCAGATGCAGCGGCGTGATCGAAACGTAGCCATCGAGCACGGCACGGAAATCGGAGTCCTCGCGGCCGGACCACGCCGCGGACCCGCCGCCAATCCAAAAAATCTCGCGTCCCCACGGGTCTTTCATCTTGGCCAGGGAATCGGAATACACGCGGCGCCCGAGCGTCGTCAGCCGAACACCCTTGATGGCGGAACCCGGAAGCGGAGGAAGGTTCACGTTGAACAGCGTATCGCGCGGCAAGCCCGGCAGTTCGACGAGGTGCCGGAGAATTCGTGACAGCACGTCCACCTGGGCGCTGAGCATCTCCGGATCCGCCCTCAGGTCACCGCCGGCGAACGACACCGCGATGGCCGGGATGCCTAACGAGAGTCCCTCCATCGCGGCGGCGACGGTGCCCGAATACAGCACGTCCTCACCCATGTTCTGGCCGTGATTGATGCCGCTCAGCACGAAGTCTGGCCGCTCCGGCATCAGGGCTTCTACCGCCACCATCACGCAATCTGTGGGCGTGCCGTCGACCTGAAAGCGTCGATCGCCGCGCTTCACGGGGCGAATGGGATGGTGCAGCGTGAGCGAATGGCTGGTCGCGCTCTGCTCGCGATCCGGCGCCACGACGGTCACCTCGCCCAGTGGCTCCGCGGCGCGCACCAGGCACTCGAGTCCGTGAGCGAGAATGCCATCGTCGTTGGTGCAGAGCAGGCGGAGAGGTGGCATGCTAGGGCGCCCCGGCGCGATGGCGCCAAATCGTTCTGATGACTCGCGCGGTGTCCCGCACGCCGTGAAAGTGGCTCGGCGCGCCGTAGACCGTCGAGACTGGAACCGCGGTGATGCGGAATCCGGATCGGGCCGCTCGAATGAGCAGCTCGGTTTCGTATTCGAACCGGTCACCCGGCGCATTGACTTGCTCGAGCACCACGCGGCGTAGCGCCCGAAAGCCGGATTGCGTGTCGGGGATCGGCGCGCGAACAATTGCGCTGACCGCGCGGCTGGCCAGGCCATTGGTGATGCGGCGCCGAACCGGCATGCTCGCATCGCGGGCTCGCGATCCGATCGCGAGGTCGGCGCCATCCAGCGCCGCGAGCAGCGCCGGGGCAAAGCGCGGCTCGTGTTGGCCGTCGGCGTCGATAGTGATGAGTCGTTGCGCTCCAAGGGCGAGTGCACGGGCGAAGCCGGCGCGGAGCGCCGCGCCCTTGCCGGAATTGCTCTCGAACCGAATGACATGGTCGGCACAGCGCGCGGCGACGGCCGCTGTGTCGTCCGTCGAGCCGTCGTCGATGACGATGATGCGCGCGCCGCGTACCGCGGCGCGCACTCCCGCCGCAACGCGGCCCAGCGTGCGGCCGGCGTCGAGCGATGGAATCACGCACACAACGAGGTCGGAGTCGCTCACGCCGGCCGCGGGCCTCCCTGCAGCATCGCCGTGATCTCGCGCAGCTCGCGCTCCAGCGCCTCGATGGTCTGCAGCTCGAGCGCCGCGCGCGATGCTTGTCGCAGCTCCCCCTTCTTTCGGTGCTCGTCGACTTTCTGGCGCGCGCCTTCGATGGTGTATTTGTCGACGTACAGCAGGTGCTTCACGAGGTCGATCAGCTCGACTTCGCGTCGCTGGTACACGCGATTGCCAGACCGATTCTTGGCCGGATTCAGAAAGCGAAACTGGCTCTCCCAGTACCGCAGCACATGCGGCTTGAGGTCGGTCAGCTCGCACACTTCGCCGATGGAGAAGAACTCCTGCACTGGATCTTGATCCGTCATCGATCTTGCTCCGGCCTGAGCTCGCGCGTCATCAGCTCCGTGATGGCGGCGCGCGCGGGTTGACCTTCGAACAGCGTTCGATGCACTGCCCGGACGATCGGCATCTCGATGCCCTCGCGCTCGGCGAGCGCGTAGGCACTCTCGGTCGTCGTCACGCCCTCGGCGACGGTCTCGCGGTCGCGCAGTACTTCCTCGAGTGAGCGCCCCTTCCCCACCTCGATACCGACCGCGCGATTGCGGCTGAGCGCGCCCGTGCACGTGAGCACCAGGTCACCCATTCCAGCGAGGCCCGCGAACGTCTGTGGCGATGCGCCCAGCGCAACTCCCAGCCGTGTGATTTCGGCCAGCCCTCGCGTGATCAGCGCGGCGCGAGGATTGTGTCCGAGCCCAAGCCCCTCGGCAATGCCCGTCGCCACCGCGATGACGTTCTTGAGCGCACCGCCAAGCTCGACACCGATGACATCGTCGTGCGTGTAGACGCGGAACGCGCCGCTGCTGAACGCGTGCTGCACGCGCTGGGCCGCATCGAGCCGGCGCGCCGCCGCGACGACGGCGGTCGGCTGGCCCGCCGCCACTTCGGCGGCGAAGCTCGGTCCCGAGAGAGCGACCACCTCACGCCCGGGCAGCTCCTCCTCGACCACGCGCGACATGATCGCCAGCGTGCCGCGCTCGATTCCCTTCGTCGCGACGACGACGAGCGCATCGCTGGCAACGGCCCGCGCGCCGATCGCGGTGACGCGCCGCAGTACGTGGGATGGCGCAACATAGACGACGAGCGGCGCCCCTTCGAGCGCGCGTGCGATGTCGTTCGTCGCCTCGATGCGCTCGGACAGACGCGAGCCCGGAAGAAACCGAACGTTCTCGCGTGTGTCGTTGACGCTCGCGACGACGTCGACTTCATGCGCCCACAGCCGCACATCGTGACCACGCGACGCGAGCACCTGCGCGAGCGCGGTTCCCCAGGCGCCGCCGCCGACGACCGCGCATCGCGTCACTGCGGCGATCCCTCGATCTCATCGCGCTCGGCGGTGCGGCGGTCGCGCGCCTGCTCGTCGTCTTTTTTCTTCGAACGACCGAAGCGGTGTTCTTCGCCGCTGCGCAACCGCTCGATGTTCGCGCGATGGGTCCAGAACACGAAGAGCGCCACGAGCACGCTCAGCCAGAATCGCGGCGATTGCACGCCGTATTGCACCGCGACTCCCACGGGCAGCACCAGCGACGCCGTGAGCGAGCCGAGCGACACGTAGCCCGACGCGAACAGCATCGCCAGGAATGCGACGATCGCGACGAGGGTGGGCACGAGCGTGAGGCCGAGAAAAACACCGGCTGCGGTCGCCACCCCCTTGCCGCCGCCCTTCCACAAGAGAAAAATCGGACGGACGTGTCCAAGGATCGCGGCCACCCCGCAAACGATCGCGTACCAATCCGGGTTGATCGCCGAGGTGCCGGCGTCGAACCACCGCGCGAACAACGCGACGGGTACGGCGCCCTTGGCGATGTCGAAGGCCAGGACTGGAATGCCGATCCTGGCACCGAGCACCCGCAGCGCGTTCGTCGCGCCGAGATTACCCGAGCCGTGCTCGCGCAGGTCGATGCCGCGAATCCATTTGCCGGCCAGATACGCCGAGGGAATTGAGCCGAGGAGGTACGCCAGTACCACTCCGACCACCGGCTGCACTCAAGCCGCCTTTCGCTTGAGAATGATCCGCAACGGACTTCCCAGGAATCCCCACGCCGCGCGAAAGCCGTTGTGCAGATATCGCACGTAGTGCTCTTGCACCGCATCGGGATTGTTGCCGAAGATCGCGATCGCCGGAGGATTCACCTCGACCTGCGTCGCGTAGTTGAGGCGGACGTCGCGGCCCGCGGCCTGCGGTGGCTGCCGCCGCGCGAGCAGCTCCTGCAACACATCGTTGACCTGCGACGTCGTCACGCGCTTGAGCCGCTCGGCTTCCACTTCGATCAGCGTGTCCATGATCTTGTTCACACGCTGGCCTGTGAGCGCGGACGTGAAGAGGAACGGGACCCACTTGAGGAAGGGCGCCTTCTCTCCCGCCTGCTCCTGAATTTTCGCCGCGGTGTTGTTCTCCTTCTCCTTCAAGTCCCACTTGTTCATGACGAGAACCAGGCTGCGTCCCTGCTCCCACGCCAACGCTGCGATCTTCAGATCTTGATTCTCGATTCCCGAGGTGGCGTCGATCATCAGTACGCAGATGTCGGCGCGCTCGATCGCGCGGCGAGTGCGCAGCGAGGAGTAGAATTCGATTCCGTCGTCGATCTTGGATTGCCGGCGCAGGCCCGCCGTATCGATGAAGATGAACTCGCGTCCGTGATAGTTCATCGGCGTGTCGATCGCGTCGCGCGTGGTGCCGGCGTTGTCGTCCACGACCAGCCGGCTCTCGCCGAGCAGCCGGTTGACGAACGATGACTTCCCGACGTTCGGCCGTCCGATCACGGCGACCTTGAGCGCGGTCGTCTCCTCTTCTTCGCCCTCGGGAAAGCGCTTGACCAACTCGTCGAGCAGATCGCCGGACATCTTGCCGTTGATCGCCGACACCGGGAGCGGATCGCCGGCGCCTAACGAGTAGAACTCGTAATAATCGGTCATCCGTGGATCGTCGACCTTGTTGGCGACCAGAAGCCAGGGCTTGCCGGAATCGCGCAGGAGATCGACGACGCGCGAGTCACTGGGGTGGAGTCCCGCCTTGGCATCGACCACCAGCAGCATGAGATCGGCTTCGGCGATTGCCTGCACGACCTGGCGCCGAATCTCGACATCCATCGGGATGCTCGGGTCGTCGGTCAGCCCGCCTGTATCGACCAGCCAGAAATAGCGGCCCGCCCACTCGGCGCGCGCGAAGTGACGGTCGCGCGTGGTGCCCGCCTCCTCGCTCACGATGGCCGAGTCGCCGCCGGCGAGACGGTTGAACAGCGCCGATTTCCCGACATTGGGCCGGCCGACGATCGCGACGACGGGAATGCTCTTCATCGCGGCGCGGACGACGCCGATGCTGATGCGCCCTCCGCCTCCAGCACGTCGATGAAGTCGTACGACGGAAACACCGGCATCGGAAGCGACTCGCGCATGGCGACGAAGCTCTCCTCGTCGAGGAAGAGGCCGTCGTCGTTGATCGACTCGGCGGGAATGAGGGCGAGATCGAGGTCGTGCCGGCCGGCAAGCACGCGCCGGAAGTCGGCGCCGACGAGCAGCCCGGCGGTTGTCACGGTAGGTCCGAAGAGCGAGTTGTCGGCGACGATCAGGTCGAACGTCGCGCCGGTCTGGTCGCGGAGTTGGCCGAGGACGTCCGCCATGAGCGGGCCCATCGAGCGACCGGTCACTACGCCGATGCGGCGTCCATCGAGTCGGGGAAGCGATTCGAGGCCTTGGAACACACGCTGCCGAAACGAGGCGACGGCGCCGACGCCGTTCTCGATCTGCGAGAAATCGCCATAGTGCTCCGGCGACGGAAGCGCGCGGCCGGCCAGCAGATAGAGCTCGTCCGATCCAAACACCCAGCGGTCGCCGCGCTCGTCCAAAGCACGCGACTCCCAGGCCTCGACCGAATCAAGAATCCGCGACGCGTTCACGGCGTCCATCGGCTTGCCCGTGTAGAGATGCGAAAATTGGGTTACGCCGACCGGAACGAGCGCGATGGAGGGCACGGCCTCGCCCAGATTCCAGAGGTCGGTCAACGATTGCTCGAGAACTGTCTCGTCATTGAAGCCGGGAACGACGACGATCTGGCAATGGAACTGAATGCCGCCCTCGGCCAAGCGTGTGAGCTGCTCGAGAATATTTGGCACGCGCGGATTGTTCAGCAACACCTTCCGGGCCTCCCACGGTGTCGCATGCACCGACACGTAGAGGGGCGACAGGCGGTACTCGAGAATGCGCGCGATATCCTTGTCCTTCACGTTCGAGAGCGTCGCGAAGTTACCGTAAGCGAAGGAGAGACGGTAGTCATCATCCCGCACGTACAGGTTTCGGCGAAGTCCTTTTGGAAGCCCCTCGATGAAGCAGAATTCGCAGCGGTTGGCGCAGCGGCGAATTCGTGGCGCTTCGAGCTCCACGCCCATCCCTTCTCCTTCAGGGCGCTCGATGTCGAGCTCTACGTCGCTTCCATCAGGCAACCGCGCCGTGACGACGAAGGCGTCGTCGGCGGTCAGGAACTCCCAATCCAGGAAGTCGTCGAGGTCGCGACCGTCCACGGTGAGAAGCTCCGTGCCCGGCACGATTCCAACCTGCTCGGCGATGCTTCCTGGGAGGGCACGGACGACGCGGATCATGAAGTAACTTAGAGGGTTGAGTGGCTAACAGAAAGGGGGGCTGGGAGTTAGCAATTGGGGCTGGGGGTTTACCGGCTGGGGGCCGGGGCGCGGAAGTGAGCACGCCGGTACTCCCCTGCTGACCGTTTCCCCAGCCCCCAACCCCCAGCCCTAACCTCTCGGTTGCTTACCGCGACCTCATCGCACGCTATACCGATACGCCATGATTCCGGGTTTATCGAGAAAAACCTCGAACGGTTCCTTCCCGCTCGGGTTCACGGTAAACGTGCCGGCAGCGGCGGCCGTGAGCCCCTTCGCATCGGCCGATCCGACCACATTGCCCTGCGCATCGAGGAACTCGAAGTGAACGGTCATCTTCTGGGACGTTTTGAGCTTGTTCTCGATGACGCCATGGAGGCCGTACCTGTTCGCATCGCGTTCGACGGCCTGCACCGTCACGATAGCCGCCATCTTCGATTCCTTGCCGGCGTAAAGGAGCGCCGAATCGGAGCGCGCCTTTTTGAGTTTCGCGTCCGGAGTAACCTTCGCCAACTCCTGGTAGGCGTAGGCGATCTGGTGGAAGGTGGTGGCGTTGTTGGGGTCGATCGTGATGAGCCTCGGTCCAGTGACGAGCACGTCGTCGTACTTTTTCAGCGTCGCCTGCATGTTCAGCAGGTTGAAGAGCGCGTCGCGGCTGTTTGGATTCGACTCGAGCGCCGCGACGAAGTACCGCGCGGCCATCTCTCTATTAGCATCGCTCTTGTTGTCCTTGTTGAACGCCTCGGCGCCGGCGGCGATGAGCTGCGCATCGCTGTATTTTTTCGGATTCTTGAGCATGTCCTCCTTGATCGACGCCAGAGCACCTTCATCCCCGCTCACCATGAGCACTCGGGTAAGAGCGGCCTGCACCTTGGCCACGTCCGGCGAGTCGGGATGCGCCGCGAGGTACGCCTTGAACGCGCCCGCGGCGGACAGGGCCGCCTGTTTCTTCGCTTCGCCCGTCAGCGTCTCGGCCTGGTTCTGATAGAGTACGCCGAGATTGAGCATGGCGTCACGGCGCACCAACTTGAGCGCCGTGTCCTTCGCGAGAGCGTCGGGCGTCGAGAGCTGGATCGCCTTGGTGAGCGCGACGATGGCTCCGGCATTGTCCCCCTTTTTCTGCCCGACGTACGAGTAGTAGAAATACCCGCGCGGATCATCGGGATTCATGGCGGTCGCAAAGGTCAGGAGGGTACCCGCCGAATCGATCGCGCGCTTGTAGGCGACGCTATCGGCGCCGGGCTGAACGTTGAGATACGGCACCGAGTTGTTAATCAGTGTTGCCCAGAGTGCCCGGCGGTAGCGATTCGTCTCGCCCTCCTTGCACGCCGGCTGCGCCTTTTCCATCGACGTCATCGTCGAGTCGATCGCCGTGTACAGGTTGATCATCCCGTCCGGCTGATCGACCAGACCGACGTCCGACCGCTTCACCGTCGCCGGCATCGCCGCATCGGCGAGCCAGAAATAATAGGCGCGCGTCATATAGTCGGCGACCAGCATCGGATCGGCCTTCGAGGTCTTGTCCATCAGTGACTTCATGCCATCACGGACCATCTGCTTCTGTTTGTCCGATGGCGACTTCGTGCTGGTCGACAGCACCGTGGCGAACGCGACCTTCGCGGCCGCCGGCAAGCTGTTGACATTATTGATCGGACACTCGGGGGGCGCGGGAGGCTTCGCTTGGGCGAAGGCCATCGCGGGAGCGACGAGGGCGATACAGTGCCACGCCGCGCGACGAAGTGCGTTCATTGCGAATCTCCTTGTAGTTGCGATGCCGCGGCGAGCGCGTCGCCCGCCGAATCCGATACCCGTTCGCCGACCAGCCGTTCCGCCTCGTGCGTTGTTTGCCATAGCGCCGCGCGCAATGTGACTCCGCTCACATCGGCGAGACGGCGGACGTCGTCGAACTCCGGCTTGGCACGACGTCGTCCATCGGGCAAGGTCACGATTTTTATTCTCACCGGCTCTCCCAGAACGCGAATGACTGCCGACTCTCGCGGCAACGCGTGCCGTTCCACGGCCCGACGGCGCACGCCAATGGTGGACGTCTGCGCGAGGATCGTGCCCTCGAGTGCATCCGCCAGGCCCGCGCCGCAGAGCGCTTCCAACCGCACGCCGGGCCGCCCCTTCTTCATCATCGTGGCGATCAGAACGACATCGAGCGCGCCCTGCCCGCGCAGCGCATCCGCAACGGCGGCGAGATACGCCCCTTCCATATCATCGATGTCGCAGTCGAGTTGAATCAGATGCTCGACGATCAATCCGCTCGAGACAGCGACGTCTGCCAGCGTAATGCGCAGCGCGTTCGCGCGGCCCTGAGGATCTTTCGTACCCGCGCCGTACCCGCTCTTTCGTGGCGTGTATTCGACTGGCGCCGCTCCCGACGACAACACACGCACCAGCGCAGCGCCCGTTGGCGTGACTAGCTCGCCCGCATTCTCCGGACCCGGCCGAACGCGGTGTCCCTCCAGCAGCTTGAGCGTGGCGGGCGCCGGCACGGGCAACACGCCGTGCGCCGCGATGACGGTGCCGTCGCCGAGCTGGATCGGGCCGCAGAACACGCGCTCGATGCCGAGCAGCTCGAAGCCCCATACGGCGCCAACGACGTCGAGAATCGCATCGACGGCACCGACCTCGTGCAGGTGAACTCGCTCGATCGGCACGCCGTGGATTTCCGCCTCGCAACCCGCGACCGCGAGGAAAACGGCGTCCGCTTTTTCGCGCACGCTCTCCGGTACTCCGGCCTTCGCGACCAAATCGCGGATCTGATGGATGTGGCGGCCGTGCGGCTGCGGCGGGATGTCGAAGTCCACCTTCGTGCAAGCGATGCCGGCGCGACTCACCGGCCGCACGCGTACGCCGATCCCGTCGAGCCCAAGTCGCGCGGGGAGCGCGCGCAGCCAATCAGGGTCGAGGCCGACCTCGACCAGCGCACCGAGCGTCATGTCTCCGGAGATCCCGGAGAAAGGATCGAGGATGGCAATCATTCGAGGAAAAATGTCGACGCCGTGGGTGGAACACTAGACGTGACGCCCCACGCCCAACGCCCGACCTCACCGGTACGACGCACCGCTGCCCGTGTTGTACAGTACGACTTCTTCCTCGGCCCGGATGCGGCCGGCTCTTCGGAGCGCGACGCAGACCGCCAACGCACAACCGCCCTCAGGAGCGACGTCCGCACCTGAAGCGGCGGACAGCTCCGCCGTGGCAGCGCGAATCGCATCCTCGTCGACTGCGAAGGCGTCGCCCTTGCTCTCGTAAATCGCCTTGAGAATCAGGCGGTCGCCGAGTGGGCCGGGCACGCGAAGACCCGCGGCGTGGGTCGACGGATTTTCCCACGGCGTCGCACGGTCGGCGTGCGCCTCGAACGCGCGAACGATCGGCGCGCACCCCGTTGCCTGCGCGGTGACCATGCGCGGCAGGCGCTCAGATTCGTCCAACCACCCCATTCGCTTCAGCTCGCCGAACCCTTTCCACATGCCGATGAGACCAGTGCCGCCGCCGGTCGGATAGACGATCACATCGGGCACGTGCCAATCCAGTTGCTCGGCGAGCTCGAGCCCCATCGTCTTCTTCCCCTCAATCCGGTACGGCTCGCGCAGGGTCGACACGTCGAAGTAGCCGGTCTCGGTCGCGAACGCGCGAGCCGCGCGGCCTGAATCGCCGATGTGGCCCGGCAGCGTGACCAGATCCGCGCCGAGCGAGCGGATGGTATCCAGAATGTTTTTGGGGGTGGTCTCGGGGGCGAAGACACGACACGGGATGTGCGCCGCGGCTGCATACGCGGCGAGCGCCGCGCCGGCATTTCCGGCGGTGGGTACGACGACGCCAGGCACATTGAGCGCTTTCGCGCGGGTGACCGCGGCGCTCATCCCGCGCGCCTTGAACGACGCCGTCGGGTTCAACGCTTCGTCTTTCACCCAGAGACGCCTGACCCCGATGCGCTGCGCCAGCTCCGGCAGCTCCATGAGCGGCGTCGCGCCCTCTCCTAACGACACCGGCTCTTCGCCCTCGAGCAATGGCATCATCGCGGCGTATCGCCATTGATCCCAGCGCGGCCGCAGCGCGCGCTTGTCGGTGGGCAGCGAAGCGTATCGAACCAGGTAGGGCTGGCCACAGTCGGGGCACACGCTCGCCTTCGCCGTTCCCTGTTCGGTGTGCCCACACGCGGAGCATTCCAGCGTCCAGTGGCTCACTCGTCACTCGCTATGAAGAGGATTGTTCCGTCAGTTGATCGGCGGGCCTGATCGGTGACGAGCCACGCAACGCGTCGAGCACCAGCTGGGCGCTCTTCGGGCTGAAGCCGGGCAGCGCCGCGATGTCCGCCGCGCTCGCCGCGCGTACACCCTGCACCGACCCAAACGCCTGAATCAGTGCGCGCCGCTTCGATGGCCCGATGCCCGGGATCGTCAGCAGCTCCGACGTCACCGTCCGCATCGACCGGCGTTTGCGATTGTACGTGATCGCGAAGCGATGCGCCTCGTCGCGCGCGCGCTGTAACAGCCGGAGCGCCGGCGACCGCCGCGATAACCGCAGCGACTCCGACCGGCCGACGAGGAAGATCTCCTCCTCGCGCTTCGCCAGCGAGATACAGGGCACTTCACGCAGTGCGACGTCGTCGAGCGCTTGGCGCGCCATGCCAAGCTGCCCTTTGCCACCGTCGATGACGACGAGGTCGGGGAGCGCTTTTCCTTCCTCGCGTCGTCTGGTGAAATACCGCGTCACTACTTCGCGCATCGACGCGAAGTCATCCGTGCCTTCCACTGTTTTGACCTTGAACTTGCGGTACTCGGCGCGCTTCGGCCGTCCATTCTCGAACCACACGCATGAGCCGACCGTATCAGTACCCTGCGCGGTCGAGATGTCGAAGCAGACGAGCGCGCGCGGCACCTTGGTCAATCCAAGCTCGCGCTGCAGTTCGTACACCGGATCGACGGCGCGCTCATCGGCCTCCATCGCCGCGAGCTTGAACTCCTCCAGCAGATGCCGCGCATTCTGCTCGGCCAGATCGATCAGCTCCCGCTTCGACCCGCGCTGCGGAATCAGCACGTGCGTACCGGCGATCGTCTGCTGAATCAGCTCGCGATCGGCAAAGTCGAACGGCACGAGCAGCTCGGTCGCCCGTTCGGCCACGCCGAGATACGACGTGGCCAGATAGGCCGCGAGGATGACCGGATCGTCGTCGCCTTCGATGTGGTCCAGAAAGTGGTGCTCGCGCGCCAGCAACTTGCCGGCGCGAATTCGCATGATGGCGACGCAGGCGTCATCGCCATCGCGAGCATAGCCGATGACGTCGCGGTCGCCGCCCTCGACTTCAAGAACGACCGTCGGCTCCTCGAGGCGCTCGAGATGCCGGAGCGCATCGCGTAGCTCGCCGGCGCGCTCGAAGTCGAGGTTTCGCGATGCCGCGTCCATGCGCTCGCGTACCCGCCGCACCACTTCCGCCGTCCGCCCGTCCAGAAACAGCAATACTTCGTCGATCATCGCGCCGTACTCGGCCTCGGTCTGCAGCAGCACGCACGGCGCCTTGCATCGGCCAATCGAATGATCGAGACACGCGCGCTCCGGCATCACGTTCGGCATGTCGTAGTTGCACGAGCGCACGGTGAAGATGCGCTTCACGACGTTGAGCGCCCGCCGCATCGCGCCGACATCGGTATACGGCCCGAAGTAGCGCGCGCCTTCGTCGAGCAGCCGCCGCGTGACGTATACGCGCGGGAACGGCTCCTGCACGGTGACCTTGATGTACGGGTACGACTTGTCGTCGCGCAGGACGATGTTGTATCGCGGCTTGTACTCCTTGATCAGGTTCGACTCGAGAATGAGCGCGTGCGCTTCGGTCGGCACGACGATCGTCTCGACGTCGCTGATCTGCCGAACGAGTGCGTGGGTCTTCACGCTCCCCTGATGATCCGCGGCGAAGTAGCTCCGCACGCGCGACCGCAGTCGCTTCGCCTTCCCGACGTACAGCACCTTTCCCTCAGCGTCTTTCCACAGATAGACGCCGGGCGATTCCGGAAGATGTTGGATGGTGCGGGCGACGTTTTCAGGCGCGGGGATCATGGTGAAACATACCGCCGCGATAGGGTCCTATGCCCTTACCATTCTCAGCCCCGTCTGCTGAAACGCTTCCACACGCCGTGCACTTCGGGAACCCGTAGTGCGGCCGCGACGGCGAAATAGATCAGACCAAACGGCACGAGCACCACGAGCCCCGTCATCTTGGGATGGGCGGTACCGAACCAGCGCTTGATCGCGAAACCGCAGGCGGCGGCGACCAGCGCCGATGTCCACACCTTTGCGAGATAGCCGAGGTCGATGCCGGTCGCACCGATGCGCTCGTTGAGCGTGCGGCGCAGCATGACGAACTCCACCCATCCCGCTATCCCGGCGGACGCCGTCAGCCCTGCCACGCCCCACTTCGAATCGATGCCCAGCCATCCGGGCAGCTTCAGCGCGAACAGTGCGCCGAGCGCGGTCGTCAACACCACGCGAACGATCGCGTAGCGCAATGGCGTGCGCGTGTCGCGCAGCGCGTAGTACGTGGACGAATACAGCCTGCCGAGCGTCGATGCGAGCAGCCCGACCGCCGAGCCGGCCAGCGTGCCCCACACCCACACCGCATCATCGTGCGTGAACCGGCCAGACTGAAAGAGCGCGGCGGCGATCACATCGCCGAGCGCCAGGAACGCCGCGGCCGACGGCACCACGAAGAAGGCAATCTGGCGGAGTCCGCGTTGCAGCCGTTCGCGCAGCTGCCGCGCAATCTCGTCCTTCTCTCCGATGGCGGTCGACATGGCCGGGAGCTCGGCGGCCGAGACCGACATCCCGAACAGGCTGACGGGGAGCGTGTAGAGAATCTGAGCGTATCCAAGCGCTGACACGGCGCCGCCGGTCAGCCCCGCGGTGATCGCCACGCCAGCGGGAATCCAGCTCGCCAACCAGGAGTCGACGAAGGCGCTGATCTGAACGACGCCGCGGCCGATGAAGACCGGCACGAAGTTGCGCACGACGGTTTGCACCGATTCGCGTTTCGCATCGATGGCGAAGCGGAGATGCGTCGCCAAGCGCAATACCAGCGGCAGCTGGATGAGCAGCTGCGCCGCCGCGCCAACCAGCGATCCCCACGCCGCGATGATGACGAGTCGCGCGGGCAGTGCACCCCTGCCGCCCACGACCAGCGTGACGATCATCGCCAGATTCCAGATGCCTTGCGCCGCATACGAAAGGAAGAAGCGCCGGTGGCTGTTCAACACGCCGAGGCACCACGCCGACATCACGAACAAGCCCGCGCCGGGGAATAGCACGCGTACGATCGCGATCGTCAGCTCGCGCTTCTCGCCTTGAAATCCCGTCGCGATGCCCGCGACGATTATGGGCGCGAGCAGCACGCCGAACAGCACGAGCACCGCGGTCAGGAGCGCCAACAGCGCACCGATAGCGCCGGCGACGGCGCCGGCTTCCTCGTCTTCCCCTTTCGCCATGAGCGATGCGTACACCGGGATGAACGACGCCGACAGCACTCCTTCGCCGAGCAGGTTCTGAAGCGCGTTCGGGATGCGGAACGCGGCTCGCCACGCATCCGCTTCGCCCCCGTTGCCGATGAAAAACGCGAATGCCGACTCGCGCACGAGTCCAAGCACCCTGCTGAAGAGAATGCCAGCAAAGACGAACACCGCGCCGCTGCGACCTTGCGGCGCGGGCGGCGTCACCGTGAGTGGAACGGCGCTTGCCGGGTCGGTCACACGCCGACGAGCGCGCGCGCGTGCACCCGCGCCGCCTCGAGCATGCGCTCCATCAGCCGCGGGCCGTGCCGCGCCAGGAGCGGTAAGAAATTGAGCGCGCGCTCCTGCGGGATCCCCAACGGGAAGAGCGCCCCGCGGGCCGTGGCCAGATCAATCCGCAGTGCGTCCTCGCGTTGCTTGATCGCGGCGAGCACCCGGCGCTCGAGGCGTTGCGTGCGGTACGCCATCGAGCGGGCGCTACCGCTCACGACCTCCGGCGATACGATCGCCTGCGCGTCGAGCACCTGGGCGAGGTCTGCATGCGCTTCGGACACGCCAGCGGTGAACTGCGTGAACGCATCGCGAACCGACCCCGGCGTCCGCTCGCGTGCCAACCGTGTCTCCGCCGCGTGCGCATCGCGCAGGTCCTCGATGGCCAGATTGTAACGCTCCAGGATGCGATCGACGTGCGGTTCGACGACCGTACCGGACCATCGTGGCGCGACCACCGGCACGGCCACTTCGAGCGCATTGGCGACGGCGCTGACCTGCGCGAAATAAGCGATCTCGCCCGGCCCGGCGAGGTACGACACGGTCGGCAGGATGGCGCGCTCGACGATCGGCCGAAGCAGGACGTTCGGACCGAGATCAGCCCGAGTCTCATCGAGCGCCACCGCCGCCGCCTCGTTGGTCTGCACTCGCCGCCGCCCCCCGCGCGAAGAATCGAAAACGAGCGTTAGCCCCTTCATCGTCGCGACCTGCGGCGCGTGGCCGGCCGCCGTCAACTCGGCGTCCCGAGCCAGTAGTGCGCGCTCGACCTCGTCGCCGCGCTCGAGCGCGCGGCGCAGCGTCGGACGGGCGGCGCGCCGCACTGCCTCATGACCCGCGTCGAGCACGGCGATGCCAAGCGGCTCGAGAAGAATGCGTAACAACGCGACGTACGCGCTGCCGACGGTCGAGTGAGCGTCGTAGCTCGTCCGGACGGCGTCGATCACCTCGGCATAGCTCGCGCTACCAGCACCGCGCGCCAGCGACTCGAGCAAGGCGCTGACGTCGCCGAGCGGCGTGTCGCGCATGCTGCGCTCGGCAACGGCCGGCGCGGGCATGCGCAACAGCTCCACCCCTCCGGGAACCGCGACGTACGTGGCGCTTGCCTCGGCGAAGTCGGCATCGTCGGTCGCGGCCCAGAAAACCGGAGCCGTCGGAATCCCCGTCGCCTGCTGCAGCGCATCCGCGAAGGCGAGCGCGCCGAGCGCCTTCGTCCAGGTATAGATCGGACCACCGAACAGTCCGGGTTGCTGGCCGGTGGTGACGACGACGCCGCGCCCTTCGGCGGCCGCCGCGAGCCGGTCGGCGGCGGCGCCCGTTGCGTCGAATGCCGGCGCCAATGCGTTGAGCCACCCGCGCGTCGCCAGCTCACCGCGAATCGCTTCGGCGCGGGTGCGCCATTCCGCGGGCGAGATCGGCCGCTTGGCGTACCACTCGTTAGGCAGGGTGCCAGCGGCCGCGGCACGCGCGAGTGCCGAGCCCCCGATCGGATTGGTGAGAACGCGCGGCTCGGTCACCGTCACGCGCTCAGATTACTTGTGATACGGCTCGCCGCGCACGATGGTGCCGGCGCGGTAGAGCTGTTCGGCGAGGACGACGCGCGCGAGCTCGTGCGGCATTGTCCAGCGGCCGAACGACAGTCGCGTCGCAGCGCGCGCGCGCACGGTGGCGGCGAGACCGAGGGCGCCCCCGAGGAGGAACGCAACGTCCTCCGAGGCGCGCTCGCGCTGGCGCTGCATCCACGACGCGAATTCCTCTGAGCTCTGTTCGATGCCTGCCGCATCGCACGCGACGACATGCGTCCGCGCGTCGACGATACCGAGCAGGCGCTCCCCTTCCCGCTCGCGAACGAGGTCCGCCGAGACGCCGCGCGCCGGCTCCTCACGGACCTCTCGCACGTCGAGCGGCCAGTAGCGCGCCGCTCTCGTCTCGTACTCTCGAATCGCATCGGCAAGCGCGCGGTCGCGCGGCTTGCCGACGCAGACCAGCAGGAATTTCACGGTGCACCGCGCACCGAACAGCTACGCATAGATGCCGCGCAAACGATGCACCGTGGCCACACGGCTGATCGACAGCATGTATGCCGCTGTGCGCATGTTCACCTTGTGCCGCTTGGAGAGGTCGAGCACGTCGCTGAAGCTCCGCTGCATGATCTGCAGGAGCCGCTCGTTGACGGTCTCCTCCGTCCAGAAATATCCGCCGCGGTCCTGCACCCACTCGAAGTAGCTGACCGTCACGCCGCCGGCATTCGCGAGAATGTCGGGAACGACGAAGACACCCTTCTCGTCGAGAATCGCGTCGGCCGCGGCCGTCGTTGGACCGTTGGCTCCCTCGCAAATAATCTTCGCGCGGATCTGCGCCGCGTTCTTCGTCGTGATCACGTTCTCCAGCGCCGCCGGCACCAGCACGTCGACCTCGAGTGCCAGCAGCTCGTCGTTCGTGATGCGGTCACCATCGGCGTAGCGATCGAGCGATCGGTTCTTCTTCGCGTACTCGATCGCAGTAACCACGTCGTGGCCGCGAGGATTGTAGATCGCTCCAGACCGGTCGCCGATCGCGACGATCTTGCCTCCCTCTCTGGCCATCAGATCCGCCGACACGGAGCCGACGTTTCCGAAACCCTGCACCGCGACCGTCGCTCCCCGCATCGGCATGCCGAGATGCTCCAATGCGCCCTTCGTCACGATCATGCAGCCGCGTCCAGTCGCCTCGCGGCGGCCGAGCGAGCCGCCCATCTCTACCGGTTTTCCCGTCACGACCGACGTGACCGTATAGCCCATGCGCATCGAGTACGTGTCCATCACCCACGCCATAACACGCTCGTTCGTGTTCACATCCGGCGCCGGTACGTCGCTGTCCGGGCCGAGCGTCGCCATGATGCCCGCTGTGTAGCGACGTGTCAGCCGTTCGAGCTCGCCGACGCTCAGCTTGAGCGGATCGCAGATCACGCCGCCCTTCGCGCCGCCGAAGGGAATGTTCACCACCGCGCACTTCCACGTCATCCAGGCCGCGAGCGCCTTCACTTCGTCAAGCGTCACCTGCAGGTCGAATCGGATGCCGCCCTTGCCGGGACCGCGCGACGTGTTGTGCAACACGCGTATGCCTGTAAACACCTCGATGTCGCCGCTGTCCATCTGCACGGGGATCGAGACGATGATCTGCTTCTCCGCGTGCCGGAGAATCTTGTAGAGACCCGGTTCCAGATCGAGCAGCTCCGCCGCGCGGTCGAAGCGCGACATCATCGCCTCGAACGGATTATCCTCGTTCAAAAATCGGTCTTTGTCTGGTCGGACGATCTTGTCCGTGGGCAGTCGGAGGTCGGTCGGCATGATCTCGAAGAGGGGTTCACCGGGCATTCACCCGCTCGGCTTGGAATGGGAGCTGGTCGTGGCTGTGGCTATGTCGATCGGCGCGCGCCAAGCACCGCGGCAAGCGCGGCATCGAGCACGGGCCCTCCACGCTCGACGAAAATTCGCTGAGAAACATACCACAACGTCGGCGCGGCGCGAGGCCAACGCGGCGCCAGCTTCACCGCGTCCTTGAGCGTGCACAGCGTGAAATCGGCGGCGGCCGCGCGCGTGGACAGCGAGGCGATTTCGGCGTCGGTGAAGGCGTGATGATCGGGCAACGCGTGCATCTCCACCCGCGCCCCAACCCGCTCGAGCTGCGCTCCGAACGCCGCCGGATTGCCAATAGCGGCGATGACGAGAACGTGTCGGCCGGCGAGATCGCCCAGAGGACGAGTGGTCGATTCATCGGCACTCGTGAGCGCATCGAGCGCCAGATGCGCAATGACGAGGGGCACCCGCGGTTGAAGGCGCTGCACGTCCTCAGCCACTCGCTCAGCGCGCGCGAGGTCGGCGCTCTTCCGCGTGATGATCACCGCCGTTGCCCGCGAAAGCGCGGCCAGCGGCTCGCGCCACGGGCCCGCGGGCAGCATCCGCGTGCGCGCGTTCCATCGCTCCGCGCTGATCAGCACGAGGTCAACCACGCGACGCGCGCGGCGGTGCTGGAACGCATCGTCGAGCACGGCCACATCCGCGCCGCGTCCGGCGGCCAGCGCGACGCCCGCGATTCGGTCGGGTGACACGACGACGGGAGCGCCAGGGTTGAGCTGTCGGTGCACCAACGGCTCGTCGTCCCCGTAACCGCGCAGCACCACGGCGGGGTGGGCGCCGGCATCAAGCAGGCGCCGCGTGATCCACGCCGCCATTGGGGTCTTCCCCGTTCCGCCCACAGTGAGATTTCCCACGCTCACGCACGGCAGCGCTGGCTCCTCGGACGCCAACACACCGGCATCGTAAGCGGCATTGCGTACCGCTGTCGCGCCGCGATAGAGCAGTGAGAGCGGCAACAGGGCGACACGTGCCGCGGCGGCGCCGGCCGCCTCTCCGTACCAGAGCCGTTCGACGGGTCGCTCGCTAGGCATCGGTTCGTGCCGTGATCGCCTTCAGCTCTTCCTGCAGGCGCGGCGCGTCCGCGGCCGCATCGCGCGCCGAGGCATGCGAGAGTACCTGCGGCTCCGAGTACTCGATCGTCACGCGGGCGAACGGCTTCGGGATGAGAAATCGGTCCCAGCTCTTGAGCCGCCACGACCACGCGGCGCCCGCGCCGACCAAGATCATTGGCGCCCCGGTACGCTGCGCCGCCACCGCCGCGCCGGGAGCGAACTCTTCGAGCGGCCCGCGAGGTCCGTCGGGTGTAAAAGCCGCATCGTGGCCCTGCTCGAGCTCGCGAATGATGCCCATCAGCGCGCGCTGCGCGCCACGAAAAGTCGAGCCGCGCACCGTTCGGTAGCCGAGCGACATCGCGACGCGGGCGATCAGCTCGCCGTCGCCGTGCTCGCTGATGAGCACCACCGCACCCTCGTGCCGATGCTTCCACAACAGCGGCAACATCCGTCCGTGCCAGAACGCGAACACGATCGGCCGGCCACTCGCGCGAATCTCTCGATACCCTCGTCCGTTGATCTCGCGAATGCGCCAAGTCGCCGCGAGCGCGCGCAATGCCAGACCGCCGGCGGCGATCATCCAACGTCGGCTTTTCGTTACCGGTTTCGCGATCGGAGCCGCGCCCGGGTTGGTCACTTCACCATCTCCAACGCCATCTCGGCCACACGCCGAGACGCGCCGGGCGTGCCCAGTCGCGCGCGCACCTCGAGGAGCCCCGTCAACATTTCCGATCGTTCGCGGCTCCGAGTGTCGAACAATGGCACCAGCGCGGCGGCGACGACCGCCGGCTGAAACGCGTCCTGCACAAATTCGGGCACGAGCTTGCGTCCGGCCACCCAGTTCACGAGTCCGATGTACGGGACCTTCACCAGCCATCGGCCGATGGCGTAGCTCAGTGCACTGGTGCGATAGGTGATCACGAACGGCGTTGCGCAGACCGCCGCCTCGAGGGTCGTCGTTCCACTCTTGCACAGGCCGGCGTCGGCTGCGCGGAGTACGGTGAAGGCTCCACCGCTAACTTGCGGATACGGGCAGCGCTCCACGGGAATCGTGATCCCCGGCGCCACGCTGACGATCGGCTGCAGGCCGGGAACCAACCGGGCCACTTCGCGAGCCGTCGCGACGAAATCGTCGAGATGCCGCAGGATTTCCTGCTCTCGGCTTCCGGGAAAGAGCGCGAGCACCGGTACATCACTCGGTATGCCTAACGAGCGCCGCGCCTCTTCGCGCGAGGGCAGATCCCCGGCGCGGTCGAGGAGCGGATGCCCGACGAACATCGCGTCGATGCCATGGTCGCGCAGCAGCTTCTCCTCGAATCCGAGAATCACCGCCGCGCGGGTCACCGTTCTGGCGAGCGAGCGCAATCGTTTCATGCGCCATGCCCACACCTGCGGCGTGATGAAGTAGAGCACCGGTACGCCCGCGGCATGCGCCGCGGCGGCGAGCTTCATGTTGAAGTCGGGATAGTCGATCACGATCAGGAGCGCGATATTTCCGTTTCGCACCCGTCGCGTGAGCGCGGACAGGAGCGCGAGATGCTTGGGCAGGTGACGCACGACCTCGGCGAATCCCATCACCGCCAACGAGTCGCTGTGCTCGATCAGCTCGACTCCCGCAGCGCGCATTCGTTCCCCGCCCACTCCGGCCAGTTTCAGCTCGGGCGCGCGCGCGCGCAGCTCGGCGGCCACTCCCGCCGCGTGCACGTCGCCGGAGGCCTCCCCGGCGACGAACAGCACCTCACGCACCGTGGGGCGCGGCCTTCGCCGCGGCCGGCACCTGGCCCGCCAAGGACGGCAGCGACCGCTCGATTTCCTGCATGATGCGGAGCGCGACGGCGAGCGCCTCGCGTCCATCCTCGCCGCTCACCGTCACCGGCTGCTTCCCGCGCAACGCGCCGATGAAGCTCTCGAATTCGAGCCGCAGCGGCTCGCCCGCCACCGCCTCCAGCGGGATGTGCTCGACGAAGCTCTCCAGTTGCACCGGCCCCCCGGTCATCAGCGCCGCCGGGTCGATGTCGTCGCGCATACGATAAAAATCGCCGCTGCCGGTGGCGAGATCGAGCGAGAGATACCCGCTCTGCTGGAAGATGCGCAGCTTCCGCATCCGCTCGCGTGACACCCGGCTGGCGGTGATGTTCGCGACCGCGCCGGTATCGAAGCCGATGCGCGCGTTGGCGATGTCGGCGAACGGCGTCAGGACCGGCACGCCGACCGCCGACAGCTCGGTGATGTGCCCGCCGACGAGCGTGCGGATGAGATCGATGTCGTGGATCATCAGGTCGAGCACGACCGCCACATCGGAGCCGCGCACGGTGAACGGCGCCAGACGGTCGCTCTCGATGAAGCGCGGGCGGTCGATCACCGGCAGCGCCGCGCGAATGGCGCGGTTGAACCGCTCGACATGTCCCGTCTGGATGATCGCGCCACTCTTCGCCGCCGCCGCCAGTAAGTCGTCGGCCTCGGCGATCGTGGACGCGATCGGCTTCTCGATCAGCACGTGCTTGCCGCGCACCAGAGCCGCTTTCGCCACGGCGTGATGCGCCGGCGTCGGCACCACGATCGTCAGCGCGTCGCAGGCATCGAGCAGCTCGTCCAGTGTGGCGTGATACGCAACGCCCAGCTCCTCGCTCACCGCCTCGCCGCGGTCCGTCCGCGATTCATGGAACCCGACGAACTCGATCTCAGGCAGCTCGCGCAGGATGCGCACGTGATGGAATCCCAGCGCGCCCGCGCCCACTACGCCAACGCGAATGGTGCTCACATCCCGATCCCACGCTGGCTGTTGTCGACGAAATCGAGAAAGTGCTGCACTTCCGGTAGCGGCTCGAGCTCACCGCGCGCCCGCTCGAGCGCCTGCGAGATGTTGAGCTCGGACCGGAACAACAATCGGTACGCTCGCTTGAGCTCGCGAATGGCCTCGGGATCGAAATTCGCGCGCTGGAGTCCGACACTGTTGAGACCGTAGAGCTTCACCGGGTTGCCGACCGCTTTCACGTAGGGCGGCACATCCTTCGCCACGCGCGAGCATCCGCCGGTGAACGAATAGGTGCCAATGCGCACGAACTGATGCACGGCGGTGAGCCCCGAGACTGTCGCGCGGTTCTCGACCGTGACGTGCCCGGCGAGCTGCACGCCATTCGACAGGATGACACCATCGCCGATGTGACAATCGTGCGCCAGATGCACGTACGACATGATGAAGCAGTTCTTCCCCACCGTCGTCTTGAAGGACTGCGCCGTGCCGCGATTGATCGTCGCGAACTCGCGGATCGTCGAGTTGTCGCCGATCTCGACCGTCGTCAGCTCGCCCTTGAACTTGAGGTCCTGCGGGTCGCCGCCGAGGATGCTGCCGGATCCGACCTTGACCTTGGCGCCAAGCCGCACGTGGCGCTCGAGCGTGGCGCGCGGCGCGATCACGCAGCCGTCGCCCACCACGCAGTCCTCACCGATCATTGCGAACGCGCCGACCGTCACGTCGGCACCGAGCTTCGCGTCCGCCGCCACGATCGCCGACGGGTGAATGCGCGCGGTCATCGATCGCGGACCATCGCGGCCATGTCCGCCTCACACACCGTCTCGCCGTCGACCAGCGCGATCCCGCGCATCTTGCAGATGCGCCCGCGAATCTGCATCACCTCGAGCTCGAAGCGCAGCTGGTCGCCCGGACGTACCGGTTTCCGCCACTTCACGTTGTCGAGCGACATGAAGTACACGACCTTGTTCTCCGCATCGTCGATGTTTCCCATGAGGAGCATGCCGCCGACCTGCGCCATCGCTTCGATGATCAACACGCCCGGCATGATCGGGTGGCCGGGAAAATGTCCCTGAAAGAACGGCTCGTTGATCGTCACGTTCTTCAGGCCGACAATCCGCTTCTTCCCCTCGATCTCGAGAATCCGGTCGACGAGCAAAAAAGGATATCGGTGCGGCAACACCTTCATGATGTCTTCGATGCCCAGCATTCGCGTCTCCTGTGCGGCGCGGCGCACGAGCTCGCGCACCAGCGTTACGGTTCCCCGGTGACTCGGCCTGTCGGCCGTGATGTGCGCATGCACGCGTTTTCCCGCTAGCGCCAAGTCCCCGACGCAGTCCATCGCCTTGTGCCGAACGAACTCGTCCGGCCAGCGGAGCTCGGTCTCGATCAGCCCCACGTCATCCATCACCACCGCATTCCGCGTCGAGGCCCCCTTGATCAGCCCCATCTCGCGCAACATCGCTACCTCGCGCACGAAACCAAAGGTGCGCGCCCCAGCGAGTTCGGCCGCGAACGACCCCGGTGTAACGACGTACGCGCCGGCCTGCTTTCCAATCAACGGGTGCGGAAAGTCAATCGAGACGTCGAGCGCGAGTGATGCGGCCGAGGTCGCCTCGTAGCGCGCCTCGCCAACCTCGAGGCGCAGCGGCTCACCCACCTCCAGATACTCCACGCGCCCGGGACGGTCCGCCAGCCCCGCCTCGGACAGTGCCTCGAAGAACGGGCGCGCGCTTCCGTCGAGAATCGGCGGCTCGGAGGCGTCGAGGTCGATCAGCAGATCGTCAATCTGGAGCGCCACTACTGCCGCCAACACGTGCTCCACGGTGTGAATCGCCTGCGCGCCTTGGCCCAACTGCGTCCGTCGATCCGTGAGGACCGCATTGTCGATCGTCGCCGCGATGACCGGCGCATTCGGTAAATCCACGCGACGAAAACGAATGCCGCTGCCGCCCTCCGCCGGCCGAAACGTCAAACGGCACGGCTCACCCAGGTGCAGCCCGACGCCCTCCAGCATCACCTCCGAGGCGATCGACTTGCGGCGCTCCGTCACGGGCGTTCCTCCCCCTCTTCCGCGCGCTCTACCGCGCGCCGGATGCGCTTCGCCATTCCCGCCAGTTTATTGATCGCCGCGAGCAGCCGGAGCGACTCCGCGTGTGGGCGCGCGGGATATCCGGACCAGCTCTCGCCCGCCGGTACATCGCCGAACACGCCAGCCTGCCCCGCGATGCGCGCCCCGCGCCCGATCGAAATGTGCCCGTTGATTCCCGCCTGCCCGCCGAACGACACGCCATCACCGACGCGGGTCGAGCCCGCGATGCCGACCTGCGCCGTGATGTAGCAAAGGCGGCCGATGCGGACGTTGTGCGCGATGTGCACCAGGTTGTCGATCTTCGTCCCCGCGCCGATGACCGTGTCGTCGATGCTGCCGCGGTCGATCGTCGTGTTGGCGCCCACCTCGACATCGTCCTCGATCACGCAACGCCCGACGTGCGGCACCTTGTGATGCACGCCGTCGCGATAGACGTAGCCGAAACCGTCGGACCCGATGCGCGCACCGGAGTGCAGCACCACTCGCTCCCCGATCTCGCACCCGGGATAGAGCGTAACGGACGCGTGGAGTCTGCTCTGCGCTCCAACGCGAACGCCCTGCCCGATCACGCACTGGGCATCGATGCGCACGCCGTCGCCGATCGAAGCGCCCTCATCGATCACGACGTACGCTCCAATGCTGACATGCGCGCCCATCTTCACGTTGCGTCCCAGCCGCGCCGTCGCATCGACGCCCGGCACCATGGCTGGGGGCGCATACAACGCCGGCAGCACCTTGAGCATGGCCTCGTACGGATTGGGCACGATGATGAGAGCCGTCTCCGCCGCTGCCGCCGCCGCGGCGTCGGCCAGCTGCGGCGACACCAGCATCGCGCCCGCCATCGAGCGATCGAGCGCCGCGAGGTAGCGCGCCTGAGTGAGGAAGCTCAGCTCGTCAGCGCGAGCGCGATCGAGGGGAGCCACGCCCCGCAACACCCGCTCGCCGTCGCCGACGAGCTGGCCGCCCACTAACTGCGCGACGGCTGCGGCGCTGAGGGCACGGTCGCCCCCGACACCGCGGCTGGTGCCGGACCGTCCGTCGGGGGAGACTGTGGTCAAGTCGCCGGCCGCGCCTGCGATCAAGGCTTCTTGGGAGGGGTCTTCACGCCTGAAGGAGTCGGTACCGGCGAACCGACCGGCTTCGTCGGCGCGGCCGGTGCCGCGGCCTTCAAGCGCGCGATGACTCGGTCCGTCAACTCGAGCGCGGGGTCTGCCGCGACCACCGAGCCGCCATTGCTCGCTACGTCGAAGATCATCGAATAGCCATCTTCGGCGCGCATCGCCTCGATGATCTTGTTGATCTGATCCATGATTGGCCGAACGAGCTCCCCTTCGCGCTGCTGCGCTTGAGTCTCGAGCTGGCGGACGCGGTTCTGATAGTCCGCTTCCTTCGCCTGGATCTCTCGCTGTTTGCCGTCGCGCGCTACCGCGCTCATCGTCGGCTCCTGCTTGGTGTACGTGTCGATGATCGTCTTCAGAGAGTCCTGAAGCTTTTGCACCTGCGCCTGGTAGCCCGCCATTTCCTTGCGAAACTGCGCCTCGGCCTCGTCCCGGCCCGGTGCGGACGCGATGATCTTCTGCGAGTTGATGAAACCGATTTTTGTGACGGGCGCTGTGGGGGCCGCGGGGCCAGTCTGCGCCTGAAGGCCATTGGCGGCCGAGAGTGCGGTCAGGACGGCGAGTGCCCCGGCGGCGCGCAAGATCACGTTCATGATTGCTCCGTGCGGTAATTGCTGATGAAAGCCGTGCTAGAAGAGGTTGCCCAGACGGAAATGCAGCTGCCACTTGGGATCGGGTTTGCCGAGCGCGTTCAACCGATCGAAGCCGTACGCATAGTCGAGCCCAAGCGGTCCCAGCGGCGTGACGAGTGACACGCCCACGCCTGCCCCGCGAAAGAGCCGTGTGGGATCGATGTCGCGCGGGCGATTGAAGATGTTGCCGGCATCATAGAAAAGGTCGGTGTACACAATGCCGTTGAACCGGACGCCCACTTCCGCGGTCGTGGTGATGAACGCGCTGCCGAACGACGCGCGCGTCGCCTGCAGGTTGCCGCCCGTGGGCACGAATCCCTGCGGCGTGATCGAGAGTTCATCATAGCCGCGCAGCAGCTCGCCATATTGTACGCCGCCGAGCGAAAAGCCCTGCGTGGCCAGGAACGGTCCTGCGTTGCCGAACAAAGCGCCAGCCTTACTAGTCAAGCCAAAAACAAAACGGATCGGCTCCGACCCGAGCGCGTTGCCGCCGATTTGCCCCAGCGGCGCATAGTAGCGCAGGTCACTCGTGTAGCGCTGGAACGACGACGTGCCGCCGAGCGGGCCGCCGTTGAACTGCGCAGTGAACGTCTGCTGGCTTCCGGCAAAGGGAAACGGAAGTCCGGCGCGCGTCTCCCGCAGCGCGGTAAATCCCAGCGTCGACCGAAAGCAATTGTTGCACTGAATGGTCAGCGTATCGCGGTCGAAAAATCCGGAGGTGTACTTCGCCTGCTCGCCGCCGTACGACACGAAGAGCCGTGTCGCCGGTGACCATGGTGCCGGGAATCCGAGCTGCAGCGATCCGCCAGTGCTCGTGATGCGGCCGATGTCCGCGACGTAAATGCGCGACTGCCGGTGGTACGCCGTCACCGTGCCGGAGAATATCGTCTCCTTGATGCGCGGGTCGGTGTAGCTCAACTGAAAGTCGTTCAGGTAGCGGCTGAAGTTCCATTGCAGCGATGCGCGCTTGCACTGGCCGAACAGGTTGGGCTGATCGAGTCCGAGGAAGCCGCCCACGCCTGTGCCCTGCCCGAGCGATGCGCCGAAGTTGATGTTTCCGGTGCGCTTCTCTTTCACTTTGAAAATGATGTCGACGTCACCCTTGTCGTTGGCCTGCCTCGTGTCGGGCGGCGGCAGCGGCGACTCGAAGAAGCCCATGTTGCCGATGTTCTGATAGCTGCGGATCAACCGGTCCTGATTGAACACGTCCCCCGGGAAGATCAGCAGATTGTCGCGGATGCAGGCTTCGGTGGTGAAGTCGTTGCCGACGATCTCGACCTTGTTGATCGTGGCGGGCGTCTTCTCCTCGATCTCCCAACGGAGATTCACCGTCGGCACCGAGTCCGCGCCCTTCGTCCGCTCGACGATCGGACGCACCTGCGCGTAGATGTAGCCTTCGTTGTTGTACGCCGACTTGAGGTGCTCGGTCGCCGCGTCCCACTCCGATTGATTGAATACCGCGACTTCGTTCTTCTTCGTCCGCTTCCGCAGCACCGACGTCAGCTGCTGTTTGAGCGACGGGTCATCCTTGCCGAATGGGAAAAACTGCTTGACCTCGTCGGTCGAGAACCGGCGGTTGCCCAACACCTCGAAGCTCCCCACCCGGTACTTGGGGCCCTCATCGATCGTGATCTTCACGAGGCCCTTCCCCTTCTCGCGATCGACGATCAGCGTGTCCTTGAGCAATTGCGCATCGGCGAATCCGCGCTCCGCGTACAGCTTCGGGATGCGCTCACCCACGTCGCCGGCCAGCTTCTCCTCGTCGAACTCGCCCTTCCGCCAAAAAAGAAAACCCTCGGGTTTCGTCTGCATCGCGCGGGCGATGTCCTTGGCCGTGATGTTCCGATTCCCCTCGATCTGAACGCCCGAGACGGCCAGACGGCGGCCTTCATCGATCACGAAGGTGACGTTCGCCTTGTCCGCGACCATGGTCGTTTCGGGTTTCACCTTGGCCAGGTAGTAGCCTTCCGACTGGTACAGCGAGTCGATGCGCTGCACCGATCGAGACACCCGGCCCGCATCCAGTGGCTGGCCGGAGAAGAATTCGATTCGGTCGGTCAAATCGGCCCGCTTGACGACGTTGTTGCCACGCACCGTGACGGTTCCGACGAGCGGATTCTCCTTCACTTCGAAAATCAGCGTGGCGCGACTGGTCGTGGCGCTGAAGTCGCAAAGTATCTTGACGTCGCTGAACTGGCCGGTGGCGTAGAGCGCCTTGATGGCGCGCTGCACGGTGCGGTAGTTGAGCGTGTCGCCCGCGGCGACGCCGGCGTCCGTGCGCACCCCGCTCGTCGGCAGTCGGACGTTGCCGCGCACGGCGATGGAATCGGGATGGGTGCACGCGGCTATGGGCGAGACCGCATCCTGCGCCAGCGCTGATCGCGCGAGCACGGGAGCGGCCACCAGCGCCAGAACGGCGGATGGGAGGGCGAACCGCAGCATTCAATAATCTACACACGAAGCGGCCGAATGTCCCATATAGGGATCATTCGGCCGCTCTTCTAGTGTGTTCGACGGCTTCGACTTCCGACCCCTCGAATGCCCTACGTTGGCGTCTTGGTCAGCACCCGGAACTCGAGCTTGTCCCCTTCGGCCGACTTGTCGACCTCGACCTCATCGCCCTTGGCGAATTCGACCACCAGGATCTTCTCGGAGAGCGGATCCTCGATGAAGCGTTGGATCGCGCGCTTCAGTGGTCGCGCACCCATCGCCTGGTCGTAGCCGTGACTCACCAGGAACTCGGTCGCGGCGTCTGTGAGCTTGAGCGTGATCTCCTCCTCGGCCAGACGCTTCTGCACATCCTTGAGCAGAATCGAGACAATCTGGGCGATGTGCTCCTTCGACAGCGGGTGGAACACGATCGTGTCATCGAGCCGGTTCAGGAACTCGGGGTTGAACACGCGCTGGATCTCTTCCTTCACCTTCTCTTGAATGCGGGTGAAGTTCGACGTCTCCTCGCCCGACGAGAATCCCAGCCCCTTCGTCTTGGTGATGTCGCGAGCGCCGACGTTCGAGGTCATGATGACGACGGTGTTCTTGAAGTCGATCACCCGGCCGTAGTTGTCGGTGAGGTGCCCTTCGTCGAGCACCTGCAGCAGGATGTTGAACACATCCGGATGCGCCTTCTCGATTTCGTCGAGCAGCACCACGCTGTACGGCTTGCGGCGCACCGCCTTGGTGAGGGTGCCCGAATCCTCGTAGCCCACGTAGCCCGGGGGCGCGCCAATGAGCCGCGACACCGAGAACTTTTCCATGTATTCGCTCATGTCCACGCGAATGAGCGCCGAGGGGTCGGCGAACAGGAACTTCGCCAACGCGCGCGCCAGCTCCGTCTTTCCGACGCCCGTGGGCCCGGAGAAGATGAACGAGCCGATCGGGCGATTCGGATCCTTGAGGCCTGCACGACTACGGCGGATCGAGCGGGCGAGCGCCTTGATCGCCTCGTCCTGTCCAACCACCGATTCGTGCAGCTCGTCCTCCATACGCAGCAGGCGATTTGATTCCGCCTCCTGCAGCCGCGTGACCGGAATGCCGGTCCATCGGCTGACGATGAAGGATATTTCCTCTTCGCCGAGCGATGGTCGGAACGACTGCCGCCGCTTCTCCCACTCCTCCTGCTTCTTGCGAATGTCGCCCTGCAGCTCGCGCTCCCGGTCGCGTAGCGCGGCCGCCTTCTCGAAATTCTGATCGCGGACGGCAGCTTCCTTCTCCCCGTTCACGCCTTCGAGCTGCGCCTTGAGCGCCGCGACTTCGGGCGGCGGCGCCTGCGCCGCGAGCCGGGCGCGAGCGCCAGCCTCATCAATGACGTCGATCGCCTTGTCCGGCAGGAAGCGGTCGGTGATGTAGCGCTCCGACAACTTCGCCGCCACGGACAGCGTGGTATCGGGGATCGTCACGTGGTGATGATCCTCGTACTTCTTGCGAAGACCCTTCAGGATCTCGACTGTCTCGTCGACGGTTGGAGGATCCACGATCACGGTCTGGAAGCGCCGCTCGAGCGCGCCGTCCTTCTCGATGTACTTGCGATACTCGTTCAGCGTCGACGCGCCGACGCACTGCAGCTCACCGCGGGCAAGCGCCGGCTTGAGCATGTTCGACGCGTCGATTGCCCCTTCGGCCGCCCCGGCGCCGACGAGCGTGTGCAGCTCGTCGATGAACAGGATGATGTTCTTGTTCTGGGCGATCTCGTTCATCACCGCCTTGAGCCGTTCCTCGAACTGTCCGCGGTACTTCGTTCCCGCGATCACGGCCGCCATGTCGAGCGCCAACACGCGATGCTCTCGCAACGACTCCGGGCATTCGCCGTTGGCGATCAGCTGCGCCAGCCCCTCGACGATTGCCGTCTTGCCCACACCGGGCTCGCCGATGAGGACGGGATTGTTCTTCTTACGGCGCGTCAGCACTTCCATCACGCGCTGAATCTCCTTCGCGCGGCCGATCGTCGGATCGAGCTGCCCCTCGGCCGCGAGCTGTGTCAGATCGCGGCAGAAGTGGTCGAGCGCCGGCGTCTTGCTCTTCTTTTCGCCCTTGGACTGCTGGGGTGCCGGCGGCGTGCCCTGCTGTGCGGTGGCGCCGGGCTGCGGCGCATCGCTGCCGAGCAGACGCAGCGTCTCTGCGCGCGCGGCGTCGAGGTTGACGCCGGTGTCCGTGAGTACCTGCGCCGCGATCCCCTTCTCTTCACGAAGGAGGCCGAGCAGAAGGTGCTCCGTGCCGACGTAGCTATGGTTGAGCTCGCGCGCCTCGGCCATGGCCAGCTCGAGAACCTTCTTGGCGCGAGAGGTATATGGCAGATCGGGGCTCGAGCTCTGCGCCGCCTTCCCCTTCTTGACCGTCTCCTCGATGCGCTGCTGAATCTCATCGAGATCGACGCTCAGGTTCTGGAGAACCGCGGCGGCAACGCCTTCGCCCTCTCGGATCAGTCCGAGCAGGATGTGCTCCGTCCCCACGTATTCGTGGTGGAGACGGGCCGCTTCCTCGCGTGCCATCGCGAGGACCTTTCGTACGCGCTCGGTGAAGTTGTAGCCGGGTGTCGACATACGTCCCTCAGTTCGGGCTACCGCTTCGACGACGGTCTACCCGTCCGACCCTGCTTCGGCCGTCAGCGCCTGTCTCACATAGCGAGCTCGTACCAGATTCGCTTCACTTTCGGTGAGCGTGCGAGCTTCCAGATACGACAGGTGCGCGGCCTGAGAAAAAATCAAGAGCTTGTTGAGGGTATATACACTCAGGCTGGAGATCAGTTTCAATCCCACAGCCAAACGCACGCCACTGAGATAGTTCATCGCCTCATCAAAGCTGAGGCTGCGTGCGTAGCGGAGCGTTCCGTACGCTCGCCAGAGCTTGTCCTCAATAATATATCCCGCATCGCGAAGCAATACTCGTCTGGCTTCCTCTTCGCGCTCGATCACCGTCTTCAAAACGTACGTCAGCTTCTCGATCAACTCCTCTTCCGACTGTCCGAGTGTGGTCTGATTCGACACCTGGAAGAAATTGCCGACCACTTCGCTGCCTTCGCCGTACAGCCCGCGATACGTCAACCCCATCTGCTGCAAGCCGGCCAGCACCTTCGAGATCTCCTTCGTCAGCACGAGACCCGGCAAATGGATCAATACGGAAGCCCGCATCCCCGTTCCCGTATTCGTCGGGCAGGACGTCAGAAACCCGAACTCCCCGTGATAAGCATATGGGACGCGGCTCCCCAGTTCAGTATCGACACGATCAAGCGCGGCGTACGCATCGGTGAGGTCGAATCCGGATCGGAGGGCCTGCAAACGGAGGTGATCCTCTTCATTGACCATGACGCCTATGCCGTCCCCAAGAAACACGGCCGCGCCGCTGCGAACAGGGTGTTTTGGGTCCAGTCCCGCCAACTCTTTGCTCACCAGATGTCGCTCATGCAGCAGGAGCCGATCTTCCGCAGGAAGCGAGTCAACTCGCACCAGGACGCTCTGTTGCAGCGTCGGCGCGGCCCCGACGGCTTCACGAACCGCTGACAAGATCCGCAGCCGTTCTCCGTCGCGCGCCCGCTCGGCGAACGCGAATCCCTCGAGGTTCCGCGCCAGCCGCACGCGCGTCGACAAGACAATCCCCGAGTAGTCTCCGGACGCGTCCAACCAACTCACGCCGCCATCGGGCAGCAACGACAGATCGATGGTCATTCGCCCAGCACCCGGATCTGGTCGCGCAGCTTGGCGGCCAGTTCGAACTGCTCGGCGTCCACGGCGCGCTTGAGCCGGTCCTGCAGCTCCGTGCGCACCGACGCCTGCTCGACCGGCTGGGGCTCGGGCGCGACGTAGCGCTTGCCGATGTGCTTCGACGCGCCGTGCACCCGGCGCAGCAGGTCGCGCAAGCTCACCTCGAACGTCGTGTAGCACCGCGCGCAGCCGAGCCGGCCGCTCGTCCGAAAGTCCCGAAGGGTCGCTGAGCAGAACAGGCAGCGCCCGACTTCGCCGCTCACCGGCGGCATCTGCTTCTGTACTTCGAGCAGGAACGCGCCAAGCGGATGACTCGGCGGTTGCTGCACCTTGAAGCCGTGCTCGGCCGCGCACTTTTCGCACGCGTTCATGGTCACGACTCCATTTGCTGTCGGAAGCGTGAGCGTGATGACCGAGTCGATCTCCTTGCAGTAGTCGCAGATCATCAGGGAAGAACCTCGCGCATGTCGGCATCTTGAAATCGGCCGTCTTCGAGCGACAATGTGCGGTGCGCGCGCGCGGCAAGCGAGCGGTTGTGCGTCACCACCACCATCGCCAGCTCGAGGTCGTGCACCAGCTGCGCGAACATATCGTGCAGACGTTCGGCGTTCGTGTGATCGAGGTTGCCGGAGGGTTCGTCGGCCAACACCACGGCCGGATCAATGGCCAGCGCACGGGCGACAGCGGTGCGCTGTTGTTCGCCGCCAGATAGCTCGCTCGGCTTGTGACTCATGCGCCCCGTCATGCCGACTAGGCCGAGCAGCTCCTCGCCGCGCGAGCGCGCCTTCCCGAGATTCCAGCCGGCGATGCGCAGCGGCATCATTACGTTCTCGAGCGCCGTGAACTCGCGCAGGAGATGATGGAACTGGAACACGAAGCCGACCTTCGTGTTGCGGAGCGCCGCCAGCTGATCGTCGGTCCGGTCGCTCAGCGCCTCACCCGCGAGCTTTACATACCCCCGCGTCGGCCGGTCGAGCGCACCGAGAATGTGCAGCAGGGTGCTCTTGCCCGCGCCACTGGCGCCGACGATGGCGACCATTTCCCCCTTGCGCACGTCGAGGTTCACGCCATTCAACACGTGAATCTCTCCACCATCGCCGCCGGTGTACGTCTTGGTGACGTCCCTCGCCTCGATGATCATCATTCGTGACGAATCGCCTCCACCGGGTAGAGCCGCGCCGCCTGGATCGCCGGATACAGCGTCGCGAGCGCCGCGATGGCGATGCTCGCCAGCACGATCCAGGCGATGTCCCACGGCTGCAGCGTCACGGGGAGATGATCGATGAAATAGATCGACGGATCCAGCGCGATGAATTTGCCCCGATCGAGAGCCACCCCAACGACGATACCGAGCGCGAGTCCGAGTCCGGTGCCGACCAGACCGATCACCAACCCCTGCGCGAAGAAAATCTGCCGGATGGAGCGCGATTTCATCCCCTGCGCCTTGAGGATCCCTATCTCGCGCGTCTTGTCCTTGACGACCATGGTGAGCGTGCTGACGATGTTGAATGCGGCCACCACCACGATGAGCAGAAGGATCACCCCCATGCCCAGCTTCTCGAGCTTGAGCGCAGTGAAGAGCTGACTGTTCTGCTCCTGCCAGTCCTGAACGCGATAGGGAAACCCGAGCGACTTCGACAGCCGGCGCGCGATCGCGTTCGCGGTCCAACGCGTTTCAGTTTTCGCTTCGATGCCGGTGACGCCCCCGCCCAAGCCCGCGAAGTCCTGCGCCGCGGACAGCGGCACGTAGACGAACGAGTTGTCGTACTCGTACATGCCGCTCTCGAAGATGCCCGTCACCTCGAACAACGCACGACGCGGTACGGGCATCCCGATCGCCGCGTTGATCTTGACGCCGCCGGCGCCGATCAACGAGATCTTGTCGCCGGGATACACGTTCAATCGCTGCGCGACGAGCTTGCCGAGCACCGCGCCCTTGATCGAGGAATCGCTGCTGGCGAAACGGAAATCACCCATCCCCGGCACAATGTGCTTCCGAATGCCGGTCACGTCGGCGACGCCGCGGCCCGACGGCTCGATGCCGACCACCTGCACCCCTTCCACGTAGTCGTGCCCGGCGTTGATCAATCCCTGCGTGATGACGAAGGGCGCCGCCGCCGTGATCCCCGGGTACTCCTTCACCCTGCCGAGGATCTTGTGCCACGAGGAGTCGGTCATCTTGAGATCATCACCGAACGTCAGCACGCGAATGTCCGGCGTCGCCACGAGAATCTTCTCGCGCAGGTCGTTCTGGAGTCCGTTCATCACGCCGATGATGACGATCAGCGCGCTGACGCCCACGAGCACGCCGCCGATCGCGATCACGCTGATGAACGACAACAGCTTCGAGCCGCTGCGGCTGCGCAGATAGCGCCAGGCAATCGACATCTCGAGCTTGCTCATGATCGCTCGCTACTCGCTGCGCAGAGTCGGAAAGAGGATGACGTCGCGAATGTTCTGCTCGCCTGTGAGATACATGAAGAGTCGATCGATGCCGATCCCGACGCCACCGGTCGGCGGCATGCCGTATTCGAGCGCGCGCAGATAATCCTCGTCTACACCGCTCGCCTCCAAATCACCCGCCGCCTTGAGCCCCGCCTGCGCCTCGAACCGGGCGCGCTGGTCGATCGGATCGTTCAGTTCACTGAAACCGTTGGCCAGCTCCTTTCCCCGCACGAATAGCTCGAAGCGTTCGGTCAGCCGCGCGTCGCCGCGCTTTGGCTTGGCCAGCGGTGAAAGCTCGACCGGGTAATCGATCACGAACGTCGGCGCGTCGATCTTCGTCTCGACCAGCGCCTGAAACATCTCGTCCAGCAGCTTCGGCCGGCTAAGCGTCGCCACGTGCTCCACGCCGGCCCGCTGCGCGAGCTGCCGCAGCGACGCTTCTTCCATGACCATCACGTCGACCCCCGCGGCGTGAACGAGAGAAGGCACCCATTCAATGCGTGGAAACGGCGGCGTGAGACTCGGCACCGGCCGGCCGTCGAGCGACGCCTCGCGAACGCTGTCGTCTGCCCGCACCAGGAGTTGCTCGACCGTCGTCATCATCTCCTCATAGTTCGCGTACGCCTGATAGAACTCGAGCATGGTGAACTCGGGATTGTGCGTGCGGTCGACCCCCTCGTTGCGGAAATCGTGCCCGATCTCATACACCCGCTCGAAGCCGCCGACGATCAGGCGCTTGAGGTACAGCTCGTCGGCAATGCGAAGAAAGAGCGGCATGTCGAGCGCGTTGTGATGCGTGACGAACGGACGCGCCGTCGCGCCGCCGTACAGCGGTTGTAGCACTGGCGTCTCCACTTCGAGAAACTCGCGCTCGTCGAAAAACCGCCGGATCGCCGAGGTCATCCGCGAACGCGCGGCGAAGAGGTGCCGCACACCGGGATGCACCGCCAGATCGGCGTATCGCTGGCGATAGCGTTGTTCCGCATCGCTGAATCCCGAGTGCACGACCGTTTTGCCGTCGATCACCTCTTCCTTGCCAAATGGAAGGGGACGCAGCGACTTGGCCAGCAGCTCGAACGACTCGACGCGCACCGTCGCCTCACCCGTCTTCGTGCGGAACAGCACGCCCGCAATACCGACGACATCTCCAATGTCGAACAACTCGACGACGGCGAACCGTTCGGGGCCGAGGTCATCTTTGCGAAAGTACAGCTGCACGCGTCCCGTCTGATCGCCGAGATGCGCGAACGCGGTCTTCCCATGACCGCGCCACGCGACCAGACGGCCGGCCACGCGCACCTTCCCTCCCTCCGCCGCATCGCCGAGCTCGGCGAGCGCCGAGGCCGTGCTGTGCGTCCGCTCGAACGCATAGGCGAACGATGACACGCCAAGCGCCGTCAGCTTGTCGAGCTTTTCGCGGCGTGCCTGCATCACGAAGTTGAGGTCGTCGCTCACGCCGCCACCTCGCCCGCGTTGTTCTTCTTCAAGTACGCCTCGATGAAGGGATCGATGTCGCCGTCCATCACCTTGTGCACATCCGTCATCTTGAGCTCGGTGCGATGGTCGTTCACCATGGTATACGGCTGGAACACGTAACTCCGGATCTGATTGCCGAAGGAGACGTCGGTTTTCGCCGAGTCGATCTCGGCCTTTTTCTTCTCACGCTCGGCGACCTCACGCTGATAGAGCGCGGCCTTCAGCATCTTCATCGCGGTCGCCTTGTTCTTGAACTGCGAGCGCTCCTGCTGGCACGACACGACGATGCCGCTCGGTTCGTGCGTCAGCCGAACCGCCGAGCTGGTCTTGTTCACGTGCTGCCCGCCGGCGCCAGATGCCCGAAACACATCCATGCGCACGTCTTCTTCGCGTACTTCGATGTTGATGTCTTCTTCGACGTCGGGATACACGAACACCGACGCGAAGCTGGTGTGCCGGCGCGATTGTTGATCGAAGGGTGAGATGCGCACGAGCCGGTGCACCCCCGTCTCCGCCTTCAAGAAGCCATAGGCGTACTGGCCGACCACCTCGAGCATCGCGCCCTTGATGCCCGCCTCTTCGCCATCGCTCAGGTCGAGGATCGAGACGGTAAATCCCTTGCGCTGCGCCCAGCGCTCGTACATGCGCATGAGCATCGAAGCCCAGTCCTGCGCCTCGGTGCCGCCGGCACCGGCTGAGATCTCGACCAGTGCGTTGCGATGATCATCCTCCCCGCGCATCAACGACCGCAGCTCGAAATCGTCCAAGCCGCGCTCGATCGCATCCGTCTCGCGGTCGAGCTCCCCCGCCATCGCTTCGTCGGCGTCGCCGGCGAGCATCGTATCGAGATCGAGAGTGTCCTTCACGCGAACGGCGAGCTTGTCGTAGCCGTCGACCCACGACTTGTGGACGTTCGCCTGCTTGATGACGTCGCGCGCCGCGGCCTGGTCGTCCCAGAAGCCGCTCGCCGACATGCGCGCCTCGAGCTGCGCGATCAGCTCGCGCCGGCGATCGAGGTCAAAGATACCCCCGCAGCTCGTCCAACCGCTCGCTGTCGCGACGCAGCCGGCGAGCCCGGTCAGATTCCGCCATGGGTCGTTCTCCAAGGTCCGGGTAGCACACGAGCCGTCTCGCACACGTGCGAACGACGGCTCGAACACCGAAATATACTGCGGCTCTCGACATTCGGCATTGGGCAATCGGGCGACTCCTCCATATCATCTCACCCGGTCGCCCGAAATGCGGCCTGCGGAATGCCGCGTGCCGCGTGCCGCGTGCGCAGCTAGAAGATCTTCCGCCCGCCCGAGAGCACGTCGTTCAACGCATCCTGAAAGTGCGTCGTGCTCTCGGCAAATTGCCGACCCATCTGATCGACGTATTCCTCGTAGCTCTTTTTGATCTCCTCGCGAAAGAGATCCTTGAGCGTGCCATTCCGAAGACCCTCTTTGTGCTTGTCCGGAAAGTAGGTGACAATGTCGGACACCAGCGCGCGGGCAAGCCGTTTGGCCTTCTGATTCGGGTCGTTGGCCAGAAAAGGATTGATCGGGGGTCGCGCACGCGGCGCGTCGGAGATCGCCGGCTGTGACCCGGTCAGCGTCCGGGGCGCCGGGGGTGCGGCCGAGGACGGTGGTACCGGGGATGCGGCACGCATTCCTGTCGTTTGCGCCGGCGATCCAAACGCGGGCGTCGGCGTCCGTGGTGGCACCGCCGGCGCCACGACGGGCGACGAGATTGGCGTCGGCGCGCGCGGGCTCGGTGCCGGAGCGAACGTCACCGCCGGCGTCGACCACGGCGTGGGCGCGCGGGTGCTCGCTGCCGGCGGTATGGCGGGCTCGATGAGCTGGGGCGCGGGCATCGGCCCGGGTGGCGAAGCGCCCGCTGCCGTCGCTTCCGGAATCGCAGGCGCCTGGGGCGAATCCGCGACTGCATCGCTCGTCGGCGCCGGAACTCTCCCGGCGTCCGTCTCAATCGGCGGCGGCGTATCCTCGAACAATGCTGCCGCCACTTCCGGGCTCCCAACGCGAATCGATCCCGCCGCCAATGCGCTCTCAACGCTTGGCGCAATTTCCTCGCGCCCGCCCGTGGTTGGCTCGCTGGTCGGCGGCGCCGGAATCGATGGTGCGGGTGGCTCCGCCAACGCCGGCGCGCTCGCGCTGACCGCGGGGGGCGACGCGGGACTCGGCCGAACGGCAGGAACGCCCCATGGCGGCGACTGTGGCGGCACGGACTGCGATCTGGCCGCGCTCCACGCGGGCATTCCTGAAGGGGGCGTGGAATGGCCGCCGCCTATTTGGGCACCCTGCCCCACGGCCGACGCGGCCATCGGAGCAACGGCGGCAGGCGCCGCGAAGTCTTCGTCGATCGCGCCCGTTCTGCCGATCGTGATGATGCCCCCGCAGATCGAGCAGCGGGCGCGGACGCCGGCCTGTGGCACCTTCGCAGGGTCGACGCGGAACACGGATGCACATTCGGGACACGCGACGTTCATGCTGACTCCGCAATATCTGCGTGCATTCTACCAGACGATGGTCTCGAGCGGCAACGTGCGCTTGACTCGATGTCCATCAACGGTCGGCACGCTCTCCCGCGCCTACTGGCGCGCCGACGTTTGGATCCTGCCGTCGGTCGACCACGAACACGGATCCCGAGAGCGTCTTGGCGTAGCTCTTCATCTCGGCCGCCAACTCGCTTACCTGCGCGGGGTGCGTAAAATGGCGGCGTTCGTTGGTCACGATCCCAATGCTGACTGTCATGAGCGGCACGCGATGCAATTGCCCCCGCCGATCCTTCCCGAAGAAATATCCAGCGCGCCGGTCCTGTTCGGAATACTGATAGGGTACGAGCGCATCGAAAATTGAGATGATCTCTTCACAAATCTCCGTCACGACCGGCAGCGGTATGATAAAGATAAAGTCATCGCCCCCAATATGCCCAACGAACGACTGGTCGTGACACAGGCCGCGCACGACGTCGTGCAACATTGCAGCCAGCACGCGAATGACCCGGTCACCCTCGAAGTAACTGTACCGGTCGTTGTATTCCTTGAAATGATCGAGATCGACGTAACAGACCGCAAAAAGCTCCTTCGTCTCGAGCCGCTTCGCGATCTCCGCCTCGATCTCCGGCGCGCCGGGCAATCTCGTGGATGGGTGCACATGAACGTCACGGTCGGCTCGGCGGAGCATGACGTCGAGGCGCAACGGGATCTCGCCCGGCTCGGTGTGCTCGAGCAGTACCTCGTCCGCGCCGGCGTCGAACGCCTCGGCGAGCGCGGCCGGACCGCCTGCGGCCAGTACGGCGGCAGGAACGATGCCCGTGTAGGAGTCGGCCTTGAGGCGGCGGCACGCATCGAGTGTGGTTGCGCCGGCTTTTCGCGCGTCGAACACGGCGACGCGAGGGCGCCCGCGCAACGCCATCGCAAGCAAATCCTCGCTCGATCCGGTGACGACGACGGGCAGGCCGCGGGCCTCGAACCACGCCCGTAATATTTCGGGCGGCTGCTCGAGTGAGGCAGAGAAAAAGATGGCGTGGGGCTGGGCCACGCTAGACCATCCTCTCGTCGACGTCGTGGGGCGCCTGCTGGCGCCGGGCGCGTAGAAGCACTTGAAGGTAAATCAAAGTGGGCGCGCGCCTTCGCTGGCGTGCCATCCGCTCGGTGTCAGACGATTAGAAAAAGAAAAACGCAACGCCCAGCACCGCGTAAACGAGAAGCAGAAATGCCCCTTCCAGCCAGTTTGACTCGGCATCAAGTACGGCCGTCGTCGCCACGGCCGCCGCCAAGGCTACCGCCGCCACCTCGAAGGTGCTGAACGCCAGATCCATCTTTTGGCCGAAAAGCACGCCGAAGAATACCAGCAACGGTGCGACGAGCAGCGCCACTTGAATGCTCGACCCCACGGCGATGTTCACGGCGAGATCCATTCGATTCTTCCGAGCCATCATGACTGCCGAGCTATGCTCCGCCGCGTTGCCGATGATCGGTACCAGCACCAGGCCCACAAAGAATTCCGAGAGCCCGAGCGCCTTCACCGCTTCCGTCGTCGCGCCCACCAACAGCTCCGACATGAAACCGATCGCCGTCGCCGCCAAGGCCAATACGACGATCGTTTTCCGCATCGACCAGCTCGGCGGAGTCTCTCCGCTGGCCACGTCCCCCCCAGAGCCGAACGCGGCGCGATGCGTGCCCATCGAATACACGAGCGAGAGGACGTAGCCAATCATCAGCAGCACCGAGACATACTCTGAGACCTTGATCGTGGCGGCCCGCGTCGGATCGGGATGCGCCTGATGAAACAGCGCCGGCACCACCAATCCCACCGTTGCAATGACGAGTAGCGAGATGCTCATGCCGGCGAGATTGCGATTGAAACGCTGCGTCTTGTACTTCAGGCCGCCGGCCAGCTGAGCCGCGCCGAGCACGAGCAGCAAATTGCCGAGAATTGATCCGGTGATCGACGCCTTCACCAAACCCACCAACCCAGCCCGTAGGGCGAGCACACCGATGATCAGCTCGGCCAAATTGCCGAGCGTCGCGTTGAGGAGCCCGCCGACGGTGGGACCGGCATGCGCGCCGAGCTGCTCGGTGGCGTGACCGAGCATGGCCGAGAGCGGGATGATCGCCGCCGCGCTCAATGCGAAGATGACGATCGCCGGCGCGTGCATTAACTTCGCGCCGATCGCGACCGGAATGAGCGCGAGCAGCCACAACAGCTTGTTCATCGAGCTGAACGGCCGAAGGGTGCCCACGGAATCACGGCATCGAATCCGTAATTTGCACCCGGACCGCTGGGATTGGCCGAGCGATGGAGCCGGACAGTGACGTAGGCGTCAACCGTGCTGAGTGCGTGATTGGCAATGATGAGCCCGAGATAGTCGCTCGCGAGACGGAACGCTCCATTGCTCTGTTGGATCGTCCGCCGAAAGAGGTCTTGCTCGAGCTGCGCGTTCCGCCATGACCAGCGATACTCCGGTCGCACCGCTCGCTGCAGATAAAACGCTTCGGCGTTTTTCCAGGCGTTTGACGTGCGCGATGGCGTGACATCCGGGTTTTCCCAAAAAGTGCGGCGCGCCAATAGCCAGATCGATCCGTTGAACGTGGCGGGATCCGTGTCCGGATCGAGTATGCCGCCCGGATTGAGATCGAACACGCCACTATCGACGAACTTCTCCATCGTCTCGTAGTACTCGAACCCGCCGGTCGGGAGCGAGTCGGAAAAAATGGATCGCGCGACAACGCGCGCGATGCGGCGATACTCGTCCCGCCCGGAGCGCCCAGCGTGGAGCTTCGACACGTACTGCGCCCAGGCGAATCCCTCGAGCAACAGGTACGGTACGGCGCGGCTCTGCCCGAGAAGCGCCTGGCCTCCTCCCGGAACGATCGCGGACGCGACGGGCGTCCACCAGGATCCGCGTCTCACGCTGACGGCGCGAAAGGCGGCGGAAACCTGAGTGGTGGCGAACGAGGAATCGGCGGCAAAGTCCTGGGGCGCTGGCGCGCGAAACGCCGGGCCGGCCGCATGCTGCGCGCGGACTACGGATGCCGTTGCACACGGCGCCAACGACGTCATCAACAGCAGCGCGCGCCAAGCGCGCATCAGAACTGGTAGCGCAGCGACAGGTATACCGGCGCCTGTCCCGACCCTGATGCGATCGAGTTGAATGGTCGGGCGAGATCGATGTTGAGTCCGCCCGTCGTGAGGCCGAGCCCGAGCGATGCGCCCGAGGTCTCGGTCGTGTCCGATCGGTCGTACGCGTATCCCGCGCGCAGGTGATAGCGCTTCCGGAGGGACAGGGCGGCTCCAAAGTGCGGATTGGGCGAGTCGAATCGCGGATGCTCCACCAAATCGTCAATCAAGTCGCCCGTCAAGCGCAGCTCGAGATCCTTGGAATATCTCGCGATCTGGGTCACGCGGTACGACGCGCCGATGTCGAGCCGCGTGGGGAGTGGATCCGCCTGCTCGCGATCGTTTACCTGCAGCTTCGGCCCGAGATGGCGAATGGCGAGACCGAGCGTGAGCGGCGCCAGTGCGCCGAGATCGTACTGCGCGCCGAGATCGACGGCAGTCGTCGTGGAATTCGTTCCCCCCGGCACGCCGGAACAGTCGCCACTGCAGTCGATCCGAAACTGGACGAGCTTGAAGGTGACGCCGGCGTTGAAGTTCGAGCCGATCGTCGTGGCGTAGGTTGCCGCGTAAACGAAATTGCGCGGAAGCAGCGCCCCTCCGCCGCTTGTGCCTCCGCGGTCCGCGGTGGCAATCTCGCCAAAGTCGAGAATGTAGATCGACGCGGCGAGCACGCCGAGCTTGGACGACGGATAGAGGAAGGAGACGGCGTTGCCTTTCCCCGCAAACACTTCGAGATGGTGAATCGCCGCCTCGCGCTGGTCGGCTCGCGCGAGACCGGCGGGATTCCACCATATCGACTCCACGCCGAGTTCTTCGGCCGCGGCGGCCTGGCCCATGGCGAGCGACCGCGCTCCGATTGGGATGAGCAGGAACGCGGCCCCCTGCGTGGACGCGCCACTCTGGGCGCGAATCGGCCGCGCGAACGACGCCAGCGCGAGCGCGAATGCGATCACGCGAACGAGGAGGGGGTGCATTCGCCGGCGCCTAGAGCGGCGTCGCCTCATCGATGAGCATGATCGGGATGTCATCGCGCACCGCGTACCGCAACGCACAACGCGGGCAAACGAGACTCTGCTCCTGTTCGCGGTACTCGAGCTCGCCCTTGCACTTCGGGCATGCCAGGATATTGAGCAGCTCGTGCGAAAGCGTCATGCCCCATGCTCCTTCGTGAGCGTGTAGCCAAAGCGGCGCAACGAACCGGGATTGCGCCGCCAATTCGCGAGAACCTTCACCCAAAGATCGAGATACACCGGAGCGCCGACAAGGTGCTCGATCTTCACGCGCGCGTGCTTGCCGATCTCTTTCAACCGCGATCCCTTCGCTCCGATCAAAATTCCCTTCTGGCTCTCGCGCTCCACGTAGATGACCGCACGAATGTACACCGGGCGGCGCCCTTCGCGGAACTCCTCGATCTCGCAGGCCACGCTGTATGGTACTTCGTCGCCGAGCTGCTCGAGTGCGGTCTCGCGGACGAGCTCCGAGGCGAAGAATCGCACCGACTGCGTTCCGATCTCGTCCTCGGGATAGAGATAGGGACTTTCGGGAAGCCGCTCGCGTACGATCTGCAATAGTTGCTCAACCCCTTCACCGGTCAGCGCGGACACAAGGATGGCATCGGGTTGTACGCGCTGCAGCTCGGCATGAGCGGCGGGGTTGAGCCGATCTATTTTGTTAATGACGGTCAGCACCGTCGCTTTGGGCGGGCGATCAAGCTCCGCGGCGTGCTCGAGCGATGGGGGCACGCCGTCGGACGCGTCGGTGAGGTACAGGATCACGTCGGCGTCATGGAGCGCGGCAAGCGCGGTGGCGCGCATGGCGCGCTGCAATTCGTACTTCGGATTGAGGAGCCCGGGAGTGTCGGCAATGATCATCTGGACGCCATCGGCGGTCAGAATGCCGACAATGCGGTTGCGGGTGGATTGGGGCTTCTCGCTGGTGATCGAGAGTTTTTGGCCGACGATGCGATTGAGGAGCGTCGATTTCCCCGCGTTTGGCTTACCGACGACCGTGACGTTACCGGCTCGAGTCATGGGAGCAACTTAACTCGGTCGCGGAGCTGCGGAGAGCGTGATGCACAGAACCCCGGACTCGCAAAGCGAATCCGGGGTTCTGGAATAGGTGCCGGCGACGGCCTACTCTCCCGCGCCCTCTCGGGCGGAGTACCATCGGCGCTGTAGGGCTTAACGATCGTGTTCGGGATGGGAACGAGTGTGGCCCCTACGCTCTAGTCGCCAGCGATTGTCAAAGAGACTGACAAATGACAAACGGAGGTTGGTGTAGATCGTGAAAATTGAATCGCCTTTTGTAAGATCGAACTGCTCTGCTTGCGAGAATGACTCAGCCCTTTCGGGAAGTAGTCAAGCCGCACGGGCGATTAGGACCGCTGCGCTCGGAATGGGTTGCCCCATGTCCACGGGCGGCCTATCGACGGAGTGGTCTTCTCCGGCCCTTTAGTGCTCTCAAGGAGCAAGGGAGAGTTCATCTTGGGGGGAGCTTCCCACTTAGATGCGTTCAGCGGTTATCTCCGCCAGCCATCGCTACCCGGCGTTGCATCTGGCGACACAGCCGGGACACGAGCGGGCTGTCCGACTCGGTCCTCTCGTACTAGAGTCCGCGCCCCTCAACTCTCCAACGCCCACGACGGATACAGACCGAACTGTCTCACGACGTTCTGAACCCAGCTCATGTACCACTTTAACCGGCGAACAGCCGGACCCTTGGGACCTTCTCCAGCCCCAGGATGTGATAAGCCGACATCGAGGTGCC
>JBBROY010000009.1:0-161572 GCA_038228795.1 Gemmatimonadales bacterium
CGAGGCGATGAGCGAGATGCTCGATCCCGTGTCGAGCCAAAACCGTTTCGGCCGGCCGTTCACGACGATCCCAATCATCGGCGTGTTGATCGGATTGACGATCAGCGGAAGAATGACCTCGTGCTCAGGAAAGTGCAGGTTCGACTGAGCGATCCCCCGCATCGCGGCCGACCATCGCGAGAGGCCGGCTCGCCCGCCATCCAGCTCGGCGACCGGTTGCAGCGGGTCCTGCGTGAGCAGGTACAGCTCGGACCACTTTCCCTGATACTCGAGCACGCTGGCAAGCGTGATGTGCGCGGCGAGGCGCAGCACGGAATCGCGCGCCATGCGGGAGATCTGTCGCAGCGCCACTTCGGCCTCGGCGGTCCGGCCGCCGATCATTCGGCCGAACGCCTCGGCGAACGCGCGATGATCGGCGTCGGGGGCGCGGCGCGCCGCGAGGTCGACCTCGAGATCGGAGAGCGCGGCCCAAAATCGTTCGCGCGATGTGTCCGGCGCGGCGGCGACCGCGCGGTGGTGCAGCGGCGCCGCAGTCCCCCCCGTGGGGATGAGCGCGGCACCGGCCAGGGCGCATCCGAACGCGATGCGCACCAGCCCGCGTTCCGGACGCAATATGTGCATGCGTCACACTTCGCCGATGTGTGCAGCTAACGCAAGGTCTGATTTCCGGCCGGACGCTGTTCTGACAGCTTTGACCTCGACCGCGAGGGCGTCACGCCCGCTCCATGTCTCCGTCGCCCTGCCGGCTCGGAACCGGAGTCGCGTGTGCGCCGGCGTCTCCCTCGCCCGCGCGATTGCCCGCGGACGTGTCCTGCTTCTTCGCCTCTTCAATTCCGCGTGCGGCCTCGCTCCCTGCGTGCGTAGGCCTCGGCTCATTCGTTTCCTTCTTATTCGCCATCGGTGCTCCCGGTCGAGAGATTGTCCAGAGTACAGTGGAGGGCAACGCACATGCCAGCTTTCGGGGCTTGAGTCCGATTCGCATCGTTGCGTTAGAAACGTCTGAGGCGTCTTATCTTGCACCTACGGATCCATCGCCGGCTGCTCGGCGGTGCTCTGGCCGGCCCTGGGTAGGGGTGACACATTGTGTCGCCCTCCATTGTTGCGCCCGCATCGCCAGGCTGAACCCCACCAAGGCTGAGCTGAAGAGCACGTGGTAACTGCGGAAGCATCTGCTGCTTCTCTCTCTCGCGAGCTGAGCGACTTCCTGATCGAGTTGTCGGTCGCGATGCATAAGCACGCGATCTACCCCGACGGCCATCCCCTACTTGGCGCGGCGGCTGTCGCGCTCGGCCGGCGGTTGAGTCCGCTGCTCGAACAGCGCCCGTCGATCGCGTTCGGTGTGGCGCCGAATCAGCTGGTGATCGAAGGGGTGCCCACCGACACCAACAATCCGGTGCTGCGCGATCTCGCCTTCCGCCTGTACAAACGCGGGGTCGGCGCGCTCAAGCTCATGCGCGGACTGGAAATCGAGGAGCTGGGCGAGGTGCTCAAGGTCGTCGCGCGGGACCCGCCGACGACGCGGGAAGACAAGATTCGCCACCTGAGCCCCGAGCACTTCAGTCAGTGGAAAAACGCGCGCATCTATGCGTTGCTCTACGACCAGCTCGAGCTGATGGACGGCGAGTCGGGCGACATCTCGTACGAGGGCGAGTCGGGGACCTGGGCGGCGCAGCTCTGGCTCGCCCTCGCCAGGCATGCCATGACCGAAGGCGACGACGTAGGTCCGCCCGCGGCCGACGACCTCGGCTTCGACGGCTCGCCGATGCCGCAGCTGCCCACCAAGTCGATCGATCCGCTGATCATTGCGCGCGCGATCGAGCGCCGCCAGAAAGATGCGACCTACGATGAGGCAATCGTCGGCTACCTGTCGCGCTTCGCCGAAGAAATTCGCGCGCGCGGCGGCGTCGAAGCGATCGGCCTGCAGCGCCGCATCTCGCAGCTCGTCGGCGCGCTTTCGCCCGAGACGCTCAAGCGCCTGATGTACTTGAGCGGCGACCAGGAGCAGCAGCGCCAGTTTCTTCTCGACTCGTCGCACATTCTCGAGGTCGAGACGGTCGTCGAGCTGGTGAAATCGGCGGCCGACGCATCGAGCCGTAGTGTCTCGAATCCACTCCTCATCCTCCTCTCCAAGCTGGCGAAACACGCCGAAGTCGGCGCGCCCTCCGAGCGGTCGAAAGCCGACTGGGCGCTGCGCGAGAACGTGCGGCAGCTCATCGGCGGATGGCAGGCGGACGAGGTGCTGCCGGACGACGACTACGAGCGCGTGCTCGAGCAGCTGGTGCGGCAAACGCCCGGGATGGAGAGCACGCAGAGCCTCTACGCCTGCGAGGCGGACCGGACGATCGGGATCGCGCTCGAAATTGGTGTAATCGGCTCGGCGGCCAAGCGCGCGGTCACGCAGCTCATCGCGAAAGGCAAGCTCTCCGTGCTCCTCGATCTCATGGACACGACCGAGGACATCAACGGCTCGATCGACACGCTCTGGAAGCGGCTCGGCACGCCCGGTCTCATCCGACAGATCCTGCGCATTCAACCGGTCGACTTTCAGGCATTGTTCCGCGTGCTCTCGCGCGTCGGGCGCGTCGGCATCGAGCCGGTGCTCGACGCGCTGCAGGATGCCGAGGACCGCACGACGCGATGGAAGCTGTTCGAACTGCTGGTGCAGATCGGCCCCGAGATCGGTCCAATCGTCGTGGAGCGGCTGCCCGAAGCGCAGTGGTTCGTGCAACGCAACCTGCTGGGCCTGCTGGGCCGGCTGTCCGAGTGGCCTGAAGATTGGTCGCCGATTCTGTATGCGAACCATGAGGACGTGCGGGTGCGCCGCGAGGCCGTCAAGCTACTGCTCAAGATGCCTGGAGCTCGCGACCAGGCGATCGTCGACGGTCTGGTCGATGCGGATGAATCTGTCGTACGGCTCTCGCTTGGCGCCGCCATGGAGGGATGCCCCGAGCGCGCCGTCCCACTGTTGATCAAGATGCTCAATGACCGGCAGACGGAGAGCGTGCTGCGGGTGCAGGCCGTGCGCGTGCTCGGGACGGTGCACAGCACGGTGGCGATGGATTGTCTGGTGCGCGTTTCGCTCGCGCGCCGGCGGTGGCTGGTCGGAAAGCGCCGGCTCAGACCGAAATCCGCCGAGCTGTTGGCGGCGCTGCAGGGATTGACCAACTGGCAAGGCGAGACGAAGGCGTCGCAAGTGCTCGTGCTTGCCGCGAGGCACGCCGATGCGGAAGTGCGCGACGCGGCGGCGCCCGGTGTTGGAGGCGATGCGTGAAACAAGCGGTACAGTTCCTCGGCGGGCTGGCCCAAGCACTGGCGACGATGTCGCTCTACAGCGGCGAGCATCCCGCGCGGACGCGCGCGCTGGACCAGGCATACCTCCAGCTGAAGGAGCTGCAGACGCACGTCGCACGACCGTACTACTCGTTCCTCAGCGGCGACGTGATCTTCGGCCAACAACCGCTTTCCGGCGTGAAAGACTGGCCGTGGGGATCGCGGCTGTCGAGCGTCGGCATCCAGCGCGTGGAATTCACCGAAGGGCTCGAGCGCGATGAATTCGAGGCGTTCCTGGAGGAAGTGCTCGCCCGTTTGACGCTGCTGGCCGGCGATATTCCGACGGTGGCGAAGATGACCAACTTCCGCTCCGTTCGATTCGGCGCGGTAGGCCTCAAAGGCGAGCAGGAGCAGGTGGTGGACCAGGCCTCGTCGGCCTCGATGGACTACGGGCTGGGCGAGGAGATCGCGGCGCTGAGCTGGCTCAACACGCAGGTCGAGACGAGCGATACCGTTCCGCGAACGGAGGCGGAGGCGGTCGTGCGCTCGCTCTCGGTCGCGATGCGCGGCGACAATCTGCTCGTGCTTCCTCTGCTCCGCATGCGGGCGTCGCAGGAATACCGAGCGGTACACGCGATCAACGTCAGCGTGCTGGCGATGGCGATGGCGAACGAGCTCGAGCTCTCCGCGCGCGACGTTCATGCGTTCGGGCTTGCCGGTTTGCTGTATGATCTCGGCATGGCGCGTCTGCCCAAAGAGATCGTGACGAAGATCGGACCGCTCACCGACGAAGAGCGAACGGTTCTGCAGGGGCATCCCGTCGAAGGGGCGCGATTGATCATGAAGAGCGACCGCGCGCTGGAGTTGGCGGCGGCGGTGGCCTTCGAGCATCACATTCGTCCCGATGGGTCCGGCTATCCGCAACCGAAGGTGCAGCGCCACACGCACTACGCCAGCCGTCTCATTCGCGTGTGCGATGTGTACGACGCGCTGCGTACGGAGCGGCCGTTCCGCCCGGCGTGGGCATCAGAGACCGCGCTCTACTATATCGAGCTGTATGCCGGTACCGAGTTCGATCCGGAGGTGGCGCACACGTTCTGTGGTATGCTCCGCCGAATCGAGAAGCAGGTACTGGAGAACGCGGCAGCGGCGGAGGCGCCGAGCCTATGAGCATCGTACCGCCAACGATTCCGCCCGCGGGCGTGAGCGATTCGGAGCCCGCCGCACCGGCAGCTTCGGAGCGGGTGCTGTCGCGCGAGGTGATCGAATTCCTGATGGAGCTGTCGAGCGCGCTGTCGCGCCACGCGATCTATCCGCGCGGGCACCCGATGCTCAGCAAAGCGGTGGAGAGCCTGACGAAGGGACTCGACGGCCTGCTGCGCAACCGCGACTCGCTCTCGATGGGCATCTCGCGCGAACAGCTGGTGGTCGACGGCGTCGCCACGGATGTCGGCGCTCACGTGCTGCGCGACCTGGCCCACCGGCTGCACCGCCATCACGTCGGCTCGGTGAAGTTCGTGAGCGGTCTCCCGGGCGCGGAACTGGGCGACTTGCTGAGCGTGCTGGCCGTCGATCCAAATCTGGCCGAGCAGACGTTGGGGCCGATCACCGAACAGTTGTCGCGCTGGCCGCACGTGCGCATGAGCATGCTCACCTACGACAAGCTCACGCTCTCCGAGGACGAGTTCTACAACGAAGTCGAGATCGCGGCGCGCATGACGATGTTGTGGCTCTCGCTCGCCACGCTCGGCATGGGCGCCGAGAACGCCGAGGGCGCCGACCCGGAATCTCTCGCCAAGATGATCGAGGCGCGGAGCGAAGATGCCACGTACGATTCGACCGTCGTCAACTGCCTGCTCGAGATCACCGAAGCCCTACGCACCGCCAGCGGAATCGAGGCAGAAACGCTGCGCCGGCGCGTGTCGCAGCTCATCCGCCAGCTGCGTCCGGAAACGCTGCGCCGTCTTCTCGCGCTTGGCGGCGACGTCGAGCAGCGGCGGCTACTGGTCGAGAACGCGGCGAGCGAGCTGGCGATCGACGCGGTGTTGACGCTGCTGCGCGCCGCCGCCGAAGCGAGCAATCAGACCATCTCGCACGCGATGCTGCGACTGCTGGCGAAGCTGGCGCTACAGGCCGAGGAGGGCGGCGCCGCGTTGCGCGCCGGCGCCAACCAGGCGCTGCGCGAGCAGGTGCAGCAGTTGGTCGAGCGGTGGGACGCGGATCTGCTCAATCCCGACAGCTATCAGAAGGCGCTCGACCGCATGTCGCGCCTCAAGCTGCTGGCGATGATGCGCGAGCGCGAGCATCCGATCGAACCGCGACGGATGGTCGGTCTCGCGCTCGAGGCCGACATGCTCGGCGCGCCGGTGTGGCGCGCGATCGCCGAGATGCTGCGGAGCGGCGAGATCAGCGTACTGCTCGATCTGCTCGACCGCGCGCCCGAGGGATGCCAGTCGGCCGCCGAAGTGTGGGGGCGTGTCGCGACGCCGGAGAACGTGCGGCGCATGCTGAAGGAGGAGCAGGTCGACCTGGTGCTGCTCGACCGTCTCGCCGCGCGCATGGGTGGCATCATCATCGAGCCTCTGCTCGACGCGCTCGAGACGGCCGAGGCGCGCGCGACGCGACGCAAGCTGCTCGATCTGCTCTCCGGCTTCGGCGACCCGGTCGGGCCGTTCATCGTGCAGCGGCTCGACATGGACGCGCCCTGGTTCGTGCTCCGCAATCTGCTGACGCTGCTCTACCGGTTGCCGGAGATGCCCGGCTCCTTCGCGCCGACGCGCTTCATGACGTATCCGGATCCGCGCGTGCGGCGCGAGGCGTTCAAGCTGCTTCTCCGCATGCCGAGTAAGCGTGACGAAGCAGTGACGACGGCCATGGCGGACAAGGATGAGCGCATCGTGCAGATGGCGCTCATCGCGGCGGGCGAGTCATGCCCGCGCGCCGCGGTGCCGGTGATCATCCGCCGCGTCAACGAGGGCACGCTGCACTCTGAGCTGCGGTTGTTGGCCGTTCGCGTCGCCGCCTCGGTCAAATCGCCGGCGACGCTGGCGTGGTTGCTCACGTTCACCGCGGCGAAGCGGCGCTGGTTCCGCAAGCGCACCCTCGCCCGCAAATCGCCCGAGATGATCGCCGCGCTAACCGCGCTGGCGACGCAATATCGCACCGACCCCGGCGCCATCAACGTGTTGGCGCTCGCGAGCAAAGACACCGATCCAGAGATTCGTGCTGCTGTCAAACAAACCACCTAGGACTCGTCATCTGTCATCTGTCGCGAGTCATCAGGTTCCGAGTTGAGCCCTGAGAACGTAACGACTTCCGACAGATGACCGATGACTGGCTAAGAGATGCCTGACCCTACTCGATTTCTCACTTCGTTTGCGCAGACCATCGCGACCATGCACCTCTATGCAGAGGGGCATCCGGCGCGCGAGCGGACGGCGACGGTGTCGCACGAACGATTGATCAATCTGGTCGAGACGAGCGCGAAGCCGGCGTTCTCCTTTCTCGACTCCGAAGTCATCTTCGGCGCCTCGACCATCCGGGACCTGAAGGGATGGGAGTGGGGAATCAAGCTGGCGAGTATCGGCATGGAGCGGCTGGAGTTTCTCGGCCGTGTGCCGCGCGACGAGTGGGATGCGTTTCTGGCCGAGGTGTTCTGGCGGCTGACATCCGGTACGCTGGATCCGCTGCAGCTCCAGGCCGTGGTATTTCCAACGATCAAATTCGGCACGATCGGCGTGAAAGGCGATGGCGGCGCGCCCGGCAACGATCTCACCAGCGAGCAGATGGAGCGTCCCTCGATCAGCATGGGGGAAGAGCTGGACACGGTGCACTGGATCCACGAAGAGGTGGGCAGCGGGCGAAAGCTGCCGGTGGCCGAGGCCGAGGCGGTGGTGGCGTCGCTAGCGCTCGTGATGCACTCCGACAGCGAGATCCTGCTGCCGCTGCTGCAACTCAAGGAGTACGATCAGTACATCGCGACGCACTCGCTCAACGTGAGCGTGTTGGCGATGGCGTTGGCCGAGTTCCGCGGATTGGCGCCGCGCGACGTGCGGGCGATGGGCGTGGCCGGGTTGATGCACGATCTGGGGATGGTGCGCGTGCCGCACGAGATTCTGCAGAAGCCCGAGCCGCCGACGGAAAAGGAATGGGAGCTGATCCGCGAGCATCCGAAACATGGCGCGCAGATCATTCTGGCCAGCGAGCCGCAGGTCGACATCGCGGCGGTGGTGGCGTACGAGCATCACGTTCTCCAGAACGGAACGGGGTACCCGAGACTGCATTTCGCGCGCGAGTGCCACTACGCCACGAAGCTGATTCAGATCTGCGACCGCTACGACTCGCTGCGGACGCGCCGCCCGTTCCGTGACATGTGGTCGCCCGAGCGGTCGCTGCAGTACGTGGAAGAGCGCGCGGGCACGGAGTTCGAGCCGGAGATGGCGAAAGCGTTCGCGATGATGATCCGTCAATGGGATGGGCGCATCGTTCCGGTCGACGATCAGACGCCGGTTCGCGCGGCGATGGTCGCCGGCCGCATGGGTGAGCTCACCAAGGCCGGCCGCGACGCCGAGCCGATGCTTCCGCCGACGGGCTCGGACCCGTTGTCGCATTACTGACAACGAGGGGATGGGGGCTGGGGGTTGGTGGGGCCGGGGCGCAAAACTGAACACCATATGAACCGACGACGGGAGTGACATGGATCAGCGAACGCCAACGGACCACGCACCCGTCAGCGGCAGGAGACTCGATGACCCCGAGACGCTGCGCGAGTTCGTGCGCAACGTTCGAGAGGGGATCTACATCACCAACACGCAGGGCGAGATCATCGATTGCAATCAGGCCTTCCTCGAATTGCTCGGGGTGGCATCGCTCGACGAGCTGCGGCACTTCGGCGGAGCGGACAGCCTGCTGATCGATCCCGAGCGGCGGCGCGAGGAGCTCGAGCTGCTCGACCGCGACGGCGCCATCCGGGAGTTCGAGCTGAAAATCCGACGCCCGGATGGCGAGATGCGCAGCGTGCTCGACACCACGTACGTCTCTCGCGGCGGCACGCCCGGCGAGATTTACTATCACGGTATTCTGCTCGACATCACGGCGCGCAAGGAGCTGGAAGAAAAGCTGCGCGAACAGAGTGTGCGCGATCCGCTCACCGGGTGCTACAACCGCCGCTTTCTGCTCGAGCTCGAGAAGCGATTCGCCAAGGACAGCGTCGAGCAATGGGGCGTCCTGTATCTCGACATCGATCACTTCAAGCAATACAACGACCGGTACGGCCACGCCGCCGGCGACCTGGTGTTGCTGAAAATGAGCCGCTTCCTCATGCGGCAGCTTCGCGCGGAAGAGAGCGTGATCCGTGTGGGCGGAGACGAGTTCGTGGTCGTGCTCGTCGATGCCGACGAAACTCGAACCGCGGCGGTGGCCGAGCGTCTCCGCATGAGCGCGCTCCGCACGGCGCCCGCTGCCTTCTCACTCGGCTCGGCGGTGCGTCGACCGGGCGAGTCGTTCGAGAAGACGCTCAACCGTGCCGATGAGAGCCTCCTCGCGGTCCGCGTGATCGAGCGCGCCCCGGATGCGAAGCGGGGAGAATGGCAAGAGGACGCTTGAACCGCGCGGCAGGCAGCGCTTTTCGGAGATCCTTTTCGGCCGCCGGGGCGTACATACTGGTGTCGAAAGGAGAAGCCATGAAGCAGCGCTGGACGACCCTAATGGTCGGTGCATTCCTCGCGGGAACCGCCGCGACGCGCGCGGAGTTATTGCATGCGCAGGCACCGGCCCCGAGAACGATCGCAGTGGGAGGACACTCGATGACGGACTTCAAGAAGCCGACCGATGGCGAGCTCAAGCAGAAGCTCACGCCGGAGCAGTACAAGGTGACGCAGCACGAGGGAACGGAAGCGCCGTTCCGGAACGAGTTCTGGAATAACCATGAGGCGGGGATCTACGTCGATGTCGTGAGCGGCGAGCCGCTCTTCAGCTCGCTCGACAAATTCGAGTCTGGCACAGGGTGGCCGAGCTTCACCAAGCCGCTCGAGCCAGCGAACATCGCCACGAAGACGGACCGCCAGTTCTTCATGTCCCGTACCGAGGTGCGGTCGAAGCACGCCGATTCACATCTGGGCCATCTGTTCGATGACGGCCCGAAACCGACCGGACAGCGCTACTGCATGAACAGCGCGTCGATGCGATTCATCCCGGCCGGCAAGCTGGAGGCGGAGGGGTACGGGGAGTACGCGAAGCTCTTTGCGAAATGAGGGAAGGGGTTGGGGATTAGAGGCTGGGGGTTGGGGCGCTGAATCGAGGTGATCAGCGCCCATTCCTTATGCTATTGCGCCAGCCTTCTACGGAATATCCAGAGCAGGCGTGACCATCCCCCGATGACAGGTCGTGCAGTTCACCGTCGGCCGCTCGCCTTTCAGATTCGCGATTTTCGGCAGGATCTGGCCGTTGATTGTGGTCAGCATCGCCGACATCTCTCTCGCGATCTGCTTCTGCGGCTTTTCGTCGCTCTCCCATTTGCCTGTAACGTGGCAATGGTCGCACGACACGCCCAGTGATTTGCCGTAGCCGATGTTCATCACTGCCAGGAGCCGCGCGGCGGGGAGCGCCTTCAACATCTTGACGTTCTTGAAGACGGACTCGGCGGGTAGCCGCTCGCGGCCCTTGATCGTGGCGAGCACCTCGCTCACGAATCGTGCGCGCGAGGCCGTGACGGAATCCATCGGCGGTCGTGCGTTGGCAGCGGGCGCTGGTGCGGACGCCGCGCTGGTAGCCGGGGCGGGCGCGGTGGTGGTTGAGGAAGCCGGCTGCGACGCACACGACACGCACGCGGCGAGAACGATGGCGAGCGACAGGGGTGCTCGACAGAGCGATTGAGTCATCAGACCTCCGATGTGGTGGTCGCGCGTCGGGCCGACAGCCGATCAGCGCTTCGTCGTATTGCTGCCGGCGTCGGACGGTGATGCAGGCGCATCGGGCGCTTGCGGTGTAACGGCCTGACTCCGCACGCGCGACATGATCTCGTCGAGCTCCTTCTCGTAGTGCTGGCGCTCATCGGGTGTCCAGAGATCCTGCTTCGCCGCGATGCGGATGGACGCCATCATCTCGTCGACCAAGGCACGCAGTCGCTCGTTGCGGCGGCGCTCGCGGTAGGCGGGTTTGTCGGAGTCGTCGGTGGTCATGTCACGCGCCTCGGAAAATCGGTGAGTTCCGCCGCTGATCGCGCCCGGCACCGCTAAGAAGCACGTTGCGCGGCGCGTCGTCAACGGTGGGGCGGCCCGTCATGCGTTGGGCCATTGTCATAGAAACCGGCGCCCGCCATGTTGGCTTTCCATGCAAGTCGACGCTCCCGACGATTCACCCAGCGACGCCGCCACGCGGCTCGTCGCGCAATGGGCGGCGATTCTTCGAGTGATCGGCGCCGCGCGCGCTGGCGACATCGCGCGGCGGCCACCATCGAATGCGTGGTCGGCACGCGAGCAGCTCGCGCACCTTGGCCGCTACCACGAGATCTTTCTCGATCGCGTGGCGCGCATGCGGCGCGAGGAGTGCCCGCGCTTCGAGCGCTACCGCGCGGAGGGCGACGCCGGATTCGATGCGTGGCTGGCGCTCGACGCGGGCGTGGTCGTCGAGCGCACACACGCGCTCCGAGCGGAGCTGATCGCGACGGTGCTTACGCTCACGCGCGACGAGTGGCATCGCGCCGGCGTCCACCCGGTATTCGGCGAAATGCCGGTGCGGGAGTGGATGGAGTTCTTTCTGGCGCACGAGGGACATCACCTCTATGCGATCTTCCAGCGCATCCATGAGCGGGGCGGGGAGTGAGCGAGCGGGGACGCGCCGCGCGCGTCGCGATCGGAATCGCCGGATTCTGTGCCTGCCTCGATCTCTATCCTACCCAGCCGATGCTGCCGCTGTTCGAGCAGCTGTTTCGCGTGTCGAAGACGGAAGCGACGTTGACCGTCAGCGCGACGATGTTGATGGTCGCGCTGTTGGCCCCGTTCGCCGGCGCGCTGGCCGACCGGTTCGGCCGTAAGCGCATGATCGTCGCCTCGACGCTCGGACTCGCCATTCCGACGGCGCTTGCGGCGACGTCCACGAATCTGCACGCGCTGATCGCCTGGCGGTTCGCTCAAGGAATCTTCATTCCAGGCGTGCTCTCGGTCGCGATCGCGTACATCAGCGACGAGTGGCAGGAGGGCGGTGTCGGCGCGGCGATGGCGGCGCTCGTCACGGGCAACGTGATCGGAGGGTTCAGCGGCCGGCTGGTGTCGGGCGTCGTCACCCATTTCGCGGGATGGCGCTACTCGTTCCTCGCGCTCGGGCTGATCAACCTCGCCGGCGGGCTCGCGACCTGGCGCTATCTCCCTCCCGACCATCATTACGTGGCGCGCGCGACGCGCGCGGCTGGTACCGCGCGCATGGCGCTCAGCGCGCTCGTCGCCAGAATCACCAGCGGCCGGCTTCTCGTGTCGTACCTCGTCGGCTTCAACGTGCTCTTCTCGCTCGTCGCGACGTTCACCTACGTCGTCTTTCGGCTGGCGGCGCCGCCCTTCCGGCTCGATCAGCTCGCGCTCAGCGCCATCTTCGCCGTCCACCTCGTCGGCGCGGCGACGACGGCGATCGCCGGACCATGGATCGATCGCGTCGGTCCGCGGATGATGCTCATGGCCGCGCTGAGCTCGGCGATTCTCGGCGCGCTGTTGACGCTCGCATCGCAGCTGGTCGTAGTGGTGGTTGGGCTCGCCCTCTGCGCCGCCTCGGCGTTCGTGTGCCAGTCGTCGTCGACCAGCTATTTGCGACTCGTCGCGCCGCGCGACGCACGCGGGGCGGCGTCGGGGCTCTACATCTCGATCTATTACATTGGCGGCAGCGCCGGCGGGGTGCTGCCGGCGGCGGCGTGGGCGTGGCGAGGATGGCCGGCGTGCGTGGCGCTGGTCATCGCGGTGCAGTTGCTGACGCTTGCGCTCGCGTCGACGTTGCGGCACGAGGCGCCGCGGGATCACGAGGTGGACGTGGCGGAAGGAGTGGCGGTCGCTTGATGGTGCTGCTTCGCTTTAAGACAGTACGCAGCTACCAAATTCTTCGAGACTCACCGCGTGGAAGAATTGCTGACCTGCCCCGCTGTTGAGCTGCCGCGCACCCACCTTCGCGTGTCGCGCCACCGCACTAGGAGAAGCCTCGTCCTATGGCTGAGCGGGCCGCCACGCAAACGTATACCTGTACATGAACCCGCTGTTCGACACTTTGGGATCGACCCGCGTGAGAAGCGCGCGGGTTCCCGGCTCGACCCGCAGATCGAGTGACCGCGGCTCGCACGACTGCCGCACGTTCTCGCAGCCGCGAAGCGTGACGCTGTAGACGACGATCGGCACGGTCGACCCATTGGTCACCCAAATCGAGTGTGAGGCAACGTCACCGCGAGATTCCTCCGTCGACGTGCTGATCGATTCGTTCGACGGCGCGACGTACACGCGTTCCGCTTTGTTCGCGGCACACGCGGCGATCAGCAGAGCAGATGCCGTAACGCCGACGACTGTTCGCATGTTGATGGGGGTTGTGGGATAGCGACCACGTACTGTGTTCATCGTGCAGCAGCGGAGCGAGGGGCGCTAGAGGCTACTTGCTCTGGCGTTTTTTCATATCTTGGGCGCACTTGATAATGCCGGTGTCCCATCCTCCCTCAGGCTGGTTTGTGCTGGTGCCCGAGCTTGATGTCGCCGGTTCAACCTGCCTCCGCGATCATCTAACGCAATGATCTCACTGCTGCTCGCTGCCGCCCTCTCCCTCGCTGCCGACACCACCGTGCGCTACGACGGTCGGCTCAATCAGCTTCACGTCGCGATCCCGCGCATCGAGGCGACCATCACGGTCGATGGGATGCTCGACGAGCCGGCGTGGCGCTCGGCGGCACTACTCGCCGGTTTCTCGCAGTTCGCTCCGGTAGACCAGCGCCCCGCCGATGATTCCACGACGGTGCTCGTCTGGTACTCCAGCACCGCCATCCACTTCGGCATCCGTGCCTACGAGGCGCACGGCGCCGTGCATGCCACGCTCGCCGACCGCGACAAGATCGCGTCGGACGATTACGTGCAGCTCCTGCTCGACACCTTCGACGATCACCGCCAGGCGTACGTCTTCGGCGTCAACCCGCTCGGCGTGCAATCCGACGGCAGGCTCAATGAAGGAAACCAATCGCGTTCGGCCGGCTTCGGCGGCGCGGCCGGCGCTCGTGATACGGTCGATCTGAGCGCGGACTTCACCTACGAATCACGCGGCCACGTCACCCCCTGGGGCTACGAAGTAGAGGTGCGCATTCCCTTCAAGGCGCTGCGATACGGCGCCCAAAAATCACTCACATTCGGGATGCAGGTGGTGCGGCAAGTGCAGCACAGCGGATTCCAGGATACCTGGACGCCGAGCAAGCGCGCGGCCGCATCATTCCTCGCCCAGTCCGGCGCGCTCGAAGGATTGACCGAGTTGAGCCGGGGACTGGTGTTCGATGTGAACCCCGAGCTGTCCGCTGTGGGCACCGGAACTCCGCGCGCAGGCACGGCGGGCGGATGGCGGTACGACACGCCGAACGCGCAGATCGGTGGCAACCTGCGCTACAGCGTCACCAACAACTTGACGCTCAACGCGACCGTGAAGCCCGATTTTTCGCAGGTGGAGGCGGATGTGCAGCAGGTGGTGTACGATCCGCGCAACGCGTTGTTCTATCCGGAAAAACGGCCGTTCTTTCTCGATGGGCTCGAACAGTTCGACACTCCCAACCGGCTCGTCTACACGCGGCGCATCGTACAGCCGGGCATCGCCGTGAAGCTTACGGGCAAAGCGGCGGGGACGAATCTCGCTTTTCTCTCGGCGATCGACGATCCGATCAACTCGGCGACGCACGACAGGCCGGTGTACAACATCGTGCGGCTGCGACGCGACATCGGCCGGTCGAACACGGTCGGTATGGTGTTCACGGACAAGGAAGATGGCGGGGTCTACAATCGAGTGGGCGAGCTTGACGGACGCGTGGTGTTTGGCGGGGTGTACAGCGCGCGCGCGCAGGTGGGCATGAGCGCCACGAGAGGGTTGAACGATCGCGCCCCGCTGTGGGACGGTGTTTTCCAACGCGAGGGACACACGTTCGGCCTTCGTTATGGGATCAGCGGCACCCACCGTGATTTCCGTGCCGCGAGTGGGTTCATCTCGAGACCCGGGCAAGTCAATCTCTCGTTCGACAACCACTGGACGTTCTACGGGCACGAGGGCGCGTTCATAGAGCGCTGGACGACCGGCGTCACTCCCCTCACGAACTGGAGCTACGCCCGCTTCTTCGCCGGTAAGGGCGGCAACGATCCGAAGCTGCACTTCAACAACCATTTCACCCTGCGCGGCGGGTGGACGGTCTTCCCCTCGATCTTCTTCGAGTCATTCAAGTACGATCCGGCGTTGTACAGCTCGTTTCGGTTGGCCGTTCCCAATTCACGCGGTGGGGTGGATACGACCGCGTATGTCGGCGGGCAGCGGCTGGCAAACATCGACGTCGTGGTCGGATTCACCACGCCACAGTGGAAGCATTTCGACTTTGGCGTCACGAACATCGTGGCGATCGATGAGAACTTCTACGAGTGGTCGGGCGCGAATGTCATTCTCATCAACGCGACAATGAACTGGCGGCCGACGGACAAGCTGCGGGTGAACGGATTGTACTCGCACCAGGAGTTCATCCGCCGCACCGACAACAGTGAGGTCGCCATCCGCCGCATTCCACGTCTCAAGGTCGAATACCAGCTGGCCCGGCCGATCTTTCTTCGGCTGGTGGGCCAGTACGATTCGCAATATCAGGACGCCCTGCGCGACGACTCGCGCACCGGACTGCCCATCCTGATCTACAACGCGAAGACGAACCGCTATACGCCATCGGTGCGCTTTTCGGCGAATTCAATTCGAGGTGATGCGCTATTTTCTTATCAGCCGACGCCCGGGACGGTGTTGTTCGTTGGGTACGGAAGCAGCCTGGTCGAGCCGGACGCCTTTTCGTTTCGCGAGCTACAGCGGACGAGCGACGGATTTTTCGTCAAGCTCTCCTATCTGTTCAGCGCCGGCGGGCGGTAGCGGCGGCGCTGGGCTGGCGTGCGTCTCGATGCGGCAGCGCGAGCTCGGACCGCGGCGTCGCGATGCGCAATCGCACGGCCGCCGCGACGAACCCGAACAGCGCGCCCAAGACTGGGACGAAGAGCGAAGCGTTCGGCTCGAGCGTGAAGGCGACCATGCCACCGAGAGTGGTGCCGAGCGCGCATTGCGCGACGGCCCGCCCAATGGGGACGTAGCGCAGCAGCCCCCACGCGAGAAGCGGGGCGATGATCGATCCAACGAACGCTCCGATCACGCCGGCGAACGCGTAGATCGCGAGATCCTGTGCGGCGGGACTCTCACCCTGGACGGCGAGGCTCGTCGCCAGCCCGACCATCCCACATATCGCTCCGACGACTGCGCCGGTCACGACGAGTCCCGCCGTCACGATGAGCACCTTGCTCGCCTTCTGCATTTTCAGCTCCATATAGAGAAGTACTTTGTATCATAGAGTCACAGCGCGTACCTGTCAATCCCAGCGCGCGCGTGCTGCTTGCGTTCCGACACCCCACACCCCAAAGCGACAGCGCGCGACCGTACCGCGCCGAGCGAATTCGCGGCCTACTCTCCCCGCAACGCCTCCACAGGATCGACGCGCGTGAGTCGCCGCGCGGGCAGATAGCTCGCCAGCCCGGCGACGATCACCAACATCACCGCGACGGTGCCGAACGTCATGGCGTCGAGTACGGTCACGCCGTACACCACGCTAGCGAGCAGTCGCGTCGCCAGCGCGGCGAGCGGCAGCCCGATCGCCGCGCCGATGAGCGCCAGCGCGAGGCCCTGCCGCACGAAGAGCGCGAGCAGAGCCGGGCGTTGCGCTCCAAGCGCCATGCGCACGCCGATCTCGTGGCGACGCTGCGTCAAGCCGTACGCGATCACACCGTAGATGCCGACGGTCGCCAGCGCGAGCGCAATTGCCGCGAACGCCGTGAGGAGCACGAGAGAAAATCGTCGATCGGCCAGTGTCGACGAGAGCATCTGCGTCACCGAGGTGATGCCGTCGACCGAGATGTCCGGATCGACGGCGGCGACCGCGCGCCGCATTGCACGGATGTACGAAGCTTCGTCGCCCCGATGGCGCGCGACGACAAAGGTGTTTCGCCACGGGTCCACCGGCAGCGGCAGATAGATCTCGGCCGAGGCCGTATCGGTGAGCGAGCCGAACTTCACGTTGCCGGCCACGCCGATCACTTCGCCGTCGACGGGCTCGTTCGTATCCGCGCGGCCCGGCGCCTGCTTGAACACGCGCAATCGCTGTCCGACCGCATTCTGGCCGGGCCAGAGCCGCGCCGCCACGCTCGCCGTCACGATGATCGCGCGACTCGACGCTGTCATATCGCTCTGCGCGAAGCCGCGCCCACGAATGATGGGCTGCCGTACCGTGGTGAAATATCCGGCGTCCGCCAGTTGAAACAGCGCGCTGGGCTCCTTGCCTCGCTCGAACTGCTGGCCCGCCGGCTGCAGCTTGGTGTCGACGCCTACGCGCGATGGCGGCAATGAATAAATGAGCCCGACGCTTTGCGTACCGGGTACGGCCGCCACGGCCTCCCGAATTCGTGAGTAGAAGTTGACCAGCTTCTCAGCCGTATTGTTCTTCTCCTCCAGGCCATCCACGCGGAGTGCGATCAGCTGCTCGGGATCATAGCCCGGACTGGTCGCCCGCAAGGCGAGAAAGCTTCGCGCGAGCAGGCCGGCGCCGACGAGCAGCACCAGCGAGAGGGCGACCTGCACCACGATGAAGGCCGAGCGCGCCAGTCCCTCGCGGCGGCCGCGGCCGGCGCCGCGCGAACCGTGCTTCATCATGGTGGCGAGGTCGAGGCGCGTTGCCTGCATCGCGGGCACGAGCCCAAAGATGAGCGGTGTCAGCGCGCACACCGCCACCGTGAAGGCGACCACTCGCCAATTGAGCGCGATCTCGTTCACCCGGGGCAGCTCGGCCGGCGCCGCGGCACGCAACAACCGCACGGCGCCCCACGCAAAGCCCAATCCGATCGCGCCGCCCGCGGCGGCAAGCACCGCGCTCTCCGCCAATAGCTGCCGCGCGATGCGCCGGGCGCTGGCGCCGAGCGCGGACCGTACCGCCAGCTCACGCGCGCGCATACTCCCGCGCACGAGCGAAAGATTGGCGACGTTCGCGCAGGCGATGACCAACAGCAACGCCACGGCACCGGCCAACAGCATGAGCGACGGCCGAACACCGCTCGTCGCCGCTGTGGGCAGGGGAGTCAAGTCGGGCGCGAGGCCGGCGTCCTCCTTGTACTCGGCGCCCAAGCGGCTTGCGACTAACGCAAGCTCCGTCCGGGCGCGCTCAACGGTGACGCCGGGTGCGAGCCGCGCGACGAAGCGGTTGTCGGCGCGCCAATCGCGATTCGCGAGCGCCGGAGTTTGCGCGAGCATCGGCTCGAGCGGCGTCCACGATTGCGCCCACTCCGGAAAATGAAAGCTCGGAGGCATGACGCCGATGACGGTGAACGCGCCGCGGTTGGTGTCGACGGCCCGGCCGATGGCGTGCGGATCGCCGCTGAAACGACCGCGCCACAGCTCGTAGCTCAATACCATCACGTGCGCGCTGCCTGGCTGATGCTCCTCCTGCGATGGAAGGCGGCCCACGAGTGGCGCGATTCCCATCGTCGGAAAAAAATCCTCGGACGCGTATGCGACCGTCGTATTCGTCGCACCATCGCGCCCGCGCACTCGCAGCCCCACACCGTAGGCGAACGCCATCGCCTGAATCGACGATGGCTTCCCGGCGCGCCAGTCGCGGAACTCAGGGTAGGAGAGGGCACTGTTCTCGCCGGTCGCGGTGAGAGCGAGAACAAAGACGAGATGCTCGGCGTCCGCGTAGGGGAGCGGCTGGAGCAGCACGCCATCAATCACCGAGAAGAGCGCCGAATTGGCGCCGATGCCTAACGAGAGGGCGCCCACCGCGACGAGGGTGAAGACAGGGGCGCGCACCAGCGAGCGGAGTGTGGTCATGGTGGACCCGGGTACGATCTCAGAGGCATCGCAAAAGGGTGTTACGCCGAGGGAGAACCTATGCGCTAGTGGATAGCACGCGCGATGGTGCTTCGCGATGGCGCTTGGAGAGCGCATCGCGCGTGGGCCGCCGCCGGACGCCCGCGCCGGTCCGTCGAATCCTTTCCGCACGGAGCGTCGGGGCTGCTCCCGCCGCCCGGGTGGCGATGCACCGGGGTATCACCAACTCGGATTCGATCCACTAGGATTGATGCTGGCGAAATCATCGCGGGCCCGCTCCAATTCAAGGAACGTCGTTCATGATACGCGCGCACAGTCACCGTGTTCTTGCCACAGTACAATTCGCGGTCGCCGGAATTTTCATCGCCGTGTATTCTCCGCGGCCTGCGGCTGCGCAGACGCCCATCGGTGCCCTCGTGTGGCGGAATGTCGGTCCCTTCCGCGGCGGACGCATCACCGCGGTCAGCGGCGCGATCGGCCGGCCTGGCGTCTTCTACGCCGGCACGCCCGCGGGCGGTTTGTGGAAGACGACCAGCGCGGGCGCGACGTGGTATCCCGTCTTCGATTCCATCAAGAGCACGTCGGCGATCGGCGCGGTTGAAGTCGCGCCGTCGGATCCGAACTTGATTTATGTCGGCACGGGTGACGCGGCGACGGGCGGCGCGAACACGCAAGGAGATGGCGTCTACAAATCAGTCGATGCCGGCCGCACGTGGCGACACATCGGACTCGTCACCTCGCAGCAGGTGCCGTCGATCCTCGTCGATCCGCGCGATCCCGCGCTCGTGTTGGTCGCCTCGCTCGGCAAGTTTCGGCAAAAGAGCGACGAGCGCGGTGTCTATCGCAGCACCGATGGCGGCGCGCACTGGACCAAGACGCTATACGTCGACGACGAGACGGGCATCCAGAAGCTCGCCTCGGCGTACGACGTACCCACCGTCATCTTCGCGACGACCGCGCGCCACTACGCTCCGCCCGGCCCGCCCCAGCCGCAGCGACGCGGGCCAGGAGCCGACACGGGTCGCACCGGCACGTCGGTATACAAATCCACCGACGAAGGGGTCACCTGGCACGAGATCACCGGTGGCGGATTGCCGAGGCTCGCCGGCCGCACATCGATCGCCGTTGCGCCGAACACGAACGCGCTGCGCGTTTTTCTCATCGGCAACTTCGGGCTCTACCGATCGGACGACGGCGGCACGACGTGGCGCCACATGGATGCGGCGGACAAGCGCATCGGCAACGGGCAGGGCGGCTACAACTGCGGCGTCTATGTCGACCCCAAGAATCCCGACATCGTCTACACGATCAGCACGTCGAGCTATAAATCGACCGACGGCGGAAACAGCTTCACCGGCTTCAAGGGCGCGCCTGGCGGCGACGACCCTCAACAGATGTGGATCGATCCTACCGATGCCCAGCGCATCGTGCTCGGCGTCGATCAGGGCGCGATCGTCTCGCTCGACGGCGGCGGGGTGTGGAGCACGTGGTACAATCAGTCGACGGAGCAGGTGTACCACCTCAGCACCGACAACTCATTTCCGTACTGGATCTACGCCACGCAGCAGGACGCCGGCGCCGTTGCCACGCGCAGCCGGGGTAACCTCGGAGCGATCACACCGCTCGATTGGAAGCCCGTGGCGGGATGGGAATGGGGCACCATCGTCCCGGATCCGCTCGACCCGAATGTCCTCTACTCGAGCGGCAATGGAATTCAGAAGATCACCTACCCCGACGAGCGGTGGATCAGCATCAGCCCGGCCGCGGACCCGGCGCTCGAGCTGCGCACCACGAGCTCGCAACCGCTCGCCTGGATGCCATCGAACCCGCACGAGCTGCTGACCGGATTTCAGTACCTCATGTCGACGACCGACGGCGGCATGCATTGGCGGAAGTTGAGTCCCGATCTCACCGTGCCGAAGGGTGCGCCGGCGACGCCGGTCGCACCGGCGCCGGGCGCACCCCCGAACTTCAACGCGAACGCCGCCATCGAGTCGATCTCGCCGTCGACCGTTGCGCCGGGCACCATCTGGGTCGGTACGAGCAACGGTCAGATCAGGGTGACGCGAGATCATGGCACGACGTGGGATGATGTCTCGGTTCCCGGCTTGGCCAACCCGGCGCTCGCGCTCGTGTCGACGGTCGACGCGTCGCACCACGATGCCGCCACCGCGTACGTGGCGATCGCCCAACAGCGGACGGGCGACACCGCTCCGCACTTCTATCGCACGCGCGACTACGGCAAGACGTGGACGCCGATCGTCTCCGGTTTCCCGGAGGATCAACCGGCTGGCGCGTTCGCGCGCGTGATTCGCGCCGATGTGAAGAGAGCCGGTTTGCTCTTCGCGGGCACCGAGAGCGCGTTGTACGTGTCGTTCGACGACGGCGACCACTGGCAGTCGCTGATGCTGAACTTGCCCACGACGTCGTACCGCGACATCGCCTTCCACGAAAACGATCTGCTGGTCGGAACGTACGGACGCGGCATCTGGGTGCTCGACGACTTCTCGCAGCTTCGCCAAATGACGCCCGCGATCGCGAGTGAGCCCGCGCATCTCTTCATGCCCGGAAGCGCGACTCGCATACGCCGCAACGTCAACTCCGACACGCCCTATCCACCCGAGGTCCCGCAGGCGCCCAATCCTCCCGACGGCGTCATCATCGACTACTGGCTGTCCTCCAAGCCGAGCGGAATCATCGCGCTCGACGTGATCGATGCCGCGGGACGCACGGTGCGCCATCTGTCGAGCGCGCCCATTGCCGCGGTCGCCGAAGCGGCGCAGCCGTCGTTGCCCAACTTCTGGGTTGCGACGCCGATGCCCATGCCGACAAACGTCGGCGGGAACCGCATTAACTGGGACCTTCGCTACGACGCGCCTCCGTCATTCGCGCACACGTACGAGATCAACGCCAATCCCGGACTGACGCCGGCATCGCCCGAAGGGATTCTGGCGTTGCCGGGCGTGTACACACTCAAGCTCAGCGTCGATGGCAAGAGCTACTCTCAAAAAGTCACGGTGCGCGGCGATCCACGCGTTCGAACCACCGCGTCCGCACTCGGCGCGCAGCACGCGCTGCTCGTGCGAATGGACAGAGGGTTGAGGGCGGCGTGGAGCGGCTACCAGCAGGTCGCGGAGCTGCGCGCCGCGGTGGCGAAGGCGAAGGGCGCCGACACGTCGCCGGATGTCGTGGTGGCCGTGGCCCTCCTCGATGCGAAGCTGGATATCGTCGCGGGCAATCCGGCAGGCAGCGGCGGATTTCGCCCCCGCGGCGGCAGTGTGCCGAGCTTCGTAGGCATCAGCGGGGATCTGGTGAATCAGCTGAATGCGCAGGACAACGGCGATGTCGCTCCGACGCCGGCGATGCTCGCCGCGCTCGCCAAGAGCTGCGCGGATCTCAAAGCGGTGCAAGCGAACTGGAACAGCATCGGCGTGCAGCGGCTCGCGCCGCTGAACGCGGCGCTCGCATCGCACGGAATGCCAGCAGTCGCAGTGCCATCGCCGGCGGCGTCGCCGCCTGGGTGCTGACAATCATGCGTTCCTGAGATGGGTCGTGTCTCTCGAGGCGGGCGACGTCGACGGCATGGTCTAGGCCGTGAACCATGTCCATCCGGCCAAGCAGGCGCAGCTGTTTACCCTCTACTCGTGCAACTTCTGAAGCGGCTCTCCCGGCGAGCGCAAGGGGTCCGGGCGCTACAACGGGCGCGGCACGGCCATTGCCTCTGGGTGCGAGTAGCGGTCGCCCAATTCACGTAGGCCGCCCCACTCTGACCCGGACTCGCGCATGCCTTACATCCTTTGGTGGATCATCGTCGGCCTCATCGCTGGACTGATCACGGGTAAGCTCATGAAGGGCTCGGGTTACGGCCCGATGATGGACATTGTCGTCGGTATTCTCGGCGCAATCGTCGGCGGCTACCTGGTGCGGATGCTCGGCATTGCGACGTCGGGCGGAATGATCACCACGATCATCGTCGCCGTCATTGGCGCCGTGCTACTGACCTTCATCGTTCGTACGGTCACCGGAAACAGCACCAAGCAGCTCTAAGCCGTCACGGCGAGGAGTATCACGCCGGTGTCTTTCAGCGGAGAACGACGATGCGCGCGATGTTTTTCCACCGCCTGGTTGGACTGATTGCGTTGGGGGCGTTTGGTGCCTGTAGCAAGAGTGATGGCAACGCCAGCAACGTGGATTCCGTCGCACGGGCAGATTCGATCGCCCGCCACGACTCACTGGCGAGAGTCGCGCGCATCGACACGAAGCCCGGCAACGGCTGGACTGCCGCGGCCGTGCTGGGCTACGTGACCGCCGCCAATCTGGGAGAAATCGAGGAAGGGCAACTCGCGGCGAAGCGCGCCACGAGCTCAGCGGTCAAAGCGTTCGCGAACCAGATGATCGCGGATCACAAGGCGATGCAGATCGAAGGGTCGGCCTACGCGACGGGACATACCGTCACGCCGGACACCACGACCGACAATGCTCGCGGTCTCATGAACGATTCTCGCGGTGAACAAGCCGAGCTGACGAAGAAAAACGGCGGCGCCGACTGGGACAAGAATTTTCTGGACAAGGAAATCGACGGTCACAAGCACGTGCTCGACAAGGTGCAGGACGCGGCGAAGAACACCACCGATGCCGGTCTCAAGTCGATGCTGGAAAAGGCCAGCGGCAAGGTACAAGAGCACTTGACCAAGGCGCAGGACCTTCGCGCAAGAATGAAATAGTGGTTGTTGCGGTGCCCGCCGCCGGCGGGTGGCGGGGCGGCGTGCAGCATCGATCAGCGGCGGGGCGTCGCCGCGCAATGCCTGCATCGAGCGTTTAGGCCGTGCTTGGCGCTGTCCATGGTATGCGCTGTTTGGAACTAAACGTGCTCATGGAGCAAGCGTCGGTGATGCGGCGCGTGACTCACCGCGCTGCTCGTCTTCGTGGTCCTCTGTGCCACTAGGAAGCCAGCGGGCTCCTTGCGGATGGCGCATCACCATTGCCCATTCACGACGTGCGCGTGCACCGTCGAGACGCCGCACGGTCGACCTCACGTCGCCGGAGCCTCCTTATCGTCATCGGCCTGTCAGTCGTCACGGTGGGCGCATCGCTCTGTCGACCTTCGCGGGTTCGGAGTGCTGGCACCGACGAATCCCGTGATTGCTCCACTCGCGTTCGTCGCAACGCTAGCTGACTTCGCGTGCGATCGGCAAGCGCTTCTATTTGATTCCCTCGCAGGCTGACCTGGCGCAGCCACGAGCAGTTGCCGTCGGTCGCCTTCATCTGATGAAACAGGAGCTTCGACCGTGACCAGCCCGCGAACGATCCCGCTGAGCAATCTCGTTTTCGTCAGCTGCTCGCTCGTCGCGAGTGCGGCGACACTCAGTCGTTCGGCAACGGCGCAGTCCCCGGCGCCCGATGCGGCACGCGCGCGTTTTGCCATCTCCTTTCCGGCATCGCGAAGCATGCAGCCGCTCGACGGCCGCATCATCCTCGTGATCTCGAACAACGATCGGCAGGAGCCGAGGTTCGAGAACAACGTCTATCGCGCCGACACGCAGCTCGCCTTCGGCATCAATGTCGATGGCCTCAAGCCGGGTCAGGACGCGATCGTCGACGGCAAGGTGTTTGGCTACCCGCTCAAGAGCATCGGCGACATTCCGGCCGGCGACTACTGGGTGCAGGCCGTGCTCAATCGCTACGAGACTTTCCATCGGTCCGACGGCCACACCGTCAAGCTCCACATGGATCAGGGCGAAGGGCAGCAGTGGAATCGCGCACCGGGCAATCTCTACAACACGCCGATCAAGGTTCACTTCGATCCGTCCACGCCCGCGACGATCCGACTCACGCTCGACCAGGAAATTCCGCCGATCCCGCAACCCAAGGATACGAAATACATCAAGCACGTCCGCATCCAGAGCGATGCGCTCACCAAGTTCTGGGGCCGGCCGATGTTCCTCGGCGCGATCGTGCTCTTGCCGGAAGGATTCGACGAGCATCCGAACGCGCGTTATCCGCTGATGATCAATCACGGCCACTTCACGAGCGAGCTACGCAGTTTCAGCGAGACGCCGCCGCCGGCTAACGCTCAGGGCCGGGCGGCGAGCGGCGGTGCATACCAGTTTTTCAAGGAGTGGACGGCGCCCGGATTCCCGCGGATGCTCATGGTCACCATCCAGCACGCGAATCCGTTCTATGACGATTCGTACGCGGTCAATTCGGAGAACGTCGGCCCGTACGGCGACGCGATTAACAAGGAATTGTTGCCGTATCTCGAGAAGAAATTTCATGCTGTCGGGCAAGGTTGGGCGCGCGGATTGTTCGGCGGTTCGACCGGCGGATGGGAAGCGCTCGCCACGCAGATCCTCTATCCCGATGACTACAACGGCACGTGGGCCGCCTGCCCGGATGCGGTCGATTTCCGCGAGTACGAAGTCATCAACATCTACGATGAGAAGAACGCGTTCTATAATAACGGCGATTGGAAAAAGACGCCGCACGCCGACGGCCGGAATTATCTCGACCACCTCGAGTCGGTGACCGAGGAAGATGTGCACTGGGAGCTCGTGCTCGGCGACAAGGGACGCTCGGGCGAGCAGTGGAACATCTGGCAAGCCGTCTACAGCCCCGTCGGGAGCGACGGTTATCCCAAGCCGATCTGGAATGCGATGACCGGCGCGATCGATCACGATGTCGCGCGCTATTGGCGCGACCACTACGATCTGCGCTACATCCTGCAGCGCGATTGGGCAACGCTCGGCAGTAAGCTCACGGGCAAGATCCACATTTACGTCGGCGACATGGATACGTGGCATCTCAACAACGCCGTGTATCTCATGGAGGATTTTCTGAAGGCGGCCAAGAGTCCACTGGCCGATGCCGTGGTCGAGTACGGCGATCGGAAGGAGCATTGCTGGAGCGGACACGACACGCCGTACTGGTTCAAGAGCTTCGAGAGCCGGATTCTGAAGACGGCGCCGTCGGGCGCGGATCTTACGAGCTGGCGGTACTGACATCATCCCGAGCGAAGGAGGCGTGACTCATCCTCCGAAAGGGTGATTTCCACGGTTTCGCTGCAAAATCATCCTTTCGGGTGACGCGGGAACGAAGGCGGAAGGCCTAGGTTGACGGGCGAGAGGATGCGAGCAAGGAAGAAAGTCGCCGCAGAACGAAATAGGATTTCAGAGATCAGACGAAGCACACTCCAACTTCGCCGCACTTAGGAGGCTCAAGTGAAGAGAGTCACAGGCATCGGAGGAATCTTCTTCAGCGCGAAGGACCCTGTCGCACTGCGAAGTTGGTACAAGGAGCACCTGGGCATTGACGTCCAGGCATGGGGTGGCGCCGCGTTCGAATGGACCGATGCAGCGGGCAGTCCGACAAAGGGAACGACCGCGTGGTTGATCGACCCCGCCGATGGTAAGCACTTCGCCCCAAGCAAGTCGAGCTTCATGGTCAACTATCGCGTCGAAGACTTGGCCGCTCTACTTCAGTCGCTTCGGGACGAAGGATGCAACGTCCTGGAGAAGATGGACGACTCCGAGTACGGAAAGTTCGGTTGGGTCATGGATCCTGAGGGCAACAAGGTTGAACTTTGGCAGCCACCCCCGGGGCAGTGAGTTCCATGCCCCTCACTCGGATCGTCGAATTCGTCCGATAGTTAAAGGCAGAGAACCAGTAGGGTGAGGAAAGTACCATGACAAAAGACCGAGTCCTGGACTGCGCCAAGTGTGGCCGGACGATGGAGCCGGGCTTCGTCCTCGATCTCACTCATGGCGGAATGGCGCAGAGCGCATGGGTGGATGGCGCGCCAGAGCCGAGCTTCTGGACTGGGATCAAGCTCAAAGGGCATGAACGACTTCCCGTCACGACCTATCGGTGCCCTCATTGCGGGTACCTCGAGTCGTACGCGCCACAGGCCTAGCGATCCTTAACCGTTGCCTGCCGCCTAACGAGCGCGTAGGCGGCCCACCCGTCACTTTCGCGCAGCGGCCCAAGCCAACGTTTGCAATCTCGTCGCGAGTGGCGCCGGGATCGAAGCGAGTGGCGCGTCGGGTGCAGCGCCCGGCTTCGGCTCTTCAGTCGTGTTGCGCGTGACGGCGGGAAGACCGATCGGACTCTTCCCGTAGATCGTCGCGTACATCACGCTCGCCGCGAGGTACGTGCCGGACGGACTCGGATGACTGCCGTCATCCATGAAGAGCACGGAGTGCGCGGTGGTCGCGGGATGTCCTTCCTGCGCCCGAAACGCTGCCCACGCATCGCCGACATGCGCGACGCTCGCGCCGATCGACGCCGCGGCCCGGTGATAGACATGCGACAAGGAGTCCTGCGTCTGCGGCGTTGCTTCACGCGCCCAAGTCTCGTACAGCACGATTTTCGCCCCCGCTTTCTTGGCGGCATCGGCAAAGGGCTTCACATCGCGCCACATCTTGTCTGGATCCGTGATCGGCCGGGTGCTTTGCTCTTGCAGCACGACGACATCCCACCCGCCGCGCGCGATCGCCTTCATCGCATCGCCCTGCGCGAGATGATGCTCGAGCGTGTAGCCCCCCGGCACAACCACTTCCGCCTCGAGACGGCGAGGCTCGTGCGCTGCCTTTGCCAAATCCGCAATGACGAGCGGCAGATCGTTGACGTAGATATAGCTGTTGCCAATGAAGAGCACCCGAAGTGGCGCGTTCGCAGCGGACGACTGTGCGCGCGCGGCCGGCGACGCGAGCAGCAACAGCGAGAACGTGCCGCAACAGCTTTTAAAGAGTCGCATCGATCACCTCGAAAGTGGATTGTTGCTGGACCGTCTCTGCTTGCCTCTACCTCATCAACATCAACATCATCCTCGACGCCCATATTAACGCCTTGCTCTGTTCTGTTCCTTCGATTCGCTCGCAGGACGCCACGGATTGCACGTCCAATGCGCGGAAGTGTACGCATTGACCGCCATGCGACTCCTTGCGTGATTCTACCGGTTACGGACCATGAAGGTTGGTATGTCCGAAGAACTCTCACAGCTGCGCGGTGAAATCCGCACGCTGCGAACGTACCTCGTCCTGACGACGACCGTCATGATGGTGTTGACCCTTTCTGCGTTTCAACGCGCCAACGTGCCGACGCGCTTCGATGAGATCGACGTTCAACGCATCAATGTCCGCGAGCCTGACGGCAAGCTCCGCATGGTGCTCTCGAATCGAGCCCGCTCTACAGGTCCGATCGCGCACGGCAAGCCATTCGGCTATCCGGGTGGCGGCCGGCCGGGCATCATCTTCTTCAACGATGAGGAGACGGAGAACGGCGGGCTGGTGTTCGAGGGACGGCGCGACAACGGCGTCGTCAATGCGGGCGCTCAACTCTCCTTCGATCAATACGATCAGGATCAAGTGGTCACGCTCGCCTACGACGACCAGGGCGGGCAGCGCACCATGGGCTTGAACGTCATCGACCGCGCGGATACCGCCGGCGGCCAGCGACCAGTGGGATCGCCGATGACCGCCCCGCGCGTGTTCGTTGGGCGTGATCCCGCACGGTCCGCCGTTCTTCGATTATCCGATCCGTTTGGGCGAGCGCGCCTGCGTCTGGTGGTGGACTCGCTCGGGGCTGCCCGCATCGAGTTTCTCGATGGCCGAGGTCGAGTTGTCCAACAGATTCCGGCGGCTACACCTGATAGCGCGCGTCGTCCGAACTGAATGTCCATGACGCACTCCGATGTTGCCGCCATGGACGCCGTCTTGGTCGGTGAGCCGGATCCGGAAATTGTCGCCCTCGAGGCACGAATCAGAGCCGCACAACTCGCCGCGGACATAGACGCCTTGGCGGAGTTGATTGGCGAAGATCTTCTGTTCACCGGACCAGACGGGCAGCTTGGGACCAAGGCGGAGGACTTGAAGGCGCACGCATCGGGCGTCGTCCGCTTCCGCATGCATGAGCCTCAGGAGCTTCGCATCCGGCGAGTTGGGGCAGACGTTGCCATCGCGGCACTCCGCGCTCGCCTCGCGGTTGAAGTCGCGGGAAAGGTGGTGAGCGGGCTGTATCGGTACACTCGTGTGTGGGCTCGCGAGGCCGGTGGGCGATGGCAGGTGGTCGGTGGACATGTGAGCGAAGTACCGCAAGCGTCGGCCGGTGGCGATACCACGCCGCCATAGCGGTAGACGCGCGCAGGTAGTAGAAGGATCTCCACTCTATCCAGGTATCGAGCTTCTCGAATGAAGAGTGCGTCCATGCGGGCTGTACTCTACCTGGGCGTCGTGTACTGTGGCGCCGGCATCGTCTTCGGAACGCTCGCCGGCCAGGCCGCGTTGCCGCAGGCGCGCGGCGTCTGGCGTTTTGCCGCCTGGGCCGTCAGCGCCATCGCCTTCGGAGCGCACATCATCTACGAGCAGTTGCGGCTGCGCAGCTCACCACGGATCACTGCGGTACATGTGTCGATGGCCGCGGGTCTGGGAGCGTTTGGCCTCGCGGTGACGGCGAACGTTCATGCACTGACCGTCTCACCGCGGCCCCACTCCCCCCTTCTTGCCCTCTCGCTCGTGATATGGCCGGTGATCACGGCGCTGCCGGCGTTCGTCGTCGCGCTGGTTGTGGCTATGGTGCTTGTGAGAGTGTCGCGGAACGTTCAACGCGGTGGCGCCGTACATGACTATCGTCGCAGCTGACAACGGCTCGGTGGATCGCGGCGGACTGCCCGACTCGGTAATCACCGTATCGGAGCTGACGCGCCGGTTCGGTGGCACCACGGCCCTCGACTCGGTGAGCCTGTCGTTGCCGCGCGGTGCGGTCTACGGCCTCGTCGGGGCAAACGGAGCGGGCAAGACGACGCTCATCAAACACATTCTCGGTCTGCTGCGAGCGGAAAGCGGCTCGGTGCGCATCTTCGGTCTCGACCCCGTCGCCGATCCCGTCGGCGTCCTGTCGCGGATCGGCTACCTCTCCGAGGAGAACGACGTTCCCGGCTGGATGCGCGTCGGCGAGCTCATTCGCTATTCGCGCGCGTTTTATCCCGCGTGGAGCGATGCGTACGCGGAGGAGCTACGGCAGGCATTCGCGCTCGACCCCTCGGCGAAAATCAAGAATCTCTCCAAGGGCCAGAAGGCGCGGGCAGGACTGCTCATCGCGCTCGCGCATCGACCGGAATTACTGGTGCTCGATGAACCGTCGTCCGGCCTCGATCCCATCGTTCGCCGAGACATTCTCGGCGCCATCATTCGTACCATCGCCGATGAGGGTCGCACCGTGCTCTTCTCGTCGCACTTGTTGGAGGAAGTGGAGCAGGTCGCCGATCATGTCACGATGATCAGCCAGGGGAAAATCGCGCTGAGCGCGCCGCTGGCCGTCATCAAGGAATCGCATCGCTACCTGACTGTGCGTTTTGCCGAATCGGGGTCTCAACCGCCGGCGGTCGCGGGCGTGTTGCGCTGGGAGGGTGCAGGCGAGGAGTGGATGGCCGTGTGTCGTGGCGGTTCAGACGAGCTACGAGCCGCGGTGGCCGGCTGGGGAGCGCGCATCGTCGCCGAACGCGTCGCCTCGCTCGATGAAATTTTCGTCGCGCACGTCGGGGAAACCGCAGTGTCCGGCACGGAGAGGTAATTCATGGGTTCCCCCGCTCTCGCCATCGCGTGGGAATTTCGCCAACGGCATCGCTGGGGACTGATCGCCCTGGCCGGCTATCTCTTCGCTCTGGCGACTATCAGGCTCGTGATCATCACGCCGGGCCAGGCCGTCAACCTGGACGCCCCAGCGCACTTTGCAGTGGTGGTGGTGGTGCCACTGACTACGACGTTCATGTACTTCCTGGCTGTGTTCAGCTTCGGTCTTGCCGGAGACGTGGCCGCGCGCCAATCGATGTATCCCGCTCGCATGTTCGCGCTGCCAGTGCCAACTACCGCGCTGGTCGGCTGGCCGATGCTGTACGGCACGGCGGCCATGGCGAGCCTGTGGCTGGTATCGCGTCCTTTGATACTGTGGCCGTCCGGTTTCGACATACCTGTGATTTGGCCGGCACTGCTGGCCGCTGCACTGCTCGCGTGGGCGCAGGCGCTCACCTGGATGCCGTACGGTCTACCAGGACTGCGTGTGATCGTCGCCACACTGTGGCTGGCCGCGATAGATGCTGTGGTTCTTTTAGCGATCCATTACAAGATCCGCGAGGCGGTGATGGTCGCCTTTCTGGCGCCGCAGATTCCTCTCGCGTATCTCGCCGCCTGCTTCGCCGTTGCGCGTGCACGCCGCGGCGACGTGCCCGATTGGAGAGGATTATTCACGCGCGGCGGACAGATCGCGGATATCGTGCCGCGCCGGCGCAACCGTTTTCCTTCGACCTCCGGCGCTCAGATGTGGTTCGAGTGGCGGCGGCATGGCCGCTCGCTGCCGGCGCTGGTAGCCATGGTCCTGCCGTTCGAGCTGGCCATGCTTTTCCTCGCCCGGCGCGACACGCCGGCACTCGTCCTCTACACCTTGCTCGGCGTGCTGCTCACTCCACCGTTCATGGCTGCTTTCGCCGCCGCGACCGTGCGCAAGTCGAATCCTCATGCGCGCGATTCGTACGGCTTGACTCCGTTCATCGCGACGCGGCCATCGACCAGCGCTTCCCTCATCGCCGCCACGCTGAAAGCGACGGTATTGAGCACGCTTGCCGCGTGGCTGCTGGTGCTCGTCGCCATTCCGCTCGCCCTCACCCTGTCGGGCACCTGGCCGGTGGTGACGAAACGGACGAGTCAGATGGTCGAAGTCGTTGGAACGCTGCGCGCGACCGTGATCATGCTACTGGTGCTCTCGGGCTTGGTGGCGTCGACGTGGAAGCAGCTCGTGAAGAGTTTGTACATCGGCCTGAGCGGCCGCGAGTGGGTCGTCAAATCGAGCGTGTTTCTGACGCTGTCGTTCCTGTCCATGATCGGGCCGGCCGCCCAATTGCTCATCGAGCACAGAAGCGCGCGGGTCGCGTTGTGGAACGCGGTGCCGTGGATTCCCGCTGTTCTGGTCTGCGCCAAGATGTCCGCCGCGGCCTGGGTCGCGACACGCCTCTATCGCAGCCGGGTGCTGAGCGATCGCACGCTGATCACCGGCGCGGCCTGCTGGCTCGCGGCCGTGCTCGCGCTGTACGGTCTGCTCGTGTGGCTGTTCTCCACGCCGAACCTCCCGCACTATTTTCTCGCACTCGTCGCGATCCTCGCTATCCCGCTCGCGCGACTGTCCGCGGCACCGCTGGCGCTCGAGTGGAATCGGCATCGATGACGACGACTGCTCGCTCGATGGCGATGATCCCCAAGAGCAGAACCATGGTCATCGCCACAGTACTGGTGCTCATCAGCTTGCCCGCGGCGTTGACGCTGGTCGAAGCGGTGTCGTACCACGTCCAGAATCGGAACAACGGCACCATCGTCTCCTCGGGGCTGAAGCGCGAGTACCTGCTCTACATCCCCAGGAGCTATGACCGCACCAAGCCGACGCCGCTCGTCATCAGCATGCACGCCGCGGCGCTATGGCCGGCCGCGCAACAAGAGACGAGCCAATGGAACGAGGTGGCCGAGCGTCACGGGTTCATCGTCGTCTATCCATCGGGCATCTCGGGCGCCGGACCGAGGGTCTTCGAGGCTGGTCGCGGGCCGGGTCTTACTCGGGATGTCCGATTCATCTCGGAGCTGATCGACACCCTCGAGACGGTGTACAACATCGACCCGGCTCGGATCTACGCGAATGGACTTTCCAATGGCGGAGGGATGGCGTTCGTCCTCTCGTGTACGCTGTCCGATCGAATCGCGGCGGTCGGAATGGTGGCGGCTGCGCAATTGCTGCCGTTTAGCTGGTGCACCGACCATCGACCGGTTCCGATGATTGCGTTTCATGGGACGGCCGATCGGTTCGTTCCGTACAACGGCGGTTTCACGTGGGTCTCCCCCAGCCCGTGGCCGAACGTCTCGCAGTGGGTTGCCAATTGGGCGCGACGAAACCGGTGCGCGCAGCAGCCTGTAGATTCCGCGGTGGCGGCGGATGTCAGCCGTCGGGCATATGCGAACTGCGCTGATGACGCGGGCGTGGTGCTCTACACCATTCACGGGGGAGGCCATACATGGCCCGGCGGTAAACCGCTGCCGGAATGGATGGTCGGGCCCACGAGCAACAGCATCGACGCGTCGAATCTGATGTGGGCGTTCTTTCTCCAGCATCCTCTTTCGCGGAAATAGTGCTAAGGTGCCCCGATGCTTCTTCTTCGAATTGCTATTCTCCTTGGTATTGTGACCGCCCCGAGTCTGGGCAGCGCGCAAGACGTTCTGGCAACTCACTCGTCGAGGCCGCAGAGCTACCTGTTGCGCGGCACGGTCAAGGATGGGGGCACGGGTCGAGCGGTCGTTGGGGCGCAGATCTGGCCGGACAAGAAAGGGTGGGGTGCAATTAGCGATTCCGGAGGCCGATTCGAGCTCCATTGGCCAATACGATCGGTGTGGACGTTCTCCGTTTCGGCCTGTGGTAGAAAAGCGCTAGCACGGTTTCAAGTTGACTTCTTCCACGATTCCATCATCGAGCGCCGGATCTCGGTACCAAGGGCGTCACGGCGGCAATGCCAGAGCGGCGATCGACCGCCGTGGACTGTGGACGCGCGTGACACGACGCTGTTTCGGGGACGCTACACGTATTCGTGGGAAGGCGGCGGGTGGCTCACGTCATGTAGCGGTCAGACGCACTGGCCAGACTGGGATTCCGCGCTCGAACCGCTCCTGAGAGAACACAAGCAGCGCGAGGGTCAGCGAACGTTCGTGCAGATGCGCGGCCGCGTTGCGCCATCGTGGGCTGGCGACGTTTTTCCCGGACCCATTTTTCTCGTGAGAACCGTGGACGAAGTACGCGAACCGCAGCCGGACGATTGTCCGTAGCACACATGCTGATACGCCTCTCCTTCGACGATTCGAGCCACGAGACAGTGGACGAGACCGACCTCGCACTAGGCCGGTTTCATCTTAACAACACGCCGCTCGTGGGCACGGAGCCGATCCCAGATGAAGCGCACACGTCAGCCGCAGACTCGTTGAGATTCAAAATGAAATGGCACGTGCTCACACTTGCGACCGCAATCTTCTGGGTGACGCCGACGAAGGCTCAACTCGCTCCCGTCGCCGATTCCCATCAACACCTCTTCAGCCCGGCGATCGCCGCGCTGCTCACGGGAAAGGGCGACTCTCCAGGTATCACGGCGCGCGATGTGGTGGCGCTCCTCGATTCGGCCGGCATCCGGCGCGCGCTCGTGCTGTCCGTCGCGTACATGTATGGCAGCCCTGCGCGGACCGTCGAGGACGAGTACGCCAGGGTGCGAGCGGAGAACGACTGGAACGCTGCTCAGATGGCCCAGTATCCGGATCGGCTCGTCGCGTTCTGCAGTTTCAACCCGCTCAAGGAGTACGCGCTCGACGAGCTCGCGCGCTGCGGCAACAATCCGAATCTCCGCCGTGGAATCAAACTTCACTTCGGCAACTCGGATGTGCAGCTGGACAATCCAGCGCACGTCGAGCAGCTGCGTCGAATCTTTCGGGCTGCGAACGAACATCGCATGGCGATCGTGGTGCACCTTCGGGCATCCATCTCCGAGCAGCGCCCCTACGGCGCTGCACAGGCGCGCATATTCCTCGAGCAGCTGTTACCGCTCGTGCCCGACATCCCGGTGCAGATCGCGCACCTCGCGGGCAGCGGTCCCGGCTACAATGACCCTCCGGCCGATAGTGCCATGGCCGCGCTCGCCGAGGTAGTTGAACAGGGCAGCCCGCGAACCACGCAGCTCTGGTTCGATGTCGCGTCGGTCGTGGACCGCGACATCTCACCGGCGAACGCCGCCCTCGTGGCACGACGGATTCGGCAGGTTGGCGTCGCGCGGATTCTCTATGGTTCCGACGCGGCCGCGGGCGACAATCTCCGGCCGCGCGAGGGATGGGCGGCGTTTCGCCGATTGCCGCTCACGGAGGACGAGTTTGCGCGGATTGCCAGTAACGTGGCGCCGTATCTCCGTTGAGAGTAACGCCGCGTCCTATGTCTAAAGACGAGAAGGCCGTCCTGCTGAGCCTACTCGCACTCGCGAATCGCAGCGTGCCCGACGCCGACCTGGACAGCTGGCGCGTGATCGGCCGATGCGAGTGCGGTTGTGCGAGCTTCGACTTGGCATCCGAGCAGTCGAACGTCGAGTCTTCTTCGCACATTCTAGCCGACGCGGTTGGTACGACAACGTCAGGGACCAACGTAGGAGCAATCTTGTGGTCGCGCGCCGAGACTCCGTCTGGTGTGGAGATCTACACATTTGGTCCCGACACGAACGAGCTCCCGACGCCGGAAAGCATTCGACCGTTCGAGATCACGCCACCTGCTGACTAGCAATCGGTCCAGTGGACAGTGCTTCCGCCACGCGCTGTCCGTTCGAGGAGCCGCCGGATTCGGCCCTGTCGTAACGGAGTCGACGCGCCGGAGCGGCAGCAGAGCTCGAGCGTTAGTCGGATGACGACTACCCCCGGTAGAAGCTGTCGGCTGCGGGTGACCCAAGGCCCAGCAGTGCGCCGGGCCATACGGCCGGTATGGCGTCTCGTGGCAAGTCGTCCCCAACTTGATGGATGAGCTCTTCACAGATGAAAAAATCGGGGGGGCACATCGGACAATGGAAGCGATGCTCAGAATGAAGAAGCTCGACATCGCCGAGCTTCGTCGTGCGCACGACGGCCCCGCATGATCGGGCCACCATGAGTCCCGCGCGTAAGATGCTGGCCGCGGCGGTCGTACTCGGCGCAGTCCAGTTGGCCGGCCCTTCGACCCGCGATGCAGGCGGCGTCGGGCTGATGCCGGCGTCTGTCACCCCGGCCGACACCTTTCCGGTTTTCGACCGTGTGCTGCTGCTCGAATCGACATCCGAAACGTCGGCGAATGTCGGCATCGGCGACCTGAACGGAGACGGCAATCTCGACCTCGTCCTCGTAAAAGGCCGCCATTGGCCGCTCGTCGATCGAATCCTACTCGGCGACGGCGCCGGCCATTTCAGCGCCGGTTACGACTTGGGCCATGCCTCGGACCGATCGTACTCGGGGCGCGTGGTGGACATCGACGGCGACGGCGATCTCGACGTGGTGATCAGCAATGACAAGCCCGATCCGAAGCTCGTATACCTGAACGACGGAACGGGTCACTTTCGTGTCGGCTCGACGTACGGCCGCCCAGAGTGGGAAACGCGGAACGCGAGCGTCGTCGATCTCAATGGCGATGGACAGCCCGATATCGTGGTGGCCAATCGAAGCAGCGACAGCAGTGGCGCGAACTACATTTGCTTCAACAAAGGCAAGGGTCGGTTTGACGCCGAGTGCGTCGCGTTCTCTCGAGAGCCGGCGACGACGATCACGCCCGCGGACTTCAATCGCGACGGTTTGATCGATCTCGCCGTCCCGCACCGGGACGGCGGACAGAGCAGAGTCTATCTCGCCGGGCCGAAGGGAAGCTTCACCGCCGCGCGGACTGTCCCGTTCGGCGCCCCGGACGCGCACATTCGCATGACCGAAGCCGCCGATTTCGATGGCGACGGACTGCTGGATATCGTTGCCATTGATGAGCGACGTGGAACGGCCATCTACTTCGGTCAGCGCGACGGCACGTTCTCGACGGGCTTTCCAGTGGGTGATGGCGCGATCACGCCGTATGCTCTCGCCGTCGCCGATGTAAATGGTGATGGTAAACCCGACATCATCGTCGGCAACGTGGAAGCTCCGTCGACCATCTACTTCAACACTGGTTCTGGACGGCAGTATCACGTCGTCCACTTTGGCGATAGCAAGGGGACGGTCTACGGCTTCGGCATCGCGGATCTGGATCGCGACGGCCTGCTCGATATCGCCGCCGCGCGGTCGGACGCTCCGAATGTCGTCTACTTCGCGCGCAGCACGAAGGCAGGGAGCCGCACCCCGCGATGACCGCGGACAAACCACGCGACCACTCCGTGATACGCGCGCTATGCCAATAATTTTTTCATATGGCTCCCTGCAGCAAGAAAACGTGCAGCTATCGACGTTTGGCCGATTGCTCGTTGGACGGGCAGATGAGCTACTCGGCTTCGAGCAATCGCTAGTGAAAATCGAAGACCCACACATAGTCGCCACAATAGGAATGACACACCACGCCAACGTGGTACTCAGCGAGACTGCGGAAAGCCGAGTATCCGGGACTGTGTTTCAGATCACTGATGCCGAGCTCGCTAGCGTAGACGAGTATGAAATAACCTTCTCGTATGAGCGAGTCGAGGCGATGCTCGCGTCGGGGAAGCAGGCATGGGTGTACGTTCACGCGCACTGAGCACGTTCGGCCAACAGTAGCCTCGCACTCCGTATCAGGGTACACGATGGATTTCGATGTCACATCCGGCTCCGCGGTCCTCGAACGCACGCCGAGCGTCTTGCATGCCATGCTCGCTGGACTTTTACCTGTGTGGACCGACGCGTCCGAAGGTCCGGAAACGTGGAGCCCGTACGTCATCGTGGGTCATTTGATCCACGGCGAGCGCACCGATTGGATGCCGCGTGCGCGGATCATCCTCGCCCAGGGCCCGCATTGTCGCTTCACGCCCTACGACCGCTTCGCGCAGTTTCGCGAGAGTCAGGGGAAGTCGATCGCCGACCTGCTCGGCGAGTTTGCGCGCCTTCGGGCGGAAAACCTTGCGACGCTCGCCGGATGGCGGGTAACGGAAGCTCAGCTCGCCTTGCGAGGTGAGCATCCCGAGTTCGGGCCTGTCACGCTCGGCCAACTGCTGGCCACCTGGGTCGCCCACGACTTGGGGCACATAGCTCAAACGGCCCGCGTCATGGCGAAGCAGTACAGGGAGGCCATCGGTCCGTGGCGCGCATATCTACCGATCATGGACCGTTGAGGTCATCAACGATGCCGTATCTCGTCAACTCGAATGTCTGGCCATCGCTCGCACACTTGTTCGCCCTCAGCATTGTGCCTGGTATGCTCAGCGCGCAACGCACGCCGCCGCGCCTCGATCCGGTGCCCGTGCACGACACGTTCACCGTCGCTTCCCGAGCTCTGGGCGAGACCAGGTTGGTCAACGTGTACACGCCGCCGGGTTACCGGGCACGCTCAGCGGCACGCTTTCCGGTGCTCTACATGCCGGACGGTGGGCTCGACGAGGACTTTCCGCACGTGGTGAAGACGGTCGACTCGCTGATCGCGCTTGGCGCGGTGCGGCCCGTGATCGTGGTCGGGATACCGAATACGGAACGCCGCCGCGACCTCACCGGGCCCACGGGCGTCGCATCCGATAGCGCGATAGCGAAGCACGTGGGCGGCTCGGCCGCATTCCGTCGCTTTATTCGCGACGAGCTCATCCCAGCGGTGAACGCTCGCTACCGCACGACCAAGGAGCGGGCGATCGTGGGCGAGTCGCTCGCCGGATTGTTCGTCGTCGAGACGTTTCTCGCCGAGCCGGCGCTGTTCGACCACTATGTCGCGCTCGATCCGAGCCTGTGGTGGAACCGCGGCGCGCTCGTGGACTCGGCGCCGGCTCGCTTGGCGGTCCTCGACCCGTCGCCCCGCTCGCTGTACCTGTCCAGCTCGAACGTTCCAGACATCGCGGCCGGCACGGCGCGGCTCGCCGCGCTGCTGCGCTCAGCGCCGCCGCGCGGGCTCGCGTGGGTGTACGTGCCCCGGCCAGACCTCACGCACGCCACGATCTTCCTCGAAGTGGGACCGTCGGCACTTGCGCGCGCGCTCCGATAGGCTGCGCCCGGATCGTAACGTGTCGGTGCGATGCTCGCGCGCATTGATGAGAGCGAGTTCGAGGAGTACCCACTCGGATGTGTTCGCTATCCGGACGCAGTTTTGTTCAAAACGTTTTGAAAACGCGAACTGGAGTGTGATATGAAAGCATCGGTGTTCATCGCTACCAGCATCGACGGTTTCATTGCACGCAAGGATGGCGCTCTGGACTGGCTCCCGGATGATGGCGAGCCGCACGGCTACGCCGAGTTCATGGCCACGGTCGACGCCATCGTCCTCGGCCGCAACACATTTGACACGGTGATGACGTTCGATGGCTGGCCATTCGGCAAGACGCCGATCGTCGTGCTCACGACGCGTCCATCGGAAGTGGCGGCGCCGGACGACGCTGTGTGCGACGCAATGGCTGGCACGCCGGAAGAGATCGTGGGACGGCTCGCCGAACGCGGCCTGAAGCATCTGTACATCGACGGCGGGGTGACGATACAACGCTTTTTGGAGGCGGGGTTGATCCAGCGGCTGATCATCACCCGCGTACCGGTCCTGCTCGGCAGCGGAATCCCACTGTTTGGGCCATTGTCCCGCGATGTCCGTCTCGAGCACGTGGCTACACGCTGGTATCCGAGCGGCTTGGTGCAGACCGAATATCGGATTGCTGCCTAACTATGCGATGATGGAATCGAAATCGGAGCCGGCGATCCTGGCGTACATTTGCTCTACAAAGTACTTTACATTATGCGACGATAGGACGCCAACCCACCAGGAGGTCCAAGATGAGTCTATCCCTGATCAAGCAGCCGAGCGCTTTTTTTCCAGTCGCAATGTCGCTCGCCGCGCTCGCCCTGGTGGTTGGTCACGCTGCCATGTTCGGCGTTGTTCATGAAGTCGATGAAGGAACGCCTGCCCACCTCTTTCAGCTACTCATGGCTCTGCAGGTACCGATCGTGGCGTTCTTCGCCTTCAAGTGGCTGCCGCGAACTCCACGGCAGACACTGCTGGTCTTGGCGCTGCAAGCCGGCGTCGCCCTCGCGGCGTTCGCCGGCGTTTTCTTTCTCACGAAGTAGAGTTCAGCCACGCGATTCGGCGCTCAACCGCGCGGCGTTCAGCGCACGGGAAGCGGGATCGATGGGCCTGTGATGAAGCGTGCCGAGATGGTGAAGACGATCAGGAACAGCACGACGGCGCTGACGACGACCGCCCCCGTGTAGCCGGCGGCTTTCTCGGGCGGCGCGCGCATGAGCACGGGCAGCCCGAGATAGATCAGATAGAGCGAGTACAAGCCGAGCAGCCCGAGGATGCTGAGGGCGGGCACGATCGCAAAGATCCCGGCAAGCCAGCTGGCGGTACTCGCATAGGCGGCGACCTTGAGTGCCTGAATCCGGTTCGGTTGGCCACCGAAGGTGGGCGCCAGCGCATCGATGATCAGCGCGAGCACGTAGACACTCACCAGCGCGAGCACGTAGTGCACGATCGCGCTCATCAGCGCCGAGCCGATTGGCATGCGATAGGTGCCAAGAAGGGGAAGCCGCATGCCAAAAACGCTCATGCCGATCAGCCCGGCGATCGGTGCAATCGCCGCGAGCGGCGCGATGTAGCCGGTGTAGAGACCGCCGACCGTCGCCTGCTCCTGCTCAATCACCGGCCATTCCGTGGCCGGCGTCAGCAGGATGGCCTTGACGCGTTCGACGAGCGAGTTCGCGTGCGGAGTGGCGGCGGGTGATGCTGGAGCGGAAGTCATGGCTGCATCCTCGAAGTGTTGGTGGTCATCAGATGCTCGAGCGTGCGTCAGCCCTCGATCTTGTAGATCTCCCGCTTTCCGTGGTCGACGAGATCGTGATAGCCCTGCATGATCTCCTCGAACTTCTTCATGTCCTCCGCCGCTCCGGGTGGCGCGGCCATCATCTGCTCGAAGGCCTGCAGGTCCGCGACCTCCATCTCCGACACGACCGTCCAGTATCGCTCGGCGCAGAAGTCGGTCATGATGCGCATGCGGGGCATGCCGACCTTTTCACTCAGCTTCGACATCGCGACGAACTTCTCGACCATTGCGCGCACCTTGCCCGGCTTGCAGTACATGATGTCTCGAATCAGAAACATTGCGTTGCTCCGCGTGGATTGTTCTCTCGTATGTCTCGTATTCAATGCTGGTGAACGCGACCGCACGTCAAGGACTCTGCGAGTCTGAGATCGCAGAGTGAGGAAAAAAGGAATGACAGAATTGAGAGCTCGATCATGATCACACCGTCTCCGATTATGCTCGAGGGCTACGGAGTTCGGCTGGAGCCGTTGGGCCCTCCGCACCGAGACGGCCTCGCCACCGCCGCCGCCGACGGCCGCCTCTGGGAGCTGTGGTTCACCTCGGTTCCCGAGCCATCGCAAGTCGAGGCGTACATCACCGCCGCGCTGGACGGCCAGTACGCCGGCCACATGCTGCCGTGGGCGGTCCGCGAATTGGGCACTGGAGCCATCGTGGGCAGCACACGGTATCACGATATCGTGGCTACGATCGATCGAGTCGAGATCGGCTACACGTGGTACGCCGCGAGCTGGCAGCGCAGTCACGTCAACACCGCCTGCAAGTTGCTTCTGCTCGCGCACGCGTTCGACACGTTGGGATGCGGTGTGGTCGGGTTGCGGACAGACAACTTCAATTTCGCATCCCAACGCGCGATTGCGGCGCTCGGCGCTCAGAAAGATGGCGTGATTCGCCATCACCAGGCGCGGCGGGATGGGACGGTCCGCGACAGCGTGATGTTCAGCATTCTCGCCGCGGAATGGCGGGACGTGAAGCGACATCTCACGACTCGCCTCGCGCGACACGAAAGCAAAACGAGCTGAGGCCAACTGTGCCGGTGAACGCCGCGGCAGCCGGCGAGCCTTTGGCCGAAATGGTCACATTGGCGCGGAGTCCTCTCTACTTCGGCCGCCTCGGCCGCTGCTTCGCCGACACCGATCGAATGACTGTCTGTCCCAATGCCTTGCTGAACGGCTTCACCGAATCCTTGATCGTGCGCGCCATCAAGGAGCGGATCGCGCGCTTGTCGAGATCGGTCGCGGCGGCGAGCCGGACGTGTCGGACCTGATTGCCGGCCCCCTTCAACATCTGTTGCGGATCTGGCAGCCGCGCGCCTTGCAGAAAGCAGAGCGTCACCCATTGCGGGAATACGGCGATGGAGAGAATGGCATCCGACGGACGGTCGGTCGGCGAGAAGCCGAACACGAGCGCGTTGTAGTTGTCGTACACCATCTCGATCGCGCCCGGCATCCGCGCGCGCATCTTCACTCGCGCTTCGCGCGCGAACGTCTCGACGTCGGGCGTGAACTTGGCCAGAAAACCATCGATGCGCGCTTCGAGTGCTTGGTCTCGCATGTCCTCTTCACGTTCGAAGGCTCAACACAGAATACGCAGCCTAGGCAGGCGATCCGGTGTTCGGGTCATGTGAAGATGCATCCGCGCACCGTGCGCGCCAGGCATATTGTCGGCGGCGACGGACCATCTCGACGAATCGCGAATGGAGGATGAACACTTGCCGCCACAATCCCGAAGACGCTTTCTGGAAGTCTCCCTCGGCGGCGCGGCGGCCGCGATGGCGATGGTGTGCGGCACGAGCTCGGCTAATGAGCTCCCCGATTCCTCGCCCGGTCGCCCGGCCGGCAGCGGCCGCCTGTCTGTGCGCGCGCACAAGCCGACCACGCCGAGCGCCGCCGAGCCGCATGGTAGTCATCCGATCGGACTGGACTCCGGTCGCGACGGTGTACTCTATGTGCCGGACTCTTATAAGCCGGAGACGCCGGCCCCACTCGTGATGATGCTGCACGGCGCGGGCGGCGCCGGCGCACGCGCGATCCGCCGGCTGCTACCGCTCGCCGATGCGGCTGGTCTCATCCTCCTCGCGCCCGATTCGCGAGATTCCTCGTGGGACGCGATTCGCGGAGGCTTCGGACCGGACGTCACCTTCATCGACCGGGCACTCGGCCTCATGTTCGATCGCTATGCCATCGATCCGGCGCGCGTGACGATCGAGGGATTCTCCGATGGCGCGTCGTACGCGCTCTCGCTTGGCCTCGGCAACGGCGATCTCTTTAGCCGGATCATCGCCTTCTCGCCGGGGTTCGTCGTTCCCGCCGCGCACATCGGGAAGCCGCTCATCTTCGAGTCGCACGGCACGGCCGACGAAATTCTTCCGATCGACCGCTGCAGCCGCGTGATCGTTCCGGAGCTCAAGCACGCCGGCTACAACGTTCACTATCGCGAGTTCAACGGGCCGCACGCGGTGCCGCCCGAGATCGCGAAGGAAGCGATCGCCTGGCTGCAAGGGGACGGAACAGCGGGGTCGTAGCAACGCCGGGCGTCGTCGCGCGTCTTGATGGGGATGCCGAACGACGACGAGCTTCGCGACTCCATCGCCCCGCTGATCGAGATGCGGGACATCACGGCGCCTCATCTCGCTCCCTCGCGGAAAGAGAAGCCGCCGCCGCCGGCGCCGCCGCCCGTGCCGCCGCCGGAACCGACGGACGAGCCCGACGACTTCGCGCCGCTCGCACGCACGGCGCCCGCGACCGACCGCGCCGCCTGTCCGACTTCCGATCGGCTCACCGATCTGGTACGCCGGGAAGGGAGCGAGGCCGAGCGTTCGCGCACCGCGGAGCATCTGCGCGAATGCCAGCACTGTCGCACGGACCTCAATATGCTGCGCGCGTCGGCATCGATGCCCGAGGTGCGAACGATTTCGAGCATCGAGCCGAGAGCGCTGCTCATGCCGGGCATCGGCGTGCTCGTGGTCGCGATCGCGCTGTGGGGATGGTTCTCGCGTAACAATGACAAACCCGCTAGCCCGGCCCGCGCGGTTGCGACGACGGGCAACGCGGCCGTGACCGAACGTCCGGGGCCGCGCTCATCGGGAACGCCCGCGACGATTCCCGCTCCGGTGATTCTGATCGAGCCCGCGACCGGCGCGCGCGTGCAGCGACCGGTCACGCTCACCTGGCATGCGATCCCCGAGGCGATGCGCTATCGCGTCGAGATTCTCGATCACGGCAACTGGTCCGCCTTCACGGTGACGACTGAGGATACCTCGATCACCGTCCCCGCCAAATCACGGCTGCGCCCGCGGCGGCCGTACCGGTGGTGGGTGCAGGCAACGCTGCCGGATGGGACGCATCAGAGGTCGGCGCCGCGGGCGATTCGGATTGCCCCGTAAGAGCGCAGCACGCAGCTCCCCCGTGATGTTCCTCACGTTGCAACATCGTCCGCCCGGCCTCGTAGAGCTACAAGGCTCCACTCGAGGTCGTCACAATGATCATGGCGGATGTATTCAAGATCGTGTTCCTGGTTCTGGGAACACTGATGGTCTTCGTGAGTTACTGGCTCGCGGCGACGGCGCTCTTTCCGCGGGCGGTGAGTAGCGCGAGGGCGCAGTATGACCGGCATGCGTTCCGGATCACGCTCGTTGGCGCGCTGGTCGGCGCTCCGCTCTTCGGGGTAGGGTTCGCGATGGTCGCGCAGGCGCCGACGCCACTCCTCAAGCTCGGGGGCGGACTGCTGCTCGCCGTGCCGATCCTGCTCGGACTCCTCGGCTCGGCCGGACTGAGCGAGCGCATTGGCGTCGGCATGCCCTCGCTCGGCGACGAGCACCAGCCGTGGCGGCGCGTGATGCGTGGCGGCGTCGTGCTCTCGCTCACCTTTCTGCTTCCGGTCATCGGCTGGTTTCTCGTGCTGCCGTGGACCGTGATCAGCGGATTCGGCGCCGCGGTGACATCGATGGCGGCCGCCGTACGCAGCCCTCGCGCGGCGTGAGGCTGCCATGCTCTCGCGGAGGAAATTTCTCCAGGTAGGCGGCGTCGCGGCCGCCGCGGCGGCGATCGGATGCGACCAGCTGCCTGAGGTGATTCGCGATCCGCTCGGCTTCGACGACGACGCGCCGTCCGGGCCATTTCGCGCGCCGGTGTCGGGCGAGATCGGGATGGTCTCGCACGCGCTCTCGCGGTTGTCGTTCGGCGGGCCGCCAGGCGAATGGCAGCGCGTGCGGGCCATGCACGCGGTCGAAGAGCGAGCCGTCGAGCGGTACGTCGCTGAGCAACTCGATCACGAATCGCTGCGAGACCGGCGCGCGCAGCGCATGGCACGTCGGCTCGAGAGCCTCGCCGCTCCGCTCGGTGAGATGTACGAATACAAGGAAGATTTTCTGCTGGGCGAGATGACGCGCGGTGCGGTGCTGCGCGCGACCTACAGCACGCGCCAACTCTACGAAGTGTTGGTCCAGTTCTGGACCGATCACTTCAACATCGATTCGAGCAAAGGCGACTGCCGCTGGCTCAAGGCAGCTGACGACCGCGATGTGATTCGCGCGCACGCGTTGGGCAACTTTCCGGAGATGCTGCGCGCCTCGGCGTTGAGCCCGGCGATGCTCTGGTACTTGGACGGCCGGGTGAACCGGCGCGTAGGCGCGGATGACAAGCCGAACGAGAACTACGCGCGCGAGCTGATGGAGCTGCACACGTTGGGCGTCGACGGCGGCTACTCGCAACACGACGTGATGGACGTCGCCCGCGCGCTCACGGGGTGGACCGTTCGCTCGAAGGATGTCTCGGAGCTCGGCATCGGGCGGGTGGAGTTTCATCCCGAGCTGCACGACGACGGCGAGAAGCTCGTGCTCGGTCACCGCATTCCAGCGGGGCTCGGGGAGCGAGACGTCGACGCGGTGCTCGACATCGTAGCGCTGCACCCGTCGACGTCCCGGCACATCGCGACCAAGCTCTGCCGCCGCTTCATCGCCGACGAGCCGCCCGCCGCGGCGGTGGCCGCCGTCGCGGCCGCCTTTGAGGGAAGCGGCGGCGACATTCGCTCGACGCTCAAAACATTGACGGCGACCAGCGCCTTCGCCGCGGCGCGCGGCTCGAAAGTGAAGCGTCCGTTCGAATACGTGGTGTCGGCGCTACGCGCCACGAATGCGGAGACGGATTCCGGACCCGCGCTCACCGCGTACCTCTCCCGGATGGGTCACGCGCCGTTCCAGTATCCGACGCCCGACGGGTATCCATCGGCGCCGCAGCCGTGGCTCGGCACCATGCTCTGGCGGTGGAACTTCGCCGCCGCGCTCGCATCGAACCGCATCAACGGAACCCGAGTGAATGCCGCGGCGCTGGCCGTGGCGGCTGGCGGCGAGAGCGCGCTCGCCGCGCATCTGCTCGGCAGGCGCGCCACTGATGAGGAGATGCGCGCATACCACGAATCGGGCGCGGGTGTCGCGCTGTTGCTCGCCGCGCCAGCCTTCATGCGGAGCTGACCATGCTCTTGCCGACTCCGGTCGTCACCCAGACGGCCCTCACGGGCGATGCGGACGATCCGCGCGCCCTGATCGTGATCTTTCTGCGTGGCGCCGCCGATGGCTTGACGCTCGTGCCGCCGCTGCTGGACGACGACTACCATCGCGCGCGTCCGCGCCTGCGCGTGTCGCCGCGCGAAGCGCTCATGCTCGATGGATTCTTCGGGTTGCATCCCCTGCTCGCGCCGCTGCACTCGCTCTACACGAATGGCACTCTCGCCATCGTGCACGCCGCGGGATCAGAGGACACGACCAGGTCGCACTTCGAGGCGCAAGACCTGATGGAGCACGGAGGTGTGACCGCCGGCGGATGGCTCGGTCGCTTTCTGCGCTACCGGCCGCGCGCACGCCATGGCGCGCTGTCGGCCATCGCGGTCGGCCGCGAGTTGCCGCTCTCGCTCCGCGGTGCGCCCGCCGCGACGGCGATGCAATCGATCGATGAATTCTCGTTGGGCAACGATCGCATGGCCGGCGCGCTGGCGCTGCTGTACGGCGGCGAGCGGGACATGATCGGCGAGGCGGGACGCGAGACACTCGCCGCGCTGGCGCGCATCGAGAAGTTGCGCGGCACGCTCTACGTGCCCGATCACGGCGCCACGTACGCGCGAGATGATTTCGCCCAAGGGTTGATGCAGCTCGCCCGGCTGCTCAAGGCACGCGTCGGACTCGAGGCGGCGTCGATCGACGTCGGCGGGTGGGACTCACACTTCACGCAGGGCGCCGTCATCGATCCGCTCATGGTCAAGCTCGGCGGCGGCCTCGCGGCGTTCGCGCGCGACATGGGCGCCCAGATGGCCACGACGACGGTCGTCGTGATGACCGAGTTCGGCAGACGCGTGGCGGAGAACGCGTCGTTTGGAACGGATCACGGCCGGGGCAGCGTGATGTTCGTCATGGGAGGAGGAGTGCACGGCGGGCGCGTACTCGGCTCGTGGCCAGGACTTACCGGCAGCACGCTCGAGGGGCCGGGCGATTTACCCGTGACGACCAACTACCGACAGGTCCTGGCGCCGATTCTCGAGCGGCATGCATCGCGCGGTGCGCTCGAGAAGATCTTTCCGGGGATGATCATTGAGCCGTTGGGAGTTTACGGCTGACCGCAGCACGCAGCACGCAGCACGCAGCACGCAGCGCCCTTCAATGTCCAACAGCTGCTCCATCCTTCCGCGGATCTGATCCCGCCACGTAACCGCGCCGCAGCTTGACGATTGCCTGGCTGCCGCCGTACTCGCGGCCCGTGGGCGCGGCACTGATCTGATGACCCATCGCGGTCAGTTGGGCGCGCACGCTGTCACCGATCGGCGGCTCCATCCACGCGCGCAGACCATCGCGATGACGAAAGCGCGCGGCATCGATCGCGGCCTGCACATCCTGCCCGAAGACGATCATGTTGAGGAGCACCTGCACGTGACCCTGCGGCTGCATCGCGCCGCCCATCACACCGAAGCTCATCCACGGCTCATCCTGCGATGCATCACCCTCGGCACCACCTTTGGGGCGAGTGACGAAGGCGGGAATGAGCGTGTGAAAGGGACGCTTGCCCGGGGCGACGGTGTTCGGCAGCCCGGGCTCGAGGGAGAACGCGGACCCGCGATTGTGGAGCGCGAATCCGGTGCCGGGCACGACGACTCCCGAGCCAAACGCGTCGAACAGGCTATTGATGAACGACACCATGTTGCCGTGCGAGTCTGCCGCCGTGAGATAGATCGTCTCGCTGGCCGTCATCGCCGGACCCGGATCGTCGCGCGAGCTGGCCTTGGTGAGATCGATCTGCGCTCGGCGTTTCGCGATGAAGTCGTTGGAGAGCAGATGCGCGACCGTCGCGGCGCCGTTCGTGTCGCCCACGAATTGACGGAGATCGGCGTAGGCCAGCTTCTTCGTCTCGATCAAGAGATGGAGATACGCCGCGGAGTTCTGGCCCATCGCCTTGAGGTCGTACGGCTCGAGGATCTTGAGCATCTCGAGCACGGCGACGCCCTGTCCATTGGGCGGCAGCTCCCACACACGATATCCGCGATACGTCGCCGAGATCGGCGTCACCCACTCGGCTGTGTGCTTGCGCAGATCATCGAGTGTGAGAAATCCGCCCAGCTCCTTGGTGCGCGCGACGATCTTGGCGCCGAGTGCCCCGCCATAGAGCAGGGCGGGGCCATTCTTGGCGATCGCGCGCAGTGTGCGCGCGTAGTCGGGATTCCGGAACCACTCGCCCGCCTTGGGCGCGTGCGTGCCGTCGAGGAGAAAGGTGGAGCGCGCGCCGTCGTCTTTGGCCAGCAGCGCCGCTTCGCCTGCCCAGTCGGCGGCGATCACCGGCGTCACGGGGAAGCCCTCTTCGGCCAAGCGGATCGCCGGCGCGAGCGCTTCGGCGAGCGTGATCGTGCCCGATCGCTGAAGAAGCGCGACCCACCCCGCGAGCGCGCCGGGCACCGTCACGGCTTCGATGCCACGTGCCGGCACCGCCGAGCGGCCACGTCGCTTGAGCTCGGCCACTGTCATCAGCGCGCCGGCGCGGCCGCTGGAGTTGAGTCCGATGAGCTTATGATCTTTTGCCGACCACTCCAGCACGAACATGTCGCCGCCGATTCCCGTCATCATGGGCTCGACGACCGAGAGCACGGCGGCGGCCGTTACGGCTGCGTCGGCCGCGTTTCCTCCGCGCTCGAGGACCGCCAGCCCCGCCGCACTCGCTAACGGTTGGCTCGTCGCGACGACGCCGTGCGGCGCATAGACTGGCGAACGGCCGGCCATACTCGTTTGCGCCTTGAGCGTTGCGCTCATGGCGAGAATGATGGCGGTGGCAACCATAGCACGCATTCGAGATCCTCTTGAACTAGTCATCTGTCACCAGTCGTCACGTCGTGAGGTACTGCAACCGCCAACCTGGCGACCGCCGACAGATGACTGACTTTCACGATTCTAACATGCACCACATGGCCGGTTTCAAGACAGGGCCGCCGATCGTCTAGAGTGCATGTTGTGGCTCCTTCTATCCGTGCTGTTCACCGTGGGGTTGCCAGCCGCCTCACCGCGCGACGTCGGCATGTCGGCCGAGCGCCTGGCGGCGATCGACCGCGTCGTGATGCGCGGCGTTGCGCGCCGCGGATTTCCGGGTGCGGCGGTCGTCGTCGGACGGCGCGGACATGTCGTGGTATCGCGCGGCTACGGCACGCTCGACTGGACATCGAAGTCGCGATGCGTCGACGCCGACGAGACCGTCTACGATCTCGCGTCGCTGACGAAAGTCGTGGCGACGACGTCGGCCATCATGATTCTGGTCGACCGGCAGCAGCTCTCGCTCGACGACCGCGTGGTTTCGTACCTGCCCGCCTTCGGCGCGGGCGACGATCGCAAGTCGGCGGTGACGATCCGTCACCTGCTGACGCATCGCTCGGGATTGCCGGCCGGTCGTGAGTTGTGGCGCGCGGGCCGAGCGCCGGCCGAGGGGCGCCGAATGGTGCTGGCCACGTCGCTTCGGCGCGCGCCCGGTGGCAACGAGATTTACTCGGACCTCGGCGCCGATGTGCTGGCGATGGTAGCGGAGCAGATTACGCACGAATCGCTCGACGTATTCCTCCAGCGCGAGCTGTTCGGCAGGCTCGGAATGAGGAATACCAGCTTTCGGCCGGTGCGCGCGGGCCGCGTCGCAGCCGATCGCATCGCGCCGACCGCAGGTCGTGCGCGAGGCACGGTGCACGACGGCAATGCGCTCGCGCTGGGCGGCGTCGCCGGGCACGCCGGCCTCTTCAGCTCGGCCACCGATCTCGCCGTGTTCGCGCAGATGATGCTCGGCGGCGGCGAGTATGATGGCGTGCGGATCGTGAGAGAATCGACGGTCGCGCTGTTCACGCGGCGCACGGCAGGCTGGCGCGCACTGGGATGGGAAACGTGCTACGGCGGCGGTAGCTGTGGGCAGCTCATGAGCGAGCGCGGCTTCGGGCATACGGGATTCACCGGCACATCGATGTGGATCGATCCCGACCGGCAGAGCTTCACCATCGTGCTGACCAACTGGGTGCATCCGCGGCCTGAGGGACGCACGCCGGACTTTCTCACCCTCAACGATGTCCGCGCCGATGTCGCCGACATAGCGGCACTGAGCGTGATCGACGACTCGTTAGGCATGAAGCCGATGCCGACAACGATGCGCGCGGACCGCGCGATGAGTTGGGAGAACGCGGGCGAACGAGTGCTGGGCCGGTGCGGCCGCTAGGGGGATCCCGCGAGCGCGTCTAGCTCCGGCGCGCTCCGCGCCGCATTCTATCGAATGACGATCGCTCTCGAGATCGCGTCTCCCTCACCGGACAGACTGCTTCGCGCCATCCTGTGGTGCGCGCTGGTGAGCGGCAGCCGCGCGCTGCCGGCGCAAGTGCTCCGGGGCCGAGTGCTCGCCGGCGACGCCCCATTGGCCGACGCGCTCGTCATCGTCGACGATAGCGCCGGCTCGAGAGTCGCGGAATCGCTCGTGGACGAATCAGGACGTTTCGTGATCGGCGTGAGGAAGGCCGGCCGCTATGTGCTGCGCGCTCGGCGCATCGGCTTCACGGCGATCCAGACCCCGCCGTTCAGCGTCCGTGCCGGTGAGACCGTCGTGCGCAATATCGTGATGACGGCGCTTCCCTTCTCGCTCAACAACATCGTGATCAGTGGCGCGAGCCAGTGTGTGGTGCGGCCGGCCGAGGGCGAAGCGACTGCGCGAGTGTGGGACGAAGTCCGAAAAAATCTGGAAGCAACTCGCCTCGCCTATACCCGTCGCATGCTGTTCGTGATCAGGCATGACGTGCGGATGCGACGGGTGAACGGCGATGTGGTGCATGAGCAGAACGAGCGGCAGTCGGGCGCGAGCGGCAATCCGTTCTTTTCCGCGCCGCCCGACTCGCTCGCGCGAGCGGGCTACGTCGTTCTGGGTCGTGACACGACGGACAGCTCGATCTTCTATGCGCCCGACGCCAACGTGCTCCTTTCGGAAAGCTTTGGCGCGACGCATTGTCTCCGCACGCGGACGGGCGACGCGCGCCACCCCCAAGATGTTGGGCTCGCCTTCGAGCCCGTCGAGAGTCGTGGCGCGAGGGCGGATGGCACCTTGCGAGCCGACGTGCGTGGTGTGTTGTGGGTTGACGGTCGCACATCTGAGCTCCGCGCGCTCGAGTTCAGTTATACCGGCATGCCGTTTGGAGTCTCCGAATCGCAGGCCGGCGGCCGGCTCGAATTTCTTCGGCTGTCGGGTGGCGCCCTGGTCGTACGCGAGTGGATGATCCGAGCCCCAGAGATGCGCGAGATCCGGCAAGCCGGAGCGGACACAGTTTCCTCGGACATGCGAGTGAAGGTCTTCGGTTTGCGCGAGACAAGTGGTGAAATCGTCGAAGCATCGACACTCGACGGCCGCGCGCTCTGGCACGCCGCGGGTGCCAACCTCGTCGGCGTGGTCGTCGACAGCGAAGGACGTGCTCCGGTTGCGGGGGCCATCGTGCGCATCGGCAACACCGCATACCGCACCGCGACCGACGCGGATGGCCGCTGGCGGCTGGATGGATTACCGACCGGACCGCACGAGCTCCTCCTTTCGGCTCGGGTAATCGAGGTGTTCGGCGCGAAGGCGGTGACGCGGCTCGTCACGCTGCGCGCCGGTGTTACCGACACCGTGTCACTCGTGGTTCCCGCCACGAGCGCATTCGTCGCGAGCGCCTGCGGCGACGCGGTTCGAGCGAGTGGGGCGAGCGTCGTGGCCGGCATCGCTCGCGATTCGTCGTCCGGCGCATCGCTCGCCGGCGCGACCGTGCTCGTATGGTCGATGCCGCCGGCGCACGCGACCTCCGGAACCTCCCGAGGAATCGAATTCAGAGCGGAGTTCGTGACCGATTCCGTTGGCGCGTTCCACGTCTGCGGCGTTCCGGATGACGCGGCGCTGGCGCTCCGCGTGCGGCTCGGCGATCGGCGCAGCGGCCTGTCCTCATTCGAGACATCGCGCGCGTCGATCGTGATCCGCGATGCGCTCGTCGGCAGACGGGTCGCGATTCTCTCACCATGAAAACATCGTCGGCGCTGCTGATCTCGCTCGCCATGTTCGTCGCCGTCGGCAACGCGAACGCGCAACGCGCGGTGCTGTTCGGTGCCGTGCTGGTGGACTCCGCAGAGCGCCCGGTGGCCGGCGGGGAAATCACACTTCCGGCACTGGGCCGATCAGCACGAAGTGATGTGAGCGGCGCTTTTCGTTTGGACACGCTGCCCGCGGGCACCTACCGCATCGTGGTGCGATTGGCGGGCTACGTACCGCTCGAGAGCACGCTCATCTTCGGCGTCAGCGATACGCTCGAGCGCGACTTCGTGCTTCTTCGCCGAATCCCGCCTGCCGTCATCGCCGAGCAGGGACGTCTTTCAGGCGGACCGGTGCGAGTCAGCCGAGCCCCGCGGAACAGCGGAATCAACGCGATTCGTGGCGATGAGCTGCGCATCTCATCGGCGGCAAACTTGTACGACGCGCTCGCCAGCCTGCGTCCGAACATGCTGCGTACGCGCGCGGTGGCCGAATTGATGAACAGTCCCGGAACGCCCCTCCGCAAGGCGACGGATACCCTCAAGGCACAGCCGATCGCGGAAGGACTCGGTGAGCCATTCGTCTACGTCAATGACGCTCGCGCCGGCCGCCTCGACGTGTTGCGCTCGATTGCGTTGGCCGACGTGGTCGAGGTGCGTTATCTCTCGCCGATCGATGCCACGACCCGCTTCGGTACCGGCCATAGCAGTGGCGCGATTCTCGTGACGCTCGGAGCGCGCTGAGCGCGATTCGAATGACGATCGCCCTCGATTCCGCGCCCACCCCGCGCGGCAAGCTCCTCCGTGCGTTCGGCGTCGTATTCGGGCTGGCGGTGATTGTCGGCAACACGATCGCCGCCGGAATCCTCGCCACCCCGGGCGACATCGCCGCTCGTCTCCCGACGCCGACGCTCTTTTTCGGCGTCTGGGTTGCCGGCGCGCTCTACGCACTGCTCGGCGCTCTCAACCTGGCCGAGCTCGGCGCGATGATTCAACGGTCTGGCGGACAGTACGTCTTCGCGCGCCACGCGTTCGGTCCGTACACCGGTTTCATCATTGGATGGAGCGATTGGCTGTCGACGTCAGCCAGCACCGCGGCGGTGTCGTTTGTCCTCGCCGAATCGGTGGCGACGCTGGTGCCGGCGCTCGCACCGTACAAGAAAGCGGTTGCCGCCGCGGCGGTGATCGTGTTCACGCTGGTCATTTGGCGCGGTGCGCGCGAGAGTGGCCGGGCGCAAACGGTGACGAGCCTGCTCAAAGCGCTGGCGCTGCTGGTACTCGTCGTCACGTGTCTGCTCGCGCCGCGTGGGGCGCCGTCGACGGCGACCGTCGTCGTGCCGGTTGGCGCGACGCTCTTCGGCGCGATCGTCCTGGCGATGCAGGGCGTGATCTACACGTACGATGGATGGAACGGCGTACTCTACTTCTCAGAGGAAGTCCAAGATCCGGGTCGCGACATTCCGCGCGCGATGCTCGGCGGCGTTCTGTCCGTGGCGGCGATCTATCTGCTGCTCAACATCGCCTTCGCCTGGGTGCTGACCGTGCCGCGCATGGGCGGCGAGCCGCTGGTCGCCGCGGCCGCGGCGCGCGCGATGTTCGGCGGTCGTGCGTATGCGGTCGTCAGCGCGCTCACGATCGTGATGCTGCTGAGCGCCGTGAACGCGCTGCTCTTGATGGGCTCACGCGTACCGGTCGCGATGAGCCGCGATGGACTCTTCCCCGCATCGGCGGCAAACGTGGATGCCAAGGGAACGCCGACGGTAGCGTTGCTGTTGACGACCGGCGCCTCGCTGATGTTCATCATCACGGGCGCGTTCAACGCGGTGTTGGCGTTGGCGGCATTCTACTTCGTGCTGCAGTACCTCGTGTCGTTCAGCGCGCTCGTTTATCTGAGACGCAAGGAGCCCGACGCGCCGCGGCCGTATCGCGCGTGGGGATATCCCTGGACGACGGGGCTGGTGCTCATCGGCTCGATCGCCTTTCTCGCCGGAGCCGTGGCAAGCGACCGGGCACACAGCCTCTGGGCGTTCCTGCTGCTCCTGGCGAGCTACCCGGTGTATCGGATTACGCGAGTGGCTCGCCCGTGACGTCGGCGAAGTAACCCGCGCGATCGATCACGATGACACAGGAGATACGGTAGGCGGGCTAAGTCGCTGTCCCGCATTGTTTTTCTCCATGCGTGTGCAAGATCGCGCGCGGCCGGCGTCCCCAGGCAGAGAACCCCAAGTCTGGAGACCGTCCCATGCGCTCGATCCGTCCGTTTTTCTTCTATCTGCTCGCGCTCGCCACCGTGGCGACCGCCTCGCTCGCCCTCGCGACGCTCCTCATCACGCCGCTCGCCGCGCAAGGGATTCTGATCCCACGCTGCGGGCCGAATCAGGACTGCGTCGAGCCGCGCTGCCGGCCGGACTCATGCACCGGCCCGCGTCCGCAGTGGGATGCGCAGATCGTGCGCGGTGCGTCGCACGTTCGCGTGACGCTCTCCGACCGAGTTCTGCACTACGAGGTCGATGAGACGTTCATCAACCGCGGCGGTCGGCTCGGCGAAGCCGATTACATTTTCCCGCTTCCGAAGAACGCCGCCTTCACCGACCTCAAGCTGTCGATCAACGGCGAGCTGGTGAGCGGCGAGACGATGGACGCGGGCAAGGCGCGCGGCATCTACGAAGAGATCGTTCGCAAACAGCGCGATCCGGCGCTGGTCGAGTGGATGGGCTTCGGCATGCTGCGCACGCGCATCTTTCCCATCATGCCCGGCGAAGAAAAGCGCGTCGTCGTGCGATTCGACCAGGTGGTCGAGCGCGAGGGCGATGCCCTGCGAGTGGATTACGTGCGCGGCGGCGCGCCGGACCACGGTACGATCCGTCCGGTGAACGACACGCGCAACAACGAAGACGGTGTGGGTCGCAACACCTTCGTGCTCACCTTTTCCGACAACCGCAATTACGGCGAGCCCTACTCGCCCACGCACCAGCTCGACGTCAGTGGCCGCGATGGCTCGCGCCGTGTGTCCGTGCTCGGCGACGCGCGCGAGGTGACGGTGCTCATTCCCGTGCGCCGCACGGGCGATGCGGCCGCCATCTCGCTCCTCGCCAATCAACCGGGCCGTGACGATGGCTTTGCCCTGATCACCCTCTCGCCGCCGTCGTCGCTCCGCGCCACCGCGCCGCGCGATGTCACCTTCGTGCTCGATGTCAGTGGCTCGATGAGCGGCAAGAAGATGGAGCAGGCGCGCGCGGCAGGGCATCAGTTCCTGGCCACGCTCGGTGCGCGCGACCGGTTCCGTCTGATCGACTTCTCGACCGACGTCCGCACCTTCCGCGATGACTTCGAGTTCGCCACGCGCGAAAACATTCGCGCGGCCGAGCGCTATCTGGATGCGCTGACCGCCGAAGGATCGACCAACATTGCGGGTGCGCTCGAAGAGGCGCTCAAGCATTCGTCGCGCGATGCGCGCGGCGACGGACCGGAGCGGCTGCCACTCGTGCTCTTCATCACCGATGGCGAGCCGACGGTCGGCGAGCGACGCCCGGAAGCGATCGCGTCGCACGCCGCCCAGCTCCGCGGCCACGCCCGCGTCTTCACCTTCGGGCTCGGCACCGACGTCAACGTGCCGCTGCTCGAGCAGCTCGCGCTCGAGGGGCACGGCACGGCGAACTTCGTGCGGCCGAACGAAGATGTCGAACGCGTCGTGTCGCTCGTCGCCACCCGGCTCACCAATCCGGTCGTGACCGATGTGCGCGTGCGCGTGGAAGGAAGCGGTATCCGCTTGAACAAGCTGCAGCCGAACGGCGGCGTCGATGTGTTCGCGGGCCAGGATCTCGTGCTGCTCTCGCGCTACTCGGGAAGCGGCAACGCGACGCTCCGCTTCGATGGTGAGACGACGAACGGCCCGGTGCACTGGAGCCAGCAGGTCGACTTCCCCGACCGCGAACGCGCGAACGCCTTCGTGCCGCGCCTGTGGGCAACGCAGCGCCTGGGCTATCTGACGGCCGAGCGCCGGAAGAGCGGTGGGAATACGGAGCTCGATGACGAAATTCGCTCGCTGGGTGAGCGCTACGGAATTCCGACGCCCTTCACGTCGTTCCTGGTGGTGGAGCCCGGCATGGTCGCGAACTCGCCCGTACCTCCCATGCGCCAGCAAGACTCGCGGATGCGCGATGCGCAGGGCGCTGGCAGGAGCGGGGCTTCACTGAACGCGAGCGCGCCGGCAGCGCGGGAAGAAGCGTTCGACGCAGCGAAACAAGCGACGTTGCAGCGCGCGACCACCTCGCTGGGTATGGCCGACACCGCCGCTTCGAGGAAGGATCAGGCCTCTGGCCGCCGCCGCGTCGGCGACCGCATCTTTGCGCTGAACAACGGGGTCTGGACCGATATGCGTCTGGTGGTCAGTGACAAGAAGCTGACGACAACGATCAAGGTGCAGGCGTATTCGGCCGCGTACTTCCAGCTGTTGGAGTTGCTGCCGGAACTGAAAGCTGCACTCGCGCTCGGCGATCGCGTTATTGTCTCTGGTAGGTCAGTGGTCATCGAAGTCGCGGCGGATGGACTGGCGACGCTGACCGACGGCGACGGGCAAAAACTGAAAACGTTGTTCTGAGAAGAGCGGATGTCAGAGGTCAGAAGTCAGGCAGCCGAAGTCCGTGGCACCAAGCCAGCTCGATCGTGATCCGTTTGACTGACATCTGACATCTGACATCTGACATCTGCCCCTCTATGCTCGACGTCGAACGCCTTTTCCGAACCTACCACTCCATGCTCGTCAGATATCTGACGCGCAGGTTGGGCGATCGCGACTGGGCGGAGGAGGTGGCGCAGGAGACGTTCGTGCGCGCGCTGCGCCAGGAGTCGATCGACAACGAGCGGGCGTGGCTTTTCACCGTCGCCAACAATCTGGTGCGAGATGACGCTCGCAAAGATGCGCGCCGCCGCCGCCATCTGACCCTCCTGCGCGAACAGGAGACGGATACCGTCGTCGAGCCAGAGCCAACGCAGCTCGAGCGGCAGCAGGACGCGGCGATGGCGCGCAAAGCGGTCGATGCCTTGGCCGAACGGGATCGGTTGGCGTTGCTGATGCGTGAGGAAGGACTGGACTATCCGGAGATCGCGGAGGCGCTGGGCCTCTCCGTCGGCTCCATCGGAACGACGTTGTCCCGCGCGCGTCGCCGGCTCGTCGAAGCATACGAGGCGCTCCAGAGCGAAGAGAGGAAAGGGTATCATGCGTGAGCATCCAGAGAACGAGCACCTCGACGAAGGGACGATCCACGCCTGGATCGATGGTGGGCTTCCGCTGAACGAGGCGGCGCGGGTGGAGTCGTGCGTGACCGAGTGCGCGGCGTGCGCGGCGCTGGTGGCCGACGCGCGCGGGCTCGTGGCCGCCTCGGCGCGCATTCTCGCGGTGCTCGATGATGTGCCGGCGGGCGTGATTCCAAACGCGACCGCTACGACGATCGAGAGCATCAAGGCCGCCGCGGCGCGCCAGGACATGGAAGAGCGTCACGTCGTGTTCGCGGCAGCCGCGTCCGCGCTGCCGCAGACGCGCGAGTACCGGCAACCCGCGGGCTCGAGATCGTTCGCGAAGCGCTATGGTCCGATCGCCGCGGTGCTGGCGTGCGTCGCCGTCGGGCTGAGTGCGTTGCAGTGGTGGGTTCCCGCCGGCGGTGGCGATTCAGCCAAGGAGCAGACGGTAGCGATGAAATCGCCCTCCGCCTCCGCGGCGACTCAGCCAGCGCACGGGCCGAGCGCGAGCGATGAGGCGGTGCGCCCGTCGCCCTCGCCGATTGCATCCGCCGTCGCGCCGGCATCGCCGCCCGCGCGCATCGCGAGTCCCGAGGCGCTGTCGAACGTCATCGTCGCGCCGCGCGGTGCCGAGTCGCTCAAGGTGCAGGAGAACGAGAAGAAAAAAGCGGATGACGAAGGCGCATTACGCCGCGAGCTCACGCAGAGGACGGCCAGTGGAGGCGCGAGGGCTGGCGCCACTTCGGGTGCCGGTGCGGGCGTGGCCGGGAGGATCACCTCCGCGCCCGCCATGCCCGTGATCCTCGCCGATTCCAGCACTTTACTGGGGAGCACGAAGCAGCTCGCCGCCGCCGACAAGGTTGCCGATCGCAAGGATGTGGCAGCGAACACTTCAGCCGCCAAGTCGATCACCGACGTACGGCCGGCGGAGAACACGCCGGCACAGAGCCGCCAACGGTCGCTCCTCAATCCGGTAGTTGTGACCGGACGCGTGACCGATTCGGCGAGCGGGCGGCCAGTTCCCGCTGCGCTCGTCTACGTGCGCGGCACAGATATGAAGACGGAGACGAACGCGAACGGCGAGTACCAACTGCGCGTGCCGGAAGGATCACACGTCATCACGGCCAGCGTGACGGGTTATGCGCTTCGCAGCACGTTCGTAGATGCCACGGGGAACGCGATCGTCGCCTCCTTTCCGCTTCGGGTTGCACAGCAGGCGCAATCGGCCGCTGTGCTCGACACCTCAGCCCTCCGTGAACGGGATGGCTTCGCGGCTCCGCCGCGCATAGTCGACGGTCTGACCTACAAACGCGCCGCGATCGCGACCGAGAGCGCAGGGAATGTGCGCCGTTCGGTGTACGAGCTGCGGCCGGGCGTCGACGTGACGCTGGTGGAAACGCGTCCCATCGCGCGGGACGCGGACAAGCTGGAGAGTCAGCTCAAGGCGCGCGCGCAGCAAGAGGCCCCTAGCACTCCCGTCGCTGCGCCAGCGCCCGCCAAACCGGCGGCGAGTGGCAAGCTGCAGGAACCCGTCATCAACACCGTGCGCTGGACACTCCCCGACGGCCGCATCATGGAATTGTCGGGGCCGATTTCCATCGCCGAGCTCCAGCTGCTCAGTAAGCGATTCCGATGAGACAGAGCGCTACTTGAAATCGATCCGACCGATTCTGCCCGTGCCGCTGAGCGCGAGCCACATGCGACCGCGTTGGTAGTCCACGGCGATGTGGCGGACGACGGAACCCGGAGTGGGAATCGGCACCGTCTCGAATTTCTCCGTCGCGGGATCGAATGCGACCATGAGATTCACGCCGCGGCCGGACTCGTTGTACCAGATGCGATTGTCGGGACCGAGCGCCATGCCGTACGGCTGCGAGCGAGCGCCCGACGGTGACGGCCATTCCTTGAAGACCGGCTTCCCACCCTTGGGGAATCCAAGGTAGCCGAGAAATCCGCGAGAGTAGTCGGAGTACCAGACGTTGTCCGCGCGATCGATGGCGATGCGGCGTGGACGCGTGGCGGCGTTGGGCAGGTCGATCTCGTGAATCTCGCCCGTGGCTCCGACGATGTGCGCGAGCTTGTTTGTGCCGAAGAGATCCGCCCACATGTCGGCAGTGCCAACCGGCACGATGCCATAGGGCTTCGCGCCGCTCGTGCGCGGATGAAACAACTTCACGTCGCCGCTCACCGGATCGAGATTGCCGATGATGTTGCCGGCTTGGACGGTGAACCAGAGCTTGCCGCCCTGAAAGATCGGCGTGTGCGGATCCTTGGCCTCCTCGGGCAGCACGTATTCCTTGATGGTCGCCGTCTTCGGATCGAGGCGGCCAATGCGACCCGCGGCGTTGCCCGCGTACCACACGCCGCCGTCCGCGGCCACCACGATCCCGTGCGGCCCGGAGTTCGGGGTCGGCGTCGGCCAATCGGTGAAGGCGCCAGTCTCCGGGTCGAGCCGCCCGATGTAGCTGTTCGCCTGATCCGTATACCACACGATGCCGTCCGGCCCGACGGCCGGATCGTGCGGAAACGCATTCGCGCGGGGGATCTGGTATTCCACCACCTTCAGCGGCGACACACCGCGCGCGCCTAGTGAACTCCCTCCGAGCGCGAGTGCAGCGATCACCATGAGTTTGCGCGCCATGTGAGATCTCCGGAGTAAAGAAAAATTTGAAACCACAAACGACAAATAAAATTGCCGACTCGTGTGATCCGATCGTCTCGCTCTATCCTGTTCTACAACGCCGAGCAACGATCCTTTAACCGCGTCTGCGCAATTTCATGATCTGGCGCCGCGGTGCACGGGTTCCGTAAGCGCCGCCGTCAGTCGCGAGCGCGCTCGCCGGCGAGGCGGTGCCGATGCGCCTCGTGCTGGGGCTTGCCGCGGTCGCGCAACGCGCGCATGACGGTGCCGCCGGCCACCAACGCGCCAATCGCGATATTGATATAGAAGGTATAGAAGCGCCACCAGATGAGGGTCGCGCCGAAGATGCGTTTGGGGATGGTGTGGCCTAGCGTCGCCTTGAACGCAAACTCGATCACGCCGCCGCCGGCAGGAACCGGCGCGACCACGCCTCCGTAGAAAAGCACCAGCGGCCACAGCATCAGCGGCGCGATGGGCACGGCCGGGTCCGCCGGAAGCACGAGTGCTGGGAGCACCGCCAACCGCGCGAGCACATGGAGGGTCGAGCAGGCGAGCGCCGCGAGCGCCGGCGCGGGCGTGGCACCGCGAAGGCGAGAGACGCTGTGCTTCACTTGCCGCAGTGTTCGCTGCACGCCGCGCCAGCGGCCGGCGTGCATCCCGATCCGCAGCGCCCACGCCGGCGGCGGTCCATGCGCGTTGTGCCGCGACAGCGCCAGCGCAACCGCGCCGGCGCCGAGCACGACGGCCGCATAGCCGAACACCAGGCCGATCATGCCGCTGATCATCTTGCCCGCGTCACGAAACGCGATCGCCAGAACCACCGCGACGATCGCCAATGACAACATCTCGAGAAATAGCTCGACGAACAGCAGCAGCAGCACGTTCGTGATCGCGATGCCGCGCTCGGCCAGAATCAAGAAACGCGCGGGCTCGGCCCCCGAGCGCGCCGGCGTGATGCCGGCGCCGAAGTCGCCCCCGATGCTGGTACGCAAGCCGGTCTTCAACGAGAGCGGAATCCCGAGCGCGTGCCCGCTATATCGGATTTTCGCGCCGCGCGCGAGGAGATCGATCGCCGCGGCGAGAATCGCCAGCGCGTGCGCCGACATCGGCAGCAGCGGCGCGTGCTCTTCCGGCCAACTGCTCGCCACGATGTAGACCGAGACACCAATGGCGGCGCAGAACGAGAGGATGGTGAGAAGCCAACGGCGGGCGCTCACTCGAGAGACATCACCGCGACCGTCTCCACTCGAGCGCACCCATTCTTGTCACACCCGGATACGGCGCGTTCCCCTTGATCGCACGCCATAGGATGCGGTTGAAAAGGTCGTCGTCCACCCGGTCCTCGCGCGAGAAATCGAGCTTTGGAGCCGGCGCCGGCGTTGCGGGCTTCGGCGGGTTCTTCTCTGCCAGGCTTTGCTCCGGCACCAGCGATGTGTACGGCGTGAGGTCGGGCGCCGCGGTCCAGATGTCGCGCAGCGGCGTTCCGAAGTAGTCGAACTGCGACAGCGAGCCGAGATGCAGGATGTCGGCGATCGTCGCGATGACGTCGGTCGTGTTCGTGAAGCGATGTGCTACGCCCGCCTTGATGAACGGCGAGATGACGAGAAACGGCGCGCGGTGCGAGTCGACGTGGTCGGGTCCGTTCTGCGCGTCGTCTTCCACCACGAACACCACCGTGCTCTTCCAGAACGGCGACTTGCTCAGCCCCTCGATCATCCGGCCGAGGGCGAGATCGTTGTCGGCGAACGAGGCGCGCGGCGTGGGCATCCCCTCGTCGACGCCCGAGGTGTGATCATTCGGTAGCCGGACGATCTCCAACGCCGGCATCTTTCCCGCGCGTACGTAGTCGGCCAACTCGGACAGATAGATATCCATCCGCTTCTGGTCGGGGATCCTCATGTTGAATCCGGGATAACCGGTGTTGGTCGCCGCAAGCAACGCCGGCTTGGTGCCGCGGTACGTGCGCACGGTGCCGGAGGTATCCTCGTCGCTTTCGCCCGGTCCCTCGCGCGCCACGAACTCGCCGTAGTTCCGCAGCGTGATTCCCGCTCTGGCGGCGAGATCCCACAGGTAGCCGTTGGCTGGAGCCGCGACATCGTCATCGGGGATCTTCGATACGCCCCACCCGCGATTCTGTCCCTCGTAGTCGTACGGTCGTTCCGGGTCCTCGCTCTCCGACTTGTTCGCCCACCTGCGACGGTCACCTTCGCGATACTGGGAGGGCACCGTCTTCTGCGTGTAGTCGGTCGCGTACGCGGCCGTCGACCAATTGTGGCCGTCGGCGCTCACCTCGGCGTTGACGAAAAATCTGTCAAAGACGCCGAAGCGGCGCGCGAGAGCGCGATGATTCGGCGATGCGCTCTGAGGAAAAAAGACCAGCGACGTGTCGCCATCGCCGACGCCGAGATCGCCAAAGACCTGATCGTAGGTGCGATTTTCCTTGATCACGTAGATCACGTGCTCAAAGGGCGGATATTTCGCCGTCGTGTCGCGCTTGGCGTCCCATCCGTTGAGCGATGCAACCTTCTCCGTGTAGGTCTTGAGCTGGGGCGCCGCGATGCGTCCGGGAATCGCCTGCAACGCGCCATTCAACTGGCCGAGCACGTACGCGCGCGGCGCGGACAGCTTGTCCCCACCGGTCTGCGGCCGCTTCGGGTTCGCCGCCGAGCCGGTCGCCCCCTTTCCATTGAGCACGAGCAACACATCGCCGTCGGCGGTGAGCGCCGTCGGATACCAGCCGGCCGGGATGCGTCCGGCGAGCTTGTCGTCGCCGGTGGCCGCGAGAATATTCGCCGTCCGCGCGGACAGGTTGAACACGCCAACGGCGTTGTTATCGCCCTCGGCCACGAAGAGTCGCGTGCCGTCGATCGACAACGCGAGCGCGTTCGGAGTGCTCCCCTCGTTCGGGCCGGCCGGCGGCGGATCCATCAGCTCGGCCATCACCTGCCGTTTTTCGGTGTCGACGACGTCGACGCGATCCGTGCTGCCCGAGGCAACGAACAGCCGCGAGCCGTCGCCGTTGAGCACCATCGCCGACGGATGCCGCGCGACCTTGATCCGGCCGAGTGCGGTGAGCTTGGCGCTGTTCTCGTAGCTCGGCTTGAACGCCGACACCGTGCTGCCGCCCCACGCCGAGACGTAGACCGTGCCGTCGAAGGCGACGACGACGGCGAAGGGATAGCGCTCGGTGGCGAAGCGCGCGACGACTTTGCGGGTCGGGATGTCGATCACCGCCAGGGAGTCAGCCAGGTTCTCGGCGACGTAGAGCGTTTTGCCATCGCGCGAGGGTGCGAGGCCGGCCGGGAAGCGCACGCTGCCGCGTCCCGGTTCCTTCGGCGCGAGGATGATGCTGTCGGCGAGCTTTCCGTCTCCGTGAGACCAATCGAACCGGTAAATGACGTCCTGATTTCCACCGGAGGCGAAGAGCGACTTCTCATCGGCCGAGAAGGAAAGCCCGTAGAAGGTCGAGACGAGCGGGAAGGTCTTGCTCACTTGGCCGCTGACGCGATCGACGACTTGCAAACCCTGCTCGCGCCAGCCGCTGAGCGAGATGGCGATTTCCCTGCGCTGTGGCGTCACGACCATGTTGAGCGGCATCGATCCGATGTCGACGATGTTCCCCGCCGGCTGGATGAATCGCCCGGTCGGCAACCGCTTGGCTTCGCGCGGCCGCAACGGCTGCCCCGGCTGCGGCTGAGAGGTGCCGCTGCTGCATGCGGCGACTGCGACAGCGAGGAGAAGGAGCGCGGAACGAGTCATGATGAAGCGGTTGTGGGGCGTGCGTGGGGCGTGAGGTCTCTCGCGGGTGAAACTTACACCCTCCACACTCCACGCCCCACGCAACTCACCTACGCCCGCACGCACTATTTCGCTGGTAACGCCCACAGCTCGACGCGATCGTTCGCGAAGCGGGGAATCGCGACGCGGCGGCGTTTGGTGTCGACGCCAAAGTCGGCCGGGCTCGAAACGCCGGTGATCAGACGCGTTACCGCTGCGCCGTTGACCAGCGAGATGCTGGAATCGGCCCAGCTCGAGATGAGGATGCGGCCGTCGGGCAGGATGTCGAGGCCATCGTACCCGCCGGCGCCGACGGCGACCACGGTCGGCGCTTTGTCGCCCGGCTTCCAGGCAAGGATGTTCTTCGTTCCGAAGCCGCCGAGCAGAAAGCGGCCGTTCGCCGCGTCCCAGACGATGCCATTCGGGCGGCCGAGCGTGTCGCCTTGCGCGGCGACCGTCACCTTGTGGTCGGGCGCGAGCCGGAAGATGCGGTCTGGTCCGGGGTGTTGCGGGTCAGCTTTGCCGGCAACAAAGCGGACGCCAGTGTCGGTGATGTAAATCGCGCCATCGGGACCCTGTGCCAGATCGTTGAGGAAGACCGCCTTCATCGGCTTGAGGTCGACGTTGGCGACAATCGCGCCCGTCTTCTTGTTGAATGCGCGCACCGCGTCGATGTCGGTCACCCACAGCGTGTCGCCGACGAGGATGATCCCTTTGGGCGCATCGAGCTTCACGCCGCCGCGGCCGCCGGCGATGAACATCAGCGAGTCGACCGAGCCGTCGCCCTTGATGCGGCTAATGAATCCGTTTCCGTCGTGATCGCTCGGATTGCCATTGATGTTCGAGACGTAGTAGACGTCTGCGGAAGAATCGTAGCGCACCGATTCCGGCGTCTTGAATCCATTGATGCCGATGATGACGGCCGGCGTCGCCGGCGCCGCGACCTTGGCCGCGCTGTCGGTGGTCACAGTCGAATCGGACTTGACTACGGGCTTGTCGCTAGCCGACGTGCAGGCGGCAAGGGTTGCCAGGCCGCACAAGGAACGAACGAGAGCGGGCATGAGAGGCCTCGAGGGGGAGCGAGTGAAGTAGCGACGACGGGCTTGGCGCGTCAAGTTGACTTTGGGAACCGCGACAGCGCAGCCATTACCGGATCATATATGCACGACGCGCTCCTCAAGCTTCACCGCTGGTCCGCCCTCGTCTCGGGCGCTTTTCTGCTCCTCGTGGCACTCTCGGGCGCGCTTCTGGTGTTCGAGGGAGCGATCGATCGCGGGTTGAATCCCGGGTTGTGGCACGTGACCTCGGCCACCGACATCGCGCTGTCGCTCGACACGCTGGCGGCGCGCGCGGCGACCGCGGCTGGCGGGAAGGTGGTCGGCAGCGTGACCGTCCCGACGACACTCGATCGCGCATACGTCTTCGGTGCCGCCGGCGGGTTGGCGATCTTCGTAAATCCGTACACGGGCGCGGTGCAGGGCACGCGCACCGCCGAGGAGCGCGAGCGCGGGCTCGCGCGCCGCCTGCACGTCTTTCACGAAACGCTACTGGCCGGTGCGGCCGGCGGCGGGCTCGTCGGCGTCGTCACCATTCTTGCGCTCTTCCTCGTGCTCGGCGGGATCATCCTGTGGTGGCCGCGCCGCATCATCCGCCTCAATGGCAACGCCTCGTGGAAGCGCACCATCTTCGATCTCCATCACGTGCTCGGTATCTTCGCGGCCATCGTGCTGGTGGCGATCACGGCCAGCGCGACCGCGATAAAGTATCGGGCAGTCGGGGCGGTGATCGTGAAGCTCGACCACACACCGCCCGCCGAGCGACCGAAGGAATCGTTGGTCGTCCCGGGCGCGACGCCCATCTCCGCCGACTCCGTCGCACGCATCGCGCGCGCGACGCTTCCCGGCGCGGCGATCATGAACATGTCGATCCCTAGAGGCGGCACGGACATCGTCACGGTAGGGATGCGCTTTCAGGAAGACCGAACCCCGGGAGGCCGCAGCCGGGCATACATCGACCAGTACAGCGGCAGAGTGATGCTCGCTCAAAGCACCCGCACGGCCGAGCTCGGTACGCGTCTCGACAACCTCAAGCGGTCAATTCACACCGGCGACGTGCTCGGGAAGCCAACCGAGGTCATCTGGCTTTTGGCGACGTTGATCATGGCCGAGCAAGCCGTTACCGGGTTCGTGATGTGGTGGAACGGCCGCAGAAAAGGGCAGCCGCGGATCTCGTAGCTCGACGAACGACTCAGCGGTCGCAGATCGCATGTTCACTGAGGCGCTGTTGCGGTTGCGTCGCCCCTCATTGCGCGCTTAACTAAGAATTCCGCTCGGTCAATTCTCGGAGGTTCCCAGTGTCCGCTCCCCGGTTCGCCATTGCCGCGGCAGTGCTCGGTTCGATCTCGTCAATCAATGCCCAGCAAACACGCACGCCATCGGTGCCTATCGCTGCCGCCGCGTACGACTCGTCGCTGTTCGCCGCCATGCGATGGCGCGAGATCGGGCCGATGCGTGGCGGCCGGTCGGTGGCCGGCACGGGCTCCGTAGCGCGGCCGTACGAGTACTGGATGGGAACCACCGGCGGCGGCGTGATGAAGACCGTCGATGGCGGCATCACGTGGACCGCGCCGGCCGACAAAGTCTTCGGCGGCCCCATCGGCGCGATCGGCGTCGCCGAATCGAATCCGGACATCGTGTATGTCGGCACGGGTGAATATGCCATTCGCGGCAACGTCTCCCACGGCGATGGCGTGTACAAGACGAGCGATGGCGGCAAGAGCTGGAGCTTCGTTGGACTCAAGGAGACGCGGCAGATCTCGCGCGTGATCGTCGACCCGAAGAATCCCGACAACGTGCTCGTCGCGGCGCAGGGCGCGTACTGGGGGCCGGGTAAGGATCGCGGCATCTACAAGACGACGGACGGCGGCAAGACTTGGCGGCAGCTCTTCTTTCGCAACGACTCGACGGGCGCGAGCGATCTGGTGGTCGACCCAACGAACCCGAGTACCATGTATGCCGCCTTCTGGCAGACGTACCGCAACTCCTGGATGATGTCGAGCGGCGGACCGGGCGGCGGCATCTTCAAGTCGACCGACGGCGGCGAGCACTGGACAGATCTGTCAAAGAGCCCAGGATTGCCGAAGGGGATCACGGGCAACATCGGCCTCACCATCTCGCCGGCGAACCCGAACCGGCTGTGGACGTTGATCGAAGCTGACGATGGCGGCGTGTTCCGCTCCGATGATGGCGGCGCGACCTGGAGCAAGACGAACGAGGCGCGCAATCTCCGGCAGCGCGCCTGGTATTACTCACGCGTCTTCGCGGACCCCAAGGATGCGAACGTCGTTTACGCGCTGAACACCGGCTTCTACAAGTCGACCGATGCCGGGAAGACCTTCAAGCCGATCCCCGTTCCTCACGGCGACAATCATCATCTGTGGATCGCGCCCGACGACCCGAAGCGCATGATCCAATGCAACGACGGCGGCTGCAACGTGTCGTTCAACGGCGGCCAGTCGTGGAGCGAGCAGGATTTTCCAACGGCGCAGTTCTATCACGTCACGACGACCAACGACTACCCGTACAAGATCTGCGGCGCGCAACAGGACAACTCGACCGTCTGCATCAAATCGCGTAGCCAGGGCGGCATCGACTTCAAGGATTGGGAGCCGGTCGGCGGCGGCGAGAGCGGCTACATCGCCGTCCGCCCCGATTCGACCAATGTCGTCTTCGCCGGCAGCTACGGCGGATTGCTCACGCGCTTCGACACGCGGACGAAGTTCGAGCGGGAGATCAATCCGTGGCCCGAAAACCCGATGGGCTACTCGTCATCGGACATCAAGTATCGCTTCCAATGGACCTTCCCGATCGTCATCTCACCGCACGATCCGTCCGCGCTGTATGCGGGCGCTATCGTGGTTTTCAAGAGTACCAATGAAGGGCAGAGCTGGACCATCATCTCGCCCGACCTCACGCGCCACGATCCGAAGACGATGGGCGCCAGCGGCGGCCCGATCACGAAAGATCAGACCGGCGTCGAGACCTATGCCACGATCTTCACCATCGCGGAATCGCCCAAAGAAGCCGGGCTGATCTGGACCGGCAGCGATGACGGGCTGATCTACATCACGCGTGACGCGGGCAAGAATTGGACGAACGTCACGCCGAAGGACATCGGCGACTTCACGCGCATCTCCCTCATCGAAGCGTCATCCCACGACGCGGGCACCGCCTACGTCGCGGCCAATCGCTTCGGGCTCGGCGATCTCCGGCCGATCTTCTACAAGACGAGCGACTACGGAAAATCCTGGACGCGCATCGCCAACGGCATCGCGCCTGACGATTTCGCCCGGGCGATTCGCGAAGACCCCGTTCGCAAAGGACTGCTCTACGGTGCCACCGAGCGCGGCGTGTGGGTGAGCTTCGACGACGGCGCCAACTGGCAGTCGCTCAAGCTCAATTTGCCCATCGTGCCCGTGCACGACCTGGCGGTGAAGGACGGCGATCTCATCGCGGCCACGCATGGCCGCTCCTTCTGGGTGCTCGACGATCTCTCCGCGCTGCGCCAGATGAGCGCCGAGGCCGCCGCGGCGAACGCGCATCTGTTCAAGCCGCGCGACGTCTATCGCGTGAGCTGGGGCCGCGGCGGTGGCGGCGGCGATCGCGGCGCGCATCCGAGCGGTCGCAATCCGCAGGATGGCGCCGTGATCTACTACACGGTAAAGACGGCGAATCAAACGGTCGCGTTCGACTTCCTCGACTCGAAGGGCACGCTGGTCAAGAGCTTCACCAGCACGCTCGATTCGTCAGGCGTCAGCGACAGCGTCCGCGCCGACAGCATGAAAAAAGCGCGCGCCGACAGCCTCAAAGCCATCGGCAAGTTGGCGGCGACGCCGCCAGTGCCGGGCGAGACGCCGGCGGAGGAGATGGATTTCGAGGCGCAGGCGGGGCGCGGTCCGCGCGTGCCGCGCGCGCCGAACAAGGCGGGAATGAACAGCTTCGCCTGGGACATGCGCCACCCCGACGCGGTGCGCTTCAATAATCTGATCATGTGGTCCGCCGGCACGACCGGCCCGATGGTCGCGCCCGGCACCTACACGGTACGCATGACGGTGAACGGCGCCGCGGCGCAGTCGCAGACCTTCACGATTCTCAAGGATCCACGCTCGACCGCCACGCAGGCCGACCTCGAAGCGCAGGTTGCCCTGCTACTCAAGATTCGCGACAAGACGAGCGAGGCGAACAACGCCGTGCGCACGATTCGCGACGTGAAGTTCGAGGTGCACGACCGCGAGAAGAAGCTCACCGGCGCGCCGGCGAAGGAATTCGAGCTCGTCGCTCCGAGCTTCGAGCAGCGGCTCAGCGGGATCGAGGAAGAGGTCTATCAGGTCAAGAACCAGAGCAGCCAGGATCCGCTCAACTTTCCGATCAAGCTCAACAACAAAATCGCGGCGCTGGCGGGGGTGGTCAGCTCCTCGGACGGGAAGCCAACGGCCCAGTCGTATTCGGTGTTCGACGAGCTATCGAAGCGGCTCGACGTGCATCTGGTTCGCGTGAAGGCGGAGCTCGACGCGAATCTGCCGAAGCTCAACGCGGCGTTGAAGAAGGCCGGGCTGCCGCTGATCGTGCCATCGACGAAGGAGCACGCGGACAAGAAGGTGCTGGTCTCGGACGACGATGACGAGATGAGATAAGAGCGAGTCCGATGTCGACATCCGTGAGACGGTAACCCGCAGTCTCGCAAACCGATCGTAAATGCCGGTCCCCCCTTTCGGGATCAACTCATGCTCGCGCGCCTGCTCCTGCCGACCATCGCTGCCCTGTCCATCACAGCGAGCACTGCACAGCCCCAGCACCCGGGCCGCCCCCTCGCCGATGATGTCGCCAAAGCGATGGGCGGACGCGACAAGATTCTCGCCGTCCGCACGCTGACCCTCGAAGGCACAGGCGAAAACTTCAACCTCGGCCAGAACGCCGAGCCCTACGCGCCGCTCCGCGTCTTCGCCATCACCGACTACCACCGCGCAATCGACTTCGCGGGAAAACGCTGGCGGCAGGAGCAGACCCGCACCGCGCACTTCATCACCCCCAACACCGCTCCGCAGCGACAGCGCACCGGGTTCGATGGGGTCGCCTACGATATCGCCCCAGACAACAAGGCATCGCGCGTCGCCGGACGCGCCGACCTCGACCGAGCGGACGAGCTGATCTATCACCCGATCGGCTTCCTCCAGGCGGCGCTCGCCTCCGGGTCGGAGCTGAGCGAGGAGCCGCCGATGAACGGACTGCGCTCCCTTCGCATGAGTGTCGGGGGCGAGAAGTACGCAATGATGGTCGATCCGTACACCAAGCTCCCGGCCACCATTCAGCGCATCGTCCATCACACCATGCTCGGCGACGCTCTCCTCGAGACGCGCTTCACCGATTGGCGGGACGCGGATGGGGTGAAGCTCCCGATGCAAACCACGCAACGGCTCGATGGGCGCTGGATGCTCTCCGTAATCCATCTCAGCGCCGCGCATGTGAACGGCGACGCCGGAGATCTCGCCGCGCCCGCCGACATCCGCTCGGCGCCGCCGGTCGTGCCGGCCATTACGGTGAATACGCAGGAGATCGCGCCGGGCGTCTGGCATCTCACGGGGCAGACCCACCACAGCGTGGTGATCGAGATGCGCGACCACCTGCTGCTGGTCGAAGCGCCACAGGGCGATGCGCGCACGCTCGCCGTGATCCGGAAGGCGCGCGAGCTGCGGCCGGGCAAGCCGCTGCGGGCGGTGATCAACACGCATCATCACTTCGATCACGCGGGCGGCATTCGCACGGCGATCTCCGAAGGTCTCACGATCATCACACAATCGAAAAACCTCGGCTTCTATCGCGAGGTCGCCAAGAAACGATTCTTCATCGCGCCCGATGCGCTGGCCGAGACGGGAAAGACGCCACGTTTTGAAATGGTGAGCAGCAAACGCGTGCTGAGCGACGGCGCCCGCACCGTAGAGATCCATCTCGTCCGTGGCAGTCCTGAGGCGGAGACGCAGCTGGTCGTCTACCTCCCGGCGGAGAAGCTGTTGATCGAGGCAGACTCGTACAATCCGCCGGCGGCTACCGTGTCACCGACGCCCCGGGCCGTCTTCGCGCCCGCGCTGGTCGCAACCATCGACCGGCTGAAACTCTCGGTCGAGCGCGTCGTTCCTCTCCATGGACAGATCGTCCCGATCGGCGAGCTGCGATCCGCAGCGGCGGCCGCGAAACCCTAGAGGTCACATCCACATGCAGATGACGATGACTCGCCGCGCGCCCCGTTGGCTCGCGCTCGCCTCCGTTTGTGTCGCGCCCATCGTCGTCGCCGCGCAAGCGCCGAGCGACAGCGCGGTTCGCGCGATGCTCCATGACCGCGTCGAGTCCGGCAAGGTGAAGGGAATCGCGGCCGGCTTCATCGATCCCACCGGTCGCCGCCACGTCGTCACCTACGGCTTCACGATGATCCCCGACCTTCCGCTCGACGGCAACACCATCTTCGAGATCGGGTCCGTGAGCAAGACATTCACCAACACCATTCTGGCCGACATGGTGCTGAAGGGCGAGGTGAAGCTCGACGACCAGGTGCAGAAGTATCTGCCGGCGACGGTGAAGATGCCCACGCGCAGTGGAAAGCAGATCACGCTGCTCGATCTGGCGACGGCCTCGTCGGGACTGCCGAGCTTGCCGACGAATTTCCATCCCGCGAACAACAAGAATCCGTACGCGGACTATTCGGTACAGCAGATGTACGACTTCCTCTCGTCGTACGCGCTCACTCGCGATCCCGGCGCGCAGTACGAGTACTCGAATCTCGGCATGGGATTGCTCGGCCACGTGCTCGCGCTGCGCGCGGGCAAGAGCTACGAGGCGCTGTTGATCGAGCGTGTGCTCGCGCCCCTTGGGATGAACGACACGCGAATCACCCTCACGCCGTCGATGAAGGGACATCTCGCTCAGGGCTACGACGCCGCGGGCAACGCGCAGGCGCCGTGGGATCTGCCGACGCTGGCCGGCGCCGGCGCCATCCGGTCGTCGATCAACGACATGCTCAAGTACCTCGCCGCGCAGATGGACACGACGAAGGGGCCGCTCGCCCGGGCCATCGCGCTCACGCACCACACCATGCGCGCGGGCCCGAACGCCACCTTGTCGATGGGACTCGGCTGGCACCTCCTGTCGCCACGCGGCAAGCAGATCGTGTTCCACAATGGGGAGACCGGCGGCTATCACGCCTTCATCGCCGTAGAGCCCTCGACCGGCAACAACCTGGTGATGCTGGACAACTCCGCCGGTAGCATCGATGACATCGGCCTGCACATCATCGACTCGTCGCTTCCACTCACCGCGCCGCCAGCGGCGCGCAAGGAAATCACGGTAGCGCCGGCGGTGCTCGCGCAATACGCCGGCACCTACAGGCTCGCGCCGACCTTCGCGATCACCGTCACGGTCGAGAACGGATCGCTGATGGCCCAAGCGACCGATCAGCCGAAGTTCCAGCTCTTCGCCGAATCGGAGACGAAGTTCTTTCTCAAAGTCGTCGAAGCCGATGTGGTGTTCGAGCGGACCGGCACCGGTCCGGCGACGGCGCTCACGTTGTTCCAGGGCGGACAGAGCCAGCGGGCGCCGCGCGAGCGATAGCGAACGCGTCGAACTTACTTCGGGCACCGAGAGCACTGAGAGTCATGGGTGTCGATTTTTTCATAAGCCGCGCAGGACCCGATGCGGCGTGGGCGAAGTGGATCGGCGACTGCCTCATCGCGGCCAACTACACGGTAGTGATGCAGGACTGGGATTTCAGTCCCGGACAGGATTTCGTGGCGGAGATGGATCGCGCGATGCGCAACTCCGAGCGAACGATCGCCGTGCTGTCTCGCGCGTACGACAAGGCGCTGTACACCGTTCCCGAATGGACGAACGCGATCGGCCGCGATCCAACCGGCCGGCAAGCGCTGCTGATCCCCGTGCTGGTGGACGACATCGTCCCGGAAGGAATCTTCCAGACGAGGGTCTACATCAAGCTCGTCGGGCTCGAGGAAGCACGTGCGAAGCAGGCGCTCCTCGACGGTGTCAGCCGTGCGGCAAAACCGCGCGGCTCCAATCCGTTTCCCGGCGGCATCACGTCGCGCTTTCCCGGCACGCTGCCGCCATTGTGGCGACTGCCATCGGACCGCAATCCCGTCTTCGTCGGGCGGGAGCAGGAGCTGGCGCAGATCACCGCAAAGTTCGAGTCAGCCGATCCGCCGCCGCTCATCGTCGCGCTGATCGGACTCGGTGCGGTCGGTAAGACGGCGCTCGCGGTGGAGTACGCGTACAGGTTTTCGCAGCTCTACAAGGTCGTGTGGTGGCTTCGCGCGGACCGGCAGGAAACGCTGGTCGCCGACCTGGCGCTGCTGGCCGAGCAGCTCGGTCTGGTTCAGGAGGAGGACCCGCTCAACGTGCGCGCGGCCGCCGCGAGGGATTGGCTTGCCGCGCACGACCGCTGGCTTCTCATCCTCGATGACGCCGCGGATCCGGTGGTCGCTCGCATCGCGATCCCGCAGGGCGGGGGCGGTCATGTCCTGGTGACATCGCGCGTGCCGGCGTGGCGTCGTCACGCCGCTGTGCTGGAGCTCGCCTCGCTCCCGGAAGAACAGGCGACCGATCTGCTCGCTCGCCGGTCCGGACATCCGCGCGACGATGCATCGACCCGGCTCGTTCGCGCGCTCGGAGGCCTACCCTTGGCCATCGAGCTCGCGGGCGCGTTTCTCGAGCAGCAAGGCATTGGCGCCGAGGAGTACGTGCGACGGCTGCAGCGGAGCGGCGGACTTCCGGCTGACGATGCGGCCCAACATCCGCCGGACTACCACGTCGCGCTCAGTGGAGTGTGGGCGGAATCGTTTCGCGTGCTCGCCGCGCAGGCACCCGAGGCGACGAACTTGCTGCGTCTCGCCGCGTTCCTCGCGCCGGACGACATTCCTCGTCCCGCGCTAGTGAAGGGCGCGCACAGCCTTCCCGCGACGCTTGCCTCGGTCGCGGTCGATCCGGACGCGCTCGCCGATCTTGTCGCCCGGCCGCGCGCCTTATCGCTCGTCAGCACCAGCGGTGACGGGTTCTCGATCCACCGCATCGTGCAGGCCGTGATCCGGCAAGGGCTCGCCAACGCGGAGCGAAATGCGTGGGCCGGCGCGGCGGTTCTGCTCGTCGTGCATGTGTTGCCAAAACAGCTGACCGACTTCCGGCTATGGGAGCGGACCGGCCGCCTGCTCGGCCACGCACTCTCCGCGGCCGAGTTCGGGGTCGAATACTCGGTCGAGCCCGCGGCGACGACGGTCCTGCTCGATCGTGCCGCCACCTTTCTCGACGACACGCAAGGCGATCCAAAAGAAATCGAAGCTCGGCGCGTCGCGGCGTTGCGCCTCGGGGAATCGATGTCGGAAGGTCCACCCGGTTGGTTGCTCAACAATCACGCGATGTGGCTGGTGAAGCAGAAGAAGCTCGACGAGGCGGAGCCGATGTTCGAGCGGGCGCTTCGAGTCATGCGGGGCGCCGAAGGCGGCGACGCTCCGGCGGTTGGCGTCGCCTGGGCGAACCTCGGCTCGTTGGCCAAGACTCGCGGCCAACTCGAGCGCGCGCGCACCTGCTTCGAGCGTTCGCTGGCGATCTTCGGCGGTCCTCCACTGTTGGCTGAACAGCGGCGCGCGACGACGCACAGCTTGTTGGGTCAAGTGCTCTTTGAGCAGGGCGAGCGCGACGTCGCTGCAGTGCACTTTCTCGCCGCAGTGCGCGGCTACGACGCCACCGTCGGCCCTGGAAGCCTGGACGCGGTGATGGCGCGAAGCTTTCTCGCACAAGCACGCGGCGATGATCAGTCGACGGCAATCGCCGCGTATCACGTTACGCCGGCGACCGTCGATGCGGAGCAGGGCCGCGTGCTCGCCAATGAGCCCGTCTATGGTGATGAGGCGGAGGCGTTATTGCGGCGCGCGGTAGAGGCCGACGAGCCCGGAGCCGCGGTCGAGCTGTCGAGCTTGCTGCGGGGACAACCAGGACGGGAGCAGGAAGGAGCGACAATCCTGCTCCAGGCGGCCGAGAAGGGAGATCGCCAAGCGCTCTACTGGTACGCGAGGGAGCTCGCCGGCCACATCGGCGCCGAGGCCGAGCCGGCCATCCGGCAGTCGATCGATGCGGGCAACGTGCACTCCGAGTACGATCTCGGCCTCGTGCTCGCTGCGTTGCAGGATCGGTGGCCGGAGGCCGAGTCCGCGTTTCGACTTGCCATCGCCGATGGATATGAAGAGGCGCGGAACGATCTGGGGATTCTTCTCTGCGAGTGGCCGGGCCGGGAGCGCGAAGGGGAAACCGAGCTGGCCGAAGCCGGCCGCCGCGGGCAGGCACGAAGCTGGTTCAACCTGGCGCAACACCTGTGGAGTATTCCCGAGCGCCGAGAGGAAGCCATCACGCCACTGCGGTTCGCCGCGAATGGCGGCTACCTGGTTGCCCATGGCACGTTGGCCTACCGGCTAGAGGAATTGGGGCGTCTGAAGGAAGCACTGGCGGCGTTCAAGGATGGTTTGGAGAGCGGCGATCAGAAGCTGCAGGCGCACCTGGCCGATTTTCTCGGGCGTCATCCGAACGTGTCATGAACCAATTCGATGCGGGCTGGCGCGACGTACCGGTGTTCGGATCGCGTTCTCCGTCCGCGCACTACACACTTCGCCCGAGCGCCTACGTGCTCGTCGCGGACGCTCGCGGGCAGCTCGGCCTGGTGCGAACGCCACAAGGCGTGTTTCTGCCGGGCGGCGGAATCCATGCGGGGGAGTCGCCGGCGCAGGCGGCGGAGCGCGAAACGCTCGAGGAGTGCGGGCTGGTCGTCCACGCCGGACAGTGGACCACTCGGGCGATTCAGCTCGCCTATTCCGAGAGCGAGCAAACGAATTTCGAGAAGCAATGCACTTTTATTGACGCGATCCTCGAAGCGACGGCGTCATCGGGTGGTGAAGCCGATCACGAGCTCCTTTGGTTGGCGCCCGCGGCGGCGTCTGCGATGCTGACGCCCGACAGTCACGTGTGGGCGGTCGACGCTTGGGCGATTCGCATAGGCTGACCGGCTGTGTAGGGGCCGCCGCGGAATCCGCGCTAGCGCGCCAGCGCCACCAACACGCTGCCGCCGACGAGCAGTGCGATGCCGATGCGCTTTGGCAGTCCGAGCTGCTCGCCGAGTAGCCGCCAGCCAAGTAGCGCGCCGACCGCCACGCTCAGCTGGCGCAGCGCGACCACGTAGCTCGACACTCCGGTGCGCAGCGCCACGAGCACGAGCAGATAGGTGATCGTGTTCAACAGCCCAACTTGCAGGATGGCGGCGCGGTGCATCTTCCACTCTCGCGCGATGGCGACTCGATCGTATCGGCGCGCGATGTACATCGCGTATGCCAACCCGACGAGCACCGTGTACGAATAGAAGTAGGTGAACGCGGGCAGCCGTCCGACCGCGCGCTTGTCCCAGACGGTGTATCCGGCCGCCGCCAACGCGGCGAGCATCGCGTGGCCCGATGCCGCGCTACGGGAGACACGCCTGCCGAGCCCGGCGACCGACGTCCAGTCGAGCGCGGGCAGCTGCAATACGATGATGCCCGCGAGAATCGCTAGCAACGCAACCCATCCAGCGCCGTCAATGCGCTCGCGGAAGGCGAAGAAACCAAGGACGGGAAGAAAGAGCAGCACCGCGCCGCGCGATATCGGATAGACGAGCGAGAGATCGCCCCGCTCGTAGGCGATCGCCAGCATCGCGTAGTTCGTGAGCGTCAGCAACGCGCCGACGATGGCCAGCGGCCACAGCAGCTGAAAATGCGCCGCCGCGTCGGGGGCGCCGATGACCAGGAAGAGGGGCGCCAACAGCACGACCTCGGCGATCTTGCTCAAACCGACGAAGAGCTGGCCGCCGCCTGCGCGCTTGAGCAGGAAGTTCCAGTACGCGTGCGTGCCCACGGAGATGAGCACGAGGAGCAGCGACGTCGTACTCACGCGCCGGGCATCCGTCGCCGGCAGCGGCACGTCTTCCACGCGAGCGTCGGGCGCGTCATCATGCAGAAAGCTCCGCCGCCGTGCCCACTCCGCAAGCAGAGATTCCGCATATGCGACGATCGCGATTTGCCCTGTTCATCGGCTGCTTGCTCGTGGCGAGCGTGGCTCCCCTCCTGGCGCAACGGCCTGGCGCCTACCTCGGCGATCTCACCTGGCCGGAAGCGGAAGCGCGGTTCAAGCGCAGCGCAATCGTCATCGTACCGTTCGGCGCGGGCGCCAAGGAGCACGGGCCGCACCTGCCGCTCGCGACGGATCGCATCGTGCTCGACTATTTGCTCGCGACGGCCGTCGATTCCTTCGACGTGCTCGTGGCGCCGCCGATTCTCCACGGTTGGTTCTCCGCCTTTCGCGAATTTCCTGGAACCAGCATCGACGATCCTGAGATTTTCCAGAAGTACGTACTGGAGGTCGCGCAATCGTTGGTGAACCACGGCGCGCAGCGCGTGCTGTTTTTGAATACCGGTATCGCGCGCGCCACCGGCCTGCCCTTGGGCGTCGTCGCGCGCGAGCTGCACTCCAAGTCGCACGTGCCGACGCTGCTGGTGTCGTGGGACGATCTCGAAACGCCGAAAACGGATTCCCTGAAGCAGCAGCGCGCCGGCGGCCATGCGGATGAGATCGAGACGTCGATCATCCTCGTGCTCCAGCCGGCGCTGGTGCACATGGACCGCGCGGTGACCGACTATCACGGCGAAGGCGCCGCGCGCGCGCCCGGCTATCGCCCCGGTGATTTTTCGCGCGACCCGAACAATCCGGACTATTCCACGACGGGCGTCTTCGGCGATCCGCGCCTGGCGACAGCGGAGAAGGGCCGTCGTGCACTGGCCATCATGACCGAGCAATGGATGAAAGCACTGCGCGCATTTGCCGTCGCTCCACTGATGAAAGCAAAATAGGTTACGCCAACGCCGGCGGCCCCTCTCGCTCCGCGCGCTCGCATTTTTCGGCCGATGACAGCGTCAGGCTTCATCATCGGGGCGTTCGCAAGGCAAGCCGGTGAGCCCGACGTCGGCAAGTTCGTGCTGGCGCTCCGCCGCAAGCCCGGTGGCCCCTGGCTGATCGCGGCCGACATCGACAACAGCATTCGGCAAGTGCAGATCATCGCCCGCTGGCGATTCGAGCTGCGGTAGCGGTCTTCCACCGAGGAGCGCTTCCGCGTATTTCAATAATGCGTCCGACGCCCGACGTCCTTTCCCCATTCCGCGCCCCGCGCACCCCTCCATGATTCTCCTCCTCGCGCTGGCCGCTGCTGCCGTCGCCGCGCCAAAGCCGTCGTTCGCCGAGCCGAGCTTGTCGCCCGATCATCGCGAGATCGCCTTCGTATCGGGTGGCGACATCTGGACGGTGCCCGCCACCGGTGGCGAAGCGCGCCTGCTCATCTCGCACGAGGCAGCCGAGTCGCGGCCACTCTATTCGCCCGACGGCACCCGCCTCGCCTTCATCTCGACGCGGACGGGCAACGGCGACATCTACGTGCTCACCTTCGCGAGTGGCGAGCTCAAGCGCATCACCTTCGACGACGGCAACGACCAACTCGATTCCTGGTCGCGCGATGGGCAGTGGCTCTACTTCTCCTCGAACGCGCACGACATCTCGGGGATGAACGACGAGTATCGCGTGCGCGCCGAGGGCGGCACGCCGATGGCCGTCTCCGGTGACCGATACGCGAGCGAGTTCTGGGGCGCGCCGTCGCCCGATGGCAAGACGCTGGCGATCACCGCGCGCGGCACGTCGTTCGGCCAATGGTGGCGGAATGGCCACAGTCATCTCGACGAGAGCGAGATCGTGCTCGTGCGCGATGGCGCGACGCCGCAATACACGACGCTGGTGCCGATGGGCGCGAAAAACTCGTGGCCCATGTGGTCCCCCGATGGCGCGATGATCTACTTCATCTCCGACCGCGGCGGCGCGCAGAACGTTTGGTCGCGCGCGGTCGCCGGCGGCGACGCCCGGCAGATCACCAAATTCTTCGGCGGGCGCGTGTTGTGGCCGTCGATGTCGGCCGATGGCAAGGCGATCGTGTTCGAGCGTGACTTCAGCATCTGGATGATGGATGTCGCTAGCGGCGCCGCAGCTCAGGTCTCGATCACACTCCGCGGCGCGCCGGCCGGTCCGAGCATCGAGCACCTCGCGCTCAGCACAGGCATCCAGGAGCTCGCCCTCTCGCCCGACGGCAAGAAGACGGCGTTCGTGGTGCGCGGCGAGATCTTCGCCGCGCCGGCGAAGGAGGGCGGCGACGCGACGCGCGTCACCTTCAGCCCGGCGTCGGAACAACAAATCGCTTGGTCGCCCGACTCGCGGCGGATCGCTTACACCAGCGACCGCGACGGCACGTGGCACATTTTCCTCTACGACTTCGCCACGCGCACGGAAACGCAGCTGACTCACGGCACCACGACCGACGTTTCTCCCTGCTGGTCGCCCGATGGCAAGCTGCTCGCCTTCGTGCGCGATGGACGCGAGCTGCACCTTCTCGACCCCGCGACCAAATCAGATCGCGTAGTCACCACCGGTCCCTTCGAGCGTCCGCCCTTCCTCGGCGCGCGCACGGTGGCATTCTCGCCGGATGGGCGATGGCTCGCGTTTCTCACCCGCAGCGGAAATCACGCGTTCCAGAACGCGTTCGTCGTCCCGGTCGCCGGAGGCGAAGCGAAAGCGGTGAGCTTCCTCGCCAACGGCAACGCCGGCTCGCTGTCGTGGAGTCCGGACGGATCGTATCTGCTCATGGGCGGCACCGGCCAACGCACGGAGACGCGCAACCTGGCGCGCATCGACCTCGTGCCGCGCACACCGCGATTCCGCGAGGATCAGTTCCGCGATCTCTTCCGCGACGAGACGCCGCGAACGATGCCGCAGACGACCGCGCCAACCCCCTCGCCGGCGCCAAGCCCGACGACACCCGCCGCCCCGCGCCGCGACTCGACATCGGCGGATACCAGCACCGTGATGGGTCCGCGCCGCGGCGCGCGTCGCACCGAGATCGTATTCGATGACATCCGCGGCCGCCTCACGCTCGTTCCCACCGGCGTCGACGTTGCCGCGCAGTCGATCAGCCCCGACGGCAAGTTCGTCCTGCTCACCGCCGTCGTGGCCGAGCAGACGAACCTGTACGTGTATCCGCTCGACGAGCTCTCGCGCGACGAGCCGGTGGCGAAGCAGATCACCTCCACGCCCGGCGGCAAGAACGGCGCGCAGTGGTCGCCCGATGGCAAGGAAGTCGTCTACTTGGAAAACGGGCGCATCAACACGGTGCAGGTCGATACGCGCGTCGTCCGTCCCGTCGCCGTCACGGCCGAGATGGACGTCGATTTCGCGCGCGAGAAGATGGAAGTGCTGTCGCAGGCGTGGGGCTACCTGCGCGACAACTTCTTCGACGAAAAAATGAACGGCGTCGATTGGAACGCGATGCGCGAGGCTTACTCGGCGCGTGTCGAGGGCGCTCGCTCGCGCGAAGAGATGCGCCGCATCCTGAACCTCATGGTGGGCGAGCTCAACGCCTCGCACTCCGGCATCGGCGGCCCCCCGGCGTCGCCGCCGTACACCGGACGCATCGGTCTCCGCTTCGATCGCGCAGAGTACGAAGCGAGCGGCAAGTTCCGCATCGCCGAGGTGGTGCCGCTGTCGCCGGCCGCCGTCTCCGGCATCACCGTCGGCCAGTATCTCGTCAGCGTCGACGGCACCACGCTCGGCGCGCGCACAAATCTCGACGAGCTGCTCGCCTACAAGACCGGCAAGCGCATCTCGTTGGGCGTCGCGCCGTCTGCCGCCGCGCCGCCAAAAGACATCGCCGTACGTCCCGTCAACGGCGGCACGGAGAAGGGTCTGCTGTATCGCGCATGGGTCGAGGAGCGGCGCGCCTACGTCGCCAAGGCGAGCGGCGGCCGGCTCGGCTACGTCCACATGATCGACATGGGGCAGGGATCGCTGAACCAGCTCTACGTCGATCTCGACGCCGAGAACATGTCGCACGAGGGCGTGGTGGTCGACGTGCGCAACAACAATGGCGGCTTCGTGAACGTGTACGCGATCGATGTGCTCGCGCGCCGCCCGTATCTCACCATGCAATCGCGCGGCTTGCCGGCGACGGCGGCGCGCACGCAGCTCGGCCAACGCTCGCTCGAGCTGCCGACGGTGCTCGTCACCAACCAGCACTCGCTCAGCGACGCCGAGGATTTCACCGAAGGCTACCGCACCCTTAAGCTCGGAAAAGTCGTCGGCGAGCCGACGGCGGGATGGATCATCTATACATCAAGCGCCACCCTCATCGATGGCACAACCGTCCGTTTACCGCGCACCCGCATCACCGGCTCCGCCGGCGACGCGATGGAAATGCACCCCCGGCAGGTCGACATGGAGGTGCTGCGGCCGGTTGGCGAGAGCTACACGGGCAAGGACAGCCAGCTCGACGCGGCGGTGAAAACTCTGCTCGGCGAGATTGGGGCGAAGAGGGCGGCGATGGATCGCTAAAGGGCGCTGCGTACTGCGTGCTGCGTGCTAACTGGACTCGCCTGACAACTGTCGGGACGGGCCGATCGGGGCCGGCCAGATCCTGTTGACACGCGACAAACAGCACGCAGTGGCCTTCGATGATCAAATGCCGAACTCTTCCCGCCACGCAGGGTACATCGCGAGTCCCCAATCTGGAGCCTCGGATGGTCCCGGCACTCAACGGTGGTGGCGCCTCCACGTTTTCGCGTGAGTTGCGCTACGAGCTCGATCGGTCTCTCGTGTGGTCGTACCTGACGTCCGGTGCCGTTGGCGTCGCCTGGTTGATGCTGGTGCAGTTCGGTCCCGCATCGCCGATCATCAACGCGATCAAGTTCAGCAAGACGATCGAGTGGAGAGTGCTGGCCGCTGATCCGCTGCCGGAGCGAGTCGTGCAGCGCACCACGGGCAGTCGCGCCGCGGGCGGAACGCCGGCGGCCGAGGAAGCGTTCAGCGGTAGCGCGAGCGGCGTCGCGGTCGATGTGAACAACACACTGCGCAACGTGCAGACGCGATCTGGCGTACCCGAGGTCGACCGTGGCGCCAAGGTCGTGCTCGATGCGGGCACGCCCGGTACCGGCTATCGCTCGCCAACCGACCGCGCATTCGGCGATCCGCTCGCCGCCGGCTCGAACGGACTCGGCACCGTGCGCGGGCCCGGGCTTTCGTCGAGCCATCTGCGCATCGTCGCGCCTCCCGTACAGCCCAGCGCGCTACCCAATGCGCCAGCGCGCGACATGACGTCCCTCGGCGACGTGATCCGGCGCAACGAGAGTGCGCTCAACTCGTGCTACGTCGAGCGCGGACTCGCCGTGAACGCCGCGCTCGCGGGCACGGTACGCGTCAGCATCGCGATCGCCGCTGATGGACGGGTGGCCGATGCGACGATTACCGAACGGAGCTGGTCAGGCGCGGGCGTCGCCGAAACGGAATCGTGTATCCGGGACAGCATCAAGCGGTGGAGATTCGCGCCATCCGCGGGCGGCACGGACAGTTATGGATTCGCCATGAACTTCACGCGATGACCTGAGCGGGCCGGCGGCCATTCGCCCTTGAGATTACTCTCCGCGCTCGCAAATTGGCATCGAGTGATGACGAGGCCCTCTCTCAGGGAGCGACAATGCCAGCCGAATCGAATACACCACCCGGGTCGGACGATCTCCAGTTCGACTCGGCCGTCGATGCTGGCGGTGCAAGCGCACCAGTGGGGATGGCCTGCACCAACTGTGGCAAGACGATTCAAGGGCACTACTTCCAGGCCAACGGGCGTACCGTCTGCTCGTCGTGCAAGATGATCCTCGAGCAAACGGCGGCCTCGCTGGAGTCGGCGGGCGTGGACACGGGGCAGATGGCGCGCGCGGCGCTGTTCGGCCTGGGCGGCGCGATCGCGGGCGCGGTCGTGTACTACGCCTGGGTGGTGATCACCAAGACTGAGTGGGCGTTGGTGGCGATTGCCGTCGCCTGGATCGTGGGCAAAGCCGTGCGCGCGGGCTCGCAGAATCGCGGAGGCCCGCCATACCAGATTCTCGCCGTAGCGCTGACGTATCTCGCCCTCGGCTTGGCGTACGTTCCGCTCATTCCCGGCGGACTCGGCGGCGGTATCGTCTCGGTCGTCACCCTCGCCTTCTCCGCGCCAATACGAAATGCACTCGGCAGCGGCGCCTTCGGCATCATCAACGTCATCATCATCGCCGTCGGGCTACAGTACGCATGGAAGATGAACGCCGTGTCGGCGCCGGTGATCACCGGGCCATACCGCGTCGGCGCAAGCGCATGACGGGTAGATAGCTTCCGGCGTGAACTCATCCGCCGTTGGACGATGCGCCAAGTGTGACACCGAGCTCGCCGCGGGAGCGCTCAGCTGCCCCGCGTGCAACACGCTCGTGCACGGAGAGGAGCTCAAGCAACTTGCCGCCGCGGCCTCAGAGCTGACCGAGCAGGGCAAGCTCGGCGAAGCGCGCGCGACGTGGTATCGCACGCTCAACCTGCTGCCGACGGGATCGCAACAGTACGCGACCATCGGGAAGCGCATCGCCGATCTGAGCAAGCGCATCGACTCCGAACGGGCCGCGAAGCGCGATGGGCAGGCTGGCAAGAGAACGGCGCCGTCGCCGGCCGACTTCAAGTTTCTGCTGCTCGGATTCACCAACACGAATGCGTTCGTGTCCATGCTGGTGTCGCTGGGGCTCTACAGCCTCATGTTCGGATACAAGCTGGCCGCAGGACTGATCGTCGGGCTATACATCCACGAGATGGGGCACGTGTGGGAGCTGCGCCGAACGGGGATCGAATCGTATTCGCTGCTGTTCATCCCCGGACTGGGCGCGATGGTGTCGTTCAAGCAGCACTTCGACGATCCGAAGATCCACGCCCGCATCGGTCTCGCCGGCCCGCTGTGGGGACTGGGTGCTGCGCTCGCAGCCTATGGCATGTTCCGCTACACGGGCGTCCGCGTGTTGGGGGAGATTGCGGAATGGACGGCGGCAATCAACCTGCTCAACCTCATCCCCGTCTGGCAGCTCGACGGCGCGCGCGGATTCGAGTCTCTCGCGCGCTGGCAGCGGTGGATGATCGTGGGAGCGGTCGCTGTCGCCTTCGTCGCGACCGAGCAACGATTCCTCATTCCGATCGGGCTCCTCGCCATCTTCCGGGCAACCCAGAAAGCGGCCGATGAGCCGGACAACAGCGCACTCTCCACGTTCGTGCTCCTGATTGGAGCACTCGCCTGGCTGTCTTCAATTCACGTCGCGCGCTGACGCCTGTGAGCCTCGTTCTGCGTCCCCAGCGCGTTCTCTACGCCCTCCTCGCCGGCCTCGTCGTCGGGATCGCGATCTCCCTGTCGGGAAGTCCGGTGCTCGCGCGCGTGGTGTCGGTCGTCGAACCGATCGGAACGCTGTGGGTGAACGCGATTCGGATGACGGTGGTACCGCTCGTCGTTTCTCTGCTCATCACGGGTGTCGCATCGACAGCGGACTCGGGCGCTGTCGGCAGGCTCGGCGCGCGATCCTTCGTCACCTTCCTGGCCCTGATCGCGATCGCGGCTGTGTTCGCGGTGATCGTTGGCCCCTCGCTCTTTCGTTGGCTGCCGGTATCCGCCGAGGGCGCGGCGGCGCTTCGCGCCAGCGTAACCGCGACGGCCGGCCAGACGGCGAAGGATCTGCAGTCGATGCCAGGATTCGCGCAGTGGCTCACCAGCCTCATCCCCGCCAACCCTGTCCGCGCCGCGGCCGACGGCGCGATGTTGCCGCTCGTCATCTTCACGCTCGCCTTCGCCCTCGCCACCAGCCGCCTCGACACCGATCGCCGCGCGGCGGTCGTGCGATTCTTTGGCGGGGTGTCGGATGCCATGCTGGTGCTGGTGCGCTGGCTCATCATCATCGCGCCGATCGGCGTGTTCGCGCTAATCATCGTACCCGCCGCGCGGCTCGGCGTGATGGTCGCCGGCGCGATCGGCTACTACATCGTCGCCAGCTCCGTCGCGCTGTTTCTGTTCACGCTCGTGCTCTATCCCGTCGCGATGGTGGCGGCCCGGATGTCGCTCGCGCGATTCGCGCGCGCGGTCTGGTCGGCGCAGGCGGTCGCCTTCAGCTCGAGCTCATCGCTCGCTTCGCTCCCCGCACTGGTCGAAGGCGCCGAGCGGGAGCTGGGCGTGTCGCCGGCGCTGAGCGGATTCGTGCTGCCGCTGGCCGTTTCGACCTTCAAGGTCGCGACGCCGATCACCTGGACCGTGGGTGCGCTCTTTCTGGCGCGGCTCTACGGGATCGAGCTCCACTTCACACAGCTGATCACCCTCGCCGCCGCCGCGCTCGCGCTCAGCTTCAGCATTCCCGGCGTTCCCAACGCGGCGTTTCTGATCGTCGTGCCGCTATTCGTCAACATCGGAATTCCACCCGAGGGCGTCGGCCTCCTCATCGCCGCCGATGCGATCCCGGATCTCTTTGGTACGATGACGAACGTGACGGGCGACATGACCGCCTGCGCCATTGTGTCGGCCGCGGATCGAACGGCTCGTTTGTGAAAGCTCGAGCCGCGGATCGATGCTCAGGAGCCTTGTGAGCGAACGGCAACTGCTAGCCGCAGATTTCCGCGGATGAAACGCGAATAACTGCCACAGCCAAACTTTTTGTGTGACGGCGCCAGGAAGACGCCCCTTCCGTCCGCGCGATTCAATCCGCGTTCATCCGCGAAAATCCGCGGCGCTCTTTCGTTGCTTGGTAAGTGGACAAGCCCGCGGCTACACGAGCGTTCGCAACCGTTCGAGATCCACGTTCCCCCCGCTCACAATCGACACCACGCGCTTCCCATCCGCGGCCGGAATTTTCTTCGCCAACAACGCCGCAGTCGCCGCGGCGCCGGCCGGCTCGGCCAGGATTTTCGCTCGCGAGAGGAGCACGCGCATCGCCTCGGCGATCTCCTCGTCGCTCACCAGAATCACGTCGTCGACGAAACGCGTCACCACCTCGAAGGCAATGTTGCCGGCAAAGGGCGCCGCCAAGCCATCGGCGATCGTGCTCATTGATGCCAGCCGGACGGGATGGCCGGCGTCGACGCTCTGCCGCATCACCGCCGCGCCTTCGGGCTCGACGCCAATGATGCGCACGTCCGGCCGCGCATGCTTGATCGCGCTCGCCACGCCGGCGATCAATCCACCGCCGCCGATCGGGACGATCACCATCTCCACCTCCGGCGCCTGCTCGAGAATCTCGAGCCCCGTCGTCCCCGCGCCCGCGATGACGATCTCATCGTCGAAGGGATGGATGAAGGTCATCCCCCGCTCCTCGGCGATCTCGTGCGCGCGCGCGAATGCTTCGGCGCCGGTGCCATGGCGGATCACCTCGGCACCGTAACCGGCGCTCGCCGCCGCCTTGGTCTCGCTCGCCGTCGCGGGCATCACGACAGTGCATTGCACGCCCGCGGACCCGGCTGCCCACGCCAGCGCCTGCGCATGATTACCCGCGGAGACGCTGACGACCCCGCGCGGACGTGCGTCGTTGCTCAACTGCATCACCGCGTTGAGTGCGCCGCGCACCTTGAACGAGCCGGTCTTCTGAAACGACTCGCACTTGAGCGAGAGCGACACGCCGCAGCGCTGGCCGATGAGCGTGGCGGAAAACATCGGTGTGACGTGCACTCGGCCCGCGATGCGCGCCTGGGCATCGCGAATCGCGCTCAGCGAAGGGATGGGCATGAGGCAGAAGCTAACTCGCGCGGCGCGAACGTCACTCCGCTTGAAGCGCGATCATCGGATCGAGACGCGTCGCCCGGCGCGCCGGCACCAGCACCGCGACGGCCGCGACGAGGGCCAGCAGCAGGACGGCCATGGCATAGCTGGCCGGATCGAGCGGACTGACATCGATCAGCATCGCGCTCATCGTCCGGGACAGCCATGCCATGCACATGAGCCCAGCCGCCATGCCCAGGCCGACGAAGCGCGCCGCGTCGCGCATCACCAGCATGAGCAGCTGCGCTCGTTGCGCACCGAGCGCGGCGCGGACAGCAAGCTCGCGGGAGCGCTGCGCCACGGCGTACGAGATCACGCCGTAGACGCCAAGCGCCGCCAGCAGCAGCGCCAACAGAGCGAATCCAGTGAGCAGCGACATTGTCAATCGGCGCGGCGCCAGCAGCGCGTCGAGCTTCGTGTCCAGCGTGCCGACGTCGGCGGCGATGAGCGGATCGACGGATCGCGCTCGGATGCGCATCTCCTGACGGATCCGTGATCCGGCCGCCGAGCTCCGCACGACTACGGTCATGCTCGTCGTGAAGCTCGGCACCTGTCGAAAGAGGACGTACATCTCCGGCCCGATCTCCCCCTCGAGCCCCCAGTGCCTGATGTCTCCCACGATGCCGACGATGGTGAGCCACGGCGCCGTTGCCCCGCCGGCCGATTCCATGCTTGTCGCCTTCACCAGCTGTCCGATCGGATTCCGGCCGCGCCAATACGTCTCCGCCATTCTCCGATTGATCACCACCACCCGCTGCGTGCTCGGCCCATCCTCGGCGCCGAACGCCCGGCCCGCGACCAGCGGAATCTGCATCGCCCGAAAGTAGTCCTCGCCCACCACGCGATATCCCGCGCCGGCGTTCGCGCCGTCGCGCCCCGCCAACTCGATGAACGTCGCGCCGCCGGCGGCCAGCGGCACCCAGTTGGAGATGCCGACCGCGGTCACGCCTGGAATCGCGCGATACGCTCGGGCGATTTCGTCCCAGTACGCAGTGCGCCGCGCGGGATCCCCGCGATAGCGCGCGCCCGAGACGACCATCTGCGCCGTCGCCACGTGCGTGTCGAAGCCAAGGTTGCGGCCGAGCAGCGTCTGAAAGCTGCGAATGAGGAGAGCGGCGCCGGTGAGCAGTAGTAGCGCGAGCGCGATCTCCGCGCTGGCCAGCAGCGTACCCGGAAGGTTGCGGCCGCCGGCCATCGTGCGGCCGCCGCTCGCCATCAGCCCGCGCAGCGACACGCGCGAGCCGCGAAGCGCCGGCAGCAGACCGGACACGATCCCGACCATCAGCGACACACCGAATGCGAAAGCGAACACTGCTCCATCGAGTCGCACCTCATCGGCGCGCGGAATCTCGCTCCCCCACGTGTCGAGCAGCACGCGAATGCCGGCCCAGGCGAGGGCAAGCCCGATCGCGCCACCGATGAGCGCCAGCATCACGTGCTCGATCAGCAACTGCCGGATGAGCCGGCCGCGCCCTGCGCCAAGCGAAGCACGCACCGCCATCTCGCGGGCGCGAACCATCCCCCGGCCGAGCGTGGCCGAGGCGACGTTGGCGCAAACGATCAGCAGCACGAAGCCGACCGACGCCATCAATAGTTGGAGATATCGCGCCACGCCGCCGACCACCGTCGTGCCAAGCGACTTCACATCGACGCCGTACGAATACAGCGCGACGGGATCGCGCGTCCGGATCCGACGCGCGACAGCGCCCAGCTCCGCCGCCGCCGCGGCGCGCGTCACTCCCGCCTTCAATCGCGCGATCGCGAGCCAATTGATGTTGTTGCGCATCCCGCCGGACTCCGGCCTGAACGTGTCGGCGAACCAGATCTCGGTGCCGGCCGGAAAATCGAATCCGTTCGCCACGACGCCGACCACCGCGTAGGATCGCGATCCCACACGAATCGGCTTCGACAGCGAACGATCGGCGCCAAGCATCCGCCGCCACAGCGCTTCGCTCACCACGACAACCGGCGTCTGCGCCTGCGCCTCCTCCTCGGTGAATGGCCTTCCGACCGCGAAGCGGGCGCCAAGCGTCTGAAAGAAATTCCCGGATGTCTCGCGCGCCGATACGCGTGTGGCGCTGTCGGCGTCGGCGATCCCCATCCGCCCTTCGAGGGAGTAGATGGCCGTGGACTGAAGCGACTTGGCTTCGCGCTTCCAGTCCTGCCAGTCGGCCGACGACACCACCACGATCGGCTGCCGCAGCGAATCCATCGAGCCGAGGGCGACCAACTGCTCGGCGTGCGGGAAGGGGAGTGGACGGAGCAGCACACGTTCGACGAGCGTGAACATCGCCGTGGTCAGCCCGATGCCGATCGCCAGCGTCGCGATGACGAGCGATGCGAATCCGGGCGAACTCCGCACCTGCCGCAACGCGAACTTCGCATCGACCGCCAACGCGCCGAGTACGTCTCGCTGCCGCTGCGTCCGCGCGCGCCGCCTGGCGGCCGAGTGCAGCGCTTGCCGTGCCTCGCCGAAGTCGCCGAAGCGCCGCTCGGCCTCGGCGCGAGCGGCGGTGGGACTCATTCCCTCGCGCACCAGGTCGTCGACCCGCAGCTGGATGTGCGCATCGATCTCGCGGTCCATCTCGGCGTCGACGTGCCGGCGGCCGCGAGGCCGCAGATCGAGAATGCGCCGGTAGTAGCTCACGCCGTCCGCGCCGAGAGGATTGTGGTGACCGACGTGGTGTAACGCAGCCACGTGGCGGTCTCGGCGCGGAGATGGCGGCGGCCGGCCGCGGTGAGCTTGTAGTAACGCGCGCGGCGATTGTTCTCCGTCGTCCCCCACTCGGCCGAGAGCCAGCCGCGCCCCTCCATGCGCTGCAGCGCCTGGTAGAGCGCGCTGTCATCGACGCCGAGCGTGCCGCCGGATCGGCGCTCGAGCCAGGTTGAGATGTGGTAGCCGTGGGCGGGGCCCCAGGACAGCGTCTTGAGTATGAGGAGGTCTAGAGTCCCTTTGAGGAGGGGCAGCGAAGCGTCTGGCGTCGTCACCTGAGTAGACTCACCGTGAGTGGTTAGGGGAACGACGTTAGCTGAACACCAACGGAGCAGTCAAGAGTTGGAGATGTCAGGGAGAGGGGCAGATGTCAGACGTCAGATGGCAGATGTCGGTGAAAGCGCTATGTTCGAGCGCCCCGCTTGTCTGGCATCTGACATCTGACATCTGCCATTTCACATCTGACATCTGTGAAAACTTTCGAAGTTTCTGTTGACAGTGGGCACTAACGCGTAGTGCTCTGCGACGATCCGTCCATCGGTTACCACGCCGTCATCGCCGTGCACAGTACCAAGCTCGGGCCGGCGGTCGGCGGAACGCGGGTGTGGCCGTATGCCTCGGTTGAAGAGGCGCTCGCCGATGCGCTGCGGCTGTCGCGCGGGATGACATACAAGGCGGCGGCGGCTGGACTCCCGCTCGGCGGCGGCAAGTCCGTCATCATCGGCGACTCGCGCACGATCGACCGCGAGAAAATCTTCCGCGCCCACGGGCGTTTCATCGAGATGTTCGGCGGCTCGTACATCGCGGGCGAGGATGTCGGCACCAGTCCGGCGGACATGGAGATCGTGCGCAAGGAGACGACCCACGTCGCCGGACTCGCCGAGCGCTCAGGCGATCCGTCGCCGTCGACGGCGCACGGCGTGGTGCGCGCCATGCAGGCCGCCGCGCGCGAGCGGTGGGGATCGGACGATCTCATTGGGCGCACGGTGGCGCTGCAGGGATGCGGACACGTGGGCGTCCACCTCGCGCGCGAGCTGCACGAGCTGCGCGCGCGGCTGATCGTGACCGACATCGACTACGAGCGCGCCGCCGCGCTCGCCCGCGACCTCGGCGCGCGCATCGCCGATCCCGACGCGATCTACGACACGCCGGCGGACATCTTCGCGCCCTGCGCGCTCGGCGCCATCCTCGATGACGCGACCATCCCGCGCCTGAGCGCGACAGTGATCGCCGGCGCCGCCAACAATCAGCTGCGGGAAGACCGGCACGGCGATGTGCTCTCGGGGCGTGGCATCGTCTACGCGCCGGACTTCATCGCCAACGCCGGCGGGATCATCAACGGGTGTCGCGAGTTGCTCGGCTGGACGGTCGAGCGCGCCGCGCGCGCGGTCGACGCGATCTACGAGACGACCGCGCAGGTGTTCGAGATCGCGCGGCTGGAGCAGATCGGTGCCCATACGGCGGCCGACCGCCTGGCCGAGTCGCGACTGACGGCCGAGCCGGCGGAGTAGCGGGCGGCTTATGGTGCCTGCGGCCCCGCGAGCGATCGGGAGGTCGCACCGATGGCGTGAGACTCCCTGGCGAGGGCCATCCCGCCCGTTCGGCTTCAACGTTTTCGGAGTTTGCCCTGTCCAACTTCAACACACATACCGGGATGAGGCCACGTGGAGAGCTTGCTGAAGGAACTGACGTACAGTCTGCGCCGGTTGCGAAAAACGCCAGGCTTCACAGCGATCGTGGTGCTCACCCTCGCACTCGGCATCGGCGCGAATACGGCGATTTTCAGCGTGGTCAACACCGTGCTGCTCCGTCCGCTCCCGTACAAGGAACCCGAGCGGCTTGTCACCATCCAGCACTTTTACCCGGCGCTCAAGCTCGACGCGCCCGTGTCCGCGCCCGGGTTCAAGGACTATCGCGATAAGACGCGCGATTTTTCCGGCGTCGCGGTCGAGAGCAACTGGAACGTAAACCTCACCGGCATCGGCGAGCCGGAGCGATTACGTGGCAGCCGCGCCTCGGCCCAATACTTCGCGACGATGGGCGTGCCGGCCGCGCTTGGCCGCGTGCTGCTGCCCGAGGAAGATGTCGAGGGTCGCAACCGCGTCGTTGTGGTGAGCGATGGCGCGTGGAAGCGGCTGCTCGGCGGTCAGCGCGATGCGATCGGAAAGAAGATCAACCTCAATGGGCTGGACTACGACGTCGTCGGAGTCATGCCGCCGACGTTTCAGGAATTTTGGGGGCAGGGGATCGAGCTCTGGACGCCCCTCGCCCTCAACCCGAATCTGTTCGTTCCCAACAACTACACCAACGAATACCTGAATCTCACGGCGCGCCTCAAGCCCAACATCACGGTCGAGCAAGCGCAGCGCGACATCCGCGCGTTCGCCGAGCAGATGAAGAAGGACAACCCGAACTCCTTTCCGCCGGATTGGTCGCTAAAAGTCACGACGCTCACCGAGATCCGCACCGGGCAGATCCGCCCCGCGCTTCTGGTGCTGCTCGGCGCGGTCGGTTTTGTGCTGCTCATTGCTTGCGCGAATGTGGCGAACCTGCTGCTCGCCCGCGCCGCGGCTCGCATGAAAGAAGTCGCCATCCGCACCGCGCTGGGCGCGAAGCGGTGGGATTTGGTAAAGCAGCTGCTGACCGAGAGCGTGCTGCTGTCGCTCATGGGTGGCGTGCTCGGACTCGCGCTGGCGTACTGGAGCGTGCGGGCGCTCGTCACCTTCAACCCGGGCAATGTGCCGCGATTGAACGAGCTCAATGTCGACGGCACGGTGATGATCTTTACGCTCGGGGTGTCGTTGCTGACGGGATTGTTGTTCGGACTGGTGCCCGCGCTGCAGACGTCGCGCACTGATTTGCAGACGACGCTGCGCGAAGGCGGCCGAGGGGGGTCGGACAGAAGTGGACAGCGCATTCAGCGCGTGCTCGTCGTGGCCGACGTCGCGCTCGCGCTGACCTTGCTCACCGGCGCCGGTCTCTTGATGAAGAGCTTCGCGCGGCTGCAGGGCGTGAATCCCGGATTCAATCCGTCCAATGTGCTGACGTTCAATCTCTCGTTGCCGAGCGCGAAGTACGCGAACGATACCGTGCAGCGCGCCTTCTTCGCGTCGGTGATTCCGCGGATCGAGCAGTTGCCCGGCGTGCAGGGCGTCGGCGCGACGACGGTGATGCCGTTCAGCGGGAGCTGGTCGACCGGGAGCTTCAACGTCGAGGGTTTCGTGCGTGCGCAGAACGGCCAGGGGCCCTGGGGCGACATTCGTCTGGTCAGCCCGGGGTTCTTCAAGACGATGCAGATTCATCTGCGGCAGGGTCGGATGTTCGGCCTGCAGGATGCGCCTGGCACGCCGATCGTCGCCGTCATCGACGATGAGTTCGTCAAGAAGTTCTATAAGAAGGGTGAGGATCCGATCGGCAAGCGGCTCTGGTTCGGCAACCAAACGCCGAACGACAGTACACGCTACATCTCGATCGTCGGCGTGGTCGACCACACGAAGCATGAAGCGCTCGACGCCGATCCGCGTGTGCAGCTGTATCTCCCTTCGACGCAGAGTCCATACGGCGGAGTAAACTCGCTCGACTTCGCGATCCGCACCGCGGGCGATCCGGTGAACTACGTGTCAGCCATTCGCGGGGCGATCCGGACAGTCGACCGCGATCTGCCCATGTCGCGTATTCGCCCGCTCGACGAGCTGGTCGAACGGTCGATGGGACAGCGTCGACTGTCGATGGTAATGCTAGGCGCATTCGCCGGCATCGCGCTGCTGCTGGCGTCGATCGGCATCTACGGCGTGATGTCGTATTCGGTGGCGCAGCGCTCGCGGGAGATGGGGGTGCGCATGGCCCTCGGCGCGGCGCGCGGGAGCGTGCTCGGTCTCGTCATGCGGCAGGGAATGCTGTTGGTGATCATCGGCGTGGCGATCGGCCTCGCCGGCTCACTCGGCCTCACGCGGCTCATCACGAGCCAGCTCTATTCCGTGAGCCCGAACGACCCCATCACCTTCGCCATCGTCGCTGCGTCGCTCATGGTCATCGCGTTGCTGGCGACGTTTCTGCCAGCGCTTCGGGCGACACGCGTGGATCCCGTCGTGGCACTGCGAGAAGACTAGGACTTCGAGGGAACTCAAAGATCGTTTTGCCTTGGCGGAGGCACAGTTTTCACAGATTTTCCAAACAATCGAGCCTCCGCATCCCGCGAAGGCTCGATTGCACGGCTCCTATTTTTGCGGCAAGAACTGGTTCGGGATGGGATTGTCCGGCCGCTCGGAATCCCAGTAGATCGTCACGATCCACCAGCGGCCGCCGTCCTTGAGCAGCTGGATCGAGTTGATGCCGCGGGCGAAGGGAGCGGGATCCGCGGCCGTGTGGCGCGACTCATAGGTGCTGAATAGCTGCATGACGTTGCCGTACGCGTCCGCATGGCGTGAGATCTCGCGCTCGAAAAAGCCGTTCTTCTCGAGGCTCGCGCCGGCGCGCGTGGCGTAGTCGTTGGGTGTGAGCACGCGCGCCATCGCGCCGCCGGCGCCGCCCGGGCGCGGGCCGGTCGGAATCAGCCGTGCGCCCGGGATGAACAACGAGCGAAAGCGATTCCAATTTCGCGCCTGACCCGCCGGTCCCGAGATCACATCGTAGAGCGACTTGATGATCGCATCGACCGATGCGACGTCGGCCGGTTCGGCGGCCGGCGGCGTGGTCGTATCGACTTGAGCGGCGAGCGGTGCGGCGGCGAGGAACACGGCCACCAACGCGCCGAACGACTGGCGGAAGCGGACGGACATTGTGCGTTCTCCGATAGGGTCAGGCGCGGAGCGCCGGCAGATACCGTTCGCGGAATATCTCACCATGGTGCCGCTCGTGGCCAGCCATGATGTATGGCACGGCGCGCACCGAGTACTCGCGGCCATTGGCCTTGCCGCGGCGCATCAACTCCTCCGCGTCGAGCCCGGCGAAGAACGCCACCGACGCTGCCCGCACCGCGCGGAGCTCGGTGATGATGTCGGCGAGCTTGCGCGCGCCGAAGTGGGCGTACGCGGCATACGTGTTCTCATCGAAGCCCGGCAGCTCCACCTTCTCGCCGCGCGCGAAGCAGACCGCGCGATAGCAGAAGATGCGCTCCGTGTCCGCCATGTGCCCGACCACCTGCTTCACCGTCCACTTGTCCGGGCCGTAGGCAAAGTCGCCCTCCGCATCGGTCAGCGCGCCGAAGAGCGACGCGGTGTCATCGATCTGCGTTGAGAGCTGCCCGAGAATGTCGATTCCTTCCGCGGGCACCTTGGAGATGTAGCGCTCGAAGTAGGGCGCATATTCGTCCGCTTGTGGACGGCCGATCGTCGGGGGCATAGTGCGTCCTGTCTGAGGTAGGGCGCGAAGATGCGGCCCGATGGTTGGCGCCGCTAGCGCGCGTGGGTCCGAGACTCGCAAGAGGAGATGTTGCGCGCGCTCTTGCCGTCCGTAGCTTCGTCGCATGACCCAACCATCACTCGCGCCGCGGCGCGGCGCCGGCGGCACGCCCGGGGGCATCGGCACATTCATCGCGGGTGCGGCGATGATCGTTGCCGGCGGTTGGTTGCTGATGAATCAGGTCACGGTCTCGAGTGGCGTGTGGGAGCTGTTCGGCATCAACGCGTTCGGCCTATCGCTGCTCCCGCTTGTCATCGGGATCGGCCTGCTCTTCTTCAACGGCAAATCGCTGCCCGGCTGGATTCTCACCGGCGCGGGCACGGTGATCATCTTCATTGGCATCATCTCCCAGCTCCACATCTTCTTTCGGCCGACGAGCCTGTTCAACACGCTGGTGATGTTGGGGCTGATCGCCGGGGGGATTGGGATGGTGGCGAGGTCGCTGAGGTCGCAATAGGAAGAGCGGATGTCAGACGTCTAGGCGTCCGACATCTGCCCTTCTCATGCCGCTGTCGCCATTGCGCGAACGGCATCGAGCGCTCGCATGAGCTCATCAACCTGCCCCGGAGTGAACAGGACATCGGGGCCGCGCGGAGTAAGGTCGGTGAACGGCGACTCGTAGAGTGCTCGGGGCTCGACGATGCCGTGCTCCGTCAAATGATCGACTACCAGATTGATGAACTCGATCTGATTGCCGGAGAGCGTCTGGCCCGCGATGAAACCCGCCAAGGACTCCTTGGCTGCGCCGCGATCGAGGCCGACGAGTGAGCGGACAAACAGGCCGAGTCCGTGGGATTCTTCCACGGCACGCCGTACATCGTTTTCTCCGCCTAGCCCGCTCTCGGCGAGGATCCGCTCGAGCTCAACGAGGTCGCTGGATGTCAGCGGTTTGTTCATCCGCAGCTTCTGAATGGCAACGTGATCAAGATGCTCGCGGAGGAACAGACGCGCCTTGTCGCGGAACCTCGCGTTGTCGGTGCCCCTCGTGAAGCCGGGCAGCTCGACCGCGCTCTCGGTCCCCAGCTCGTCCTCGAAGTCGGTGTAGATCGTCCTCCGATGCTCCCTGTCGATCAGCTGCACCAAGCTCCGTACCTTTCGCCGGGCAGCTTCGAGCATCACGACGGTCACGTCCTGCCACCACTCGTCCGTCTGGAGTTCGAGGATGAGAGCCATCTGTGCTTGGACCATCGGGATGGCGCCTTTCTCCGACAGCAGTCCGGCAATTTCCATCACTTGATTGCGCAGGCGCTCGAACGAGGGTTCGGTTCGCAACACCGCCAACTGCAGATTGAGCATGAGAAGGTCGAAGCGCTTGGCTTCCTCATTCTCCGGATCTAGCTCCGAGGGCAGACCTGCCACTTCGTGAGCCAATTCCGCTCGAGATTCCGCAGGGAGCGCTCCCCAGGCCTCACGCTTTGCGTACTTCTCCACGAGCCGGCGCTTTTCGCGCACGACGAAGTTCGCAACGTTCATCGACTCGACTTCGTGGTGAAGAACATCGGCCGCGGTACGCCGTACTTCGGCCTCCGTCTTGGGATCCATGTATGCCGCATCCATCCTTTCCGCCGCCTTTTCAGCGGCGGCGGGCTTCAATCGCTCGTCAAGCTCGCCTATCAGCTCCAGGCGCGTCTTGAAGAGACGTTTGCCTAACGATTCAGCGGCGCGGCCGTCGGTGCCCGGCAGATCCTGGCTGAAGTATTCGAGATTCTGGCAATAATCGAAGACGTAGAAGAAAGCTTTGTGCTTTCCCGGGCCAAAGAGATCTGGCCGCAATCGCGTGCCGCGGCCGACCATCTGCCAGAATTTCGTCTTAGAGCGAATCAGCTTGAAGAAAACCAGATTCACGACCTCGGGGATGTCGATGCCGGTGTCGAGCATGTCCACCGAGATGGCGATGTGCGGTGCTTTCTCCGCGCTCGAAAAATTGTCGATCAGATTCTGTGTGTATTCCGTCTTGAACGTGATCACCCGCGCGAAGGCTCCGCGATGATGCGGGTAATTGACGTTGAAGCGCTCGGCGATGAAGTCGGCGTGCGCCTGGTTCTTGGCGAAGACGATCGTTTTTCCCAGCCGATCGCCAGCCGCGACCGTCACCCCGCGCGTCATCAAGTGCTCGAGCACCTTGTCCACGGTGTCCTTGTTGAACAACCATCGGTTGACCGCTTCCGCCTCCACGCGATCCGGGACGCCACCATCGTCGTCCCATTCCAGCGCGTCCCACTGGTCCTTGTCTTCGTCGGAGAGGTTGTCATAGATGATTCCCTCGCGTTGGAACCTGAGCGGCACCGAGACTGCCTGCGGCGGCACGAGATACCCGTCGCGCACCGCTTCCTCGAGCGAATAGGCGTCGGTCGGCACGCCGTCCTCGAGGTCGAACAAGCCGTAGGTGTTGCGGTCGACCTCGTCCTTTGGCGTCGCGGTCAGGCCGATGAGCAGCGAGTCGAAGTAGTCGAAGATGGCGCGATACTTCTGGAACACCGAACGGTGCGCTTCGTCGATGATGACGAGATCGAAGTGCCCGACGCCGAAACGCCGTTGGCCGTCCTTCGTGTCGTCGATCAGGCCCATCATCGTCGGATAGGTCGAGACGAAAACGCGCCCATCCTCGTCCTTTTCGGTCACCAGGTTCACCGGCGATGCATATGGCAAGTGGCGCTTGAATGCGTTCACCGCCTGGCGGACCAGCGCCACACGATCGGAGAGGAAGAGTACGCGCTTTGCCCAATTGCAGCGCAACAGCAGGTCGCATAGCGCGATCACCGTTCGCGTCTTACCGGCGCCGGTGGCCATGACAAGCAACGCCTTGCGATCGTGGTCGCGCTCGAAGCTCTCGGCGACGCGACGGATGGCGCGGGTCTGGTACGGTCGCTCGACGATCGCCACATCGACCGGCGCGCCGGCGAGCGAGCGACGCGATGCGCGGCGCTGGACCAGGAGCTCCAGTTCCGCCTTCTTGTAGAACCCCTGCACTCGGCGCGGCGGGTAGCGGTCGTCGTCCCAGAACCAGTGCTCGTAGCCGTTGGAGTAGAAGATCAGCGGCCGCTGTCCGAACTGCTGCTCCAGACAATCCGCATAGAGCTTTGCCTGCTGCTGGCCGACGCGCGAATCGCGCCGAGTGCGCTTGGCTTCGACCAAACCCAGCGGCTTGCCGTCGTCGCCCCAGAGCACGTAGTCGACAAAACCTCTGCCTTGGTTATTGGGCATGCCGGCGACCTCGAGCTCGCGATCGCGCGGCTGATCGAGCGGCCACCCCGCTTCCTTGAGAAGCAAATCGATGAAGTAGTCGCGGGTCTCGGCTTCGGAGTAGTCGTGAGTGTCGGGAAGCGCGGCGGCCGCTCGCTTGGCCTGCGCGACTTCCTCGCGAACGCGCTTGAGCTCCTCGTCGAGCGCGCTCTTGTCCGAGAGGAGCGCCGCGAGCTTCTCATCACGGTCGCGCAGACTCGCCTCGAGGAGTTCGAGCTGCTCGGCGGTCTTTTGCGCTGACGGCGCGACTCGCGGAACCGATGCAGCATCGAAGGCGAGGCCTGGAGCGGGGCGGGTCGCTCTAGCGTACGTGCGCGCAAACCAATAGGCGACATGAAACAGCTCGCGCACCGCAGCGAGGGCGTCCTCCGTAGGGACCGCGCGGTGACTGTGCACGGCACGATTGCCGAGTGTGTTGATCACCCGCGCCTTGCTGAACACTGCTTCGCCGGCGACCTGCTTGAATGTCGGCTCGTGAATCAGCGCCGAGAGGTTGTCTTGATACGGGAGCTTGAGTGCGGCGTCGTGCTTGTACGCCCAGCTCACCGCCAGCTCGAGTGCGCGCCGCGAATAAAAGCAAGCAGTGCGCGGGTCGGCATTGACGGCGGACTCGGCGCGCGCGGCCGCGTCGAAGACCGCCGGCCACTCGGGCTGGAGGAAGGCGAACTGGCTCATCTGCTGTCAGAGTGAGCTGTCACAGCTTGTCACAGTTCGTCATGGATTCCGCCGGCATGTCGCAAGTCGTGTCGTGAGTTTGTCGCAAGTTCTGTCGCAAGTCTGTCACAGCCCTTTTCCGGGCAGGTAGACCAGCTTGTTGGTCTCGCCTTCGTGGCGGACCAGGCCCGTGGCCTCGAGGGCCGTGAGATCACGCTGTAGCGTGCGACGGCTCACACCCGGACATAGCTCCTCGAACTCGCGGATGTCTATTCGCGAGGACTGGAGCAGCTGTTCGATGGCCAAACCCTGTCGTTCGTTGAGCCGGTGCTCGCGGACGATGATGTCGCGGCGCATGATCGAGGCCCCGCGATTCTTGACCTCTTCCAACTGTTGCATCAGACCGTGCACGAAGTATTCGAGCCAGCCGGTGAGGTCCATCTCGTGCGCTCGCAGGCCTTGCAGCGCGGCGTAAAAAGCGGTTCGGTCGCGGTCGTAGAACTCGCTCAGAGTGAACAGCCGCTTGAAGTCGTAGCCGGTGCGGTAGAGGCACAACGTGGACAGCAGGCGCGACGCGCGCCCGTTGCCGTCCACGAAAGGGTGGATGTGGACGAGCTGGAACTGCGCGATGCCGGCCAGGAGCACGGGGTGAATGCCCGTATCGGCGCGCAGCCACTCCACGAGCTCTCGCATGAGTGGCGCGACTTCCGCCGGCGGGGGCGGCGTGTAAACGATCTCACGCGTGTGACTGTGGGCGACGTAGTTCTGAATCGTGCGGTACTGTCCGGGCTTCGCGGCGCCGCCGCGCACGCCTTTGACCAGGCGCTTGTGGATCTCGCGGATGAGGCCTTCGGTGATCGGCTCGCCGCTGTCCAGATAATCCGAGACCAGGTTGAAGGCATCGCGGTAGTTGAGCAGCTCGCGCACGTCGTCGCTATTGGCGTTCGCTACTGTTTCGCCGGCCCACAGTCGCGACGCCTCGTCCAACGTGAGTTGGGTTCCTTCGATGTGTGTGGTGTGGTGCGCCTCGAGAAGTAGCGCGCGCCGGCTCATGCGTTCTATCCAGGCGTCTGAGAGCGTTGCTGCCTCGAGAAATCCGCGCGCCCGCTCGATGGCGGTGAGTGCCGTCGTAATCGCATTCGAGATGGTGAAGCGTGGCACAAAGGCGGGCACGGGCTACAGCTCGCCGCGGAAGGCGCGGTGTTGGAGGGAGGCAAAGAGGGCGTCGAGGTCGGCGAGAGCCGTGCGGAAGGTGACTCGCAATCTCTCGAGAGCGGTGACACGGGCGTCGAATGAACGCTGGATATCGATCGGCGGCATCGGAATTGGCATCGCTTCGATGATGCCCATGTTTAGCCCGGACATGATCGCACCCTTCACGTTTTGCCGAAGATACCTCGCCGCGAGTGGATGTCTCAGGAAGTAGGCGTGCAAGAACCCAGGTAGGCACTTGGTCCTATCTACGGTAATGCAGCAAAGATGCTTCGTGTTTATGGCACTCGGGATGTCGTCCGGCACGACCGCGCATCGGCCGCAGGTGCCCATGATCGTAATCAAGACGTCCCCAGGCCGAACCGTATAGCGGCGAAATTGGCTGTACTTCGTCTTGCTGATAAAGCGTAGTTCTCCCCATCGAAATTCGTTCGCTACGACATTGTCGATGCCCAATACGGCGACGCCGGAGCTGGTGAATTCGCCATGCAGCAGCTGACTGCCGAAAGGCCCAGTACGGATGGACCCCGCTGTCGGCTCGGCAACGTCGCGAACTTTTGCCATTCTCCATCCGAGGGCGATTGCGTCGCCAAACGTGTCGAGAAAGATGGATTGCGTGAGGGCGTCCAGCTGCGCGAGCGCCGCGCGGCGCTTGGTTCGCAGCGCGTCCGCCTTATCCAGGATCTCCGCAATTCGCCGCTGCTCGGCAAGCGGCGGGAGAGGCATGTGCACTTTCTTGAGCTTTCCGAGGTATACGCCCGCTTGCGAAGATTGATTCGATGAGCGCAACAGTTGTGCTTGAAAGTCCGGAGCACGGGATGCATGGAACAAAAAACGCGACGACAATTTCGCCGAATTGGGACGAAGCACTGCAACGCTGCGCTGAAACACTAGTGGTCGTACTTCATCTATTACGGCTACACGGCCGATCGTCCCAACAATGGTGAGCAGCAGGTCCCCTGACCTGACCTGAAGACGTCGATTGAAGTTCTCGTACTCAGCGGGCGACGTGTACCGATCAGTGTCGAAGCTTAGCTTACCGTCTTTGACGTTCTGCGCGCTCAATACGGGAATGCCCGTGTCGGTCCGAATAGGCGAGCCATGAGTGCCGTCAAGCACAAAGTCGGTGACCTCATCAATACACACCTCAATCATTCGAGCATTCCCAACAGATCGCCTATTCCTCGCTGAATCTCCTCCTCCAGCCGCCCGAGTTCGCCGAGTATTTCCCTCGGCGCCCGATGCTCGACGACCTCGTGGACGACTTCCTTGTACCGGTTAAGCGAGAGGTCGTACCCCTGCGCAGCGATCTCCGCCTTCGGAACACAAAAGCTCTGCGCCGTGCGCGCCCGCTCGCGCTCAGCGCTGTCACGCGCCGTCCACCGCGCGAGCACGTCGGGCAGGTTGTTCTTCGCGTGCTCGGCCTCGGTCAGCGCCGCGCGCGGCACTGGGCCGAGCCTGTCATCGGAGAGGAGCGGCGTGCGTTTGTCGTCGAGACTCCAGCCGTCGACGTCGACGTCGTAGAACCAGACGTGGCCGGCGCCGCCTGAGTTGGTCTTGGTGAACAGGAGGATCGCCGTCGAGACGCCTGCATACGGCTTGAACACGCCGCCGGGCAACGACACCACGGCATCAAGCTTCTGATCTTCCACCAGCATGCGCCGCAGTTCCTTGTGCGCCTTGCTCGATCCGAACAACACTCCCTCAGGCACGATCACCGCGGCGCGGCCGCCAGGCTTGAGGAGCCGTAGGAAGAGTGCGAGAAAGAGCAGTTCGGTCTTCTTCGTCTTGACGATCTGCAGCAGGTCCTTGGCCGTGTTCTCGTAGTCGAGACTCCCGGCGAACGGCGGATTGGCCAACACCAGCGTGTACTTCTCTTCCTCACCCGCGTGATCCTGCGCCAGCGAGTCCCGGTAGCGAATGTCCGGATTCTCCACGCCGTGCAGCAGCATGTTCATGCTCCCGATGCGCAGCATGGTGTTGTCGAAGTCAAAGCCGTGAAACATGCGATGGTGGAAGTGCTCCCTCAGTTTCGCGTCGTGCAACAGATTCGGGTGGCGCGCGCGCAGGTGTTCGCCCGCCGCGACGAGAAAGCCCGCCGTGCCGCAGGCCGGATCGCAGATCACGTCGCCGGGCTGAGGCGCCATCAGCTCCACCATCAAGCGGATGATGTGGCGCGGCGTGCGGAACTGACCGTTCTGCCCCGCCGAGGCGATCTTGCCGAGCATGTACTCGTAGACGTCGCCCTTGGTGTCGCGCTCCTCCATGGGCACGTTGTCGAGCAGGTCCACGACTTTGGCGAGGAGCGCCGGCGTGGGGATGGTGAAGCGGGCGTCCTTCATGTGATGGGCGTATGTGGAATCGTCGCCGCCCAGCGTGCGCAGGAACGGGAAGACGTGCTCGCCGATGACGGTGTACATCTCAGCCGGAGCGAAGTGCTTGAGGCGCGACCAGCGCAGACTATCGTACGGACGGCCTCTGGGGTCCTTGCCTTCGGGAAAGACTCGCCGCTCCATCGCCTTCTTTAGGCGAAGCGACTTATTCTCCTCGAGCGTGTGCAAGTCGTCGAGCCTGCGGATGAACAGCAGGTAGGTGATTTGCTCGATCACCTCGAGTGGATTCGAGATACCGCCCGACCAGAACGCGTCCCAAATGCGGTCGACCTGGTTCTTAATGTCACCAGTGATCATGGCGCGAGCCTTATCCGCGAAGTCGTGAGACGACCTAGCCAAACAAGAAATGATGGATGCATTGTGACTCGGCTGAAGGACCACCTCTGGAGTCTAGCTGAGGCTCAGTCAAACAAAGTACGAGCGCAATACGCCATGACGTGAACGCGAGCGCTACTGATCTCTTCGCGTTCACGACTCTCGAATGCTCCCGCTCGCTTCGCCAGGCTCGACCCGTGATCCCAATGCGGCCACCGACTATTCGTGGGATTGGAAGCGAGTGCTTGCTCGCACGCGGCGCTCTCGAGCTTCCTCAACCGAAATGTTGAGAATCTCGCGGACACGTTCTGCGCAACTGTCCGATACGAGTGACAGGAGATCGAGTATGTCGGGTGCCAGCTGCCATGGCGGACCGTTGTCGTCGAGAGCGCGTCCTGCGATCATCTCGCGTGCCTGCCGTTTCGCATCATTGGCACTTGCGATGTGCCGGAAGGCGGCCTCGAATTCCTGAAGAGTGAAATACTCGGATTCATCTCGCGAGCGGCTCTCGTTCGTTGACATTGATCGCCGTCTCCATCCCTGCCAGCAGTTACCGGGGCGAGTGAATGCGGCTCGCTCAAAAGTTAGCCTATCCGTCGGACATAGTCCGTGTGACCGCAGCTGCCGTTCGGTCCTTACCCGCGCTTCCAGGCCAGCCTCGCCCCTAGCCCGATAAACAGCACGCCCGTCATGCGTCCCAACACTCGGCCGCTTCGCTCGCCACGCGTACGCAACCACGTGCCTAACGAGCTGGCGCCGACCGCGACGCCAATGTTCACCAGCGTGCCCTGCACGTCGAACATGAGGCCGAGCGCCGCGGTTTGAAACACCGCGCTCCCGCGCGACGGATCGACGAACTGCGGAAGGAACGCCAGAAAGAACAGCGCGACCTTCGGGTTCAGCACGTTCGTAGTCACGCCTTGGCGAAACACCGCCCGTAAGCTCGCGCGCTCGACCGCGACATCGCCCGTGAGCCCCGGCAGTCGCACGATCGCGCGTACGCCGAGGTAGATGAGATACGCCGCGCCGGCGTAGCGCACGATGTCGTACGCGACCGGCACCGCGGCGAGCAGCGCCGAGAGTCCCAGCGCCAGCGCGGTGATGTGGACGAGCGTCCCCACGCCGATACCGAATGCCGACACCACGCCCGCACGTCGTCCCTCGGCGGTACTTCGCGCGATGACGTACAACATGTCGGGGCCTGGCGTCAGGTTCAGCGCCAGGGCGGCGGCCATGAAGAGAAGGATCGAGTGGGAAGGGCACGCGTTGGGGCTTGGGGTTAGGGGCTAGGGGTTGGGGCGCGCGGAGAGATTCCGTTCGCTTCTTTGCTACTTCATCCCCGCTGATGTCTTGGGTCGCTCGGCGATTCCCGGAACCGCGGGCATCTTGCGTTGGCGCGGCCACACCTCGTCGACCGTGTTGCCGTCGTAGAGGCGGCCGTTCTTCATCACCATGCGGATCGTGTTCGAGTTGCGGATGTTCTCGAGCGGATTCGCGTTGAGGATCACGAGGTCGGCCAGCTTGCCCGGTTCGAGCGAGCCGAGGTCGGTGGACAATCCGATCGCTTCAGCGCCGAAGATCGTGGCGCAGCGCAGCGCGTTGTGCGGCGACATCCCGCCGGACTGCACCATCCACAGCTCCCAGTGGTAGCCGAGTCCTTGGAGCTGGCCATGACTGCCAATGCCGATGCGACCGCCGGCTTTGACGATCTCGTTCGCCACCTTCGCGATGTCGGTGAAGGTGTACTCGTCCTTCATGAACCAGCCGCCGGAGTTACCGCCGCCGAAGGTGCCGCGCACCCGGCGGCGCGTGGATTGCGCGAGCACCTCGTACGGGGTGAAGTGCCGCAGCTTCGCATCGTCGTAGACGCTCTCCGTTTCGTAGAAGTAGTTCTCGCCCCACGGGCCGCCGTACGCGACGATGAGCGTCGGCGTGTAGGTGATGCCGCTCTGCGCGAACAGCGTCACGACATCCTTGTACAGCGGCGTGATGGGGAGCGAATGCTCCTGGCCGGGATATCCATCCATCAGCATGGTGAGCTCGTAACGGAAATCGAGCGCGCCTTCCGTCGTCGGCATCACCTGCTGCTCATTCGCCGCCTGAATGATCCACTGCCGCTGCTGGCGGTTTCCCGCTATGTACATCTTGAGTGTCTTCGTGTCGTAGTACTGGCTATAGCGGCGCATGACGCGACGCGCGTGGTCGAGATCCTTGATGTCCTCACCCGCGCCCGGCTGATAGTTGGTGCCGAACAGTCCTGGGCCGGTCGAGTAGATGCGCGGGCCGACGGCCGAGCCCGCCATCACCGCATCTTCGTACGAAAGAACGTCGGTGGTGCCCGTCTGCGGATCGCGCGTGGTGGTGACGCCGTAGGCGAGATTGGCCAGATACGACCACGGTTGGTTGTGCACCCCTTGTTGCAGCCGGAGGTGCGCGTGCGTGTCGACGAAGCCGGGCACGATCGTCGTGCCGCTGACGTCGACCACATGCGCGCCAGCGGGAAGCTGCACACTGCCGCTCGCGCCGACCGCGATGATGCGGTTGTTGCGGACGACGATGTCGCCGTGCTCGATCACTTCATCGCCCTTCATCGTCACGATGCGCGCGCCGCGCAAGACGGTGGCGCCCTCAGGCGTATCGCGCTTCGACTTCATGATGATGCGCGTTTCCACGGGCTGATAGCCGCGCGGGTTCGCGGCGGGACTGGCCGGCGCGGCCCCGGCGCTGTCGCCGCGGGCGCGACGCGCCGTCTCGATCGAATCATCGACCGCGCGCGCGCGGTCGAGATCGTAGACGAAGTGCGAGTTGCCAATCGACCAGTGTACCCGCTTGCCATCGCCGCTCCACGACGGGAACTGCGCGCCGACGTCGGTCAACTTCCGCGCCGGAAACTCGGCTGCCGTTGGGTCGGCTAGCGCGATCGTCGGCGCATCTCCGGCGAAGGGCACGGGAACGACATAGAGATCGCTGGAGACCTGTACCAGCGCCTGATCGCCGAGCGGCGACATGCGGATCGTGCCGGCCGGCGCGGCGGTCGCGCCACCGGGCGCGGGATCGGGAAAGCGCGCGCCCGTCACACGCAGGTGCGTGCGCTGGTCGCTGCCATCCCAGCGGATGGAGATCAGCCCTTCGCCCTGCCCGTAGAGGAAAATGCGGCCGGTGTCCGACGCCGCGAAGTGCGGCGAGCCACGTCCCTGTCCGCTGGCGATAAAGGTCGGCTTACCGCCGGCGGCGGGCACCCACACCAACTCGGCCGCGCCGGTGAAACCGCCCTGCTCGCGCACCGTCTGCGCCGGACTCCGGCTCACCACGATGCGCGATCCATCGGGCGACCACACGGGTTGCAGCCAGAGCGCATTGGCCGGCGTGAGCGCGACCGGTGCGCCGCCTGTCGACGCGACCTTGTAGAGATGCCCGCCCTCCATGGTCCACGTCACGAAGGCGATCCACTTGCCATCGGGCGACCACGCGGGCTGCGCGTCGTTCCCTTCGAGGTCGCTCAACCGCTTCGGCGTGCCGCCGGGGAAATCCATTACATACAACCTGTCCATCGCCACAAAGGCGAGCCGCTTGCCGTCGGGCGACGGCGCGGCGTCGCGCATCTGCCGCACGGTGAATTCCGGCGCATCATCGACGCGATAGGTAAACGCCAACTTCGGACCGAGTCCGATCTGCGTGCGCACGTGAAACGGAATATTTGCCGGCGCGGAGCCGTCGACCGGCACGCGCCAGATCTTGCCCCCATACGTCGTGATGACCGACTTGCTGTCCGGCGTGAAGGAATAGCCCGGGAGCACGTCCAGCGGGGCGACCGATTCCTGCTCGTCGCGCTGCACGGGGAAGGCGAGCCAACGCTCATCGCTCGTCTCGAGATCGCGGATGCGCAGGCCCGTCTGCGCTTCGTAGCGCGTGCCATAGACGAGATACTTCCCATCGCGCGACAGCGCCGGCCGGAACGCCGAGCCGTAGGGCGCCGCGCGATTCTCGCGGCGTCCCGTCTTGCGGTCGAACGTCATGAGCTGGTATTGCGGCAGACCGGAGTTGTACTCCCACGAGCCCGACCGCTGCGCCATCCAGATGTACCGGTCGTCCTTGCCGAACGCCGCGCCGAGCGTGCTGACCGGGAACGCGCCATTCGGGAGCGGCGTCGCGTCGCGCACGAGCTGCGTCCCGCCGCCGCCATCGCGGTGATACATCCACAGCTTGGACGGCCCGATCGGCGTCGTCGCGCGCGAGACGACGATGTACAATCCGTCCGGCGTCCAGTCCGGCGACCGGTAGCGATTGTTCTTGCCGCGCGTGATCTGACGCGTCTGCTTGGTCGCCAGGTCGATCGTCCACACGTTGTCGCCGCCATCGCGGTCCGATGTGAACACCACCAGCTTGCCGTCGGGCGAAAAGCGCGGCTGCGCGTCGTACATCATTCCGCTCGTCAGCGCGGTCGCCTCGCCGCCCGCCACCGGCATGGTGTACAGATCGCCGAGCAGGTCGAAGACGATCGTCTTCCCGTCGCGCGAGACGTCGAGCGAGATCCACGATCCTTCGTCGGTGTCGATCGGCACGTTGCGCGTCGCATCGAGCGGCAGATCTCGGCCCTTCGCGGCGGGCCGGCGAGTCGTGTCTTGCTGCGCGTGCGCCGCGGTGACCGCGACGGAGAACGACAGGGACGCGAAGAGAACGAGAGCTGAGCGCATGGTACCCCTTGAGTGTCGCGGACGCGCTAAGATGTCGAGCGCCCGCCGGAGGCACGAGGGGCGAAACGTCAGCGATTTGATTCTGATCGGGGCACAGGCGCGCGCTCTCTTTGGTGCCTCGCGTTCTCCGTCATCTGTCTGCAGTCATCCAGCAATCGGTCGTGGTCAGATGGTAAAGTGGCTCTCGGGAAGAGTCGTTGACTGCAAGCGACTGCAGTAGGACTCGAGACAGATGACAGATGACGGTTTTGCCCGAAGCACCGCGACCACTGAGGCAACCCTCCTCCGGCGAAGTGCCGTCCAACGCGGCTGTGCGACTACCGGTCTGGTCCGATTCGATTCTCGCGCGACTGTCGAAGCGATGAACGAGCGCAAGCGGGCTTGTTGAGGCGGCTACTTGCTGATCAGCTCCGCCATGCCCGCCGCCCTGAGCTGCGTATTGAGGCCGGTGATGTCCTTGGCCATGAACTCGCGCCACTTCGATGAGAGCGCGGCGAGAGATTTTTGTAGCTCGGCGAAAGCCGCCATCGCCTGACGCGTCGGCGGTTCATCAGACCCGTCAATGACGTTGAGTAATTGAGTGAGCTCGGCGCTCAGCTGCGCGAAGGTGCCCGCCCCCGCCGTCGGCGGACCGCCGCGGCCGCCACCGCCGCCGCCGACGCCTGCGAGCACTGTGACCCTGCGCTCGGTGGCGGCGACGGCATCGGCGAGCGGAGCTGGAGCTGTTTTTTCGCGTAGGGCGCGAAGCTGGACGCGCAACGTACGCGCTTGTTCCGTGGCGACGGCCACCTCGTGCAGCGCGTCCTGCACTCCCTTCGCGATCGTGAACTGTTGCGTCAGCGCCGCCGGCGATGTCTTGACGCGCGGATCCATCGTGAGCACGAGCGGCTGCGTCGTGCTCTGACCGTTCACCGTCAACTTCACCGTGTATCTGCCCGGCAGCGCAAAGGCGCCAAGCGGCTCCCGCGGCGTATCGTGATAGATGGCAGAGATCGGAAAATCGCGACTCGTGACTTCGGGAGTCGGATAGCGAAGATCCCACACCCAGCGATGCATCCCCGCGGCAGCGGAGAGATGCTTTGGCAACCGTACCCAGTAGTACGGCACGTTGATGTCCTTGGCGTCGACCGTGTCGGGTTTGTCCTCGCTCGAGAAGCGGCGCACGAGCTTGTTGGACGCGTCGAGAAGCTCGATCGCCACCGCACCGGGCGCGTCGTTCCTCAAGAAGTAGTCGAGGATCGCGCCGTCGGGCGGATTCTGCCCCGCGGGCTCTTCCGGCGGCAGGGGAGTGTCCGACCAACTGTTGCGCCGCATGCGATAGGTGAGCCTCGGCTTGTAGAGATGCGCATCGACCACCATCGCGTTGCCATCGAGCTGGCGCACCCTGGAGATGTCGTCGAGAATCCAGAACGAGCGACCGTGCGTGCCGACGATGACGTCGGCGTCGTGAATCACCAGATCGCGAATCGACGACGCCGGCATGTTGAGGCGCAGCGACTGCCAGTGGTCGCCATCGTCGAACGAGACGTAGACCTGCCGCTCGGTACCGGCGAACAACATCCCCTTTCGCACGGGATCTTCACGCACTGAGTTCACCGCGCCTTCGTTGTCCGGAATGCCGGTGGTCGTATGCGTCCACGTCTTGCCGCCGTCGTGCGTGCGATAGATGTGCGGCTTGAGGTCATCGAGCCTGAAGCTGTTGATCGCCGCGTAGACGGTGTTGTCATCGAAGTGTGATGACTCCAGCTGCGACACCTTCGCCCACGTCGTCAGCTCCTTGGGCGTGACGTTGGCCCAGTGCGCGCCGCCGTCGCGCGTCAGGTGGATGAGCCCATCATCAGAACCCGCCCAGATCGTGTTCACCGTCTTTCGCGATGGGGCGACCGCGTAGATCACCCCGCCGTGATGGGCCTTTGCCTGGGCCTGATCGCTGAACACACCAATGTTCGGCGGCGCCGTCGAGTCGGTCGTGCGCGTGAGGTCGGGACTGATCACCGTCCAGCTCTTGCCCCCGGTCGTCGTCTTGAACAACACGTTGCCGGCGAGATAGAGCACGTGCGGATCGACGTACGAGAACAAAATCGGCATCGTGCGCAGGAATCGGTATTTGCCTCCTCCCCGAGTCACATTCGGGGAGATGTTCTGCGTCTGTCGCGTGCGCTTGTCCCACCGCGATGCCTTGCCGCCGTAGATGATGTTCGGGTCGAGCGGATCCGGCGCCACATAGCCGTACTCCTCCACCCCAATCGGCATCCAATCGGCGAAGGTGATCTGCCCGTAATCGCCGCGGCTGGCGATGCCGACGGATCCCGACTCCTGTTGCGCGCCGTACACCCAATACGGAACCTGATTGTCGGTGATCACGTGGTACATCTGGGCCGTCGGCTGATTGTACCACGAGCTCCACGTCTCACCGCCGTTCACCGTGATCGTCGCGCCCTGATCGACGGCCAGCAAAATGATCTGCGGCACGTCGGGGTTGATCCAGACCGTGTGATAATCGTCGCCGCCCGGTGCGCCCTTCCAGGCCGCGAAGCCCGCGCCCCCATCGGTCGACTTGTACGCCGACGTGTTCGCGACGTAGATCACATCCGGATTGCGTGGGTCGACCTTCACCTCCGCGAAATCGGATCCGCGGCCCGACACGCGACTCTCGCTATTCGTCCTCCGCCAGCTCTCGCCGGCATCATCGGAGCGGTAGATGCCGGTGAGCGGGCCCGCATCAACCACCGCATACATGCGCTTCGCATCGCTCGGGGCAATCGCGAAGCCGATGCGGCCGAGTCCCTGCGCGGTGGTGGGCAATCCCGTCGTCAGCTGCCGCCACGTCGTGCCGCCATCGATCGACTTGAACAACCCCGAGCCGGGCCCCTGGAACGCGCCATTCTCCCACGGCGCTTGACGCGCCGCCCACAGATCGGCGTAGATCGTTTGCGGGTTCGTCGGATCGAACGCGAGCGCGATGGCGCCCGTGTTCTCATCCTTGTACAGCACCTTCTGCCACGACTTTCCGCCATCGGTCGACCGAAACACGCCGCGCTCGGCGTTCGGTCCGTAGGGATGGCCGAGTGCGGCGACGAAGACGCGATTCGGATCGCTAGGGTCGATGAGGATGGAGCCGATCTGCTGCGCATCGTCGAGTCCCATGTGCGTCCACGTCTTTCCCGCATCGGCCGACTTGTAAATGCCGTCGCCGGTCGAGAGATCGGGCCGCTGCAGCCCCTCTCCGCTGCCGACGTAGAGGATGTTCGGATCCGACGGGGCCACGGCGACCGTGCCCACCGATCCCGTCGGCTGATCGTCGAAGATCGGATTCCAGGTACGGCCGAAATCGGTCGTTTTCCACACGCCGCCGTTGTTCACTCCGACATAGAAGACGTTCGGTTGTCCCCGCACCCCTGTGGCGCCGACGGTGCGGCCCCCCCGAAACGGTCCGATCATGCGCCACCGCATCTCGCCGAATGCCCCAGCGGGAAATTGCTGGGCAGCGACCGCCGGCACCTGAAGCGCGAGAAGCGCGATGACTGCGAATGCGGCAGACGGCCGGCGAAGAGAAATCACAAAACAACTCCGTGAGAAAACGTGGCGGACTCGTCAGAAAGCATTGGACAATGACTCGCGCCAGGTAATGAATGCGGCGCTATCTTGCACGATAGGTAGTCTATCGACATATTATGGGTAGTCTATCAACCTATTCCCCGGCCATGCCCCGTCCCTCCGCCTCCAAAGCCGAGCTCGTCCCCGGGACGCTCGACATGCTGATCCTCCAGACGCTGACCGTGCAACCGCTGCACGGCTACGCCGTCGCGCAGCACATCGAGCGGCTGTCGGAGAGCGTCCTGCGGGTCGAGCAGGGATCGCTCTATCCTGCCCTCGAGCGTTTGCAGAAAAAAGGATGGGTCACCTCCAAGTGGGGCGAGTCGCCCACGGGGCGGCGCGCGCGCTATTACACCATTTCCGCTGCCGGCCGCAAGCAACTCGGCGCCGAAATCACCAGCTTCGACCGCGCTCTGCTCGCCATCAACCGCGTAATGCGGCGCGCCTGAGCGAACGCCATCATGTCTTTCCTCGATGGGCTCCGCCACCGCCTGCGCACCCTCGTGCGCGGCTCGCGGTACGAGCGCGAGCTGAACGAGGAGCTCGAGTTCCATCTCTCGCTCGATGAAATGCAAGCCGAGCATCGCGGGCTCGCCGGCGACGAAGCGCGCGTCTTTGCCCGTCGCCGCTTCGGGAACGTGACGTACCTCAAAGAGGAGACGAGGCGCATGGCTGGATTCTCGTTGATCGACGCGGCGAGACAGGATCTCCGCTTCGCCATTCGCACCCTGCGACGCGCGCCGGGCTTTACCCTCACCGCCGTGCTGACGCTCGCCATCGGCATCGGCGCCAACACGGCGATCTTCAGCGCGGTGAACACGCTGCTGCTCCGGCCGCTCCCCTTCCGCGAGCCGGACCGGCTGATGCAGATCACCCTCGTCACTCCGGCCGCCGAAGGACGCCCGGCGCGGAGCGACATGGTGTGGTCCTTCCCGAAGTTCGCCGCGCTCCGCGATGCGCAGAACGTGTTCGAGGACCTGGGCCTCTACGAGGAGACGCAGTCGTCTCTTACCGGCGACGGCGACCCCGAGCGCATCTCCGGCGAGATGATCGGCGGCCGCTACCTGCCCACGCTCGGCATCGCGCCGGTCGTCGGACGAGGGATTCTTCCCGAAGAAGATCAGCATCCCGACACGCGCTTCATCGTCATCCTCGGCGACGCACTGTGGAAACGCCGCTACAACGCCGACCCCGCCATCCTCGGCAAGGCGATCACCCTCGATGGAAAGCCCTTCACCGTGGTCGGTGTGCTGCCGCCAGGCTTCAAAGGGCTGACTGGAAAAGCCGAGCTCATGGTGCCGGTCATGACGCGCGACGGGCCGGGTCTGGCCGAAAAGTGGAGCCACGAGTTCGAGCTCGTCGGACGGCTGCGCAAAGGAGTGACTCCCGAGGCGGCGGCGCGCGCGATGGCGGTGCTCGGCGCGCGGATCGACGCCGAGATTCCCGGCCGCGTCGGCGGGCACTGGGGGGCCACCGCGCGCGAGCTGAACGGCGTTCGCGTCGATCCTCTCGTGCGACGCTCGCTCCTGGTGCTGCTCGGCGCCGTCGCCTGCGTGCTGCTCATCGCCTGCGCCAACATCGCGAACCTCCTGCTCGGACGCGCGACGTCGCGCCGGCGCGAGATCGGCGTGCGGCTGGCCATCGGTGCCGGCCGCTCGCGACTCGTTAGGCAGCTGCTCACCGAGAGCCTGCTCCTCTCGCTGCTCGGCGCCGCGGCCAGCGTGCTCGTCGCCTGGTGGGGAGTGAAGCTGCTCGGCGCCGTGAATCCCGCCAGCACGCTGCGCGCGCAGCAGCTCGGCGGGCTTGGCGCCGTCGTCTTCTCATCGGTGCGGCTCGATGCGTCGGCGATGATCTTCGCGGCGGCGCTGGCGGTCATCACCGGACTGCTGTTCGGCCTCGCGCCCGCGCTGCAGGCGACGCGGCCCTCGCTCACCGCATCGCTCACCGTTGGCGGTGAGCGCGTGCGCGGCGCGATGCTGCGACGCTTCGCCAGTCGCAACATGCTGGTGATCGCCGAAGTCGCGTTGGCGATCGTGCTGCTGGCCGGCTCCGGTCTCCTGCTGCGCAGCCTTGGGAAAATGCTGGCGGTAAATCCAGGCTTCGACCCGAGGAGCGTGCTGACGTTGCGCATGACCGTGCCGAGACAGTCGATGGCGCGCGATTCACTGCCAGCCTTCTACGATCTGATGCTGGCGCGACTCGGCGCGCTTCCGGGCGTGACGGATGTCGGCCTCGGCAACTGTCCGCCGCTTGCCGGCGGATGCAACTCGACCGAGATCACCTTTCTCGACAGGCCACCCGTGCCGGACGGATCGGCGCCGGAGGTGGGAGTGAACTGGGTCAGCCCGAGTTGGTTCAGCGCGCTGCGTGTGCCGCTCAAGCGCGGTCGATTGTTCACGGCGGCGGATCGGGTTGGCGCGCCGAAAGTCGTGGTGATGAGCGAGACCGCCGCGCGACGGTATTGGCCGAACGAGGATCCCATCGGCAAGCGCGTCGGACTCGGACAGGGCGGCTTCGCGGATGGCGCTACCGTAGTCGGCATCGTCGGCGATGTGCGCTTCGGTTCCATCGACTCGCTGCCCAGGCCCGAGGCGTACATCTCGTACTTCCAGTCGGTGCGGCAGGGCATGATGATCTACCTGCGCGGCACCAGCGATCCCGCTTCGATGGCCGGTCCCGCCCGCCACGCGATTCGCGAGATCGCGCCGGGCTTTCCCGTTTACGATGTGCTCACGCTCCGCGCGCGCGTTGCGGACGCGATGGCGCAGGCGCGATTCAGCGCGATCCTTTTGGCGCTCTTCGCCGGCGTAGCACTGGCGCTGGCCGGCATTGGGATCTACGGCGTCATGTCCTTCTCGGTCGCGCAGCGCACACGCGAGATAGGCATCCGCATGGCGCTCGGCGCGGAGCGGCGAAACGTCCTGATGCTGGTGGTGGGGCAGGGGATCGCGCTGGCTGGTGCGGGAGTGATCGTCGGCCTCGCGGCGGCTCTGGCGGCGACGCGGGTGCTGCGAGCGCTGCTGTTCGACGTTGCGCCGTCCGATCCAGTGACGTTCGCGTCCATCATCGTGCTGCTGCTCGGCGCGGCGTTGCTTGCGAGCTGGCTGCCGGCGCGGCGGGCGACGCGAGTCGATCCGACGCAGGCGTTGCGAGGGGGATAGCGAGACTTGACCGCAGGCGTCTGTGGCTCGTCCTTCAATCATGGCCCCCAAGTCTCCCCCTCCCCCCGGTGACGTCCCACCCGCCACGCCACCTGCGAAGCTGTGCCCCTTCTGCGATCATCCGATGACGCGTGGCACCACGCTGGTGAAGACCGAGCGCGGCATTGCCCACGCGAGCTGCGCGCTTGGCGTGACGTGGGAGAACGTGAACGACTTGAACCGCGCCTCCGAGCTGTTCATGCGGCGCGGACAGGTCGGCAAGGACGCGGCGCGGCGTCTGGACGCACTGGCCAGCACGATCTCGAATCTTCTTCTTCGCACGTAGCGCGCGCGGAGGCGTTTGCGCGAAAATTGCCTATCTGGGGCTTCGCACACTCAACGTCGAGAGGATCTCATGAAGGCCATTACCGCCATCTCCGTGGTCGCCATTGGTGCGGCGATGCTGTCGGCACCGTCCGTGACCCTGGCGCAGGACACCATCAAGGCGCCACCATCGAGCGCACAGTCCAAGGGAACCAAGGTGGGCAAGACGCTCGACAAGGCCGGCTCGGATGTGAAGCACGAGACCAAGCGCACGGGCAAACACATCGGGACGGCGCTGCACAACACGGGTAAAGCGATCGCGAAAGCCGGCCACGACGTGAAGGCGGAGACCCAGCGGGACGCCAGGAAGCTCAGCCCGAAGAAGGACACGACGAAGACGCCCTGAAGCGACACCGCGGTAGCGAGCGGGGGGGCGGGATCGTCAACGCGATCTCACCCCCCCGTTCTCGTCGTCCTTCCGGCCCGCTCAGGTGGTCTCTGGAACTTCTGTCGTCGTCCGCACCTCGTCTAGATTCGCGCCGCGACTTGCGGCCCAGCTGCGGATGCCCGTGACGAGCAGCCAACTGTACGCGGCGAGTAGAACGGCGGCGGCGGCAAACATGAGGGCTAGCTTCCAACCTGCCGTAGACCTCCAGTCATCCAGCAGTACGGATGCCCATACGCCCATCGTGAACCACATCATTCCGTTGATGACGATCCTGCTCCATGGAAAATGGAGGGACATGAGAGCCTCTAGGCGGCCTTGGCGCCAAGTACCGTGCGGGGGGGGGTGAAGCAGTGGGTACATAATGTGATGGGAGAGCCAAATCCAACAGAGCTTTAATGATTTACGCCCGGCTGCCGTTAACGGACCGCGAGCCCGTTGTCCTTCAATCGCGATTTCCCTGCTGCTCCTTGTGTTTCATGTAGCGCCGGAACCCGTCCAGCCGTGATTCTCCGTCGGGCATCCCCTGTACGACGCGTTCGAGCTGTTCGAGGTAATGCGGGGTGCGTGCGAGTGCACGCAATTCGGCGAGGAACGGCCCCAACTTGGCGATGACCGCCGCGTACTCCGTATTCGCCGCGTGGAACATCCCCGGGTCGATGGCGTCGTGGGTGACAAGCGTCGCCGCCATCTCCCAATAGGTGGTGACCATGCGGTAGTGGGCGCTGTCCGGTCCCATCCATTGGGCGAATACTTCCTGGGCGCTCTTGGGATGGAAGCGCGAAAAGAACCAGTCGCGCGCCGCGCGCATCTCCGGATCGCGTCGGAGCTCATAGAGTCGGAGGATGAGGTCGGCGCTTTGGTGGGCAGTAGGCATGCGAAGAGGCGTGAAGATGACGATCTGTGTGAGCCGGCCGAGGTCAACCGGCAGACTACCGAGTTGGGGTCGCGACGTGCTCGATTCGCCAGCTACTTCACCACCCGTTCCCCCTTCGCCACCGACCAGCCCATAGGACGGCGCACCAGCGTGTATCGGTGCTCGAGGCGGAGCGGTGCCTGATTGTGCAACGTGTCGCTTGCCGGACGAAAGCGCTCGGCCGTGAAATAGAGCTGCACCGTATCCGGTGCGACCTGAAACACATCGGACATCTGTACCTCGTAGCCCGCCATTTTCGCCTCGCAGATCGGGGTGCGCTTTGGCGACGGCGCGGCGGCATCGCACGTTCCCTGAATCGCGTTCATTTTTCGCAACTCCTTGACGACGTCCGCCGGCACCGAGTCGGCCGGTATGTCGTTGCGCTTCCGAGGCAGGTGCGCCGGATTGAGCAGCAGCACGAGCGAGGACTCGAGCTGGAACGCCGCGCGCATCGCAATTTCGTACGCGCGCGCCTGGTCGACCGCGTTGAGCTCGGCGACGCCGAGGCCGAGGCCGCGCTCACCCGATGAGTCGGAGGCGGCGCCTCGACAGCCAATCGCGAGCGCCACAACGATCAGGCGTGGCATGATCTGCATATCGTCTCCGCAGGAGAGTGCTCAAAATAAGGTACGGGAATCTCCTGCAGCCAGCACGCAACGCAACTAGAGTCGACGCGCGAACTCCCCCTCGTCAGCCGCCGGCGTACACGTACGAGCATCCCTTGTGCTGCGCGAGGCCGATCGCGGCAACCATCGCCGGCACGACGGTCACGCCGGGCAGCATATTGGTCATCAGCTCCTTGCGAACGCCCTCGTAGGTGCCGCCGTGCTTCTGCGCGAGGTCAGTGACGACGAATCGCAGCACGTTGTTGCAGAGAATGAAGGTGGCGCCGCGCGCTTGGAGCGCGTTGACGGAGAACTCGTGGCCGGGCTCGCCCACGCGGGTTTGCCAGAAGACGTTGCGCGTAGCGAACTCCTTCGTGCGCGGATCCTTGGTCTTCTTCTGCGCGCCGAGCTTGTACTTCTCCCACATCGCGTCGTTGAGCACGATCGGCCAGGCGTCGCCGTGCATGCCCATGACAATCTGCACGTCGGGATACGCCATGTCATACGCATCGCGATGCGCGTTCAAGTAATTGTTGGCGTAGAACAGCATGCCGCCGTCGGAGTACGAGCCGGAGTCGAACACCTGCTTGCGCTTCGCGGTGAGCGAGTCGAGCCACGAGTTGTCGAACGGCCCATCGCTCTTGGCCGGAGGCGGCGTGATTTTGGTCTTTGGCGCGTCGCCCGCGCTGGGCGCCGGGGGTGCGGCGGCCGCTGATCCACTTTGCGCCATCGACGGGGCGCAGGCGGCCGCGACACCGAGCACCGCGCCGCTGAGCGCGAGGGTGTTCAGGAAGTCGCGGCGGGAGGACGTATCGGACATGAGTACCTCTCGAGAGCGGGCGTTGGACGTTGGGCATCGGGATGGAACGAGGCGGCCGGCGTCCGAACGGTGAGGGTGGTGCACGAAGCTTGTTGTACCTTCGCCTTACGGGGGGGGGCCCCCCAAGGCCGTTGCCCCGGTTTTTCCAATCGCTGACAACGGCAATCAGGTCACGCTCACCAGCTCGATGTCGAACACCAGCACCGAGTTCGCCGGAATCGATCCGTGAACGGCGTTGCCGTATCCGAGCGAAGGTGGCAATACCAACTTCCGCCTACCGCCGACTTTCATCCCCTGAACTCCCTGATCGAATCCGGCGATCACGCTCAGGCTGCCGACCGTAAAAACGAGGCCGGTGCTGAGATTCTCATCGAACTTGAAGCCCGAGGACAGATACCCGGAGTACTTCACCGTCACGATTTTTCCGGCGACCGCCGTGGCACCGCCGCCTACGACGAAATCCCTCAGCCACAATCCCGACGCGGTCTTCGTCATCGCCGCAAAATCGACGCCGAGCGCCGAGGCGTACGTCACCGTCGTGGGATCGACATCGGTGAATGGTGGCGGCTCGAGCGAGGTAGTGCAGCCATCGACCGCCAATGCGCCCGCGGCAAGTGCGACGCTAAGAGCGATGAACACACGACGATGCATGGGAACTCTACGTTGAGGGACTCTCAAGCTAGACACCGAAATGTAAAAGCGGCACTGGGAGTTTAGCGACGCGGGTCGATCCCGTGATGGCGATGCGCGCGGAGTAGCGCGGCGGGATGACGCCGTGATACGGTTCTCACATGGAGACTTCATCTACGTCACGTGAGACCGCCACGCTCGGCGGTGGATGCTTCTGGTGCCTCGAGGCGGTGTTCCTGCCGCTGCGTGGGGTGGAGCGCGTCGAGTCGGGGTATGCCGGCGGCACCGTTCCCAACCCGACCTACAACGCCGTCTGCTCCGGGACTACGGGGCACGCGGAGGTCGTGCAGGTCACCTTCGATCCGAAGGTGATCTCCTTCCGCGATCTGCTGGATGTGTTCTTCACCATCCATGATCCCACCACGCTCAACCGGCAGGGCCACGACTCCGGTACGCAGTATCGCTCGGCCATCTTCTACCAATCGGCCGAGCAGCGCGCAATGGCTCAGGCGGCGATCGCCGATCTCGAGAAGAGCGGCGCATGGGACGCGCCCGTGGTGACCGAGCTCGCGCCTCTCGCCACGTTCTACAAGGCGGAGCAATACCATCAGGACTACTACGCGCGAAACGGCGGTCAGCCGTACTGTCAGGCTGTCATCGCGCCGAAGATCGCGAAGTTGAGGAAGCACCACTTCGCCCGACTGAGCTAATCAGAATTTGGCGGCGCGCGGCCGTCCGCCGCGCTCGGTGGGCTATTTGATCGCCACCTGCACGGGCACGTTGCGCGCGGTGTGTGTTCCGTCGCCGAGGGCACCGGTGTCGTTCGCGCCCCAGCAGTACATGCCATTGCTGGTCATGCCGCAGGTGTGCTGGAACCCGCCGGACAGCGAAAGAAACTTGAGACTGCCGCTGACGGCGACGGGCTTGTTGTGGTCCTGTGCCGTTCCGTCGCCAACCGCGCCACGCGAGTTGGCACCCCAACAGTATGCCGCGCCCTGGGCCGTCAGTCCGCACGTGTGATAGCCGCCGGTGATGAGCGCGACGAACTGCGCATCGGACGGAGCGAGCACCGCGGTCGGCTGCGTCTTGAGTCGCGTGGTGCCATCGCCGAGCTGGCCGTTGTCGTTCATCCCCCAACACAGCGCCTTTCCCGTGGTCGTGACACCGCAGGTGTGCGAGTAGCGCGTGGTGATCATCTGGAAGGTTTGGCCACCGGCTACCGCCACCGGGGTGATGCGCCGCGTCTGCGTACCGTCGCCGACTTCGCCGGCCAAGTTGCTGCCCCAGCAGTAGGCCGAGCCGGCCGTGGTGAGTCCGCAAGTGTGGTAGGTGCCGGCGGTGAGTGACGCGAACTGTAGTCCGCCCGATACCGCTGACGGCGTCGCCGTCGATGTCGTCGTACCATTGCCGAGCTGGCCTTCCTTGTTCTCGCCCCAGCAGAAGGCGGCGCCGGAGAGTGCGATGCCGCAGCTGTGCTCGACGCCGGAGATCACGGAGCGGAAGCGTTCGCCGCCGGCGACCGGCGTCGGTGCGACGCGCAGCTCGTGGGTGCCGTCGCCGAGCGCGCCGGCGGCATTGTAGCCCCAGCAGTACGCCACGCCCGCGGTCGTTACGCCGCAGGTATGGTTCGCGCCGGCGCTCACGGCCATGAAGGGCTGGCCACCGGCGACCGTCGTCGGGCTCGATCGGTTTTCGGTCGTCCCGTCGCCCACCGCTCCATAGCTGTTCAGCCCCCAGCACGAGATGACGCCGAGCTCCGTCAGCTCACAGGTGTGGTTGAACCCCGCGCTCACCGAGAGCACGCCCTTGCCAGTCGGCGCGGTTTGGCGCGTGAGCGCGGGCATCATCGCGGTGGGGGCGGGTGAGATGGCCACGGCACCGGCGGCGGCGCTCGTTGTGTCCGCCCCTGCCGGTTGGCCGGCTTTGGGCGGAGCTATTTCCGCAACGACCTGCGGCGGCGGAGCGGGCGGGATGTTCCGTGCTACCGCTTCCGCGCCGGTCCGCGCGCCGCCGGAGAGGGCGACGAGCACCGGGGGGAGGGGCGTTCTGCCGTCGATCGGCGCGGTCGGCAGCGTCTGCATTGTCGTCGTGATTCCCTGCACGGTCGTGCCGAGCGTGCTGGCCACGGCGTAGAAGCGCGTCGATCCGAAGTCCTGACTGCCGCCAATCTGCGCCAGAAGGACGTTCTTGCCGGGAAAGGCTCCGAGCACCCATGAGCCGGCGCTGGCGAAGCCGTGCGCATCGGTCTGGACGTCGGCGCGCGCGATCTTGCCACCGCCGCTCTCGGCCACGAATCGAATGGTTACCGCTGCAATCGGCTGTCCCTGGGCCGTCTGCAACTGGACGCGGGGCGACGTGTCGACCGGCGAACCGACGTAGCCGGCCTGGTTGTCCCCGGCGACCTTGACCAAGCGCATTTGCGAGGCGCAGGCGCTCAGTGCGAACGCGAGGACGGGCAAGGCGAGCACGCGTTGTGCCGATCCGAGCTTGCACGACGCGATGAGCTTGGCGATTGACGATGTACCGACCATACGACACTCCTACGGGACGATGACTGATGCGGCTATGAAGATGTGGGGGCGCGCTGCTACGGCCATGGCTGCACGTCGCCCACCGAAGCTCAACTTATGTCTCGATTTATCTGTGCGCGCCGTCACTGCGCAATTCGCTGGATGCCTAATGGAAAAGGGCCTAAAGTAGAACGACCGGACCGGATGATAGTTAAGACACCAACCTCCCCTCACCAGAGCCAGGACACGCCGTGATTAGTACACCGCAGGCGATCTATCGTGACACGCAGGGCAACGTCCGCCGCGACATTCCCGTGGAGGAGCTGCCGGCGGCTCTCGAGCGGGCTAAAGCGGGCGACGGCTGGCTCTGGGCCGATGTTGATGGCAAGAGCGAGTCCCAGTGCTCAATCCTCTCGTCGGTCTTCCAGTTCCACCCGCTGGCGATCGAGGACGCTCTCCACGCCAACAGCCGCGGCAAGGTCGAAGACTACGACGGGCAGTACCTGCTCATCATTTTGCGGGGCGTGCGACTCTGCGCCGAAACGGAGGATGACCCCTACGACACGGAGACGATCAATGTCACCCTCTTCGTGGGCCGCCAATTTCTCGTCACGGTGCATGACGAGCGCGCGCTGAGCGTCGAAGAGGTGGCCGAGTTGGTTCGCAAGAATCCCGAGTTGCTGGCGCGAGGTCCGGCGCGCATCGCGCACATGATCGCCGACCACACCATCGACGCCTTCTTTCCCATCCTCGATTCGGTCGACGAGTTCGTCGACGGATTGGAGGAGCGGGTGTTCGCCAAATTCGACCACTCGTCGCTCCAAGAGATTTTTCGCGTCAAGCGTCTCGTGCTGTCGCTGCGACGCTTTCTCGCACCCCAGCGAGATGTGTTCAATACGCTGAGCAACCGGCCGACGCCGCTGCTGCCGCCCGAGCTGCAGATCTATTTCCGCGACGTGTACGATCACGTGCTCCGCATCAACGATTCGCTCGAGACGTACCGCGATCTGCTGAGCGGTACGCTCGACGCCTACCTGTCGCAGGTGTCGAATCAGCTCGGCCAGGTGACGAAGGGATTGTCGGTGGTGGCGACGTTGAGTCTGCCTTTCGTGGTGATCAGCGGCATGTGGGGAATGAACTTCGAAGCGATCCCGCTGTCGCACCACGCGAACGGGTTCTGGCTGATGGTCGCGGTACAGCTTGGGATCGGTCTGGCGCTCGTCGCCATTCTGCGCTGGAAGAAATTGCTGTAGCACCCGCGATCAATCCCGCGGCGGTCACCTCGGCAATCCGCGATTCTCTCCGGGGCGCGGACTCGACGTCGTCGAAGCGCCAGCTCACAAGTAGCCGAGCAACGGGCTTCCGCCGCGCGCCTTTTTCTCGGCGTACCATCGGCATGGGATGTAGAGCAGGGTGACGGCGATCGCCCAGACGAGGTAGAGGAGCGGCAGGCTCCAGATGTAACCGTCCGGAGTCGGTGGCGGATCCATCGGGTGGTTACCGAAGAGCCAGGGATTCACCGCACCCGTGCGCACGAGCGACACGACGATCGCGGCCAGGTGGATCACCGGGATGTGCAGCAGATAGTAGAAGAAGGGCACGCGCCCGAAGGTCGCCAGCACGTTCGCCATTCTGCCGCGTGCGTTCTCCACGAGCGGAATCGCGACGAGTAGTGGACCGAGCGTCATCAGGAGAAACAGCAGCGACGCCGGATACTTGCTCGTACCGAGGAAGAGAATGTAGGCCGGCGGCCTTTGGCGCGGCGGTTGCGCGAATTGAGGCCGCGCCGGTGGCGGCGTGGTGGCCGGCGCGGAGGCAGGGGGCGCGCCTGGCGGTGGAGCGCCCGCCTGCGACGGCGCTGTCTGCGGCACGCGCGCCTGCGCGCTTGGCGGCTGCCGGCGCCAGTGGCGCGGATCGCCGTAGATGTCGAGCGCGCGCAGCGCGAAGAAGGCCACGATCGCACCGATGCCGAGCCCGAGACAGATCGCGCGCCGGCGCTCCGGCTCCATTCGCATCACGACGCCGAAGGCGTAGCCGGCCGCCATGACGCCGATCCATGGAATGATGACGAAAAGCACGAGCAACGGCGGTCCATCGCCGCCGCCGAGATTCACGGCGCCACCCAAGTACAGAATCTTCCAGAGCCAGGCGGTGCTGCTCTCGAGCAGCAGGGGCGCAATTTTCGGCCCGACAAAATCCATCGCGTTGTGGCCAACGATGATCGTGACCCCGAGCGTAGCGATCGCGGGCACCGGCAGGTAGATGAGCGGCGCCATCAGGATCATGCACCAGCCGATCATCCAGATCACTCCCGCTAGCTCGTAATGCGCGAAGTCAGAGTTGAACGTCCAACCGACGCGGATCACCGTGAGCTCGAGCAGCACCAGCCATGCGCCGCGCGTGAGCAGGAACCTGGCGAGGGGCGCCTTGGCGCCGAGCTTGGCGCCGTGGAGATACGCGGCGGTGCCGGCGAGAAAGACGAATGCCGGTGCGACGAAGTGCGTGATCCATCGCGTGAAGAAGATCCCGGGTGTCGGTCCGCCGGCCGGCAGCCCCGAGTAGACACGCACGTGGTCAATCGCCATCAAGATCATCACGACGCCGCGGACGATGTCGAGCGACGCAATGCGCCCCCGCGCCGGCGCGACATTGCCGGCGCGCTCGTAGTCGTTGTCGCGCGTGTACGAGCCGGACAGCTTCTGCGGACCGTCGGGCGATGCGGTGGCGCTCATTGTGTGATCCTCGAGTCGTCAGCGGTGGATCACATCGAGAAGTTCCAAAAAACACACGGCAACTGCAGCCGCAGATTTACGCAGATGTACGCAGATACAGCCACTGCAACAACTGCAAATCTGCAAAATTAAGGAAGAAGGCTTCGGCGCCGTATCTGCGTTCATCCGCGATAATCTGCGGCTGCTGTTTGCCGTTGCCTTTTTTCGCGTCCCATCCGCGGCTCATCGAAAGGTGCCTGGGCTCACGTCGTAAATGACGTGCGGGGTGCCCGCCTGTTCTTCCGGCTGCCAAAAGCCGAGCTGCTGGCTCCATTTCACATTCTGCAGCCGGCGTCCGCGCAGCGTGAGAAATCCTGCCGCGCGCGTGGTGACGACGCCGATCGCGCGCAGATCGGCGAGCGAGCGAAAGCGCGTGCTCACCCGCTGCTCGACGATGCGGCGAGCGGAGGTCGGTCCGATGCCGGGCACGCGCAGCAGCGACTCGAGGGTGGCGGTCTGAATTTCCACGGGAAACGATTGCGAGTTCGCGATCGCCCAGGCGCTCTTGGGATCGACGGCCAGCGGCAGGTTGCCGTCTTCGCCGTAGATGACTTCGCTCTTGGCGAAGCCGTAGTCGCGCATCAGGTGGTCCGCTTGATAGAGGCGCTGCTCGCGCAGCCATGGCGTGGCACGCACGTTCTCCATGGGCGTGTCGCGGATGGGACGGAACGCGCTGAAGTGCGCGTGGTGAATGCCGGAGCGTGCGTAGAGCTCGGAGACCTTGCCGAGGATCGTGCGGTCGGTGTCGACGGTTGCCCCGACGACGAACTGCATCGTCATGCCCGCGGTGCCGCCGGGGTGCAGGGCGTCGACCGGGCGGCCCTCGCCCTGCTCGCGCCGATGCAGCACGACGAGCGTGCGCACCTGCTCAAGATCGGCGAGGGTGGCGTCGAGATTTTTTTCCGGGGCGATGTCGCGCAGGTGGGCACCACAGGGCGCCTCGAGGTTGATGGACACCCGGCTCGCCAGGTGGGTGAGGCGCGCGATCTGCTCGGAGTCGGCGCCGGGCACCATCTTCACATGGATGTAACCGCGGAAGAGATAGTGCTCGCGGATGATCTCGAGCGCGGCGATGAGATCGTCCATCACTTTCACGGGTCGGCCGGGAATGCCGGTGGTGACGAAGAGCCCCTCGCACCAGCCCCGGCGGTGCGCCGAGATGAAGATGCGCGCGAGCTCTTCGGGCTTGAGCAGCGTGCGCGGCATCGAGCGATCACGGCGCATCGGGCAGTAATGGCAATTGAAGCTGCAGGCATTGGTCATGAGAATGCGCATGAGCGAGACTTTGCCGCCGCGTCCCATTCGCACTTGGCGAAAGTTGATCGGCCTGAGCGCGCCAACGTCGTCGGCGTGGCGCAGACGCGGCGGTTTTTGTGGTGGCGCCGATTGCGGCGGTCCTTCGCGATCGTCTCCGGCCATATCCATCAGCAGGGCGATGCGCGCATCCAGGCTCATGTGGGTCTGCATCTTTGCTCCCAAGAAAACGACGCCGGGATGGTAGCCGAAGAAACACCGAAGCACAAGACGGTGCCGCGGTTTGCCGGCGGACTGGCGGGCACACCATGTTGAGCCGGCTACCCAACCGAACGAGGAGCTCGATGCCTGTTCGCATTCGCCGGCACGTCGTGACCGCGTGCATCCCATTGATCGCGTGCACACCGCTCGCCGCTCAGCAGCGCACGACCATCACCGCCACCGACTACAACCGCGCCGAGCAGTACATGGGGTACAAGACCGCGCCGCTCGTGTTCGGTGCCGGCGTGCGGGCGACGTGGATGCCGGACGAGCGCCTCTGGTATCGGAACACGACCGCGTCCGGATCGGAGTTCGTTCTCGTCGACCCACTTCGGCGGACGCGCTCGCGGGCGTTCGATCAGACGAAGCTCGCCGCCGCGATGTCGGCGGCGGCGGACACGACGTTCGATCCGGCAAAGCTTCCCTTCACACAATTCGAGTGGTCGTCCGATGCGAAGGCGATCACCTTCGATGCCGGCGGGCGGAAGTGGAGCTGCGATGTGTCGGGCAACAAGTGCACGGTCGAGGCGATGTCGGGCGGACGGCGAGGCGGCGCCGCGCGCGCCACGGCGACCAACGTCGTCGCGTCACCCGACGGCAAGCGCGCGGCGTTCATCCGCGATTGGAATCTCTGGGTGCGCGATGTCGCGACGGCACGGGAGACCCAATTGACTACGGATGGCGTACAGGACTTCGGCTACGCCACCGACAACGCGGGGTGGACGAAGAGCGATCGCGCGATCGTCTTGTGGTCACCCGACTCGAAAAAGATCGCGACTTTCCAGCAAGATCAGCGCGGCGTGGGCGAGATGTATCTGGTGTCGACGAAAGTCGGTCATCCGGTGCTCGAGGCGTGGAAGTCGCCGCTGCCGGGCGACAGCGTGGTGGCGATGATCCAGCGCGTGGTGATCGATGTTGATGCGGCGCGCGTCATCCGGCTGCGCATGCCACCGGACCAGCATCGCTCGACGCTCTGCGACCACATTCTCTGCCGCGGGGAATGGGCGGACGTCGAGTGGAGCGCCGATGCATCGCGGCTCGCTTTCGTATCGACATCGCGCGACCACAAACACGAGCAGCTCCGCGTCGCCGACGCGGCCAGCGGTGAGGTGCGCGATGTGTTCGACGAGTCGGTGCCGAACTTCTTCGAGTCGGGCAACGGCCGCGTCAACTGGCACACGCTCTGGGCGACGAACGAGGTGATCTGGTTCTCCGATCGCGACGATTGGGGCCAGCTCTACCTCTATGATCTCATCACCGGAAAGCTCAAGAACAAGATCACGACCGGTGAAGGGAACGTGCTTCAGGTGCTGCGGGTCGACGAGACGACGCGCACGATCTACTTCACGGGCGCGGGACGCGAAGCCGGCCGCGATCCGTACTTTCGCCATCTCTATCGCATCGGTTTCGACGGCGAGCGGCTCACGCTGCTCACACCCGAGGATGCCGATCACGAGGTGTCGCTCTCGGCCAGCGGCCGATGGTTCGTCGACAGCTACTCGCGTCCCGAGGTGCCGCCAGTGGCGGTGCTGCGCGACGGCAACGGCACGCTGGTGCTCACGCTCGAGAAGTCGGACATCTCCAAGCTCGTCGCCACCGGTTGGACCCCACCGGTGCCCTTCACGACGAAAGCGCGCGACGGCAGGACGGATCTCTACGGACTGATGTTCCGGCCGGCGAGCTTCGACTCGACGAAGCGTTATCCAATCATCAATCACATCTATCCGGGCCCGCAGACCGGCAGCGTCGGCAGCCGCAGCTTCTCCGCCGCTCGCGGCGACGCCCGCGCGCTGGCCGAGCTCGGTTTCATCGTGGTCGAGCTGGACGCGATGGGGACGCCGTACCGCTCGAAGACGTTCCACGCCGCGTACTACGGCGACATGGGTGACAACGGATTGCCCGATCAGGTCGCGGCGATGAAGCAGCTCGCGCAGCGGCATCGCTGGATCGATCTCGATCGCGCGGGCATCTATGGCCATTCCGGCGGCGGCTATGCGACCGCCGGCGCGATGTTCCGCTATCCCGATTTCTTCAAGGTCGGCATCAGCGAAGCGGGCAACCACGATAATCGTGTCTACGAGGACGACTGGGGCGAGAAATGGCAGGGCCTGCTCGAGAAAAGGCCCGGCGGCGGCGATAGCTACGATGGCCAGGCCAACCAGAATTTGGCCAAGAATCTCAAGGGGAAGCTGCTGCTCGCCTATGGTACCATGGACAACAACGTGCCACCGAACAACACGCTGCTGGTGGTGAACGAGTTGATCAAGTACAACAAAGACTTCGACCTCATCGCGCTACCAAACCGCGGCCACGGATTCGGCAACGAGCCCTACATGGTTCGCCGCCGGTGGGACTACTTCGTCAAGAATCTCCTCGGCGCCGAGCCCCCGAAGGAGTACGAGTTCCAGATGCCCGGCGCGCGACCGAGCGCGATCGTCCCCTGAGCCGAGGGCCGCAGATACTGACAACTTCAAAAAAAACACGATCTCGTTTGCCACTGGGAGCCGTGCAGGGCAACGCAGATAGGGCTCTCTTTTTTCTTTGGGGGAACATCGCAACGCGCATCGCACATGCGTGAACAACATCCGCGGCTCGGTGCTTGATCCGCGGCGACGCAGCTCTAGCTTGCACGGGATCATGACCGATTCTGACCTGCCCGCGGCGATTCCCACTCCGGATGCGAGAGATCGGGTGGTGGAGCGCCTCTCGAAGCATTTCGCCGACGATGGGATGACGCTCGATGAATTCGAGCGGCGCATGGAGCTCGTGTACAAGGCGACGGACGTTGCGGCGCTCGATGCGCTGGTCGCCGATGCCCCGGCGCCTGTCGCATTGACGTCGGTCGCCCCAGCGAAGCGCGCCATCGCGACCGCGGGCGCACCGGATTCGCTGCGTATCGTGTCCGTGTTGAGCAATAACGAACGGGGCGGTCTGATGATCGTCCCGCGGCACCTCCGCATCGTCTCGATATTCGGTAACGTCGAGCTCGACCTGCGCCATGCGTCGTTCGGCGAGGGCGTGACCGAGATTCACGTGCGCGCGGTGTTCGGGAACGTCGAGATCACGCTGCCGGCCGGTGTGCGCGTCGAGAATTCGGGGGAGGGATTTCTGGCGAACTTCACGTCGCGCGGCGGCTCGGTCGCCAACGCGGAGATCGTCGTCCGCATTGGTGGACGCGCCATCATGGCAAACGTCGAGGCGTGGACGGCCGACGTTGCGGACGATGACGGAGATGACGACGACGAGCCGCGTAAGCTCTCGAGTTGATCGCGCGGCGATCCCACCAGACCGCTATCCCGAGCCCTACTCCTCCCGCAACGCCAACATCGGATCCACCCGCGATGCCCGCCGCGCCGGCAGGTAGCCGGCCACGGCGGCGACGAGCACTGAGATCGTGATCGCGCCGGCGATCGTCACGGGATCGTTCGGGGCGAGTCCAAAGAGAAACACGGCCAGCAGTCGCGACGACGCGAGCGCGAACGCGAGTCCGAGCGCGACACCAATGCCCACCAGCATCGCGACCTCGCCGAGCACCATGCGCACGACGCGCGTGCGCGCGGCGCCGAGCGCCATGCGAATGCCGATCTCGTTCCGGCGGCGCGCGACGCTGTACGACATCACGCCGTAGAGACCGATCGTCGCCAAGAGCAACGCGAGTCCGCCGAAAAAAGTCGACAGCGTGGCGAGCAGCCGTTCGCGCGCCACGGATTCGTCCACCTGCTCGGCGAACGAAGCGAAGGTGAGCGACACGGTCGGGCTCGCGGCGAGCATCGCGTTCCGGACGGCCGGCGCGATCGCGGCGGTAGAACCGCCGGCGCGTACGTCGAAGGTGAGATACGCGCTCGGCGTCGAGTCCTGGCTGACGGCCAGGTAGGCGGTGGGCGGCGCCGGGTCGCGAAGCGACTTGTACTTGGCGTCCTCCACAATGCCGACGATCTCGATCGGCGCGCTCGTCTTCTGTCCTTGCAGCACACGAAACGTCTTGCCGACCGCGTTCGTCGTGGCGAAAAACCGGCGCGCCATCGACTCGTTGACGATCGCGACGGCGGGGGCGGTCAGCGCATCGCGTGGGCCGAAATCGCGGCCGGCGAGCAGCCTGGTGCCCATCGTCTCGAAATATCCGTCGCCGACCTGATTGAAAAAGGCCACGCCATCTTCGCGCGTCTTTGGCGTGAAGCCATCGGCGACGACGTCGTCGGTCCATGCTGAGCCGCTGACCGGAGTGACGTTGGAGACGGCGGCCTTCACTCCCGGCAGCGCGCGCACCCGGGCGAGCATCTCGCGAAAGACTTCGGCGCGGCGCGGTCCCTTGTACTCGCCATTGCGAATGTTCGCGTCGACGAGCAGCACGCCTTGGCGCTGGAAGCCGGCATCGACGGTGGTCAGCCGCCGGAACGTGCCCAGCATCAGGCCGGCGCCGACGACGAGCACGAGGGAGACGGCGACTTGGAAGATGATGAGCGCCCTGCCCAAGGAGAACGAAGAGTGGCCCTGAGTGATGCCACGACTATTTCCTTTCATGGCGGTGTGCGGCTGCGCGCGCGTGGCTCGCCACGCGGGCACCAGGCCGAACATCATGCCGGTCGCGACGGCGACGAGCGCGGTGAACGCAAACAGGCGAACGTTTGGCGACAGATCGAGGAATACCGCGCTGCGAGTGTCCGAGAGCATGGCAACTAGCAGCCGGCTTCCCCATTGGGCCAGCAGCGCGCCCGCGACGGCGCCCAACGCCGACAATAGCAAACTTTCGGTGAGTAGTTGGCGAATCAATCGCCCCCGGCCGGCGCCGATCGCCAGACGAATGGCGATCTCGCGCTCGCGCACGGTGGCGCGCGTCAGCAGGAGGTTGGCGACGTTGGCGCAGGCGATGAGCAGGACAAGCGCGACGACGACCATCAGTAAGACGAGCGCGCGGCCGTAGTCACTGCGGAGTTGCGATATGCCATTGGCGGCCGGCGTCGCGCGAAGCGTTTGGCGCAGGTAATCCGAACGACTCTCGGTGCCGCGATTGCGCGGCACGGTGGCCTCGAAGACCGCGGGCGCCAGCGTCGAAAGGCGCGCTCGCACCTGATCGAGGCTGACTCCCGGCTTCGGCCGCGCGATCATGAAGAGCCACACGCTGCTCGGGCTCTCGAGCATGCCGCTGCCGCCATTGACCGCCGTGGCGCAGAGCGGCGCGAAGAGATCCTTGGATTGCCCGACGTCGACGCCGGTAAAACCGGAGGCCGAGACGCCGGCGATGAGGAAGGGATGACCATCGAGCGCAATCGTCTTACCGATCACCGAAGGATCGCCACCGTAGTGCGCTCGCCAGAAGGCGTAACTGAGCACCGCAACGGGCGCGCATCCGCGGTAGTCATCGGATTTGGCGAGCATGCGTCCAGCGTGGGCACGGACGCCAAGGGTGGAAAAATAGTCGCCGCTCACCCAGGCAGCGGTCGCGAATTTGGCTTCACCGGCGGCGTTCAGGTTGAAGCGCGCGTTGCCGTAGGCAAGTGCCCCCGAAAAAACATCCTGCCGGTCGCGCACCTGCTCCCAGACCGGATTGCTGACGACGCCCCACTGATCCTCCGCCGTCACCCGCAGCAACTCGCCTGGATTCCGCACCGGGAGCGCGCGCAGCATCACGGCGTCGATGAGCCCGAAGATGGCGGTGTTGGCGCCGATGCCGAGCGCGAGTGAGAGCACGGCCACGGCCGCGAATCCGGGCGAGCGCCGCATCGCGCGCAGCGCGTAGCGCACGTCGGCGCCGAGCGAGTCGAGCCAGGCCATGGTGTCGACGTCGCGCGTGCGCTCCTTCTGCATGCCGAAGTTTCCAAACCGCCGTCGCGCTTCGGCGAACGCGTCGCGGTCGGTCATGCCGCGGGCGACGAGCTCGTCGACCAATTCCGAGACGTGGAACGACAGCTCGCGGTCGAGATCGCGCGACAGGCGTCGCGGGCGCAGCACGTTGGAGAACCGGTGATACCAGGCCATGTGATCGCTCTCCGAGTGTCAGGCGAAGCGGAGCACGCGCTGCACTCCGTCGCGCAGCCGCGCCCAACTCTCTTCCTCGCGCGCCAGTTGGCGCTTGCCGTCGGCGGTGACCGAGTAGTAGCGTGCCTGGCGGTTCTTTTCGGTGGTGCCCCACGAGGCGCGCACCCAGCCGTCCTGTTCCATGCGGTGGAGGGCCGGATAGAGCGAGCCCTCTTCGACGCGTAGCAGCTCGGCCGAGACGTGGTGGATATGCGCGGTGATCGCGTAGCCATGGAGCGCGCCGCGCGCGGCAAGGCTCTTGAGCACGAGCAGAGCGAGCGTGCCCTGGAGGATGTCGTTCTTGCGCTTCTGCATGTGTGCTTCACCTAGCTAGTTAGGTGAAGGCCAATATTGGCGGTTGTGTTGGGTGTTGTCAACGACTCGATTGGACGGGGACTCCTACGATCCACTGAGAACGATGAGGCGAATCGAGCGGATCGTGGCACATCAGCGATCGATCGGCATTTGCCGGCCGATTCGCGCGATCCGGACCCTCATGGTCGTACACAGGTATTGAAGCTCAGCAAACCGAGGATGCGAGCCGGCTGGATTTGGAGAGAGGACGATGGCAAGTAAGCGCCGCCGCACCAAGAAAAATGGTCCGCTCGCCTTCGATGATGTGTTCGGGCTCGTTCGCCATCTGCCGGGCATCGAGCTGTCGACGTCCTACGGGACGCCATCGATCAAGGTGAAGGGCAAGTTCATCGCTAGGCTCAAAGAAGACGGCGAGACGCTGGCCATGCGCACGACGTTCATCGATCGCGACATGCTGATGCGCGTGGCGCCGGAGACGTTTTTCATCACCGACCACTACCGAGACTATCCGGCTGTGCTCGTGCGGTTGGCGAGCGTCGACCGCGCGCAGTTGGCGGAGCTGCTGGAGGACGAGTGGCGGCGCGCCGCGCCAAAAAAGATGGTGAAGCAGTTCGACGAAACGCGCTAGCCGCGCGCACGTGCCCGCTCCACATTGGGTTAGCGCAGCTTTCGGCTCACGCACCGCGCCCGACGCGCAGGTCACCATGACGACATCACGCCGCTCGCACATTGGACTCGCCGCGCTCGCGGCGATCTCGCTCATTGCCTCGCAGGCCGCGGCGCAAGCGCGCACGACACGCACGGGCCAGCCGGTAGGCGCGGTGGATCCGCGCGGTGCGCAGACGGAAAAACCGCCGCTGCACGCCACGCACTGGCTCGCCATCACCGGCAAGCCGCTCTCGGCCACGGCGGGCGCGATGGCGTTTCAGAAGGGTGGCAACGCGGTCGACGCCGCGGCGGCGATGCTCGCCGCGGGATGCACGATGTGGGACACGCTCTCGTGCGGCGGCGAAACGCAGGCGCTGATCTATGATCCGCACGCTAAGAAAGTCATCGGCCTGAACGCCCTCGGCGTCGCGCCGAGTGGAGCGACCGCGGCCTACTACCACGGCAAGGGCTACAAGTATCCGCCCGAGTACGGACCGCTGGCCGCCGTCACGCCGGGCACCGTCGGCGGATTGCTGACGATGTTGGCCGAGTACGGGAAGCTGTCGCTCAAAGACGTGCTCGCGCCGGCGATCCAAATGGCCGACGGCTACGCGATCGAGGCGCAGCTGGTGAACAGCATCGAGCGGCAGAAGAGCTGGATCAAACAGTGGAAGTATTCGCCGGCGGTCATGCTCACCCATGCCGGCGCGGCGCACGAAGCACCGGAGGCCGGCGAGATCTTCGTGCAGAAGGATCTCGCCGCGACGTGGCGCAAGCTGGTCGAAGCGGAGCAGCAGGCGCTCAAGGCGGGAAAGACGCGCAAGCAGGCCATCTACGCGGCATACGATCGCTTCTACAAGGGCGACATCGCACGCGAGCTCGTGCGGGGCATGCAGGAAGACGGTGGCCTGTTCACCATGCAGGATCTGGCGAGCTGGAAGGTGCGTATCGAGGAGCCGCTGCACACGAACTACCGGGGCATCGAGGTCTACAAGCTCCCCATGTGGCAGCAGGGGCCGGCGCTGCTCCAGGCGCTGAACATCCTCGAGAACGCCGACGTGAAGTCGATGGGCTACAACTCCCCGAAGTACATCCACGCCGTGTACCAGGCGATGAACCTCGCCTTCGCGGATCGCGACTTCTACTACGGCGATCCGTACTTCCCGCCGGAAGAGCCGGTGAAGGGATTGATGTCGAAGGAGTACGCGAAGGCGCGTTACGCGCAGATCGACTGGACGAAGAACGATGCGTCGGCGAAGCCAGGCGATCCGTATCCGTTCCAGGGGGGCACGAATCCGTTCGCGCAGCTGCTCGCGCAGTGGACGGTTGGCGCGCCGAAGGATTCGACGGCGAGCGGCCAGCAGGATCGACCCGTGCCACAGCCAGAGCTCGACTCTGGGTTTGTGGAGTCTTTCCACAGCGGCACCACATCGATCGAAGCAGCCGACGAAGAAGGGTGGGTGGTAAGCGTGACGCCGAGCGGCGGTTGGGTACCGGCCGTGATCGCGGGGCACACGGGCCTCGGGCTGAGCCAGCGCGCGCAGTCGTTCGTGACCGAGGCAAAGGATGGTCCATTCAACGTCATCGAGCCGGGCAAGCATCCGCGCGTGACGTTGACGCCGACGCTCGCGCTCAAGGATGGCGCGCCCTATCTCGCCTTCGCGGTGCAGGGCGGCGACTCGCAGGATCAGAACCTGCTGCAGTTCTTCTTGAACGTGGTCGAGTTCGGCATGACGGTGCAGCAGGCGACGGAAGCGCCGAACATCAACAGTTATCAGATGCGCTCGTCATTCGGCGCGCACGAATCGCGGCCAGGGCGTATGGAGGTCGCGACGTCACTCCCCGAGCAGACGCGCGCGGCGCTGGCGGCGCTGGGATACTCACTGATTTTTGTGGAGCGGTCATCGGGGCCGATCAACGCCATTTTCTTCGACCGCGCGCACCGCACGATGTGGGGCGGTTCGAGCCATCACGGCGAAGACTACGGAATCGGCTGGTGACGACCGGAGAGCGGTGACATGCTGGCTGCGCGCGGCGGTCGCCCAACCACCCCATAATATTTCGATGGCTCGCCGGCGCGACGGGGAACCGCCGCGTTACGCCCCGCTCCTTGGCAGCGATGCTCGCCCTGAGCGGCGCACCTGTTCGGCGAGCGAGTCGACGAGACCGCGCAGATCGCGCTCACGCTCCGCGCGCACCGAATGAAATCGTCGCCGCGCAAAAAAGAACGCGCCGAGCACGACGGCACCGAACATTCCGAATCCGGCGCCGACCGAATGGAACACCTTGGCGCCGATCGGCATCCCCGCGCCACCACCTACCCCGCCTCCGACTCCGCCAACAATGCCGCCGAAGAGTGCGCCCACGAGCGGCTTCAACCGCTCGTCGGCGCGGATGGTCGTGCGGCCGGCGCGGGCGGCGATGGTGACCTGCACCTTCCGCTGCTGATCGCCGACGCTCCACAGTAGCGTGCGGCCGAGCGTGCTCACGTTGCCGGGCTCGCCGACCTTCCGGCGAATCATGTCGACGAACAGCTCGTAATCCTCCATTCGCGCTTCGACGGGCACCTCGACTTCGTAAAAGATGTTCGTCGGCGACCCGATCCACGGATTGGTCTTGAGCGTCCCCTCGGCCAACGCCAACGACGGCGTCGCATCGGCCGCCGACGTCGCCAGTCCGAGCTCGCTCGCCGCGCGGTCGACGTATCGTTGCGGAATTCCCGCCTCGGCCGCGGCGTCGCGCACGTCGCCGAATCGATAGCCGCTGGTGAGCGAACGCCGATCCTCCTCGGTGACTGGAGCGAGTGGCTGCGCGGGGCTTCGGAGCGACTGCTGCAGCCCGGTCTCCGCCTGGAGCTCGGCGGCGCGCTTCCACACCGCCTCGGCTTCGCGCGCCGAGACGACCGGCGGCGTCTGCGCGATCTGCTCGGTGTGGAGCGCGATCTCCACCGCGGCATCGTCGATCGCCTTCGCCATGGCCGCGCCGGATTCGAAACGCGCGTCGCGGTCTTTCATCAGACAGCGGTCGATGATCGTAGCGAGCACGGGCGGGACAGAAGGCGCGACGTCGAGCACCTTCGGCGGGGCTTTCGTCACGTGTGAGACGAGCACGGCCGTGGCGGTGTCGGCGTTGAATGGCAGCGCGCCGGTGAGCGCGCGAAATCCGACGACGCCTAACGAGTAGAGATCGCTGCGCCCGTCGAGTGGCTCGCCGAGCACTTGCTCGGGACTCATGTAATGCACCGTACCGAGCACTTGGCCCGTGGCGGTTGCCGGCGCAGCCTCCATCACGCGAGCGATTCCGAAATCCGTAACCATGGGAGCTTCGCTGCCACGCTCGATGACGATGTTCTCCGGTTTGATGTCGCGGTGCACGACGCTTCGGCCGTGCGCGTAGTCGAGTGCGAGCGCGACATCGCGCAGCAAACTGGCCGCTTCGGTCGCCGGGATCGTACCCCGCCTCACGAGTCGCTCGGCCAGCGATTCGCCGTCGACGTAGCGCATGACGAAGAAGACGACGCCGTCCTTCTCGTCCGCCCGGTAGATGGGGACGATGTTGGGATTGGAGAGCCGCGCGGCCGTTCTCGCTTCGCGCAGGAATCTGTCGCGCTGCGGCGCCGACTCGGTGAGCATATCGGGGAGCACCTTGACCGCGACCTGACGGTCGAGCCGGACATCGAGCGCGAGATAGACCACACCCATTCCGCCGCGGCCGATCTCGCGCTCGAGCTGGAAGTCCGGCGCGAGCGCCCGTGCGTGTCGCGACAGATCCGGACTGATCGCCGTCACTTGAGAATCACCGCCATCGCCCGCTCCAATGCACGGTCTCTGCCTTCGGCCAACTCGGCCGTCGTCATCGTCGGCACGGCGATCGTCGGCGGAATGCCGGTTCCGTCGAAGCTCGTACCCTGTGCCGTCAGGAACAGCTCGTTAGGCAGGCGGAAGCGCCACCCGTTCGGCAGCGTGCGGCCGAGCACGTCGGAGAAAACGCCCTGCGTATTCTCGCCCACGCGCTCGATCGCCGGCCGCCTCAGCATCAGCGCCTGCGTGAAGGTCTCCGCCGCGCTAACGCTGTAGCGGCTGGTGAGTTCGACGACCGCGCCCCGCCAGCCGGGCCGCGTGCTCGGGGTAACCACGCTCGGCTGGGGCGGCGTCATCTTCCTGGCATCCACGGGGTCCGCGCGCGCGACCTTCGCGTAGGCGGTGTAGGGCGCGCTCGTCAAACGCGCCGCGATGGCCAAGCCGAGCGGATCAGCGCCGCCGCCATTGATGCGCACGTCGATGATCAGGCCGCGCCAGGCATGCGTGTCGGCGAAGATCGTATCGAGCGCCGTGTCTAGCGCGTTGAGCATCGCGTCGTACCCGCCGCCTTGTGCGTACCCTGCGAAGGCGGTGATGCGCAGATAGCCGATCGAATCGTGGAGCATGCCGAACGACACGCGTCCGTTCGCCCACGATCGCAGTGGCGTTTTCAGATACCGCGTCTGGAGAATTTCCTCGGCGCGCGTGCGCCCGCGCGCGCCGATCGTGTCGGGGTCGACGCGACGGCCGCCAAAGCGAAGCGCGCTATTGTCGGGAGAGCCGAGGCCCGTATGCGCGTCGTGCAGCGGCTCGATCATCCCGCGCAATACGGCAAAAAGTGATTCGGGTGTCGCGCCGACGGCGCGCGGCCGCTCCGTGATGCGCACCTTGTCCCAGTCGATCTGCTTCGCCGCGAAGAACGGGTATTGCTCGCGAAAGGTCTGCCAGAACACGTCGAACGTTGTGGCGGCATCAGTGGCCGGTGGATGCGCGCAGTTCTGCGGCAGACGCAGCGCCCGCTGAAAGATGATGTCCGACGCCGCGCCGCCCTCGTGCAGTCGAATCTCGTTCGCGTTCGAGCCGGGGAGGAACAGGATGCCGGGCTGACCGCCATCGCCGGCGAACAGCTGGCCGGACCCAGTCGTCCGCGAACGCTTGGCGTCGAACGCCGCCATGCAGCTGATAGCCGTCACCTGATAGATATGCAGCGAATCGGCGTCGATCTTCACGACGTAGCCGTAGCCGTCCGAGCGCCACACGCCGGTGAGTGGTTGAGGCTGTTGCGCGCGTGCGACAACCGCGAACAGCGTGATCGCGGCGACAAGCAGCGTCGCGCGATCTTTGCCAAATGCCCACGACAGGGCCTCTGACAGAGATTTCACATTCCGCCTACGCCAGTGCGCGTTGCGATGCGACATCGTTGAGCTCCACCCACTCGGAGTAGGAAAATGCCACAATCGTTCAACACAGCCCGGAGATCGCGTTCGTTGCGCCTTCCCGCAATAGCGCTCAGCGTTGCGATGGCGGCGCCGTTCGGCCTAGCCGCCGCGCAGAATGTGCCAAATCGAGAGACGGCGGCCGAGCTGCGCAAGCTGTACCTGGCCGATCTCGACTCGCTGCACTCCAAGTTCGTGGCGTTGGCCGAGGCGATTCCGGCCGAAAAATACGCGTGGCGTCCTGCGCCAGGAGTGCGGTCGATCGGCGAGGCATTCATGCACGCGGCAAGCGAGTACTACACCTTTGCTCCCGCGGCTTACGGCGGAACGCGCTCGCCGCTCATCGAGCGCAGCCGCGAAGGATATCAGAAGTTCGAGGCGATGTCGTCGAAGCCGGAGGTGATCAAGCATCTGAACGAGGGGTTCGCCTACACGAAGGCACAGGTCGGTGCGATGGACCCGGCGACGCTGGCAGGCACGAAGAAGATTTTTGGCGGCGACCGCACGATCGTCGAGACCTCCTTCGCCGTCGTCGACGATCTCCACGAGCACCTCGGCCAGCTGATCGCGTACGCGCGTGTGAATGGGATCAAGCCGCCGTGGAGCAAGTAGCGCTCAGCGCCTCACCCGCGGTGGCGCTCGGAGAGTGCATCGCGCGTTGACCGGCGCGGGCGTCCGGCTCTGGCGGCGCGGGCGCTTAAACGCTGCGAGCCGGCGCGCCTTTGTCCCGTGCGCGATTCGGTTCAAGGCGCGCGGCGCGCCGTCTCTGGCTACGCGCCAAGCGCCGCCGCCGCCGGACGCCCGCGCCGGTCCGTCGAATCCTTTCCGCGCCTTGAGTAACGGCACGGAGCGTCGGGGCGGCGGGAGCAGTCCGCGGCGGCGGCGCATAGCGCGTCGCGAGAGACGCCGCGCTCTCAAATTTCTATCAGGAGCTAGATTGGCGCACGCGCGGCGGCTCGATGCGGGAAGCGCTCGCGCCGCCAGAGCGGGCTGCTCCCGCCGCCCGGGTGGCGACGCACTCGGGTATCACGAACTCGGATTCGATCCACTAATTGACGGCAGCGCTCCGCACGTGATCGGCCCGCACGCCCATACCGATGGCGCGTGCGGGAATCGTTGTAACAGAGGGAAGCGATCGAAGAGTCGGAGCAAACAAAGGCAACTTCGGCTCTTCGCTCGATTTGATCGTGCGGCCGATCACGCGGTCCTGGGCGAGCACCTAGCCGCGTTGGATGACCCGCGTGGGGAGCAAGCGCCGTCGCTGTACCTGCTCGAGGTGCGCGAGCGAGAGCGTGCCTTCGCGCAGTGGGCCGGAGAGAATGTTGGCCGTGGCGACGGCGTCCTGGATGGCGAGGTTGATTCCTACGCCACCGAGGGGCGACATGGCGTGGGCGGCGTCGCCGATGCAGAGGAGGCCGGGCTTGGCCCAGTGGCGCAGCCGGTCGACGGCGACGGTCAACAGCTTCACGTCGTCCCACGTCGCGAGCTCGGCCACGCGGCCGGCGAAGCGTGGCGCGGCGGCAGCGATTCGCGCGCGGAACGAATCGAGTCCGAGTGACTGGATCGCGTCGAAGCTGCCTTTGACGATCACGAGCCCGCACTGATAGTCGTGCTCCCGATCGATGGCGATGAAGATGTAGCCGGCGCCAAATCGCACGAACGGCTCGGCCGGATCGAACGGAGAACACGACAGCTTCATCCAGAGCACGTCGATGGGCGCGCCAAGCGATTCGACCTCGCATTTCATCGCGAGATGAAACGTCGGATACTTGCGCGCCTCACCCGACAGGAAATCGAGGAACTCCCATTGCGGCATGAAGGCGAGGAAGCGCGCCGGTCCGGGGAGGTGCGTGAAGTCGGCCACGCGCACGGACTCGTGCCCGATCTTCGCCGACAGCACCCGCTTCTCGTCGTGCGGCGCGCGCCATGAGCAGGCCGAGCATCATGCCGGCGGGACCACCGCCCGCGATGCAGCATGTGGTGTAAGTGGGAACCCCAGGGGGCATGGCACGAAGAGACGCTCTGCTTGTGCCGGCGCAAGAGGGGGTGAATGATCCCTCAGCGCGGCGATTCCCGCCATTCCAATAGAGGACCAAACCAGGAGACACCATGCCCGACAATCCCGCTATGGAAGAGCCCGGCCATTTCTGGGCCCCGTTCATCGAGCACGTCATCATTTGGGAAGATTCCGACGAGAAGGGCCCCGCTCCGATCAGGACGCCGATCGAAGCCACGCCAGAGGATTTTCATCCGGTGCAGCACCAGGATGAACATCCGCCCGCGGAGTGGCACGACACCGTCGCGCTGGCCGACACGGCACAGGGCGGCGACGCGCATCATGTCGAAGCCGCGCCAGTCGACCACTCGACCGATCACGCCACCGATCACTCTGCCGACGCGTCGGCGTAGCCTGCCGTTCCGCGCAGCTTAGATGGCCGGTGTCGACACGACGCCGGCCACGAAGGCATCATTCGACACCCCGCACGCCGTCCACGCATTTTGCATTGCGTCGCGTACGCGCTCGGCCGCCTCGCGTGCGGAAATGGCCATGAGCGTTGATCCCGATCCGCTGAGCGTGACACCGAAGGCGCCAGCCGCGCGCGCCGCGGCAACGATTTGGTCGTAGCCGGCGACCAGCCCTTTGCGATACGGAACGTGCAACAGATCGTCGAGCGCCGCCGATAGCAGCTCGGCATCGCCGGTCGCCAAACCGTGAACGAGAGCGGCGCTCTTCGCGGCCGCCGCCACCGCGACGGCGTGCGGTAGCTGCGCCGGCAACACCGCTCGCGCCTCAGCGGTCAAGACGGTGAACTCGGGCACCGCGAAGGTGAACGCGAGATCGGGGTGTACCGGCAGCACGGCGAACCGCCACTTGCCCGGCCCGATCGGCGCGCCGAGCACGGCACCGCCGAACATGGCGGGCGCGACATTGTCCGGATGCCCCTCGATCGCGCTGCACATTGTGGCGAGTGCGTTGCGATCGAGACCCAACGCCAGCATGGTGTTCGCGAGCGCGGCGCCGGCGATGAGCGCCGCCGACGAAGAGCCGAGCCCGCGTGCGACGGGGATCTCGGAGGTGACGTCGAACTCGAGCTGGCGCGGCACCGCGACGCCGCGCGCGGCGCAGGCGGCGGTGAATCCGACGTAGAGCAGGTCATCGCGCGGCGCGGCGTCGACCAACGCGACTGCCCCGGAGCGGCGAATGACGATCGACTTCGGTGTGCGTGAGTCGCCGGCTGAATCAGGCGTGCTGACTCTGGCCTTGAGCCACCGGTCGACGGCGATGCCGATGCAATCATAGCCGGCGCCGAGGTTGGCGGCGCTGGCCGGCACGCGCACATCGGCTTTCCTCATCGAGCGAGCCGCATCACGCGCTCGACCTCGCCCAGTGTGGCATCGATCTCGATTGGCGGATTGGCGCCGGCCGGCATGTCCGGACGCTGCGCGTGATAATCGAGCAGTATGTTGGGATCCTTCAAGAGATGTCCGGTCAGCACCGCGACGACGCGCGCGTTGGGCGCGATCACCCCTGCCGCCGCGAGCTTCCTCACTCCGGCGATGCTCGCCGCGCTCGCCGGCTCGCATCCAACGCCGGCCGCGTCAATCACCGCCTTGGCCTCGAGAATCTCGACGTCGCTGACGGTCGCGACCACGCCGCCACTCTCGCGTATCGCGCGCACGGCCCGGTGAAACGACGCGGGATCACCGATGCGGATCGCCGTCGCGACGGTCTCCGCGCGCACGGTCACGCGCTCGGCGAAGTCGCGCCGAAAGCTGGCGGCGAACGGCGCCGCGCCTTCGGCTTGAATCGCCGCAATTTTGGGCATCGCGTCGATGAGGCCCAGGGCGACCGCGTCGCGCAGCGCCGCGCCGAACGCAGAGGTATTGCCGAGGTTGCCGGCGGGAACGACGATCCAGTCCGGCGCGGTCCAGCCGAGCTGCTGCAGCATCTCGAGCACGATCGTCTTCTGGCCGGCGATGCGCCACGGATTGATCGAGTTGGCGAGGTAGACGCCGAGCTGCTCCGAAGCGGCACGCGCCAATCGCAAGCAATCGTCAAAATCGCCGCGGACGAGCAACGTGCGCGCGCCGTAGGCGATCGTCTGCGCCAACTTGCCAAGGGCGACTTTTCCCGCGGGCACGAGCACCAGCGCCGGGATTCCGGCGAGCGACGCATATGCGGCGAGTGAGGCTGAGGTGTTGCCGGTCGAGGCGCAGGCCGCCGCGGTCGCGCCCGACGCCCGCGCGTGGGTGAGGGCGACGGTCATCCCCCGATCCTTGAACGAGCCGGTGGGATTGTGCCCTTCGTGCTTGAGCAGCAGGCCGTTTACCGCGCACCACGTCGCCACCGTCGCGCGCGAGATCAGCGGCGTGTTGCCCTCGGGCTGCGAGACCAGCTCATCGACCGGCACATCGGGCAAGACGAGCTCGTGAAAGCGCCACACGCCCGAGCGATGTGTCGCGTGCGCGGCCAAGACGTTGGTAATCGACGCGCGCGCATCGAAGCGCGCGCGCAGCGCGGCGCCTCTCTCGTTAGGTGGCGGGCACTCGGCCGCCAGCAGTCCGCCGCATTTCGCGCACTCCATGCGCACGCCGAACAGCGGACTCTCCGCGCCGCACGATTCGCAGATGACGCGGCTGCTCACCGCGCGCCCGCGAGCTTGAGCACATCGTTCAACACGCCCGCGGCCGTGACCCCAGCGCCGGCGCCGGCCCCGGTGATCACCAGCGGGTTCGACTTGTAGCGCCTGGTAGTAAAGGCGAACTGGTTGTCCGTGCCGGTCAGAGCGCCGAGCGCGCTCGCCGTGGGAACGGCCACCACACCGACGCGCACGCGCTGTTTGGTGACCGTCGCTCGATAACGCAGCACGGTCCCGCGCTCACGCGCCTGCGCCACTCGCTTCATCCACAGATCGTCGACCTCTCCCAATCGCGCCAGGAATTGGTCGAGCGGAAGCGCGCGATGCGACTCGGCGACGAGCGACTCGACATCGACATCGTCGAGATCACCGTCGAAGGCGAGCAGCCGCCCGAGGATGAGTCCTTTGCGCGCGACGTCGTTGCCCGAGAGATCCTCGCGCGGATCCGGCTCTGTGTAGCCGAGCGACATCGCGGCGCGCAGCGCGGTGGAAAATGGAGTTCCGCGGCCGAGCTCGCCGAACAGATAGCCGAGCGTGCCCGACGGACATCCCTCGATGCGCAGCACACGGTCGCCCGATTCGAGCAGCTTGTTCACCGTGTCGATGATCGGCAAGCCGGCGCCGACGGTCGCCTCGTGCAGCACGCGGCGCCCGTGCGTCGCGGCCGAGCGGGCGAGATCGCTCGTCTTACGCGGCGCGTCGGCCAGCGGGCGCTTGTTGGCGAGCACGAGATCCATCCCGCTCAAAATGGCCGCTTCGAGTACGGCGCCGGTGTCATCCGCCGTGGCGTCGACGAGAATCGGGCGCGACAGGGCGTGGCCCGCGATTTCCGCCAGCGCTTCGGCGGCGCCCGCCTTCACGCCGCCGGGTGCGGCCGCCAATGCGCGCCCGTCGGTTTTGTGCTTCGCCAGCGCCGAGAGCTTGCGCGAGGAGAGCCCGCGCGGATCGAAGACGTAGCCGCTGCGATCGATCACCGCCACCACGCGCACGCCGTGCGCCTCACTCACGCGCGCGAGCTGCGCGACGAGCTCGCGCCCGATCTTTCCGTAGCCGAGCACGGCTACGTCGGCGTGCGCCGCGCGCTCGGCGGTGCCGCCGCCGATCTTGTCGAGCCGGAACGCCGCGTGCACCGCGCGCTGCGCGCGCGCGGCGTCGCGCTCGCCGACGACGAAGGAGATGTTGAGCTCCGACGCCCCTTGCGCGATGGCGATGATATTTATTTTCGCGTCGCCGAGCGCGCCGAAGAGACGCGCGGCAATACCGGGCGTGCCAGCCATGCCGAGGCCGACGACGGCGATCGTGACGGCGTCCGACCGCACGTCGATCGCGTCGAGCTCGCCGCGCCCGATCTCCGGCTCGAACGCCTCGCTCAGCGCTTGCGCCGCCGCCGGTGCATCGGCGCCGGCGATGACGAGACAGATCGAATGCTCGGATGATGCCTGCGAGATGAGCGAGACGGAGATCGCCGCGCGCTCGAGCGCGCCGAACGCGCGCGCGGCGATGCCGGGCACTCCGGCCATCCCGTTGCCGGTGATCTGCACCACCGCCTGCTCCCGGATGGCGGCCAAGGCCTTCACCGGGTGATTCTGTTCATCGCTCGGAGCGCGCTTGCCGGAGATGAGCGTACCTGGCGCGCCCGGATCGGCGAGCGGACGGATGTGCAGCAACGCGCCTTCGCCGAGCACGATCAACGCGCGCGGGTGGAGCACCTTCGCGCCGTAGTACGCCAGCTCGCTCGCTTCACGATAGTGCAGACGGGGAATGAGCCGCGCATTCGGAACCACGCGCGGGTCGGCGGTGAGAAGACCGGGCACGTCCTTCCATAGCACGATTTGCCGTGCGCGCAGAACGCGCGCGAGTATCGTCGCGGTCAGGTCCGATCCACCGCGGCCGAGCGTGACGATGGTACCGTCGGGCGCCGCGCCGACGAAGCCGGGAACGACGGGGATCACGCCCTTCTGTAGAAGGGGCACGAGATGTTCTTCAGCGGCTGCGGTGGTGCGCACGAGATCGGGCGCGGCGTTGCCGGCTCGGCCATCGGTGAAGATGACGTGCGCGGGATCGATGAACTCCGCCTTGACTCCCGCGCCGCCGAGCGCGCCGGCGAGCAGGTGGGCGGCGAGGATCTCGCCCCGCGCGATGATGGCGTCGCGGGCGGCCGGAGAGCAGACGCGAGCGCTGAAGAGCGCGTCGCACCCGTCGGCGAGCTGGTCAAACTGTTCGGCAATGGCGCGAGTGACTGTCGGAGCGTCGGCGAGATCGAGCACCGCGGCGGCGCCGAGATGACGGTCGCGAAGGCGGGCGACCATCGACTTGACCGTGTCGCGCTCCCCGCGGGCGGATAGCGCGGCGATCTCGATCAACGCGTCGGTCACGCCGAACATCGCCGACGCGACAATGATGATGGGACCCGCACGGTGGCCGGTGATGATGCGCGCGGCGTGCCGGATCGCTTCGGCGTCGGCGAGCGCGGCGCCACCGAATTTGTGGACCTCGAGCTGGTTTTGGGTGCGAGGCATCGATGGAACGTATGCGAAGACGAAACGACAACGCGGCCTCTCGGGTGAGAGAACCGCGTCAGTCGCGCATGGACTGTGCTACTCTGCGAATTCGACGAATGCGGGGCGCGGTCGTCACGCCGCGCCGGGCTGCTCAACCTACGGCATCGCCGCCGCCCGGTTCCGGAGCGGCCACAGAACCGCTAAAATCACGAGGTGTCGAGCGTGCATGGCCTCGAGGGTTCGTCCGCATTGGCCGATTGAGCGACTCTTACGAGTTGGTGAAACAGTCATGATGCGTAGCGCCTTGCATCTAATCGCCGCCACGACGCTTGGCGTAACGACGACTTTCGCGCCGAAGGCCGCCGCGGCGCAGCGATCATCCGGAGCTGGCAGCGCGGCCGCCCGACTCGGGTTTTCGCCGGAGCGTCTGACGAGAATCGATACCGAGCTTCAACGCGCTGTCGACCGAGGATCGATCGCCGGCGCGGTGGCGCTCGTCATGCGCGACGGGCAAGTCGTGTACGAGCGCGCCGTCGGATGGGCCGATCGTGAAGCGAACCGGCGCATGACTCCGGACGCGATCTTCCGGATCGCGTCGCAAACCAAGGCGCTGACGAGCGTGGCTATCATGTCGCTGGTCGAGGAAGGAAAGATCGCGCTCAACGATCCTGTGAGCCGCTTCATTCCCGCCTTTCAACACACGGTCGTGGCGACCTCGACGGACTCCGGGAGAGTCGTTCTGCCGGCTCAACGCGCGATCACAATTCGTGACCTACTCACGCATACCGCCGGCATTTCATACGGAACGGATAGTCTCGCAGCGCCGCTGTACGCCGCGAAAGGGCTCGGCCCTGCCGCGGGCTATGGCTGGTACACCGCCGACAAGAGCGAAGAGATTTGTGAAACGATGGAGCGCCTTGCAACACTTCCGTTCGTTGCCCAACCGGGGCGGCGCTTCGTGTACGGCTACAGCACCGACATTCTGGGATGCGTCGTCGAACGCGTGTCGAAGATTCCGCTCGACGAGTTCATACGTACGCGCATCACCGCGCCACTGGGGATGAAGGACACGTATTTCTTTCTCCCACCCCGGCAGCGGCAGCGGCTCGCCGCGGTTTATCTGGCCGGTGTTTCCGGACTCACCCGCGCCGAAAACGGCCCGCGGGGACAAGGCGACTATGTGGATGGTCCTCGACGGAATTTTTCCGGTGGAGCCGGATTACTCTCCACCGCGTCTGACTACGCTCGCTTCCTCGAGATGCTTCTGCAGGGCGGCGATCTCGGCGGCGTAAGGATCCTCGGTCCAAAGACGATCGATCTGATGACCACCAACCAGACGGGGACGCTCTTCTCTCAGACAGGCCACGGCTTCGGACTGGGTTTTTCCGTAGTCGAACGGGCGGGCGCTGACGGCGGTGTCGAGTCGGTGGGCACTTTCGGCTGGGGCGGCGCGTATGGAAGCACGTACGCGGTCGATCCCGCCGAGCGCTTGGTGCTCGTTTTCATGATCCAGCAGTTCGGAAATCAGAGCGATGTCGTCGCGAACTTTCCCATGCTCGTGTATCAAGCGCTCGTGAAGCCACACCGCTACGGAACACCACCAGGGCGGGCACCATAGTCGATCGGTGTGTGGTGTGGACCGAGGCGCTATCGGCGAACCGCGGTCGCGTCGAGCAGCATCTCCCGAACCGCGCGCGCCTTTCCCGCCCTTTCTAGCGCCCGCCACAGATGCGCGACCGTCTCCGGATCAACCAAGCCCGAAGGCGATCCAACACCCGGTCCGCCGAGCCGTTCAGAAGCGCGAAACGCATCGACCGCCGCGATCACATCGGGCGCAAGTACATTCGCACCGACAGCCCGCGGATCGAGCGCTGGCTCGTTGGCGTGAAAGAATCCAAGCGCTTGCAGCATCACCTTCAGCTGCCACACATCGCCGCCGCTGAACTGCTGGAGCGTGCGGTAGCCGAGCGTCTGGGAGATGGCATCGTAGATGCGCCGCAACTCGGCCACGGGCTCGGGATGCTCGCAGACGGAGATGTTCGCGGTGATGCCATCGGGGCGGCGCGATCGGCCGGCCCGTTTGTCCGCGACGATCACCGCCGCGGATTGCCGGAGACCATGACGCTGATCGCCGCCAAGTGCGTAACCGGCGGCGATGGCGTCGATCAAGCGGTCGGCGAGATGGCGCGGCTGGCCCTCGCTCGCCTCGAACGACTTCGCGACGGCCTCGATCACTTCCGGCCCGACGAGCACGTTGCCTTGCGTGACGTAGTTGAGACCGGAACGATGACCCGCCCATTGCTGTGGCTGCGTACCGGTGTGCTGAGCGGAGCGCCCCTGCATGTCGATCACTCCCACCTGTCGCGACGCCGCGCCGGAGTCGGCGGCGAGCAATCGCTTGAGCGCATCGCCCGGCGATTCTCCCTTGGCGAGCGCGTCGAGTAGCTCGTTGCCGTAATCGGTGCGCGTGTTGGCCTGCGTCGCCACGGCGCCGACGCCGGCGCGCACCCACGGCACGCCGTTGCCGACGCACGGCACGCGCGTGGTCACGGCGACGCCGACTTCACCGGTGCGCGGATCGATCGCCGCGATCGAGAAGGTGTGGAAGACGAGCGAATCGCGCCATTCGACCGGGACTTGAGCGCGCGTGCGGGCGGAAGCGATGGTCAGAAGAGCGATGGTGGCGAGCACACGCATGATAGGTCCTTTGCTAAATCGCGCGGGAAGGCGGCTCGGGCTGCGCGCGAATGTACGCGACGACGAGCGAGACAGCCTCTTCGATGCACCGACTGCCGATCGCGGCCGTCATGCCGCGCGCGTCGCCGACGATGCCGTTGGTCGTAACAGAGTGAAAGCCCTCGCGGAAGAACTTCTCGCGCACCTCGGCTGTGATCGGATCGGTGAACCCCGCGGTCGCCGCGCTCCGAACCACGAGCTCGGGGTGGAGCGCCAGCATGATCGAGCTTTCCGCGATGTCGGCGTGACCGCCGACGCGAGCGCCGAGGCCGCTCTCCTCCTGGACCACGCGCTTCCACAGGCTGAGTAGCGCCAGGAGATCGGTGAAGGCGAGCACCTGCGTCCGGGGTCCCGCGGCTTCTCGCAGCCTGCCCATCATCTCATCGATCGGCGCGAAGTTGCCGGCGTGCGATGGGATGAAGCAGATGCGCCGAAAGCCATGGCGGGCGAGACTCGTGCAATAGTCGCGGCACACGGCCTCGAACGTCGCGTCCTTGAATGAGATCGTCCCGGCGAATTTCATGTGATGCTCGGAGCATCCAACACGAATACTCGGAGCGACCAGTGCATCGCTCAACGCGCGCGCGACGTCCAGGGCGACACGTTCGCCATGTTCCGAGTCGACAAAGAGCGGCAAATGGGGCCCATGCTGCTCGATCGCGCCGCAGGCGACCAGCGCCGTCGTGCGGCCGGCATCGATCGCGGCGCGTATGGCCGGCGACGTCATCCGCTCCAGGAGAAGCCCATCGCGCGGGTCGTCTGACATCGGTGCGGGCTCCCTGCGTCTGCTCACGGGGCAGACTCTATGAGGTCATCTACCGGCTTCGGCGCCGACGCCGATGATACGATGTACGCTGCCCTGCTGATAGACGAGGTGGCGAGCGACGCGCGCCGCCTAGCGAGGGCCGCCATTTCGCCCCAAAATGTGAGCGTCAATCATCCAGAGACAGCTTGTGGCCAACGTTCGCGGAAAAGCCTACGCCCTCACCGCCTTCACGCGGATGCATCCGGCCAAGACGTACGGCCTGCGTCTGGTCTTCTTCATGATCCGCCTCAGCATGCTGCCGATTCCCCTCCCCAAGTGGGGCCTGATGGGAAAGATCCGTCAGGTGCAGATCGACCTCACGCAGCTCTCCTTCATCCACTTCGCGCGGTGGGTGATCATCAAGCGCGGACAATTTCCGCTGGTCGATCCCGATCAAAAACCGGAGCAGCTCAGCTACGACTACCTGCTATTCGAGAGCAACTTCAACGGCGATTGGGAGAAGTACATCGACGCTTTCTCTCAGGTGGTGCCGGGCGGAATGGACAATATCTGGCGCTGGTCGGTGAAGTACCCGCACTCGCGGCCGATCACCCCCTTTCTCAACTACATTCGCAATTGCCAGTACGACACCGACTACTACTACTCGGCCTATCCTGGTGCGTCGACCAACGATGTACGGGGCGCGCTCCTTCTCAATGAGAAGCTCGACGCATTCGCGCGGGCGAGCGCGAAGATGACGCCGGAACAGTTCGCCGTGGCGTATCAGATCTTCACGGTCGACATCCAGAACTGCCTGTCGACCACCGGACCGCAATCGTACGCGGTCGCCGCGCACGCATAGACGGAGACGCCCGATGGCCAATAAATCCGATCAAGCGTATGGGCTGACGGTGCTCTCGCCGATTCTTCCCGGGATGACCGCCGAAGGAATTCCCCATGACCTCGCCATTCGCCGGGAGCTGCTCGCGCTCGACGCGCTCGACGAAAGCCCCTTTGCCGACGTCCCGACGACGCACCTCGCGCGTTGGGTGGTGATCGACACGCTGCCCTATGAGGGCATTCCGGCGATCGTCGATCAGCTGGCGTACAAGTACCTGCTCTTCACCAGCAACTTCGATGGCGATCTCGACGAGTACCTCGAGCTCATGCGCGCGCAGATGCCGGAGGCGATCACGCGTATCTGGTCACACTGTCTCGCTTTTCCCGGCGTCGCCAACCCGGCGTCGTTCGCGAACTACATCAAACGCTGCCAGGTCGAGACCAGTTTCTTCTTCGGCGCCTACACCAAGTACACGCTGAGCGAGGTGCTTCGCGCGCTCGACGCTCAACAAAAGATGGCGAGCTTCGTAGCCGAGGAGCAGGAAAAGGGAAGTGCGCCCGCGGCGCTGCAGCGCTCTTTTCGCGATTTCGTCGCCTCGCTCGCCGCCGCTCCAACGCCCAGGCCGGGAACGATATGAGAACGTTGATTCTCGATTGCATCGAGCACCTGCACGCCGGACAGGCCGAGCGCGAAATCACGCTCGACTTGCCCGATATTCAGAGCTTCATCCTCTATCCCGTCGGCTTCCCGCACGCGCGCTTCAGCTTCTTTCACATCGACGACGCCGCGCGCGGCCGCCGATTCGTCGATGCGGTGGCCGAGCTCGTCTCCGATGCGACCCTGCCGCAATTCGTGGACGGCAAGCCGGTGCCGAAGCCCTTCGAGGTGAGTGTCGCGTTCACCTATCGCGGACTCGCCGCGCTCGACGTGCCGGAGCACTCGCTGCACAGCTTTCCCTCCGAGTTCGCGCAGGGCATGCGCGCGCGCGCCGGTGAGTTTCTGGCCGACCGCGGCGCGAACGATCCAGCGGGTTGGGAGCAGATGTGGCGCGGCGATCGAGTCCACGTCTGGGTCGCGGTTCAGGCAAACACGCTCGACGACCTCGCTCGATTGCAGGGCCGCGTGCTCGAATGCGGACGCGCGAACGGCGTCGAGCTGCTCGAGGTGCAGGAGTCGCAGGCGCTGGTGACGAAGCCGGGCGGCGATTTCACGAGCAAAGAGCATTTTGGCTATACCGACGGCATCGGCGATCCAGAAATTGCCGGGAGCGGATGGCCGCGTATCCGCGGACGCGGCAAGTGGGATGAAAAAAAGAAGGAATGGATTCCGCTCGCGGCGGGCGAGTTCGTGCTCGGCTATCGCGACGAAGCGGGCGAGTTGCCGCGCGCGCCGCTCCCGGTCGGACTGGGGCGCAACGGCTCGTTCATGGTGTACCGGAAACTCCATCAGAACGTCGCCACCTTTCGCGCGTTCATTCAAGGCGAGGGAGAGAAATTCGCCGGCGGGCCGGAGTTCCTGGCCGCGAAGTTGATGGGTCGCTGGCGCAACGGCACGCCGCTCGTCGCCGCGCCCGATCCGCCACCGCCGGGCGCGCCGCTTCCGGAAGTGCCACAGTCCGAGCTCACCAACTTTCGCTACGATCAGGACAAGGAGGGCGGTCGCTGCCCCATGGGCTCGCACATTCGCCGCGCGAACCCGCGCGACTCGCTCGGCTTCCACGGCGTGCTGGTCGACCAGCGGCGCATCGTCCGGCGCGGCGTTCCGTACGGCACCTGGATTCCGGAGAGCACACCGCTCGATGAGGTGGCGCGGCTCGATCACTTCGACGACGAGCACCCGAGCCGGCACGGCGTCGTCTTCATGGCGATCAACGCCAACATCGAGCGCCAGTTCGAGTTCGTGCAACGCGAGTGGATGAACTACGGCAACGATTTTCGGCAGGGCAACGATCGCGACCCGATCACCGGCGCGGGTGACGTCGAAAACCGGATGGTGATTCAGGGCAGCGTGGAGAAGCAGATGCGCGACGGACGCGAGGTGACCGAGGTCCGCTCACCGCACATCTGTCGCGGGCTCGAACAGTTCGCCGTCACCCGCGGCGGGGCCTATTTCTTCCTTCCCGGTCTCACCGCGCTGCGTCTCATTGCCGCGGGGCGATTGGAAACGACATAGCGTCGTGGCGGCGGTGAGCTATCCGATCGAGCGGGGTTGCGGCATCGTCGTCAACACGGGACAGATCGACTCCATCACCGGCGCGAACAGCGAGAACTGATCCGGATCCGCGAACACCGCGGCGAAGTCCTCCGGCGTGAACGCGCGCGCCAGGCGCTCCGCATAGCTCGCGCGCAACAGCCGCACGTAATAGTCGACGTCGTAATCGCGGGCGTCCGCGGGCGCCGCACCGCCCGCGGCCTCGCCGGCGCCCGCATCGTCCGATGATGGCACCACTCCGCCCTCGCCATTCGATTTTCTGTACACGCGAACGCGCTCGCCGATCGACCAGATCGCGTGCCCGCTCGAGAGCATCGCCTCGTACGGCAATTCTCGCCGCGCACTCCGCGTTCTGAGATACGTGTCGGGCGACTTCGTCAGCCGCACGCGCGATGCGATGTCGTACGTGGGGAGCGCGCGCGCCCGCAGCGCGGCGATCGCCGCCACGTAGCGCTCGCGTACGCCGGCGACGTCGCCGAGGAGCAGCCGCTTGATCGCGTGCCGCAGAAAAGCATCGCCAAAGGGCTCGGACCGGCTCGATCGAAACGCCACGCCGCGAAGGAGCAGGGTGCCGTCGTAGCCGAGGAGGGCGTAGTTCTTCGGCTCGTGCGACAGCATCGCGGCGTATCGCCCGTCGAACTCGAGCTGCACCAGCGGCGGCAACAGCGTCGCGACTTCCGCCACGACGCGGCGCTCGTCGATTTCGCTCCACGAGTCGGGCACGGCGAAGTACACGCCGTCGGTATCGGCCTCGAGCAGCGTCACGCCGCGCGCGGCGAGCTCCCGGCACAACAGTGCCAGCACTTCGCGTCCGCGGCGTGTCACTTCGTTGGCCGCGTGCACGTCGGCGAAGCGCGTGAGGCTTCCACCGGCGGCCAGATATCCGTACGCCGAATTCACCACGATCTTGAGACCGGCGGACATCGCCTCGTTCGTATGACGCTCGGCTGAGCCCGGCGCGGCGGCGCGGGCTTTCGTCTTCGCATCGAGGCGGCGCTCGACGAGTGCATCGACCAGCGCGAGCAGCGCGCCGAGCCGGTCGCGTGCCGGGCCGATGCGATACGCGCGCATCAGCGACGGATATAGACTGGCGACATCCGCTTTCACTATACGGTGCGCGACTCCGGTCGCGAAGAGATGCAGCGCGGCGCCGCTGTGCGGCGTGCCGTCGCCCTCTTCGTGCGCGGGCAGCGCCGTACCGGCGCGCAGATACGCACGGACGAGCAGCGGATCGATGACGCCAGTCGCGGCGCCCGCGTCGGCGAGGCGCTCGTAGCGGCGGGGCGCCATCTGCGCCAGCGCGAAAGCCGCGCCGCCGAGCATGCGCGAGAGCGCGGCGACCTCTTCGACATCATCCGTCGCGTATCGGCGAACGCGCTCGGGATCGGTGCGGTAGGTCGTGTAGATGAGATCGCCACGAATGTATTCGCGGTCGGGCGCCGCAATGCCGAGATGTTTGGCGACGACTTTGAGGCCGTGGCCGGGCAGATCTCGCGTCGAGAAGTCGTGCCGGCGAACGGCGTCGAGCGTGTCGATCAACTCGCGGCCCGGCGCCACGAATCGCACACGGCGGCGATCATCTCCGTCGCCGGCGGTGCCTGGACTGCCGCGGCGTGCGGCGCGCTGCCTGAGGCCAGGCCCGCCGATGCGTCCCAATGTGAGCGGCACGCCGAGTATGCGGGCGCGGCGATCGATGAAGGGAAGATCGAATCCGTGGAGGTTGTGATTCTCGATGACGTCGGGATCGGCGACGCGCACGCGCTCCATGAGCTGGCGAATCAGCGTCGCTTCCGCGGCATCGCTCTCGTCCGGCGCTTCGAGTACTTCCGTAGCGCCGGTGTGATAGCGAATCGAGATCATGAAGATGCGATCGCGGCGGGCGTCGAGACCCATCGTCTCGAGATCGAACTGGAGGCGGTGTACGAGATCGAAGGGCAGATTGCGGAAATAGGTCCTGCCGCTGGCGACGAGGTATTGCTCTTCCGGCGCGAGTGACAGCACGGTGGCTTTGTCGAGTTCATTGAGATGTCCAACGCGAGTCCCCAGCCGCGCGGATGCGCCGTGCAGGACGGCGGAGATCAGGGCGCGGCCGTCGTCGGCGCTGGCGAGATAGCGCAGGGCGCCGGGTCCCTCGAGCTCGCGGTAGCGAATGGTCCGCTGGAGATCGTCATCTCGGCCGAGCCGGTCGCCGAGGTGTCGCAGGTCATCGAGGCGGTCGAGCAGGAGCCAGGGGCGGAAGCGTTCCGCTTCGCGGACGAGCGCGCCGGTCGAGGCGATGCGGCGCCAGACGATCGCGCGGCCATCGTGATCGGCATGGACGGATACGATGCCCGGGGTCGGATCCCAGCCCCACAGCCACTCTTCAGTCGTCGCGCTGGCGAGATCGAGATGGCCGGTCATTTGGGCAAGTTATCGTACCGGGTCGGGACCCATCCGGGTTCAGCAAGATTTGGATTAGAAAACGTCCACATTCGCACATTCGCATTTTCGCGATGCGAATGCATGCGAATTCGCGCGAATGGGGGGTCCGTGCGAACGCCCCAAAAACGGTCAACTCCCGAGGTACGAACGGCTTACCGAAAAACGGTGGCATGGCACTCGTAGTGCTATAGCACAACGCGACACACTCGGCCCTCTCCCCACTTCGGAGCCTCCCGTGATCGCGCCCCTCCGTTCGCCGACGCGTTGTGCGTCCGCTCTCGTCGCGCTGCTGTTCGCGTTTCCCGCTGCCGCACGCGCGCAAGCGCCCGCGTCGTCCGCGACCGCGTCCGAGCTGTCGCGCCATCCGCTCTTCGCTCACCTCACCCTGTCGCCCGGGCAAGACGCCGCGCTCGCGGCGATTCGCGCGCGCTACCGGATACTGGCCCGGACGGTGAGCGAGGACTCGCTGCGCGTTGCGCACGCGGCGCACGCCGCGGCCCAGACCGCGCGCGACGCGGCAGGTATCGCGAAGGCGTCGGCGCGCGCGGCGCGCCATCGCGATCGGCTCGCCGCCCTGCTGGCCGCGGAGCGGAGTGAATTCCGGGCGGTGCTCACCCCGGCACAGCAAGCGGTATTCGACGCCAACCTGGCCGTGGAGCTCGCCCCGCCGCCTGGGCCCGCCACGCCGTAAATCGCGCGCCCGCACGGTCGGACGTCAACGCACGTCGTCGTTTCGCGCTTCACCGCTTGCATCCTCTTTCGCACTCAGGAGTCGAGCATGCCCCGCCTCGGCTTGGTCTCTCGTCTCGCTCTCGTAATCGCCGGCCTCGCGCTGGGTCTGGCGCTTCCCCGTCTGTCGTCAGCCCAAACGCCGCCGACCGTGCAAGCGTGGGGCGGCACCGCGACCGTCACCCCGAACTCGTCGGGCAACACCGTCGTATTCACCATCGTCAATAACGACGACTACCGGCAGCGCTTTCCCTTCTTCTGCACGACCACCGGGCAGGTGAGCGGCTGCACCACGCCGACCGCCACGACGTACATCGATGGGTACGCGTCGGTCGATGTGACGGTGACGTACAACGCGGGCGCGGCGGGGACCGGGACGGTGTCGCTCACCGCCAGTGGGCAGGGCGGGGACGACACGGGGACGTACACGATCACCGTCGCGCTGCCCGCCGCGCCGGCGATCGCGATCACGCCCAAGGGGACGGCGGTGAGCGTGGCGGTGAACGCGGCGGGGCTCACCTATCCTTTCAAAGTCAAGAACACGGGGGACGCGAGCGGCAGCTTCACACTGAGCTGCGCGACCGCGCTGCCCGTGAGCAACTGCACGCCACCGGCGTCACCCGTGACGATCAACGCGGGCGATTCGCTGACGGTGACGCTCACGTATGCGACCGGCGCGGCGGGCGCGAACGGCGCGCTCACGCTGCGGGGCAGTGTGGGGGCGTTGAGCGATTCCGGCTACATCGTGGTGACGGCGACGGCGCCCGCGCCGGCGATCGCGATCACGCCCAAGGGCACCGCGGTGAGCGTGACCGCGAGCACGGCGGGGCTCACCTATCCGTTCAAGGTCAAGAACACGGGGAACGCCAGCGGCAGCTTCGCGCTGAGCTGCGCGGTGATCGCACCGGTGAGCAGCTGCACGCCGCCGGCGTCACCGCAGACGATCAACGCGGGCGATTCGCTGACGGTCACGCTCACGTACGCGACGGGCGCCGTGGGCTCGGGCGGCATGCTCATCCTCCGCGGCAGCGTGGGAGCGCTGAGCGATTCCGGCTACATCGCCGTCACGACGACGCCGGTGCCGGCGGTCGCCATCTCACCCGACGGCGCCGGCGTCGCCACCACGAAGAACAGCGTTGGGCTCAAGTATCCGTTCAAGGTGCGCAACAGCGGCGGGGCGAGCGGCACGATCGCCGTCTCGATCGGCGCGTGCCTCGCGCCGGCGATCACCTGCTCGGTGAGTCCGACGTCCGTCACGCTCAACGCCGGCGACTCGGCCACCGTCACGGCCACGTACTCGACCAACGCGACCGTGGGCAGCAACGGACAGGTGAAGGTACATGGCGCCGTCGCCGGTTCCGTGGACGACGGCTACATCACCGTCACGTCCGGCAACGCGCCGCCGGCGGTGAATGGCGCGGTGGTCGAGCGCGGACTCTGCCTCGCGGCCGGCGCGGGCGCGGCAGCGGCGTACGAGTGCGGCGATCTACGGATCGCGCACGGATTCCCAGTGATCCGCACCATGGGTCAGGCGCGCTCGCCAACACTCCTCTACAACACGCAGTTCGCGCATCCGATGGTGCGGCTTGGCACCAATGTGACGCTGCCGGCCAGCTCGCTGCCGAATCAAATCCAGGTGACAGTGGTCGTGAACTCCGTCAACTATACGCAGCTCTGGTCCAATCCCGGCGACTGGACGCTGGGCGCCGTGCGGCATCTGACGATGACCATCGACGCGCTCACCGCCGCGCTGGCGACGGGCGTGTACAACTACACGATGCAGGTCACCTGGCTCTACTCGGGATCGAGTACCGCCGGTCCCTTCTCGAGCGGCCAGTTCGCCGTGGTGAATCGGGCGAGCTCCGCGTTCGGGAGCGGATGGTGGCTGGCCGGCCTCGACCAGCTCAACGTCGCCAACAAGGTGTGGATCGGCGGCGACGGCAGCGTGCGCGCGTACGCGGCGACGGGCATCGCGAACCAATGGGTCGCGGCGCGAGTCGACCGGCCGGATACGCTCCTCTGGAACGGCACGTACTACGTGCAGGTCCTGCCGCACGGGCTGAAGGTGCTCTTCGATGCAGCCGGCCGGCACGTGAAGACGGTGAACCGGCTCGGGCACACGACGAGCTTCGCGTACGACGGCAGCGGACGGCTGTCGAGCATCACCGTGCCGGTCCCTCCCGGTACCACCCCCCTCAGTTATGGCTTCCGCTACGGCGGCAATGGCCGGCTGCAGTACGTCGACGCGCCCGGCCCGACCGGCGCCGTGCGCACGACGACGATCACCGCAGTGAGCGGGCCGATCACCTCGATTCTCGACGTTGACGGCACGACCGTCTCATTCGGCATCGACGGCTCCGTCGCGAATCGCATCACGTCGCGCACCAACCGGCTGGGCGTGGCGACGACCTTCAGCTTTGACGGCGGCGGCGCGCTCACGCAAGGATCGACGGCGATGGGCCCAGGCCGAGGCCCGATCGTGATCAAGTTCACACCGGCCGAGACGCGCGGGCTCGCGTCGGTCGGACCGGTGGCGACGTCGCTCGTCTACACGACGATCAACGGGCCGCGCGTCGACACGACGATCACGAAGTACTGGTTGAACCAATTCGGCGCGCCGACGAAGGTCGTGAACGTCGTGGGTGATAGTACGGTGCTGACGCGCGCCGATGCGCGCTTCCCCGCGCTGGTCACCGCGGCGCGCGCCGCAGACGGATTCACGACGCGCGCGGGATACGATGCCCGAGGGAACGTGCTCGCTGACACCATCGTCAATCCGCTGGGCGACGGCCGCAACGCGATCAGTACGTACCAGTGGGACGGGCGCTGGGATTTCGTCACCACCACCACCGCACCGACCGGCGAGACGAGTTTCACGCAATACGACTCGACGACCGGCAACGCGCTCTGGCGGCAAATCGGCGCGTCTGATACGCGCCGCGTCGACTTCTCATACAACTCGTTTGCGCTCATCCGAGCGACGCAGATGCACAACGCGCCGGCATCGCGCGACACGGTCGACTACAGCACGCTCGGCAATCCCCGCTTCTCGCAATCGCCGATGCAGCGCGCGGCCGGCGGCACCCTGGCAGCCGTCGCCGTCGCCGACGCGATCGGGCGTGATACGCTGATGCAAAGCCCGATCGACTCGGTTGGTGCGAAGCTCAGCGTCCGCACCGTCTACGACATCGCGGGGCAAGACACGCTGACCATGACGATCGGCGGCGCCGACACGGTGACGCTGCGCAAGCACTACAGCGCGGAAGGACAGCTCGACACGCTGCGCACGATCAACAGCCCCGACCGCGCGGCGATCGGCGTGATGACGCGCACCTTCTCATTCGATGCGGCGGGGCGAGACACGGCGGAGCAGGTGCTCGGCGGGCGTCAGGTGGGCACGAGTTACGACGATGCGGGCAATGTGCTCAACGGAGGCCGCAAGGGCGGCGGCGCCGTGACGAATACCTACAACGCGCTCAACCAGCTGACGCGGCGCACGGTGGCCATCGGCGAGATCGCGAACTTCACGTACGACAAACTCGGTCGGATGGTGACTGCGACGAACCAGGTCGCGTGCCTCACCCGCACCTACTTCCCAGGCGGGGCGCTCAAGACTGATGTGGCGCGCTACAGCACGGTGAACGCCGATGGCGGCTGCGCGGCCCACACCTATGCGCTGTCTTATGGCTACGACCTTGGCGGGCGGCGCCTCTGGATGAAGTATCCGAGCCAGCTCGCGCCGGCGATCGGCCAGGACAGCATCGCGTACGGGTACGACCCGATCATCGGCGCGCTCGCCTCGGTGCGCGACGTCTTCGGCAACAGCTACACGGTGCACTACGACTCGCTGAGCCGCGTGGACCAGATCACCCGGCTGGCGAACCAGCCGACGCCGGTGATCGAGACGCGCAGCTACGATCAGGACTCGCGGCTCATCGGGCGCACGGGGCCGGCCGGCGGCTCGATCAGCTACGATCCACGCGACAAGATCGTGAAGGCCGCCTGGGACACGATGGCGTACGATCCACTGGGGCATCTCACCTACAGCTCGGCTAACGGCTCGTGGTGGCGGCACCGACTCGATGGCTTAGGGAACCGGACGTATAGCACCGGCGTGGGCAGCGATCCATCGCACACATGGTTGAGCTACGTGCCCGGCACGGGTGTGCTCGCCAAGGAAGTGATTCGCTCGACCGGGACTACCGTTCCGGCGGATACGACGACCTACGCCTCCGACACCGATGGCGCGCTCTGGGATACGTGGCGGAAGCATTTCATCAGCGCGACGGATTGGTGCCCAAACACCAACCCATACTGCCGGACGTGGGAGTACCGGCACACGACGAACACGTACGATCGCGCGTTGCGACTCATCAAGACGCAATTCTGGCTCGATACGAGCTGGGCGACCGGCACGCAGCCGCCGCTCTACCGGTCCTACACCTCGACCGAGACCTATCAGTACGACCCGCTCAATCGCCGCGTGATGGTGCGCGGGCAGCGCGGCTCCAACTGCAGCAATCACGATCACAGCTCGGGGTGCGGGAGTGCGCTGACGCGGCAGATCTGGGATGGGAGCGACCTGCTCGCGGAGATCCGCGTGAACTCGGACACGACAGGCGGACTCACGCCCCCAGTGGAGTCCGATGCGCCGGGCAACGGGCCGCTGTTTGGCCGAGTGGGCTACATCCACGGGCTCGGGATCCGACCAGCCGCTGGCGTTGTTCAAGGAGAGCGAGCTCATCCTGCCGTTTACGGATTATCGCGGGAGCTTCACGGCGGCGACCTGTCCGGTCACGCTCTGCAGTCCCATATCGCAGATCTACCTGCCAAACGGCGATGCGTGGGGCGAGCAAACGATGTTAGCGGACGGGCCACTCGAGTGGCATGGGAGCTTGGTGCTCTCGCAGCAGGACGCGTCGGGGTATCAATACCGGCGCAATCGGTACTACGATCCGAAGTCGGGCCGCTTTACGCAGGAAGATCCGATCGGGCTGGCGGGCGGGCTCAATCTCTACGGATTTGGTGGCAGCGATCCGGTGAATTATAGCGATCCCTTCGGATTGTGTCCTCCCGCGCATCCGGAGACCACGGCGGACTGCCCAGGTAAGACGGGAGCGTTCGTTCAGCTCGGACAGATGGCTCCGGCCATCAACCATTTTGTAGCAATCGGTGGGGCCATTACAATGGCTCCGGCTGCTGGGCTAATCGGATTTGACTTAGTTACAGGTGGACTAGCCGTTCAGACAACCACCGTTGGGTTTAAGGCGGCCGGAGCCGCCGCGGCGCTAGCCAAAGTTCCCTTCAAGGACTTTGTTGAATGGGGCAAGAACCTTGTACAATGGGGTAGTAAAGCGAGCGGAGCGCTAGAGCGAGCCGCCGAGATGACTGCGGAAGAGGCCGCCAAGATTGATCCGACGAAGGTTCAACAGGCGAGAGATTTCTACCAGAAGGCGGTTGAATCTGGCAAAGGTGGCGATGCCGCGGCCGCTCGAGTTCAACTGATGAATCGCATCATTGAGTTGCAGAAAAGCAAAGAATGAATAGGAGGTATGGAGATGCCAAATAGCAACCAAGCGGCAATCAGGCTCAAACTCACAAACGGGCTGACCATTCCCCGTCGAGTGGTGTTGGAACCGTGGGCAGGTGAATACACTCTCCATCCTGGTAAGAGTTTCGAAATCGTCGCAGAAGGGGATATGAAGGAACCGCTCGAAGTCGAGATTCTCGAGGATACCGTTGTTGTCTACGCGTTGAACTCCGTGGGTGCCATGCTATCGATATTTCAGGATGGAACGGAGCTGCTTCGCTCTGAATAGCGAGGCGGCTCGCAAGCCAAACCTTTTCTCGCAATGGTGCATGGGGCGGGTGCTTCCGGTGAAATGTGAGGGCCGGCGTTTTGGGAACGTCGGCTCCACGTCCTGCGGCTTGCCGAGTGTAAATTCGGGTCTCGTGGGCCGTCCGGATCGGCGGGCCTCGCCGCTCGCTGACTGCCAGATGGCCGGGCGTCTCGTGAAGGCTCGGAGCACTGTCCGGATCGCCGGGCCTCGTGGCAGCGCGACTGCGGCGGCGAAGCCGGTCGAGTGTACGCTCGGAGCTCGGAGCTGCAGGACAGGCGCCGGACCCGACTCCACCGTGCCGCTCGCACACGGCGGCACGACGTCTCGTTCGGCGCACTCTCCGGTGCGCGGGCACGCGTACCTACGCGGAGGCGCTGGGTGATGCGCCGCCGCGTCGCGCATCGTCCGTCAGTTGTCCATCAGCGCCGAGACTGCAGCGTACATGCGGGACCCGGTGGCGACGATCAAAGGTCCTGGGCGCTCGAGGCGCGAACGTCTTCACCGGCCATCCAGATCCGAGCGCGCCTTAGGACGATTGTGTTGCGGAGCTCACGTCGTCATTTCTGCTGGCGACGGGCTCGACTCGTAGTGCGGTCACACAGCGCTCCCTACGCTCGGCACACCTGCCTTTTACAAACTCACCATCCTTCCCTTGTAGTCTGACGCGCCGCTTTGGCTACGCGGCGCGGTACGGACTCTCCTCCATGCGGTTCTCGCGCCAGCGGGCAAGGTCGAACGGCTCGCCCGTGTGCATGACCTTGAGCAGCATCGGCACGAGCTTCCTCGCGACGGCGCACACGGCACTCGTGCGAGGCTTGCCACGCGCGAGCATCGCCTCGTAATACTCGCGGTAGAGGCCTTTCGTCTGGCACCACCGACCCGCCAGCAGAAAGAGCTGGCGCCGGAGCAGCGGCCGTCCGCGCTTCGTCTGCCGGAGCCGGCCCTTGACCGACGTGCCGCTCTCCTTTCGCGCGAGATTCATCCCCGCAAGCTTCAACACCTGTCGAGGGGCCTCGTACCACCTCGGATCGCCCAGCTCGGCCACGATCGTCGCGGCACAGACGACGCTGACCGACGGGATCGTGGTGAGCACCTTCGCGGCGGGGACCATCTCGACCAGCTCGGCGAGCCGACGCTCCACATCAACAATCTGCGCGCGCACGACGCGCCACCGCGCGAGGAGCCGCGTGATCTCGTCGCGGCGCGCCGTAGTGCCTTCGGTGAGGGCGATCGTCGCGTGCGCACGCTCAAGCATCGCGCGAATGCGCTCTGCGCTGATGTGATTCCGGGACGCCTTGCGCACGAGCGTGTGCACGGACTTGGGCGCCGCCGCGGCGAGATCGGTGGCTGTGGGCCATCGCTCGAGGAGGGCGTTCGGCGTATCGAAGTCGAGACCGGCGAATTGCTCGACGAACTCCGGCCAGGCCAGATCGAGTGCCGAGTGCAGCCGATTCTTGAGCCGCGTCGCCTCGACGCCCAAGCGCCGGCGCTCGGTCGCCAGGATGCGCAGCTCCGCGCCGTGATCGTCCAGTAGCGGAAAGGTGACGAGGAGTCCATCGCCGATGAGGCGACAGTGGCCGCAACGCTCAGAATACGTGCCAGAGATGTAACTTGGATAAAGGCTCGATGACTACCGCGGAATACTTACAAAGCCGGAGGCCCGATTGACTCGCAAGGCGACCGGGAATGGCAGTCATCTGTGCAAGATTACTCTCGGGCTTGATCCCAACGCCTGGCACGGCCACGCCACCGAAACGGTTTGGGCTGAACCAGTCGGTCGTGATCGCTATCGACTACGCAGCGTTCCCTTCTACGCAAAGGGATTAAGCATTGAGGACGTGGTGAACACTGAACCTGATACGTCCATCGTGATCGGGGTATCACTTCGCTCTGGACATTCCACGTACAGAATCTTCCTCGCCGAAAATCTTGACGACACGAGTGAAGCGTTTCAATCGCACTGGCGGAATCTAGCTGCGATGAGTTGCAGCTACGAGCGCGCTACAGGGCGATTGTTCGCAGTTGATGTACCGCCTCGCGCTGACATCCAGAAGGTATTTGAACTCCTCGCGCTGGGCGAACGGGATGGCGTTTGGGACTTTGACGAAGGGCACTGCGGACACTGCTAGCACTTGCCGACGAACTGCCGGATGGCCAGCAGTTCGTCGTCGAGCCTCGCTCACAGAGGTCGCCAGTCCTGGTAAGTACCTGCAAGGGATGTATTTGCCGCGAGCCGCGTATCATCGCGATCCGAGGATTGCAACGGCAACAGAAATGGGTGGGCGATGTCCTTATCCCATCCCGCTGCGGCAGCAGCAGCCCAAAATTGAATAGAGTCGTTGCCGCTCCCGGATGCAAACGCGAGGAGCGCCCGCTGCTCCACGCGTGCCGGCACGTGGTGCAACAGAGCGACCGCACGAAAGAGCCCTTCTGATAATGCAGCCTGATTGCGGCCCGGAAGATTACTTAGCAGAGCCGAAATATCTTGTTGGCGGAGACTCAGTCTCCCGATCGCATCGCCTATGGCAACGCCCACCATATGGGCGAGCTGCGATGCGGCAAGCCTTTCGAGCAGCCTGACAGCACTGCCACATCCTGCTTCCCCCAAGGCCATTATCAGGTGGTACTGGGTCTCCCATGCGCGCACATCCTCAATCTCGATCTCGAGGGCGGACGAGAGCGCCAGGCAACTCCTGCTGTCTGCACGACGGCGGAGCTTGCGTGCGGCGGCGCGGCGCGCTCGCGACGAGTGCGCTGAGAGCTGCGCGATGGCGGATTCTAGCTCATTGTGCGTTCTCTAAATTCTGTCGCTGTTTTTCTCTAAATTCTGTCGCATCGAGAGCGGGATTAGGCGGACTTCGCGCGACGGGATGGATTCTCCTCTTCGGTTAAGTGGCGGGTGCGGTACGAGCGGCCGCGCAGCGCGAA
>JBBROY010000010.1:0-160044 GCA_038228795.1 Gemmatimonadales bacterium
CGCGATCTCGGCCGCGTACCTGCGGCCGTACGACCACCGCGACTACGCCGGCTACGTGAAGCCGGGCGGCGGCGCGCCCGCGTTCGGCGGCGCCGAGCTTGTCCATCACTTGATCGGCGCATGGGCCGAGAGCAGCGCGGCGCTCGTCATCAACCGGCCGTCGGCGGAGGCGACCAATCACTCAAAGCTGTTTCAGGCGACCCACGTTCGCGCGGCCGGGTTCTCCGTACCGGCATCGCTGGTGACGAACGTGCCTGACCGCGCGCGCGAATTTCAGGCGCGCCACGGCCGCGTCATCTACAAGTCGATGAGCAGCGTGCGGAGCGTGGTGCAGGAGCTGGACGTGAGCGCGCTCGACACGATCGGGGCGATGGGCCCGGTGATGTTCCAGCAGCGCGTGATGGGCACCAATGTTCGCGTGCACGTGGTGGGCGACGAGCTATTCGCCTGCGCGATCGAGTCCGACGGCGTGGACTATCGCTACGCGAGCGGCGCGCGAATGTCGCGGGCCGACCTGCCGGTAGAGATCGCGCAGCGATGCGTGGCGCTGGCGCGGCGGCTCGGGCTGGTGGTGGCCGGACTCGACCTGATCGTGACCGCGAGCGGCGAGTGGCACTGTCTGGAGGTGAATCCGAATCCGGCGTTCTCGGCGTTCGAGGATGGCGACGAGCCGGTGATCGCGCGGCGCGTGGCGGCGCTGCTCGCGTCGCGCTGAACGGGATACGCAGCCGCATCTGCGCGCGGCTCGTCAACGGCGTCTTGGCACCGGAACGAAGCTTGCTCTCCGCGGTGATGACACTTTCGGCCACCGAGCTTCGCGCGGCGCGCAGCGATATCCAGGGCACGTGATGAACAAGACCGCTGGCATTGGGCCATGGCCATAGCGACGGGGTTGCGGCGTCCGCGCATCGTGCGCCGCCCGCGCGGGTTGGCGTCACACGTCGTGCTCCTGACCGGCGTGTCCGTTGCCGCCATCGCTGCATGTGCCAAGGTCGGCGAAGATGTCTTCAATAATGAGTCTGGTCCGTTCGACGAACCGATCCGCGACTGGATGCTGGCGCATCAATCACCGGGAGCGCGGAAGGTTTTTCTTTTCGCGACGCGGGTGGGCGCGCCGGCGGTGGTGATTCCGAGCACGGGCTTGATCGCCGCGTGGTTGTGGCGACGCAAGGGCCTGCCGATCGCGGGCGCCGTCGTATTGGCGCCTGCCGTCGCGTCCGCGCTCTTCCTCGCGATCAAACGCGTGTACGCGCGAGCTCGCCCTGCCGGCGGCGCGCTACTGAAGGAGCTGACCTACTCGTTCCCTAGCGGCCATGCTACCGCGTCGGCCGCGATTTTTGGTGCCGTGAGCTATGTGCTTTGGCGCGAGCGCATGGTGGGACAGGGGCAAGCGATCGCACTTGGGGTCGCGCCGCCATTGCTCATCGGATCGAGCCGCGTGTATCTCGACGTCCACTGGACGACCGATGTGCTTGGGGGATGGAGCGTCGGCGCACTCGTCGCCGCGCTCAGCGCCGCGGTGTACGAGCGCGTGCGACAAAACACCCGGAATCGGTCCGCTTCCGTCTGGTGACGATCCCGACGATCGTGGCGAGGCTGCTGGCGTCGCGCTGCGCGCGGTCCGGCTACGTTTCGGGCCGCTCGAGCGCGGCGCGATCCCAACCCCCGAGGGTCGCCGCCGCTTCGTAGGTACTTTGAAAAAACTCCAGCACCGCGCGGTCGGGATCGACGGCGATGCGCGCCGTCTCGTATGGCAGAACCCACTCTTTCATCACGCCGTGATAGAGCGCCGCCTCCGGCCGGATCACCGCGGTCGCACAGCCCGCGGGTTCGGGATAGGCATAGGCGTAGAACACCGGCTCCGCCACCGGCGCGCCAATGCTGCCGGGCCACCAGCCCGCGCTGATGCATTTGTGCGAATACGCCTCTTGCATCACCCAATTCGCGACGCCGGGCGCGCCGCCGGGATGCAGCGGCGCGCGCTCGCCGTTGAATCGCGTGCACGCCAGGTCGAAGCTGCCCCAGAAAAAATGGACGGGGCTCGACTTGCCGAGATAGCGGCCACGAAAGATCTCGAGTACTCGCGCGGCGTGCGCGAGCGCCCGCCAGAATCGCTCGGCCGCCGCCCGATCGTACGACGCGTGCTGCCGATCGTCGGTGAACGGAATGGCATTCGGAATCTCGACCGGCATGGGCCAGATCCGCACCTCGATGTCGAGCGACCGGAGTCCCGCCATGTAGTCGCGATAGAAATCCGCCACAGAGCGCGGCGCGAGCGGAGTGGTCCAGCTGCGCCCATCATCACGTTCGACGACCAGCCGGTGGTCGATGAAATCAAACTCGGCCGAAAAGCCGCCGTCGCGATAGGGAATGCGCGATGTCGTCAGTCCCCTGGCGGAGAGGTAGAGCGGCACCTGCCACCAGTGATTCACCGTCGGGGCGAGCGCCATTCGGGTCTTGCCGACGATCTGTGTCCAAAGGTGGAGCGTGTCGCGCGTGTCGTGCCACGTCTCGAGCGGGAGCGGGGGCCAGCCGTTGATTGATTCGGACGTCATGGATCCAGAATCCTCGCGCTTCGTGGTTCCGCCACCTGGTACGGCGATGCCAACCTGTGCAATCCGCGAATCTGCGATGAACCCTATCCAAGTACCAGCCCGCTGGCTGTGCGGGCGCCATCCTCCTCGTAGATTCGTCAAGACGATTTTCGGAGCGAATGGATAGGATGCCAGTTGGTCACGATGGGTTGGAGGCCGCTCTCGAGTCGCACTACACGCTCGAGGATGAGTTGGGCCGTGGCGGCATGGCCACGGTTTTCCGCGCCCACGATCTGAAGCACCGCCGCCCGGTCGCGATCAAGGTGCTCTCGCCCCTGCTCGGCTCGGAGCTCGGAGCGGAGCGCTTTCTCCGGGAAATCGAGATGTGCGCGGGGCTCAACCACCCGCACATTCTCCCGCTCTACGATTCCGGCTCGGCGGCGGGCACGCTGTACTACGTGATGCCGCTCGTGGAAGGGGAGTCGCTGCGCGAACGGCTCAAGCGCGAGCGACAGCTGCCGCTCGACGATGCGCTGCGCCTGGCGTGCGAGATCGCCGACGCGCTCGCCTTCGCGCACGCCAAGGGGGTGGTCCATCGCGACGTGAAGCCGGAAAACGTGCTGCTCCAGGCGGGACACGCTCTGCTCGCCGACTTCGGCATCGCGCGCGCGGTGCACCTCGCGCGTGGCGTGCGTCTCACGCGCGAGGGGCTCACTCCCGGCACGGTAGCGTACATGAGCCCGGAGCAGGCTGCGGGCGACGCCGACGCCGACGAGCGGAGCGATGTCTACTCGCTCGGCTGCGTGCTCTACGAAATGCTCACCGGCGAGCTCCCATTTATTGGCGCGTCGGCGCAATCGATCCTCGGACAGCGTCTGACGCAGCCGCCACCGCGGCCTTCGCTCAAGCGTGACGGGCTGCCCCGCGCGATCGATGAGTTGGTGCAGCACGCGATGGCCAGGATGCCGACCGATCGGTTCCCCAGCGCGCGCGCGCTGGCCGACGCGCTCTCTGCCGCCACCTCCGCGAGCGCGCGCACGACGACGGGCGTCATCGCGCCGCGCAAGCGCTCGATAGCCGTGCTTCCCTTCGAGAGCCTCAGCGCCGACGCCGATGACGAGTTCTTCGCCGATGGAATCTCCGAGGAGATTTTGATCGCGCTCGCGCAGCTCGAAGGGCTGCGCGTTGCGGCGCGGACGTCGAGCTTCTCCTTCAAGGGCAAGCGCGAAGATCTGGCCACGGTCGGCCAGCGGCTGGATGTCGAGACCGTGGTCGAGGGAACGGTGCGCCGGTCGGAGGAGCGGCTGCGCATCACAGCTCGACTCGTCAATGTGTCCGATGGCTTCCCGCTCTGGGGTGACCGCTACGACCGCGTGCGCACGGACATTTTTGCGATTCAGGATGAGATCGCGAAGTCCATCGCCGGACATCTGCGCGTGACGTTCAGCACGGAAGCCGCCGCATTATTGCAACCGCCCACCGAGAGCATCGAAGCCTACGAGCTCTACCTCAAAGCGCGCGTGCTCGCCTACCGGCGCGGTCGCTCTCTCCTCGAGTCGCTCGCATGCTTCGAGCAGGCTGCCCGGCTCGATCCCGACTTCGCCGAAGCCCAAGCGGGAATCGGGCAGCTTCTGGCGCTGCTCGCGCTCTATGGGTTCGTGCCTGGCAGGGACGTGATGGCTCGCGCGAAGGACGCGTCGCGCCGCGCCGTGATGCTCGCTCCAGCGCTTGCCGAAGCGCATCTGGCCGCGGGGATGTGCGCGCTCTTCTTCGACTACGATCAGCGCACCGGCGCGCGCGAGATGGACGAAGCGCTCCGCCTGGATCCGCAGAACATCGACGTGCTCTGCACGCACGCGGTGTTCGCCCAGCTCTACCTCCGCGGCGACTTGGAGTCGGCCGTCGAGGAGGCGTCGCGCGCGGCGGCGCTCGATCCGCTCAACGGATACGCGCTCACGGTACTCGCCCACACGCAAGCGGCCGCCGGCCACGCCGCCGGGTCGCTCGAATCGGCGCGGCGCGCGATGGAGCTGACACCGGAGTCGTTCTATACGCACTCGGCAATGTTGTGGTCGCTGGCGTGGGCGGGCGACACCGAGGCTGCGCTCGCGCTCGGCGCCACCACGCTCGCGCTCTTCGGCCGGCATTCGTGGACGCTCGCCGCGGTGAGTTCGGTGCACGCGATGCGCGGCGATCGCCCGCGCGCAGAGGCCGTGTACGCGGAAGCGCTCGGCCGCGCGGGTCAGGAGTATATGCAGGGCTCGGCGCTCGCCACCGCCGCCGCTGGCGCGGGACGGTTGGATGAAGTGTTCGCGCATTGCGCGCGCGGCCTCGACGAGCGCGATCCATTCATGATCACGATTCTGCGCAACATGTGGCCGGCGGCGGAGCCGCTGCTCGCGGATCCGCGTTATCTGGCGCTCCGTGAACGCGTCGGATGGGAAGCGGAACAATCGCATCGCGCCTGACGGTACTTCCAATCGCGCGCGTCCGTGCACTCGCGCGGCTGCACTATGCGGCGGGAGCACGCGTCGCGATCCGCAATGGAGCGATTGGGTTGGCGATGGTCGCGTTCGCGCTCGGCTCGGCACCGGAGGCGTTGTCGTTTGTTCGCGATGTGGTCATGAGCATCGTGGCCGTCGGCGCTCCGGGTGATGCGCTCGCGTGGATCGCGATCGTCGCCGCCGGCATCGCCCTCCAGGGAGTGAAGCCGATCGTGGCCGATGGCGCGGGGTGGGCGCGCAGTCTTCCCGTGAGCGGCGCCGATCGACGGCGCGCGATGGTGATCGCGCTGCTCGGTGTGGAGGTACCGCTCGCCGCCGCGTGGCTGATCTGCGTCATCGGCGAACCGCTCTTGTATCATGCGCCGCTCTCGCCGGCGAAGCTCGCGGCGTTCCCACTGATCGTGCTCGGCGCCGCTTGGCTCGCCGTTCAGGCGCAGAGGGTGTCCGTCAAGTCCGCGCCGGGTGCGGCGCGCTTGCCTGCGCGCACCAACGGACGGCTACTCTGGCTGCGCATCACCTATCGAGCGGTCGGGCGCCGGCTGCTCGCGCCGGCGCCGACGGCGGCGATCTTTCTCGCCGCCTGTTTGTTTTTCCGCCGCAACAACGAGCTCACGGGCGAGGAGTCGGCGTTCGCGGCGCGGTGGGGCGTGCTGCTCGCGCTGGCCGTCTACGTCGGGCTGCTCGCCAACATTCTAGGAGAACGGCGCCGGCCATGGCCTTGGGCGCGCTCGCTCCCGCGCACGAGCGAGACACGTGTGCTCGAAGATGCGGCGGCCATTGGCCTGCCAGCCGCAAGCTGTATCGTCGTGATCGCCATCGCCGGCGACTGGAGGGCGGCGCTGCTTGGTACGTGCGCGCTCCTGCTCTTCGCGATCATCGCCGCGGGCGCGATTCGCATGGCGCCGGGACGCATCACCGGCGCCGCGGGCGAGGTGCTCGTGATCTGTGTGCCGCTTGCTCTCGCGCTCGCGTGGTGGCCGTGGCTCATTATCTCGCTGATCGTGCTCGTTCCACTGGCAATCATCCGAGCGGCGCGGCGCGAACGGTCGCAGCGCGTGTCGTCCTGGACCGAGCTCTATCACGATGCCGCGGGCGACACCACGTCGTGGCGCGCCCGATGAGCGCGCCGCGATGATCGCGCTGCGCGGAGTGTTGCTGCGGTATGCGGCGGCCGAGCGGCCGGCGCTGTCGTGTGAATCGCTGGAGATCGGTGCCGGACTGACGCTGCTGCTCGGGCCGAACGGCGCGGGGAAGAGCTCGCTGCTCAAGCTCGCGGCGGGTGTCGAGCGGCCGCAGAGTGGCACCGTCGCAATCCACGGGTGCGATTTATGGCGCGAGGAAGTCGCGGCTCGTGCGACGCTCGCCTACGTCCCGGAGCATCCCGATCTCACGCCCTACGCGACGCTGCGCGAGATCCTGATGCTCGTGTCCGCGCTGCGCGGGCGTCCCGCGGCGGACGGCGAGGAGGCGCTGCGCACGGTCGGCCTCGACGATATCGCGCACCGCTCCGTGCGTGAGCTCTCCATGGGACAACGGCGGCGCGCGATTCTCGCATCGGCCTTCGTCGGCGATGTGCAAACCGTCCTGCTCGACGAGCCGCTGGAGACGATGGACCTCGCGATGCGCGACACCCTCCTCGGCTGGGTACGGCGCCTGGTCTCCGGCGGCGCGACGGTCGTCGTGGCGACGCACGAGTTGGAGCCGTTCGCAGAGCTGGCCCATCGCGTGGTCGCCGTGGCCGGCGGCACGCCAACGCTCATCGACCCCCTTCCCGCGAGCGCCGCCGAGCGTATGGCGCTCCTGGAGCACTGCGCGCGCGACGGGCTTCCTCGTTAAGACGACAGTGGCACAGCGCTGACACACTCGCACGGTTCGCGGACAGCGCCGGGCATATCCGACATGCACCGTGCGCCGCGAAGTTGGTCCGATCCGCTGCACACACTCCACGCCCGTTCGCCGGACTGCCCCTCATGTCACTCTCTCGACGAGCATTTTGCTCGAGCGTCGGCGCCGTCGTGCCGTTGTCGCTGCTTCACGCGGACCGTGCCCTGGCCGCGCTCGATCAGCTCCGGCCCGAAGCACGAGACGACGCGCTGATTCATCTCGACAACAACGAAAATCCCTATGGGCCGTCGCCCGCTGCGCGAGCCGCCGCCGCGCAGGCAATCGCCGATGGGGGACGCTATCCGGGCGATGCGGTGTCGTCGCTCATCGCAAAGATCGCCGCCGTCAACGGCGTATCACCCGAAAACGTTCTGCTCACCGTCGGCGCGACCGAGGCGCTCCTCATCTCGGCCAGAACATTCACACGCCCCGATGCCCACCTCGTCACCGCCGCGCCGACGTACGGGACCATCGCCGCCGCCGTCGAGCGGCTGGGCAATCGGGTCGTTCGAATTCCCGTGCGCGCGGATGGCAACCTCGACCTCGATGTGATGGCGGAACAGGCGCGGGGCGCGGGGCTGGTCTACATCTGCAACCCGAACAATCCGACGGGGATGATCGTGCCAGCGCCGGCCATTCGCGATGTCATCGCGCGAGTCGGCGCGACCGCGCCGGACGCGATGGTTCTGCTCGGTGAGGCGTACCACGAGTACGTCGATGCGGCGGGCTACGCGTCGGTCGTTCCCGATGCCGCTCGCAATCCTCGGGTGATCGTGAGCCGGACGTTCAGCAAGCTCTACGGTTTGGCCGGACTGCGGCTCGGGTACGTGATCGGTCTTCCAGAGCCATTGCAGAAGATGGCCGCGAATCGTGTCGGACTCGGCGCGAACATCGTGGCGGTGGCCGCGGCTACCGCCGCGCTCGGCGACGATGCGGAGCGCGTACGACAGCGGCGGCTGACGAAGGAGGGCCGGGACAGCGCCTTGCGATTTTTCCGAGAGCGCGGCTGGCGCACGTACCCCTCCGAAACGAACTGCGTTTTCGTCGACGTTCGCCGGAAGATCACCGCGTTCCGCGCTGCCTGCGAAGCGCAGGGATTGCTGATCGGCCGGCCATATCCGCCCGCCGACAGTTGGGCGCGCATCACGATCGGAACGCCCGATGAAATGCAGCGCGCATTCGCAATTCTCGAGCGCCTCCTGCCGATCTGATTGATGGTGTTCGGAGGGCTCACTACGCGGCGGTCGCGCCCATGGTTCCCGCACGCTGTTGCCGCCGCGCGAGCCCGCGGCTACCATCATCGCCTTCCACCGCTAGCCGGTGGATGTCATGCCCTTTTTCAACAACATGCCTGAGGTCTGAGCTCTCGCCATGGAAGTCGACCCGATGGAGGCCGTCGAGCGCGTCGACGGCGAGGGAGAGTCGGATATCGAAGCAGATCGAAAAGAGCGCAAGCGTGACCGGCTCAACAGTTGGGTCGCGATCACCATCGCGCTGCTCGTCACCTTCACCGGCATCTGCAAGGTGAAGGACGACAACATCGTGCAGGGGATGCAGCAGGCGCAGGCCGACAAGATCGACCAGTGGTCGTTCTACCAGGCGCGCAACATTCGGGAGGAGGTGGCGGCCGCGACGTCGGTGCAGCTGCGCCTGCAGCGTGCCGCGGCGCCGGCGAGCGTGCGCGTTTCCTACGACAGCGCCATCGCCCGCTACGACAGCCTCGTCAGCGACCAGCGCGAGAAGAAGCTGAAAGTTCGCGCCGATGCCGAGCAATCGCAGAAGACGTACGACGCCCTCAACTATCGCGATGACCAGTTCGATCTCTCGGATGCCTTGGTGGCCATCGCGGTCTCGATGCTCGCCATGACTGCGCTCACCCACAAACGCTGGCTCTTCTGGCTCGCGATGGTGCCGACCGGTCTCGGGGTGCTGATGGGTCTGGCGGGGTTGATGGGTTGGCATCTCCACCCGGACACGATCGCGCGCTGGCTGTCCTGATCGCGGTCAGGGCAGCACGCCGAAGTCGAACGCTCTCGTCATGTCGTTCGCCGCGGCGTCGCGGGCGCCGAGCGGCGCCAATCCCCAGCGATGCTCGATCAGCGCCAGGATCGACGTCGTGTCGTAGATGGTGTGGTCGACGAAGTTTTTCTTGGCGAAGGGCGAGATGACCATCGCGGGGATGCGGGTGCCCGGACCGAACCGATCGGCCTTCGGCGGAGCGACGTGGTCCCAGAAACCGCCGTTCTCGTCGTACGTGATGATGATCGCGACGTCTTTCCAATTCGGCCCGTTGCGAACGGCGTCGATCAGCTCGATCACGTGGCGCTCGCCGGTCAGTACGTCCGCGTAGCCCGGATGCTCGTTGTTCTCGCCCACCGGCTTCACGAACGAGACACTCGGCAACGTGCCTTCGCGTGCGGCGCGAATGAAATCGGTCTCGTCCTTCAGGTGCGCGGCGCGGCCTGCCGTGCCGTCAGCATAGTTCGCGAAATACGTGAAGGGCTGATGATGATACTGGAACGTCGAATCCGCGTGGCCGGCCACCGCATCATCCCATCCGCCCGCGTACCATGCCCACGGGATGTTCTTGTCGCTCAGCCGATCGCCGATGGTCGGCGTCGTCTGGTTCGGTATGCGCTCGGCCGGCTTCGACCACGGTGCGAAGGGCGAGTTGACGGAATAGATCGTATTGATGGCGAGTCCGTCGGGCGAGACGGCGCCGTCGTGCGACATGAAGCCCGCTGAATCGAAGCGCGTGACGAGCGAGCGCGGCGCGTTCGGATAGACGGGCATCGCTGCGGCAACGAGCCAGATGTGGTTCAGGAACGAGCCGCCGAACGCCGCGTGAAAGAACCGGTCGCACAACGTGTACTTCCGGGCTTCGGCGGCCAGCGGCAGCTGCGCCGTCGGGTAGTAGCCCATCACGAGACCTTTGGCGTCGCTCACCGCCACGTACCGGTCCATCTTCCCGCCGTTGATCTGCGCCTGCTCCTGATAGAAGCGGTGCACGAGATCGATCGTCGGCTTGTCGTTCGGCACGTAGCGCGTGATGTCGAACGGCGCGTTCGGCAGCGTCGGCGGAAATGGCGAGCTCTCGGCTTGCGGCAGCGCTGCGTATGGTGCGCCCTTGGCGTCGATCTGCGGTCGTCTCGACGTGGTCGCCTCGCGCGAATCGAGTCCGTCGGCGCCGGGAAATTGGCCGTACAGATTGTCGAAGCTGCGATTCTCGAGATAGATGACGACGACGTGCTGGATTCGCGTCATCTCGAATCGCGACCATCCCTCCGACGCGCGGGACGAAGTCGAGGCGCAGGCGGCCAGCGCGGCCGCCGCCGATACGGCGAGAATGACCCGTCCATTCCGCATTTTCACATCTCGGTGTGTATGGAGTCTGCTGAAAATAACCGCCGGATCGCCACCCATGGCCACGGGATTCACGTTGAAGACTATCCCGTTCTCATTTCCGGCGGCTCCGCGGTACGCCCCGTGCGTTATGTGCCGCGCCTGAGCTACGCGCTCTGACGTATGTCACCCAGTGGCGGCCGGCCCGAGGTTGCATGCGACGTTCGACTCTCCGCCACAGGACTCTCGCCATGCTCTCGTTCCGTTCCCACTGCGTTCACGTCCTCGCTCTCGTCGGTGCCGCTTTCACCGGCGCGTCCGTTCTGCATGCGCAATCCACGACGCGCAACCTGGTGCTCCCATTTGTCGGGTCGGCGCCCGAGACTGGGCTTCAGTACGGCGCCACCGCGTACCGCCTCGAGCACCTCGGCGATTCAGTGACTCGGCCGAGCAGCTATCAGCTGTTCGCCAGCTCCACCGCCAAGAGTCAGTTGCGCGCGTACTTCGAGCTCGACCGATGGACCACACGGAATGACTGGCACGTGACCGGGCATCTCGAGTGGGAGCGATTTCCGCTGACCTATTTCGGAGTCGGCGATCGCACGCCCCAGGCGGCGGAGGAGGCGTACACCCCGCGCGGCATCATCGGTTGGGCGACCGTGCAGCGGCGGGTCGCCGGCCCGCTCTACGCACTCATCGGCTACCACTATCAGAATCTCGACATCATCAAGACCACGCCGGGCGGCGCGCTGCGCAATTCGTCGATCCGCGGTAGCACCGGCAGTCGCGTGGGCCAACTGCAACTCGGCGCGCTCTGGGATTCCCGCGACGACGCTTCGGCGTCCTACAGCGGCACCTTCATTCAGGCGACGGAATCACTCGCTGCCACGGCGTTCAGATCCGAGTTCGATTTCCGCCGTTTCGTGGTCGACGCGCGCCAATTCGTCCCGCTCGGCGGGCGTCGCGTGCTGGCGTTCCAGGGTGTGTACGAGGGCACCGCGGGCAACGCGCCCTTCGATCAGATCTCCCTCGTCGGCAACCCGAGCTATCTGCGCGGGTACCCCACGGGCCGCTATCGCGACTTTCACCTCGCGACGGTGCAGGCGGAATTTCGCTCCCCAATCGTCGGGCGGCTGAGCGGCGCGCTGTTCGGCGGCGCCGGCCGCATCGCGCCACGCGCCGCGGATCTCACATCGGGCAGCGCGCGCACGCTGCCGTCGTACGGCGCCGGCGTGCGGTGGCAACTTTTCGCCGGTTCGCGCAACCTCATACGATTGGATTACGCGCGCGGGGCGGGGCAGTCGGGGATCTACCTCGGACTCAACGAAGCATTCTAGCCGCCACTTGCGCACCGCGTCCGCCAGCTCGCCCCGCGATTCGACGCCGAGCTTGCCGAAGGTGTTGCTGAGATGCGTGCTCACGGTGCCGATACGTCATGATCGCATCGCGACCTACGTCATCGCCTAAGTCATCCGACGTACGCGGCAAAAAGTCGTGATCCCTAGCTTCTTCACGTTCACTTAAGGGGAGGAGCAGATGCCAATTCGGGTGCGGACGTCGGCCAGGGACTCGGACAGCGCGGCAGGGCACGCGGCGGCGAAGCTCGCCCTCGCGGCACTGTTCAGCGTCGGCGCGGGACGCATCGTGCTGGTACCCCGGCGCCATGCGCCGCCCGCGCCCTGGATTCGCGATCGGGCCGGCCGCTTCCGGCGGGCGACGGCAGCGCTGTCGTTGGCGCATCGCGACGGCCGCGCGATTGCCGCCGCCTCCCGTTCGAGGATCGCTCTCGGTGCTGACCTAGAGCCCGCAGGCGCGATTGATCCGGCCCACGCCCGTTATTTCCTGACGCGTCGCGAGCGCACGGCGCCGAACGCGCCCGGCCTCACGGAGCGGTGGGTGCTCAAGGAGGCCGCGTGGAAGGCACTGCGCTGCGCGAGCGACACACCCTTCGCGGCGATCGAGCTCGCGTTCAACGACGCGGGCGCGCTCTGCGGCATTACGCTGCGCGGAGTCCAACGGCCCGCCCGCGCACGACTGCTGCACCCCTGGCCGGGCTACGTCGCGGCCGTGGTCGCCACGCGGAGCACCGAGTGATCGCGCCCCCATGCATTGCCGGCGTCGCCTACGCCTTTCCCGCCGCCGAGCGCACCGTACGCGAGCTCGCCGCGGAAGGCCAGCTGCGCAGCGATCCCGCGCTCCTCGAGCGCTTCGGCTTCGAGCGCGTGCACGTCGCGCTCGACGAGACTCCGTTCGATCTGGCGCTTCGAGCCGCGGCGGATCTGCTGGAGAGGAGCGACCTCGCGCGCGAGCGGATAGGCCTGCTCATCTACGGCGGTGCACCGGGCACGACGGCATTCGTACGCGGCGCCGATGCCGCGAACGCCACTCTCCGCTACCGCTCGCTCGATCGCTTCGTATTTCCGGCATCGCGGCTGCAGTGCCAGCTCGACCTCCGCGAGGCGTCGGTCGTCGCGCTCGACCAGCTCGGCTGCACGACGTTGTTCGCCGCGGTGCGCCTCGCGCGCGCGATGTGCATCGCCGAACGGATGGATGCGGTGCTCTGCGTCTGCTCCGATTTCGCGCCCTGCGATCAGGGACGCGAGGAGATCTTCAACTGCACGTCGGACGCGGCGTGTGCCGTGCTCGTGCGCGCCGGCGGCGAGCACAACCGGATCGTCGGGAGCGCGCACGTCACGAAGGGTTACTACTGGGACGCCGGCCGCAAGCGCGATGAGATCATCGCGTCCTATTTTCCGACCGCGCGTCACGTGATCGAGCGCGCGATCGACGACGCGGGATGGACATTGGCCGGCGTCGATTGGGTGATCCCGCACAACGTGAGTCGCGCGAGTTGGGACATTCTGACCCGGCTCGCCGGCCTCGAGCGGGCGCGCAGCTGGTCGTCGAACCTCGCGCGCGATGGTCACGCGATCGCGGGCGACACCTTCATCAACCTCGCCGACGCACTAGCCAGCGGCTCGATCGCGCAGGGCGACAAGCTGCTGCTCTTCTCCTACGGCTACGGCGCGCACTGGACCGCGCTGGCGGTGGAAGCGTAATGCGCGCCGGCCATGGTGAGACGGTGCTCGTCACCGGCGCGACGGGCCTGCTCGGCGCGGCGGTCATCGCGCGAGTCCTGCGCGATGAGCCCGGGGTGAGCATCGCGGCCCTCGTGCGCGACTCCGTGAAGTGGGACGCGCTCGCCGCGTCGCTCGGCGACGCGAACGGCCGGTTATGGCCGCTGTTCGGCGACGTCCGCTGCCAAGCGCTCGGACTCGATGCCCGTGCGCGCGCGGCGCTCGAGCAAAGCGCGTCGGCTGTCATTCACCTCGCGGCCGACACCACCTTTTCGCAGCCGCTGGCACGGGCGCGCGCCGTGAACGTCGAGGGAACGGAGCACGCGCTGCAGCTGGCGGCGAGCTGGAGTCGCGAGGTGCGATTCATCCACGTGAGCACCGCCTTCGTCGCCGGCCGCCGTACCGGCGTCATTCGCGAGTGCGCGTCGTGCCCGACGGTGGAGTGGGTGAACGCGTACGAGCAGTCGAAGTACGAGGCCGAGGTGCTCGTGCGCGAGAGCGGACTCTCCTGGACGATTGCGCGATCGAGCACTGTGGTGTGCGACAGCCGCGACGGCGGCATCACGCAGCTGAACGCGGTCCATCGCGCGCTGCAACTCTTGCATCGCGGTCTCGCGCCCATGCTGCCGGGTGATGTCGCCTCGCCCGTCGACCTCGTCACGACGGATTACGTCGCGGGCGCCATCGCCGCTTTGCGCCAGAATCCGGCGGCCGTGGGGCGAGTTTTCCATCTCTGCGCGGGCGCGGGCGCGATTCCTCTTGGCGAATTGATCGACACGGCATTCGAGCGATGGTCCTCCGATGTGGCGTGGCGTCGTCGCGGCATCTCGCGTCCCGCGCTCACCGACCTCGCGACGTACGAGCTGTTCGAGCGCACCGTCACCGAAGTCGCGGCGCCGTCGCTCAAGCGCATTACCCGCGCACTGTCCTTCTTCGTGCCACAGCTCGCGCTCCCCAAGCGCTTCGATACCGCGGGCGCCGATGCCACGCTCGGCTATCGTGCCCCCGCGGTGCGCGAGTTCTGGCCCGCGGTGGTAGACGAGATTACCAGGAGGGCATCGTGAGCCGCGCCGACAACGTTACGGTCGCGCTCATCACCTGGCTCAACCGCCGATTCGCCAAGCCGGGCATGCGCATCGAGCCAGCCTCCGCGCTGTTCGCGGATCGACTCATCGACTCGATCCGCATCCTCGAACTCATCGCCTGGACCGAGCGCGCGCTGGGGCGGCAGATCGCCGACGTCGACATCCGCATGGACAATTTCGCGAGCGCCGAGCGCATCGTCGAAGTCTTTTTCGCCGAGGGCGCCAATGCGCGCCGCTGAGGATGTCGTGCGCTGCCTGCGAGAACGCGGGGAGCTCTGGCAAGCGGCCGACGGTTTGTCCGCGCTTGCCGGAGCGCCACTGCGCCTGCTGCGTGCGATCGAGCGCGACGTGGCCGAGCTGGCGGCGGAGGAGTGCCACGAGGAGTGGCGCCCCGCCGCCGCGTTGGCGCTCGATACGCTCACGCGGTCCGGCTATTTCGCCTCCTTTCCGCAATGGCTCACGCTGTTCGCGCACCTCGACGATGATCCGCTCGCGCTCGAGCGCATCGCCGCTTCGCCGGATGCGTCAACGGAAGCGGCGCGCCACGTCGCGCCGGCCGCGGGCGCGCTGTCGCCGGCCGTGTGCTACCACGCCTACGCGCGACTCGCAGGCCGCACGATCGACGCACCGATGCTGCTGACGATGCAGGGCACCTGTTGGCGCCACGAGCGCGACCGCTTCGCGCCGCTCGAGCGCGAGTGGGCGTTCACGATGCGCGAGATGATCTGCATTGGCGCCCCGGCTGATGTTCGGACATTTCTCGAGCGCGGCGTCGCGCGCGCGAACGCCCTGGCGGCTCGGCTCGCGCTCGCCGGTGACATTGTGCTCGCCGCCGATCCCTTCTTCGCGCCGACGGCGCGCGGAAAGGCGCTGCTCCAGCGCATCAAAGGGCTCAAGCGCGAGCTACTGCTCCCGATCGGTGCCGGCCGAACCGTCGCGGCCGCCTCATTCAACGATCACGAGACCTTCTTCGGCGAGGTGTTCGACATCCGCCTTGCCTCCGGCGAGCACGCGTCGACCGGATGCGTCGCCTTCGGCCTCGAGCGCTGGCTTCTCGCCGCGCTCACGGGATCACCATGAGCACCCGAACCCGTCGTTACGCGCAGCACGCCGCAGCGGCCGACCGCTCGGCATGGAGCGTCGAGCGCGACATTGGCTGGACGAAGATCGACATCGCGCTGGCCTGGCAAACGCCGGAGCTGCTCGCCGCGCTGCGCGACGCGGCAATCATAGAATCGTTTCACCCCGTGAACCTGCAGCGCCTGCTCCATCTCGCCTGGGATGACGTCGACGCGGGCGTCGTGTTTTCCCTCGAGATGTACGAGGGGTTCAAGCACTTCCACGCGCTGCGCACGTACCTCGAGACGGTGGAATTCGCGCCGGCCATCACCGACGACGACATCATCGAGGCGCGGCGCCCTGCGATGACTGAAGGGCCGGCGAGCGACGCGCCGCTCATCGAGCGGCTCGTCGAGTTCATGCTGTCCGAGCACCTGGCGTCATACTTCTTCCGCCGGCTTGGCGCGCAGACGCGCGAGCCGGTGCTCGCCGGCCTCCTCTCGCTCATCGCCGCCGACGAAGTGCGACACGCGCAGGCGGCGTCCGACTTGCTCGCCAAACGCATCGCGTTCGATCGGTCGCTCGTGCCCGAGGTACTCACCGCGGCAGCGGGGTTCCACCACTTCGGCGAGCAAGCGGTCGGCCGGGTACCCGTCGCCATGCCTGGCGACCCGATGGCGATTCGCACCTTCGCGCGCCGCATCGAGCGGCTGTGCGGTGTGCGGCTGGTCGACTACCTCAAGCAGACGCTCGACCAAGAGCTGACTTCACTTCCCTACACACGGAGCGCGCCATGATGACGGACCAGCAGGAGACCGCGCTGCTCAACTTCTATCGCGCGTCGGAGCTGCACGGCGGACTCATTCTCGGACAGCTCGCCCGCCGCGTGCGCGATCCGAACTTGATGCTCGAGCTGACGCGACACGCCGGCGAGGAGATCGGTCATGCCCAGCTCTGGACGGAGACGATGCTGGTGCTTGGCATGCGCCCTCAGCCTGTGAAGGAGACCTACCAGACGCGATACGCCGCCGCGCTTGGCTGCCCGATCACCATGATCGAGGTGCTCGCGCTGACGCAGGTATTCGAGCGCCGGGTCTATCGGCACTTTCAGGAGCACCTGCAACGGCCAAACACATACCATGTCGTCAAAGCGACGCTGCGGGTGATGCTCGAGGAGGAGAAGGGTCATCTCGCCTGGGTGAAGCGTTGGCTCGATCGCGAGGGGATGACGAGGCCCGAGCTCGTCCGGGACACACTGGCCCGGTACGCCGCCGTCGATCTTCGCATTTACACGACGTTGCGGACCGAGTACGGGTGGGAGTGCGCGGCGTGAGCGCGAGTACCGCTTTCACATCGCGCGCGGCGCGCCGCGGCGCCCTCTTGCCGGTGTCGCGCGTGGCGCTGCCCGGCGCCCGCGCCGGCCGGCTCTTCTTCGCGCAGGTGCGTGAGGATCCGCGGCTGGAGATCGAAGCGCTGCTGCGCACGTGGGGATCGAATCGCATCGCCGTCGTCGGCTCGGGGGGATGCACGGCGCTGTCGCTGTTGGCCGCCGGCGCGTCGGAGTTGCTCTGCGTCGACATCAACGCCGCACAGAATCATCTCGTCGACCTCAAGCTCGCGGCGGTGACTGCGCTCGGCGCCCGCGATGCCATTGCCTTCCTCGGCAGCGGCGCCGATCTCCCGGAACGCCGTCGCGAAACGTACGGCACGTTGCGGGCGCTGCTCACGCCGGCGGCGCGCGAGTACTGGGATCGCAACCAAGGGGCGATCGCGACCGGTGTACATGCCAGCGGAGTGACCGAGCGCTTTCTCGCTGTCGTCGCCTTCGCGCTGCTCGACCGCGAGTGGCGCGGGTGGCGGTGGAGCGCGTTGTTCACGCTCCTGTGCAATCGCGCCGCCCTGCGCCGCACGTACGACCCGGGCTTCTTCCGCAACGCATCGCGCGGCAGCTTCGCCGCGCATTTTCGTGAACTGGCCGAGCGCACGTTCACCGAGCTGCCGGTGAGCGACAATTACTTCGTGCACGACATCCTCGGCGGCGGCTATCCGGTCGATCAGGAGAATGGTGTGCCCCCGTACCTCAGCCCCGCCGGCGCGCGTGCCGTCGCCGCGGCGCGTAGCCGCATTACGCTCGTCGACGGTGGAATGACCGACTGCCTGCGCGGGCGGCCGCGTGCCAGCATTGATGCGTTCGCGCTCTCGAACATCTGCGAGTGGCTGGATGCAGGAGCCATCGATGCGCTCTTCGCCGAGGTCGTACGCACGGCGGCGCCGGAGGCGCGGCTGGTGTTTCGAAACTTCGTCGGATGGACAGAAGTGCCCGAGCGCTGGCGCCATGTCGTGATCGAGGATCGTGAGACCGGCGACGCCATGATTCGCCGCGATCGCAGCGGCGTGCAGCGTCGCATCGCCGTCTGCCGCATCGACACGCAGGCGGCGTCGTGAGTACCGCGACCATTGGCACCCGGCCGGCGGAAGCCACTGACAACGATGCGCTGCTCGCGCTCTCCGACGCCTGTCCGATGCACGGCGCGATCTCGCTTCGCATCGACCGCCGGCCCGACTTCTTTGCCTTCGCGGCGCTGGAGCGCGAGTGGTCCACGGTCGAAGTCGTCGATGGCGACGACGCGCTCGCCGGATGCATCGCGATCGCAAGCCGCGCCGCGTGGATCAATGGCAGGCAGACGCCGATCTCGTACGTCGGCGATCTCAAGGTGCACCCACAGCACCGTCAGGGACGGGTGGCGGACACCCTCATCCGCCGCTCGGTCGAAGTCTCGGCCGAGCTCGTCGGCGAAAGAGGCACCGTCCTCTGCTCGACGCTCAGCGGCAACCGGGCGATGGAGCGCCGTGCCGCCGGCGGACCGGAACTGCCTGTACTCGAGCGCATCGCCACCGTGCGCGCGCACGCGCTGCCACTGCTGTGGCACCCCGGCGTGCGCCAATCGCGTGGCCCGATGCGTGTCGTGCGCGCGACCGTGAGCGACGCGGAGGAGATGTCGGCGCTGTGGGCGTCGGTTGCGCCGCGCCGACAGCTGGCGCCACAGCTCGACGCGGAAACGATTGCGCGATGGATGGCCGCGCCCGGACTCTCATATCGTCTCGCGCGCACTCGCGACGGGCGCCTTACTGGCTTTCTCGCGCTCTGGGATCAACGTGCGATCAAGCAATTGCGCGTGCTCCGCTATTCGCGGTCGCTCGCCCGGGTGCGCGCAATGTTCAATCTCGCGGCCCCCATCGTCGGCGCGGCGCGTCTCCCGGTTGCCGGCGCGCCACTCCGCCTCATGGAAACGCTTCACCTCTGCGTTCCATCCGATCAGCCGAGTGTGCTGCGCACGCTCGCGCTCGCCGCCCATCGCGAGCTGCGCGGCACAGACCTCGCATTCTTCACCATCGCGCTCGACGCGCGGGATCCGCTGACTGCCGCGCTCGCCGGTCTCTGGTCGCAACCGACAGATGTCGACATCCGCCTCACGTCGCCAACCGGACGCTACGCCGGCCGCGCGCTCGATCAGCGGCCCGTGCACTACGAGACGGCGCTCGTATGACCGACAAGAATAAACTCGGCACGCTCGGCTATCAGGCGCGCTTCTATCGGGAATTGCGCGCAGCGAACCAGCTCTACTCCCCGGTGAGCGACATGGCCGCGGCGCCCTTCCCGCGCCTCGTGCAGCTGCAGACGATCAACGCCTGCAACGCCGCGTGCATCATGTGTCCCTATCCGATCTTCAAGGACGCCTTTCCGCGCGGACGCATGGATGACCAACTGTTCGACAAGCTCATCACTGAGATTGCCGGACGCGGCGAGGTAAACGTCTTCGTCCCGATGCTGCAGAACGAGCCGATGCTCGACAAGCAGCTCTTCGAGCGCATCGGCCGATTCAAGGCGATGACTAACGGGCGCATCAAGGTCGAGCTCGTCACCAACGGCGCGCTGCTCACCGAGGAGAACGTCGTGCGCATCGCCGCCAGCGGACTCGATCTGCTCGACATCAGCCTCGATGCGGTCGGCCGCGACACCTTCGAGCGCGTGCGCGTCGGCCTGCGCTACGACGTCGTGATGGCCGGCGTCGAGCGGGTGATCGCCGCGAAGATTCCGGGCCTCGACATCTTCGTCCGGCTCGTGAAGGTGCGCGACAACGTGCACGAGGTGAAATCATTCGCGCGACATTGGCGCAAGCGCGGCATTCCAGTGTTCGTCTACACGGCCAACAATCGCGTCGGCGCGTTGCCGGAGTACGACGAGAAGATTCGCGTTCCCGCCCGACAGCTGCCCATGGGCCATCGACTCGGGCGACGGCTTGCGCGCGCGTGGCTCGGCCACTGTCCCGCGCCTTTCGCTGCCGCGGCCGTGCTACACAACGGCGACGTGCTGCTCTGCACGCACGACTGGGCCCGCAAGGAAGTGCTCGGCAATCTCCGAACGCATACGCTCGCTGAAGTGTGGAATGGCGATCGCATGCGCGAGATCCGCCACCTCATCTCCGAGCGACGCTACGCACAGCTTCCCGCCTGTCGCGACTGCTCGCTCGTCACCGACGGCTGGGTCTGAGGATTCGACAATGTCACTCGCGCGCCTGATCGTTCGCCGCCGCGGCATCATCGCCGGATGTTGGGTGCTCGCCGCCATCTCGGTCGGGCCGCGCGGCGCGCGCATCGAGCAAGTGCTCGATGTGTCCGCCGCCGTTCCATCGAGCGAGTCAGCCGAGGTCGAGCGGCTGCTCAGCAAACAGTTCGACTCACCATTCGCGCACTACGCGGTGCTCGTCGTCACCGGCCTTCCGTCGCCTACCATCGTGCCGGGTCAAACCGCACTCGGCGAGCTGGCCGACTCGATCTCGGTCGCGCCCGGCGTGACGCGAGTGCTGTCGTATCTCGACGCGCACGATTCGCTCTTCCTCGCCGCGCGCGGTTCGGCCGCGACGTTTCTCGTCGTGGGACTCGACGCGAAGACCGGCCCGCTCGACGTGCTCATTCCGCCGCTCAGACGTGCGAGCGATGCGATCGCGAGGCGCATGCGCGCCGGGCATCCAAACATCGCGCTCGAGTGGACGGGAGAGGTTGCGCTCAACTACGATCTGCGCCGCACCAGCGCCGAGGACGCCCGCCGCGCCGAGCTGCGGGCGCTGCCGCTCACCTTGGTCCTGCTCGGTATCGCCTTCGGTTCGATCGTCGCCGCGCTCTTACCGGCCGGCGCCGGCGCGCTCGCCATCGTGGCGACGCTCGGCGTCGCATCCCTCGTCGCGACGAGGATGCCACTCTCCATACTCCTCGAGAACGTGGTCTCGATGCTCGGACTCGGACTCGGCATCGACTACGCGCTGCTGATCGTCAGCCGGTTCCGCGAAGAGATGTCGGCGGGACTGAGCGCGGACGATGCGGCCGAAGCGGCCGCGCGATTCGCGGGGCATACGGTGATGGTGTCGGGGATCGCCGTCGCGGTCGGATTCGCCGCGCTGTTGGTGGTCCCGCTCAACGAGCTGCGCGCTATCGCCGTTGGCGGCCTGCTCGTGTCGCTCTTCTCGGTGCTCGTCGCGACGACGCTGCTTCCCGGCGTGCTCGCCTGGCTCGGCGCCCGCGCCGACGCCGGCCGGTTGTTGCGGCGCGGATCAAAACCGGTTGTCATCGGGGATTCAAGATGGTTCCGCTGGGGCGCGTTTGTCGCGCGGCATCCGCGGATGCTCGTCGTGCTGCTCGGCGCGCCCGTCGTCGCACTTGCGATGCAGTCGCGACGTCTGTCGACGGAGCTGCCGCGCGGCGATTGGTTGCCGCCGAAGATGGAATCGGCCAGAGGGCTCGCCACGCTGCGCGCGCTCGGCCGGGGCGGCGTTCTGCAGACCATTCGCGTGGTGATCGAGTTGCCGCCCAACGCGCCCGCGCTCGGCGCTGACGGTTGGCGAGCCACGCGCGCGTTCACCGACGCGTTCGCACACGACGAGCGCGTTGCCGCCGCGCGCTCGCTCCCGTCGCTCGCCGCCGACGCGGCCGGCAGCGACTCGGCCGCGCGGAGTGCCGCGAGTGAGCCCGACTCGGCCGTACTCGCCTCGCTTCCGCCCGATGTGCGCCGCTCCTTCGCCAGCGACGATGGCCGCTACGCGCTGGTCGAGCTCGTGCCGCGCGAGAACGCCGAACCCGAAGCCTTGTCGCGTCTCGTCGCGGAGCTGCGCGCACCGGCGGCGGCGGGGCGCGGAGGGCTCGCGGGCGTACGCCTGCACGTCGGCGGGCTGCCGGCGTTCAACGTCGACTATCGCGATGCCATCAACAGACAGATGCCGCTCGTCGTCGGACTGGTGATTGGCGGGACATTTCTCGCGCTGTTGATCGCCTTTCGCTCGGTGCTGATTCCACTCAAGGCGGTGGCGCTCAACCTGCTCACCGTCGGCGCCGCGGTCGGCGCGCTCACGCTGGTGTTCCAGGAGGGACACGGCGCGTGGATCGTCGGACTGCACGGCGGCGTGCATTCCGTTTTTCCCGCCATACCGGTGCTCGTCTTCTGCACCGTGTTCGGATTGAGCATGGACTACGAAGTGTTCCTCGTCGCGCGCGTCGCCGAATCGCGCCGGCGCGGACGGTCCGAGTCGGAGTCGCTCGCCGACGGGCTCGGGGGAACGGGGGGTGTGATCACCAGTGCGGCGATGATCATGGTCGTCGTGTTCGGCGCCTTCACGATGGGAGAGTTTTTGCTCGTGAAGATGCTCGGCTTCACGCTCGCTGTGGCCGTCGTGCTCGATGCGACGGTTGTGCGTATGGCCGTCGGTCCGGCGCTGCTGCGTCTCGCCGGACGTTGGAACTGGTGGCCGGGCGACCGCCGGGTTGGCGCAGCCACCCCCATGGATCTACCGGCGATCCCGGAGCCTACGCGGTGAGCGGCGCTACGGCGTGCGCCCCTTATCTCTAACGCCGCGCGAATCGCCGCGCATCCCCGGGAGCGCGACCGGGTGCGCGACGCTTGCGACTCGAAGCAGCGTCAGGGTGAACGACAATTCCGAACGCGATTCCAGCTCCGCGCGCAGGTCGCCGCCCATGGCGCGCGCGAGCGCGCGACTCATTGGCAGGTCGATCCCGAGATGCGCGACCGCGACCGTGTCGCCGTTGGCGGCGAGCACCGGCTCAAAGAGCGTAGTGATGTCGTCAATGAGCGGCGCGTCGCTTGTCGACCGAACGAATAGATCGCAACGGCCCGCGACGCTCGTACACTCGATGCCGATGCGTCCTTCGCGGCCGCTCACGCGAACGGCGTGCGCGAGGAGCGCGAGCAGAATGCTCTCCAGCTTGGCGCGGTCCGCGCAGACGCGCAGCGTCGGGTCACAGGGCCCGACGTCGAGCTGCAGTGCTTTGGTGCGCAGCTGCGGCGCCGCCAGATCCGCCGCCGCACGCATCACCTCGCGAACCGGCACCTCGGCGATGGCGAACTCCATGTGCTCCGCGCCGAGTCGCGCGAAGTGCAGCGTGTCGGCCAGGAGGCGCGCGACGTGGCGTTGATTGCGGTGTACCTCGCGCAGGCTTGCGCGTTGTGCGGCATTCACCGGTCCATGTACGCCGAGCTCGAGCGACTGCGCGGCATGGGCGATTCCCTGCAACGGCGATTCGAGCGCGTTGTTGAGCATCAGGAGCACATTGAGTTTGCCGCGGCTCGCCGCCTCGGCATCGCGGCGAGCCGCGTCGGCCGCCGCGCGAGCATCCTCGAGCGCCGTGCCCGCCTGCAGCAACGCCGTGTTCTGCGCGTGCACGTGATCGGCGTGCCGTTCCAGCCGCGCGTGCTGCTCCTCGAGCTGCTGAACCTGCACCGCCGCCAGATCGCGCGCGGCGCGCAGGCTATGGCTGAGCGAGCTCGTGATGATCGATGCCGTCCCGAACACGATCAGCCCGAGCAAGTCTTGCGAGTTGCCGGGGCTCAGCGCGTAGGTCGGGGCGATGAGGAAGTAGTCGGCCGCGATCACGGCCAGCACGGTCGTCAGCAGCCCTGGCCCACGTCCGCCGTAAATCGAGCTAACGATGACGGCGAGGAAGAACAGGAGGAACTGTCCGCTCCCCAGCGCCGGCTTGAGCAGGAGCGTCGCACCGGTCGCCGCGATCGCTGCGAAGATGGCGACGCCGTACGATCGCGCTGCAGTGAGCGCGGCCGGGCTGTCGCCACTTCGCTGTCGGTTCGTGCTTCGCGCCGCGTTGCGCGCGTGGGCCGGCGTGTGTGGCATGACGCGTGGGGTCGTTGGGCGTGGCCTCGCGGTCTCCCGAAACGTCGACTCCGGGCGCGGACCGTCCCATTTGAGGACGGTCCGACCCACGCGCGCGTTACATGGTGTGCCGAGCTACTGCTTGCTCCAGGGCGGCACCACTCCAACGCTGCGCGCGTACGCGATCGCTTGCCCCAGATGCTCGTGCAGGTGCGTCGTGGTGAGAATCCACGTCTGCTGCCCCGTGTACGTCTGGCCGAACATGCTGACGGTTTGCCCGAGCTTCTCCTGCGTCGTCGCCGCCATCGTCTGCTTGAGATGCGCGAATGACCGCTTGAGGTTGGCGACGACGGAGTCGCGCGTCATGGGCCGGGCCTCGAACGCCATCGCCGTCTTGTAGTCCTGTGTGATCCCCGTCGACGGGTCGGCCTGAACACCCATCATGACTGGCAGCAGATAGTTGTCGGACGTCACGTGCTTGAACACCTCGCCGACCGATCGCACGCCGGTGCCGGGCCGCCAATCGTACTTGTCGGCAGGCACTGCCTGCGCCAGCGCGACGAGCTTCTGCTCGACCTGTCCGACGTCCTTCATCAGGTCGGTCATCAGCGGCGCGGTCTGCGCGGCGGCGGGCAGCGTACCCGCGACGGCGAACGTGCTAGCGATCAGGAGAGAACGAAAGTGGCGACGCATGGATCTGCTCCGGAGGGAAAGAAATGTGGCTCGATCGAATGCGAACAAATGTAGGAGCAGCATAGTGACGCAGCCAACCGGGTGGACTGGGGTTGCGCCACGAAGATGCCAGCCTCGGAGCGGACGCCTTCACCAATCTCGGGCTGCGCTTACAAGGAGCGCTACTTCGACTCGCGCTGCGCGTCGTACTGCCGGAGTTCCACGATAACGCGCATGGTCTCGCGTGAGACCTCGGCGCCCACCGCAAAAAAGACCGGATACGTCCTGCCGTCGCCAACGTCGATATCGACCCGATTGAAGTGCGTTGCCGCGGGGATTCCCAGCGACGAGCTTCCATAGGTGAGTTGATCCGCGTCGGAGGTCGCGCCGCGCTCGCTGGGCAGGATGTGGAGCGCGCCGTCCCAGACGAGCAGCAATTTGCGAGCGTCGCGCTCCTCACTCATCCCGTACCCGCCTCAGGCCCCGCGGCCGTTTCCGTTGTGCGCACGGTCGTCAGTTGGCGCCCTTCGCCCTTAGCGCCGCGAGAATCTCTTTCGCGCGTGGGTTGTCAGGGTACGCCGCGATCGACTTTTCGTACAGCGCGATCGCGCCCGCCTTGTTCCCCTTGTCCTGTTCCGACATCGCGCGCCCCATCAGCACCACCGACCGCAGCTGATCACCCTTCGCGGCGGACACCTCCGACGACGGTTTGGGCAGCGATGCCGGACGCGCGCCGGCCGTCGGGTTGGCCGGAAGCTTGAGCCCCTTGCTCACCTTGCCACCCAACTCGGCGATCAGGTCGAGCACGTTGTCGGCGTTGCCCGTCAGCGACTGCACGTATTCGATCGTCGACGTCTCGGCGTCGACACTGCGCAGATCGAGCCGCATCTTGTTCTTGAAGTCGATCACGAACCCGCCGAACAGCATGTGCCGGGCGCCGAGGAGCTTGCCGATCTTCACGGCCGTCTCTTGATCGACGCGGCCCGCGCCGGCCAGGTTCTGCTCGTCGAGCAGCTTCTGCAATTGCTCGCGCTCGATCACGTGCAGGGCCGGGTTGGCCGACAGCTCGGTGATCAGCATCTCCGCCATCCCCTTGCTCAGCGGCTCGTATTCATCGTGCTTCACCAGCGCGGCGTTGCTGAAGTACATCACCGCGATGGTCGGGCGACTGTCAGGCGCCTTCGCCTGGGCGCGAAGCGCGCCGGCGGACAGCGCCGCCATCGCGGCAAACAGAGATGCGCGAGCGAGCGCGCGGCTAACCGTAACTTTCATAGAGCGTCTTCCTCAGGCTGGGCAACGAGTGGGTCTCGCGCTTCAAGTGTGGGCTCCCGGCGACGATCGTGTCAAGCAATGGCCAGCCGGCGTCCATGATGGAGACGGCCGAGAGGCCGGACTCGTCAATCACGGCGACACCGCGCTATACTCTGGCCCATCCCTGTTACCCGACTCCGCCGCTTTCGAGCCCCATCAATGGCCAAGCGCTGTCCCACCTGCGGCAAAACGTTCGAGGACAAGAAGGCGTTCTGCCCCGACGACATGTCCACCCTCGTCTCGTCCGGCGAGGATGAGACTCTCGTGGGCACCGTCATCGCCGACCGCTACCTGATCACCGAGAAGATCGGCGAAGGCGGAATGGGCCGCGTCTACAAGGCGCAGCACGTGCTGCTCGAGAAGCGCCAGGCCGCGATCAAGGTGCTGCACCCGGCGCTGCTCCACGACAGCGACGCGCTCACCCGTTTCAAGCGCGAAGCATCGAACACCAGCAGCATCAACAATTCGCACGTCGCCCAGGTCTATGACTTCGGCGAGGCCGGCGAAGGACTCGTCTACCTCGCCATCGAGTTCGTGCCGGGCGAGACGCTGAGCAAGCTGCTCGCGCGCGAAGGGCCGCTCGAGCCGATGCGCACGGCAAATCTCGTTCGCCAGATCGCCGAGGGTCTCGACGCCGCGCACAAGCTCGGCATCGTGCACCGCGATCTCAAGCCGGACAATATCCTCGTCACGAAGGAAGCCGACGGCGACGAGTGCGTGAAGGTCGTCGACTTCGGCATCGCCAAGGCGATCGAGGGAGAAGGGCAGCGCGTGACGAAGACGGGATTCGTCACCGGCACGCTCGAATACATGAGCCCCGAGCAGATCACCGGCAGCGATGTCGATGCGCGCAGCGATGTCTACGCGCTCGCGCTCGTGGCCTGCGAGATGCTCACCGGCAGGCTCCCCTTCGTCGCTGAGCGCGCCGAACAGGCGATGATGATGCGGCTGTCGGAGAATCCGAAGCCGCTCAGCTTCTTGATGCCGTCTGGTCAATGGCCGGCCGAACTCCAGCCGGTGCTCGATCGCGCCCTCGCCCGCGATCCGGCGAATCGCTTTCCGGGCGCGGGCGCCTTCGCCCGCGCGTTGGCACTGTCGGTCGGTGACATGGACGCCCTCCCGCCGACGATGGTCAGGCGCGATGCCGCGCCCACCGAGCGTATGGCGCCGGCCCCCGCCGACGCAAACACGCTTCCGCAGACGCGCGTCGCGCAGTCGAATGGAAAATCCGGTGGCCGCGGTCCGCTCCCCTATCTGATTGGCGCGACCTCGGTGGTCGTCATCGCAATTGGAGCGGTGGTCGCCATGCGACGCCGCGGCGAGGACCGCGTGCCCGTGACGCCGCGCGATAGCACGGTCACGGCGCCCCCCGTCGGACCAAAGCTCGAGACCACCGCGACGATATCGCCGCGGCCGCCAGTGACCGACACCGCGCAACTCAGTCGCCCGGTGCCTCCTCCGCCGGCGCGCGACTCAGTCCGCACGCCCGCGCCCGTTCCCGGAACTGGTCCGCTGGTCGTCAATTACCGCGCCCTGATGGACAGCGTCGAGAAGGCGCTCGATCCGGCCACCGCATCAGCGGGCGACGCCCGAGCAGCGATCCCCTTCCTCGCGCGCATGATGCCCCACCTCTCCGACAAAGACGAACGCGTCCGCGCCCAGCTCCTCCGTGTCGAAGCGCTGATGCTCAGCGATCAGGGCGCGCGCGCGTGTCCCGTCCTCTCCTCGATCACCGGCAACGTCAGCGACGGCCAGCGAAAGCGCATCGATCTCTATCGATCGGAGCTGAAATGTCCGTGACTTTTCACCCTCGCTGACGCAAGGCGTTCAAGGCAAAGGGTTCGCACAGATGAGGCGAATCGAGCGGATCGGGCGAATTAAGCAATGTGCGGTTGTGCTCCGCCGCGCGTGTATCCGATGATGAAATTGGGACGACAAGCATGATCATGGGAGATGGCCGAACGCGAACTGGTGGATGAAGCCCTCACGCGCTCGGTGATTGGGGCATTCTTCGAGGTTTACAACACGCTTGGGTTTGGCTTTCTCGAGCACATCTACAACGCGGCCCTCGAGCGTGAGCTTCTCGCGCGAGGTCATCGCGTTGCGCGGGAAGTGTACGTCTGCGTCATGTACAAGGGCGATCACATCGCCAACCAGCGGCTTGACATGCTGGCCGATGATCGCCTGATCATCGAAACGAAATCCACCTACGACCTACACAAAGCGGCTACTCGGCAAGTCTACAATTACCTACGGGCAACCAATCTGGAGGTCGGTTTTCTTTTCCACTTCGGACCAGAGCCCAAGTTTTTCCGTCTCTTCTGCCGAGACGCCAAGGAGCCCCGCCCGATCCGCCCGATCGGCAGCATCTGTGCGAACCCTTTGCCTTGAATGCTGAGCGCTAGCGCGGGCTACTGACTCACCGCGCGATGTCGCTCACGCACGACAGCCCGCTCAGATACCCCTTCTGCATCACCGGCGGCAACCCTTCGAGTGAAAGCTCCATCCCCACGCGCAGCGCACTGCCATCCGGCAGCGTCGACTGTTGCCCGCGTGTGCGGAGCGACCACTCCACCGCATGCAGTCCGCCGTTCGTCTGCCAACGGTCGGCTTCCTGGAAGAGCTGGAACATCGCCCACGGCCCTGTGAACGCGAGCAGCTGCACCTCCGTGCTGCCAACCTGAGCCGACAACGTCGCGTTGCCGGACTGCGCGCCCGTCCAGATGAACTGCTTCGCCGCCGCGGCTCTGCGGTTGAACTGCTGGCGCTGGCCGTCGATCGTCAGCGTCGATGCCGGAACAGCATCGCTCAAGAGCGGACGAATCACGAGAGGCATGCGGAGATCCGTGCCGCCGTTCTGGTAAAGCGCCTGCGTCACCCCCGCGGCACGATTGAAGAACGCGACGAAGGCGGAAGAAAGGGGCTGTGCGTCCGTGCCCTGCTTCGGCACGTACTGCGTGCCCACCTTCACCAACGATTTCTGCAGCACTTCATCATAGAGCACCCACAGCGCGCCCGTCTGCGGACGGAAGACCTGCGCGACATCGCCCACGGTTGCTTGCGTCGCGGTCGATGCGCTGAATGGATACTTGCCGAGTAGCGGACGGAGCGTCGAGCACAACGCGCGTCCCTTTCCGTTCAATTCCGCGGTCCCGAAGTTCCGCGTCAGCCCTTCCGCGTACGTGATCGGCGCTTCGAGCAGCTGCTGCACCGTCGTCTCGACGTGACCGACGCGATCGAGATTGAACGCCTGCGCCAGCTGCTTCGTCGTCACCTTCGCCTGTGCCGCGTTCGACGCCGACTGCGACACCGCTCCCTCCGCCTGCCCAGGCTGCGCGTTCGCCGCCTGATCGATCGATGACTGCAGCGTCACCAGCGCCGTCATGTAACCGGCGTTCTTGTCGCCGATCAGCTTATCGGTCGCGCCAGGAGGCACCAGCATCTGAACGGGCTGGAACACCGGCCCGACGCTCACCGTGTCCACGGCCGTGTTTTGCGATGCGATCGAGAGCAGAGTCAGAATCGGCGACTGATTGCCGCTCAGCGCCGAGAGCTTCTGCGCCGCGTCTTTGAGTCCGCCAAAACGCACGACCGCCGCCGATCGCAGGAACTGCCGCCAGTGCTGCGCGTATTCGGTTCGATAGCGCGACTTCAGCTCGTCGATCACCTTCGCGCGATCGACCTGGCCGAGCGATTGCTCACCCAGCACCCAGCTCTCGCCCTGGAAAAATCTGTCGGCGTTGGCGAACGCGCCCTGCATGAACGTCCACCCCACCTTCGTGAACGCGGCCGGCACCTCGTAGCCGTCGACCAAATACGCCGCCGAGCCCGGCACCTTCCGATTGAACTGAATCGACGGATTTCCCTTCGCCGCTTCCGTCAACATGAATTGATAGATCCGGTCCCCTCCACCGAACTGCAGCAGGAATCGCCTCGTGTGCGTCACCAATGACGCATCGGGCTGGCCGGCGTACGGGTTTGTGGTCTTGAGCGTGTTGGCGTAGTAGTCAAACTGCCGCCGCGCGATCTGCTGCCGATCGGCATCCATCGTGCGCGCGCCGAGCCAGCTCGTCATCAGCACCGGCGACAAGAACTCCGGCGTGCTGCGCGGCGACTCCGACGTCGTGATCAGGTACGCCTTGAGCGCGCTGTACGTCGTGCCGTACTCGTTGGTCTCGCGCGGCGCATCCGGGAGCGCGCGCAAGCCGGACACCACACGCCCGCGCGTCGTGTCGAACATGATCGACGCGAACTGCGTGAAGTAGGCCTTCTTCGCCGCGGGGAGCACGTCACTGCCGCGATACAATCCCCACGTCAGGTGCATCGGCGGTCCTTCACGCTCGTACGTCTCCAGCTCCACCACCCGCGCCCGCAACGAATCCAGTCGCCGCAGCGCGTCGATCGTCGGCAGCTCGGCGCCGCTCGACGGCATCGCCGCCAGGTCGCGCGCGCCCTCACGCACACCGTTCACCAGGCCGCGATTCCCGGCGTACGAGATGGTGAATCCCGTCGCCGCGATCAGCGCCAGCACGACCACCGCCGCGATCATGATGCGACGCATGATGTTCACGCGCGTGCCCCCGCGCGTCACGCCCATCGCCACCCTATCGGCCAATACCACGTCTGGTAGGATGCGCGCCAGGAAATCCCATCGCGGTATCTTGCGCGCCGTCGCTGCCGCCGGCGCGGGCGCCGCCGCCGGCATTGCGCTCTGTTGAAAGACGCTGGTCGCCTTCACGGCGCCGCCCTGCTGCTCGGCGCGCGGCGTGAACGCGGCGGCCGCGGCATCGTTCACGATCACCGCCTGCACGCCCGTGAAGTACACGCCGCGCAGGAACGGATACACCTGCAGCTGGCTGGGCCGGCACAGATCGACGACAACCTGCGTCACGACCGGCGCGAGCTTTTTCCATTCGCGTGGAAATTCGTAGGCGCCAAGCCGCCGCGCCTCGGCGTGCTCGCGCGCCAGCAGAGGCAGGCGCTTGTCGGCCAGCGAGCGGAAGAGATTCTCCAGCGCCGAGCCGACGCGCGCCGCCTGTCGGTCCGCGTATTGGCCGGCGCCGCCGCCGACCTCGGCCGGAAGGGTGAAGCCGAGCACCTCGCGTGCTTCATCGCGGGTCAGGTTCTGCACGTAGTCCGCGAAGAAGGGCAGCCGGTCCATCTTCGTGAAGAGCACGTACACCGGAAGCCGCACGCCCAGCTGCTGCGACAGCTCGGCCAGCCGCTCGCGAAGCATCTTCGCGTTGGCTTGCGACGTCTCCGCGCCCCCCGCCTTCAATATCTCTTCGCCGCTCACACACACGATTGCCGCGCGCGGAGCCTGGTCGCCGCGTCCGAACGCGGCCGCGACGCGACGCGGCTGCAGATGCGGAATCAACCGGCCCCAACGCTCGGCGTTGGCGGTCAGCGGTCCTCCCGCCTCGACGATCGCTGCATTCTCGACGTACCACACATTCACGTTCGCGGTCGGCGCCGTCGCCTCGCCACGAAACACCTCGCCCGCCAGCAGCTCGGCCTCCATGCCGCCGCGCACCACGCTCGTCGTCTTCGCGCTCGACTCCGCGCCGAGCACGATCACCAGCGGCAGCCCCGACAACCCGCCCGGCGCCTTGCGCGACGCGGCCAGCGTCGAGCGCGCGGTGTGGAACGCGACATCGACATCGTCGCCCGTCGCCGACGCCGGCAGCGGCTCCGGCGCACGGCGCGCGTAGTACCACGCGATGAGCGCCGTCGCGCCAAGGCCGAGCAGCCAGAGCGCGAATCGCACCAGCCACAACCCGCTACCCTGCAGCTTGAGCAGTGGCCCGATGAACCACACCACGATCGCATACAGAAGGAACGCGACGGCGGCGGCGCGCCAGATGGTCGAGCGCGTCATGGGCGCGCCCCCGCGGTCGCGACGCTCGATGCCGCGCTCGACAGCGACACGCGATATCCCGCGTACAGCACGACCGCGAGCAGCAACGCCAATCCAGCGATCAGGAATCCGCGCCTGAGCCAGGGATCGGTCGACGTCGCCACGGTCTCGTCGCTCGGCAGCGACCACTGCGGAGAGAACGGCCCCTGCGGTCCGCGAATCCGGTCGATCTTCGCGCCGATGCGCGCGGCGATCGCCTGCAGCTCGGTCGCGCCCGTCGCGCCGTACCGTCCGCGAAAGCCGAGCAACAAACACAGCTCGTAGACCTCGAGCACGTCGGCCGTGTCCTCCGAATCCTGGGCCTCGAGCAGCGTGCGCAAATTCTCGAAGAACACTTCACCGGCCACGTGCCCGCCGAACAACTCCTCCTGCAATGGCCGACGCGACCAATCGGCGAACATGGCCTGCGGCGAGTTCAGCACCGACTCGTCGAGGAACGCCACCACCGCGAACAACCCCGACCGCACGTCCGCGCCCGTGTAGCCGAGCGTACGCGCCGACTGTTCGGCCGCGGCGAGCACTTGCTTCGCGCGCGCGCGGAAGGACTCGGCGTCCGCGGCGACTTGCCGATTGCCGCGCAGCCGCACGACGGCGGTGATCATCTCCTGCAACGCCAGCGCGAGCTCGCCGCGCCGCCCGCGCGCCGAGCCCTGCTCGAGACCGGTAGCCTGGCTCATCCGCTATACCTGAACTGAGAGTGAATCATCAACTGTCGACGAGCACGACGAGGTCGAGCTCGGCATCGGGAAACGCGTCGGGCACGTACACGCCGACTTCCTTCGTCTGCTGCAGCGTGTCCCAGCATGGGCCGGCGAGGGAAATCGTGAAGTACTGCGTGCCCAACCTCGGAGAAATTGCCGCCGGCGGCACCGGAAGGTGCTTGAGCTCGAGCCCTGGGAATGCGCGACGCACCAGCTCCGGCGTGAACTTGGCCGAGCACACCTTGACCAGGCGCGGCACGTCGGCGATCAGCGCTCCTTCACCCATGCGAGCACGCACGCCGAGTATCCACTGCGAGCGCCCGAAGCAGCGCGGATCGGTCACCGGCCCCGCGGCGATCGAGCTCACCGGCGGCTTCAACGGAATGCGGACACCGCTCGTCGGAATCACCGTCTCGAGATGCGCGCGGATGTGTTTTTCCAGCGCGCCGAAGCACTCGGCCAACTGCTGGTGGTCGTACGCCGGCAGCGTGCGCGGATGTGTGTCGAGCGCGAAGGTGCAGAGCGCGCCGGCGAGCCTCGACATCTCGACGAACAATTCTTCCGGCCGCGTCCGGCGCGCGAGCAGATGATGACGCAGCGGCGTCACGCCGGCGTGAATCGCATGCAGCAGCCAGTAGCTCGCGACGTCGTGATTCGCGAATTGGCCGACCGATGACCGGTCGGCTTCTCGGCCTCCGCCGACCGACGCGCTCTTGGCATCGAGTATCTCCACCAGACGCGACAGGGCCCGCATGAGCGCCGAGCTCGCGCCGATCTGGAGACAGGGAGGGATGTAGTCGGCATCATACTCGAAGTGGCCCGCGCCGTCGCGCCGCACGCGCGCGAGCGGCAGAGCGACCGAGCCCTCGGGCACGTCCGCGTCGAGCACCAGAGTGAAATTCTTTCTCGCCACCGACACGTCCTGCGCATCACGTCCCGTCACCTCGTCGACGACGCTGGCCGTCTCCGCGGTGAATCGCGTCTCGCCGCCATTGCCGGACGTAGCGGTGTTCAGACCGTCGTCCCGTCGCGCGGAGATCGACAGCATCACGAGCTGGCTGTCGCGAACCGGCGAAAAACGATCGGCGAGGCCCAGGGAGAGCGGACCGGGGTCGGCGTCCGGAATGTGGAAGGGAAGTCCGTCCGGCATCACGCCGCGCGCGTGCACGAGCGAGACCGTCGCGTTATGGATCGAAGCCTCATCGAGCTCGAGCGCCGCGACGCCGTAGGGTGAGACGAACAGCTGCGAGAGCGCGAAGTGGATCGCGTCCTCGAAGTAGCGGGTCTGCGTCTGGAAGTGATGTTGCGCGAGATGCATTCCCTCGCTCCACACCACCTTTGACAAATGCCTCATGGCTTCTCGGCGTTAGGTGCGCGTGCACCAATGTGCGCGCGGGGACCCGCGGTCACCACCGTTGCGCCCCGCGTCGCACGGTCTCTATTATGGGCTTGGGACGGGCCGCGGCCCAGCCATACGATACTTCGCCAGCGAGCCCATGACGAGCGATCAGTTTACAGCCCGATACAAGCTCTTGAAGCGCATCACCGCATCCGGGGTGCGCACGTTCAACGCCCAGACGACGGACGTTGGGCGAGTGGTATTGGTGCATTTCGTTGATGGTCCCATCGCCGACGCGCGCGCCATGGTGGATCGGGTCAAGAATATCCCGCACAAGGAACGCACGAAGGTGATCGATACCTTCGATGTCGACGGCGTGCCGGTTGTGGTGACGCTGTTCATTCCCGGCTTCACCTCCTTCGAGCGATGGCTCGATGCGCTCGCGCCCGCCGCCGCCTCGCCCGCGCGACCCGCCGCCCCGCCGCCCGCCGCTCCTCCGCCAGCGCCGTCCCCCGACAGCGCCTCGGCGATCTTCGCGTCGCCGCCCGCCGCGCCCCAGAGCGACATCTTCGCCCGCATCGATGCGCCGACCGCGGCCGACCTCCCGCCGACGCGGCCGTACGTGGCGCCATCGCCGCCACCGATCGCGGAGCCCATCGCCTCCGAGCCGCGCGTGTTGGAAGACATTCGAACGATCACTGAGGAGTCGACGGTCCCGCCGCCAAAGGCGGCCGCCGCCGCCCCAGCTCCAGCGTCGGAGCCGGCCACCGCTGCCGGCATCTTCACCGAGATGTTTCGTCCGCCGTCCGCGGCGCCCGCTCCGTCCGCGCCCATCGCGACCCCCGCGCCACCGCAGCCGCGTCCTGTCACTTCGCCGCCGCCAGCCGCGCCGCCGCGCGCGGGGAGCTTCACCGAGATGTTCCAGCCTGGCGCCCGAAGTGTGGAGCTGCCGGACTCGCCGCCGCCGGCGCCACCGCCGATCGCCGCGCCGCCAACCGCAGCTGTGCCGATGGCACCGCCGCCGATCGTTGCGCCTCCGAGCGCACCACTGCTGATTGCGACACCGCCAATCGCGCCACCGTCGGCCCCGGCGCAGAAAGCGAGCAGCTTCACCGAGATGTTCCAGCCCGGCGCGCGCGCCGCTGAGAATCCACCGGTCGTCCAGCGGCCGGCATCGCCGCCACCGCCGCCAGCATCGCTAGTGTCACCGGCCGCTCCCGCGCCCGGTGAATTCACGAAACTGTTCAAGCCCGATCTCGGCGCCTCCCAACGCGAGAGCGCTCGCGCCTCGAATCCGATGGGGATGGATCTGGATGCGCTGATCGTGCAGCCGCCATCGTCCCCGCCGCCCCAACGCGCCTTCCCCTTTGCACCGCCTCCGAGCGCCCCTCTCTCACCGCTGTTCGAGGAGGGCCCGCCACCGATCGACTCGGCGACGAACGTGCTGCAGGCGCGCACGCCTCCACCGATGCGCCAGCCGGCCGCCCCACCCCCGGCGCCGGCCGCGCCGCCACCGCGCGACGCGCCATTCCTTTTTGCGCCGTCGATGGACGCGCCGCCGCCGTTAGCGGCGCCAGTCCAACCGGCGGCGCCGCCGCCGCCAAGCGAGTTCACGCGTATCATGGGACAGCGCAGCGCGCCGCAGGCGGCACAGCCTGGCGCACCGGCACACGCGCCGAGCGACCCGTTCGCCTTTCCGTCCGCGGTGCCGCTCGTCGTTCCGCTCCAGGCACCGGCCATGCCGCAGATGCCGCAAGCACCTCAGATGCCGGACGCGCCGGCCCCGCAAGCACCGTCACTGGTGCCTGTGATCGTCGGCGTCGCTGCGCTTGTCGCCGCGGTGATCGCGCTCGTCGTGTTGGCCGTCCTGCGGAAATAGCGTCACGCGCGCGGGCGAAGGACAATCACCAGCTCCAGCTGCGCGTCGGTGAACTCGGACGGCACATACGCCGCGAGGTTTCGAGCGCGCACCACCGCGTCCCATGCCTCACCGCTCTTCCCCAATAGGAAATAGTGGTAGTTCAACTTCACCGGCACCGCGCTCGGCGGATTGGGCACGTGCGTGAGTGACACGCCGCTCAACGCCTGCCGTACCAGTTTGTCGAGATGGTCTGCCGCGCTCACCTTGAGCAGATGCGGCGCGCGCTTGAGCAGATCGTCCGCCTTCATCTGCGCGCTCACCGCGAGATAGAGTTGCGGCGCGGCGAGATACCGGTCTTCATCGACCGCCGTGGCGTGAATCGTCGGACGAATCTCGCGCAGAGGCAGCGATACGCAGGTGGACGGCACGACCGTCTCGAGCAGATCGCGTACGATTGTGTCGAGCCGGCCGAAGCAGGCCGCGAGATCGGCGTGATCGTAGGCAGGGAGGTCGCGCGGATGCACGACGGACGAGAACGTCGTCAGCGCGCCGGCCAGCGCCAGCATCGCGTTGTACAGCTCCGACGGATGGCCGCGCCGCGTCTCGTAGATGTGCCGCAGCTGTGGAAAGTGCGTGTTGATCGTGTACAGCAGCCAGAAGTTGGCGACGTCGGTGATGCCGAAGTCGGCCAGGCTTTGATTGCGCTGGCGCCGTCCGCCTGAAAGCGTCGAGCTCTTCGCCGACAGAATCTCGATCAGCTGGCGATTGATCGTCAGCAAGTGCGCGCTCGCGGCGATGTCGAGCAGCGGCGGAATGAATCGCGGGTCGAGCGAGAACTCCCCACTCGGCGCCCGCTGCACGCGCGCCACGCGCAGCGCGGAGCTGCCCTCGGCCACCTCGGACTGCGCCAGCAGCCGCACATTCTTCTGCGCGACCTGAATCGGCTTCTCGCTCAACCCGGTGTTCTCGTCCCGCCGCGAGATGACTTCCACGCGGTAGCGCGTGTCGCGCGCCGACTGCGGCGCCGAGACGTTGTGACCACCCGGACGATACTCAGGGACCGCAAGAAAAATATCGAGCGCCTGCATGTCTGGCTCCCACAGACTCTCCAACACTTTCGGCGGCGGGAGCGGATCGGAGCCCGGCATGTCGAACAGCAGGCCGTCGGGGAAAATTCCCGAGGCCGCACTCAGAGCGAACGTGCCGCCGGCGAGCTGCTCGTGATCCATCTCGAGCCGCGAGAACCCCCACGGACAAAAGGTCAGCGTTGCGAGCTGGAACTCGAGCAGATCCTCGAGGAATCGGTCCTGCGTCTGCAAGTGCTGTGGGCTGAGCATCACGCCCTTCGTCCAGAGCACCGGCTGCATCTGTCTCATCTGACCCCTGAATGTTCGCCTGTCGCGTGCGCACTATTCTGTCCCGACCGCACGCCATAGTCAACGCGACTCGACATCGCGTCGCCGCGACGACACCTTGCCTTCGATGTCCTCGACCTCCCTCCATACACAACGATCATGATCGTCCCGTTGAGTCGTCCCGTGCCGTTCGCGGCTGCCGGCGAAGCACAGCTCGCCGAGCTTCGAGCGCTGTTGGCGCGGCTCGGTTACACGCAGGCGGCCGCGTGGGCGCGCATGGGGTGCGAGCCGGTCGGCGTCTATCGCAATCCCGTGGACGACGGTCGCGATCCGATGCAGCTGAACGATGCGCTCGACGCGTGCATCCGGTTATTCATGGATGGCGAGGGGCTTTCCCGGCCGATCCTGAGCGACCTCATGGGTGCGGAAGCCTTGGCGTTGTTGGCTGCGATCGGGCTCGTCGAGTCCGTGCCTGGGGACGACGCGATGCTGCGCGCGACGGTGCAGCTCTATCCGACGCAGGACCTCTATGTCGTTTCGGACCGTCACTTCGATGGCCGCGTCTCGAGCGAAGTAGTGACGAACGATGTCGTCTACCCGGCCATCACGTATACGGTCGCCCGCTACCTCGAGCTGCTCCCCCGCCGCCCGATCGGCCCGATGCTCGAAGTGTGTGGGGGCACCGGCATCGCCGCGCTCGCGCTCTCGCCGACCGCCACGCGCGTCTGGAGCTCGGACATCACGCAGCGCTCAACCGAGTTCGCGCGGTTCAACGCGCGGCTCAACGCGATCGACAATCTCACCGCGGTCGCCGGCGACATGTACGAGCCGGTGGCCGGCCTACGATTCGATCTGATCGCCGCGCATCCGCCGTATGTGCCGTCGCTCGAGCGGAAATTGATCTTCCGCGATGGTGGTGCGGCCGGCGAAGAGATCACGCAGCGCGTCGTCGAGGGGGCTCCAGCGCATCTCACGCCGGGCGGCCGGCTCTACTGCACGTGCATGGGGAGCGAGCGTGTCAATGCACCCTTCGAGCAGCGCGTACGCGAGTGGTTGGGCGAGGCGGGCGCCGACTGCGATGTCTTCTTCTTCCTGGTGCAGTCGCACGATCCGCTCGTGTACTACGCCCGAGCCGCGGCGAGCCGCCGCATCGGCTTCGACAAGATCTACGAGCACCTCCTTCCGCTGAAGGAGCTTGGCGTTCGCGAGCTCTTGTACGGCACGATCGTGATCCGCAGGCACGGCGAGGCTCGTTCCGCGTTGACGCTGCGCCAGGAAATTCATGGAGAGGTCACTTGGCGCGATGTCGATTGGTATGTCGACTTCACGACGATGATGGCGCAGCCTGACGCGCCGGAGCGTCTGTTGGCGATGAAGCCGTCAACGCGCGACGGTGTCGCGCTGGCCGTCCGTCACACCAAGGAGTTGGGCGAGTGGGGCCCAACGGGGTCAGCGGTGCTCTCAACCGGTCCATTCGCCGCGGAGATGAGTGGGCATGCGTGGCTTGCCGCGCTGCTCGCGCGTTGCGACGGCGAGCGCACTGTTCGCGATCACTGGCAGTCGCTGCGTGATGCGAGCGCCATCGCGCCGGATTGGGCGCCGGAGGAGCTCGCGGCGATGGTTCGCACGATGATCGTCGGCGAGATTCTCGACGTCGCTGACGCCCCGAGACCCGAGCGCAATCGCCCATCCGGTGACGCTTGACAGGTAGTCCACCGAGCCGTACGCTCTCCTTGCTCGGCCACCGCTCGCTTACGCGCGCGGCTGCGCGAAGCGACTGCGTTTGGCTGTAGCCCATCGCGGCGCGGGACGGTCCGCGCTGACCACGACTGAAGGGAGTCCGTCAATGGCGAAAGAGAGTACGCAAAAAAAGCTGGAACGGGTACGCCCGCCGCGAGTAATGCTCAGCTACGACGTCGAGACGGGCGGCGCGATCGAGATGCGCGAGCTCCCTTTCGTCATGGGCGTGCTGGGCGATTTCACCGGCCAACCCACGGATCCGCTCCCGAAGCTGAAGGAGCGCAAGTTCGTCGACGTGACGCTCGATAATTTCGACGACGTGCTCGCGAGCATGAAGCCGCATATCGCGTTTTCGGTCGATAACACCCTGAGCGAGGACCCGAACGCCGGCAAGCTCGGCGTCGACCTCAACTTCAAGTCGATGGATGACTTCGCGCCGGACGCGGTGGCGCAGCAGGTGAAGCCGCTGCGCGAGCTGCTCGAGCTCAGGACGAAGCTCGCCGATCTGCGCGGGTCGTTGCAGGGCAACGACAAGCTCGACGAAATTCTTCAGTCGACGATCGAGGACGCTGAAAAGATGAAAAAGTTGCGCGGCGAGCTCGGAATAACGGGAGGCGGCGATGGCTGACGCAAAGGCGCAACAAGGCGCGCAGGCGGGTCTCTCGGCCGAAGCGTCGGAGCTGAGCCTCCTCGATCAGATCGTTGAGCAGGGTCGCGTCGGTGGGAAGGACAAGGCGGCGAAGGAGCGCGGCAAGGACGTGATCAAGGAATTCGTGAGCCAGGTGCTCGCGGGCTCGATCACCATGGGCCGCGACACCGATGCCATGCTCAACGCGCGCATTGCGCAGATCGACGCGCTCGTCTCCAAGCAACTCAACCAGATCGTGCACGCGCCCGAATTCCAGCAGCTCGAGTCCAGCTGGCGCGGGTTGAAGTATCTGCTGTCTCAGAGCGAGACGAGTGACCAGCTCAAGATCAAGGTCATGAACGTCTCGAAGAAGGAGCTGCTGAAGGATCTGCAGCGGGCGCCCGAGTTCGATCAGAGCGCGCTGTTCAAGAAGGTGTACGAGGAGGAGTTCGGAGTGTTCGGCGGCGCACCGTTCGGCGCGCTCGTCGGCAACTACGAGTTCGACAAGTCCGGTCAGGATATGGAGCTGCTGGAGAAGGTCGCCCAGGTCGCTGCCGCATCGCACGCGCCGTTCGTTACCGGCGCATCGCCGGAGCTGCTCAACCTCGAGAGCTTCACGCAGCTCGACGCGCCGCGCGACATGGCGAAGATTTTCGACAGCACCGAGTTCGCGCGGTGGAAGGCGTTTCGTGCCAGCGATGACGCGCGCTACGTCGCGCTGACGCTGCCGCGGATGCTTCTTCGCGAACCGTACGGCAAGGACACGGTGCCCGTGGAGGCGTTCAACTACGAGGAGCAGGTCGACGGCACGAACCACGATAGCTACTTGTGGGGCAACGCCGCCTGGGCCCTTGCCTCGCGCATCACCACTGCATTCGCGCAATATGGCTGGTGCGCCACGATTCGCGGCGTGGAGAGCGGCGGCTTGGTCGAAGGATTGCCGACGCACAATTTCCGCACCGATTCGGGCGACGTAGCGATGAAGTGCCCGACGGAAACGCCGGTGACCGACCGGCGTGAAAAAGAGCTGGCCGACCTGGGCTTCGTTCCGCTCGTGCACCAGAAGGGGTCGTCGAACGCCTGCTTCTTCAGCGTGCAGTCGGGACAGAAGCCGAAGGCGTACAACACCGACGCCGCGACGGCGAATGCGCGCGTGTCGGCGCAACTGCCGTACATCTTCGCCGTGTCGCGCTTCGCCCACTACCTCAAGGCGATGATGCGCGACAAGATCGGCGGCTATACGAGCCGCAGCGAAGTGGAGACCTATCTCAACAAGTGGATCCAGAGTTACGTCGTGAGCAACGACGACGCCTCGTTCGCGGCGAAAGCGCAACGACCGTTGAAGGAAGCGCGAGTCGAAGTGGTCGATGTGCCGGGGAAGCCGGGCGCGTATCGCGCCGTCGCCTTCATGCGGCCACACTTTCAACTCGATGAACTGAGCATGTCAATGCGACTCGTGGCAGAACTGCCCGCGGCCGCAAAATGAACATGGAAAACGTCGGACAGGACCTCTTCAGAGCGGCGCGCGAATCGGCGACCGGCTCTCAACACCCATCGACCGGAGCAGGAATGCCAGAACGATCTGCGACCAGCGCCTTTGATGCTTTTCTCAAGTTGGACGGCATCAAGGGTGAATCCATGACCAAGGGACACGCCGGCGAGATCGACATCTTGTCGTTCAGCTTCGGCGCGTCCAATGCGCACTCGTCATCGTCGGGCGGCGGCGGCGGTACCGGAAAGGCCGTTTTCCACGATTTGAGCGTGACGAAGTTTGCCGATCTCTCGAGCACGGCGCTGTTTCTCGCCGTGGCGACGGGCCAGCACATCAAAGAGGGAACGCTCACCGTGCGAAAGTCGGGCGGCGAAGCGCACAAATACATGGTCATCAAGCTGACTGACGTGCTCGTTTCGAGCTTCCAATCGGCGGCCACGGAAGGGCATAACGCAACCACGCCGCTCGAGCAGCTTTCGCTCGGTTACTCGAAGATCGAGTTCTCCTATACGGAACAGGACAAGGCGGGCAAGGCAGGCAAGAGCGTATCGCACGGATTTGACGTCAAGGCCAACACCAAGGTCTGACGAGGGCATGGCAGCCAAGGAGCTCTTCCAAGCAGGGAAGCTCGACGAGGCGATCGAGACGCTGGGCACCGAGCTTCGGAGCGATCCGACCGATGTCCAGCGCCGCTCGTTTTTGTTCGAGCTGTTGTGCTTTGCAGGACAATACGACCGCGCCGAGAAGCAGCTCGATGTCCTTTCGGGCGCGAACCAGCAGGCGATGATGGGCACGCTGCTCTACCGCAGCGCGCTCCACGCCGAGCGCACGCGGCAAGCGATGTTCGATGAAGATCGCTTGCCGATCGGGGGCACCAGCCCCAAGCCCGTGACAGGAACGCTCAACGGCAAGCCGTTCAGCTCTCTGGTAGACGGCGACGACCGCATTGGCGGGCGCCTCGAGATTTTTGCAGCTGGTCAGTACACGTGGCTCCCGCTCGCGCACATTGCGTCGGTGCGTACCGAGACGCCGAAGCGGCTCCGCGACCTGCTGTGGATTCCAGCCATCGTGCGAACCGGGCCCGGCTTCAAGGGCGTCGAGCTCGGCGAGGTGCTGCTGCCCGTGATGACACCGCTCGCCTGGCGCGATCCCAATCCGGCGATCCGGCTCGGCCGGATGACGGAGTGGCGCGCGCTCGACGAGTCGCGGCAGGCACCGGCCGGCCAAAAGATGTGGCTCGTCGATGACGAGGAGGTTCCACTCCTCGAGGTGCGCGAGCTGGAAATAGACGGCGCCGAAGACGCCGGTTCCTGAGCGCCTGATGGCCCTCTCAGCTGAACTGCTCGCCCCCATTCCCGGCGCCAACCCGTCGGGCGCCGACCTCCGCTACGACCCGGTCTACGAAAAGATCAAGGAGGCGCGGCGCGAGGACGACGACGCGCCCCAAGGCGAATGGGCGCGCGCGCGAAAAATCGCCGACTGGCCGCTCGTCATCAAGCTCAGCACCGACGCGATCGCCAAGAAGTCGAAGGATCTGCAGCTCGGCGCGTGGCTCACCGAAGCATGGCTCCGCCGCGAAGGGTTCGGCGGACTCACGAATGGACTCGATCTTCTGCGCGGGCTGCTCGATCAATTCTGGGACACGCTCCACCCCGAGTTGGAAGAGGGCGACGCCGAGCTGCGCGCGGCGCCCCTCTCATGGGTCGGCTCGAAGCTCGATGTCGCCACGCAGCTCGTGCCGGTGGCCAAGGGGACTTTCGGGGTGATCGCCTATCGCGAATCACGCCAGGTCGGCTACGAGAACCCGGAGGCGGAGTCCGACGCGGTCGAGCGGCGCAAGGAGCAGATCGAGCAAGGAAAGGTGACCGGGGAGTTGTTCGACGCCGCCTTCGCTTCGACGCCCAAGGCCTGGTACAAGCAGAACGCGCAGGACGTCGCCGGCGCGCTCGTTGCGCTCGAGGCGCTCGACGAGATCGGTCGCGCGCGCTTCGGCAACGATGCGCCCGGCTTCGGAACACTGCGCTCGGCGATCGAAGACGTGCAGCGCGTGATCGGGCAGCTGCTCTCGAAGAAGCTCGAGCTCGAGCCCGATCCGCCGGAAGAGGTCGCGGCGGCTGCGGCCGCCATGGCGGCGGCCAGCCCGTTTGCCGGCGCTGTGGCCGGCGGCGGCATCTCAGCCGAGCCGGTCGATCGCGCCGATGCGGCCGCGCGCGCCGTCGCAGCGGCGCGCTTCATCCGCCGCGCGAACCCGACCGACCCGACCGCCTATCTCATTCTGCGCGCGCTGCGATGGGGCGAGCTGCGCGCGAGCGGCAGCCCCCCCGATCCGCGCGTGCTCGACGCGCCGCCGGGCGCGGCGCGCGCACAGCTGCGCGCGCTGTTGCTGGATGCAAAATGGCCCGAGCTGCTCGAGGCGGCCGAGACGCTGATGGGCACGTCGGCCGGACGCGGGTGGCTCGACATCCAGCGCTACGCGCTCACGGCGTGCGAAGCGCTCGGCACCGATTACGAGCGCGTCGCGACCGCGCTGCGCGATGAGCTCAAGCTGGTGCTCGCCGCAGTACCGACGCTTCCGGAGATGAGCCTGATGGATGATCTCCCGACGGCGAATCCGGAAACACGCGCCTGGCTGGCACAATTTGCGTCCGATGCATCGCCGGCGGCGGTGGAATCGGGCGCCGCCGCGTCTGCCCAGCGGCAGTCGTCGTCGGCCAACGGCGAAGGACGAGACAAGGTCTTTGAGCGCGCATCGAGTGAGGCGCGCGCGGGCAATCCCCAAAAAGCGATGGAGCTACTCAAGCGCGAGCTGGAACGCGAGCAGAGCCGCCGTGGGCGGTGGCTGCGCCAGGGACAGCTGGCGAGCATCATGGTCGAAAGCGGGTTGTCGCAGGTCGCGGCCCCGATTCTCGAGGAGCTGGTGCTGTCCATCGAGGCGCACAAGCTGGAAGAGTGGGAATCGAGCGAGATCGTGGCGCAGCCGCTGACCCTCCTCTATCGCTGTCTCGAAAAGCTCGACGGTGACGCGACGCGGCGGCAGGAGTTGTATCTCAGGATTTGCCGGCTCGACCCGATGGCGGCGATCGGCTTTGGCCAACAGTAGCCGATGGCGAAAACGGAGCTCGAGCACACGGTCCAGCAGTCGCTGATCGACCGGCTGATCGACGACGAGCCGAGCTCGGGCGTAGAGCCGGCGATCAATCGGGCGCAGTCGGTGCGCGAGCTCAAGGCGTCGTTGCGGCGCGATCTGGAGTGGCTGCTCAACACGCGGCGCATGCACGTCGCGCTGCCCGACGGGATGGAAGAGGTCGAGCACTCACTGATCCGGTACGGGCTTCCCGACATCACGTCGATGAGCCGCGACGACGCGGCCGAACACGTGCGGCTGTTGCGTGGGGTGGAAGAGACGATCACGCGCTTCGAGCCGCGGTTGGCCAACGTGCGGATCGGGCTCGTGCCGGGTCCCGAAGGGAAACGGCGCGAGCTCCATTTTCTCATCGATGCCATGCTGCGCATGGATCCGTCACCGGAGCATATCGTCTTCGATACGGCGCTCGAGCTCGGCAGCGGTGAGGTTCAGGTGAAGGGGGACGGCAGTGCGGGATGACCTGCTGTACGTCTACGAACGCGAGCTGTCGTTCCTTCGCAGAATGGGAGCGGAGTTCGCGCGCGAGTATCCAAAAGTCGCCTCGCGGCTGCAGATCGAGCCCACGAAGTGCGAAGACCCGCACGTCGAGCGAATGCTCGAAGCGTTCGCGCTCCTCGCGGCGCGCGTGCATCTCAAGCTCGAGGACGACCTGCCGGCGGTGAGCGAGGCGCTCCTCAACGTCATCTATCCGCACTACATCCGGCCGATCCCGTCGATGAGCACAGTCGAGTTCGTGCTCGATCCTGAGCAGGGCAAGCTGACGACCGGACTCAACGTGCCCCGCGACTCGGTGCTCTACTCGCGCCCCGTCGGCGGCGTGCCGTGCAAGTTCCGCACGTGCTACGACACGACGCTCTGGCCGGTCACGATCACCGGGGCGCAATGGACGACGCCCGACCGGCTCAAGCCGCCGCTGCGCGCCTCCGATGCGACCGCGGCGCTGCGGATTGACCTCAGGTGTCTCCCTGATGTCCGCTTCGACGCGCTGACGCTCAAGACGCTGCGCCTCCACATCGCGGCCGAATCGTCGATCTCGTACGCGATGTACGAGCTGCTCTGCAACAACGCAGTGCGCGTGCTGATACGCGAGCCGGGCAAGAGCCGCACGATCACGCTCCCGGCGACGGCGATCAAGCCAGTGGGCTTCGCCGCCGACGAAGGGATGCTCCCCTTTCCGGGCCGCTCGTTTCAGGCGTACCGGCTGCTGCAGGAATACTTCGTCTTCCCCGACAAGTTTCTCTTTCTCGACATCGACGGCTTCGACGAGGTGCGCTCAGCCGGATTCGGCCCGCAGGCCGAGCTCGTCGTCCTCATCTCGCCGTTCGAGCGCAGCGAGCGGCGTCAGGTGCTCGAGGCGGGCGTCGATGAGCGCACGTTCAAGCTCGGGTGCACGCCGATCGTCAATCTGTTCGGACAGACGTCGGAGCCGGTGCTGCTGACGCAGCGCACGCCGGAATATCTGCTCGTTCCCGATGCGCGCCGGCGGCTGACGACAGAGATCTTTTCGGTCGACGAGGTCGTCGCCGTCTCGCCCGGCTCGCCGGACACGATTCGCATCGAGCCCCTCCACGCGCTGCGGCATGCGGCGGATGGCGCGACGCCCTCGATATTCTGGTCGGCGACGCGGCGTCCCGTCGGTTGGCGCACCGACGACTCGAGCGAGGTGTCGCTCGCCTTTTTCGATCGCTCGCAGCGCACGATGCATCCCAACGCCGATGCGGTCACCGCCCGCCTCACCTGCTTCAACGGCGATTTGCCGAGCCGCTTGCCCTTCGGCGCCGAGTCGGGGGATTTCGAGCTGGAAGGTGGCGGGCCGATTCTCGCGGTACGCGCGCTCGTGAAGCCGACGGAGGTCGTCCAGCCGCCGCTCGGCAAGCCGCAGCTCTGGCGGCTGATCTCGCAGCTCTCGCTCAACTACCTCTCGCTCGCCGATGGCGGCGCCGACGCGCTACGCGAGCTGCTTCGCCTGCACAACTTCGCCGACAGCGAGTCCGGCGAGCGCAACGTGCAGGGACTTCTCTCGGTGAAGAGCGCGCCGACGTTCGCGCAGGTATCGACCGAGCACGGGCTCGGCTTCGCCCGCGGACGGCGCATCGAGCTCGAGCTGGATGAGGACGAATTTGCCGGAGGCGGCGCCTATCTGTTCGCGTCGGTGCTCGATCATTTCTTTGGGCTCTACGCATCCATGAACAGTTTCACCGCGCTCACGGCGCGCACGCCGCAACGGCGCCAACCCATGCGCAGCTGGCCACCGCGCGCCGGATGGAGACCGCTCGCATGAGCGCCGTCGGCGAGACGACCGGAGGCGACGCGGTGCCCGTGACCGAACGAATGGATGCGGTCGCCCGCGAGCTGGGCGAGACGCCGTGGCTGTTCGATTTCTTCCAGGCGGTGCATCTCCTCGAGCGGCTCTCCCCGGAGCGGACGCCCGTCGGCGGTTTCGGCGATCCGGCGAATGAGGTCGTGCGCTTCGGAGCTTCGCCCACCATCGCCTTCCCGCCGAGCGAGATCTCGGCGCTGACGCAGGCGCCGGGCGAGCCGGCGCGGATGACGGTGAGCTTCATGGGCCTCACCGGTCCGCAAGGCGTACTCCCGCTCGTCTATTCCATTCAGCTGATCGATCGGGTGCGCGCGCGCGACCACACCATGCGCGCCTTCTTCGACCTGTTCAATCATCGTCTGGTCTCGCTGTTCTATCGTGCCTGGGCGAAGCATCGCGGGCTCGACGGCATCGCTGGCGAGGGCGGCCGGGATGCGCCGCTGACGCGCCACGTGCTGGAGGCGACCGGGCTCGCGGATGAGAAGCTGCGCGAACGTGTCGGCGTGTCGGCCGAGGTGATGGCATTCTACAGCGGTCTGTTTTCGCTTCGTACGCGTCCCGCGGCCGGACTCGAGCAGCTGCTCGGAGACTATTTTCGCGTGCCGGTGACGGTAGAGCAGTTCATCGGCGCGTGGTATCCAATCGAGCGCGACGCGCAATGCGAGCTCGGCGACGAGTCCGACAGCTCGACGCAGCTTGGGCAGGGCGCCGTCGCCGGCGATGAGATCTGGGACCAGCAGGGCCGGGTACGAATCCGGATCGGGCCGCTCGCGCGCCGGCAATACGACGACTTCTTACCGACGGGGAACGCGCTGGCGACGCTGCGTTCGCTCGTTCGCTTTTACACCTCGGATGATCTCGATGTCGACGTGCAGCTGGTACTGGCGCGCGATGAGGTGCCGGCGTGCATCGTCGGCGCGTCCGATGGCGGCGGTGTTCCATTGGGATGGTGCACGTGGCTTCGCACGACCGCGCCGGCGCGGGATGCCGACGAAACGGTGCTCACACTCTAGTCGCAACGAGGCATGTCATGGCGGTAAATCTGCGCGCCCTCATCGGGAAGCTGAACCACGAGACGCGAGGCGGGCTCGAAGCCGCGGCCGGCCTCTGCCTGTCGCGCACGCACTACGACGTCGAGATCGAGCACTATCTGATGAAGATGCTCGACGCGACCGACGGCGATGTGGCGCTCATCCTCAAACAGTACGGGATTGACCGCACACGCGTCACGCGCGAGCTGCAAAAAAGCCTCGACAAGCTCAAGACGGGCAACGCGCGCACGCCGACGTTCAGCCCCACGCTGGTGAAGATGTTCATGGAAGCGTGGCAGCTGGCGAGCGTCGAATACAACGCGACGAAGGTCCGCACCGGCCACACGTTGCTCGCGCTGGTGAGCAACGAGGAGCTCGTGCGCCTCGTGCGCGACGCGAGCCCCGAGCTGGCGAAGGTGCCGGCAGAAGCGTTGAAGACCGATTTCATGGCGCTGACCGGCACGTCCGTGGAAGAGGGCGGCGGGAGTGGCAACGCGGATCGCGCCGGCGGCGACGCGGCCCCGCGCGGCGACGGCAAGCAGCCGAACCTCGACCAGTTCACGGTCGATCTCACCGCCCGCGCCAAGAGCGGCAAGATCGATCCGGTGCTCGGCCGCGATGTCGAAGTGCGGCAGGTCGTCGATATCCTGACGCGACGCCGGCAAAACAACCCGATCCTCGTCGGCGAGGCGGGCGTCGGAAAGACCGCGGTGGTGGAGGGCTTCGCGCTGCGCATCGCCAACGGCGACGTGCCGCCGCCGCTCAAGGACGTCACGCTGCGCACGCTCGACCTGGCGCTGCTGCAAGCCGGCGCCGGCGTAAAGGGTGAGTTCGAGAACCGGCTCAAGGGGTTGATCGAAGAGGTGAAGAACTCGCCATCGCCGATCATCCTGTTCATCGACGAAGCGCACACGATGATTGGAGCGGGCGGCGCCGCAGGGCAGAACGACGCGGCGAACCTGCTCAAGCCCGCGCTGGCGCGCGGCGAACTGCGCACGATCGCCGCGACGACCTGGAGCGAATACAAAAAGTACTTCGAGAAGGATCCGGCGTTGGCGCGGCGCTTCCAGCTCGTGAAGGTCGAGGAGCCGAGCGAGGAGCAGTGCATGATCATGATGCGCGGCGTGGTGCCGGCGCTCGAAAAGCACCACAAGGTGCGTGTGCTCGACGATGGGCTCGAGGCGGCGGTTCGCCTCTCGCATCGGTATCTGGCCGACCGGCAGCTTCCGGACAAGGCGGTGAGCGTACTCGACACGGCGTGCGCGCGGCTCGCGCTCGGGCAGAGCTCGACGCCGGCGGCGCTCGAGGATACGCGCCGCCAACTCGATGACCTCGATGTGCAGGAGCGCGTGCTCAAGCGCGAGGCGACCACCGGCTCGGATCACGGCGAGCGGCTGAGCGGCATCACCACCCAGCGGGCCGAGCTGGACAAGAAGCGGGAGGCGCTGGCCAGTCGTTGGGACGGCGAGAAAGCGCTGGTGTCGCGCGTGCGCGAGCTGCGTGAGTCGCTCGAGGGCGCGGGCGACAAGGGCGACGCCGCGCAGAAGGCGGAGCTCTCGAAGTTGAATGCGGAGCTGGACAAGATGCAGGGCGAGCAGCCGCTGATGCGCGTCTGTGTCGACGCGTCGCTGGTGGGTGAAGTGATTTCCGGATGGACGGGTATTCCCGTTGGCAAGATGCTGCGCGATGAGCTGGGCACCGTGCTGGAGCTGGAGAAACATCTTGGGGCGCGGGTGATCGGGCAGGGGCATGCGCTCGAGTACATCAGCCGGCGCATCCGCACATCGCGCGCGGGAATCGAAGATCCGAACAAGCCGAAGGGCGTGTTCATGCTCGTGGGACCGAGCGGCGTCGGCAAGACCGAGACGGCGCTGGCGCTCTCCGACCTGATGTACGGCGGCGAGCACAACATCATCACGATCAACATGTCGGAGTTTCAAGAGGCGCACACCGTCAGCACACTCAAGGGCTCGCCGCCGGGCTACGTCGGCTACGGCGAGGGTGGCGTGCTCACGGAAGCGGTGCGTCGTCGGCCGTACTCCGTGGTGCTGCTGGACGAGGTGGAAAAGGCCCACCCCGACGTGCTGGAGCTCTTTTTTCAGGTGTTCGACAAGGGCGTGATGGAGGACGGCGAGGGCCGGCAGATCGACTTCCGCAACTCGATCATCATCCTCACGACGAACGCGGGTACTGAAACGATCATGAAGCTCACGGCGGATCCCGAGACGACGCCGACGAACGAGGGCCTCGTGAAGGCGCTCAAGCCGGAGCTCGACAAGGTCTTCAAGCCGGCGTTCCTGGGACGAATGGTGATCATCCCATACTTCCCGGTGCGCGACGAGAATTTGAAGCAGATCGTGCGCCTCAAGCTGAAGAAGATTCAGCGGCGGATGCAGGAGACTCACAAGCTCGCGCTGACCTACGACGAGAAGGTCGTGGAGAGCGTGGCGGCGCGGTGCACGGAAGTGGAGAGCGGCGCGCGCAACGTCGACAACATTCTCACGCACACGCTCCTGCCCGAAGTCTCGCGCCTCTTGCTCGAGCACATCGCGCAGGGGCGCAAGCCGTCGCGGCTCAGCGTCGAGATCGGCGACGACGGCTCGTTCAAGTACGGATCGGAAGCCAGCGCGAAGTCGGGCACGACGGCGGCGGTGTAGGTCTCCGGGCGCCCCTCCGGCGCTCGTCTCTCTCTCGCGAGGCCGCGATGAGCACGTACACGCAGAAGAAACGGCCCATGCGCATCGACACGCCGGCGGGCACCGACGTGCTGCTGCTCGACACGCTCGCCGGCCAGGAGGGCGTCTCGATGCCGTTTCACTTCACCGTCGAGATGCTCTCCGAACAGCCGAGCGTATCGCCGAAGAAATTGCTCCGCCACGGCGTTGGGATCGCGATCGATTTGCCAGACGGCGGAGAACGGCGGCTCCACGGCATCGTGAAGCGATTCTCCAATCTCGGCCGTGGGCCCGAGGGACTCACTCGCTATCGCGCCGAGGTGGTGCCGTGGCTCTGGCTCCTCCAGCTCACGACCGACTGCCGGATTTTCCAGAACATGAGCGTGACGGAGATCGCCGAAAAAATCTTCAAGGACAACGGCTTCACGGACTACAAGCTCAAGGTCATGGCGCCGCCGCCCAAGCGGGAATACTGCGTGCAATATCGCGAGACGGCGTTCAATTTCATCTCGCGTCTGATGGAAGAAGAGGGGATCTGGTACTTCTTCGAGCACGAGCGGACCCGGCACGTGATGGTGCTGGCCGACAACAACAGCGCGTTCGCGCCGTGCCCGCACGCGGAGAAGCTGAACACGATCGACAAGGAGGGCGTCGTCGCCGGCACGGCGGTGGTGACCGAGGTCACCTACGAAGACACCGTGTGCAGCGGGTCGGTCAGTATCGCCGACTACAACTACGAGCAACCGAATCGGCTGCTGCGGTCGACGGTCACCGGCGAGCAGAAGGGCGAGCTGTACGATTATCCAGGCGGATTCCAGGCAAAGGACGAAGGAGAGCGGCTCGCGCGCATCCACATGGAAGAGGCGGAATCGCTTCACCTGATGGTGCTCGGCGCGTCGAACGCCGCGGCGTTGACGAGCGGCTTTCGCTTTCTGCTTCGCGACACGAACGAGACGCTCGCCGTATTGAGCGTGACGCACGAGGGCAGCATCCCGCATTCCGTGAATGAGAGCGACGAATACAAGTACTCCAACACGTTCGAGGCCGTTCCGCACAGCGCGCCGTATCGCCCGCCGCGCGAAACGAGGCGTCCGGTCGTGCACGGATCGCAGACGGCGGTGGTCACGGGCAAAGCGGGCGAGGAAATCTGGGTCGACAAGCTTGGCCGCGTGAAAGTGCAATTCTTCTGGGATCGCGAAGGAAAGAAGGACGAGAAATCGTCCTGCTGGGTGCGCGTCTCCAGCACCTGGGCGGGCAAGAACTGGGGCTTCATCGCCATTCCGCGCATCGGCCAGGAGGTGATCGTCGATTTCCTCGAGGGAAATCCGGATATGCCGATCATCACCGGGCGCGTCTACAACGGCGAGCAGAACGTGCCGTACGAATTACCAGCCAATCAAACCCAGACCGGATACAAGACCCGCAGCAGCAAGGGCGGCGGCGCGGACAACTTCAACCAGCTGCGCTTCGAGGACAAGAAGGGGCACGAGCAGGTTTACCTGCACTGTGAAAAAGATCTGCTGACGCTGGTCGAGTACAGCGAGGTGCACACGGTCGGGTACGATCGGACGACGACGATCGAGAACAACGAGGAACGCACTGTTACCAAGGGCCACGAAAAGGTCACGATCAAGACCGGCGACAAGACGCTTCAGGTCCAGACCGGAAATCACAAGGTCACGATCGACCAGGGCGATCAACTCGTGAAGGTCATGACCGGCAACCAAAAGTTCGAGGTCAATACCGGCAATCACGAACTCATCGTGCAGGGGGATTGCAAGACGCTGGTGAACATGGGGAACCACAGCACGAAGCTCGCATCGGGCAACAAGATCACCAAGCTCGCCGCCGGCAAGAGCGAGGAAGAGGCGATGCAATCGATCGAGCTCAAGGTGGGGCAGAGCAGCATCAAGATCGATCAGATGGGCGTGACGATCAAAGGGATGACCATCACGATCGAAGGACAGATCCAGACCGAGGTAAAGGGCTTGATGACGACGATTAGTGGCTCGGCCATGCTGACGGCGAAGGGCGGCATCACCATGATCAACTGAAGTCATGACCACTCCCACGCCCGTCACGCAGCGCGCGATCACCGTCGCGCAGCTGTGCGAGATCGCCGGCGTCGGCGACGACGCGCTGGCCGTGCTGCGACCGGATCTGGGTCCGCGCGAGCTGGTCACTGCGCTCGTCGATGCCGAGCTGTTCGCCGACGCGGTGCGCATTCTCGCCCATGCGCTGCCGAAGCGCGAAGGGGTGTGGTGGGCGTGGATGTGTGCCAAGCGCGCGACGCTTGCGCCGAAGGACGCCGAGTCGAGCGCTCTAGCCGCGACCGAGCGCTGGATCGCCCAGCCCACGGAGCAAAACCGGCGCGCGGCGATGGACTCGGCCGAAGCGGCGACGTTCGAGACGCCGGCGGGCTGCGCCGCGCTGGCCGCATTCCTCACATCGGGGAGCATCGCACCGGCGAATGTGCCGGCAGTGCCGCCGCCGGAGTTCGCGTCCTCACAGGCGATCGCCGGCGCGGTGACCATGGCCGCGGTGACGACAGAGCCCGAGCGCTCGGGCGAGAAATTCCGCGCGTTCATCCAACAGGCGGTCGATGTCGGCGCGCGGATCAATCTCTGGGGAGCCGCCTGATGGGAAAGCCAGCCGCGCGCGTGGGCGACATGCACGTGTGCCCGTTGGTGACGGTGCTCGTGCCGCACGTCGGCGGGCCGATCTTACCGCCGGGCGGCATCCCCGTACTCATCGGCGGGATGCCGGCCGCGCGCGCGACCGACATGTGCGTCTGCGTCGGCCCGCCGGACATCATCGCGCTCGGCTCGATGACGGTGCTCATCCGCGGCATGCCGGCCGCGCGCATGGGCGACATCACCGCGCACGGCGGCACCATCGTGCTCGGCCTGCCGACGGTGCTCATCGGCGGCTGACATCCACGCCGCGTTACGGCCGGCGCGGCTTCGTCTGCCTCTGCTGTCGCGGTTCTGGCGCCAAGCGTGCTCCCTTATCAGGGAACGAGATCGGCAGCGTGAACTTCACCGGCGTCGGCGTGAAGCGGTCGGTCGTGGTGCCGTCGCCGAGCTGGCCCGCGTTGTTCTTGCCCCAGCAGTACATCAGGTTGTCGTCCCGCAAGCCGCAGCTGTGACTGTCTCCGGCCGCCAGCAAGAACGCTCGGAAATTCGGAATGCTATTTGGCGCCAGCTGGTCGCCGCCTGGCACACCGAGCTGGCCATTCGAGTTGGAGCCCCAGCAATCGATGACGTTCGTCAGAACGTTTCCACTCTGGATCGCGCACGTGTGCGCGGCACCAAAGGCATTGTTGCGCCCGAAGTAGCTGCTTGCCCCCGCGACGGCAGGGGTGAAGCGGGAGATGCGCGTGCCGTCGCCGAGCTGGCCGCCGGCGTTCGCGCCCCAGCACGAGATAAACCCTGAGCCGGCCCTCACGAAGCATCCATGATTCGCCGACGGACCGGTGCCGACGTCTCGAACTCCGCCCCCGCCGATGACCAGATTGAAGGTGCTGCCGTTGCTCAGCGCGCCGACGTTGCTGCCGAGCTGGCCAAAGGTGTTGTCGCCCCAGCAAATCGCCCTCACATTGGCGTCGAGCGAACACGAGTGCAGCGAGCCGAGCGCGAGGGTTGACCCGCCGATGAGGTCGGTCGCGGTCGGCACTGTGATCTTGGTTCCCGTGACGGCGAACGGTCCGATGCCAAGCTGATTGCGCGAGTTGTCGCCCCAACACCATAGCCGCGTGGTGCCGTCGGTCGCGCAGGTATGCAGCCCTCCGGCACGAAGTCCGTCGTGAAAGCCCGGCGTGAACACAACGCCGCCCACCACGAGCACGGGTGCATTGCGATCGACCAGCGTTCCGTCGCCAAGTTGGCCGGATCCGTTCGCTCCCCAGCAGCGCACGACTCCGGGACTGCTGGCGCCCGGCGAAAATCCGCAGGTATGCGACGCGCCGACGGCCAAGTACTGGAAAAAGAAACCGCCGGTGACCTGAACCGGAATGTTCGACGCCGTGTTCGTGCCGGTGCCCAGCTGCCCGCGGTCGTTCATCCCCCAGCAGAAGATGTCCCCGAATTCCGACAAGCCGCAGGTGTGATCGCCGCCCGCCTGGATGTCGTTGAGCACCACCCGCACGTGATACCGCACGGGAATGTCGAGCGGGCTGTTGACGGCGCGAGCCGACGTCACGTGAAGCGTCGCCGTGTAATCACCGAGTGGCAGAGACACCGTGTTCGGGTTGACGTCGATCGTCGTGGGTGCCGTGGTGGCGCGCAGGGTCGCATTGAGCCAACCCGACGGCTCGCCCGCGCCGTACGTCACCGTCATCGCGAGTCCGTCCAACGGATTCTGCCCGCCGTTCGTGATGCTGATTGGAACGCTGCCCGGCGTGTCGCCGCCCACTTCGCCGGTGAAGTCGAGCGACGTAGGATTGGCGACGATGAGCGCCGGGAAGACGGTCAGCAGATCCGTGTTGCTCACGCCGTCGACCGATGCCGTGATGAGCGATGTCCCTGATGCGACGCCGGTCGCGACGCCCGCTTGCGTGATCGTGGCGACGTTCGTTGATCCCGAGGTCCAGATCACGGTACGGTTGGCGAGTGAGAGCACGATCCCCGCCGCGTCCTTCGCCGTCACCGTCAGCGTCACGTTCTGGCCGACGAGTACTCGCGCCGGATTCGGCGTGATGGCGACCGACGCCACGACGGGTATGACCGTCAACGTCGCCTGGCCCGATCTGCTTCCCGTGGTCGCAATGATGTGCGCCGTCCCCGCGCTCACGCCGGTCACGACGCCAGCGGCGGAATTCGGGATCGCAGCCACCGGCGTGTTGTCGCTCGACCAGACGAAGGTGCGATTCGGCACGACGTTGCCCTGGGCATCGCGCGCCGTGGCTGTGAACGTCACCTGCTGGCCGATGCGCACCACGTTCGTCAGCGGCAATACGTCGACCGAGGCCACGTTGCCGAGCACGACAGTGCCCGCGGCCTCGACCACTTGGCCGGGCCCGACGAGCGTCGGCGGAAGTATCGCGCGGTCGACGACAGCGGTCCCACTGAACAAAGTGATCTCGGCCTGCACGGGGCACAGACGGCTCTCCGTCGTCCGCTGGGCGTCCGCTAGGCAACCGCGGAGGTCGAGATCGAGCACCAGCGGCGTCGAGCCAGGTTGCACGGTGATCGTCGCACGCGCCATTTCGACGGTGTCGCTGCTCGACGTTCCACCTGTCGACCTTCTGACGTAGAAAGCGCGCACCAGCAGTGTCGCCCCCGCCGGAGCCTGCACGTCGGCATGGAATCCGAGTCGTCCCGGCGCGCTGTCGTTGGCGCCGACGGCGGTGTCCGAACGGCACGCGCTCAGGAACGCACCGGCTGCCGCCACCGCGATCACGGACCGCCGCAGCGCCGTCGCGCGAATCCCGACCATACTCGTCATACGCATCCGATCCATGAGCGACCTTCCGGCTGCTGACTGTTGACGTCCGCCGAGCGAACGAGGGTTCTTGGTTTCCACTCGAGGCTACTAGAAGCGCGCGCCAAGCGTGACGCCGGCCGCGAAGGCGCTGCCATTCACCGTCCGCGTCTTCATGTCAAAGCGCCCGTACTGCGCGCGTACGAACGGCTGCAGCACGAAGTCGCCGAGATCGTGCACCAGACCCACGCCGAGTCCGCCACCGGTGACGCCGGCCGTAGTCAGCGAGCGGTCGACCGAGAGCCCGGTCTGATGCCGCCCGGTGAGCTCGAGCGACAAGCCCGTGCTCGGCGACAGTCCGCGCACGGCGCGAACTCCCCCGTCGAGATAGTTCCCGCTGGTGCCGGCGACGCTCGCGCCATCCTGCGAGTAGCGCGTGCGATACCGGTCGACGATGAAGAAGCGCAACTCGCGCAGCTGCGTGGTGCCGACCAGATACTGCCAGTCGACGGAGTAGACGGGGCCGAGGTGCACGTTGGCCGAGCGCCGCACCGTGGTGCCGTACGTCAACTTGTCATCGCCAAAGGCATCGGCCGTCAACGTCAGCGTGGTATGGCTCTGCCCGATCGCGCCGCTGGTGCCTAACGAGAGATGTAAGGCACTGCCGGGACGAAAGTCCGGCGACGGCGCGCCGACGGTGAACGCGGTGACCGGCGAGTAGGTCCCGCGCAGCTCGAACGAGGCGCCAGCGGCGAACGACCATTCGCCGTACTGCCGGGCGCCGACGAGTCCCATGCTGCCGCCCGTCCCACCTCCCAAGCTGGGAATTCCAAAGCTCAATGCCGGCGATGCGATCACGCGCAGCGCATCGAGCTCCCCCTCGTTCAGATCGGTCTTTCCCGTCGCGGCGTTGAAGCTGGCGGTGAAGACGAGATGATCCTCGAGCAGCCGCCCGCTCACCCGCATGCGGACATCGGTCAGTCCGTTGAGCTGGTAGCGGTTGGTGTTCAGCGAAGGATCCATGCCCCGCAGCTTCACCGTGCCCGACGCATACGCGGCGGACCCATCAATCGTCCACGCGTCGCCGATCGGAAAGGAGACGGCGATCGGAAGCGTCCACTGCGATGCGCTCTCGACCTCGACGCTGTCCGCGCTGACGAAGCTGTGCTGAAAGAGCCCGCGCCCGAACGACCAGTGCTGGAACGCTGGAGCGAGCGAGCCGCCGGCGACGGGCGACAGTGAGCCCTGTGCGGCCAGCGGGCCGGCAACCGCCGCGGCGCTCACGAGTGCGAGTGCACGAAAGGAATGTCGCATGGTCAACGAGCCGTGATGATGATAATCAACGTGCCGTTCAGCAGTGGAAAGGAAGGATCACCTGCGCCGCGTCCGCCGAGTGGGAAGATGTCGGAGCGGCTGACGCTCTGCAGTACCGCGAGCAGCGCGTCCGAGGGCCGAGAGTTATCGCCCGATGCGCGCCGCGACGACGCGCGATCGCGGCGCAGCCGCCGCACCTCGCGGAGACGCAGGTCGGCCAGCCGGAAGGCGGGATCGATGCGGAGCGCCTCGGCGTACTGCTCTTCCGCGTCGGCGTAGCGTCCCTCGGTCTCGAATCGCACGGCCCGGCCGTACGCCAGCAACGCGCCGAGATCGCGCGTCTGGCGCTCCGAGATCGTCGCGCGCTCCGCCGGCGTGAGGTTGACGCCGAGTTGATCGAAAATCCGAAGCACCAGCTCCTTCTCGGCCGCCAGAATGTCGGCCAGCGGCGCGGTCGCGGTGACGGCGGGCCGCACCGTGCCGTCGGCGACGTCGGCGATCCGGGCGTCGATCAGAATCGTGCGGTTGCCGCCCGAGATGCTGCCGATGCTACCGAGCACGAGCCGCCGGGCACCGACGATCCGGCCGACGCGGGGGGCCGTCGCGCTGTCGACACGGCCGGCCGATACCAACTTGAGCTCGTCGAGCAGCGTCTCGAGGCGCACGCGATCGACGATCACGAGCTGCGAGCTGCGCGCGAGGTCGGTCATCATGATGTCCGCTAGCCCAAACGCGAGGGGAGCGACAACCGTATCGGAGGTCAGGAGGCGCATTGGCGTGACACCGAGCGTCCGAACCGAGATCGTGTCGGCGCGGAGCGACTGCTCGCGCGCGATCGCGTCGCGCACCGACCGCTGAATCGCATCGCCGCCGGCGCCGGTACCGGACACTCCGGGATGCGTGCAAGCCGAGAGGAGCGCGGCCGCGGTCGCCGCGATCGAGATGGAAAGCGTGTGCTTCATGCGTCCTCGAAAGCGGAGAAAGCGCGGCGAGCGAGCCGGGAGAGCGGCTTCGAGCCCGCGGCGAAGTCGCGGGCGCGCAGCGAACGATCGTGCGCAATGGCCTCTAGCGCAGCGACGCCAACGTAGCACCGTCGTACCGCGCTCGTCCAGACGGACAATCCTCGGCCGCGCCGTGGCGAACCCGCCTGGGCCGTCGGTAACTTCAGCCGCTGCCTCCCATTTCCGGCGCGATGACCGAGGATACTGGCTCCATGACGTTCCACGATCGCGCGGTCCTTCCGCGCGGGTTCCGCTGCGCCAGCCGCAACTGCGGACTCAAGCCAAACGCCAAGGATCTCGCGCTGTTCGTGAGCGACGTCGAGGCAAGCGCCGCCGCCGTCTTCACCCGCAATCACTTTCCGGGCGCGCCCGTCATCCTCGGACGCGAAACAATCCGGCATGGACGACTCCGCGCGATCGTCGCCAACAGCAAGTGCAGCAACGTCGCGACAGGCGCGCGCGGACTCGAGAACGCGCGTCGGATGGCCGCCGCGGCGGCGGAAGAGGTGGGCACCGCCCCCGATCGCGTCCTCGTCAGCTCTACTGGCGTCATCGGCGTGCAGCTGCCGATCGACATCATCGAGCGCGGCATCGCCGGTATGTCCGCCGATTTACAGAGCGATCCGATCGTCGGCGCCGAGGGGATCATGACGACGGATACGTACCCCAAGGCGCTGTCGGTCGGCGTCGGCGACGCGACAATCGCCTGGGTGGCGAAAGGATCCGGAATGGTCGCCCCGAACATGGCGACGATGCTTGCCTACATCTTCACCGATGCAATGATCGACGCCGCTACGCTCGACGGAATGCTTCGCCATGCGGTCGACCGCACCTTCAACATGCTCTCGGTCGACAGCGACACGAGCACATCCGACACCTGCGCCATTCTCGCGAACGGACACGCTGGCGCGGTCGACGGCGACGCGTTTCAGGAGGCGCTCGTGGCCGGTTCTCTGCGCATGAGCGAGATGCTCGCGCGCGACGGCGAAGGCGCGACTCGACTCCTCCGGGCGGTGGTGCGTGGTGCGGCCACCGGCGCCGACGCCCAGCGCATCGCGAAGTCGCTCGTCGACTCGCCACTCATCAAGACGATGGTCCACGGCGCCGACCCCAACGTCGGACGGCTCTTGATGGCGGTGGGAAAGTGCGTCGAGTGTCGAGTCGAACCCGCATCTACGGACGCTTGGATCAACGGCCACGCCGTCGTTCGCGGCGGCGTACGGCTGGACTTCGACGAGGCCGCGGTCCGCACTGCCCTCGGCGCCGACACGATAGAGCTGGAGATCGCCTTGGGCATTGGCGCCGCCCACGCAACCGCTTTGGGTTGCGACTTGTCGAAGGGGTACGTGGAAGAGAATGCGGCGTACTACAGTAGCTGATTGTCGGTACACCTGACGGCAGTCTTCAGGCCAACAGAGTGAACAAGACGTCTGCTTCTAGACCCTTGCGACGTATTATACACAATTGTATAATGCCTCCACCTGACATCGGTGGTGATCCGTGCGTCGTCCGATCTTCTACATCCTGCTCTCGTTGGCCGAGCGCGATCGGCACGGCTCGTCGATCATGCGCGACGTGCTCGAACTCACCGATGGGGAGTTGAGGCTCTGGCCCGTGACTCTCTACGGCTCGCTCGAGGAGATGCGCGAGGAAGATCTCATTCGCGGCATCGACGCTCCGGCGGAGCCGCCGGACGGCGAGATGGAGAGTGGGCGCACGCGCTGGTTCCGCATTACCCCCGCCGGCCACCGGGCACTCGCCTCTGAGGTCAGCCGCATGGAATCGCTCGCGCGCGTGGCGAAACGACGGTTGGCGCATATCGGGGAATCGAGGTGAGGGGAGCCGCCGGGCGAGGCGCGATGGCGGCGTATCGCCTGCTCCTTCGGCTGCTCCCCGCCGAGCTGCGCACGTACACCGATGACATGACGGCGTTGCTCGCGGCAGAGCTCGGCCGGGTTCGCGGCAACGCACGCGCCTCGATGATGACGTGGTTTGCCGCCGCGTGGGACGTCGTGCGCCGCGCGCCGCACGAGCACTGGAGACGTCGACACCTTGGCGCCCATCGGGAGGGCCGCATGCGCTCGTTCATTACCGATCTGCGGTACGCCGTTCGCTCCTTCGCCCGTCAGAAGGGAAGCACCGCGGTCATCCTCGCCACGCTCACGCTGGCCGTCGCCGCCAATACAGCCGTGTTCACTCTGCTCGATGGACTGTTTCTGCGTCCGTTCCCCTTCGACGATCCAAACCGGCTGGCGTATTTGAACGAGCAGGCGCCGAAGTGGAACCTCGAGTACACCGGCATCAATTACGGCGACTTTTATTTGTGGAGACAGAACGCCCACGCCTTCGAATCGATGGCGCTGATCGATGAGGAAAGCGTGAATCTCGCGCAGGGTGGTACCGCCGACCGCGTCGATGGCGCGCGTGTCACCCACGATCTTCCAGCGGTGCTGCGGATCAAGCCGGTTCTCGGTCGATTCTTTTCACCCGAGGAAGACAAACCAAAGGGCCCCGATGTCGTCGTGATCGGGTACGGCATGTGGCGGTCGCGGTTCGCCGGAGCGCGGGACGTTGTGGGACGTACCATGCGCATCAACAGCAAGCCGCACACGATCATTGGCGTGATGCCGGCCGAAGCGGAGTTTCCGGGGAATGTGCAGCTCTGGCTACCCCTCGCCGGTGATCCAAACTTGCCCTACCAGAGTTACGGCTATGAAGGCATCGCCCGGCTCAAACCAGGTGTCACCATCGAGCAGGCGAGACAGGATCTCGTCGCCGCGCATCGCGCCGTGTACGCCGCGCAGCGCGATACGTCGCACGTCGTGTCGCCGCGCATTCAGTTTCTGCGCGACCGCTACGTCGCCGATTTCAAGACGATCGGCACCGCGCTGGGCGCCGGTGGCGTGCTCGTGCTGCTCATCGCCTGCGCGAACGTCGCGGGTGCGATGCTGGCGCGGGCGATTTTCCGCAAGCGCGAGATCGGCATTCGCATGGCGCTCGGCGCCAACGCGTCACGGCTCACCCGGCAGCTGCTCACGGAGAGTCTCGCGTTGGCGGCGATGGCGGGAGTGGCGGGCACCTGGCTCGGATGGTGGGGTCTGCGGGCGCTCCTGGCGTCCGTTCCCGATCAATTGCCCAGGTGGGTGCACGTAGGCGCCGACGCGCGCGTTCTCCTCTTCTCTGTCGCCATTGTCGCCGTGACTGCGGTGCTGTTCGGGCTCATTCCCGCGCTCGAGGTCCGGCGGCAGGATGTGAGCAGCGTCATCGGCACGAACGGGACGCGCACGACCGGCTCCGTTCCGCAGCGCCGGGTGCTCGACTCGCTGGTCGTGGTCGAGATCGCGCTGGCAGCGGTGCTGCTCGTCGGCGGCGCGCTCCTTGTGCGGGCCTTCTCCAACTTGCGCGATGTCGATCCGGGCTTTCGCGTCGACAACGTCGCGACGTTCCGCGTGTCGCTCCCCCACACGAATTACTCGAACGGCGAAAAGCAGAAAGCGTTTTACCAGGCCGTGCTCGATCGCCTGAACGCGATTCCGGGCGTCACCGGCGCCGGCGCCATCACCTGTCCGCCGCTGAGCTGCCATTGGGGAAGCTTTTATTCGGCGGAAGGCGGCGCGCCACCGGGCCCGAACGGAACGGACCCCGTCGTGCTGACACGCATCGCCAGCCCCGGCTACTTCAGCGCGATGGGAATCAAGATACGGCACGGCCGGTTCTTTACCGGCAACGAAGGCGTCGACCACAAAGCAAGAGTCGTCGTGGTGAACGAGAGCTTCGCCAAGCGCATGTGGCCAGGAGTGAACGATCCAACCGGCAAACGCATCTCCTACCGCGGTGACACATCGGCGGGGCGGTGGTTCACTGTGCTCGGAGTATCGAAGGACGACCGACATTACGGCTTGGCCGTGCCGATGCGGCCCGGTCTGTACTTCCCAATGGCGGCGATCGACAGCACGGACGACTACGGTAGCTTCGCCTTCGCGGTGCACACCGCCGGCGAGCCATCGCTGATCTTCCCGCCAATGCGCTCCGTGATGCGCGAGCTCGATCCCGATCTGCCGATGTATCAGACGAGAACGATGCGCGGCGCGTTGAGCGCATCGCTCGCCACGCGTCGCGCGATCGCCGCGGCGCTGTCGACGTTCGCCACCATCGCACTGATGCTCGCCGTCGGCGGCATATACGCGGTGCTGTCCTACGTCGTCGGCCATCGCCGGCGCGAGATCGGCATCCGCATGGCACTCGGCGCCCAGCGCGCGCAGGTGCTGCGCATGGTCGTGCGACAGGGACTGAAGCTGGTGATCGGCGGGCTGTTCGTTGGCATCCCGCTCAGCGTTGCCGCCATGCGCGTCCTGTCGAGCCTCCTCATCGGAGTGAGCCCGAAGGATCCACTGACCTACATCGTCGTCGCCGCGATCCTCACGCTCACGGGGCTCGGCGCGGCATTCGTCCCCGCCCGAAGAGCGGCGGGAGTGGACCCAACGGTGGCGTTATCTGAGAGCTAGGGGCTGGGGGCTTGGGGTTGGAGCGCCGGATCAATTTTCGATTCGGTGCCCCAACCCCTTTTGTCCCTAGCCCCCGGCCCCCGTCCGAATGCACGTTTGTCATTCGACATTCGACATCGGAGTTTCTCAGTGACCGCATCGCCTCGCGACGTTCTTGCCGTCAACACGCTTCGTGCCCTCAGCCTCGACGCGGTCGCGAACGCGAAAGAGGGGCATCCCGGCGGACCCGTCGGCATGTCGCCCATGGCGTACGTGCTGTTCTCGAGGATCATGCGGTTCAATCCGCGCGATCCGCGGTGGCCGAATCGCGACCGGTTCATCCTCTCGGCGGGACACGCGTCGATGCTGATCTATGGCGCCCTGCACCTTACGGGCTACGACGTGAGCCTCGATGACTTGAAGAACTTCCGGCAATGGGGCTCCCGCACCCCGGGCCATCCGGAGTACGGCCATACGCCTGGCGTCGAGACGACGACCGGTCCGCTCGGCCAGGGCTTCGCCAACGCCGTCGGCTTCGCGCTCGCGGAAGCTCATCTCGCCGCGCGATACAACCGCCCGGGCCACGCCCTGATCGATCACTACACGTACGGCATCTGCTCCGACGGCGATTTGATGGAAGGAATCTCGCACGAAGCCGCGTCGTTCGCCGGCCATCTCGGGCTCGGCAAGCTGATCATGCTGTACGATGACAATCTCATCTCTCTCGATGGTCCAACCGAGTGGACCTTTACCGACGATACGACCGAGCGTTTCGAGTCCTACGGCTGGCACGTGCAGATGGTGGACTACGGTAACACCGATCTCGACGGCATCGAGGCCGCGGTCAAGAACGCGCAGAACCAAACCGAGCGGCCGAGCCTGATCCGCGTCCGCACGACCATCGGCGTCGGCCTTCCCAAGCAGGGCACCGCCGACGTGCATGGCAAGGCACCGAGTCTCGAGGATGTCATCGCGGCGAAGAAGAGCTATTCGTATCCGAGCCTCGATCCCTTCTTCCTGCCCGATGACGGCGTCGCGCCGTGGCGCGACGCGGGCGCCCGCGGGCCGGCGCTCGCCTCCGAGTGGAAGAAGGCATTCGGCGCCTACCGCGCGGCGTTCCCCGATCTCGCCGCCGAGCTCGACAGCATCTTCGACCGGCGCTCGCCGAAGGGGCTCGCCACGTCGCTGCCGACCTTCGATTCCTCCGCGAAGCCGATGGCGACGCGCGTCGCCTCCGGACAGACGCTCAACGCGCTCGAGCCGAAGGTGCCAGGGATGATCGGTGGATCCGCCGATCTGCGCGGATCGAACGACACGGTGTTCAAGGGATCGGGGTTCATCGATCACGGAAAATTCGGCGAGCGCAACATCAATTTCGGCGTGCGAGAGCACGCGATGTGCGCGATCGGCAACGGGCTCGCCCTCAACGGGCTGCAGCCGTACGTCGCCACCTTCCTGATCTTCTCCGATTACTGCAAGAACGCGATTCGGTTGGCGAGTCTTATGGGGCAGCCCACGGTCTTCGTCTTCACGCACGACTCCATCGGACTCGGTACCGATGGGCCGACGCACCAACCCATCGAACAGATTGCCGGCCTGCGCGCGATTCCGGGGATGCACGTGATCCGGCCCGCCGACGCGAACGAGACGGCGATCGCGTGGCAGCTCGCCCTGGAGCGCATCGACGGACCGACGCTGCTCGCGCTCTCGCGCCAGAATGTGCCCGTGCTCGCCGCCAATCCGGATGGCGCGCGCCGGGGCGGCTACGTTGCCGCCGACTCGGAGGGCGCGCCGGAGCTCGTGCTCATCGCGACAGGCACCGAGGTGCACCTCGCGCTCGAGGGACGAAAAAAACTCGCGGAGCAGGGCGTTCGAGCGCGAGTGGTGTCGATGCCGTGCTGGGAGATTTTCTCGGCGCAGGACCAGAGCTATCGCGACGCCGTGATTCCGCCCGCCGTCCGCGCGCGCATTGGTATTGAGGCGGCGTCCGGATTTGGGTGGGAGCGGTGGGTCGGGCTCGATGGCGCGACGATCACGCTGGCACGCTTTGGCGCGTCGGCTCCAGGTGAAATCGTAATGCGTGAGCTCGGCTTTACGGTGGAGAACGTGGTCTCGACCGGACTTCGGCTGCTCGGTCGCGCCGGGAGCGCGAGCTTGGGCGGGGACAGCACGCCGCAGGCAAAGCCGACCGCGCACGCAAGCGGCCACTCGTGAGCGTGGTCGAGCAGGCCTGGATCACGGTCCGCAATCGCGGCGGATTTCACACCGAGATCGCGGCCGGCAATCACACGCTCGTCGCCGACGAGCCGGTCTCGTTCGGCGGCACGGATACCGGAGCGACGCCCTACGATTATCTGATGGCCGCGGTCGGCGCGTGCACAGCCATGACGGTGCGCATGTACGCTGGCCGGAAGCAGTGGCCCCTCGACGAGGTCATCATCCGGCTCAAGCATGGCCGGTCACATGAAGCGGACTGCGAACAGTGCGAGACGTCCAACGTCGGCATCCCTACGGTCGAGCGAGCCATCGAGCTGGTGGGCGCCTTGACCGAAGAGCAGAGAACAAAGCTTCTCGCCATCGCCGATCGCTGCCCCGTCAAACAGGCGTTGGAGGGCGGCATCCACGTCCGGTGACGGTGTCCCTCCCATGACGATGGGGGTGACAGATGTTGAGCGCACAGATTCAGGGCGCCGCTGGCGCGGCACGGGCGGTGGACAAGCTGTCGGCTGTTGCGACCTATCTCGATGGGTTGAGCGGGTTGATGTGGCCGATCATCGTGGCCGTGCTGCTGTGGCGGCTGTGGCCAGTGTTGCGGATGATCCTCCAGTCGCGGCGCATTACGATCAAGATCGGCGGATTCGAGCTGAGCGCGCACGAAGCCTCGGCTGCGCTGCACGCGCAATTCGACGATGTGCAACCGAACCTGCTCCAGGCCCGGCGCCGCATCGGTGTGAGCGCACCGCGATCGAGGTCACAATCGTACGCACCGCGCTGGCGTCGGCGATCGCGGCGAAGCACCACGCGCGCGCGGAGGCAGCGATGGTGGCGCTTGCCGGGTGGGGCAACTAGGGATCGTTGCTAGCACGGGCACGGCTCTACATGATGTCGCCGGCGGCGGTTCGCGATGCCGAGTGCCCGGTGCTATGGTCAAGTCTCGGTCTCCGGTTTGAGCGACTCCACGCACGGTGCGCGTTCCCCTCACCTCGAGTGCGCGAAGTGCGCATCCTTTGGAGTATGCCCATGAATCGCCTCCTGCTCTTGGCTTCCGTCGTCCTCGTGTCCAGTGGCCCGGCAATGAGATCCGCGAAAGCGCAAACGCCATCGCCGGCAACCCGGCGCGCACATGAGCTGGTCGCGCTGATCAATTCCGCCACGCCCGCATCGATCAAGGCGTACCGCGACACCGCATTCTCCACGCAGATGCACGGGCTGCCGATGCGGGCCCACGTCGATTTCTTCATGGGGCAGCGCGAGCAGACGGGTGGACTCGAGTGGATCGACGTACAAGCCGAGGCGCCGAGACGCACGACGGCGCTCCTGAGGCGCAAGCTCACCGGCGAGCTGATGGCACTGTTAGTGAGCGTCGAAGACGCGGCACCGTACCGGATCGCCGGGGTCGGGCAGCAGCCGCCTCGCCCCAAAGTGGCCGCGGCCGAGCCGCGTCTCACCAACGACGCCGAGATGGCGGCGGCGCTCGAGCAGTACGTCGCCACGCTCGCCAGGGCCGATCTTTTCTCCGGCAGCGTGCTCTTGGCGAAGGACGGAAAGACGATCTATGCTGGCGCCTTCGGCCAGGCGAACAAGGACTTCGGCGCTCCGAACAACATGGACACGAAGTTCAATCTCGGCTCCATGAACAAGATGTTCACAGCAGTGACTATCGCGCAGCTCGTCGAGCAGGGAAAGCTTTCGTATGACGATCCGCTCTCGAAGTTCGTTCCCGATTTTCCCAACGCCGCCGCGGCCAAGAAAATTCGCATCAAGCATCTGCTGACGCACACCTCGGGACTCGGCAGCTACTTCAACGACGAGTTCGAGAAATCGTCGCGGGCCCGGTATCGTACTGTCGATGAAATGATGCAGCTCGCGAAGGGCGATTCGTTGGCGTTCGAGCCGGGAACGCGCTGGTCGTACAGCAACACCGGGATGCTCGTCCTAGGCAAGGTGATCGAGGTGGTCACGAAGCAGGACTACTTCGACTACGTCCGCGAGCATCTCTACAAGCCGGCGGGGATGACGAGCACCGACGCGTACGAGCTGGATCGGGTCAATCCGAACCTGGCGGTGGGCTACCAGAAGGAATTCGCGGAGGACGGCACGAAGCGGTTCCGCAACAACATCTTCATGCACGTGATTCGCGGTGGTCCGGCGGGTGGTGGCTACTCGACGGCCGGCGATCTCGTTCGGTTCGCCGAAGCGCTCAAGGGCGGCACGCTGATCCGGCCAGAAACATTCGAGTTGATCACCACGCCGAAGGCCGAGGTGAAGTCGCCCGAGTACGGCTATGGCTTTGGGGTCGATCCGCAGACGAACGTGGTAGGGCACAGCGGCGGATTTCCCGGCATCAGCTCCAACCTCGACGTGTTCAAGGGTACCGGCTATGTGGCCGTTGTGATGTCGAACTACGGCGGGGCGAGCCAGCCGATCGTGGAGAAGATTCACACGCTGATGCGAAGACGTCTTGCCCCTACGCCCTAGCGTGGTCTGCGACACGACGGCCGACGCCATCGCGCGCGCCCTACCGGTTCTCGCGTCGAGCGCCGCACCGGGCATCTACGATACCGAGCGACCGGAAGTCTGGGACCGCGGCGCCGAGTGGTTCGTCCGGTTTCCGCGCTTCGAGCCGATGATTCCGAATTTCGGCCTCGTCGTCGTGACAAAGGCAACCGGTGGCGCGCGATGGGTCGCGCTGCGCTGACGCGTCCACTGAGCCACGAGAGATCGTCGGGGACGTTCTGGTTGTCAAACGAACAGCGAAAGAGCCGTTGCTCCTTTGACCCCGAGGCGCCTCCCAACGCATTCTGGCCACACTGGCTGTTTGGCCAATAATCCGCCTTTGTCCCGCCGCAATCGCTGGGAACGGTCAGTTCGGCGACTGTCCGGTCGGTTAGGGAGAGTCGCACTTCCAGGCTCTTATCGACGTAGAAGTCAGCGTCGTAATCGCTTGGATATCTCGATGCGGCCGGGAGTCGAGTCCGGCTATCGAGCCAGTCGAAGCGACGGAATCGATTGCTCCTCTCTCCAGCAGCTTGGTCGCCACTCCCCATAGCGACTCCCATCGGCTTCGACACAGCATCTATCCCGGAGACCTCGCCAATCAAGCGTGGCACGGACATGGGTTCTCGAAGGAGTGAATCAACTATTACAAGCCAGTTTTCTGCCACTAAGACGCCAGTTAATGGCGAAGACGCGACACTATAGGTAGGATTGGCTAGGGGCTCGCGGTCATCTATGTCGATCAACAGCATGGGGACCACCGGCCCCAGAGTCCGATGTTCGACTCCATATTGACAGTATTACGTTCCACTGTTATTACTTCGCCATGCTTACCGAATCAGAGTCGCTCGACATTGGCGAATTGGCGGCGGCGGCGGGGGTGACCACCCGAACGGTGCGCTATTACGTGCAGCAAGGGCTGCTGCCGTCGCCGGGAACGAGAGGGCCGGGATCGCGGTACGATCGCGGCCATCTCGACCGATTGATCTTCATCAAACGTCTGCAGTCGCAGCATCTGCCGTTGTCAGAAATCCGGCGCCGAATCGAATCGCTGCACGACTCGGATATCGACCGTGAGCTGCAGGCGCTCCCCCCGATTTCTTTCGGAACGAGCGCGAAGGACTACGTGCGCGAGGTGCTGCTCGCCAAGGTCGAACCCCAGCGGTCGATGCTTCGCTCGCCCACTGTGCAACCGCTGTCCGCACCGACGTCTCAATACGAGTCCCCGAAGTCTGCCACGCGCTCGACGTGGGAACGCGTGGGACTCGCACCCGATGTGGAGCTGCATCTCCGGCGCCCGCTGTCTCGGGAGCAGAACCGGCTAGTCGAGCGACTGCTCGAGACGGCGCGCCAACTCTTCGCCCAGGAGTACTGACCATGTCGTTCACCGTTCGTACCGACCGCTCCCTGATTCGCGCCGGCGCCGGCAGCACTCGCTACGTGCTCGTGCGCGTTACGGCACCGCCGGCGATCGCGCGCGCCACCCGCCTGCCGGTCAACGTCGCGCTCGTACTTGATCGCTCGGGCTCCATGAGCGATGAGCGCAAGTTCACCCTTGCCCGCGAAGCGGTGGAGCAAGCGCTGCGCATGCTTCATCCCGAGGACCGCTTCTCTCTTGTCGTCTACGACACGGACATCGATGTGCTCGCGCGCTCGACGTCGGCCACGCCGGATGCGAAGCGCCGGGCGCTCGCCGCGCTCTCCGAGATCGGTCCGCGCGGCGGCACGGATCTGGGCGGCGGGTGGCTCCGTGGCTGCGAGCAAGTGGCCGATCACGTGCGCGATGAGGCGGTCAGCCGCTGTCTCCTGCTCACCGACGGCCTGGCGAATCACGGCATCACCGACCGCGACGAATTGGCCATGCACGCGGCGGAGTTGCGGCGCCGCGGCGTGGTGACGTCGACCTTCGGCGTCGGAGCGGATTTCGACGAGCGCCTATTGCGCGACATGGCGCACGAGGGCGGCGGCAACTTCTACTTCATCGAGGGCGCCTCGCAGATTCCAGCGTTACTCACCGGCGAGCTCGGTGAAGCGTTGCAGGTCACTATGCGCAACGCGGCGGTGGACATCTCGCTCCCACACGGCGCTGAAGCAAAACCATTAAACCGATTCCGTCATCAGCTCACGCCGAGCACGAACGAGCTTCGCGTGGAGCTGGGCGATCTGGCGGCCGACCAGGAAATGGTCGTCGCGGTCGGTATCGATTTCCCACGCGGCGAGCTGGGCCGGTCGCAGACGGCGAGCGTTCGCATGTCGGGCTCAGCTCCGCTCGAGGTGATGTGGACGTATGCCGGTGACGATGAGAACGAGCGCCAACCGCGCGACCGCGAAGTGGATCGTGAGGTCGCGACGCTGCAAGCCGCACTCGCTCGCGCCGAGGCGACAGAGGCGAATCGCGCCGGAGACTTTCAGCGCGCAAGGCGCGCGATCGAGGAGACGGCTCAGCGCATCGGCGCGTACGCGGGCGATGACAAAGAGCTCGCCAATCTCGCGACAACATTGGAGCACAGCGTCCCTCATTTCGCTGCCGCCCCAATGGCCCCCACCGCGATGAAGGCGGCCCTGTTTGCGGCCGACTCTGCCACGAAGTCGAGGGGAGCCGGAGGTTTGATGCGGAAAAAAAAGTAGGGTTGGGGCGTCGTTAGGGGCAGCGGGTTGGGATGCGCGAGACTCTCGAATCGCGTCTCAACCCCTAGCCCCGAGCGCCCAACTCCTCTCACATTCGCGCATGTCTCAACTCACAGATGCCCTCGTCTACTTCGCGGTTTTTCTCCTGTCCACGACGCTCCACGAGGCGGCGCATGCGTGGGCCGCGATGCGAGGTGGCGATCTGACGGCGTATCGCGGCGGACAGGTGTCGCTGGATCCGACACCGCACATCAGACGCGAACCGTTCGGGATGGTGGTGCTGCCGCTGCTCACCGGGCTCGTCACGGGGTGGCCCATTGGCTACGCCAGCGCGCCATTCGATCCAGACTGGGCCCGACGGCATCCCAATCGCGCCGCGCTGATGGCGCTGGCGGGTCCAGCGGCGAACCTTCTGCTGGTGCTGCTCGCCGCGGCGGTGATTCACCTCGGGATCGCGGCGAAGGTGTTTCATCCACCGCAGGAGATCACGTTCGGTCACATCACGGCCAGTGGCGTGAGCCGGGCATGGGAGAGCGCCGGCGCAATGCTCGGCGCTTTTTTCTCGGTGAACGTTCTATTGATGGCCTTCAACCTACTGCCGCTGCCGCCGCTCGACGGAAGCGGCGCGTTACCGTTGGTGCTGAGTCCGGAAGCGACGCGCAGATATCAGCAATTCATCTGGAGCAATCCCGCCATCAGTTGGATCGGGATGCTCGTCGCGTGGCGTCTCTTCGATGTGATCTTCAATCCGATCTTTTTCGGGGCAGTGCACCTGCTCTACCCCGGGCTGGCGTACCGCTGAGGCCGCCCTAGCTGCCGAGCGACTTGTGGATCTGCGTGGCGGCGGCCTCGAGCAGGCCGGCACGGAGGCGATCATCGGAAGCGCGAGCGGCCTTCGCCGCGGCGACGACACGCTCTTCGTCGTGCAGAGTGAGGCGGGCGTACTTCATTCCCGCGAACTCGTCGTACTCGCGCATACATCGCTGGCCGATGCGGCGCATTTCGGCATCAGAATCGTGGGAGAGCTTGCTGAACAGCTGCACGATCGAAGGGCTCGTCATGAAAAATCCTCTGCTTCCTGAAAAGGACATCTCGGAATGCAACCCGGCCTCGCGACTACCGTTGTAGTGGCGAGGCCGGGTTCCGAATGTGCGCGATAGCTCAGCGACCGAGCTTGACGACGTTCTCGGCGGCGGGGCCCTTCTGTCCCTGAACCATGTCGAACTCGACGCGCTCCCCTTCGGCCAGCGACTTGAAGCCGTCGCCCTGGATCGCGGAGTGATGGACGAAGCAATCCTTTGCGCCGCCCTCAGGCGTGATGAAACCAAAGCCCTTCGTGTCGTTGAACCATTTGACGGTGCCAGTCGTACGCATGCCAGTACTCCTGAATGTGGTGTGCTCGGAGCGCAATAGGGCCTGCGTACCGATTGGTGAGTACATCACTCGCAAAACGGCTGGGCGCGGACTCTGACGAAAAAAGGTCCAAGCGATGAGCCAGGACCCTGGAAACTCGTCGGAAGCTGTTGCGCCGTGCGCACGATTCGCTGTCCTGAAGCTAGCGCGCCGCCTCTCGATCCACAATCATTTTTTCTCGCTGCTCGTTGACCGCGTGTTCAGCCTAGAGTAGCCTTCACTAGAGGTAGGCGCGGGTCTCATCGCGCCGCCAACCAGTGGCGAGCAGAGGACCTGGGTTAGACCGGGTCTCTTTTTTTTGCCTCCCCACTTACTTCATAATCGCTACGGAGCACCCATGGCCCGAACGGATGCAATCGAGTTGGAAGGTCAGGTAACCGATGTTCTGCCGAATACAACCTTTCGCGTGACGCTCGCGAATGGGCACAGCGTGCTCTCGACGCTTGCCGGTACGATGCGGCGCTTTCGCATTCGTGTACTGGCCGGCGACCGCGTGACGGTCGCGGTATCGCCGTACGATTTGTCGCGCGGCCGGATCACCTTCCGCCACAAGAACTGACTCGACTCAGTCGTCGCGAAGGGCGCCGATCACACTCCGCGGAGCGCGCTCGGCGGCAGCGGCACGCCGTTGGCCGCGACCCCGAACATGAATCGCGGCGAGCCGTTTGCGAAGGCGTAGACCGCTCTGGATAAGAGCGGATTGAGGCCGAGCATGCGCGGAAGACTCGCGCGTAGCATGGGTGCGCCCTGGTCGAGAAAATCCCCGACCGCTTCATCGGGAGGCTCGGTGAGGATGACTTGCACCAGCACGGGCCGCCGCGAGCTGTGCGCCGTGTACTGAAACACCAGCAGGTGCTCGATGCCGGCCTCGCGCCGTCTGCGCATGAGCGCGTGAAGCGTCGAACGCAGCGCGGCCGGCGCGTCTTCATCGATGCGCGCGAACAATCCGATGGATGGCGACAGCGATGCGAATGAGGCGCTGATGGTGAGAATGCTGAGCGGTTCTGTCGCGCGCATGATCGACTCGCGCGGCGCCGTACCGAAGAGGGCGCCGAGGGCGGCGAGCAGCCGCTGGTCTTCCGCCTCGCGATAGCTCTTGTCGAAGGTGACCATGGCGCGTCCATCCGACACCACATCGGCGCGCAGTTCCTTTGTGCCGCGGACCGCAATGCGGTCCCCCTCTTCGAAGATCTCGATTGTGCCCACGACGGCGTACTCGCCGTCGTCGAGCAAACGGAGTTCGGCGGAGGCGACGCGCCCTGCGGGGGGAACGCGCGGGTCGTGCTTCCCCCAGAGTGGCACGTACGTCTGCGAGACCTGATCGACGATCGAGTGCAAAGCCTCGATCGGTAGGCGGTCTCCGCGAGCGTCGGCGTGAGTGGAGGCGAGCGTTGCTTCAGTGATGCGCATGGCTGCCTCCGGTGAACGCGTGGTGACGACGTCCGGCCAGCCAAGGCATGAACCGCGCCGCGACTCCCGATCAAGCAATCGTGTCGCTTGCCAATACTAACGCCTAGTTTTACTATTATCTAGTCGATCGTCCTCGCAGAGAGTCGTCCGCCCGCACTCGGGATTCCGTGCTTCGCTTTAGACTTCCCGAGGTTCTCGCGCGCCGCGGCTGGACACCGTATCGTTTGGCGCAAGAGACGGGATTGACGGTGCCGACCGCCTACCGGCTTGCAAATCCGTCGCTGCGCTTTGGTCGATTCACAACCGATACCATTGAACGACTCTGCAGGGTGCTGGAGGTTCAGCCCGGCGAGCTGCTCCAGTGGGTTCCTGACAAGACGCCGCCGTCCAAAACGCGCCGACGATCGTCCGCCGCTCGTACGCAGATTCGATCCTCGCGCTGACCGTTAGCGCAGCACTGCGTCACCGCCGACCCGGGAGGCAGTCCGCTCCCCACGTTTTTTCATCGCTTCCGTGCCGAACCACGAGGTAACGAAATGGCAAATCCCCAGGCCCTCGAACGCGGTGTGACGCCGACGCCAAGCGCGCGGACGGAGGCGAGCGTCGCGCGCCGTTGGCGCGACATCGCGTCGCGCTACCACACGGACCGCACGTGGCAGGGCGTGATGCAGTTGGTGATCACGCTGTTGCCCTTCTTCGGCCTGCTGGTCGGGATGTACTGGTCGCTGCACGTGTCGTACTTTCTCACCCTGGCCATCGCGCCGATCGCCGCTGGGTTTCTGCTCCGAACGTTCATATTGATGCACGATTGCGCGCACGGCTCGTTCGTTCCCTCCAAGCGGGCGAACGACATCATCGGCAGCGTGACCGGCGTTCTGTCGCTCACGCCGTTCGGCGTGTGGCGCCGCGATCACGCCCTGCACCACGCGAGCTCGGGCGATCTCGACCGCCGCGGACATGGCGACATCTACACGCTCACGATCCGGGAATATCAGGCGCTCTCGCGCTGGTCGAAGATCAAGTACCGGCTGTATCGCAACCCGGTGATCCTGTTCGGGCTCGGTCCCATCTACTTAATGGTCAGCTCGAGAAAGAAGCCGACGGGTCCTTCGGCCGGCGCTCATGGCGTCGCCAGCGCGCGCATGACCAATCTCGCCATCGTCGCGCTCATCCTCACGCTCGGCTATTTCTTCGGATTCGCGGCGCTTGCGCTGGTCTACTTCCCCGTGTTCCTGATGGCCGGCTCGGCCGGCATTTGGCTCTTCTACGTGCAGCATCAGTTCGAGGAGACGTACTGGGAGCCGCACGAGGAATGGGACTACGGAGCGGCGGCGATGCGGGGCAGCTCGTACTACAAACTGCCAAAGGTGCTCGAGTGGATGACGGGACACATCGGCCTGCACCACGTGCACCACTTCGATCCGCGCGTGCCCAGCTACAATCTCGGCAAGTGCTACGTCGAAAACGAAGAGTTCCGCTGCGCTACCGTGCTCACCATCCGCGAGAGCTTGCACAGCGCGTCGCTCAAGCTGTGGGATGAGGACACGGGGAAGATGGTGGGATACCGCGAAGCGCGGAGCGTCGCCGCGAAGTAGTCGCGCAAAAAGGGAGCGGGGGATCACCGGCACTGCCGGCGATCCCCCGTTCTTACATCCCCGACCTCGCCGATGATCAGGGCGAAACGCAGATCACGTAGGGCGTCAGTGTGAGCGACACGGTATCGAGATTCTTGGCGACGACTTTCCAGCCAGGGAAGCCGTCGCCGCTGGTGACCGGCTGCGGGCGGCTGGCGCGGATCTCGATTGGACTGCCTCCGGACGCTCCGACGACGTCAGTGAACCCGCCGCTGACAGGAACCTTGGGCGCCGTGCAGATCGCTGTGGCCGTGTTGACCAGGCCCGGGTTGATGGTTGTGGCGGAGCCGGTCACGAGCTCGTAGCCCGAGAATCCATTCGTGCCCGGGGCGCCGGGAAGTCCGGGCGATCCCGGAGGTCCTGGTGGTCCTGGCGGACCCGCCGCGCCAGAGGGTCCCGCAGGGCCGACCGCACCAGCAGGTCCGGCCGCTCCGGTCGGTCCGGCCGCGCCCGTGGGTCCGGCGGGGCCGGCAGGTCCGACGGCACCCGCTGCGCCCGCGGCACCGGTCGCTCCCGCGGGTCCAGTGGGGCCCGTCGGGCCCGCGGCTCCGGCCGCACCCGCGGGCCCCGCGGGGCCGGTCGCCCCGACCGCATTGAAAGTGAACATCACGTGCGACGTCGCCGTGCACGCGGTGGGTGTGCCAGTGGCTCCCACGCGGTAGATCGTTCCGCTCGCCGGCACGTAGCAGGCGGTGATCACCTGCGCGCGCGCGAGCGACGGCAGCGCGGCCATCGCGAGCGCGGCAACGGTGCCGTAGGACCAACTGCGGTAGCTCATCTGTCACCCGCTTCTGTGAGGAGCGTCGTCAACGTTGCGCGAGAATTCCGACCTGGTCGAGCGCGAGCGAGATGGCACCGCGGTCGGGCAAGTCGTCCGGCGGTGCGGTACTCGCCGTGGAAGCGAGCACGTCCCGGGCGACGCCGAGCGCCGTCGTGACGCCAGCCTTTTGCTTGGTCGCCAGCGCGCCGCTGAGCTGCGCCAGCGCGGTGGTGAGCGAGGCTCGCGCTGACAGCTGCACGAGTGATGGCGTGAGCCTCGTGCTGGCGTCGGCGACCGCTGCGATCACGGCTTGGATCTCCGCGTCGGTCGCGTTGAGCAACGCCGGCGGGGAGGTCGAGTCTTTGCACGCCTGAAGCGCGAATCCAGCGGCCACCACGGCGGCCCAAACCGCCGTTCGCGCGAGCGTGAATCGACGCGTTCTACGGACGATGGGTCGAGGCGGAGAATGTTCCACGAGGGCACTCGGGGCGAGAGCGAAACTCGATAACCGCTTGTTCCGCGCAGAATGCAAGGCGGTTCGCTGGGCCGCAAGTGCGGCTATGCGGAATAGAGCTACTTGACGAGCCGGCGCATTCTTTCCAGCGCGCGCGTCTCGCGCGGATCCAGCTCGAGCGCTCGCTCGTACTGCGCGCGCGCCGCGGTCTTGTCACCCGTCGCCTCGAGCCCGGCGCCGAACGCCGTGTGGGCGGTCGCGGACTTCGGAAAGAACTCGGCCTCGAGGGCGAAGATGGCGAGCGCATCCATAACCATCCCGCGCTGGATGAGCGCGCGGCCGATCTGGTCGACGTCCCATTCACCGTCCTTGAACGCGACCGGGTTCTTGACAACCGCTGCGCGGGCGCGCGCGACGACGGCGGCGACGCCATCACGCTCGATGTGGGCGACGGCCGAATCGACCGCGGCGTTCTTCGCGCGGCCAAAATCGGTGTCCCATCCGGACACCTCGAGCGTGATGTCGGCGCTGTCGGCCATGGTTGCGCTGCGGAGCTGGTCGAACCATTCGTTGTACTTCGCGCCGCCCATGATCTGAAAATCGGCGCGCGCCAGCCGAACCGATCCGGCGAAATCGATCAGCGTCGAGCCGTGCGGGTCGGCGGCGGGCGCATGCAGGGCGCGAAAAGGAATCGCCACCTCTTTCGTCACGCCGTGCATGGTGAGCGGACCGCGCACGACCAGGCCGGCTCCCTGCCTCGTCACGCTCGAGCTCTGAAAGGTGATCGTGGGATACGTCGCGACATCGAAAAAGTCCGAGCTCTTGAGATGCTCGTCGCGGTGCCGCGAGCCGGAGTTGAGACTCGCTGCCTCGATGACGATGGTGATCGACGAGGCCGAAGTTTGGCGCTCATCGTAGGTGATCGTGCCGCGCAGGCCGTCGAACCGGCCGCGGACCTTCGAGCCGAGGAAGCCGATCGAGAACCCGATGTCGGAGTGACCGGCATCGAGGCGGAACTCGCGCGCCTGCGCGGGTGCGGCCGTGGCGCCGCACGCGAGCAGCGCCACGACGAGCTTCAGTCGATTGGTCATTCCGGAGTTCCGGCGGAGAGGAGGACGATCTGTTGAACCTTGCCGGGCGACTTGTCGGCGTCGCGCGACATCACGGCGAGCAGGTCGGACTTGCGCAGCCACACGTTCTGCAGGTGCCGCTTGTCCGTGATGGCGAGCTTCCAGCAGTCGAAGGTGCCGGCGGGCACGGTGACGCGCTCCTCGCCGACGACGCGAATCTCGATCGGGTAGATGAGATCCGAGGGCACCGCGCCCCATCCGACGATGGACGCGCTGCCGCGCCAATCGCGATCGATCTTGACCGACCGGAAAAGCAGGAGCGGCGCCCCTTCGCCGGCGAGAAATGGCGCGCGCTCCGGCGGCAGGGCGCGCGCGATCTTGTGCTCGCGTCCGGAACCGCGCATGAGGCCGACGAGACTGTCGCCGACGAAGCGCTGGGTGACGGTGTAGTGACTGAAGCCGACGTTGCGCGCGACGCGGGCGAGCGGGTGGAGCGACCGGCGATCGACATAGGTCGTCTCGGGGAGATCCGTGTCGTGGCCGCGCCAGGCGGTCGTGATGCGCCAGGCCCGTACACCCTGGTACGTCGCGCGCTCAAGGCTTGCCCATCCGCGCTCCGGTGGCGGCAGTTTCTGTCCGTTGCCGGTCCACGTGAGCTCGTACTCCATTGTCATCGGATGGACGGTGTCGCCATCGATGCGTCCGATGGGCGAGGCGGCCGGTGCCGCCGGCGCTTCCTGCGCATACATCGTCGACGGCAACACGCCGACGGTGATCAGCATGCCATGCAGCGTGGGGATCGTGTCGGCGGCGGCGACATCGGGCGGGGACGGTCGATCGCGCGGGTCGGCTCTGCGCCCCACCGCCAGTGCCGAGACCGCGACAATGATCGCGGCGGCCGCGGCGAGCCATCGTCGATCATTCCGGGACGCGCGCGGCTCCGACGTGGCCGGAAGAATTTTTCGATGGCCCTCAGCGCGCTCAGTGTGAATGCGATCGATGAGCGATGCCGGAGCGCGCGGCGTGTCGAGCGTGCGCGCGGAGCGTTCGAGATCACGCGTGAAGGCGACGGTCGCGCGGCAACGCGAACACGCGGCCAGATGTGATGCGATGCCCGCCCGCGCCGGATCGCCAGCCTCACCGTCGGCGAAGCGCTGCAGGGCGCGGGGTCGTGGATGGATCAAGATCATCTCGGGTTTCTCTCTTCCAGGAATTGCCGCATCATCTTCATGGCGCGAACGAGACGAACTTCGGACGCGCCGGCGCTGATGCCGAGCATCCCGGCGATGCTGGCGTGCGAATGGCCGTCGACCGCCTTGAGCGCGAACACCACGCGCAACGACTCGGGCAATCGCGCCAGAGCGGCCGCGATCGCGACGCGGTCCCCGATCGTATCGGCCGAAGGCGAGAGGGTGCCCGTCGCGTGGGGGTCGTCGTCGAGCGGGACTTCACGGGCGCGGCTGCGCGCTCGCATGCGGCTGAGCGCGGTGCGCGCCGAGAGTTGACGCAGCCAGGCGTCGAACGTTCCGCGCTCTTCATATCGGCCGAGCGCTTCCGGGAGGCCAAGAAAGACATCGTGCACCACGTCCTCCGCGTCCGCCGCCGATCCGGTGAGGCGGTATGCGATGGCCATCACGCGATCAGCGTGTCGCGCGTAGAGCTCGCCCAGGGCATCGGGCGAGCCGGCGCGCGCGAGGCCAACGAGCTCCGGGTCGAGCCTCGACCGGTTCACGCGCATCGACAAGTGATCACCATGATCATGTAACGCGCGCCGCGGCGAAAAGCCTACAACATCTCGTCAGGCGCGCCGGCGCTTGGCGGTGCGCTCGCTCGTGGCGGGCGGAATGATTGAAGTCGCGTACTCATCCTACCAATCGAGTACGCGATGAGAATCCCGGCGGCGCCAGCCATCCAGGTCGGCGCCGCCGGTACGTGGGCGCCAAACGCCGCCGGTATCGCGGCGAGGCCCAGGCCGAGCGCGATCACCGCAGCTCCGATGAGGACCACAGCTCTCCAGTCCGCACGGCCGCACCAGTACCCGAACGGCATCAATAGCAACGCGATCCAGATCGCCGAGAGCGCGCGGGCGCGCCCAGTGCCCAGCGAGACATCGGTCGTCCAAAACAGGGACCAGCCAAGCTCCGGCGTGAGCGATTGCGATGTACGCAGACTCGCATTGCGCGTGACCGCCGTCGCCGAAAGCCGCATGCGACTCGCTTCACCGCTGAGCGCGATCGGCGCGCTGTCGACGGACCACGCATTGCCAAGGCGGCCGACCGCCTTCGAGTCGAGCGCGATGGAATCGTACGTTGGGCCGCGCGGCAGATATCGCGTGATGCCGGGGAAAACGCCCTCGAGCGCCAGCCCCGGGTTGCGGAGCTGCAGCTCACTGGCGCGAAGGCGCGTGCGAAAGACAAAGGCGCGGCCGGCTTGCGCCAGGATGGTGATCTCCTGGTTTTCCCCGCCGAAAATTGTGACGAAGTCGGAGAGATAGATGAGCGGGATGGATGGGACGACGTTCGCCCGGAGCACGATGCCGTCTCGCCGAATGGTCTCCGCGAGGGCGCCGCGGTTCGGAAGCGAGCCGGGCACAATCGGCATTCCGTTGAGCGTGGCCGAGTGCGCCGAGCCGTAATTGTAGGCGAACTGGGGCCGCTCAGATTTCCATTGGACGAGATAGGTGGTCGCGGGGAATACCGGTGTCAGCGCCCACTCGGTCGCGACCGCGACCGCGAGCCACCCGCCGAGTGCGGCGAATGCCAACTGGCGGGCCGCGCGCGGAGATGGCAGCAGGAGCAACGGCCAACGCCGTCCGACGCCCGCCCCAACCATGCAACCGAGCGAATTCGCCACGAGGTCGCCGAGGCTGGCGTCACGGCCGGCGATTGCGATGTACTGTGCTGCCTCGATGAGCAGACTTCCGCTGGCGGCGATCGCGAGTGCCCGCAGAGGCCGCACTCCGACGAGCGCGAGGCCGATGCCGAGCGGAAAGAACAGGATCACGTTGAGAACAAAGTGGGCCGTGCCCGCTTCGCCGCACAGCATGCACAGCTCCAGCGGACTCGCACCACTTCCTGATGGCGTCAGCGTCGCGAAGGCGATGCCGAACGAGGCGGCCGCCACGATGGTGACGCCGAGCTGTCGTTGTCCGCTCGCTGCGACGATCGTGCGCTCGCTAGTCGGTAGTCAGCACGTCGGCGCGATCGGTCCCGTGCCGACGCGAAATGGACCGCTGAGCTTGATGTCGGGTCCGCCCTCGGCCAGCTGCCACGCCTTGTACATCCCGACGATCAGGGCGAGCACGCTGAAGACGCCGATGAACACACCGAACAATCCATTCGCGAAGGCGGCGATCAGCGGCAACGTGAGCAGCGCAAGGAGCGCTCCGCCAATCAGGACGAGTATCCCGCGCGTGCTCGTGCGACCCGCACGCGGCGCGAGGGCGGCGTTGCTCGCGGTCACGGCGATACCGGAGTCTCCGATCGACGCAGCGCTGGAATCGCGAACGACGGGCGCTGAATCGACCAGGGCAATCTTCTCTGGCGGGACGCCGCTGTTGGAGACCTTGGCCGAGTCCGTGGACTGCCGCATCATGCGCGACAGCTTCACGAATTCGGCAATGGCTGGAGTGGCGAGGCCGATGCCGATCGCGAAGTAGGTGAGCACAACGGCCAGCAGCTGGTAGCCGCGACCACCAACGCCTCCCGTGGCGGCATGCACCGCTTTTCCTACCATGTAGCCGATCGCGATGGCGCAGAGGAAGCGGGCGAATCCGAGGGTGAGCATTACGGCAGCCATGAGCACGATGCCGGCGAGGGCCGCACCGCTACCAAAAAGGACGGCGCGACCCGCCGCTTTGGCGCCCCTGCCATGTACGAGCGCGGTGGTGTACGGCTGCCGGCATCGCGCGCAGAGTGGGCGGTCGTTCAGGACGAAGTAGTGCGCGCGCAGCACCGTGCGGCACTCGGAGCACCAGACGCCGGGCTTCGGCACGCCATCGCCCGGTGGTGGCAGATCATCCGGCGTGCGCGACTTCGATCGGATGTCCGCGAGCGAATCACCCGCCCGCGGCGCGCGAACGAAGTTCTCGAACAGTTCGTCGCCGCGATCTTCCGGCTTCCGGTCGCTGGTCATGATGCTCCGCGCTGAGACCGAGAGAGAACCTAGCCCTCGGCGTCCGGCGCAGCAACGACCGCGCGCTCGCGACCTTCGGATTCAATCGGCGCGGAGGGCGGTGGCCGGGTCCACCGACGCCGCGCGGCGGGCGGGGAGCAGTGTCGCGGCGAACGCCACAGCAGAGAGGAGTGCCGCCGCCAGCACGAAGGTGACCGGATCACGCGCCCCGATGCCGAATAGCAGGCTCGCCATCGCGCGCGAGAGCGCCGCGGCGGCGAGCGCGCCGAGCACCACGCCGGCGACGGCGAGACGCATCGCCTCACTCACCACCAGTCCAATCACTCCGGCACGCGAGGCGCCGAGCGCGACACGGATCCCGATCTCGCGCGTGCGCTGCGCGACGGCAAACGACATCATGCCGCCGATGCCGACCGCCGCGAGGACCAGCGCGACGCCGGCGAAAATCCCCAACAGCAGCATGTAGAACTTCGGCTGCGAGACCGAGTCTGCGACGAGACGCTCGAGCGTACGAACGTCGGTCACCGGGAGCGATGGGTCGAGCGCGTGCACCTCGCGACGCGCCGCGGCGGCGAGCGAGGCGGGCGGGACATCGGTGCGCAGGACGATCGACATGTTGGTGACGGGATTCTGCATCATCGAGAAATCGATCTCGGGCTGTGCTTCCTGGTCGAGCCCGAAGCCCTTCACGTCGCCGACGATGCCGACGATCGTTCCGTTTACCGGATCATTCAGCTTGCCGCGCCCCCAGCCGAGTTTCACGTGCTTGCCGATGGGATCTTCGCCGGGGAAGAAGCGCTTGGCCGCCGCCTCGTTGATCACCGCGACGAGCGGCGCGCCCACGCGGTCGCCGGCGGTGATCGTGCGACCGCGCACCACCGGGATGCCAAGCGTGCGATGGTAGTCGGCCGAGATGATGCGCGTCTGCATCGACGGCTGATCTTCCGGCTTCACCGGCGGCCGGCCGTCGATGGAAAAGGTGAAGGTGAACCCGAAGTTGGTGAGCGGGAGCGCGCTGATCGCACCGACGGACCGCGTTCCGGGCTGAGCCGCCAACCGTTCCAGCAGACGCTCGTAGAAGCCGGCGACCTTCTCGTCGTTCTGGTAGGTGGCGCGCGGAACCGACATGTCGATCGCTAGTCGCTGCTCCGGATGAAATCCTGGATCGACGCTCTGCAGGCGGGCGAAGCTCTGGAGCATCAGGCCGGCGCACGTCAGCAGCACCAGCGCGAGCGCGATCTCGGCCACGATGAGCGCGCCGCGCAGGCGGCGCCCGCCCCAATCCGACAGCATGCCGCGGCCGCCGGCGCGCAATGAGAGCGCGAGACCGCTGCCGCCGCGCCGAACGAGCTGGAGCGCCGGCGCGATGCCGAAGGCGATTCCGGTGAGCACGGCGACGGCGGCAGTGAACGCCATAACCGTTCCATCCACGCGAACGGTATCGAGACGCGGAATGCCCCTCGGCTGCAGCGCGACGAGCATCTTCACTCCCCAACTCGCCAACAGCAGTCCGAGGCCGCCACCGATCAGCGAGAGGAGCACGCTCTCCGTCAGGAGCTGCCTAACGAGGCGCCTGCGGCCGGCGCCGAGCGCGCTGCGGAGCGCCATCTCCGTCTGTCTGGTGGTGGATCGCGCCAGCAGCAGATTGGCGACGTTGGCGCAGGCGATCAGCAACACGAATCCGACGGCGCAGAGCAGAATGACGAGCGGCTTGCGCACATCGCCAACCATCGCCTCGCGCATCGATGTGACGCTCATGCCGAGCTTGGCGTTGTCGTCGGGATACTGCTTCTCGAGCTGCTTGCCGATGAGCGCCACCTCGGTGGCCGCATCCTGCTCCGTCACGCCCGGCTTGAGGCGGGCGATCCCGTTGACGTACCACGCGCCGCGCGACTTGGCGGTGAAGGCGACATCGTACGTGAGCGGCGTCCACAAATCGGTCTTGCGTGGCATGTCGAAACCGCTCGGCATGACACCGACGATGGTGTAGCGCTCGCCGTCGAGATACATCGGTGAGCCGATCACGGTCCTGCTCGATCCGAAGCGCTGCTGCCAGATGGCGTGGCCGAGCACGACGACCTTGGTACGGCCGGGCTCGTTCTCATCGGGCAGAAAGGTGCGGCCGAGCGCGGGCTGTACGCCGAGCACGTGAAAGAAGCTCGCACTGGTCTCTACGCCGGAGACGCGAACCGGATCGCCCACGCCGGTGACGTTCACCGAGCCCCCGGCGAACGCCGCCGCTTCGGCGAGCGAGCGGCTCTGCTTGGCTACATCGATGAAATTCGGCGGCGACATCACGACCTTCTTTCCTTCCCACACGTGATAGACGCGCACGAGGGCGCCGGGATCGCGATAGGGCAGGGGGGCCAACAGCACCGCGTTCACCACGCTGAAGATCGCCGTGTTGGCGCCGATGCAGAGCGCGAGCGTCGCGATGACGACGGCGGCGAACGCGGGCGAGCGGCGAATGCCACGCAACGCCAGTCTGAGGTCCTGCATGAGCTCGGACACGATGTCTCTCCGTTGCCGTTCACGATGGCGCCGCTCGTCGTGCGTGCGCAGCGCGCTGCTGATGGTGTCGATGTCGCCGAATCGTTCGACCGCGGCGCGCTTGGCCGCGTCTGGCGCCATACCTCGTGCTTCGAACTCATGCGCTCGCATGTCGAGATGGAACTGCACCTCGTCGTCGACATCCGCGTCGAGATTGGGACCCCAGAAGCGGAGATAGCGCCGCCAGCGCGGTGCGTCGCTCATCGTCAGGCGAGGGCGGGGTCGGCGCGCAGCACGCGCGTTACGGCGCCGGCGTAGCGGAGCCAGACGGCCGCTTCGGACTCGAGATGCGCCCGGCCCGCGCCGGTGAGCGTGTAGAAACGGGCGCGGCGGTTGTTCTCCGACAATCCCCACTCGGACTTGACCCGGCCTTTATCCTCGAGACGGCGGAGCGCCGGGTAGAGCGAGCCTTCCTCGATGCGCAGCACGTCGCCGGTCGTCACCTCGACCCAGCGGGCGACGGCGTAGCCGTGCGCCGGCCCAGCGAGCAGCGCCTTGAGGATCAGGATGCCGAGTGTGCCCTGCAGCAGATCACCGGTGTCACGTGGGGGCATGATGGCAGTTCCCTAGGCAAGACTATGGGAACCAACCTAATGACTGGATTGAAGACCATCAAGAGGGAGCTTTTCCATAGTTGCCCGAGGTGACGCTGTAATAGACGTCAGATGTCAGATGTCTGATGTCAGAGCGGGTGATCAGTGCCGACACAGCTGACACCCATCACATCGCCTTTTCGATGGCGCGCAGTGTTTTCAGTAGCGCCGAGAGGTCGCGAGTCGCGAGCTCGGGATGACCCATTTCGTCGCGCTCGATCGTATGGAGGTGTCGCGCGACTTGCACGTCCGACCCGCCGCGGGCCAAGAGGTTGTACAGATCATGTACGTACTTCGTGTACTCCTCGTGCTCGCCCGGCTGCTCGTGCACGCCGAGTGGGTCCCACTGCTCGAGGAGCGCGCACCTGATCGCGCCTTCCGTCACCGCTCGTTCTTGATCCACGGAAGTCTCCAGAGTGGTTTTCCGAGCAACGTCGCCTATCGGACTTCAGGCACAGACATCTGACTTCCGACATCTGACGTCACCAACTGCCAGCATAGAACTAGCCCCCGCTGAGAGGGGTCGCAAGCTGTTTTCTAGTGGTCAGGTCCGTTCACGCGTGCATCAGGTTAGATTACTGACAACCAGGCGGAGAGCTTATGATCGGCGAGTTTCAGTTCGAAGATGGCGGGCGTACGTACGTCTGCCGTGTTGAGCAGCCGCGCGCGGGCCGGACCGAGGCATGGTGGTGGTTCGGGGTTTCGGGCGACCAGCAGCGCTATGCACCCTTTCAGGCGAAGAAGGGCGATACGCGGGACGCCATCAAGACTCGCGTGGTAGCGTACTACGCCGAGCTGTTGGCGCGTCGCGCCGCGCCGCCGGTGCCGCGTCATCACTGGGCCCGTCGCGGTCAGACCACGGCGCCGGCCGTCGCGACGACTGGCGAGGCCCCCGCGGCTGCCCCCGCCGCCGCACCCGCTCCGTCGAAGAAGTAGTCTAGCGGCGCTCTCCGCGCCGCGTGCTCGTTCCATCATCAGCTCGAGGCCCGCATCGATGCAGATGATCAATCGGAGCCGCGGTGCGCGCATCGTCGGCGTCGCGCTGTTGGTCTGGGCGGGCGCCTCATGCGCCGCGCCCGCCTCACGCGCCCGAGCGCAGAGCCTCCCGTCGAAGCTGGCCGATTCGACATTCTGGCGACTGGTCACCGAGATCTCGGAGCCGGGCGGGTTTTTCCGCTCCGACAACTTTGTCTCGAACGAGATCACCTTTCAGTACGCCATCCCGGATCTGAAGAAGAGCACGTCGCAAGGTGGCGTGTACCTCGGCGTGGGACCGGACCAGAACTTCACGTACATCGTCGCGTTGCGACCGAAGATCGCGATCATCTTCGACATCCGCCGGCAGAACATGCTGCAGCATCTGCTGTACAAGGCGCTGATCGAGCGATCGGCGGACCGGGCGGAGTTCATTTCGCGGCTGTTCTCTCGTCCGCGTCCGGCGAGGCTCGATAGCACGTCCAACGCGCAGGCGCTGTTCGAGGCGTTCGACAAGGCGATGCCGGATAGCGCGCTCTTTCAGAAAAATCTGACAATGGTGACGGAGCATCTCGTCAAGCGCCACGGTTTCACGCTGTCGGCCGACGACCTGCGCGCCATCGAATATGTGTACACCTCTTTTTTCATTGCCGGCCCCGAGCTGACGTACTCTTTCGCCGCGCCCGGATCGGGCGCGCCCGGAACGGGCATGTTCGGGCGCCGCATGCCGACGTACGAGTCGCTGATGGTGGAGAACGACGGCCAGGGAGAGCAGCGGAGCTATCTGGCGAGCGAAGCAAACTATCGCGCGCTCAAGGATCTCGAGATGAACAACCTGCTGGTGCCCGTCGTCGGCGACTTCGCGGGGGACAAATCGATCCGCGCGGTCGGGCAGTACCTCAAGCAGCACAACGCGACGGTGACGGCGTTCTATCTCTCCAATGTCGAGCAGTACCTGTTCCGGCAGAGCGACGACTGGAAGAAATTCTTCAGCAACGTGGGTACACTGCCACTCGACGAGCGCAGCACCTTCATCCGCGCCGTGTTCAACTTCAGCGGCGGCTTCCGCGACACGCTCCCGCGCGGCGGCCCGCGCTCGACGACGATGCTCGCCTCCATGGCGCAGCAGCTGCGTGCATTCAATGACGGCCGGCTGCAGAGCTATTTCGACGTGGTGCAGACGTCGCGCTAGAAGCTGCTGGAGTCGACGTCCGACGCGCTGGTCGATGACGAGGAGTCGGAGCTCGAACGCCGATTCTAGTCACTTCTTTCTGTTCTTTTCGTGCTTCGCGATGTGCTCGTCGACAGATGTCGTTCGAATGATCTCGCCGATCATGTCCAACGGGAGATCATCCGCCGCGTGGAAGTGGATACACGATTTGCCCATGTCGAGCTTTTTCCCCGCGTCCTTGAAGGCCGCCTTCAGCCGCGCACTCAGCTCCTTGTCCTGGTACACGTTGGTGAGGTAGAGGGCGCAATAGTTTTTTTGCGACGCAATGGCGGCGTACATGAGCGGTTGCCCGTTGTAGGTATCGGGATAGCGCGCGAGCGGGACCTCGTACGCGATCATCCCCCAGTTCATCGCCTCGCGGTATCCCTCGGGCAGATTCTTCTTGACGATATCGCGCACGCCCTTCACGGCGGCACGGCGGTCTGCGGGAAGCTCCGCGAGGTACTGCGTGACGGTTGTTGCGGCGCGGCTGACCATGAGCCCTCCTACCTGGCGTCGAGTTTCCGGCCGGCGTTGAGGTTGTCGAAGTGGAGCATGGTGTTGAGCACCAGCGCGTAGGTGCCAATGGTCTCACCGCGGTAGATCGGATTGTTGGCGAACAGCACGACGTGGCCCTTGTCCATCGGCACGTCGACGACCACCGGGCGCTGCGCCATGTCGCTACCGCCGTCGAGCAATCCCGACACGAGTAGATCGCGCTGATCACCATAGCGCAGGGCGACGCGCGGACGCTGGTCGGGCGGAATGATGTTGAGCGGATTGCGCAGCTGGTCGTCGGTCACGGGCGTCATCTGCCACGGTTGCACGGTCGGTAACACCGGTGCGTCGAAGCGCGCGTCGAGCGTTGGCCGGCCCTGCACCACGTCGCCGTCATCGGCCGTGCCGCGACCGGTGGCGCGTCCGGCATTGCCGCCGCCGAATCGCCCGCCGCCTCGCCCGCCGCGCGAATTGCCGACGCTGAAGCTCTCGCCACCTTCACTGTAAATGGCCAGGTTGTCGCTCACGCCGTACACGATCGGGCTCGCCTCGTCGACGATCTTCGAGCGCAACAGCGTGCCGACGACTTTCCCGCGCGCCGGTTGATTGATGCTGACGCCGGCGCCGAGTCCGTATTGCACCGCGAAGTCCGCGGTGTTCGCCGTCGCGACGAGTACGCCTCCCTTGCTGATAAAGCTCTCGAGGTTGGCGAGTCCCTGGTAGCCGAGCCCGGGACGCATGTCATCGGTCTGCGCCCAGGTGCCGATGTTCGGCGTCTCGGGGGTGTTTTTCCAGGGCATGGCGTTCCGCCACTTCGGTAATCCCTCGATGATCGAGCCGCCCGACGGTGGGAAGAGGATCACATCGTACTTCGCGTTCAGGTTGGGATTTTTCGCGACGTCCTGAACGCTGATGTACTCGTAGGGGATTTGCAGCGCGTCGAAGGCGACGCGCCACCAGCCCTCGGTCTGCGTACCCGTCCACGTATGCATGATGGCCACGCGCGCGGCGCGCACGGGATGCATCTTGACCGACGGCGCGGCGGGGATGGCGAATGCCTTGATGCCGAGCTCCTTCGTCGCCTTGTCGAGATCCGGCTGCGATACGCCGCGGATGATGAACGAGCCGCGCACGAATTTTTGCCCCGCCGACTCGAAGGGCTCCTCGGCCGACTGCATGTCGGCGGCCTTGAGCTGATAGCGCAGCGTCGAGAGCGCGTTGTCGGCGTTGTGATTGATCGCGAAGGTGGTTCCGCTGCCGGTCACTCCGCCGGCCGCGCGAATGTCGCCGGTGACGCGCTCGACAGGTACGTCGAGCACTTTGACGTCGGTCACGCGCACCGCCAGCACGTTGAATCCTTCCGGGAAGGTCCAGCCGGTGTCGTCGTAGGGATTTTTCTGCGGATCGTTCGGGCTCCAGTACTGGTAGTCGAGGAGCGCGTCCGCGATGCGGGAGTAGGGCTGGTCCATGCGGATGATGAAGCTGCCGGCGGGAAATTGCCGCATCTCCATCGGCGGCGGCGCGGTGCGCGCGGAGTCGGCGCGCGCGCTGCTGTCGGCGCCGCGCGGCGCGCGGGGCCGGTGCGCCGGCACGTTGACCGAGAAGGGCGCCGTGGCGCGCGAGATCTCGACCGCTTGCTTCTGCAGAATGCGCAGCAGCTCGGCCTGCGCACCGGGCCGCGGATCGGCCGAGGTGAGCACGTACGCCGCCGGCCCTTCGGTGCCGGGCTTGGTGACCGAGCGCTTACTCTTCTCCCAGAAATTCTGGAGGAACTGCACGCGATTGTTCGCGAAGTAGCTGAGCGAGACGAGCAGGCCAGTCTGCTCGTAGTTGTTGTTGTTGCGGAGCGACCATTTCACGCGCGGCAGCGGCGGGTTCTGCCGATACCAGGTGCGCTCCGTTTCGCTCTTCGACAGCGTGCGCTCGACGGTCTCGGCGCTGCCGCCATTGCCGAACGTTTCGTACAGCCGGCTGATGCCGTTGTGCGTCGCGGCCATGAACATGAGATAGCCGGGCGACCACGTATCGAAGTTGCCGTGGGCAAATACGCCCGGCATGCCGAGGCGGGTCATCTCCTGGACGTTGTTCCAACCGATCATCTGCCACTCGTTGGTGAGGAGCGGATCGATCCAGGCGTTGTAGGGTCCGTCGCCGATCGTGTTGTCGTAGAGGAAGGGGACGGACTCGTGGAGATCGTGCAGCACCTGCGCTTTCCAGCCGACGTAGGTGTTGAGCACGTTCTGCGTCAGCTTGAGCGTCATCGCCATCGCGTCGCGATTGTTGTCGTGGGCGACATAGTGGCCCCAGTAGAGCAGGCTCGGGTACGTCTCGCCCGGATGCTTCATGTGCCAGTTGAAGATGTCCACCTGGCGGTCGCGTCCATCGACCTCGACGATCGGCGTGATGAGGGTGATCAGGTGCTCGCGGATGTTGCGGATGTAGGGGCTTTCGTCGACCGCCAGGCGATAGGCGAGCTCCATGAGCGCCGTCGGCGCGCCGGCCTCGGGCGAGTGGATGGTGCCCGTGATGTAGTAGACTGGCGCGGCGGTGGCGGCGATGCGCGCGGCCTCGGCGTCGTTCATGTTGATCGTGCGCGGATCAGCCAGCTTTGCGAGGTTCGCTTTATTCTCGTCGAGCTTCGCGAGCAGCGCCTCGGAGGCGACGGCGACCGCGATCATCTCGCGCCCTTCCTCCGTTTTGCCGATCGAGTAGACGCGCACGCGCGGACTCGACTTGGCCAGAAGGCGCATGTACTCGTAGACCTCCTTCGAGTACGGCAGCTTGTTCGGCGCGCCGGCGATGTCGCCGAGCGTGACTTTCGGCGTCGGCACCGTCTTGGAGGCGGGGAGATAGTCGACGAGGGACGACATGAAGAAGGGCTCGGTGGTGTACTCGCGAATCTTGCGCGTGTACTCCTCATCGATCGGCTGGTTTGGGTCGCGCGCGGGCTTGGCGGTCGAGAGGTCGGCGGCCGAGCTCTGCGCGACCACCGCGGGCGGGTTCGCGGCGAGGAGGGCGAGCAGGAGCGTGGCGAGCGGAACGAAGTGGCGCCGCATGGCGGACCTCATCGAGAGATTGGTGTCGCGGGAAGGAGAACACAAAGTGCAGCGCGCCGACGGGCGCGCACAATGGCGCGCCGGCCGCCAGGCTCAGATGCGTTCGGGGTCCGCGACGGTTCGATGATCCGTCGCGTTCCCGGTGTTGAGGGTGCCGGCGGGCTCGAACAGCATGACTTCGACTTCATCGTCGGCGACAGGGCGGTGTTCGACGCCGTGCGGCACGATCAGAAAGTCGCCGGCCGCGAGCTCGACGGTGTGGTCGCGAAATTCCATGCGGAAGCCTCCGCGATGGACGAGGAACATCTCATCCTCGACGTCGTGATGATGCCAGACGAATTCCCCTTGGAACTTCACGAATTTGACGTGTTGGCCGTTGAGCTCTCCGACGATCTTGGGGCTCCAGTGCTCGCGTATCGTCGCGAACTTTTCCGCGATGGAAACTTTCTCCAGAGGCATTCGAGTGGGGGCTGGGGGTTAGGGGCTGGGGTCTGGGCGCTGGGGCACGCGCCGCTCGGCGGCGACGCAGGGTCCAATCGAAGATGATCGTGAGGATGGGGCCGGGTTTCCGTTTTACGCTCACTCGTTAGGCAGCGGCGTGACCGGAGTCGATGATGCGCCGCGCGAGACGCGCGAGCGCGTCGCGGTCTTTCGGTTTCACCCAGTCTCGGCCGATGCGCATCCAATCGGGATCGTGCGGATCGAGACCGTTCGCCGCGAGCAAGCCGGGCTCGCACACGACGAACTGATGCCGGTACGGAAGGAGAAATCCGCCGGTCTGCTGCCGAATTTCCGACGCCTGCTCGTACGTGGTGCACCAATGGTTGAGATACGCCGCGCGATCGCGATCGAACAGCCACTCGAGCGGCGGCACGGCGATCGCCGCGTCGCACGTTTCGCGCAGGGCGGTCCACGACGCAAAGCCAAGCTCCGCGGCGATGACCGACAACGCGTGCTTGCGGCGAAGGCTCTCGCGACAAGCGACGATGCGACCGGGATCGAGCGGCGCGAATGGCGGCAGCACGCGAAAGCGCTCCGCGGCGGCGGTCGAACGCGCAGCGTCGTCGCTTCGCACGGCCTTGAGCAGGAGCGACGCGCGGATCTTACACTCGCGCAGCGTTGGCAGCGCGGATGTGGGGCGATGGGCCAGCATGAGGAATCTCCTCGGTCGTGCCTGTAACCCGATGTGAGGCGCAAGGAGTTCGTCGAGCCGGATCACGGCGGAACGAGCGGAGGGTGACGACGTCTTTCTCGGGTGGCGGCGCCCCTCGGCACCGTGCCGAAGGCTATCTCGAGTGCAGCGCTTCGGCCAGCCCGGGAGCCTAACGTTCCGGGCTTCGGGCCAGTCATCGCCGACCGAGGAATCTGGTGGGAAGGGCGGTTTCGATGGCGCGCTGTTCGACGCGGCGAACCCGATATCCCTTCGCGAGCGGGCGTGAGCTGACGACGCCGGCCAGCTTTCGGCCGACGAAGTGCAGCGCGGCGCCGTCATCGACTGCGTAGCCCGGCGGCAGAGCGCCGTTGGCGACGTATCGATGGAACATCGGTCGCCGTTCCGGCTCTCCGTCGTAGTGCGGCGAGCAGCTGCCGCCGATGAATCCGAGGCAGCGCAGCGGGTGCAGCTCGTTCGTGGCGACGGAGTCCGTCAACCCGTAGTCGAACCAGCAGATGGCGCCCGCGCTGATTCCTGCGAGCACCGCACCCCGACGCCACGCCGATCGCAGCATGACGTCGAGCCCCCATGCCTTCCACAGCACGAGGAGATTGCGCGTGCTGCCGCCGCCGACGTAGAACACATCCTGTTGAGCGACGAACGATCGCAGGCTACCGGGCGGTGGAAGGAAGAGCGACAGATGCGTGGCGGTCGCGGGAAGCTTGGCAAACGCCGCGTAGAATTTTCCATAGTAGAGGTCGGCGTCGCCACTGGCGGTCGCGATGAAACAAACCCGCGGCCTGCGCTTTCGAGCGAGGCGCAGCACAAACCGATCGAGCAACGGATTATCCGGCTCCATGGAGAATCCACCGCCGCCCATCGCGACAAGTTGTCCGGGCAGAGATTGTCCTTGGGTTGACTGATGACTCGGGTGGGAGACGTCAGTGGGCGAAGTTAGAGATGTCAGACGTCCGATGTCAGATGTCAGTTGTCTCCAGATGCGCAGTCACCGACATCTGACATCTGACATCTGACGTCTGCCCTTCTCACTCCGCAATCGATTCCGTTCGCGCGAATACGGTCGCCAGCCACTGCACCATCAACCACACCTCCGCCGCCACTCCGATCACCGCCAGCGTAATCGCCGGCACCAGCGACATCGCGCCGTATGTGGTCCACAGCAACAGGATGGTGAGACCCGCGACGATCACCGGTAGCAGCCACGCCAGCGCCAATAACAGCACCGAGGCGACCGTCACCATCATCGTCTGGCCAATTGCTTCAATGCCGCCGCCGACCGCGCCGAGCTTGACCCAAGCCGGGAAGAGGAGCGCGACCGCGTTCTGGATAGTGAGGCTGACCGCGTTGAGCAGTGGTGTGAGGACGACCAGTCCGGCGAGGGCGGCCAGCTGCGTGGCGAACGAGAGGTTGAACAGCGCCGGCCCTTTTGTGACGTTGGTGACCACGAAGGCGATCAGCACCAGCGTGAGCTGCAGACCGGTGAGCAGCAGCGTCGACGAAGCGATCTCCGCGACGACGAGCGCTCGTGGGTCGAGCGGATAGCCACGCAGCAGCTCGAGCTTGGTCAGGTCGGTTCGGAAGTCGTTGCGAATCCACATGGGACCGATCACGGCCAGGAAACCCGCCATGCCGATGAGCAGATATGAACCGGGCCGAAGGTCCGTCCCCTCCTGCACTTTGGAGAGTGCGACGTAGATCGTCAGCGTGCCGGCGATCAGCAGCAGCAACGTCGAGCGCCGCACCTCACGGGCGATCGAGACGATGTTCTTCCACAGAATCGCGACCGCCGGGTGACCGGTCGGCGACAGGGGAATCCAGGTGCGCGCCGGCCGCTCGCGACTCTCCTTCGCGGCGGCCTTGGCATTCGTCGACAGGGGAGCGCCCATGCGCCGCGCGCGCATCGTCGCGAGGCGGTCCGCGCGCTTGGCGGACGCCTCGACCGCCGCGTCCTCGAACGCAGCGTGCGTGCGCACGACCCAAAAATAATGAAGTACGAGCAGCACCAGCGCCGGCCAGATGGCCGAGAGCCACGCCGCGCTGTCGATCGCGAAGAGAGGCGCTAACAGCCACAGCACCGGCGTGAGCACGGCGCCGGAGACAGGCTGACGAAGCACCGACGCAATCATCTGGATGAAGTCGCCGTTGGCCAACGCCGCCTGTAGCCGCGGAAGGGCGATGACGAGCGTGGCAATCACCGCGGTCATTGCGCCCCCCACCACCGCCCAGGCAGCGATCGTCCGTTTGGCACCCGCCACCCCATGCTGTCCGGTGTTGGCGCGAACGAGCGATGCGCCCAGCCGGTGCATGTGCAGGGTCGAGATGATGACCCAGTAAGCGATTATCTGGAGCGCCGCCGGAGTAGGTGACGATGCCCCGCGCTTGAATAGCACGACCCCGATCAACACGCTCACCAGGACTTGCGGCTGCGCACGCAGGAGCTTGAAGCGGATCAGATCACCGCGCGTGACGGGCGCCGGGAACAGGAACTGGACCTCGGCCGGCGAAAAGGCGAGCGCTGAGCGGTCGCCGCCAAATACCCACCAAGCCGCGATCATCACCAACACCAGCACGGCGGCGATCACGGCCGCATCGTCGCCGAGCGCGGGGCGGTTGGCGCGCCCGCCGGGCCGCAGGTACACCGAGTAGATGTAGAAAAATCCAAACAGCATCGCCAACGCGTAGCGCGGCCGCTTGAGGCTCTTGATCTGATGAGCGACGCGATTGCGAATCGAGCGTTCGGTGAGGAACCAGAACGCGCTCGTCACAGCCGGCTCACGTCTTCGGCGCGCCGCCATCGCCGCGCGAGGTCAGGGCGATGAAGACGTCCTCGAGACCCTGGCCGGCAATGGACGGAACGCTGCTCGCGATGTCTTCGATCGAGCCGTAGGCGACGCGCTTGCCGTTCTGCATGACGAGCACTCTGTCGCACAGCTCTTCCACCAAGTGCAGCAAGTGTGAGCTCAGGATGACCGCCGCGCCCGCCCGCGCGCGCTCGGCGATCGTGGCGCGCATGCGTCGGATGCCGACGGGGTCGAGGCCGGTGAGCGGCTCGTCCAGAATCAGCGCCCGCGGGTCGTGCACGAGTCCGCAGGCGATGGCGAGCTTTTGCTTCATCCCGCGCGACAATTCCGCCGGGAAGGCATTTCGCTTCCCCGACAGCTCCAGCTCCTCGAGCAGCGGCGTCATGCGCGCGGTGATGTCGGGCACGCCGTAGAGTCGCCCGATAAAGAGAAGATGCTCGTCGACGGTCAGATACTCGAAGAGCTGCGGCTCATCCGGAATGAAGGCCAGCGCGGCTTTCGCGCGAGTTGGGTGCGTTCCCATGTCGTGGCCGTCGATGCGAATGCGCCCGCTCGTCGGAATGCCGATCCCGGCGAGCGCACGCAGCGTGGTCGTCTTTCCAGCACCATTCGGCCCCACGAGCCCAAGCACTTCACCGGCTCCGACCTGGAACGACAGCTTGTCCACAGCGGCCAGATCGCCGTAAAGCTTCGTCAACGCGTCGACATCGATCATGACCGGAAGATGACGACTATCCAGACGTAACGGCAGGCCGGGCGCTGGGTGCCGTCGACGCGCAGCAAGCGGGACGCAACGCTTTCGGTTCTCGATTCTGCCGCTTCCCTCGCATAGATTCGGACCATGGAAGCTTCCCGAATACCCGCGCGCCGGCCTGCGATCGTGCCGAGCGTGCGCCCGTCCGACGAAGGCGGGCATGGGGCAAATCGGAATCCGGGGACGGAGCTCGAGCTGGACTTCGTGCAGGCCCTGCGCGTCAATCGAAGCGCCGTCGAGCGCCGGGCGGCGACGCTGACCACTCGCCGCACGGTCAAGAAAGAATGGCAGGCGGCGTGGCTGCTGCGCGCGATCACCTGCATCGATCTCACGACGCTGGCGAGCGACGACACGCCGGGCAACGTCATCCGGCTGAGCGCCAAGGCGCGGCATCCGGTGCGCGCCGATCTCCTCGAGGCGATGGGCGTGGAACACATCGATCTCACGGTCGGCGCGGTGTGCGTATACCACGCGCTCGTGCCGACGGCGGTTCGCGCGCTTCAGGGAACGAAGATTCCCGTGGCGGCCGTATCGACCGGATTTCCCGCCGGGCTCAGTCCGCTCGAGCAGCGCATTGCCGAGGTTCGCGCATCGGTCGCGGCCGGCGCGACAGAGATCGACATCGTCGTCACGCGCGGACACGTGCTGACCGCGAACTGGCAAGCGCTGTACGACGAAGTCCGCGTCTTCCGCGAGGCCTGCGGCGACGCGCACATGAAGACCATTCTTGGAACGGGCGACCTCGCGACGCTGACGAACGTCGGGCGTGCGAGCATGGTGGCGATGATGGCGGGGTCGGATTTCATCAAGACGTCGACCGGGAAGGAGAGCGTCAATGCCACTCTTCCCGTCGGGCTGGTGATGGTGCGCATGATTCGCGAGTACCACGAGCAGACCGGCCACATGGTGGGCTTCAAGCCCGCGGGCGGAATCCGCGCGGCAAAGGGCGCGCTCGAGTGGCTCGCCCTCATGAAGGAAGAGCTCGGCGAGCGGTGGATGCGGCCTGATCTCTTCCGGATCGGCGCCAGCAGCCTGCTCACCGACATCGAGCGTCAGCTTGAACACTTCGTCACCGGCCGCTACTCGGCGGCGCATAGACAACCCATGGTGTGAGGGCGGCCACACCCCACTCCCTACGCCCGACACCAGCCCTTCGGAGTTTCACGTGGCGACAGTAGCCGAGATTTTCGAAACCATGGAGTATGGTCCCGCGCCGGAGTCGGATACGACGGTGCGGCAGTGGCTCGCCAAGCACGAGAGCGGCTTCGGGCAGTTCATTGATGGGATGTGGACGACACCGGCGTCGGAGATGTTCGACGTGATGGATCCGTCGACCGGGAAGCGTCTCGCCCGCGTGGCGCAGGGGACGGAGCGCGATGTCGACGCAGCCGTCGCCGCCGCGCGAAAGGCGCACGCGTCGTGGTCGGCGCTGAGCGGACACGCGCGTGCGCGGCATCTGTACGCGCTGGCGCGGGCGGTGCAGAAGCATTCGCGCTTTCTGGCCGTGCTCGAGAGCATGGACAACGGCAAGTCGATCCGCGAGACGCGCGACATCGACATCCCGCTCGTCGCCCGGCACTTCTATCATCACGCCGGGTGGGCGCAGCTGCTCGAGACCGAGTTCGCGGGGTATGGATCGGTCGGCGTGATCGGGCAGATCATTCCCTGGAATTTCCCGCTGCTGATGTTGGCGTGGAAAGTCGCGCCGGCGCTCGCGGCGGGGAACACGGTGGTGATGAAGCCGGCCGAGTTCACACCGCTGACCGCGCTCGCCTTCGCCGACATCGCGCGGGAAGCGGGACTACCTGCCGGCGTGTTCAATCTGGTGACGGGCGACGGCCAGACCGGCGCGCTGATCGTTGGGCATGACGACGTCGACAAGATCGCGTTCACCGGCTCGACCGAAGTCGGTCGCATCATCCGGAAGGCGACGGCTGGCTCCGGCAAGAAGCTGTCGCTCGAGCTGGGCGGCAAGAGTCCCTTCATCGTGTTCGAGGACGCGGATCTCGACAGCGTGGTCGAAGGCGTGGTCGACGCGATCTGGTTCAATCAGGGGCAGGTGTGCTGCGCCGGCTCGCGCATGTTGGTGCAGGAGGGGATCGCCGACCGGTTGACGACGAAGCTGCGCGCGCGAATGGAAACCTTTCGCGTGGGCGCGCCGCTCGACAAGGCCGTCGACATGGGGGCGATCGTCGCGCCGGTGCAGCTCGAGCGCATCCGCGAGTTGGTGCAGAAGGGAGTCGATGAGGGCGCCACGATGTGGCAGCCGAGCTGGGCCTGCCCGACGGAGGGATGCTTTTATCCGCCGACGCTGTTCACCAACGTGAGTCCGGCCGCGACGATCGCGCAGGTGGAAATTTTCGGGCCCGTGATGGTGAGCATGACCTTCAGGACGCCGAGCGAGGCGGTGGAGTTGGCGAACAACACGCCGTACGGGTTGGCGGCGAGCGTGTGGACGGAGAACATCAATCTCGCGCTCGACGTGGCGCCGAAGATCAAGGCGGGCGTGGTCTGGATCAACTCGACGAATTTGTTCGATGCGGCGGCTGGATTTGGAGGGTATCGCGAATCGGGATTTGGGCGCGAGGGTGGAAGGGAGGGGATGTTCGAGTATCTGAAGGCGGCGTCGGGCGCCGGGCATCGGGCGTCGGGAACTAAACACCGCAAGTCCGACGCCCGACGCCCGACGCCCGCCGCCTCGGGAAGCGCCGACGCGCTTCCGGCCATCGACCGTACGCCCAAGCTGTTCATCGGCGGGAAGCAGGCGCGGCCGGATTCCGGATACTCACGCAAGATCACCGGCGCGGATGGGCGCGTTGTCGGCGAGGTGGGTGAGGGGAATCGGAAGGACATTCGCAACGCGGTCGAGGCGGCGCATGCGGCATCGTCGTGGGCGCGGAGCACGGGGCACAACCGGGCGCAGATTCTCTACTACGCGGCGGAGAATCTCTCCGTGCGCGCCGAGGAGTTCGCGCGGCGCATCGAGGCGATGACGGGTGGCGGGATGAAGACGGCGCACGCCGAGGTCGAGGCGTCGATCTCGCGGTTGTTCACGTACGCGGCGTGGGCGGACAAGTACGATGGACAGGTGCACGCGGTGCCCATCCGCGGCGTGGCGTTGGCGATGAACGAGCCGATCGGCGTCGTCGGTGTGGCGGCGCCTGAGGAGTATCCGCTGCTCGGCTTCATCTCGCTCGTCGCGCCGGTTGTCACGACCGGCAACACCGTGGTGGCGATTCCGTCGGAGCGGAATCCGCTCTCCGCGACCGATCTCTACAGCGTGCTGGAGACGAGTGATCTGCCGGCGGGGGTGATCAACATCGTGACCGGGCCGAAGGATGCGCTGGCCAAGGTGCTGGCCGAGCATGACGACGTGGACGCGGTGTGGTTCGCTGGTAGTGAAGCCGGCGCGAAGGCGGTGGAGCTGGCGTCGGCGTCGAACATGAAGCGGACGTGGGTGGTTACCGAGGGGCGCGACTGGCTCGATGCGCGCGACGGGGAAGGGCGCGAATTTCTGCGCGAGGCGACGCAGGTGAAGAACATCTGGATTCCGTACGGGGAGTAGCGGACGATTAACGCTGACGTGAATCGAGGTCGATTCCGGCGACCACCTCCTTCCGCCAGGCGTCATGCGCGTCGAACGTGCCCAGTCGACTCTCAGCCTCGAGTCTCGACGACAGGTACCGGTCGAAAAATCGGAAGCCGACCGCGGCGGCGGCCTCTCGCAAGTCTTCTATTGCTTCGTCGCACTCGTAGAAGTAATCGAATTGCGTCGCCCAGAAACCCTGCTCGGTGCGGGCCAGCGATTCGAATTCATCGGGGGTTTCAATGCTGAACTCGATGAACTCGGGACCGTCGTCGCGTTCCCACGCGCCGAACACGGTTTCGTATCGTTCCCAGAGGGGAATGAGCGGAGGTCCGTCGGGCGCGCCAGCCAGGTTGTACACATAGTACGGCCGACGCAACGAACCGTTACTGAACATCTTATGAACGGCCTCGCCGGACGAGAGCCGCACGAGAGGCTCGGACGCTCCAAAGCGTTCGAGCTCGGCGATGCGTTTGCCCTCGGGGACTACGGCCATCACTCGGCCGACGAGAGCAGCCGACTCGTTTCGGCGTCGAAGTAGTGCACGCGCTCCGGTCGCACCGTGAGCTCGATCGGCGCGCCAACCTCGGGCAATGGACGAGGAGCCATGCGAACCGTGACATCGTGCTTCTGCCCGCCGGCGTAGATCACCACCTCGTTGCCGAGCGGCTCGATCGCATCGAGCTGGAGCGTGAAGCGAGCAGAGCTCGTCGGTTCATGCACATCGGCTACGCGCACCTCCTCGGGTCGCACGCCAGCGACCACGCGCTTCCCGTCGAAGCCGGCGAGTCGCCCGGCCTGCGCCGCCGAGAGCGGGAACGCGATGCCGGGATCTTCGGCCGCGACGAAGCGCGCGCCGGCGATGGTGCCGTGAAAGAAGTTCATCGCCGGACTGCCGATGAACGAAGCGACGAAGAGTGTTTGGGGATGATCGTAGAGCTCGAGCGGCGTATCGACCTGCTCGACGCGGCCCGCGTTCATGACGACGATGCGGTCGCCCATCGTCATCGCCTCGACCTGATCGTGCGTGACGTAGATCATCGTCGCGCTGAGCTGGCGGTGGATCTTGGCGATCTCGCGCCGCATCTGCACGCGCAGCTTCGCATCGAGATTCGAGAGCGGCTCGTCGAACAGGAAGACCTGCGGATCGCGGACGATGGCGCGGCCGATGGCGACGCGCTGGCGCTGTCCCCCCGACAGCTGCTTTGGGCGGCTCTCGAGAATCGGCGTCAGCCCGAGGATCTCGGCCGTCTTTCTCACCCGCTCATCGATCTCCGCGGCTGGAAGCTTGCGGAGCTTGAGGGCGAACGCGAGGTTCTCGAACACGGTCATGTGCGGATAGAGCGCGTAATTCTGAAAGACCATCGCGATGTCGCGCTCCTTGGGAGGCACGTCATTCACGATGCGGTCGCCGATCTTGAGCGTGCCGCCTGAGAGGGACTCGAGGCCGGCGACGATGCGCAGCGTGGTGCTCTTGCCGCAGCCCGATGGCCCCACGAGCACGACGAATTCGCCATCGTTCACGACCAGATCGACGCCGTGCACGGCGACGAACCCGTTGTCGTAGACTTTGCGAATGCCTTCGAGTGTTACTTGCGCCATGGATTGTCCACCCGTGTTGCCATCGATATGACCGCGATTGATTCCGTGATCGAATGACTCTCTTTCCAGATGAATTCCTCTGGGGCGCGTCGACGTCGGCGTATCAAATCGAGGGATCGCCCCTCGCCGATGGCGCGGGGCCGAGCATCTGGCATCGCTTCGCGCACACACCCGGCCGCACCCGCAACGGCGACACGGGCGACATCGCCTGCGACCACTATCGTAGAATGCCGGGCGATGTCGAGATCATGCGCGAGCTCGGCCTCCAGTCCTATCGCTTCAGCATCAGCTGGAGTCGCATCCTGCCGAGCGGACGAGGGCGCGTAAACGGGGCGGGGCTCGCGTTCTATGACCGTCTGATCGACGCACTGCTCGCCGCCGGCATCGTGCCCAACGCGACGCTGTATCACTGGGACCTGCCCGCCGCGCTCGATGACCGCGGCGGCTGGCTCAATCGCGACATCGCCGACTGGTTCGCCGACTACGCCCGCGTGTGCTTCGATCACTTCGACGACCGCGTGCCGATGTGGGCGACGCTCAACGAGCCGTGGGTCGTGGCCGATGGCGGCTATCTGTTCGGCGCGCTTGCTCCCGGCCACAGCAACCTGTACGAAGCGCCGATCGCATCGCACAACCTGCTGCGCGCGCACGGCGAGGCGGTGCGGGCCTATCGCAGCGGCGGCAAGCACGAGATCGGACTGGTCGTCAACCTCGCGCCGAAGTATCCGGCTAGCGAGAGCGCGGATGATCTGGCCGCGACGCGGCGCGCCGACGCGTACTTCAACCGGCAATATCTCGATCCCGCGATGCTCGGCAGCTATCCCGACGAGATGCGGGAGATTTTCGGCGACGCGTGGCCGGAGTGGAGCAGCGATGACCTGGAAACGATCGCGCAGCCGATCGACTTCCTCGGCATCAACTACTACACGCGCAACGTGATCCGTCACGATGAAAGCGTGTGGCCGGTGCGCGCGCGCGAGGTGCCGCAGCCGCAGCACGCGCACACCGAGCTGTGGGAGATCTACCCGCCGGCCCTGCGGCGCACTCTGCTCTGGGTGAAGGAACGGTACGGTGACATTCCGCTGTACATCACGGAGAACGGCGCCGCCTTCTACGATCCGCCGCGGGCGGTCGACGGTCGCATCGATGATCCGCTGCGCGTCTGGTACCTGCGCGACCACTTGCGCGCGGCGCACGACGCCATGCGCGAGGGCGTCAACCTGCGCGGGTACTACGCCTGGTCGCTGTTCGACAACTTCGAGTGGAGTCACGGCTTCTCGAAGCGATTCGGACTCATCCATGTCGATTACGCGACGCAGCAGCGAACGGCCAAGTCCAGCGCGCACTTCTACGCGGAAGTCATCCGCACCAAGGGCGCGTCGCTCGGCGGCTGAGCCCGTCACGCGTCCGCCTGCACGTAGCGCGGGCCGACGTCCGCGCCGAGGGAGATCTCCACGCGATGTGACGCTCCGTCGCGCGCGAGCGGCACGATCACCGCGCCGCGCTCGACCGCCAGCGAAGAACCGTTCATCGTCGCGGACGTGGCGGCACCGCCGTTCGCGCGAGCGACGACGAGCTCGTACGATGTCCGTCCATCAGGCAGCCGATAGCGGAGTGAGAATCCCGGCCACGCCGCCGGGATGCACGGACGCAACTCGATCACCTCACCTCGCACGAGAGTGAAGCCAAAGACCGACTCGAGCGCGACCCGGAACATCCAGCCGGCCGAGCCCGTGTACCACGTCCATCCGCCGCGCCCGACGTGCGGCGCCACGCCGTAGACGTCGGCCGCGATCACGTACGGCTCGGTCTGATAGGTCGCAACTTCGCTCGGGGTCCGGCCGTGACTCACAGGGCTGAGCATGGCGAGCAGCCGCGCCCCACGCTCGGTGCGTCCAAGCTCCGCCAGAGCGCGAACGCCCCACAGTGCGCCGTGCGTGTACTGTCCGCCGTTCTCGCGCACCCCCGGTAAGTATCCCTTGATGTATCCCGGATCGTGCAGCGTCTGGTCGAATGGGGGCGCCAACAATCGAATGAGCCCTTCGCGCTCGGACACCAGCTCGCGCTCCATGGCGTCGAGCGCGCTCGCGGCGCGCGCCGGCGGTGCGGCGTGCGCGATGACGCTCCACGCCTGCGCGATGGTGTCGATGCGGCATTCGTCGTTCTGCGCGCTGCCGAGTGGCGCGCCATCGTCGTAGTAGGCGCGGCGATACCACTCTCCGTCCCACCCACCATCGTTGAGCGCGGCGCCCAAGCGCGTTCGGTAGCCAGCGTACCGCTTCGATCGCTCCGCGTCGCCACGCCACTCGCAGATCGGAATGAAGTCGCCAAGGATGTCGAACAGAAAAAAACCGAGCCAGACGCTCTCGCCACGTCCCTCTCGGCCGACGCGGTTCATGCCGTCGTTCCAGTCGCCGGTTCCCATCAGTGGCAGGCCGTGGGCGCCGGCCGTCAGCGAACGGTCGATCGCCCGGCAGCAGTGCTCGTAGACGCTACCCATCTCACCCGAGTGCGTGGGGACGAGAAAGACTTCATCCTCCCCAGGCTCGAGCGGCGGCGCGGTCAGGAAGCGAGCGACTTCGTCGAGCACGCCATCGTCGCCCGTGCGCGCGATGTAAAACGCGGTGATGTGCGGCAGCCACAGCAGGTCGTCCGAGAAACGCGTTCGAATCCCTTTGCCGAGCGGCGGATGCCACCAGTGCATCACATCACCCTCCACGAACTGCTGCTCGGCGTGCAGCAGGATCTGAGCGCGGGTGAGCTCGGGCGCGAGATAGACGAGCGCGGCGGTGTCCTGCAGCTGATCGCGAAAGCCGAACGCGCCGCCGGACTGATAGAAGGCCGAGCGGCCCCAGACGCGGCAGCCAAGGTTCTGATAGGCCAGCCAGCCGTTGACCATCAGGTCGAGCTCGGGTGATGGCGTATCGACCTGGATTGCCGAGAGCCTGCACGTCCATGATTCGCGCACCGCCGACAAGGCGTCGCTAGCGGTGCGGAGGTCGCTGTACCGCCTAACGAGTGACCGCGCCGCGTCGGCGCTCTCCGCTTCGCCCAGCAGGATGATGCATTCCCGCGACTGGCGCGGCTGGAGCGAGAGAGTCGCCTGGAACGCGGCGCAGGCGTCGAGATTCGCGCCGAATTGTTCTTCGAGCGGAGTGGCGGAGCGGAGCGCGGCTGGATCGCACTCGTGGCCGTAGCGCCCGAGAAAGGCGCGCCGATCGCCCGTCGCGCTCACGAGGGCGTCATTGCCCGCTGCGATCGCCGCGAAGGCGACGCGATGCGCGAACTCACCGCGCGCCGAATTCGTCGCGAGGATGGCGCCAGTCTCGATATCACGCTCCGTCACGATCGGCGGAGCGGTGTCCAGGGGCGGCGCGCCCAGCACGAGTTGGGCGTAGCTGAAGATCGAGATGCGCCGCACGCGGCTGCTTGCGTTGCGCAGTCGCAGGCGGATGATCTTCACCGGGTCGGATCGCGGCACGAACGCGACCATCTCCTGCTCCATCTCGTGGCTGCCGTGGCGCCACGTGGTGTAGCCAAAGCCGTGGCGCACCTCGTAGCCCGAAAGCGCGGGGGCGGGGCCGGGCGTCGGGCTCCAGAAGGTGCCGTCGTCCTCGTCACGCAGGTACACCGCATCGCAGTGTGGATCGGAGACGGGATCGTTGGACCAGGGCGTGAGGCGATTCTCGCGGCTGTTGGCGGTCCACATGCAACCCGCGCCGCTCTCGGAGACGAAAAACCCCGCCTGTTCATTGGCGATGACGTTTGCCCACGGCAGGGGCGGCCAGCGCGGTCCGGCGCGATCGACGGGGATTCGGATGACGTACTCGTCGCCCGCCTCGGCAAAGCCGCCGAATCCGTTGAAGAAGCGTAGTGGCTCGGTAGTGGGCAGGTCGGAGCGCGCGCTTCCAGCATCGGAGCGGGCAGCTCGCGCGCGGGGGCCCCCCCCCCGCTAGAAATCTTGCTCCCGTGGTCCGATTCCCTCCCATCGCTTTTCCGCTCGCCGCATCGTTCCCCCGCACCAGTCGCACGCACTCCTCCGCCACGCCCGGCGTGTCATACCGAAGCGCCAACTCTTCGACCACGTCCCGCGACCCGCCGCCGCCGAGCGCCGCCACCAGCGTCGCCGATGCGCCAGGCGCCAGCCTCACCACGCGACGCAGGCTCACGATCGGATCGAGCACGTTGCCCGTCGTGCCCGTGAGGGGCGCGCCGAGATCCATGGCGCGCGGATGAATTACTGAGCGGCCCCGCCCCAGAAAACGCATCCGGTCCGTCTCCCACCCGAGATCGTCGGCCGACGCGTCATCCCCTTCCGTGCGCAACAGGTGCATCAGCCACAACGGCTCATCGTCTGGACTGCGCAGCCGGCGCCGCGCCAGTAATGCCTGCGCCTCGACGAGATTCTCAGTCTGCACGAAAAGCTTCGAGAACGCCGGATGGCCGGCGTCGGCAGCCGGCGTGTTCAGCACGACTTCAGCGTACGTCGTGACATCGAGCCGCCGGGCACGGCTGCCCAAATTCGTCAACGTGATCTGGCGTAACTCCACGTCGTCATCGGGTGATACGAGGTGAATGGTGCGTGTCTCGATGTCGGCATCCTCGCGCGCGATGGTCACGGCGCCATCGCGACTCTCGACGTCGTAGCGGCGCGGCGCGCCTCCCACCGGCTGGTAACCCGCCGACCAATACGCGCCACCGTCCAGATCGCGCACGTAGATGAAGAAGCCGCTCGTCTCGCGCGTGCGATCGGGCAGGTAACGGGTCAGCGCGAGGTCGCCGAGCATCGACTGACCGGCACCGGCGTGCGTGAGCGTGACGGAGTAGCGGCCATTGCTCAGGCGATGCGGAGCGACATCGATCGTCGCACGTTCATCCGTCATCAGAGGCCTTCAGTATCTCAACACGAGGCGCGCCGGGACCGCTTCGACGATGACCTCGTTCGTGTTCGTGACGCGCGCGATGCGACCATCAACGGTCGCGACGCGGATTGGGCGGTCGAGCGGCGATCGCACCAGCACGCCGCCGCGCGGCATGCTGGTCAGTCCGGACAGCCGCGCGATCACACTATCGCCCTCGGCACGCATCATCAGATCGAGCGGTCCATGGGTCGTGCGAAGACCGCGCACGCGCACTCCCGGCACTTCACTCACCCACGCCCGCGTGATCCCGGCGCCGACGACGAGCGCGCCATCGCCTTCGCGCTCGTAGGCGAGCATGTCGAGCACCGAACGAATGAAGTCGGACCCGACCCAGCTGTGCGGCATGTCGCCGATGAATTTCGGCGTCGCGGGATCGCGCCAGACCACTTCCGCCCACTGCAGCCACGCGGCGGGCCGCTGGTCGACCAAAAAGAACTCGAGCAACTCGTGCGCACGCTCACGCCAGCCGAGCCGCACGAATGAGCCGACGACGCGCAGCTCGTACGGCGTGTAGTTCGCGTCGGCCGAGCGGCCGGCCCGGCGATCGTCGAAACGCTCATAATAGCGTTCGAACGTGCGATGAAGCGCGGCGCTCGGCAGATGTGCCAGCTCGTCGACCGGAGTCAGCGCGATAGTGGTCGACGTCGCGTCGAAATCCCCGAGCTCGACCGAGCCCGGAATGAAGTCGATGTGGTGCATCGCCATCGTGAGGCCGAGCGACGCGTAGAGATCCCGGCCAAACTCGTCGCGCATCATCTCGTACCGCCGCGCGTCGTTCACACGCCCAAGCGCCGTCGCCAGCTCCGCGGCGCTCTTGAGCCCGCGCAAGGTGAATAAATCGTCCCAGTACGAGTGCATCGGCTTGGCCGAGTACCCTTCGTGGCTGATCGATTGCGGCATGAGGCCGCGGACGGCGCTCGTGTCGGGCACAGGCTCTGACGGCAGCGAGTGTTCATGGCGCAGCGAGTCGATGTAGGCAACGGCGCGCTCGACGTGCGGCCACATCTTGGCCGCGGTCGCGCGGTCGCCCGTGTATCGGTAGTACTCGGCGACGAGAAAGATGAACTCACCATGACTGTCGTGCTCGGGCACCGGATCGGCGCCGCGCGAGTCGACGCAGCACGGCACCTTGCCCGACGGATACTGGTAGCGCGCGAACCAATTGAGAAACTCACGCACCTCGGCCGAGTGGCCGAGCCGGAGTAAGGCGACCGATGTGAGCGAGCCGTCGCGGATCCAGGAGCGCGCGTAGGAGCGGGAGCCGGGTTGGATCGCCGGTCCATCGCGATTGACGAGGACGTACGCGAGCTGGCTCCGCAGCGATGCGGCGATGCGCGCGGCCGAGCCGGGCAGCGTTACCTGGACCGCCCCGAGCAGCGCGTTCCATGTCGCGACCGATTGCGAGAGGCGCCGCGCGCCGTCGCCGCCTCTCGGTGGCGTCGCGCCGAATGGTAGTTCGACGAAGACGTCGCGAGACGCGCCCGCGGCAAGATCGAGCGTGTACGCAAGCGCGCCCTCGGCGCCGCCCAACGAGTCGTTGGCCGGCATCACGGAGCGCGCGCGAGGAAAGCGCCCGTCGCGCAATGCGGCGACGACGCCGCCAGCATCGAAGCTCGCCGCGCCGGCGCGAGTCGGCGCGGTCAGCGGTGCGACGATGCGGTCACCATTCACGCGCATGGTGCCGCGCGTCCACTCGAGCGAGCGGATGCGCGCCGCGCCACCGGTGAGGTTCAAAAACTGCCAGGGCGGATTCACCTGGAAGGGACGGATGGCGAGCACCAGCTCGGCGCGCGCCGGCTGCGTTCCGTGATTGGAGACGCGATAGCGCGCCAGCAGCGACGATGCGCCCGCCTTGCCATCGGCAAAAGCGGTGACGGTCATCGAGAGCGACCCACGCGTCCATTCGACCGATGGAATCGGCAGCGCGTGCCCCTCGAGGGATTGCCGCGGCTTCACATCGGCCCACGTCACGAGCGTGTCGCCGATCCGCAGCAGCGGCTCGATCGAGAACGCGCCGGCGTCGCTCTCCAGCATCCCGTCTTCGTTGAGCAGCCCTTCGTGCTTGTCGCCATTCACGCCGACGACGGTCCAGTACGACTGCACGCTGTCGGTCAGATATTTGGGATACGTGCCGCGCGCCGCGGCCTTGGCGACCGAGCGCCAGAAATCGTTCGGCGTCGCGCTCCAGGGGACGGACTGCACCGTCACCGCCGGATCGCGGCCACGCTGACCGCGCGCCATCAGTCGTACCGCGCGGGTCTCGGTCTCGGGGAGATAGATAAAGTCGCGCGGTCCAGCGCCGCCTCGCACGCGATGCGCGGTTCGCCACGTGCGGCCATCGTCCGACAGCTCGACGTCGTAGTCGCTCGCGCGCGCGCCCTCGCGCAACCAGTCGACAGTCAGCCCGCCGATCTCCCGAGTGCCCCCGAGGTCGAGCGTCAGGGCGGTATCGGGCGCGAGTACGGGGCCGCTGATCACCGACTGCTCGGTGAGCGGCCGCACGGGCTCGAGCGGCGTGAAAGTGAGCTCGTCGATCCACACCGTGCCCTTGCCACCGTGGCCCGCGGTGACGACCAGCTCGATCGCCGCGACCCGATGCATCTCGCCGCCTCCGATGGGACCCCATGCGAAGGAGATGTGTCGCTTCTTTCGCGTGATCTGCGTCCACTCCGCCGGGAAGACGACATCGCGCTGATTGCTCCACCACACGTTCTCGCCCGTCGAGTCGATGAGCTTGAGCTCGAGATTCTCCGGCGGCGCTTGCCCCCGCAAGTTGAACGAGAACGCGTAGTTCTCCGGCAGCGCGACGTCCAATGTCCTGCGCGCAATGGCGTAGCCGCCGCCGCCATGGAAGTCGAAGTCGAGACGCATGGCGTGCCCACGCAGGCCGGCGTCTCGGCCGATCTTGAGCGTCACCCCCTCGGATGGCAGCGCGCTCCAGCCGGCGACCGACTCGAAGTCGTCGAGCAGTTGCGGGCCGCCCTGTTGCGCCCACAGTGCCATGACCGCCAGAGCCGCGACGGCGATCACTCTTTCACGCTCCCCATCATGATGCCTTCGATGTAGTAGCGCTGGAGGAACACGAAGGCCAACAGTACCGGCAGCACCGTCACCACCGAGCCGGCCATCATGAGCTCGGTGTCCTGCACGTGCTCTCCGCTCAGGTTGGCGATCGCGACCGGAAGTGTGTACTTCTGCTCGTCGCTCAGCACGATCAGCGGCCACATGAAATCGTTCCACGTGCCCATGAAGGTGAAGATCGCCAGCGTAACCAGAATGGGAGCGATGAGGGGCAGCACGATCGACCGGAAGATCCGCCACTCGCTCGCTCCGTCGATACGCGCCGCGTCGAGCAGGTCATCTGGAATCGATGTCGCGTACTGGCGCACCATGAAGATGCCGAAGATGCTCGCCATGCCGACGACGATCACGCCCCAGTAGCTATTCACCAGTCCGAGCGCGCGCATCTGGAGAAAGAGCGGCAGCATCGCGACCTGGGACGGAATCACCAGCGCGCCGAGCAGCACACGAAAGAGCGGATCGCGTCCGCGGAAATGGAACTTGGCGAAGGCGTAGCCCGCCATGGCGTTGAGCAGGAGCGAGATCGCCGTCACCGTCAGCGCCAGAAAGGCGCTGTTGAGCAGATAGCGCGCGAGGTTGAGCCGGGTGAACAGCTGCCGGTAATGGTCGAGCGTCGCCCCGTTCGGTAGCAGCGTCGGCGGATACGTGCTCGCCTGGCCCGAGGGCATGAACGACGCCGACAGCATCCAGAGGAGGGGCGCGATCGTCAGCATCGCGCCGGCGACGAGCGCGGCGTGCAGCACAATCTTGCCAGGCCGCGCGCTCATGCGTCGCTCCGCCGCAGCTTGAGCTGCACGAGCGTGACGAGAAGAATGATGAGGAAGAGCACGAAGGCGATCGACGCCGCGTAGCCCATCCGCCACCACTTGAAGCCCTCCTCGTACATGTACAGCACCACGCTTTCGGTCGCGTGCAGCGGGCCGCCTTGCGTCATCACGTACGGCTCGGCGAAGAGCTGGAAGTAGCCGATCATCGTGATGACGCTCACGAACATGAACGTCGGGCCGAGCGACGGGACCGTGACGTGGATGAAACGCTGCCACGCCGTCGCGCCATCGATGCGCGCCGCTTCATAGAGCGAGCCCGGAATGTTCTGCAGGCCGGCGATGAAGATGATCATGTTGTAGCCAAAGTTCTTCCACACGGCCATCAGGATGATCGCGGGCATCGCCCAGTGCGGATCGCCCAGCCAGTCGATTGGATGCATTCCCACGTGCACGAGCAAATAATTCAACAGGCCGTACTTCGTGTGCAGCAGATAGCGCCACACCACGGCGACGGCGACCAGCGTCGTGACGACAGGGGCGAAATACACGGCGCGGAAGAACGATTTGAAGCGCGCCAAGGGCGCGTTGACGAGCAGCGCCGCGCCAAGCGAGACGCCGACCGAGAGCGGCCCGCCGACCAGCACGAAGTAGAACGTGTTCTTGAGCGCTTGCCAGAAGAGCGGTGTCGAGAAGAGGCGCGTGTAGTTGCGGAAGCCGATCCAGCGCGCGTTGCGGAAGTCGGCCAGCGCGTACAGGTCAAAATCCGTGAAGCTGAGTACCAGCGCCGCCAGCACCGGCAGTACGAAGAAGACGAAGATCGCCAACATGCCGGGCGCCAAGAACCAGTACGCCGCGCGCGACTCGGCGCCGGGCCCGCGCCATTTGCGGCGACGTGTCGTTGTGGGAGCCACGACCGGGAGGGGGGCCGCACCGGCCGTCATCGCGCCGCCGCCGTGGTGTGCGCCAGCATCCACCGCCGCTTCTCGAGCATCTGATTCACGTCACCATCGAGCTGCTTCAGCGCCTTCTCAGGCGCGACGTTGCCGCGAATGGAGAGTTCCGCAATGTCGAACACCTTCGTGGCGATCTGCTCCCACTCCGGAACCTTCGGCGTGGCGATCACCCGCAGCAGCTGCTCGTGAAAGGCGCGCGCGTACTTGTTATTCGCGAGCACCGTATCGCGCCACGCCGGTTCCGTCGCCGGCAAGTCGCCCGTCAGCTGGTAAAACTTCACTTGCTGCTCCGGGGCGCTCAGAAACTCGATCAGCTTCCACGACTCGGCCGCGTGGGACGACGCTCGGAAGATGACCAGGCTCGATCCGCCGGCGAGGGAGACGCCTGGACCGGTTGGGCCCGGCAGCGGCGCGGTCATCCACTTGTCCTGCATCTCGGGCGGCATGCGACGGCTGAACTCGCCGATCTGCCACGGGCCGCTGATGTACATGGCGAAACCGCCGCGTGCGAAGTCTTGATAGAGATTCGCCATCTGCTGCAAGCCGACGACCGGCGCGAGGCTGTCGCGAAAGAGCTGGATGTACCACCGGAAGGATTCGCGAAAGCGCGGTTCCTCGAAGCGCCCAGTCGAGCCGTCGGGCGCGAGTAGCTGCGCGCCAGACTGCAAGCCGAAGATCACCGGCTGTGTCCACTCGTTGGTCGGCAGATAGATCGCGTAGTGCCCGACGCCACCGCGCTGTCTGATCTTCACCATCGCATCGCGCCATGCGCTCCACGTGGTGGGCATGGCATCGTAGCCGGCGGCGGCCAGCAGATCGGTGCGGTAAAAGAGCACGCGGGTGTCGACGTACCACGGGATGCCGTACGCGCCGCCGTCGATGACGTTCGTGTCCCAAATGCCGGGGAAGAAATCACGCTGCGCCACCTCGCGCGACCGGGCGAGATTTGAATCGAGTGGCGTCAGCGCGTTGAGCGTGACGAGCTCCGGCACCCAGGTGTTGCCAAGCTGCGCCACGTCGGGCGTCGCGCGCCCGACGTAAGCCGTCAGCAACTTCTCGTGAGCCGCCGTCCATGGGATTTGCTGTACGCGTACGTGTACGCCCGGATTGCGCCGCTCGAACTCCGGCATCAGCGACTGCACGACCTCGCCCTCGCGACCGAACGCCCAGAAGCGCAGCGTCACACCGCTACCGGCATCGCGCGACGCCGGCGCGCAGGCAATGGCGAGCGCGGCCATGGAGGCGACCACCGAGGCGATGCGCAGCGATGTCATTGCGTCAACCATCCGCCGGTGAATCCGGCCTTCGCCAATCCGCGCCTCACGTACGGACTCTTCTTCATGAGAGACCAGATCAGCTCGTCGCGAAAGTTGTCCGTCATCACGAGGATCGGTCCCTGATCGATGCCGAGATAGTCGCTATCGAACCAGCCGCGCGGCGTGTCGCGTCCGGCATGCGACGCGCGCGGAGCGCCCACGACGAACGTCGGATTGAACGCGTCGAGGAATCCGTAGGTGGAGAACAGATCGTCGCCGTACGTGCGGCGCATCGCCTTGAGCGCCGGGAGCGCGATCTCCGGCGCGAAGGCGATCGATCCGCCGGGCGCGGTCGGCGCGATGGTCCCATCGTCATTCGACCGCTCGCCGCCGGCACCACGGGCCCAGTAACTGTGGAACTCGCGCCGCGCGCCGCCGATGAGAAGTGTCGTGTCGCCGGGTCCGTCGCTGGCCGTGAATCCCCAGATGCTGTCCGAGTAGGCGCGCCAGGCCATGGGGTTCGCCGCCCCGTAGCGCTGCTGCGCGTACGTCGCCCGCCGCGAGTTCTCGAAGTAGTCGATGCCGCGCGCACGCATGTAGTCGTCACGAATGCCGCGGAAGTCGATCCACACGTGCGAGTACTGGTGGCCGAACAGCGGACCGAAGCTCAGGTACTCCTGTCCTTGAAAGCGACCCCACTGGTAGCGGGTCGTGTACTCGCGCCACGCGTCGCCCGTCGCCGGGTGCCTTGGCGAGCCGAGTGCGAGCACGTAGACGAGCATCGCCTCGTTGTAACCGCGCCAGTCGTACGGGATGAATCCCTTCTCGGGTGACCAGCCGTGCGTGATCGCTGGCGCGTTGGGCTGCGCCCATTGCCAGTCGGCGCGCAGGTAGAGCGAATCAGCGAGCGCGCGAATCCGCGACTCCGTGGCGTCGCTGCCGGTGAAGTACTCGCGGCAGGCCAATGCGCCGGCGAAGAGGATGGCGCTGTCGATCGTCGACAGCTCCACGGTCTCGAACCGGCGCCCCGACTGCATGTCGAGAAAGTGGTAGAAGAATCCCTTGTAGCCCGCGACGCCCGTGGCGCCGGCGCCTTGCGGCGCGCTCCATAAGAACTCGAGCGTCACCAGGGCGCGCTCGGCCGCCTGCGCGCGCGTCACGTAGCCGCGGTCGGAGCCGATGGGGTACGACGTGAGCGCGAACCCAATCGCCGCCACGCTCGAGAACGACTTGCTCGGCGCGCGATCCGGCGCTAGACCAGTGCGGGCGTCGGTCACCCGCCAGAAGAATTGAAAGGTGCGGGCCTCGAGCGTGTCGAGAAATGGATCTGCGCGAAGAGCCGCACGCGCAGACCCGGCGGAAATCGGTGCAGGAGGCATCGCAGCGGGCGCGGCACAGCCGGCGAGACAGCAGACGATCAGCGCTCGACGAGTTGTTTGCATCATGATGACGGACCAACCGCGACACGCGGCGAGCGGCGGCACCTGCGTGCCGCCGTCGCCGCATGTCTCGTTAGGCGCCTAACGAGCGGAGGTAATCAATATCCATAGGTAAGCCCAAACTGCACCTGGCGCGCCGGCGCCGAGCAGAAGGGGTGACGGAAATTGGGGTTGCCATTGGGTGGCGCGCCACCCGTCCCACCGTCATAGCATCCAAAATTCGTCGTGTTGAGCAGGTTGAACGCTTCCACCTGCACGCCCACCACCTGCCGGCCCGACAGTTTGAAGTTCTTCTGCAACCGCGCGTCGACGTTCTTGGTCGCGAACACGCCAAGGAAGCTGCCGTCGGGATGGCCGCCGAACGGGCGGTAGACAAACTGCGAGCCGGTGCCATCGAAAATGTTGAACGCCTGGCCGGAGCCGAGCGTGATCACCGAGCTGGCGTTGATCTCCCATGGCAGGCGAACGATCCCGTTCATCACCACGTGGTGCCGCTCGTCGCGCTCGGTCGGGTGGCGCGGCGATGCGGCGACCGTCACCCAGTCGAATGAGAAGAGATCGCCGCCATTCTTTTCCGCGCGCGCCAGCGTGTAGTTGATCGATCCGCCCCAGCGCGACATGGCGAGGAACGGCTTCTCGATCTGCAGCTGCAGCGCGTCGTACCAGTATTTCACGTCCGGGCTGGCCAGCAGCACGTTGTTGTACGACGGAAGCCCGATGCAGCAGTTTCCGTTCGGCTGTCGATTGCCGAAGATGTACGTGATGTTGTTGAAGCCACGCGCGCCGGTGTAGGTCGCTGAACCGACGTAGCTGCCCATCGTCTGGCGCACGCCACCGCTGAACTGATAGGTCTTTGGCGGCTTGATGTCGTTCGGAAGCAGGAAGACGTCCGGCTTGCCGGTCGCGCCGCTGGCGATGAGGGCGAGCAGGCCCGCACGACTGAGATACTGCGGCTGGAACATCACGCAGTTCGGGCATCCCGCCACCGGACCCGTGCGGTTGAAGCGAATCTGGTACGTCGAGTACTGCCGGCGGTACTTCTCATCCAGGATGTCGTTGTAGACATCGCGATCGTAGTACAATCCCGCGCCGCCGAAAAAGACCGTACTCTGGTTGCCGCCCACGTCGTACGAGAAGCCGAGCCTGGGCTGGAACGCGCCGTAGAACGGCTTCCGGTCGCTGCCGTTCGTGAAGTATTTCGCCGGCACGAAGCTGCTGAGCGAGTCGCGAATCTGTTGCGGCGTCACGTAGCCGTTGTTCACCATGTCGGACTCGTAATCCCACCGGAGGCCGAGGTTGAGCACGAGCCTTTGCCCGATCGTCCAATCATCCTGCGCATAAAGGCCGATCTCGTTGTTCTTCGCGCTCAGATCCGGATTGCCGAAGCCGATGAACGCCTCGAAGGGCTGCGTGAAATCGCGGCCGTTGCCCGGATTGAATTCGTAGTTGAAGAACGGATTCTCGTTCAGGAACTTCACGACGTGGTAGTTCAGGTGATCGTAGGATGCCCCGAACTTGAACACGTGATCGCCGGCCGCCTGAAAACCCGAATACGTGACGTCGTTGCGCAGCGCGATGCGATCCTGATTGAAGTCCTGTCGCGTATCGCGGCCGCCAACTTGGATGACGCCAAAAAAGTTTTGGCCGACGAGCGATGGCGAGAGCGGCTGCGGCATCCAGCTCGAGTTCTGTACGTTGAGCAGCAACTGATTGAGCCACGCACCTGACGTGTACTGATGCTTGGCGATGACGGAGTAGCTGTTGTCGACGAAATGCTCTGCGCGCTGCAGCGTCGTCTGGCCGCCGAAGCCGCGGTCTTCATACTCGCGACGGACGAAGGCGCTCAGCTCCATGGTCTGAGACTGCGTGTAATCGTAGTTGAGCTTGCCGAAGAACAGGTTCTCGCGGAACGGCTGGCCGAACGTACCTGCAAAGGACGAGACCGCCGGAAGGCCGGCCGAGCCGCCAGTCGGCGCCGTTCCGGGCACCACCGTGCCGTTGCGGTTCTGATAGTTCCCTTCCCACGATCCGAAGAAGTGCAGCTTGTCCTGAATGATCGGTCCGCCCAGCGAGAGGCCAGCCTGATAGCGGTTGTAGTCCGGTTTCTTGGCATCAAAGGCGTTGCGCAAGACGGTGCTTTTCGTTTGCCCGTAGACGAACGCGTTACCGTCCCACTCGTTGCCGCCCGACCGCGTGACCGACGTGATGATGGCGCCGGCCGCCTTCTGGTATTCCGCCTTGAAGTTCTGCGTGATGACGCGGAACTCCTGAATCGCGCTCTGTGGGAACGGATTGCCGCGGCTGGCGTCCTGTCCGGCAATACCGGCCGGCTGGATGTCGCTCTTCAAGCTTGCGCCATCGATGAAGACGTTCATGTTCTGCGCCGGAAGCGCGCCACTGGCGATGTCGACACGATCCTGCCCGATCGGCTGCTGCGTGATGCCCGGTGCGAGCTTGGCCAACTCGAGGAAGTTACGGTTCGCCGACGGCAGGTTCTGGATCTGATCGCGGGTGATGTTGGTCGCGACCTCCGAGGTGTGCACGTCGGACGCCGGGGGCGTCGCGACGACGGTCACCGAGGCCAGCGTCACGTTCGCCTGCAGCAGTTGGAAATCCTGCCGCTGCGTCTGACCGATCAGGAGGGTAATGGTGCGCGCCAGCGGCTGAAACGAAATACGCTGCACTTTCAGATCGTACGTCGCCGGCTGCAGCCCCGACATGTTGAAGAAGCCGTTGCTGCCCGTTGTCGCGCCGCGCACCGAGCCGGTGCTCACGTTGCGCGCCGAGATCTGCACGTCGCCGACCGGGCGGCCGCCGGAGTCGGTGACGTAGCCCTGCACCGTGGCTGTGGCGGTTTGCGCCTGGGACTGACGCGCCGCGAGCATGCTACCGATCGCGATCGTCGCGGCGAGCGCGAGTCGCGAGCTTCGAAATACTGGATTCCATCGCATGACTACGACCTCCTGATTGAAATACGAACTGCGAGATGCGGACTCCGAACGTGAAACATTCCTCGAGTGGTCACCGCGCGCGGCTCGGCACCTTGGCGTCGCTGCCGCCGCACGACTGCCGGATCACCAGGGTGGTGGCCAGCAGTTCCTGTTTGCGTCTGTGCTCGTTCTTGTGGGAGATGGCGTGCAGCACCTTGTCGGTCGCCCACTCGCCGAGTCGGTTGATGGGGACATGGACGGAGGAGAGCGGGGGACTGGTGTAGCGTGCGATCGGGATGTCGTCGAAGCCGGCCATGGCCATCTCGTCCGGCACCACAACCCCCCCATCGTGCAGCGCGCTGAGGGCGCCGATGGCCATGGAATCGTTTGCAGCGAAGATCGCCGTTGGGCGCGGGCGGCGTTTGAGCAGGCCCATCGCCGCCCGGTACCCGCCGGACTCGGTGAAATCGCCGCGCGGCTCCCACTGCTCGTGGCGCTCGAGCCGCGCGCCCTTGAGCGCGGCCCGGTAGCCCTTGAGACGCTCATCGGCATCGTGATTGCGCGCCGCGCCCTGAATGAAGGCGATGCGCGCATGCCCCAGTCCGATCAGATGATTGGTCATCGCCTGCGCGCCCGCCGCGTTGTCGATGTTGAGCGTGTCGAAGGCGTCACCCTTCACCGCGCAGTTGAGCAGCACCACAGGTAGGCTCGGCAAGAAGTTCGCCTCGAGTGCGCTCGGATCGACATCCGGTGACATGACGATCAGCCCGTCCACCCGCCCGCGCATGGCACCCAACGCGATTTCAACCTCGCGCCGGTCGTTGTGGGAGCTGGAAACGATTACGTGATAGCCGTGCCGCTGCGCCCGTTGGTCGATGCCGCGGATGACCTCGGAGAAGAACTCCCCGTAGAGATCGGGCAGCAGCACGCCGAGCGTGCTGGTCTTGCTCGTGATGAGGCTGCGCGCGGCGCCATTGGGCGAGTAGCGAAGCTTCGCCGCGACGCGCTCGATGCGCAGCCGGGTGGCACCACTGACGGGTCCGCTGTTGTTGATCACGCGCGACACGGTCGCCACCGAGACCTTGGCGATGCGGGCGACGTCGCGGATGGTGATGATGTGCCTGCTGGAGCTGGATTGAACCACGCTGGCCACTCGGTACTGTAAGTCTGTAAACGTTTACAGTAGTCGGCCACCGGTGTCAAGTGAACCTGGCGAGATCAAGCCCGTGAGCGCGCCAGCACCACGGTTTTCAGCGGAACCGTGGCGCTGACGACCGACGACTGCTTTCAAGTCGCCCCGATCGCGCTCGCCACCGCAAACCCCACCGGGTCGTTCGCGATGTCGGAGTGTCCGGACACGAACTTGTCGGCCAGCAGATTGTACACCTTGCCGTCGGCGAACGTGTACGCGGTGCCGGGATCGTGCAGCGTCTCCTTCACCACCTCCGGCGTGTGCTGCGCCCCGTTGCTCCCCATGCCGCCGTACTGGTCGCTCGCGTCGCCCAGCGCGGCGCCGACTTGCCGCGCCACCCGCGACGCCATCGCGTATGCCGTGCCGACGGCCTTGTCGTTCCGCGTGTGCGTGATGATGACGGGACCGCTCACCCGCTTCTCCGTGATCACCCGGCGGAAAAACCCGTCGGCGATCCCGTCCTCCTTCGCGCCAAGTCCGTAGTGCGAGTACGCCGCCTGGAGCAGCGACATGGACGACACGCCGAGCGCGCCCTGTCCGTCCGGACCCAACGCGACGGCGGTCACGAGCCGGCCGCCGAAGCTATGCCCGATGAGATGAATCTTGAGGCCGGGAGAAGCGTCCTTGATCGTCTGAAGCGCCGTCGCCGCGCCGCCGCGCCCGATGTCGCCCGCGCGGTTCTTCATTTGATAGTAGGTGACGAAGTTCAGCAGGTTCATCGCGCCGGCCTTGATTCCCCCGAACATGTCGCCCAGCCCCGCGGCGCCGCCGTGCGGCTTCGCCGCCGGCGCACCCGCTCCGATCGACGTCGCGCCGCCGCGATGCGGAGCCGGAGCCTCCACCGTCGGCCGGCCGAGCGTATCGAGCAGCTTCGTCTTGTCGAACGTGCGCATGGCCTCGGCGTGCGGCTCGGTACCGTGATCGGCCAGTTCCTTGGGCAGATGCCCGAGCACGAAGGCGACAAATTCCTGCTGCGCCTTTTTTCCATCGACGCTGTCATCGTCCATCTTCGCCGCGGCCTTTTTCGCCTTCTCGAAATCCTTCGCCGACTTCTTGTCGTCGATCAGCTTTTCGAGCGTGTCGAGCTGCTTCTGGATGATGCCGTCGGCCTTGCTATCGCTGGCCGCAGCCGCACCCCCGGGAATCAACTCCGACTCGGCGAACTTCTTCGACGGCCAGAGCACGCCCGCGATAACGAAGGTGCGGCCGGCCGCGCCGGGCACGTTGGGCAGCTGCGCCGCGATGTGATCGCGCAGTCCCTTGTAGAGCGAGCGCGCTTCGCTCATGTCGTTGTTCCAGCCGTGCGACATCACGATCAGGTCGGTCGCGTTGCTGGCTTTCACAGCGGCGCTGACCGCGTCCACCTGTTCCGGGTGCGCGGGCTTGCCGTTCTTGTCGAACTCGAGCTCCAAAATCTTGTCGGGCAACGCGGCCATGGAAAAACTCCTTGCTGTGCTGTGGGATCAGACGGATTGAATGGCGCGCATGAGATCCACCAGGCCGTGGCCCTGGAAGGAGCGGTCGCGCTTGAGGTCGGTCGCGGTGGAGGTGAAGATCTCTTTCACGCGAAGGGGCTCGCCGATGAATTCGCGGCGGATGGAGAGAAAGGCGGCAATGACGCCGGACACGTGCGGCGCGGCCATGCTCGTGCCGCTCTGCTCGACGTAGTCGAACTTCACCTTGCCGAGCTCGGTCGCCGCCTTGGTGCGGGCATCGCCGGCGGCGCAGGAGATCACCTTCTCGCCTGGTGCCACCAGATCCGGCTTCGGCCGGCCGTCGCCCGTCGGTCCCTTCGATGAGAAGTACGACACGCCATACGTGAAGGGCATGTCGCGATGCGTCGACCCGACCGTGATCGCGAGCTCGGCGTTGCCGGGATCGTTGATGCTCAGCGTCATCCCTGCCGCGACGGTCCCCTCGAACTTCGTCGTCTGAAATCCGTAACCGGTGTTGCCGGACGCGGTCACGACCACCACGCCGGAGCGCACGAGCCGGTCGACTTCAACGCACAGCGGACTGTGGCCGCAGGCGAACCACTCCGGCTCGAAGTCGTAGCCGACGCTGAGGTTCACGCCGTGGATGAGCAAGCGGCGCCCGTTGCCGTTCAGCCGTTGGATGCGCTCGATGGCCGAGAGGATGTTGCTGACGAAGCCGCTGCCCGTCGCATCGAGCACTTTGAAGCTCACGATCTTGCACTCGGGCGCCATCCCGGAAATGCACTCGAACGTCTCGACGTTGTAGGTGATGCCGCCCTTCTCGTCCCAATGGCGAGTGACGGCCCTCACCGTATCGGGCACGGTGCTGCCGTCTTTCTTTTTCTGGGCGGCCATCTGTCCGGCGATGATCCCCGCCACGTGCGTGCCGTGGCCAGCGTCGTCACGATGCGGATCGCCCACGCCGCCATCCTCCGCGGTAAAATCCTCGTGCGCCAGCGGAAGCTCGACCTCGAGGTTCTTGTGCGCGAAAAAGTGCGGGTGGTTCTCCACGCCCGAGTCGATCACCGCCCACACGATGTCCTTGCCCGACGCGGCAAAGGAGCTGCGCGCCGCGTCGGCTTTGACCGTGGAGACCGATTTAGTCAGAAAGCCGCGCACCTTGAAGTCCGGCCACACGCGATAGATGGCACGCTGAAAATCCGCCATACGCGCGATCTTCGCCTCGACCGTCGTCGAGGTCGACGGCGCGACGCCGGTGTCCCGCGTGGTCGACGGGGCCGCATCGCCCGGGTTGTCGCGGGCCACGAGCGTGCGAATCGAGTACGCGTTCATCACGGCGAAGACGTACTGAGAGCTCAGTTCCGTCTTCGTTTGGTGCACGCGGGCGTAGCCGGCCTTCTCCTTATCGATCACCGCGAGGAGTTCAAGCACGCGCACGCGCGCGCCATCCCGGTTGCCGGCGTGCGCCAGATTCAAATCGATGATGACGTGATACCGATCGGGCGGCGAAGATTCGTCCTTCCCCGCCTTCGCGCGCGTCTCCTCATCCTTGTCCAGTTGGTCGAGCAACGGGATGGCGATAATCGATTTGTCGAGCGACTCTGGCAGAAACCCCGGATGCGTCGGATCACTCTCGGTGCGCCGATAGCGCGGGACGCGTTGCGGCGGGTCTGGCTTTTTCTTTGGCATGCGCGAAGCTGACGAGTGCCTGGCGCCTAAGCAAGGCTTAACAAACGAAAAAACTCATCACGGATTACGCGGATTGCGCGGACGTCCAGTCCGCCAACAAGGCAGCCGTTCTCGGCGCGCGCTCCGGCCGAGCCGCCAGCTCGAGAGCGAGCCGGGCAAGATCGGCGGGCATGTCCACATCATAGTGGCCCGCGGTCACCGCCGAGGACAGCCCGAGGCGCCGCGTCCGCGAGATGATCGCGTCGAGCGCTGAGCCGGTTCCCATCGCCTGCTGATCGAACAGACCAGCGTGCATCCGCGTCGCGCCGACCAGGAAATATCCGCCATCCTCGCTCGGTCCGAGCACCACGTCGTGATCCGCGAGCGCGGAAAAGGCAGACTCGAGCACGCCGGGCGCGAGATGCGGACTGTCGCCATTGAAGGCGATGACGCGTCGCGGCGGTTCGCAGAGGATCTCGAACGCTGAGGCGAGACCATCGGCGAGCCCCCGGCCTCGCTGAGGTACGACGCGAAGGTCGGACGGCAGCCAGGCGGTGATCTCGCCGGCGTCATCGGGCGGACAAACGATCGCGATGCTGGCGCCGACCGTGCGAGCGAGACCGATGGTATCCTCGATCAGCGCCCGGTACAACTGGACGACCTGTGTCGGGGAACACACCGAGGCAAGCCGTGTCTTGACGTGACCGGGGCGCGGCGCCTTCGCCATGATCGCCAGGATGCGCTCTTTCTCGCGCGGCTTGCCTTCGCCCCGCGATGAGTTCAATTCGATCATCGCTCCGTCCTTGCCGAACGCGGCGATCGGGCGGCTGCCGGACTTACGATATTCAGCATCCGATGGCACACACACCAATCTCCGCGCACCTCGAGTTGGATACCGGCGATCGTACGTTCGGATCGGGCTTGCTGCTGGAGTTGGTGGCGGCGCTCCGGCGAACGGCGCCCGGCGATCTGATCGCGATCACGAGCCGCACCGCGGCGGCTGTCGACTCCGGTCTCGACGCATGGTCTCGATTCACGGGACACTCGATCGTCGCTCGCACGACCGATGGCGATGAGACGCGCTGGGTGATTCGTCACGGACCCGCGCCTCTTGGTGATGGAGACGCGCGACCGCTCGGCGAGCGCTTGTGGGTGTACGTCAACTTTCATTGCAACCTGCAGTGCGACTATTGCTGCGTACGGTCCTCGCCCGCCGCGCGGCGGCGAGAGATCGGCATCGACCGCGCCCGGCGCATCGCGCGCGAGGCACCGCCGCTCGGCGTGCGCGAGATTTTCGTGACGGGGGGCGAGCCGTTCCTGCTCAACGACATCGACGACATCGTCATCGCCTTGGCCGAGGCGGCGCCGGTCACGCTGCTCACCAACGGAATGCTGTTCAAGGGGACGCGGCTGGCCGCGCTCGAACATCTGCCGCGCGACCGGGTGACGTTGCAGATCAGTCTCGACAGTCCGGATGCCGTCCTGCACGACGCGCATCGTGGCGCCGGCGCGTGGCGGCGTGCCCTGGACGGCATTGATCTCGCGCGGGCGAGCGGTTTCCGCGTTCGCTTGGCGGCAACGGTGGCGACCGACGTGGACGAGGAGCGTTTCAGAACGTTTCTCGATGCCAGGGAAGTGGCGCCAGAGGATCGCGTCATTCGGCGTGTCGCCATGCGAGGCGTCGCGGAGACCGGCATTGCCCTGTCGCGCGCCGACTTGGTGCCGGAGATCACGATCACCGCCGACGGCGTCTACTGGCATCCGGTCGGCGCCGACGACGCCGACATGCTCGTCACGCGCGATGTCTTTCCACTCGCCGGCGCGTTCGAGGCCGTGCGGGCGCATCTCGCCCGCGAGCGCGCCCACGGCGATCGCCTCGCCTCCGTGTTCCACTGCGCCTAGTGCGGTTGATCGGCCGGTTGGCGGAAAAATCCCTGCGCCTGGCACGCCGCCTCGAGCGAGTCGTAGCCGCTGACGTCCGCTGCAATCCAGCGCCGCAATCCCTCCGCCTCCAGAATGGGACGATGCACCGGATTGTCGATGCTCATCAGTAACAGCGCATCGGTGAATCGCGTCGCAAGATCCTTCTCGAGACCGACTCGCGCGGTGAACATGCAATGAGAGTAGGGAGGCGACGACCATACGACGGATAGCGCACCGGCGGGGACGAGTTGTTGGTCCTGCACGCCCGACCAGAACGGGCTACCGACCGCGGCTGCGTCTGCCCGTCCGTCGAGCACGGCGCGGAGCACTTCGATCTCGCTCGTGCCGGTATCGCCGTGCTTCCCGACATCGGTATCGATTCGCAGCGATCGGTAATCGCGCCCTTCCACGAGATCGTGTTCGGCGAGGAAATGAACCGGGAGGATGGCGGCGTGACCGCTATCGCGACTTCCCAACGCGAGCGAGCGCCCGCGCAGGTCGTCGATCGACGCCACCGCGCCGCCGGACGGCGCGATGATCAGCGTCATCCAGCCAAGGTCGGTGTCGCGCATGGCCAGTGGCCGGCACGCGCTCGTGCTCCATTCGCGGGCCTGGAGGAACGCAAGATTGGTGTTCCATGCGATGTCGATCCGTGGAACCGGATCGCTGCCGTTGGCGAGCAGCGCCTGCACCTGCGCTTCGTAGCTCTGAAACAAGACGACTTCGACATCGAGCTTGGCATCATCGCGAAAATACCGGCGCATGCCTTCCCAGATGGGAACGACTTTCGGGTCGTACGCGACGGCTCCGAGCCAGAGAGTTCGAGGGGACACGCGGTGCTCCTCACATGGGTTGGTGGGGCAGAACGCCCTGCGATTGTCGCCTAGAACAGCGGGAGGCCAAGCAACGACTTGCCGATGAATTCACGCAGGACGTCGTTGGTCGGCGCCATCACCGCGCCGGCCTGCGCGTCGCGGAAAAATCGCTCGATGCCGGTTTGTCGCGAGAACGCCGCGCCCCCGCACGCGCGCATCGCGTGCGACGTCACCGCGATCGCCGTCTCGCCGGCCGCCGCCTTTACTTCGAGCACTCGCAGCATCGTCAGGTCTCCGGGACGCTCAAGGTGGCCAATCGCATCGTCGATCCGCGCCTGCAGGCCATCGGTTTCGATCTGCATCGTGGCGAGTTGGGCGCGCAGAGTAGGGAGCGCTTCGCCGAGCGAGGTCGACCCGAGATGCTCGAATTTCGCGGTGCCGAGGTGTCGGATCGTCGCCGCGACCACGGCGCGGCAGAGGCCGAGCGAGACGGCGGCCTGTCCGAGATTGAACAGCGGAAGCACGGTGTTCAGCATCGTCGCGAAGCCGCTGCCATCCTCCGTGAGACGCATTTCGGGCGGCACGATGCAACCGTCGAGGAGCATCGGCGACGATGCATTCGCGCGCAGCCCGAGTCCGTCCCATGCGCCCGACACCGTCAACCCATCGCACCCCGCCGGCACGAGATAGAGCGTGGAATAGGTGACGCCGGTCCCTGCCGGCGACAGGGCCGAGGTGACGTAGCTCTGCGCGTGACCGGCGCTCGTCACGAACGATTTGCGCGCTGCCAGTCGAACGCCGCTGCCGTTCAGACTCTCGGCGCGCGAGACCGGTGCCCAGAAGTGGCTGCGCGATCCAGCCTCGCTGAACGCGAGCGTCGACAGGTGCATGCCGCTCGCCATCGCCTTCAGCACGTCCACGAGAGCCTGCGTGCGCGGCGCGGCGGCCACCGTTACCGACGCGACCGTGTGCATGAGGAATACCATGGCGACCGATGCGTCCACTTCCGCGAGCGCCGCGACCACGCCGGCGAATGCGCGCGGCCCGAGCGCCGCTCCGCCCATGTCCGCGGGCAGCAGTAGGCCGAGCAATCCCGAGCGGCCGAGCGCCTCGACCGCGTCGGTCGAAAACCGTCCCTGTTTGTCGTTCTCGGCGGCGGCGGGCGCGAGCACATCTCGCGCTATGCTACTGGCGGCGCTCGTGGCGGTCTGCGCATTCACGTACACACTCCTTGCGGCGCACGGTGTCAACTGTCGAAAGTGATCGGTGGCCGAACATCCACTCCGGTACGCCCGGCGTCAACTACGTCGCCTCCATTCCGCGCGAGGCACATGAAACTGTCCGTCATCGTTCCGACGTTCAACGAAGAAGCGATAATCGCCGAGACACTCGAGCGAGCTCTGTCGACCCTTGCCCCGCACGAGCTGATCGTCGCGGACGGCTGCAGCGCGGACCGCACTGCCGAGCGCGCGCGACCCTACGCGCATGTTCTCGCGCTTCCCGTGACCCGAGGTGCGGCGCTCAACGCCGCGGCGTCGATGGCGACGGGCGACGTGCTCCTTTTTCTGCACGCTGACACGATCCCTCCCGAGGGAGCCGCCGCCGTCATCGCGAAGGCGCTCGATCGGTCGGGAGTGATCGGTGGCGCGTTTCGCCTCAGACTCGATCATCCCGGATGGCTGGCCGCGCTCGTGGGCTACAACGTCAACCTCCGCTCGTCACTCCTGAACACTTTCTTTGGAGACCAGGCCATGTTCGTCCGGCGCGACGTGTTCACGCTGGCGGGCGGGTTCAAGGATTGGAGCGTGATGGAAGACCTGGAGATTCTCGCTCGCCTGCGACATCGCGGACGGCTGGTCCTGCTCGACCTGGAGGTCCTCACGTCCGCCCGGCGGCACGAGAAGCGCGGGTGGTGGAGGACGCTCGGTATGATCTGGGGCATGACGCTCCTGCATCGGCTCGGCGTGCCGGGCCACGCCATGCGCCGGTGGTACACGCCCCAACGCTAGCTTGTCCGACACGACTCAACAGCGCAACGGAGGCGGCGAATGACTGCTCAGCACACTCGCGACGAGACGCCGGCATCCGCGGCCCGGCACGGCAGCTGGTACGACGTGGCGTTCGCCGCGGCCCGCATCGCTGTCGGGTCGTACTGGCTGTACGAGCAGCACTGGAAGCTTCCACCGGACTTCGGCCTGAATGCCCCGCGGGGGCTCATGTTCGCTTTCGCGCAGAGCATCCAGTATCCGACGGTCGACCTCTATCGCGCGTTCCTGCAAGATGTCGTCGTGCCGCACTTCCACCTCTTTGGATGGCTCCTGCTGTTCGCGGAAATCTCCATCGGCACGTCGCTGGTGCTGGGCGCATGGGCGAAAACGGGCGCTCTCCTCGGCGTGCTCCAGTCGGTGAACCTGCTGGTCGCCCAGGGACATACGCCGGAGGGGCCTTGGATCTACGTCGCCATCCTCATCGCGAACCTCGTCGTGCTGTGTACGCCGTCGAGCCGGCGGTTCAGCGTTGACGGGTGGCGCGCGAGACGGCGATCCGGTGATCTCGGCCCACGGATGTCTTGATCGAAGACAATGTGCCGTTGTTTGGTTGTGCAAACCGACCCTCTTTGATGAGCCATTACACAACCTCGGCGACCGTCCTCCGAACTCCTTCCGCCACTCCAACGCTCTCCGAGTATCCCAGCTCGGTACGAATCCGGTTCGTATCGAAGATGACGTCGCGCGCGTAGATCGTCGGCGAACGCAACTCGGCCGGCAGCTGCGCCTCGGGAACGATCGCCAACTCGCCACGCCAGGCGGCCGCGTCGCCCAGTGCGCGCACGCGCGCCTCGAGCGTGGGCGTCGGGTGCTCGCCGACGTTGTACGTGCGCGTCACGGCACGTGGATTGGTCGCGGCCAGCGCGATCGCCTGCGCCACGTTCTCGACGTAGCCATGCGTGTATCGCCAGCGCGCCTGCCGCTCGCTGATGAAGATCACCGGCCGGCGCTCGCGCATCTGCGCGATATATGGACCGAATCGCTGTTGCGGATCGCCCGGCCCGTAGACCATCGGCAGACGGAGCACCGTCGCCGGAAGCGACGCGTCGCTAGTGGCCACCCGTTCCACGAGAATTTTTTCGTAGTCGTCAATCTCGCCCCACGGGCTCGCTATGCGGCGCCCGTACGCGAACAGCTCTTTGCGCAGCGGCGCGCCCTCGGCGATCAGCGCGGAGGGATCGCCCGACGGCGGCTCCTTGCCGAGCACCTGCGCCGACGCGGAATACACATCGCCGCTCGATATCGCAACGAGACGGCCCGCCCGTTCCCGGAAGGCAAGTTGGGCGGCCGCCGTATCGCGATCTCCGGTGAGCACCATGTGGATGATGACATCGAATGTCGCGCGCCGGATCTCATCCGGAAATTCCGTCACGGGGATGCCGGCGGTCGCCGCGCGAACATGCCTCACGAGCGTGGGGAGGGGTGGCTCGTGGATGCCGCGGTGGAGCACAGTGACATCGTGTCCGTCGCGAGCCAGATCGGCCGTGACGTGCCGCCCGATGAATCCCGTTCCGCCAATGATCAGAATGTTCATTCCGATTTGGTGATCAAAGTCACGAGGCAGAAAGCCGAATGAGCACTCGCTAATACGTGACGGAAAGTCAAAAACGATCGTGCTTAAGATGTCGACGCTCGGCGGCCGACACTATCAAGACATCCCTATGTGTAGCCAATGACTGTGACTGCTCTGCCAGCCGCCATCGACGCTCGTCTATCGATCCCTCGCGCGATCGATGACTTTCTGATCGAGTTCTCGGTCGGATTGCAAAAATACGGGATGTATCCCGACGGGCATCCGCTGCTCGATACCGCCGTCTCGACCATGGCGCAACGGCTGGCCGGCGTGCTTCGCGACCGCGAGCCGATGGTGATCGGCGTGGCGCGCGATCGCTTGATCATCGACGGCGCGCCAACCGAGAACAACAGCAACGTGCTGCGCGATTTCGCGGCGAAGCTGTTCCGCCGCGAAGTGGGCGCGATCCGCTTCGCGTCGGGCGTCAGCGAGAGCGAGCTCACCGAGCTGCTCAAGTTCATTGCGCGCGGCACCGCGCCCGAGGCGGAGATTGGGTGGGCGCGCATTACGGGTCTGCCCTCCGAGGGCGACCGGCGCGAGCATCGTTGGGCGCACCTCGAGCTCTACCCGCTCAACTACACGCAGCTCAAGCTGGTCGACGGTGACGAGGAGGTCGAGCCTGGCGACGCGGAGCTCGAGAGCGGATCGTCGCGACTCTGGCAGCGTCTCGCCCGCTCGGCCGGACTCCTCGGTGCGACAGCTGGTCTGCCTAACGAGTCGGCCGAGAGTGATGATCCGGCCGCGCTCGCCGGGAAGCTTGCAGCGCGGTCCGGCGAGCCAGGCGTCGCGCACGAGTTTTTCGGATTCTTCACCCAGCTGACCGATCAGATCAAGCGCGAGAGCGGACGCGTCGCTCGCGCGTTCGGCCGGCGCGCGTCCGACCTGGTGCGGGGTCTCGCCCCGGAGGCGCTCGAGCGGTTGCTCCGCCTGGGTGGCGACGCGGCGCAGCGCCGGCAGCTGCTCCGCAGCGCATCGCACACGCTCGCCGCCGACACGGTGCTCGACCTCGCGCGCATCGTCGCGTCGAGCTCGAATCACACGATGTCGGAAGCGTTGCTCATGTTGTTGTCGAAGCTCGCGCGGCACGCCGATCAGGGCACGGCCGCCCGCCGCTCGGCGTCGGACGAAGCGCTCCGAATGAACGTGCGCCAATTGATCGACGACTGGGACGGCGCGGCGCTGCTGCCGGAAGACACGTATTGGGACACGCTCGAAAAATTGGCGAGCGAGCCCCTCGAGCCCGTGACGAGCGGCAGCGTGTACGAGCCGCCGCCGGCGTCCGTGGTGCAGATGAGCCTCGAGATCGAAGTGTTCGGTATCACCGCCAAGCACGCCGTGACCGAGATGGTCAAGCAGGGAAAGATCTCCGAGCTGATGGCGATGGCCGACCACGCGCCGACCTCGAACCGGGTGGTGTGGACGCTGCGCCGCCATCTCGACAACACGCGTACCGTGCGCCGGCTGCTGCAGGACAGCCCGGTCGACTTCGACGTGCTCGGCCGGCTCGTCGCCCGCGTCGGATTCGCCGCGGCGGCGCCGCTGGTCGACGCGCTCGAGCACGAGGATGACAGCCAGGCGCGCTGGAAGCTGTTTGAGATCATCGCGCAGCTCGGTCCCGGTATCGGCGACATCATCGTCAAACGGTTGCCCACCGCGCCGTGGTATTTGCAGCGCAACTTGCTGCTCCTCATGGGTCGCCTTCCCGAATGGCCGGCGGCATTCAACCCCGTGCCGTACACCGAGCACGAGGATGCGCGCGTGCGGCGCGAGGCCTATGCGCTCGTGCTCAAGCAGAGCGACCCACGCGGGCGCTGGACCAGAGACAGCTCGATATCTCGCGGCCTGCGCGACCTCGACGAGCGCATCGTCCGCGCGGCGCTCACCGCGGCGCAGAGTCATGGGTGTCCGAACGACGCCGTGTCGCTCGTCGCCAACGGATTGCGCGATGGCACGATCTCCGGACCTCTGGCCGAGCTCGCCGTGCGCACCATCGCGCCCACGCGCGCGCCCCACGCGTTGCGGGCCATCGCCCAGATCTCCATGGCAAGCAAGCGCCGCTGGTTCCGCAGGCCGCTCGCGGAGAAAACGTCGACGCTGCTGGCTGCGCTCTCGGCGCTGGCCGAGTACTGGCCGCAGGACGCGGCGGCGCAGCAAGTGCTCGCGCTCGCCGCCCGCAGCAAGGACGCCGACGTGCTCACGGCCATTCAACCCTCGTCGCGCCGCAAGCCCGCTGGAGACGCCGCATGAAGTCCGCCGCCACCTTTCTGACCTCGCTCGGCCAGAGCCTTTCGGCGATGATGCTCTACTCGCGTGAGCATCCGGCGTGGGAGCGCGCGGTCGACGTCTCGTTCGGCGCGCTCGGCAAGCTCCAGCAAGAGAATCGCGATCCACGCTTCTCGTTCATCGGCCGCGACGTGATCTACGAAGACTCACCACTGCGCGATCTCCGTGATTGGCCGTGGGCGATACGGTTGGCCGAGGTCGGAATTCAGCGGCTCGAGTTCGGGTACGGCGTGCGGCGCGAGGAGTACGCCGAGTTTCTGGCCGACGTACTGTCGCGCATCGTGCGCGCCGGAGTCGACACCTACGCCGTGCGGACCATGCCGGTGGGCGCGTCGCTCGACGACGCCGAGATCCCGGGCGCGACTTCGTTGCTCAAGCGCCGCAACATTCGCTTCGGCGCGCTGGTGGTGCACAATGAGGAAGGAACCCCGGCCGACGACGCGCTCAAGTCGACCAAATCAAAGACGCCCGACCGAGGGCTGGCATTTGGTCTCGCCGAAGAGATCAATGCCGTCAACTGGATCCAGACCGAGGTCGAGACGAGAGATCAGGTGCCGCTGATCGAGGCCGATGCGGTGGTCCGCTCGTTGTCGGTGGCGATGAAGGGCACGAGTGCCATGATCGTGCCGCTGCTCCGCCTCAAGGCGAGCGATCCGTACAACGCGATCCACTCGATCAACGTCTCGGTGCTCGTGATGGCGTTGGCGGAATTTCTGGGCATGCGCAAGCGCGACGTCAACGCGTTCGGAACCGCGGCGCTCCTGCACGACATCGGCATGGCGCGCATGCCGAAGGAGGTGCTGGCCAAGGCCGGCCCGTTGACCGACGACGAGCGAACGATCATCGAGCACCATCCGATCGATGGCGCGCGCATCATCGCGGCCAGCGACCAACGCCTCGAGATCGCGGCCACCGTCGCCTACGAGCATCACCTTCGGCCGGACGGCTCGGGGTATCCGCACCGCTCGATCCGCCGCCCGCCACAGTATCCCAGCCGGCTCGTGCGCGTGTGCAGCGTGTACAATGCGCTCCGCATCGCGCGCGCACACCGCCAGCCCTACTCTGCTGAAGCGGCACTGGAGTTCATCGAGCAACGCTCCGGCACGGAGTTCGATACCGAGATCGCCAAGGCCTTCGGCACGATGATGCGCCGCCTCGACGCGCGCGTCGCCGATTTCGACCGCGACGTCGCCATCAAGACCCCGCCGATCGCCAGCCAGGCGATTTCGGAGCACGAGATTCATCACTAAGGGGATGGGGATTGGGGGCTAGGGGTTGGAGCGCCTGAGCTAACCGCGCTTCGCAGAGAACGGCACACCCGGTTGGGCGTGCCGTTTTTGCGTTTCGTCTCAAGGGGCGCCAGAATAGCGAAGGTATTCAGTCACCGACATCTGACATCTGACGTCTTCCACCTGCCCTCGTATGCCCGTCGCGTGCACGCATCTCGACACCATCAGTGACATCGCGCCACACACCAGCGGTTGCGAGGAATGCCTGAAAACCGGCGACTCGTGGGTCCATTTGCGTTTGTGCAAGCAATGCGGGCAGGTGGGATGCTGCGATTCCTCGAAGAACAAGCACGCCACCAAACACTTCAAGGCGACACGCCATCCGATCATCCAGTCGTTTCAACCTGGTGAACAGTGGCTGTGGTGTTATGTGGATGAGATCATGTTCGAGCAGTGAAACTGTGAACTGCTTGTCGAAGATGTCAGACGTCAGATGTCAGAACTGACTCACTGCACGGACCAACCCTGCTGACATCTGACGTCGGGCATCTTTCACTTCGGCACCGTACACGTCCACGCGCGCGAGGTTCGAATGGCTACCTGGAAGGGCATTGTCGGTACAAGCTTCACCCCTGACAACTTCGACAAGTACGTCAAAACCGTAAAGTTCAACGCGTGGCGTCCGTCATTTGTCGTCGTACACAACACGCAAGATCCGAAACTGTCCTCTTGGCATTCGGTCGACGGCGCCCGGCGCATGGTCGGCTTTACGTCGTACTATCGTGACCACCAGAAATGGTCCGGTGGTCCGCATCTCTTCGTCGCCGACGATCTTATTTGGGTGTTCACGCCGCTCAACATGCCGGGCGTGCACACGCCGTCGTGGAACTCGATATCGTGGGGCGTCGAGCTGGTGGGCGACTACGACCACGAGCCCTTTGGCGACAAGCTGCGCGACAACGCGGTACGCGCGCTGGCCGCTCTACACGGCGGCATCGGCCTCGATCCAGCGACGCTCAGGCTCCACAAGGAAGATCCGCGCACGAAGCACACCTTCTGTCCCGGCGTTCACGTCGACAAGGCCGACCTGATCGCGCGCGTCCAGGAGCATCTCGCCTCGCACCACGCCGGCGAGCACGGTCCGGAGCGCGCGGCCAGCGTCATGGGCCACGCCGCCGCGATCTTTATTCCTCAAACGAGAAAGCTGGGAGCGCGTGCGCCGAAGAAAAGCGGGCCGAAGAAACGCGCGGTAACAAGGAAGGCCAGTAAGAAGCGCGCGCCGGCAAAACACGCCGGTGCCAGGAAGACGAAACCGAAAAAGAAATCGAAAAGCTGAGCGATGATATCGGGAGCGCCGAACCTGATTCGGCGCCCCAACCCCTAATCCCTAGCCCCTAGCCCCCTCCTCACTCGTTCCGCAACGCTACAACGGGATCCAGCTTCGTCGCCCGTAGCGCGGGCACGTAAGACGCGACGACCGCAACCGCCGCCAGCACCGCCGGTACGCCGATGAAGGTCACGAGATCGGTGGGCTGCACGCCGTAAAGCATCCCCGCCACCACGTGCGAAAGCGCCAGCGCGCCCGCGATGCCGATCGCCACGCCAAGCATCGCCAGCCGCGCGCCCTGTCCAACGACGAGCGCAAGCACGTGACTCCGGCTGGCGCCGAGCGCCATTCGCAGCCCGATCTCGCGCGTGCGCTGCGCGACGGTGTACGAGATCACCCCGTAGATGCCGACGGTCGCCAGCAGCAACGCCATCACGGCGAAGACGCCGAGCACCTGGCCCTGCAGACGCTGCCGCCACAGCGAGCGCGACAGCACCTGCTCGAAGGTCTGCACCTGATAGGCCGGCACATCCGCGTCCACCTCGCGAATCGCACCGCGCACCGCGGCGGCGAGCGCCAGCGGCTCGGCCAGGGAAGTCCTGATGGCCAGCGTCTGTGACCGGTACGCATCGGTGAAGTACGACGCGTACATCGCAGGTCCCATGGGCTGCGGCAACCGGTAGTGGCGGTAGTCGCGCGCGATGCCGACGATCGTGATCCAGGGATCTTTGGAATCCGGTCCGCCAAAATGAACGCGCTTCCCGATCGGATCCTCCCCCGCAAACGCCCGCTTGGCGAAGGTCTCGTTGATCACGCCGACGCGCACCGACGTATCGCGATCCGTGTCGGCGATCCAACGGCCGCGCAGCAGCGGAACGCCGATCGCCTTGAAGTAGTCCGGCGTGACGGTCTGATAGTGCGACACGAACTCCTCGCCCTGCTTCGGCGCGGGACGCCCCTCGATGGTGAAATCCCCCTGAACGTCCCATCCGCTGAACGGAATCCCCTGCGCCGCGCCGGCCGACGCGACCCCCGGGAGCGCCCGCACTCTCGCCAGCAGCGCATCGTAGAACGCGACGCGCTTCGCGGGAGCGGCGTACTTCACGTCGGGCAGTGACATGCGCACCGACAGAATTCCCTTGGAGTCGAAGCCGATGTTGGTCGTCTCGAGCGCGCGGTAGCTGCGGATGAGCAGCGACGCGCCGATCATCAACACGAGCGACAGCGCGACTTCCGCCACCACCAGCGCGCCGCGCAACCGGCTGCGGCCAACGGTATCACCGGCGCCGCGCGTGCCCTCCTTGAGCGACGGGCTCAGCTCCACGCGCGATGCGCGCAGCGCGGGCGCCAGGCCGAACACCATCCCGGTCACGCCCGACAGCAACACGGTGAAGGCCAGCACGGTACGATCGATCTCCAGCGCCGCGATGTACCCGGGTATGTCGCCGGGGAAGCCGAGCTTGAGCAGATCGACGCCGAAGGATGCGATCAAGACGCCGACGGCGCCGCCGAGCGCGGCGATCACCATGCTTTCGGTCAGGATCTGCCTAACGAGTCGCCCGCGTCCGGCGCCGACCGCCACGCGAATGGCGATCTCGCGCTGCCGCGACGCGGCGCGCGCCAGCATCAGATTCGCGACGTTCGCGCAGGCGATGAGCAGCACGAATCCGACCGCGCCGAGGAAGAGCAGCAGCGGCTTGCGCAGGTCGCCCACCTGATCCTCACGCAGCGTCAACGCCTCGGCGTCCCATCCAAAATTGTCCCGCGAATACGCGCGCTGCAGCCGCGATGAGATGATGGCCAGATCGCTCCGCGCCTCGGCCAATCTTACGCCAGGCCGGAGTCGCCCCAGCGCGCCGGCGAAGTAGCGGTTGCCCCGTCCTTCTTTCGCGGCGTCGATCGCGAAGGGCGTCCACGCCTGGCCGCGCTCCGGAAACGCGAAGTTGCGCGGCATCACTCCGACCACCGTATGCGGGACGCCATCGACGACTACCTGACGCCCGACGATCTCGCGGTCACCCGCGAACCTGCGCTGCCACAATCCGTAGCCGAGCAGGAGCACCTTTCCCGCGCCGGGCCGGTCTTCCTCGTCCGTGAAAACACGTCCGAGAATTGGCCGCACGCCGAGCAGAGGAAAGAGATTCGCCGTCACCTGTGCGCCCTCGATCCGCTCCGGCTCTCCCTCGCCCGAGAGCGCCAGCGTGTTCCAGCTCCACATCCCGAGATGCGCGAACGTCCGGTTCTCATCGCGCCACGAGATGTAGTCGGGGAAGGAGATGTTCACGCCATGTTCCCCGCGCGCCGCGTAGCGCGCATAGACGCTCACCAACTGCTCCGGCTCGGGATACGGCAGCGGCCGGATCAGGATGCCGTTCACCGCGCTGAAGATGGTCGTCGTGACGCCGACGCCAAGGGCGATGCACAGCACGGCCATCGACGCGAATCCGGGCGATTTGCGGAGGGTGCGGAGGGCGTACCGGAGGTCCATGATGCGATGCAGCTCTTGAAGAAGAGAGAGCAGCTGCAATGGAAGGGGCGTGCCACCGACAACTGATTGCTAACTGCAATCGTCAGTAACTGATAACTCACACGCGGGTGGTGCTCCGTCGAGTCGTCATGTTCGGTCGTGGGATTGGCAGTCCCAAGAGTGAACAGGACACGCGACGGCGCTGCGTGCTGCGTGCTGCGCGCTGCGTGCTGCGTGCTGCGTGCTAACTGCGCCGGTCTTCGACGAATTCCTTACCGATTCTGGAGCGTTGTCAGGTGGCCGCTGTTAGCACGCAGCACGCAGCACGCAGCACGCAGCTCCGTCCAGAGGTCAGTCCGCGCGAAGCGCCGTACTCGGATCGACCTTCGCCGCTCTCCTCGCCGGGATGAAGCTGGCGACGAACGCGACCAGACCGAGCGCGGCGGCGACGACGGCGAAGGTGGTCGGATCGGTCGGGTTCACGTCGTACAGAAGCGACGACATCAACCGCGTGATGCCGGCCGCTCCAACGATGCCGACCGCCACGCCGATGGCGCAAAGGATGATCCCTTGGCGCACGACCATGCGCAGCACCGCGCCCATGCGGGCGCCGAGCGCCATGCGGATGCCGATCTCGCGCGTACGCGAGCTCACGGAGTACGACACGACGCCGTAGACACCGACCGCCGCCAGCGTAAGGGCGAGCAGACCGAACGCCGCGCCGAAGATGGCGCCCATGCGGACGATGAACAGCGCGCGTCCGCCGCGCAGGTGCTCACTCATCGTGCGCAGATCGAACACCGGCACGTTGCTGTCCCTCGCGCGGACGATCTCGCGCAGCGGCTGCGCCAGCGCGAGCGGGTCGCCGGTGGTGTGCAGCTGCACCATCATGTCCGGCCGGTAGTGCTGCGACCACGAGATATAGAAGAAGGGACGCGGCTCCTCTCCCACCGACATGTATTGCGCGGTGCGGCTGACCCCGATCACCTGAAGCTCTTCCCCCGTCTCGGCGAGCCGGAAGCGCTTGCCGAGCGCTTCCTCATCCGGCCAGAGGCGCTTCGCCATCGCCTCGTTCACCACGGCGACAGTCGGCGCGTTCTCGTCGTCGGTTGCCTCGAAGGTGCGACCGTGCACGATCGACGGTCCCAGCGTGCGAAAATAGTCCAAACCAACGGTATTGACGAAAATCCGCAGCCCCTCGTTGGGTATGCTCGCCGTGCGCTGCGTGGCGAGCACGCGGCGGCTGGAGCTGCCGTAGCCGAATGGAATGCGCGACGCCATTGTGACGGAGAGGACGCCTGGCAGGCGGCGCACCTGCTCCACCACATCGCGATAGAACGCCTTGCCGCGTATCGAGTCGTAGCCCGGAGTGAGGGTCAGGTCGATCGCGCTGGTCAGCACGTGCTCCGTGCGGAATCCGAGGTCCATCTCGAGGGCGTGGCGCATGCTGCGCGCGAACAGGCCCGCCGCGATGAGCACGATTGTCGACACGGCGACCTGCGCGACGACGAGCCCGCCGCGCAGCCGGTGCTGGCGCCGATCCGTATTCGAGCGGCCGCCTCCGGCGAGCACGCTCTGCGGAGCGGTCGTCGCGCCTCGAAGAGCGGGGAAGATGCCCGCGATGAACGCGGTAACGAGCGCGGCGCCGAGCGTGAAGGCAAAGACGCGCCAGTCGAGCGAGAAATCGAAGAAGACCGGCGCATCGGTCGCCGGACGAATGTCGCCGAGCTTGGATGTCGCCCAACGCGCGAGCGCCAGCGCGCATCCGGCGCCGGCGCCGGCGAGTAGCAGCGATTCCGCCAACGACTGGCGAACGAGGCGCCAGCGGCTGGCGCCAAGGGCGGCGCGTACCGCAATCTCGCGCTGGCGCGACGTGGCGCGGGCGAGCAGCAGACTGGCGACGTTGGCGCAGGCGACGAGGAGCACCAGACCGGCAAGCGCGCCCATCACGATCGCCATCAGCGGAATCGGCCCGGAGATGGTGAGCACAGGCCGCGAGCGCGGCTCGGTCACCAGCACCACGTCGACATCCTTGTTGGTCTTCGGGTAGGCGGACGCGAGCTGCTTGGCGCGCAGCTTCACCGCCGCGCGCGCCTGCGAGAAAGAGACGCCGGACTTGAGGCGTCCGATGATGTTGAAATTCCCCTGGTCTCTTCGCTCGATCCAATTGCCCGCGGCGGGCGTCACGTCGAGCGGCAACCAGCCGTCGACCTGGATCATCCCGCTGACGCCGCGGAATCCTTCGCGCGCCACGCCGACGACGGTTAGCACCTGGCCATCGACACGGATCGTGTCGCCGACGATGCGGCGGTCGCCGTTGAAGCGCCGTTTCCAGTACGCGTAGCTGAGCACGATCACTGACGGCTTCGCGGTCACGCCGTCGGTCGGCAGCAGCGTCCGTCCGAGGGCCGCGCCGATGCCGAGCGCGGAGAACAGGTTGCCCGTCGTCACATCGACCCACACGCGCTCGGGATGTCCGTCGCTGCTCAGGCTCGCCGTGTTGTTGTAGTACGCCGCGAGATCGTCGAACACGCCGGGAATCGCGCGATAGTCCATGTAGTCGGGGTACGACATCTCGTGCGGCCCGATCGCGAGCTGGTCCGTCGTCCCCATGACGGCGAGGCGGCCGGCGTATGGCGTCGGCAGCGGGCGGAAGAGATAGGCGTTGATGATGCTGAAGATGATGCTGTTGACGCCGATACCGAGCGCGAGCGTGACGATGACGACGAGCGACAGCGTGCGCGCTTTGATCAGCGCGCGCGCCGCGTAGCGAACATCGCGCGCCAGATCTTCGAGCCGCTCGATGAGACCTTGGCGATGATTGTGTGCCGCATCCAGGGCGCGCACGGTCGACTTCACGCGCACGATGTCGCCCAACTCCCGCTCGGCCGCCGCTCGCGCCTCACTCGGCGTGAGTCCGCGGGCGATCAGCTCTTCGGTGCGCTCCGTGATGTGAAAGCCGAGCTCGTCATCGATGTCGGCGGCCGGGTTCGGGCCCCAGAAGCGGAGATAGCGACGCCATGGCGGCGTGGTGCGTGACATTTAAAGATCCTCCTATGAACGTCGGGCATCGGGCGACACCCCAGGTGACGTCCCAATCGAGGCGCGAATGATCTGCGTAACCGCGCCGGCATAGCGCTGCCAGCTGGCCGTTTGTGCCTGGAGTTGTTTCCTGCCCTTGGCCGAGAGGCGATAGAATTTCGCGCGGCGGTTGTTCTCGGTGATCCCCCAGTCCGCGAGGATCCAGCCGCGATGTTCCATGCGGTGGAGCGCCGGATAGAGCGCGCCGTCGTCGATCTGCAGCGTACCGTCGGTGACGCCGCGAATCCACCGCGCGACGCCGAAGCCGTGCATCGGGCCCCAGGCGAGCGTGCGCAAGATCAGGAAGTCGAGGGTGCCTTGCAGCAGATCGAGATCGGACATGGAAAACCTAGGGGCTAGAGGCTAGGGGCTGGGGTGCTTGGTCGGATTCCACTTTACCCTAAGGTGGTCAGGGTAGAGTGGCAGCGTTCCCCTTAGGTGTCAAGGGGAGAGACGAGGGTCGGGTCCGGAAAGTTTCGTTGGGGGGAGCGACTTCGCGGCGCTGCTCTGACGGATCGGCGGGGGGGCGTTAGTTTCCTGCTTCGCTTTCCTTCCGGAGTTTCACTCGTGCGCGCAACGCTTCGAAGCTTCTCTCCACTCATCGGGCTGATCGTCGCGGTATCGCTCGCGCCGCGCGCCGCGGCGCAACAGCCGGTGAGCGGGCAGCGCGTTCCCCGCCTGATCATCCGGAACGCCACGATCATCGACGGCAACGGCACGCCGGCGCGCGGGCCGTACGACATCGTGATCGAGGGCAGCGTCATCCGCGATCTGGTGCCGCTCGATGCGGTCGCCTTGCGGCGCGGCACCGCCAACCGCCCGCGGGGCAACGCCGAGATCGACGCGGCCGGCACGTATGTCCTGCCAGGCTTGATCAACGCTCATGCGCACCTCCAGGACGAGCGCTCCGGCGTGCCGCAGCCGATCGAGTATGAGATGAAGATCTGGCTCGCCTGCGGCATCACCACCATCCGCGACGTCGGCAGCGATACGAAAAAGGCGCTGGCCTGGCGCGACGCCAGCGCGAAAGGCGAGATCGCCAGCCCGCGGATCTTTCTCTATCCGATGTTCGGCCGCCCCACCAACGTGGATTCGGCGCGGGCACGGGTGCGCCAGTACAAGTCCATGGGCATCGACGGCATCAAGCTGACGGGCATCGACCGCGATGTCATGGGCGCGATGGCGGACGAGGCGCACAAACTCGGCCTGCGCATCGCGCATCACGTGGGAGTCGAAGAGACGAACGCCTGGGACGACATCCGGTTCGGAACCACGAGCGTCGAGCATTGGTACGGAGTGCCCGACGCCGCGATGCTGGATGGCGTGCAGAATTTTCCGCCGGCGTACAATTACAGCAACGAAGCCGACCGATTCCGCTGGGCGGGCCACCTCTGGCCCGAAGCAGATTCCGCGAAGCTGCAAAAGGTGCTCGAGGGGATGATCGCCGCCAACGTCGCCTGGGTCCCGACGCTCGACATCTACGAAGCGAGCCGCGATCTGCAGCGCGCGCAGAATCAGCCCTGGTTCAAGGACTACCTCCATCCGACGCTCGAGGACTACTTCAAGCCCGACCTCGCCAACCATGGCTCGTACTTCGTCGGCTGGACATCGATCGACGAGAATTTCTGGAAGGAGAACTACCGTCTCTGGTTCGCCGCGCTACGCGACTTCGAGCGCAAAGGCGGCACCATCGGCGCCGGTGACGACGCCGGCTTCATCTATCAGATGTACGGCTTCGGACTCATCCGCGAGATGGAGCTCGAGCAGGAAGCGGGCTTCAACCCGATCAAGGTCATCCAGCACGCCACCGGCAACAACGCGAAAATACTCGGCCAGGAATCACATCTCGGCCGCCTCCGCCAGGGCTTCGCCGCCGATCTCATCGTCGTCAACGGCAATCCGCTCGACAACCTCAAGGTGCTCTATCCCACCGGCGTCGACATGGTGGTGGACGGAAAGACGGTACACAGCGGCGGTATCGAGTGGACCATCAAGGATGGCATACCGTACCACGGACCGACGCTCATGCGCGAAGTAAAGGAGATCGTTCGCAAGGCGAGAGCGGAGCGCGTCGCCAAGGCTCAGAAATGAGCCGCGGATAGGGCTGCGAGAAAAACAAAACTGCAACTGCAGCCGCGGATTTCGCAGATGAACGCGGATCGATCAGAGTGGGCCGAGAGACAGGATGCGCGAGACGAATCTCGCTCTCATGTTTTTTTGTACAAAATCAACGACCCAAGAACTGATTCGGTGCGCCAATGCATTGATGCACACGAGGCAATCCGCGTTCATCTGCGTAAATCCGCGGCTGCTGTTGCAGTTTGAGTTGCCGGACGATCCGCGGCCCGGAAGTGCCCGGCAATCTGCGGCTCAGACCTTCAGGCCTACGGAGTGGACGATCTTTCCGAACTGCGGATCGCCACGCAGCGGCTCGAAGATCGGACTCTGGAGCGATTCGGATTGGAAGTATCCGTTGTGCTGGGACGCCGCGCGCTCGAACCAGTGTAGCGCTTTCGCGTTGTCGCCCAGTCCGACGTACACCCGCGCGATCGCGAACGCGTCCGGCGTTTTCGCCTTCTCGAGCTCGGCCACGATCGCCGTCGCGCGTGCGCGATCGCCGGCCTTTGCGTAGGCGTAGCCCAGCATCCCGCGCACCGCATCCAATCCCTTCGACAGCGCCGCCGCCCCCTCGAGGTCGCGAATCGCTTCGCCGTACTTCGCCGAGTACAGCTTCACCGTGCCGAGCATGAAGCGCGTCGCGTACAATGAGGGATCGAGATCGACCGCCTTCTTCCCCTGCTCGAACGCGGACGTGCTGTCTCCGGCGACACCGAGCGCGAGCGCATAGATGCCGAGCGCGATCGGCGAGGTCGGGTCGAGGTCGGTCGCGCGCTTGAGCTCCGTCACCGACTCGCCCAAGCGACCGTTCACCATCAGATTCTCGCCCAGCCACTGATGCGCCTGCGCGTAGCTCGGCCGCAGCTCGATCGCGCGCCGCAGATCGCGCTCGGCGTCGCTCCATCGCCAGGCGGCGTCCAGCAGATTTCCGCGCGCCGCGTATCCCTCGGCCAGCGTCGAGTCGAGCGTGATCGCGCGGTCGGCCGCGCTCATCGCGAGCGGCCACACCTCGTCGCCCTTGGTCGGTCCGTAGAGCGGAAGGACGCTGTACGCGTCGGCGATGCCGGCGTAGGCGAGCGCATAGCTCGAGTCGATCTTCACCGCCGCCTTGAAGTGCTCGATCGCCGACCGCAGCGCCGCGTCGCCGCGCTTGGCGAAGAAGAAGCGGCCGAGCAGATACTCGTTGTACGCCGCGGGCGCGACGGCCCTTTTCACGGTGTTGGGCGTCACCGGTGCCTCGGTGTGCAGTTCGGCGCCGAGCGCGACCACGATCGCCTGGGAGATCTCGTCCTGCACGGAGAAAATGTCCTTCGGGTCGCGCTCGTAGACGTCCGACCACAGCGTGAAGCCATCGGCGACGCTCACCAGGCGGGCGGTGATGCGCAGCCGGTTCTTGTCGCGCTGCATCGTGCCCTCGAGCAGCGTGGCGACGTTGAGCAACTTGCCGATCTCGGCCACGCTCGCCGCTTTGCCGCGCACCGAGATCGCCGCCGTACGCGACGCGACGCGCAGCCCGCGCACCTTGGCCAACTTGCTCGTGATCTCCTCCGACATGCCGTCGGCGAAATACTGGTCGGCGGAGTCGCGGCCGAGATTCACGAGCGGCAGCACGGCGATCGACGGCGCCGCCGGTGCCGCGGCGACGGGCAGAGCGGCCGGCGCCGCGGGCGCCGGCGGCGCACTGGTGCTCGGCCCGCGCGCCAGGACAATCGCGCCGATGGCGATGGTCATCAGGCCGATGACCGCGACGCCGATCGTCGCCGGCTCGGTCCACCAGCGGCGGCGCATCGGGATGGTGATCGGGCCGGGCGTGGCGAACGCGCCGCTGATCACCGCCGGATCCTCGAGGGCCGAGAGAATCGCGCCCGCGGTCTGCGGCCGGTCGTCGGGCTCCTTCGCCAGGCAGCGATGGACGAGCGAGACGAGCGCGGACGGGACGTCGGCGCGATGCGACTGTATCGGCGCCGGCGTCTCGGTGAGCTGCGCGGCGAGCGTCGCTTGCGGCGTTGCGCGCCTGAAGGGCGGCGCACCGGTGAGCATCTCGTAGGCGGTGATGCCTAACGAGTAGATGTCGGCGCGCTGGTCGGTGGCCGGGTCGGCGGCGGCCTGTTCGGGCGACATGTAGCCCGGGGTGCCGAGTGATGTCCCGAAGAGCGTCAGCGTGCCGGTGTGCTCGCGCGACTTGTCGCGCGCGGACGCCAGCGCCTTGGCGACGCCGAAGTCGAGCACGCAGGCTGAGCCCGCCGACAGCATCACGTTGTCCGGTTTGACGTCCCGGTGCACCACGCCGCGCTCGTGGGCGTAGGCGAGGGCGCGCGCCACGTCGCGCAGCACGCCGACCACCTCGACGATCCCCATCCGTCCGCGCGCGAGCCGCCCGCGGAGCGACTCGCCCTCGACGTACGGCATGATGAAGTACGGCACGCCGTCCGTCTCACCGGCGCTCAGAATGCCGACGATGTGCGGATGCTGCAGCGCGGCCGCGAGCAGGATCTCGCGCCGGAACCTGTCGACCGACACCGAAGCCGAGAGCTCCGGATGGAGCACCTTGATCACTACCAGCCGATCCAAGGCATTGTCGCGCGCGACGAACACGCGCGACATGCCGCCGCCGCCGAGCTCCCGCTCGACCGTGTAGAGCGCGCCGAGCGTGCCCTGAAGTTGTTCTTGGAGCGTGCCGCGATCGTTCATGTGTACGGCCAAGGTACGATGCAGGCTTGGGCGCAGCTACGCGGGCGTCGGCGGCCAGCCTGTGATTGACGATTCCCGAACTTTCTCTCTCATCCCTTAGACATCACCAACGGCCGGAAAGATCGCTCTGCTTGACCCTATGCTGACGCCTTCGGTAAGCTCCATCCTCCCACCGAACGCCTCACCGACTGATCGAGGGTCTGATGATCCGCAACAGTTTCGCGCTCTTGATGCTGCTGGCCGTGGCGCCGCTGTCTCGCGCCGCCAACGCGCAGGCCGCGGCGAAGGTGCCCATCGAGACGTACACGTTGTCCAACGGCCTCAGGGTCATCCTCGCCGAGAATCACAACGCGCAGGTGGTGACCGTCGACCTGTGGTACGCCGTCGGGTCGCGGAACGAAGTGCCGGGCCACACCGGCTTCGCGCATCTCTTCGAGCACATGATGTTCGAGGGGTCGGAGCACGTGAAAAAGGCCGAGCATTTCGCGCTCGTCACCCACGCCGGCGGCGGGAACAACGCGATGACGCATTCGGACTTCACGAACTACTATCAGTTCCTGCCCTCGAATCAGGTGAACCTCGGGCTGTGGCTCGAGGCGGACCGCATGCGCTCGCTCAAGGTCACCGACGAGACCTTCCACAACCAGCGCGAAGCGGTGAAGGAGGAGCGCAAGCTTCGGATCGACAACCAGCCGTACGCCCGCGTGGTGGTCGAGGGGATCATCGCAGCCTTCGACTCGGCCACCTGCTACGGCTACGCGCATCCGGGCATCGGCCACATCAAGGATCTCGATGCGGCCGCGACCGCGGACGTGAAAGCGTTCTTCGATCTGTACTACGAGCCCAACAACGCCACGCTGGCGGTGGTCGGCGACATCGATCCCGCCGCGGTGAAGAAATCGATCGTCCAATACTTCGGCGACATTCCGCGCGGCAAGGAGCCGCCGCCGGTGCGCTGCGATCAGAAGTTCAACGGCGGTGCCTTGCGCAAGAATTTCCGCGACGACCAGGCGACGCTGCCGGCGGCGGTCATCGCGTATCGCGTTCCGTCGTACGATGACGCCGACACGCCCGCGCTCGATCTGCTCACGCGCGTGCTGGGCCAGGGCGAGAGCTCGCGGTTGAACGTGAAGTTGGTGCGCGACGCCAAGGCGGCCGTGGGTGTGCAAGCGCTGTCGCTTGGCGCCACCCGAGGGCCGGGCCTGTTGATCGTGCTCGCCATCGCCAACCAGGGTGTGTCCATCGATTCGGTGAACGCGTTGGCCAGCCGCGAGGTCGCGCGCGTCGCGCTTGAAGGGATCACCGGGCAAGAGCTGACCAAGGCGAAGAATGCGTACCGGGCGCAGCAGATGACCGATCGCCAGCGCTCGTTGTCGTACGCCGAAGCGCTGCAGAACGCCGACTTCTTTCTCGGCTCGGCAAACGCGATCGACACCGATTTCGACCGGCACATGAAGGTGACCGGTGCGGACGTGAAGCGGGCTGCCGCGAAGTATCTCGTACCCGACAACTCGCTCACGCTATTGGTGAGCGCGGAGGCGAAGCCATGATCACGCGCTGTGCGCTCGTCTCGATCGCCGCGATGGCGGCCGCGCTCCCGGTGGTGCTCGGAGCGCAGGGTACCTTTCCCACCACGCCTCCACCGCCGACGCGACTCGCGCCGGCCAAGCTTCCTCCGTTCGAGCAAGCCACGCTCAGCAATGGCGTGCGGCTGGTGCTCGTCGAGCGCCATGGCCTTCCGGTGCTGTCAGTCACCCTGGGCGTTCCCGCCGGCTCGCTGCTCGATCCGGTGGGGAAGGATGGACTCGCGTCGCTCTCGGCGGCGTTATTGACCAAGGGCGCCGGCCGGCGCGCCGCGGAGGAGATCGCCTCGGCGATCGAGAACGTCGGCGGCTCGATCAACTCCGGCTCCGGCCCGCACAACATTGGCATCAGCGTGGATGCGCTGAGCGAGAACGCGCCGCTCGTCTTTCAGCTCATCGGCGATGCCATCGCCCGTCCGACCTTTCCGGAAAAGGAAGTGGAGCTGTTGCGCACCCAGACATTGTCGGGGCTGCAGCTGCAGCTTTCGCTGCCGGCGACCATCGCCGGCCGTCTCTTCGCCCGCGGCTTGTACGGCGATGCGGGCTATGGCCGGGCGGCGACGCCGGCATCGGTGCGATCCATCACACGCGGCGACATCGTCGCCTTCCACGCGGCGAACGTGAAGCCGAAGGGAGCGCTGCTCGTCATCGCCGGCGACATCACCCTCGCCAAGGCAAAGGCTCTGGCCGAGCAAGCGTTCACGGGATGGACCGGCGCGCCCGCTGCGAAGGCGGCGGCGCTCGAGGCGCCGGCGCGCGACAAGACGGAAATTCTACTCGTGCATCGGCCGGGCTCTGTGCAGTCGAACATCGTCATCGGCAACACGGCGTTCGCGGCCAGTGATCCAAGGTTCTACGCGCTGACGCTGGCGAACCGCGTGGTGGGCGAATTCGCGGATTCGCGGTTGTTCATGATCCTGCGCGAGCAGAAGAGCTGGACCTACGGCGCGTACTCGGCGTACACGCGCCGGCGCGACATCGGGGAGTTCAGTGCGACGGCGGAGGTGCGCACGGCCGTGACCGACTCATCGGTCGTCGAGATGCTGGCGCAACTGCGCCGCATCGGCGCCGAGCCGGTGACGGCGGCGGAGTTGACGAGCGTGAAGGAGTCGCTGGTCGGGCGCTTCCCGTTGCAGATCGAGACGGCGTCGCAGGTGGCCAACATGGTTTCCTCGTCGATTCAGCTCGGGTTGCCCGCGAACTATCTGGCGACGTATCGCACGCGGATCGCCGCGGCGAGCGTGGCCGAGCTGCAGAGCGCGGCGAAGGCGGCCATTCGACCGGAGGCGTCGTACATCGTCGTCGTCGGCGATGCGGCGCAGCTGTACGACAAGCTGGCCAAGATCGCGCCGACGAAGATCGTGTCGGTGCAGGGCGAGGCGATGACGCCGGCGCAGTTGACGGCGAAGGTTGAGGCGCCGAAGTGGGATCTCAGCAAGCTGGTGGCGTCGCGCGACAGCTTCGTCGTGTTCGTGCAGGGGAAGCCGTTCGGATTTCAGCGGACGTCGCTGGAAAAGACCGCGGACGGATTCCGGTATACGGACGACACGCAGCTGGGGACGTTCGTGCAGCAGCACACGGAGCTGGTGATCGATGCGGCGCTGGGGATGCGGAGTATCAAGCAGACTGGGAAGGTGCAGGGGCAGGACATGGGCATCGACGTCATCTATGCGAACGGGCATGCGAAGGGGACGGCGACGGCGTTTGGGGCGACTGGGCTAAAGACAGTCACATATGACACTGTGGTTGTTGCGGGGGCAGTGGACGACAATGGGATTTCGCTGATCGTGCCGCTGTTGGCGTGGGCGCCGGGTGCAAAGTTCGTGGTGCCGATGTTTGCGTCGGGGCAGGGGAAGGCGTCGACGAAGACGTATGCGGTGGTTGGGAGTGAGTCAGTCACTGTTCCGGCGGGGACGTTCGAGGCGTATCGCGTCGAGATCACGGCGTCGGAGGGGCCGCCGGTGACTATGTGGGTGAGCCGGGGGGTGGGGGCGGGGCGGGTGTTGAAGTATGCGCCGGCGGGGGCGCCGGTGGAGATTCAGTTGGCGAAGCATGAGCCGTAGGTCGCAGGGCAACTTCGCCTCGCGCCGAGTCAGGATACTGAACAGATTTTTCATCAAATCCTGGGTGGATGTCAGGCAGTTGTCAACGGACTCGCTGCGGCACGAAATCAGCTTAGCGAAGTCCAAATGGAGCACCCTCGGCTACGCCTTCAGGAAAGCCGCCTTCTGCCGGATAGCGAGCGCTATACGGCTCGTGTGGGAGTCATAGTGTCGTTTCGGGTTCACCTCTGTTCGCTCGTGATGCTTGCCGCGACAGTGCTGGCGCCGCCGCCGGCCGCCGCGCAGAGCGCGTCATTGATCGGCACCGTCCTCGCCGACAGCACCGAGCGCCCCCTCGCCGGCGCCGAGGTCGCCTTCCCAACCCTCGGCCGCTCCGCGCACACGGACAGCGCCGGCAACTTCCGCATCGACAGACTCCCCGCCGGCACCCACGCCCTTACGATCCGCCTCATCGGCTATGGTCAGATCACCACCGCCCTCACCTTCGGCCTCACGGAAAGACTCGAGCGCGATTTTCTCCTCACGCCCCGTCCCGTGAAGCTCGCCACCGTTGAAGTGGACGCACCGCCGCCGTCGAGGAACGGCCGGCTTGCCGAATTCGAGCTGCGCAAGAAGGTCGGCATCGGCCACTTCCTCACACAGGAGCTATTCGACCGGAACACCGGCGAGCATTTCGGTGACCTGCTCACCCAGAACATGCCCGGCATCCGCCTCAGCAACATCGGCGTCAACCGCTTCGCCGCCGCGAGCAGCCGCGGCCAGAACAGCTTTCTCAAGGCGCCATCCGGTGATGAGTTCGATCGCAGAGTCGGCGCTCGGCCCGATTGCTACGTCCAAGTGATCATCGATGGCATTGTTCGCTACCGCTCGGCGCCCGACGTGAAGCTGTTCGACATCAACAGTGTCGCGCCGGATCAGATCGCGGCGGTCGAGTACTACAGCGCCGCCGAGACGCCGAGCCAGTTCAACATGACGGGCTCGGCGTGTGGGACGCTGGTCATCTGGTTGCGGAGTTGAAGCCCCACGCTCGACTTTCCTCGGGTTAAGCACCCGACGAACCCGTCATGTATAGCATCGACTCTCGCGATACGGTTGTGCCGCTCGACGCTCCGCCGATGATCTCGTCGAGCGGTGCGTCCACGGTCGTGAGCGTGAACGACCGGCTCGTACTGGTCTATTCCGTCGCACCGGTCGCGCGAGACGCCAGCGGCGAGATCGTGGCGATAGAGTTCATCTTGCCGCGAGCACATATGCTGGGTGCGCCGAACGATGAGGCGCTTGCAGGCCACCCGCTCGCTGCTCGAGGTCTGCAAGCGTACAGCGCACATGAAGTGCGCGACTCATCATGGATCCGCGCGCTCGAGACGCTGAACCGCGTGCATCGGCTACACTCGGCATCGCTCTTCGCGCACCTGCGACATTTCATCTTCACGTTTCAGGATGAGACGTTCGAGTGCGTGGCCCGGGATCTTCAGGTGCATTTGCGCGAGAGCGCGCATGTCTTGCTGCGCGACCTCGCTTCGAAGATCATATCGCTAACGCTGCCGCCCTGATGAGCTTGTACTTCGAGGGGGACAACACACGATGGAGCACGCAACGTGAACACCACCTCGCGAGTAAAGGCGGCCAATGCGCACCAGAATCCCGGAGCGTCACAGGAAAATCTCGCCGCCTTTGAAGATCGTCACGGCGTGCGACTGCCGGCAGCATTCGTCGCGCTCTATCGCAAAGCCGACGGTAACGCGGGCGACGAAAATCTCACCCGGTTGTGGCCGCTGGCCGAGATACATCGCCTTTCCGAAAGCAACGATCTGCGAGGCGAGTTGGGTGCTCTACCGAGCGACGCGCGCGAGTACTTCATCTTCGCGGACTACCTCATTTTCTCGCACGTGTACGCCGTGCGCTTGACGTCGGACGGCCGCGATGATCGTGTGCTGTGGGTGCTCGACGCGACGCAACGAGCGGAGATCGCGCCCTCCTTCGAGTCCTTCCTGCGCGCGTACGCGGATGATCCTTACTCGATTCTCTTTCCCCCGGTCTCGGGGCCATGACGACATTGCCTCAACTGACGTCCGAGCGCCTTCTCCTTCGCCCTTTCGTCCAGTCCGATGCGCCACGCGTCGAGCAGCTCGCCGGCGCGCGTGAAGTCGCCAGCGCGACTCTCACCATCCCGCATCCGTACCCATCCGGCGCCGCAGCTGTCTGGATCGGCACCCACGCCGCCGCCTGGGAGCGCGGTGATCGACTCACCCTTGCCATCTGTGAGATCGACGCTCCCGGGGACATACTGGGCGCGATCAGTCTGGCGATCGCCGCCGAGCACGAGCATGGGGAGATCGGCTACTGGGTGGCGGTGATGGCGTGGGGACGCGGATACGCGACGGAAGCCGCACGCTCGCTCGTGTCCTACGCCTTCGCGCAGCTCCATCTACATCGCGTGCTCGGACGACACTTCGTGCGCAATCCGGCGTCGGGACGCGTGATGCAGAAGCTCGGCATGCGTCTCGAGGGCATTCATCGCGACGCCTACAAGCGCTGGGGAAAGTTCGAGGACGTTGCCGTTTACGGGATACTCGAGCCTGAGTGGGATAGCCCCGCTCTGCGCGACCGCTGACGAGATCAAGGAGAATCAGTGCTCGGCATCTTCTCGCGACTTCACGCGTTCTTCAAACGCCGGCAGCCCGCCGCGCCGCCCGTGATCGAGGCGACGGCCGACGGATTCGTCGTCCGTGACGCGAGGGGAACGACGGTTGAAGTGCGCTGGTCCGCGGTCCGTCGCGCGGCGGCGTACAAGCGCGACTTGCTGACCACCGATGAGATCATCGTGGTGTTCGAGCTCGATGCGCCGTCGCAGCACGTCATCGAAGTCGCTGAGTCGTGGCCAGGTTTTGCAATCCTGTTCGAGGGAATGGAGCGAGCACTCGGCGTCTCGCCCGATTGGTACATGAACATCATGCTGCCAGTCTTCGAGCAGACGCCCACGATGCTGTACGAGAGGCCCAATGCGTCTCACGAATCCACCGCGGCGTCCGAGTAGACCGCCGCTGCGCTTGCACGCCGACCTCGAGCTGGCATTCTGTAATGCGTCGGTCACGACGCGCCCCATGCGCGCTCTCGGGCACCTCTGGCAGATGACGTCGTCGGCCCGCTGACCATGGCATGCATCGCGTTCTGCAGTCTGCCGTACGATCTGCGCACAGTCGATCCCGATTACCAGGACGAGCGCCGGTCCTGTATCGCGACCGGGCTTCGCGCCGCGCTGCTCGACCACACTCGCGTCACCGATGGGAGTATCACCGAAGCCATCTCGACGATTCCCGCTGGCGCGGGCACGACGATCTATCGCGGCTGGATGCTCCGGGTGTCCCAGTACGCCGCTCTGTACGCCGCGCTCGCCGCCCGCGGCGTCACGCTCATCAACGATGTGGATGCCTATCGCTTCTGCCATCATCTCCCGGACGCGTACGCCACGCTCGAAGGCCACACGCCGCGAACCGTGTGGCTCCCAGGTGCCGGAGATGTCGATTTCGGCCAGGTGCACGAGGTGTTGCGTGCATTCGGCTCCGCACCCGTCATTCTGAAGGACTACGTCAAGTCGCAGAAACACTACTGGAAGGAGGCTTGCTTCATTCCCGACGCGAGCGACCGGGCGCACGTGGAGGCTGTCACACGCCGGTTTCTCGCGCTGCAAGGCGCGGAGCTCAACGAGGGCCTCGTGTTTCGCGAGTTCGTGCCGCTCGAGCTGATCGGCGTCCATCCTCGCAGCGGCATGCCGCTCGGCGCCGAGGTCCGCACCTTTTGGCTCGACGGACAACTACTCCTCGCGCATCCATACTGGGCAGACGTGGCTGTCGACGCGGTTCCGGACTTGCCCCTCGCATGGTTGCAAAATCTTGTCGCGCGAATTCCAAGCCGGTTCTTTACGATCGACATTGCGCTCCTCACGTCCGGTGGCTGGACCGTGATGGAGCTGGGCGATGGCCAGGTCGCGGGATTGCCGTCGTCCGATCTGATCGATCCGTTCTACGCAGGCATTCGCGCGGGGCTGGGGCCGAGGGGCTGATCGCCCGTCGATCTCTGTCAACGGACGGGCCGCGGTGACCGATCTAACGGCGTATCACGGAGCGCGGATATAGTCGAAAGCCGACGACGTGCTCGCAATCCTTAATGCCTGCTGACGCATACACGTTCCCGATGCTGGACAACGCGTACTTCTATTTGGCGGCGACGCGTCTCTCACTGCATCGGCCGACGTCCGGCTGGGTGCTGGTGATCGAGACGTTCGGCTATTCGCCGCGTGAGGGCTCGTCTCTGGGCGGCGCGCCCGCCGGCGCGCGATGACGACGCGTCCGGTGCCCGTCCTCGCGCTCTCCGGCTCCGTCGGCGTCGGCAAGACATCCGTGCTCGCCGAGATGCACGATGTGCTCATCGGACTGGAGATGCCCCACGCCTGCATCGAGCGCGACGCGCTGGCGTATTCGTGGCCGACGCGCGGCTACTACAACCAAGACGTCTCGCTGCTGAACATCGCGTCGGTCTGGTCGAATTTTTCCGCCGGAGGCGCGGAGCGACTCGTCATCGCCGGAGTGATCGAGCGCGCGGCGGACCTCGACGGATATCGCCGCGCCGTTCCCGGAGCGGAGATCGTCGTCTGCCGGTTGGTCGCCCCGGTAGCTACCCGCATCGCGCGGCTGAAGGGACGGGAGCACGGCGCGGGATTGGCGTGGCACCTCGACCGCACGGTGGAGCTCGACCACATTCTCGACGCGGCTCGATTGGATGACTTCGTGGTCGGCGACGATGCGCGGCCGCTGCGCGACGTAGCGCTCGAGGTGCTGACACGCGCCGGTTGGCTCCCTCCCGCTGCGAGCCGAACATAACGTTTGACGTTATGAACGCGGTGCGTTATGGCCGGCGGTGATCAAGAGTTTCGCGGATGAGGACACGCGGCGCCTATTTGGGCGCGAGCCGGTCCGTCGATTTCCGGAGATGCGTTCGATGTGGCGATCGTGGACTATCACTGAGGCAGCGTATGGCGTCACGTAAGCTGGCCCCGATTCATCCGGGCGAAATCCTTCTGGCCGATTTTCTCGAACCGCTTGCTCTATCCCAGTACCGCTTGGCGCGGGATATCACCGTACCGCCGCGGCGCATCAATGAGATCGTCCACGGCAAGCGCGCGATCAGCGCGGATACGGCCCTGCGCCTGGCTCGGTACTTCGGGACGACGGACCGCTTTTGGCTCAACCTGCAGGCGCGGTTCGATCTGGAGCAGCAGCGTGACGTGTTGGGCGCGCGTCTCGCCAGAGAGGTGCGCATCCTCGAGCGGGCGAGTTGAGCCTTGGCGCGCGACGTAACCCGTCTCACCCAGACCGAAGCGCACTGAGCGGATCCACCTTCGTCGCCCGGCGCGCCGGGACGTAGCTCGCCGCGATCGCCACCGCCGCCAGCAGCGCCCCCACGCCCAACAGCGTCACCGGATCGCGCGGCGTCACGCCGAACAGGAGCGTGGCCAGGGCGCGCATGAGCGCCAGCGAGGCGATCAGCCCGATCACCACACCGGTCACCGCCAACAGCGCGCCCTGCCGCACCACCATCCCCTGCACGCTCGTCGCGCTCGCGCCGAGCGCCATCCGTATTCCGATCTCGTGCGTGCGCTGCGATACGAAGTAGGCGATCACGCCGTAAATCCCGACCGCCGCCAGCACCAGCCCGGTCGCGCCGAGCATCGTCAGCAGCATCATGTTGAAGCGCGTCGACGCGGTCGTGCGCTCCATCGCCTCGGTGAGCGTGCCCACCTGGTACAGCGGCAGCGTCGGATCGACCGACCACACCGCGCGCTGCGCCGGCTTGATCAGCGATGCCGGATCGCCCGCCGTGCGCACGACGACGGTCATCGCGCGGTTGATCCAGTTCCACGACGCCGCGGGCGCCTGCGGAATAGGCAAGTAGAACTCGGGACGTATGTCGCCGCCGAGCCCCCACGCCCGCACGTCGCCCACCACGCCGACCACTTCTTTCCACGACGGCTCGCTATTCGGCCCGCCCTCGCAGCAGGCGATGCGCTTGCCGATCGGATCGCCGCCGGGCCACGCCATCTTCGCCAGCGTCTCGTTGATGATCATCACCTTGGGATTGCCGGCGATGTCGCGGTCGCTGAAGATGCGGCCGCGCAACACCGGCACGTCCATCGTCTCGAAGTAGCGCGGCGTCGTCATGCGCAGCACGCCGAGGATGATGTTCTTCTCGTCGAAGGCGCGTCCCTCGACCAACAGACCGTTCTGTCCGCCGCCGCCGAACGGCGCCGTCGACGTTACCGCCGCCGAGCGCGCGCCCGGCAGCGCGGTCACCTGCTCGAGGATCCGGTCGAACCCCTTTCGCGCGAGCTCCGGCGTACCGTAGCGCTCCTTCGGCAACGCCACGCGGAACGACAGCACGCCCGATGGATCGAAGCCGGGCTTCACTGCCTGCAATAGCATCGCGCTCCGCACCAATAACCCCGCGCCGACGAGCAACACCAACGCAACCGCCACCTCGGCCACCACCAACACGCTCCGCAGGCGGTCGCGCGATGAGCCCATCGCCGAGCCTTTGCCCCCTTCCTTGAGCGTGCCTTGGAGATCGGCGCGCGCCGCCCGCAGGGCCGGCACCAGCCCGAACACGATGCCGCATCCGATCGTGACGACGATCGTGAACGCCAGCACGACGCCCGACAGCCTCGCCTCGCCCAGCCTCGGCACCCCGGGCGGGCTCATGGTCACCAAGAAACGAATGCCGAAATGCGCGATGACCAGACCGGCGGCGCCGCCGGTGACCGCGAGTACCAGGCTCTCGGTCAGCAGTTGCCTAACGATGCGCGCGCGTCCCGCGCCGAGCGCGCTGCGAATCGCGATCTCCTTCTGGCGCGATGCGGATCGCGCGAGCAACAGGTTCGCCACGTTCCCGCAGGCGATCAGCAGCACGAAACCGACTGCGCCGACCAGCACGAGTAGCTGCGTGCGGTAGTCGGCGACGAGGATACCGCGCAGCGACTCGACGCCCGCCTCCGTCGGAGTACCGGTGCGCGGATACCGATCGTGCAAATCTTTCTCGATCGCCGAGAGCTCGCGCTGCGCCGCCGCCGGTGTCACGCCGGGCTTGAGCAAGCCAAAGACGCCGAGCGAGTGCTCGTCGTGCTCGTTGAGCTGCGCGGGAGTGAAGGCGGCGGGAATCCAAAGCTGCTCGTCCTCCGGCGTCAGCGAATACTCCTTCGGTGTGACACCGATGACGGTGTAGCGCTCCCCGTTCAATTCGATGCCGCGTCCGGCGATGGCGGGATCGGCCGCGAAGCGCGTGGTCCACAGCGGATGACTCAGCACCACCACGTGCGGCGCGCCGGGCTGGTCTTCTTCATCGAGGAAGTAGCGGCCGAGCTCCGGCCGCATGTAGCCCGTTCGAAAAAACGACGCCGTCACCCGCGCGCCGAACAGTCGCACCGGCTCGCCGGTGCCGGTGAGATTGACGGTCTCGCCTGACGACGCCGAAATAGCCTCGAACGACCGGCTCCGCGCGCGCCACTCGGCGAAGTTGCCGATCGAGACACTGCCGTTCCGTCCGCCAGGCCACCGCTCGCTGAGGTACATCAGCCGGTCGGAATGCGCGTAGGGGAGCGGCCGCAGCAGCACCGCGTCGACGACGGAGAAGATCGCCGAGTTCGCGCCGATGCCGAGCGCGATGGTGACGATCGCGATGAGCGCCAGCGCCGGGCTCTTGAGCAGCTGGCGTACGGCGTAGCGGAGATCCTGCGCCAGGGAGTGCATCCATTCCGAACGTTGCATCGCGTGCTCCCGTTCTTCGCTGAGGACGTGTAGTGTCTGCGCAATGTTGTCGACGTTGCCGAACCGCTCGACCGCCTCGCGGCGGGCGTGCTCGGGGCTCATCCCGAGCGCGACGAGATCCGCCACGCGCGACTCGATGTGGAAGCGCAGCTCCTCATCGACGTCGGCCACGGCGTCATCGCGCCAGAAGCGGAGATAGCGCCGCCACCGCGGGGACTCCTCGGTCACCGAACGCTCCGTGCGGGCCTAGAGGGCGGCTGCATGCAGCACTTTGCCCACCGCGGCGGAAAAAACAGACCAGGTCTCCTCTTCCGCAGCGAGCCGCTTGCGACCCGCGGCGGTGAGGCGGTAGTACTTGGCGCGGCGGTTGTTTTCCGTGATGCCCCACTCGGCTTTGACGAGTCCTCGATTTTCCATGCGGTAGAGGGCGGGATACATCGAGCCTTCCTCAATCTTGAGGACGTCGTCGGTGGTTTGCTGGATCCAACGCGTGACGCCGTAGCCGTGCATGGGGCGCCACGACAGCGTCTTGAGGATCAGGACGTCGAGCGTTCCCTGCAGCAGCTCCACGGTCGGCTTGGCCACCGGCTCTCCATTAGAGTGTCTATGGTAGCAACCATACTACCCTAGGTCATCTAAGGGAAGAGACAACGGAAATCCTGAATTGGTTGCAACGCGTCCCGGCGAGCCCGATGGCAAACGGGACCCGCGATCGCTCGCGAGTCCCGTTCGCCTACTCAGCCGGTGGTTTAGCCAATGATCACGTTCCGCGGTTACAAGTCGTGCCGCCGTTCCTCAATGTGGCGATCGCCTGCGTGCCATAGAGCAGCGATACCGTGGCCGCGATCGGCCGGCCGTTCTTGGTCGTGGTAAATTGCGTCGGCGCCGTGTGCGACGCCAGAATCGTCTCCCGAGCACTGGGCTCGGAGGTCTTCCAGTCGAAGTAGACGTCTGCTGCGTTGCCGTTCACGACCTTGAACGTGCTGCCGCAGACGTAGCTGAGCGTCACCTTCTTGGCGTCGAACAAGTCGACGACACCCCATGGGCTGAAGCTTTCCGCGCATCCGCTCACCGTTGCCGACGACGGCCGCGTGACGACGAACGCGTTCAGCTCCCGCGGCATGACGAGACCGTCCACGAACGCCAGGGCACGGTCGAACAGATTCACGGTAGGAGCCGCGGCGAGTGGAAAACCGCGAGGACTCGTGAACCGCTCCGGACAGCCGACGCCGCCCGTGCTCGGTACCAGTTGGAATGCACCGGTCGCGGTGGAGACATGCGCGAGCGACAACATCGTGGGGTTGGGCGGCGCGAAGCGGCTGTCGCCGCCATACGTCGTGATGTCGACGCCGACTGGCTTGTCGAAGCGCTTGATTTCGGTCAGCGTAATCGTCGTCGCCGCGGCCGCGTTCGATGTCTCGCCGGAGCGCGACGATCCCAGCGCATACGCCACGATATCGTAGAAGGGACCATACTGAGGATACGGGCTCCCGCGCAGCGGGCCCGATCCAGGCGTCCTTGGCTTGGGCAGCGGCGTGATCGTCACCAGCGCCGGCACATTCACGGAGCCATCCTGAAAGGCAACGCCCGCGAATTGAGTGCTCGTCGTGATGATCGTCTGCTTGCCCGGCACCACGACGCCTATCGCGCCGTTGGGCCCAAACACATCGGGGTCGATGCTGAATCCGGTCACGCCGGCGCACCTGATGATCGCATCGATCAAGGCGTGCAGCGCTTCACCGGCCTCATCGGCGCGGCGGTCGTCACGATCGTTGTCGCCATCGCCCTTCGGCCGAACCGCGACGCCGAGCGCGATGAGCTCGGCCACATCCTGGAGCTTGGCCGCGCCTGCATCGCTCTCGAGCTTGCCGAGGAGCGCCAGGAACTCTCTCCGCACTTCGGCACGGCGCCCGTGCCGGGCGCGAACGAAGCGAAGGTAGCGCTCGAGAGCGGGCTCGGCGCGACACCCCTGGTCACCACCGCCGCGATTCGCCGAAATGCTCGTCGGCGCCGAACGCACGGCGGCGGGCGTGGGCTCATTCGGTGAACGATCGTTGCAGCCGGCGAACGCGAGTGCCGCGGTAAGAGTGATGGGAGCCAGCAGGCGACGCATGAAATCCTCCGAGAGTGAACGAGCTTACTTCGTGCGCTGCGCGAACAACGGCTGGAGCCGCGGATCGCGCTGCAGATCGCGAAACATCCAACTCACCTCACCTGGACCGCCGGCATTCGCGCGCACGCGGAGCGTGCCACTCGGATTCGCGGCGTACCAATCCTTCAGATTTTCCACGGCTGCATCGTTGTCGCCGAGTATCGCGTCAACGACAGCGCTCCATTGGGACAGACCTCGCCGGGGATCGATGACGGCATCCGCGCGCGCATTGGCGAGCACGTGGCGAGCACTGTCAGCCAACTGCTTACGAGACGGGCCGCCGCGCTTGGAGGCTTGAGCGATCACACCCGCGGTCCAAACGCGCACGGCGCGAGTCCAGAACGGACGAAGCTGCACCGGCATCGCACTGTCGGCCTTGGACACGAGGTCCCACGCCCTCGCGATGTCCGGCTCGGGCCCGAGCCCCGACGCCATGACCATGATCTGGCAGTCGTAGAAGCGATAGTCCTTCGGAAAGCGAGCAGCGCCCTCGTTACACGCGCGCTGTGCGTCGTCGAGTCGGCCGAGATCCCACGAGCTCAGAAAGATTCGATACAGGATGACATCGGCGTTCGAGACGTAGGCGTCCGCCTCGAGCGCTTGCTTCGCGGCGACGATCGCGTCGAGCAGTCGATCGCTGCGCGCGTACAGGTGCGAGAGCGACGCGAGCGCGCCCGCCTGATTGGCGTTGCGCGTGCGCGATTCCTCCAGGTCGTGCTGAGCGGAGTCGATGAGATGGTTTTGCTCCTCGTCGGTCTTTCCCAGGCTGAGCAGATACTTCCAATACTTCAGATCGCCGCGGAGCTCGAGATTGTCGGCACTGCTGTCGAGTGCCATGGCACTGTCGGCCAGCGGCAGCCCACGCTCGATATGCGGCGCGGCGAGCGCCGCGTTCGTGCCAAAGCGACGTGATTGATCGTACTCGATCCATCCGCGCAGCGTGATCGGCTCACTCCACTTCGGATCGGACGCTTGCGCCAGCCGAGCGAACGAGTCCGCGACGACGAACTCCCGCGTGACTGCCGCCGTGTCTGGAGAGTGTGCCAGCTCCTGCGCTCGGCGACGGTTCTGTCGCGCGCGCTGCACGAGTGCCCACGCGTCCGCGTTGTTCGCGCCTTCGGCATCGTGCTGCAGCGTGATCTCCCTGCTGATCTGACCGCGCGTCATGAACGCAACGGCATCGGCAACGCTGTCGCGAAGCGCGAGCAACTTCGCTCTCGACGTGACGAACGACTTCGCATCGGAAGTGGCCGCGCCGCTCGCGTCGAGCAGCTTCACAATCACTCGCACTGAATCCCCCCGCACGCGCTCCACGGCGCCTTGAACGAGGGTTCCCACGTTGAGCGCTCGTGCGATGCTGTCGGTCGATACGGTGTCCTTGGTGAAGGATCGCACAGCCGCGGGCGTGGAAACCACGAGCTGTCTCACGCGGGTGAGCTGCGCCGTGAGGGCATCGGTGAGTCCATCCGCGATGTAGGCGAGCGACGTGTCCGCCGTGAAGGGAAGCACGGCAACGCGATTTTTGTTCAAGCTGCTCGAGCGGCGTTTCTGCTGGTCGTCCCGCGAGCGTTGCCAGGCCACCGTTCCATAGGCCAGAACGGCAAAGGCGACCCCCGCCGCGACCACCGCCCAGCGCCGGTGCATCAGCGGTACCGCTGCCCTGCGCGTACCCGTCTGTGCCCGCATCGCGCGGCTCGTCGCCCGATGTGACACCGTTGTGCTCGGCAACAGCAACGCTTTCTCGAACTGCGTCGCGTTCGCGTACCGGTCCGCCGGCGCCTTCGCCAGCGCGCACATCACCGCGTCCTCGACCTCATCCGGCACTGTATTCCGCACGATCTGCAGACTCGGCACCGCCTCCATCGAATGGCGCGCCAGAATCGCCAATGCCGTCGGACCCCGAAAGGGCGGTTCACCAATCAGCATCTCGTACAACACGCAGCCGAGCGAGTAGATGTCGGAACGGCCATCGAGGTCGCGCTCGCCGGCCGCCTGCTCCGGGCTCATGTACAGCGGCGTGCCCACCGACATTCCCGTTTGCGTCAGCTTCTCCGCGCCGGCGTCCTGCGCGGCGTGCGCGATTCCGAAGTCCATGACAATCGCGTGCCCGTCAGCGAGCAGCACGTTCTCGGGCTTGATGTCGCGGTGGACAATTCCCTTGGAGTGCGCGTAGGCGAGCGCGCTCGCCGCCTCGCGCGCGATCTGCAGTGCATCGTCGATCGGCAACTGCTTCTCGCGGTCAAGGCGGTCGCGCAGCGACTCACCCTCGACAAAGGGCATCACATAGTAGAGCAGCCCGCCGGCGTCGCCCGAGTCGTAGAGGCCGAGGATGTGCGGATGCTGCAGCGTCGCGGCGAGGCGAATCTCGCGCAGGAAACGATCGCTTCCCATCGACGCCGCAAGCTCGGGATGCAGCACCTTGATTGCGACGGGCCGATTGTGCCGGACGTCGCGACCAAGGTAAACCGTCGCCATCCCGCCGCGGCCCACCTCACGCTCGATTACATAGCTGTTCGCGAACGCCAATTCCAGGCGCGCGATGATCTCTGCGCTCATATACGGCACCGGCTGAGAAGCCTGGTATTCTTAGCACTTTTCAACCTTAGCGTCTAGCGCCCGGAACCCCTTGCGTGCAACAGAAACGGCGGTGCCCAAATCGGGCGCCGCAGCCGTCACAACGACAAAGGCTCATCACAGATTTCGCAGATTGCGCAGAGAGAAGAGCCGGACGCTGATGAAGCCCTTACAAAGCCGGATCCACACGCCGGACTACGGCTCCGGTACCTCGTTGGCGATCGTCGTACCGTTGCCGCCGCTCACGCGCTCGACACGAAGCACCTGCTTCATCGTCTTGCCGCCGACCGTGAGCGTGACCAGGTAGTCACCGCTCGCAACCAGTGGCGGACCGCCGCGTCCACCACCGCCGCCGCCGCCACCACCGAAGCCGCCGACGTTGGCGCCCGACGCCCGGAGCGCGCCCAAAATCTCCTGCGCCTGATCGGGATCGATTGGCGGACCTTCCGCCCCCGCCGCGACATCGCCCGCCGGGCGGGGCGGCGCATTCGCCGCCGCGGCACGCGCCGCGGCGCTGGTGTCGGCGCCCGCGCCTGCACCGCGTCCGCCCGGTCCGCCACGCCCGCGACCGCCCGCGCCTTGCACCGGACCTTCACCCGGCCGCGCCGCGAACGTACCTGGCGCGCCCGGACGACGGCCTCCACCGCCACCGCCGAACAGTCCCTGCAGGCCCTGGCCACCCGACGCGAGCATGGTGCGCACGCGGTCGAGGGTCGCCTTGGGGATGTTGCCGACCTTCTCGAGCGAGTCGAGCACCGACGCGATCTTGCGTTGCGTGACGATGCTGTCGCGCTTCGCCGCCGGAGACAGCGGCTGCGCCGCGGGCGCTTTCCCGCGGAAATCCCACGCCACGTGGTGCAGGCCCGCTCCGCCCGGTCCCATCAGCGTGCGCACGGTGTCGCCGCGCACGTCGCTGATCACGATCTTCGTCTGTTGGCGGCGGTCGCCGCCGGCAAGTCGGTACGCGATGTCGGCGCCGTACGTCGGACTCGTTCCCTCGAACTGCTTGTGACCGAAATCGCCGCTCGCCGCCAACGGCTCGCCGAACTGATACGCTGTCTTCGGCTGGAACAGATGCGCCTCGGCGGTCATCACCTCGGGATTCAGCTGCTCGAGCGGCGCGATGTCGACGATCCAGATCGAGCGTCCGTGCGTCGCCGCGATCAGCTCGTGGTCGCGCGGATGAATCTTGAGATCGTACACCGGCACCGTCGGCAGGCCGGTCATGAACTTCTGCCAGCTTTGCCCACGGTCGAGCGAGACATACGCGCCCACCGACGTGCCGACGAACAGCAGGTCGCGGTTCACCGGATCCTCGCGGATCACGTGAATCATGTCCGGGCCGCCGGTCGGCAGATTGTTCACGATCGACTTGAACGTCTTGCCGAAGTCGGTCGTGACGAAGAGATACGGCGCGAAATCGTTGTTGCGGTGATTGTCGAACGCGACGTAAAAGGTGGCCGAGTCCACGTGCGACGGCTCGATGCGCGCGACGTACGTGATTTTTGGCACTCCGGCGAAACGTCCCGTGAGGTTTTCCCACGTCGCGCCATCATTGCGAGTGAGCCACGTGTTGCCGTCGTCCGTGCCGGCGATCAGAATCCCCGGTCGCACGTACGATTCAGCCAATGCGACGACCGTCCCGAACGTCTCGGCCCCGGTCGCGTCTGTGGTAATGCCGCCCGTGGTCTTCATGCTGATGCGCATCTTCATCGTGTCGCGGTTCGACAGGTCGGGCGAGATCGGGTACAGATCCTCGCCGCGGTTGGTCGACTTGAGCACGCGGTTGCCGGCGGTGTAGAACGTGGTCGGCGAGTGCGGTGAGAGAAAGAAGGGCGTGTTCCAGTTGAAGCGCATGTCGAGCTCGAGCGAATCGTGCTTCTGCGCCGCGCGGAACTGCTGTACGCGCTGATCGACCTCCTTCGGTGCCGGCTTCGTCGTGTCGCCACGCGTGACGAGGATCGAGTCCTCGAACTGCAGATAGCGCGGACGCCACGACGGCTTCACCAGACCGACGCGCTCGCTCGTCGAGAAATCGGTGCGGGCAATGTTGCCGCCCTGCGATTCGGCGTAGAGGATGTTCGGGTTGGTGGGATCCTGCGCCGTGTAGAATCCGTCGCCGCCCGGGATCGCGAACCAGTCCGAGTTGGTGATCGTCGTCTTTTTGCGGCTCGGACCGCACCAGCTGTTGTTGTCCTGCAGGCCGCCGCAGACCCGATATGGCACGGCGAAGTCGTAGCTCACCTCGTAGAACTGGCCAATCGCCAACTGCGACATGAAGTCGTAATTGCCGCCCCGGTCCCACGTCTGCGATATGCCGCCGTCATCGCCGACGATGATGTGCTCGGGATCCTTGGGGTCGATCCACATGGCGTGGTGATCGACGTGAATGCCGACGGTCGCGCTGCGGACGGTCTTGCCCCCGTCATCGGAGAAGTTCACCGGCGTCGACGACCAGTACACGCGATCCGGATTCTTGGGGTCGACGCGCACCTGCGAGTAGTAGAAGGGGCGCACGTCGTTGCCGTTCATCCAGCGCCACGTCTTGCCGCCGTCGGCCGACCGATAGAGACCATTCAGCAAGCGCTGCGATTTCGGCGCATTGGCGCTGGCCGAGTCGGCCAGCGAGACCATGAAGGGTGCTTTGGCGCCGCGGACGGAGTCGGCCTCAACGAGCGCGTACACCACCTGAGGATTCGACATCGACACGGCGAGCCCGATGCGGCCCTTCATCGTGGCGGGGAATCCGCCGCCCTTGATCTCCGTCCACGTCTTGCCGGCGTCGGTCGTCTTCCAGAGCGCCGAGCCCGGACCGCCCGATTGCAGAAAGTAGGGCCCGCGCACGCGCTCGTAGCTCGAGGCATAGAGCGTGTTGGGATCGCTCGGGTCCATGGCGACATCGATGAAGCCGGCTTTGTCGCTGATGAACTTCACGATCTGCCAGCTCTGGCCACCGTCGGTCGTCTTGTAGAGGCCGCGCTCCTTGTTCGGACCCCACGCGTGCCCAAGCGCCGCGACGTAAACGATGTTGGGATCGGTCGGGTGCACGACGATGCGCGCGATCTGCTGCGTCTCGACCAGGCCCATCACCTTCCAGCTCTTCCCGCCATCGGCGGACTTGTAGATGCCGCCGCCCGGCTCCATCGAATTGCGCGAATTCTGCTCGCCCGTACCCACCCAGACCTGATTCGTGTCGCTCGGCGCGATAGCCAGCGCGCCCATCGACGCCACCCGCTCTTTGTCGAAGATGGGCTGGAAGGTCGTACCGGCATTGGTGGTCTTGAACACACCGCCAGCGGCGGCCGCGACGTAGAACGTCTTCGACGGGCTCGGAATGCCCGCGACGTCGGACACCCGGCCGCCCATGTTAGCGGGACCGATCGAGCGCCACCGGAATGACGCCAGCGTTGCCGAATCGAGCGCGGCATGGCTCTGCGCCGCGAGTGGCAGCGCGACGATCGCCGCTGCCGCGAGGGACAGGCTAGGATGAAATCTCATGGGGATTCAGGGGACTGAAGAGGACTGGCGCGCTCGCGAAGGGTCGGCGGCGGGTCAAAACTGGATGTCAAGAA
>JBBROY010000011.1:0-150670 GCA_038228795.1 Gemmatimonadales bacterium
GGGAAGTACATCTCACAACGCATTGCCGGATCGGGGGGCAGCGCGGGGGCGATCGATGCGGGCGCGGTGTTCGACGCTGGCCACGGTATCACGCTCGCTGCGGCGGAGCAGAACGTCGGCGGTGACATCACCACATTGGGGACTGCGGCGCCCTTGCCGAGGATGACGCGATTGAGCGTGAGTGCTGGATTGCTTCGACGGGAAAGGCTCACAGTGGCTGCTACAGCGGAATTCGTATTCTCGCGTGGCAGCGATTCCCGCGCTGCGGTGGGAGCGGAAGCCACATGGGCGCCACCGGGCGCCGCGTCGGTGGCGCTTCGAGCGGGCATCGCCACGCACGCGTCGGGCTCGCTCGCATCGCCCGTAACGCTCGGCGGCGGCATCGGCGGGAACCACGTCGGGCTGGACTACGCCTATCAGCGGTTCGACACCTTCGGCGCGACGCACCGCATCGGTGCGCGGTGGTTTCGGTGAGCCGCGCGGGATTGGACGGATCGTGGTGAAGCCGGACTGGAAGCGTGCCGGACGCGCGTCGCGTCGCGTGCTCCTGGTGGCCGTCGCGGCGTCGGTGCTGTTTCTCGCACTCTTCCCAACCGGCAGGTACCTGACGCGCGCGGCGTGGGAGGAGGGCAAGATTCTCTCGGCGCGGCGTCCGATCGCCGACCTCGTGACGTTCGGCGGTGCGCCGGCCGAGACGCGCGCCAAGCTGGAGCTGGTGTTGGCGGCGCGTGCGTTCGCGGTCGATTCGCTGGGTCTGAGGGCGAAGCAGAGCTTTACGACATATAGCCCACTCTCACACGACACGCTGGTGCTGCTCGTCTCCGGCGCGCGGCGCGACTGGCTGGAGGCGAAGACGTGGTGGTTCCCGATCATCGGGCGCGTGCCGTACAAGGGATTCTTCGATTTCCACGCGGCGACGGCAGAATCGCAGCGACTCGAGTCGAGCGGCTACGACACCTACGTGCGGCCCGCGTCCGCGTTCAGCACCCTTGGATTCTTCAACGATCCGTTACTGTCGACCACATTGCGCGAGGACAGCGCCTCGTTGGCGAACACGGTGATTCACGAGCTGACGCACAACACGTCGTACGTGGCGGGTCAGACGATATTCAACGAATCGTTCGCGAGTTTCGTCGGGTCGCGAGGCGCGGAATTCTTCTTTCGCTCGCGGGGCGACTCGCTGCTCTCGGCGCGGAGCGAGGCCGAATGGGAGGATGACAAGGTGCTGGCGGGATTCTGGAGCGCGCTCTACACGCGGATGGATTCCGCGTTTCGCGCCCACCCGACGATGGATTCCATCGGGCGTGCCGCGCGCATGCTCTCGCGGGAGCGTCTCTACGGCGATGCGCGACAAGAGTTGATCGGCTCCATCGCGCAAAAAATGCGGGAGGTGAAGCCGCGGGCCGTCGTACGCATGCGGCTCGACAACGCGTCGCTGCTGGCGCATCGGGTGTACTCGACGGATCTCGACCTGTTCGATCAGGTCCACCAGCGCGAAGGGGACAATCTCGCGAAAACGGTGCGGCGAGTGATCGAGCTGGCGAAGTCGCGGCCGCACGATCCCTACGGCGCGGTGCGCGAATGGCTGGTGTCAGCTCCCGCCGAATCGCCCCCGTAAGAGCGCGCGCAGGTCGAGTGGCGGTGCGGCGGCTGCTTCGGGCAGCTGATTCGTGGCGAGGGCGCCGCTGGCGCTCGCACCGTAGGCGGCGATGCGCCGCATCTTTTCGCGTATCCCTCGATCGACGAACCGCGATACCTGATCCATCGAGTAGTCGTTGCCGAAGCGCGAGCTGTAGACGTTGAGCGGGTAGGAGATGACGAGGTGGTCGCGCGCCCGCGTGAGGGCGACGTACATGAGCCGCCGCTCCTCCTCGATTTCCTCTTCGTCCTTGAGCGAGCGAGAGCTCGGGAACCATCCATCGACGGCCCAAATGACGAAGACCGCGTCCCACTCGCGGCCCTTCGCGCTGTGCGCCGTGCTGAGGATCAGGCAGTCGTCGTCCTCGTGCGCGCCGGTCGCGTGATCCTGGGTCGTGGATGGCGGCTCGAGCGCGAGCTCGGACAGGAACGCGGACCGGCTCGGGAAGTTCGCCGCGATGATCTCGAGCTGATCGAGGTCGGCGAGGCGCGGCTGCGCGCGATCGTAGCGCTCCTTGAGAATCGCGTCGTAGAACTTGCGGATCTCGCCGATCTGGACGCTGACCGGCGCGTCGGCACCGCCATCGCCAGCGAGGGCGAGGATGAGCGCGGAGAGACCTTGGTGGGCTTCGCGCGCGCGGGGCGGCGTGGCGACGCGCACGATGGCACTCGCATTCCAACTTTCGGATGCAATGACGTCGATCGCGCGGCGGGCCGTGGCGTCGCCGATGCCTGGCAGCAGCTGGAGCACACGATACCAGCTCACCTCGTCTCGCGGATTCTCGAGGATGCGCAGGAAGGCGAGGACGTCCTTGACGTGCGCCGCCTCGAGAAACTTGAGCCCGCCCCACTTTTCGAAGGGAATCTTCCGATTGGTGAGCTCGATCTCGAGGTCGGCCGACATGTAGCCGGCGCGGAACAGGACCGACATCTCGCGTAGCGGCGTGCCGGTCTCGTGGAGCTCGAGAATGCGGTCGACGACCCATTGCGTCTGCTCGTGCTCATCGCGCGCGGCAACGAGCCACGGCCGATCACCGCCGCCGCGTTTCGTCCAGAGATTCTTGGTGAAGCGCTCCGCCGCGCGCGCGATCACGGCGTTCGTGACGTCGAGGATCGGTTGTGTCGACCGATAATTCTGCTCGAGCGTGATGACGGTGGCCCCGGGAAACTGCGCCGGGAAGTCGAGAATGTTGCGAACGGTGGCGCCGCGGAACGAGTAGATGCTCTGCGCGTCGTCACCAACCACCGTGATGTTCTTGTGCGCGCGGCACATCCCGCGCAGGATGCGCGCCTGCAGCACATTCGTGTCCTGATACTCGTCGACCAGGATGTGATCGTAGAGCGACGACAGCTTGGTGGCGAGCTGTTCGCTGGACTCGAGCATGCCCGCCCAGAAGAGGAGCAGGTCGTCGTAGTCGACGAGGTTGCGCTCGCCCTTGTGCGACACGTAGTCGGCGAACACGCGGATGATGTCGTGCGTATCCTCGATGAATTGCGGCAGCTCATCGCGGATGATGTCGTCGACGGCGATCTCCGTGTTGACGTGCCGGCTGTAGACGTAGTGCAGCGATTCTTTCTTGGGAAAGCGCGATTTCTTTTGGGCGAATCCAAGGTTGGCGCGCGAGAGCGCCATCAAATCGACCGCGTCGCCCTGATCGAGAATCGTGAAGTCGCGCGCGATGCCGGCCTGGAGCCCGTAGGCGCGCAGGAGGCGGTGCGCGGTCGCGTGGAAGGTGCCGCCCGATACGCGATGCGAGACGCCGCCGACCAAGCGTCCGACGCGGCCGAGCATCTCCTGCGAAGCGCGCCGCGTGAAGGTCAGGAGAAGAATGCGCTCCGGGCGCACGCCGCGCTCGATGAGGTGGGCGACGCGATAGACGAGCGTCCGCGTTTTCCCCGTGCCGGCACCGGCGACGATGAGCAGCGGCCCGTCGCCGTGCACCGCCGCCGCGCGTTGATCTGGATTGAGCTCGGCGACGAAGTCGGTTGCTGGGGGCGCGTCGGGCTGCATCGCCGGAATATAGCCGAGGGGTTGGCGCCGGGTGCCGCACGCGCGATGCCTCGTTCGCGCGAGCTCAGCGGGGGCGTTGTGCGTCTCGCGTGACGCCCGATGATCGCGGACCGCGTTTGCGCATCCAGCGTCCACCGACTCCGATGAGAATCGATCCCGCGATCAACACGAGCAAGTTCAAGGTCGAGATGCCGTGCTCGAGCACCGCGCTTCCAGGGCGATCGGGATCGACATACACCGACACCGCGGCGCCGACGGGGTAGCGGGCGACCGTGTTCCGCGATTCGCGGTCCGCGCCAAACACGTAGCGCTTGAAGGAGACGTGCGTGCTGTGGTAAAGCACCCCGCCCAACGCGTAGCGGTAGCGCACGAGCGGAACGGAGACGGAATCGCGCGTATCGCCGACCCTGCGCGGGCGGCGCATCACCACCGACTCGAGCACCGTGCCCTGCGTCTTCGGCCACGTGATGCTGCGCACCGCGTCCGACGCTTGCCGGGCGCCCAGCGCGAGCATCACGCATCCGACGGCGAGCCAGAGCACACCGAGGCCACGCACGATGGTGAGCGGCCGAGGAGTGGGCATCAGACTACGCGGGCGAGCGCGGTGTCGAGCGCGTCGCGGTTCGTGTCGGTCGGGTCGAGCGAGAACACCGTCCCAAACGCAGCGGCGACGGCGCCCTCCACGGCGGCCATCGCAATCGGATGTCCCAGCTCGCGCGCGACCGATGTCATGATCACGCCGTCGATGCCGCACGGCACGATGAGATCGAAGAAGCTGAGGTCGGTCGTGACGTTGAGGGCGAAGCCGTGCCAGGTGACCCAATCGCGCGCGTGCACGCCGATCGACGCGATCTTGCGTCCGCTCGTCCAGACACCGGTCAGCCCCGCGTTGCGCCCGGCGACGATGCCGAACGTGGCCAGCGCAACGATCAACGACTCCTCGACCTGGCGCAGATACCAGTGCAGGTCTTTGGTGTGGCGCTTGAGGTCGATGATGGGATAGCCGACGAGCTGGCCCGGCCCGTGGAACGTCACGTCGCCGCCCCGCTCGACATCGAACACGTCGACGCCGCGCGCGCGCAGGAAATCCGGCGACGCGACGAGATTCTTGTTCTTCGCCGTGCGGCCGAGTGTCACGACCGGGGGATGCTCGAGTAGTAAGAGGACATCGGCGCTGATGTCGGCACTGATCACGGCGCGAGCAACGCCACGTTGGAACGCGAGAGCGTCCCCGTAATCGGTGAGGCCGAGGCGCGCGACGAGGAGGGTCGGCATGGTTGGAGACGTCAGATGTCAGACACGAGAGCAGGCGTCAGATGTCCGCCGGCAGATGTTGGTGACCGCGGATCATCGGCATACGGCCACCGCCCGACGCACAACGTGCCTTCGTCACGTGTCAAGAACTCGGCCCATCGAGTCCAGCGCCGCCTGCGCCACCGCCTCCGACAAAGTCGGATGCGCGTGAATGGCGCGATCGATCTCTTCGACCGTGTATTCGTTCTCGCGCGCGCCGACCAACTCCGCCAACAGCTCGGTGGCGTGAGAGCCGATGATGTGCGCGCCAAGAATCTCGCCGTACTTCGTGTCGCGAATGATCTTCACGAACCCCTCGGTCTCTCCCGACGTGCGCGCGCGGCCATTGGCCGAGAAGGCGAACTTACCGACCTTGTAGTCCAGTTTCTTGTCCTTCACCTGCTGCTCGGTCATGCCGACGCTCGCCACCTCGGGATGACAATACGTGGCGTTCGGGATGTTGCCGTAGTTCACCAGGTGCACGTGCTTCTCGCCCGCAATGAGCTCGGCCACCACGACACCTTCGCGCGAACCCTTGTGGGCGAGCATCGGCGGGCCGGCCACATCGCCGATGGCGTAGATGCCCTGCGCGGTCGTCTCGAGCTTCTCATTCACCTTGATGAAGCCGCGCTCGGTGAGCTGCACGCCCGCTTCCTTGAGCCCGATGTTCTCGACGTTCGGCGCGCGGCCGGCCGCCACCAGCACCGTGTCGACGGTCAGCGTCTGCTTCTTGCCCGCGACCTCGACGCTCATCGACACGTTGTCCTTGCCGATCTTCACATCCGAGATCTTCGCGCCCGTCATCACGTCGATCTTCCGTTTCTTGAAGCTCCTGAGCAGCTCGGCGCCGACGTCGGCGTCCTCGACCGGAAGCAGCATCGGCAGCACCTCGAGCAGCGTGATCTGCGTGCCGAAGGCGTTGAACACGTCGGCGAACTCGCAGCCGACGGCGCCCGCGCCTATGATCGCCATGGTCTTCGGCGCCCGCTCGAGCACGAGCACTTCATCGGACGACAGCACCGTCGTCTTGTTGAGCTCGAGTCCGATCTGCGGCAAGCCCTTCACGCGAGATCCGGTGCAGAGCACGATGGCTTTCTTCGCGTCGTGCTTCTCCTCCTTCCCGTCGCCGGCCTTCACCGTGATGCTCTTCGCGCTGGCCAGGGACGCGGTGCCCTTGATCCAGGTCACCTTGTTCTTCTTGAAGAGGAACTCAACGCCTTTGCTGTTCTGCAGGCTCACGCCGCGCGAGCGTTTCATGGCGACGCCGTAGTCGGTCGTGATCTCGCCGACGTTCACGCCAAATTCGGCGGCCTTGCGCACCTTGCTGGCGAGCGACGCCGACTCGAGCAGCGCCTTGGCCGGAATGCACCCCCAGAGCACGCAGGTACCGCCGAGCGCTTCGCGCTCCACGACCGCCACCGATTGCCCGAGCTGCGCGGCGCGAATCGCGCCCACGTAGCCGGCGGGACCGCCGCCGAGGAAGATGATGTCAAAAGAGCTCATTGGGATTGGCAAGGGAAAGTGTGAAGGGACCCGACGTCAGAGATGTCAGTGACCGCGCGTGTAACCGATGCGAGCACAATCCGGCATCACCGACATCTGACATCTGACGTCAGTCATCTGCCCTCAATACACCAACATCAGCGGATTCTCCAGCATTCTCTTCAGTGTCTGCAAGAACTTCGCGCCCGTGGCGCCGTCGATCACGCGATGGTCGCAGCTCATCGTCAGGCGCACGCGCTTGCGCACGACCACGTCGCCATTCTGTACGACGGGCTTTTCTTCCATTGCGCCGATGGCGAGGATGCCGGCCTCGGGCGGATTGATGATCGCCGTGAACTGGTCGATACCGAACATGCCGAGGTTGCTCACGCTGAACGTCGAGCCCGTGTACTCCTCGGGCTTGAGCTTTCGCTCGCGGGCGCGCTTTGCCAGGTCGCGCGATTCGCGGGAGATCTCGCTCAAGCGTTTGCGATCCGCGTCGAAGATGACGGGCGTGATCAACCCCTCCTCGATCGCGACCGCCATCCCGACGTGGACGCGTGCGAAGTTGCGGATCTTGTCGCCCAGCCAGTGCGCGTTGACATCGGGGTGTTGCGCCAGCGCGGTGGCGACCGCTTTCACGATGATGTCGTTGATACTGACCTTGTACTCGTCACCCATGGCCGCCATGGCCAGGCGCATCTCGGACACGCGCTCGAGGTCGAACTCGGAGGTCAGGTAAAAAGTCGGGATCGGTCCGATCGATTCGGCGAGCCGCTTCGCGATGGTCTTTCGGATCATCGAGAGGGGCACATCCTGAAAGTCGCCCTCGATTGCCGCGCGCGCCGGGCCCGAACGCGGCGGCTGCGCCGGCGCCGGTGGGCCGGCATGCGCGCCACCGCTCTTGATCGCCGCCTCGATGTCGCGCTTGATGATGCGTCCACCCGGGCCGCTACCGCGAACGGCGCGCAGGTCGAGGCCGCCTTCCGAGGCGAGCCGTCTCGCGAGCGGCGAGGACTTCGCGCTGTCGTGGTCGGCAGCATCGGTGCGCACGCCGTCGGCGTGCGGAGCTTGCTCGGTGGCGGGCTCGGGGAGCGGCGGATCGAGATGCCGCGGAGCGGAATTCCCGAGTCGCGCCGGTGTCTTCTCTTGCGCGGATGTCTTCTCCTGCGCCGGCATGGAGAGCTCGCCCTGCGATGGCGCGGCGATGGTGGGAGTCGTCGCCGCGTCTTCGGCCGGCTTCGCCGGGGCGCCAGCGCCGCCGACGAGCGCGTCGATATTTTCGTCGGCGGGCGCGATCACGGCGAGCAAGGTGCCGACGGGCGACGTGTCGCCCTCGTTGACGAGCCGCTTGCGGAGAGCGCCGTCACCACGCGCGACGAGCTCCATCACCGCCTTGTCCGTCTCGACCTCCGCCAGCACGTCGCCCTTCTTCACGGCGTCGCCTTCGTTCTTCAGCCACTTCACGAGCCGCCCTTCTTCCATCGTGGGCGACAGTGCTTCCATCACGACCTTCGTAGCCATGGCTATTCCAGGTAGAGAACTGTGCGCAGCGCGGCGGTGAGCTTGGCCGCGTCGGGCTTTGCCGCTTTCTCGAGGTTCTTCGCGTACGGCATCGGGGTGTCGGCCTGATGCACCCGAAGCACCGGAGCATCGAGATCGTCGAAGCACTCCCGCTGAATGAAATCGACCACCTGCGCGCCGACGCCGCAGAACTCCCAGCCCTCTTCGAGCACGACGGCGCGATTCGTCTTGCGCACGGACTGGGCGATCGCTTCGACATCCATCGGCCGGATCGAGCGCAGATCGACGACCTCGATGCCGATGCCCTCCTTCTTGAACTGGTCCGCGACGGCCATGGCGACGAGCACCATCTTGCCGTGTGTCACGATCGTCGCGTCGCTTCCCTCGCGCTTCAGCTCCGCTTTCCCGATGGGGATGAGGTATTCCTCGTCGGGCACTTCGCCCTTCGTGTTGTACAGCATCTCCCCTTCGAGGAAGATCACCGGGTTGTCGTCGCGCACGGCGCTCTTGAGCAATCCCTTCGCGTCGTACGGCGTGCCGGGGGCGACGACCTTGAGACCTGGAATGTGTGCCAGCCACGATTCCCAGGCCTGCGAGTGCTGGGCCGACAGCTGCAGCGCGGCGCCGTTGGGGCCGCGGAACACCATCGGCATGTTGTATTGCCCGCCCGACATGTAGAGCATCTTCGCGGCGGCATTCACGACTTGATCGATCGCCAGCAGCGCGAAGTTCCAGGTCATGAACTCGATGATGGGTCTGAGGCCAACCATCGCCGCGCCAACGCCCACGCCGGCGAAGCCGAGCTCGGTGATCGGCGTGTCGACGACGCGCATCTCCCCGAACTCCTGAAGCAGTCCCTTCGAGACCTTGTACGCGCCCTGGTAGACGCCGACCTCCTCACCCATGAGGAAGACGCGGTCATCGCGCTGCATCTCTTCGCGCAGCGCGTGATTTAGTGCATCTCTATACGTGATAACTGGCATCGCGTCTCAAGAAAAGCGGCACTCGAGTGCCGCATGCTTAGCTGGTGGTATCAACAAGCACATCCTCGAACAGGGCTTCGAGAGGCGGCTCGGGGCTCGCATCGGCGAAGGTCCAGGCGTCTTCGCAGATCGCCTTGATCTCCTCGTCGAGCTTGGTCATCTCCTCGTCGGTGAATCCATCCGATTTTTCCATCGTCGAGCGGAGCACGGCGATCGGATCGCGCTTCATGGACTCGTCGAGCTCTTCCTTGCTACGGTAGGTCCCGCTCGCCGCGTCGGACATCGAATGGCCCATGAAGCGGTAGGTACGGACCTCGAGCAGAGTCGGGATGTGCTCGCTGCGGGCGCGTTGCACCGCGCGCTGCATGGCGGCGCGGACCGCCATGACGTCCTGCCCGTCGACGACCTCGTTCGGCATGTCGTAGGAGCAGGCGCGCTCGGCGATGTCGTTGATGGCCGACGCGCGCTCGAGCGCGGTGCCCATGCCGTACCGGTTGTTCTCAATGCAGTAAATCACCGGCAGCTTCCAGAGCGCGGCCATGTTCAGTGCTTCGTGGAACGCGCCGTTGTTCACCGCCGCCTCACCGAAGAAGCAGAGGCAGACCTGATCGCCGCCGCGATACTTGATCGCGAAGCCGACGCCGGTGCCGATCGGGATGTGCCCACCGACGATGCCGTGGCCGCCGAGGAAATTCACCTCACGGTCGAACAGATGCATCGAGCCGCCCTTTCCCTTGCTGCATCCGTCGGCGCGCCCGAACAGCTCGGACATGACGGCGCGCGGGCTCACGCCGCGCGCGATGGCCTGGCCGTGATCGCGATAGGTCGTGATGACGTAATCGTCCTCGCGCAGCATGCTGATGGTGCCGGTGCCGACGGCTTCCTGACCGATATAGAGATGGCAGAAACCGCCGATTTTCCCCAGCGCGTACGCCTCGGCGGTGCGCTCTTCAAAGCGGCGTTGGAGGAGCATGGAGCGGAGTAGAGAGCGCCGAAGCACCACGTCATCAGCGCCGTAGCTCGCCTTCACCTCCACCTTCTCTTCCGGTTTTTTCTTTGTCGCCATGGCGATGTCGATGCCGTGTTTGAAGACGTCAGATGTCAGATGTCAGTGCCATCGCGCCATTCTGCCCGCCCGACATCTGATTTCTGACGTCTGACAACTGCTCCCACGCATGATAGCTCGAGCGCACGAGTGGCCCGGATTGGACGTGCCGATAGCCCATTTCGAGTCCGGCGGTTTGCAGATAACTGAACTCCGCCGGGGTCACGTAACGATCCAGCGGAATGTGCGCTTCGCTGGGGCGGAGGTACTGACCCAACGTCAGAATGTCGACGTCGACGTCGCGCAGCTCGCGCATCGTGTGAAGGACCTCTTCGATCGTCTCGCCCATGCCGAGGATGATGCCGGTTTTGGTCGGGATGTCGGGCGCGATCTCCTTGGCGAAGCGGAAAATCTTCATCACGCGCTCGTAGCGTCCGCCTGGACGGCAGCGCTTGTAGAGGCGCGGCACCGTCTCGGTGTTGTGATTGTAGATGTCGGGACGCGCGGCGAGCACGGCGCGGATCGAATCTTCGTTGCCCTGGAAATCGGGCACCAGCACCTCGACCGAACAGTCCGGAAGTCGCGCTTTGATTTGCCGGATGGTCTCGGCGAAAATGTGCGCGCCGAAATCGGGGAGATCGTCGCGGTCGACAGAGGTGATCACCGCATGCTGGAGCTGCATCTCGGCGATCGCCGCGGCGACGCGGTGGGGCTCGGTGATGTCGTACGTCGGGGGACGGCCGTGCGCGACGGCGCAGTAGGCGCAATTGCGAGTGCAGACGTCGCCGAGAATCATGAAGGTCGCGGTGCCGTGTTCCCAGCACTCGCCGACGTTTGGACAGTGCGCTTCCTCGCACACGGTGTGGAGGTCGAGCTCGCGCATGAGATTCTTGAGGCGCGCGTAACTCGGGCCGCCCGGGGCTCGCACCTTGAGCCAGGACGGCTTGCGCTCCGGCAGCGTTTCGCGCCGGTGCAAGCCCATGATTTGATACAGGGTTTCCCCCATCGCTCCTCGAATCCGAAGCCAGGAATCGCCAAGGCCGCAAGATATCCGCCTCACCTAACGGAGTCCAGCGGAGGCTAACCTTTGTACGAAATTTTAACGGTTATACACGTGCACCGAACCGGCTAACCGCAAATGGCGTGAGATCATGCGACACGGACGTGCCCGAGATCAAATCGGCCACCGCATCGCCCGTCACGGCGCAAAGCAGTACGCCATTGCGCGAATGACCACAGGCATAGATCAGCTCCGGCGCCTCCGGGTCGGCGCCGATGATCGGCAGGAGGTCAGGTGTCATCGGGCGCAGTCCTGCCCACGAGCGCAGCACCGACACCCGGCCGAAGACCGGCGAGATCAACCGCGCCGCGCGCATGAGGTGATCCAAGCCCTCGGCGGTCGTGCGCGGGTCGAAACCGACGCGCTCGCTCGTCGCTCCGACGTGGGTCGACTCGCCGATTCGTGGTACGATGTAACCGCTCGGCCCGAACGTGGGATGGCGGACGGGTGTGGTACCGAGCGCGAGCATTTGGCCGCGGACCGGCTCGACGGGAATCGGGCGCGGAAGCCCAGCCAATCCGGCGACCCACGCGCCGGCCGCGAGTACGATTCGGTCCGCCTCGATGCGCTGGCCGGTGCTCGTCTCGACAGCTGGAGTCCTGTCGCCAACCGCGATGTGAGTGACCAGCGCCCCGATCTCGCGCACGCGATCGAGCTGTCGTATGCGCGCGCGAAGAGCGTTCGCGAGTGCGGTGCTATCGGTCGCGCCATCGTGCTCGTACAGCATGGCGCCGGCCGCCTCTGTGATCGCCGGCTCTTCGGCCATTAGCGCCGCGCGGGCGAGCCACGTGCCGCCACCGTTCGCTTGCATCCGGCTGGCCGAGCGTCCGTCCATTGCCAACTCGAGAATCCCATCGCGCCAGAGTGGAACGGCCAGGCCCGTTTCGCGCTCCAGCATCTCGACGAACGATGGGAATCGTTCGCGGCCGGCGATGGCGAAGTCGCGCGCGACGCCGGAGCCGGTGGCGATGCTCGGTGCGAGCAGCCCCGCTGAAGCCGGTGAGGCTTCGCCGGCGAGGTGCTCGCCCACGAGCATTACGGTGATGCCGCGGTCGGCGATCGCGGCCGCGCAGGCCAGCCCGATGAGACCGCCACCGACGACGATCACCTCTGACGCCGGCGCAGTGGACGGCGCGTTCACGCGACGATACACTCAATCAACGCCGTGAAACTCGACCCTGTCGTTGCGCGTAGGGCCGACAGCAATCCTGAGGAGACAATCATGCTGAAGACCATTTTGACCATCGGATTCATCGCCCTCGTCGGGCTGTTCGCGTTGAATTTCATTTTTGGAATTTTCGGGCTGATGTTCGGACTTCTGGTGGCCCTGCTCGGCGTCGCGATCAAGATCGCGTTGATCGGCCTTGTCCTCTACTTCATCATTCGCATCATCAGCCCTGATACTGCGCGCCGCATGCGCGAGAAGTTCGGGGCGTAGCCGCGGATTTTGCTTCCGTCGCACGAAAAAGCCGACCTGGGACGGTCGGCTTTTTGTTGTCGCGCGGCAAGGCCGGCGGCGCTATTCCGGCGAGCGCTGCGCCAGCTGGTTGATGACCGACCACACGAGCAGCGGCACCATGATCTCATGGTGGCCCGTGATCTCGAACCCCTGGCCGCCCGCGAGCACTGGACGCTGAACCACGTTCATCCGCGGCCGGTAGTGTCGGATCATGTCCATGTCGCACGTCGTGAAGTTCACCGGACGGCCGGAATGGAGATTCCGCGCGATCGTCAGCGCTTTCAGGAACACTTCGGGGAGCACCACCGCGCTGCCGAGGTTGAGCACCACGCCGCCGTCATCGATTGAGGGGAGCGCCGCGGCGAGTCGTCGGAAATCGCGGTGGCTGGTGTCGCCGATGGCGGCGCCATTCGCCGCCGGATGCTGGTGGATGATCTCGGCGCCCAACGCGGCGTGCACCGAAAGGCCGACGCCAAGAGTGCGCGCGTTCAGGAGCAGCGACAGCTCCGGATGCGCCGGTGCGGCCTCGGCCTCGAGCGCGCGGGCGAGCGCTTCGCCCATCCCCCACGATTCGCGCATGCCGCGCGCGAAGGCGTCGTTCATGCCGCGGCCCGTCTCTTCGGCCATGCCAAAGGTGCCGTCGCGCAGGCCGGCGGCCACATCTTCAGAGGTGCCGCCGAATCGCGCGATCTCGTAGTCGTGAATGGCCGCGCTGCCGTTCATGGCGAGATGCGTGAGCGCCCCGCGGCGCATGAGCTCGATGAGCACGGGGGCGACACCGGTCTTCACGACGTGGCCGCCGACCATCACGATCACGCCGCGCCGGTTGGCGGCGCCGACGACCGCATCGACGATTTTGCGAAAGTCGCGCGCCACGAGGACGTCGGGCAGGGACGCGTAAAAGGCGCCGAAGCTCGTGTCCGCGCCGGGCGGCGAAGCAAATTCCTCGGCGCGCACCTTGTTCGGGCGGCGGGCGATTGGAACGGTGCGCACGGAAGCCAGGTCGGCCTCCGGTGGCGTCATTTCGCCGCGGGCGCGACTGGCGTCTTCGGGGGGAGGTACGATTTCAGGTACAAGTTGAGGGAGCCGAACGACAACTTGGTCTTCATCGCCAGCATGATGCGACGCGGGTCGTCGGTCAGGAAGACCTCGGCGTTTCCGTCAGCGGCAAACAGTCCCTTGGCCTTGATGGTCGGGTGGATGACGAGCGCGTCGAACTTCCCGACGGGCACCTCGATGCGCTCTTTGCGCGTTGCCGTGAGGATGACCGGATTGCGGTCGGGCTTGAAGTAGCGCTGGAATTCGTGCTGCTGCCCGATGACCATCGGCACGGTGCGGATGAAGTACACGAACGAGCCGTCGTCGAGAGGATTGCTGACGCTCGGCTTCTCTTCGCCGCCGTTTTCGGTGTAGACGGCGCGCTCCGGATACATGTCGTACGTGGTGTTCCGCTTGTAGCCGCCCTCGTGAATGTTCTGCACGTAGCGGAGCGAGGAGAGCGACGCAGTATCGACCCAGATTTCGTACCTGTCGTCGACCCTGTAGAAGAAGGTGCCGCCCTTGACGGTGAAGACCATGTGATAGGCCAGCCTCCCGCGCATCTCCTCGATGTTCACCACTTCCATGCGCCCGGTGCCCGCGCGGAGTGGGCCGAAGTAGACGTCGTACACGCATACCTCGCCGACGCCGAACGGAACCCGCTTGTGGATCTGCGCCGTATCAGCTTGCGCGGCGGACGAGGTCGCCGCCCCGAGCCCGGCCAACAATCCCATCGTGATCATCGACTTCCTAGAATGCGTCATGAGGCACCGGCGGTCAGGCGGCGCGCGCGCTGCGCCCGCCCAAAGCGATAGAGATCCATTGCGTCCGCCATGGGGCGAACGCGTGTAGCGCGCGGACGCAGGTCGTAGCGCGGAACGAGAGCGACGGCTTCGATACGGCGCGCGAATGGCCGCACCGCGAGCAGGAAGTCGACGTTCACCGCCCAGCCCGAGCCTGAGACAATCGGCGCGTCACCGCGCTCTTTGATCGCGTCGCGAAGCACGGCCACTCTGGCCAGACGAAAACTCCCGAACGGATCGCTCACGCCTTCGATCTTGGTGGCGAAGCGCTGGAGCCAGTAGGCAATCCGGCGCAACCGGCGCACCGGCACCGGCGCCGACGTCGGTGTTTCAGCCTGTTCGGCCACGACGACGTCCGCGCCACCCTCGAACCGCTTCACGAGCTCGGGGATGTGCTCGGGTTGGTCGGTCAGATCGGCTTGCATGAAGATCACAGCGTCGCGTCGCGGATAGCGCGTGCGCTTCGACGCGCCGCGCGCGAGCGTGTCGAGCGCGGCGGCATAGCCCTTCCGCGATTCGTGACGCAGGACCGTCACGGGCATGACCTCGGTGTACGGCAAGAGGGTGTCGGCCGTGGCGTCGGTGCTGCCGTCGTCGAGCACGAGCACCTCGTACTCTCGCGAGTACTCCTCAAACACTTTGCGGATGCGCCAGAGGAGCAGGCCGACGGTCTGAGCTTCGTTGTACGCTGGAACGCAGATGTAAAGCATGGCGCGCTAGATACGAAGGAAGGTCACGTGTCCGGCCCGCGCGGCGATACTCGAACGCGGCGGCTCACCCGTGACTGATGTCTTGATGATACACAGAAACGGCACACGACGGTCCCTGGAACGGGCGGAAGGCGTCCGAGAGCTGACGGCGGCTATCACGAAAGGCAACGCGACTCTCGCGCGGACTTGCTTGAATCGGTGGTGACCCGCGCTTAGGCTACGCGCACCTCTCACCTCATCGGAGCCTTGCATGCGTCGCCTCGCGGCGCTCATCCCTTTCATCATCGCGGGCTGCGCGACCGCACCCTCGAGCGCCCCATCGGCCGCGCCGACGCCCGCCACCGCCTCCATGACCGCGTCAACCGCGCCGAGCGTGACGGCGGACGAGCTCAAGCGCGACCTGTACGTCTTCGCGTCAGATTCATTCGGCGGGCGCGACGCCGTGCTGCCCTCCGGCGTGATGGCCGCGAAGTTCCTCGCCACGCGCGCGGCCAGTATCGGACTCGAGCCCGCGGGCGACAGCGGCTTCTACCAGCGCGTGCCTATGACGTGGGAGATGTTCGCTGCCGGTACGCACTTCACGGTCGCGCCGCAGTCGGGCGCCGCGACGGAGCTCAAGCTCGGCGGCGACATTTTTCCGTTGCTCACGCTCGGTCCCGGCGCGTTGACCAAGCTCGCCGCGGACGGAGATCTCGTCTTCGGCGGATACGGCCTGAACGACAAGGGCGTATCCGACAACTTTGGCGGGCTCGATCTCGCCGGCAAAGTGCTCGTCTTCGTCAACAGCGCGCCGATCGCCGATTCGGCGAAGCGCGCCGCGTTCGAGACGATCGATGCGGCCGGCCCGCGCATCGGTTTTGCGTTTCAGAGCCGCGTCGCGGCGGTGATCATCGTCGGCGCGGGGAAGTTGGGCGGCCAGTACGCGGAGATGGCCGGCTCGCTCTCCGGTGGTGGCGTCACGCTGCAAGGAAGCGGCTCCCCGGCCGATGCGGCGAGGCAGTTTCCGATGGTGTTCTTCGTCAAGAGCCTACCGGGCTCACCGTTTCTACCGAAGGGTTTTCCAGCCGACGTGAAGCCCCAGCCGCTGGGTAAGAAGTTTTCGGCCCGCGTGGAGCTGGCGACGCGCAAAGTGACGGGGTACAACGTGGTCGGCGTCGTGCGCGGGCGCGATCCCGCGTTGAACAAGACGTACGTCGCGTACGGCGCCCATCTCGACCACATCGGCATGCAGATGCCGACGAACGGCGATTCGATCGCGAACGGCGCCGATGACGATGGCTCGGGAAGCGTGACGCTGCTCGCGCTGGCGCGCGTCTACCAGCAGATGGCCGTCAAGCCGCGGCGCTCGGTGTTGTTCGTCTGGCACACCGGCGAAGAAAAAGGACTGCTCGGCTCGTCCTGGTTCACCGATCATCCGACGGTGCCGCTCGATTCGATCGTCGCGCAGATCAACGCGGACATGATCGGCCGGAATCAACCTGACTCGCTGTATCTGATCGGACCGCGCGCCGCGCCGAAGGGGCAGAGCAGGGTAATGGGCGAGATCGTCGATTCAGTGAACACTGCAGGCGCGTCGCCATTCAAGATCAACCGCGAGTGGGACTCGCCGACGCATCCCGAGCATTTCTACGATCGCAGCGATCATTTCAACTACGCGAAGCATGGCGTGCCGATCGTCTTCTTCACCACGGGCGATCATCCGGACTATCACAAGGTGAGCGACGAACCGCAGAAGATCGACTACGTGAAGATGGCTCACGTGGCGGATCTCATGTTGCGGACGGGCATCGCGGTGGGGAACAGGGTGACGCGGCCGAAGCCGGCGCTCGTTCCTTAGGGGCTGGGGGCTAGGGGCTAGGGGCTGGGAGGGGAGTTCACAGTGTTCTGGAACTGTTCTGCGACGGCGGTGCTCAAGTTATTGGGCGCCGCCGTTTTCAGTTGGGGGTTACGAACGCTTCAGTTTTCAGGTAACGAAGACGTGACTGAAGTGTAGGGAACGTCAACGGGGGTACGCCGATGATCTTGGCAAACGTTCGCGCTTCACTCGGTCGAGACGACGCGCAGCTGGCGACGCGGCTCGTGGCGCGTGAGTCGCACGAGGATGTCGAGGCGGTCGAAAGCCGGCTTCGCGACGCGGGGTTCGACGCGTTGCTCGATGATCCGTGCCTGCGGGCCGCGATCGCGCGGTCGCCGCTCGGCGCGCACGCGTCCTTTCCCCTGTTCTGCTACGTCGTCGTACGACACGCGCTGCGGTCGGTCGGAGAAAACGACCGCGTGCTCTCCGACTACGTTGCGTCCATCGTGTTGCACTTTGGACTGCGTGATGCCTTCACGCGCGTTTCGGCGACGGACGACGAGCAGTATGACACGCTGGCGGCGCTCGTCGGCGATGTCGACGGTCCCGACGCGCGCCGCAACTTTCTCGTGCGGGCGCACCTTGGGAACTACGCCTTGTGGATGAGCGGCCTCTTTCCTGATTTCATCGAGCATCGTCGCTGGCGGCGCGGCGGGCCGGCCATTGACTACTACGAGGAACTCGGGCGGCGCGGATTCCAGCTTGCCGCGGACCACCGGCTGGCGAAGGAGCACGGCCTGGACGGTGTGTACCATGTCGCGGCCGACAAGTTCGGCGCGCTGCGAGTCGCGCTGAACCGCATATCCGACTCGATGCTCTTTCCGGTAAACCACTCGCCCGACCGGCTGATGCGGCAAGTTCGCGATGAGGCGCGGTGGAAGCTCAGCTGATGGGGTGTGTTGGGTGTGGCGTGTGGGGAACGGCAAACTGCACGGACAAAGAGACCGAACGAGGCGAGATCGAGTTGATCTCGCCTCGTTTTTTCATCTCGCCGCAGCGGCACCCGCGGTCGCGGCGGTCATCAGCGCGCGAAAGAGGGAGCGGTCCCAGTTCTCGGCTGTCTCCGTCAGCTCTTCCGGGTGCCATTGGACGCCGAGAACCCACCAGTCGTCGGCGGTCCATTCGACACCCTCGATGATGCCGTCGGGTGCGCGGGCGGTGACGCGAAGGCCCTGGGCTAACGCGTCGACAGACTGGTGATGAAACGAGTTCGCGGCGAGCGTCGTGGTGCCGAGCGCGGAGGCAAGCGCGGAGCCCGGCTCGACGGCGATGACGTGCACGCGCGATGCCCGGTCGCCCTTCGGATCGTGGTCGATCGGACCGGGGCGCTCGCTGGGGATGTCCTGCACGAGCGACCCGCCGAGCGCGACGTTGAGCAGCTGGACACCGCGGCAGATCGCGAGCGTGGGGATGCGCCGCTCGTGTGCGGCGCGGGCGAGCGCGATCTCGGTTGCGTCCCGTTCGGCGTTGAACGGCCCGACGGTCGGATGGGGCTCGGCGCCGTAATGCGCGGGATCGATGTCTTCGCCGCCGGTGAGGACGAGCGCGTCGACCGACGCCAGGAATTCCGGCGCGCGAGCGGCATCACGTAGCGGCGGGAGCACCAGAGGGATGCCGCCCGCTCGCTCGACGGCCCGAACGTAGGACGCGTTCACCCGGACGCGATTGGCGCCGCGAACGACTTCGGAGGTGGCGGTGACGCCGATGATCGGAGCGCGAGACAGGGTCGGTGCCGAGTGGTGGAGGTTTCGCGAGCGCGTCGCCGGGCACGCTTGCGCGCGCGCGTGAGCGCCATGTATCCTAACCAATCGAATCACCGTTTCGCGAGAGTCGACAAATGCCGACGTACGAGTATCACTGCCGAGCGTGTCAAGCGGATTTCTCGCGGCTCGAGAAAATTTCCGAGCACGATGCACAGGCCACTTCCTGCCCGAAGTGTGCCTCGCGCGAGGTCGACCGGGTGATCGGTGGCTTCTACGCGCGGACGCCGCGCAAGTCGTGATTGTCCGTCTCCCCCGTCCGGCGAGGCAACGCCAATGTTTGAGTCGCTGCGCGCGTCGATTCGTGACGCGATGAGCCGCGCCTCCACGCCCGCCGATTCGCGCGCCGTGGTGGCGCTGATGAAGGACGCGCTGGTCGAAGCGCGCGTCGGCCTGTCGCAAGTGCGCGATGCGCTGGCGCACACGGAGAAGCAGTTGGAGTACGAGCGCACGGAGCTGGCGACCACGATGCGGCGCGGCAAGCTCGCGGCCGACGTCAAGGATCAGGAGACGGTCGATGTCGCGGCGCGATTTGCCCTCAAGCAGACCGAGCGCATTGCGGTGCTGGAGCGCAAGCTCGACGCGCAGCGCGGCGAGCTCGCCCTAGTGGAGCGCGAGGTCGAGGAGATGACGGCACAGCTCAAGCAGGCGGCCGCCGCTCCCTCCGGCCTCGGCGGGATGCCAAAAGCGCCCGACCTCGAGCCGCCGAGCGACAGCGACTCCCTGCGCCGCGACATCGATCGCGCGGCGCGCGAATCGACCGCCGAGCGCCAGCTCGACGAGCTCAAGCGGCGCATGGGACGCTAGCGCGAGAGGGCGGCCCAGCCGCCGCCGCCCACCACTCGGTCTCAGCTCGTGACTTTTTTATTTTGCACTGCACGGCCCGCGCTCTGCGCGGTCGCGGGCGCCGCGCTCCTCGCGAGCGCGCTCGAAGCCCAGCGCGTGAACAGTCCGGTGGCCTGCAGCGGTCAGCGCGTGAGTAACGTCTCGGTGACCACACGCCCGCCCTTTCACGGCAAGACGGGCAAGTGGTGGGAGATTCCCGTTCGCGTCGCGAGCCGGTTGCATTCCACGACGCGGCCGGCGGTGGTGCGGAGATTCCTACTGCTGCAGGCGGGGGACAGGTGCCTCGAACGACTGCGGGTCGAGTCCGAGCGCGTTCTCCGCTCGCAGCCGTTCATCGCCGACGCGCGCGTGAACATCGTCGACGATGGCGAGGGAGGCGTGATCGTGGCGGTCGAGACGATCGACGAGTTCACGCCGATCATCAATGGCCGCTCGTCGGGAGCGCAGATCACCGGCCTGACCCTCGGCGACGGCAATGTGCTTGGCACGGGCCGGCGGGTGTCCGCCGAGTGGCGGAAGAACGATCTGCGCGACACGTACGCCATCCACGCGACGGACTATCAGTTCGCGGGACAGCCGTGGATCGTGGACGTCGCCGCGGTGCGGGGTAACGCCGCCGAGCACGAGTTGTTCGCCGACGTCTACCGTCCGTTTTACGTCGACGATCAGCGCTTTGCCTGGCGCGCGCGCGTATCGGATGGCAAGCACCTGTTCGGGCTGCTACGCGGCGCCGATGTGCCTGACGCGCAGTTCGACTTCCAGCGCAAGTTCCTGGATGTGGGCGGGGTAGCGCGCGTGGGGGTGCCGGGACGGTTGAGCCTCTTCGGCCTCTCGTTCTCACGCGAAGTCGACAATCCCGGTCTGCCGCCGGTGATCGATCCGCTCGTGGACTACAACGCGCTGCTCGCCCAGTTCCAACCGCGCAACAACGCCCGGATCAATGCGCTGTGGGGCGTGCGCAACATCTACTACCGCAAGGCCGAGCGGCTCGACGCATTGAACGCGAAGCAGGACGTACGCTACGGCTTTCAATTCGGGAGCATTTTCGGGCGCAGCATCGGGGTGCTCGGCACCACGGACGACGACATCATCGTCGGCAGCGACATCTATCTCGGCATTGGGCGGAATTCGACGTTTCTGCGACTTCAGGGCCGCGGCGAAGGGCGACAGAACTATGACGCAGACCGGTGGGATGGGATCCTCGTCAGCGCGAGCGGGAGTCTGTACCAGCGGCTGACCTACCACCACACGGCGGTGCTCAGCGCCGACTTCGGCGCGGGGTGGCGCCAGCGAATTCCGCTGCAGCTGTTGCTCGGTGACCAGGAGGGTGGCGTGCGTGGCTTCAAGGACGCGCGATACGCGGGCGCGCGGCGCGTGGTCGCGCGGATCGAGGATCGTTGGTACATCGGTGGTGTGCTCGATCAGGTGGACGTCGGCCTGTCGCCGTTCGTCGACGCCGGCTATCTGCGTGCCGGGGATGCGCCGTATGGCGTGAATACACCGGTCAAGGTCGGCGCGGGCATCGGCCTCTTGGCCGCGACGCCGCGCGGCTCGCAGCGCACGTGGCGGCTCGATCTCGCCTTCGCGGTGAGTAAGGATCCCACCGCGAGGTGGGAGCTTCGTCTCTCGAACATCGATGCGCGGCGCCAGGGATTCAATGAGCCGTCCGAGATCGCGCGCGCGCGCGAGCAGTCGGTGCCGGTGTCGGTGTTCTCCTGGCCGTACTAGGCGGGAGCGGGCGGGTGCGTCACTGGGCGCCGTATCCGACTCACGACTCCGCCGGTCGAACTCCGGGCAACCGCATTCTCTGTCATCTGTCGCCAGTCATCCAGTGACCAGAACGGATCAACGAGCGAAAGCCTCGGGCAATGGCCGTTGACCGCACTCGACTGCAATGAGACTCACGACAGATGACAGATGACGGGTTTGCTCGAGATTTGCCCAGGCCGAGTAGCTCGCTCAAGAAGAACTTCCACGGCGCGCAGCGTTCACTTCGCGGTGGCCATCATCTTCCGGATCGGCGTGATCAGCAGGCCGAGCACCACGGCGGAGACGAAGAGTGATAGCGCGGTGCGCTGAAACAGCACGGGCATCTGCTGCAGATTCGACGGATCGACGCCACCGCCGACGCGGCCGGCAATCAGGTTGCCGAGCGCCGTGGCCATGAACCAGACGCCCATCATCTGCCCGACGAATCGCTTGGGGGCGAGCTTGGTCATCGAGCTGAGGCCGACCGGGCTGACGGACAGTTCGCCAAAGGTCTGGAAGAGGTAACTCATCACGAGCCAAGCCATCGAGACCCGAATCGCCGCGCCGCCGCCGGCGATGACGCGATTCGCCGCCATGACCATGATCTGGAAACCGAGACCGGCGAAGAGCAGGCCGAGGGCAAATTTGGTCGGACTCGACAGGTCGATGCCGCGCTTGCCGAGCCTGATCCAGATCCACGCGAACACCGGCGCGAGCGCAACGACGAACACCGAGTTCGCGGCTTGTAGCCAGGTCGTGGGCACGAGCCAGCCGAAAAACGATCGGTCGGTGAAGTCGCGCGCGAACAGATTCAGCGAAGTCGGCGCCTGCTCGAAGGCTGACCAGAAAACGGCGGAGAAGACAAACAGCACGAGGATGACAACGACGCGCTTCATGTCATCGCGCTTGAGACCTGCGAGGAAAAACAGGTAGCTGAAGTAGACGATCGCCATCGCGACGATCACGTATGTCATGTAGGTCGCGAGCAGCACGGGGTTGATCGGCATCACCCCGGTCATGGCAAGAATGACGACGAGCACGAGTACCCCCACCGCGGCCATCGTGTAACCGCGGACGCGATTTTGCTCGGCGACATTGCCGGACGGCGCCGCGCCGAGTGGACCCAGCGTTCGCGCGGCTCGCAGACGGAAGGTGATCAACCCGATCAGCATGCCGACGCCCGCCGCGCCAAAGCCCCAGTGCCAGCCCACGCGCTCGCCGAGGAACCCGGTGACGAGCGGCGCGATGAGCGCGCCGGTGTTGATGCCCATGTAAAAGATCGAGAAGCCGGCATCGCGACGCGCGCCGCCCTCGGGATACAGCTCGCCGACGATGGCCGAGATGTTCGGCTTGAGCAGTCCCGTGCCCATCACGATCAGGATCAGGCCGACGAAGAAAAACTGCTTCGCGAAAACCGCCGACAGCGCGATGGCGAGATGGCCGCAGGCGATGAGCACCCCACCCCACCAGATTGCGCGCCGCAAGCCGAGCCATCGGTCGGCGATCCAGCCGCCGGGCAGGGACGCGAGATACACCGACGCCGCGTAGATGCCGACGATCGACGTCGCGGTAGTGCGTTCGAATCCGAATCCGCCGTTCATGATGGCCGCCGTCATGAACAGCACCAGCAGCGGACGAATCCCGTAGTACGAGAATCGCTCCCACATCTCGGTAAAGAAGAGCGTGGAGAGCCCGCGTGGCTGGCCGAAGAACGAGCGGTCCTTTACCCACTCATCGGCCGCCGAGGGCGGCAGGTCGAGCGTCGTCGCTGCTTCGTCGGGGGAAAGCGCCACGTGATTCTCCGAAGAAAGGGGCGCGCTAGCTCGTGCGGAGCGCGGCGTCGGGAATATACCGCTCGGGGGGTTTGGTTCCGCCAGCGGCGCGCTGCACTTCGATCGCGACGGTGGTCGGCGGCTGCTTGATGCACGCCACCCAGTGATCTGGCGCTTTCTCCTCCAGCGGGGGCACGATCTCGGCGCAGGCGGCGTCCTTCGCCGGATGGTGGCAGCGCGGGTGAAAGGGACAGCCCGCGGGGGGATTGGCCGGTGAGGGGACGTCGCCCTCCAGCGCGATGCGCTGTTTGCGCGCCTTCGGATCGGGCACGGGCACCGCGCTCAGCAGTGCCTGCGTGTAGGGCATCAGCGGCTCGCGATAAAGATCCTCCGCGTCCGCCAGCTCGACGATGCGGCCGAGGTACATCACGGCGACGCGATCCGCGATGTGCTCGACGACCGAGAGGTCGTGCGCGATGAAGAGGTACGCGAGTCCGTGTTGGCGCTGGAGATCCTGGAGCAGGTTGATCACCTGCGCCTGCACCGACACGTCGAGCGCGGATACCGGCTCGTCGCAGACGATGAAGCGGGGCTCGACCGCCAGCGCGCGCGCGATGCCGACGCGCTGGCGCTGTCCGCCGGAGAACTCGTGGGGATAGCGCGTGGCGTACTCCGCGCGCAGACCGACTTCCTCGAGGAGCTGCTTGACGCGCGCGTCGGCGGCGGCGCCTTCGGCCAACTTGTGGATCGTGAGCCCCTCGCGCACGATCGCACCGATCGTCATGCGCGGGTTGAGCGACGAGAAGGGATCCTGAAAGACGATCTGCATCCGGCGCCGCAGGGCGCGCATCTGCGACGGGCCGAGCGACCGTACGTCGACGCCATCGAAGTGGACGTCGCCCGCCGTCGGCTCGACCAGGCGGAGAATCGCTCGGCCCGTGGTCGTCTTGCCGCATCCTGATTCACCGACGAGGGCGAGCGTCTCGCCGGGCGCGAGGTCGAACGAAACGCCATCCACGGCGCGAATGACGTTTTTCTCGCGCGACAGTAATCCCTGCTTGACCGGGAAATGCTTTCGCAGGTCCTTCACGGACAGCAGCGGTAACACGCGCGCCACGGTCAACGGCCCGCCTCGAGCTGGGCCGCGAGCGGCGCGTGCACGCTGGCGCGCCGTTCCGGCTCCTCGGCCAGATGGCAACGGGACACGTGGCCCGCGCCGATCTGATAGAGCGGCGGATGCTCGCGCGTGCAGCGCTCCCAGGCGTACGGGCAGCGGTCGTGAAAGCGGCAGCCCGCCGGCCAGTGCGTCGGGGGCGGGACGGTGCCCGGTATCGTCGCGAGCCGCTCGCGCCGGTGTCCGACGCGGGGCATGGCGCGCATCAACCCTTCCGTATACGGATGATGCGGCGTTTCGAATAGCTCGCGCACGTCCGCTTCCTCGACGATCTCACCGGCGTACATCACGAGCACGCGCGTCGCCGTCTCGGCGATGACGCCGAGGTCGTGCGTGATGAGGAGCATCGACATCCCGACCTCGCGCTGCAGGCGCGCGAGCAGGTCGAGGATTTGCGCCTGAATCGTGACGTCGAGCGCGGTGGTCGGCTCGTCAGCGATGAGGAGGGCGGGCCGCATCATGAGCGCCATCGCGATCATCACGCGTTGGCGCATGCCGCCGGAGAGCTGGTGCGGATATTCGTGCGCGCGTGTGGCCGCGTCGCCGATACCGGTGAGGGCGAGCATCTCGACCGCTCTCGCCCAGGCATCGCGCCGCGAAGCGCCGTCGTGAATGCGCGCCACCTCGGCGATCTGGTCGCCGACGGTGAGCACCGGGTTGAGTGCCGTCATCGGTTCCTGGAAGATCATCGACACGCGGTTGCCCCGCACACGCCGCATCTCGGGCTCCGGCAACGTGACGAGGTCACGCCCCTCGAACTCGATGCGGCTGCCTGGCTCGATGCGCCCCGGGGGACGGATGAGCCGCAGCACCGACAGCGAGGTCACCGACTTGCCGCAGCCTGATTCGCCCACCAGTCCGACCGTTTCATTCACGCCGACGTCGAAGGAAATCCCATCGACGGCGCGAGCCAGGCCGGCGGCGGTGTCGAAGTAGGTGCGGAGGTCGCGGATGGCGAGGAGCGGCGGCGCGGTCGTCACGCGGATGCGGCCGTGCGCTCGTGAGCCTGCTCCTGCTTCACGCGCAGATCGTAGTACAGCAGCGTGGCGAACACCGTGACGACCGAGAGAAACATGAGCTGGCCCGCGGTGCTGACGATGACGGTCGCCGAGGCCGTCCGCCCCAGCAGAGTGGCGGCGAGATCGACTACGAAGCCAAGCATCATGTAGACGATGCCGATGGGCGCCATCGCGAGCGCGATGCGCCAGGCCGAGCCGTGGGTGAGCGCAAGCGAACGGCGCAACGCGGCCGCGGTCCCGAGCTGTTCCAGCACCACCGGCGCGGGCACCGTCACGAAACGGCAGAGCCAGTACGGTGACCAGCAAAGCGTCGCGACGACGGCGTTGAGCGTGGCCGACGGATGTCCCATTCGGTAGAACGCGAACACGCCGGTGATGGGCAGCCCGACCACCACGAGCTTGATCGCGGACAGCAGCGCGATGGGTACGGCGAGCGTCGCTGCCACACGCATGGCGCTCGTGGCGGTGACGGGCGTGGCCAGATAGGCGCGACTCGTCGCGATCATGACGGCGGCATCGGCGACAAGATAGAAAATGATGCCGAGGATGCCGAGCAGCGCGACGGCGATCGCCGATGGGCCGGCCGTGATGTGGCCCCGGTCGACGAACGGCAGCGCAGCGAAGGCGATCAGCGTGATAGGCAGGGCGCCCGCGATGGCGAGTACCCCGAACGTCGCCCACTCGCGTCGCCACAATGCAATGGAGACCTCGAGGAGCTCGGCGATCGCGCGGGGCCGGAGCGCGGCGAGCGGAACGGCGGGTGACGCGGTCATGTGCCCACAACCTGACGCGGATCGAGCGCGTCGCGCAAGCCGTCTCCGAGCGCGTTGAACGCCGCGACGGTGACCACGATGGCGAGGCCGGGAAAGACCGTCAGCCACCACATCCGCAAGAGCGTGTCGGAGCCGTCGAAGAAGATGCTCCCCCAACTGGCGGTCGGCGGCCGGAGGCCGATGTTGAGCAGCGACAGCCCAGCCTCCAGCACGATCACGCCGCCTACGGCGAGAGAGGCGGTGACGAGCACCGGAGCCATCACCGAGGGAAGGATGTGTCGCCAGAGGAGCCGGGCGTCGCTGGCGCCGAGCGCGCGCGCCGCCGTCGCGGCGTCGCTCAACTTCGCCGCAGCGACCTCGCCGCGCACGAGACGGCTGACGCCGAACCAGCCGGTGAGACCCAACATCATCGTGATCGCCATGACCGACGGTGCTCCCCAGAGCAGCAGCACCACCATCAAGATCAAGATGCGCGGCGTCGACATGGCCGCATCGAGCACGCGCATCATGATCGCATCCACCAAGCCGCCGTAGAAGCCGGAGAGCGCGCCATAGACGACTCCGACCGTGAGCGAGATCGACATCGCCAGCAGGGCGACGGTGAGCGAGATGCGGGCGCCATAAATCATGCGGCTCAGCACGTCGCGGCTCGCGAAATCGGTACCGAAGGGGTGGGCGAACGAGGGTGGCAGACTCCGCAGCGTGCGAATGTCGAGCAGCTCGTTCGGTGCGTACGGGGTGAGCAGCGGCGCGGCGAGCGCGATGACCACGAGCGCGATCAGCACGTGCAGCGCGACGATCGCCGCGCGGTCCCGGGCCAGCTTGCGCATCGCCGCGCGCCACGGACCGCTCCGGCGCCCCGCGCTGCCGAGGGCGCGCCGCGCGAGCGCCCCGAGTACCGCCACCGCGGCAGCAACCGCGAGCCATCGAATGATCATCATGCCGAGCGCAGGCGCGGGTTCACCCAACGCATCAACAGATCGGCGAGCAGGCTGCCCGCACAAACGAGTACGGTCCCGATCATGACCGACGCGAGCACGACGGGGTAATCGCGCGAGCCGATTGCACGCAGCGTCAGCTCTCCCATTCCGGGCCACGAGAAAATGCGCTCGACGAACACGGACCCGCCGAGCAGGGCCGGGAAGTACAGGCCGACCAGCGTCACGATCGGCAGCAGCGCGTTGCGCAGTACATGCCGCAGCATCACGCTCCGCTCATCGAGACCCTTTGCGCGTGCGGTGCGCACGTAGTCCTCGCGCATCACGTCCATCATCGCGCCACGCTGGAAGCGCGCGATGCCGGCGGCACTGAGAATCGCGAGCGTGCTCGCGGGGAGCAGCAGATGCCGCGCGACATCCCACACCCGGCCGAGCGGTGAGGCGAACTCGTAGGTGGTGATGTCGCGCATACCGCCGGACGGCAACACGCCGAGCTCGACCGAGAAGAGCAGCAACACCATCAACGCGAGCCAGAATTCGGGAATCGACCAGCAGATGGTCGACACCAATCCGGCGACGCGGTCGAACCACGAATGACGGCGCATGGCCTGCGCAACGCCGAGTGCGATGCCGATCGCGAAGCTGAGTATGAGCGCGACGCCCATCAGCAGAAGCGTGCGCGGCACGGTCTCGGCGAACGCCTCCGCGACCGGCCGATTGCTGGTGAGCGACCAGCCGAGGTCACCGCGCGCGGTGGCCGCGACATATCGGACGTACTGCACGGCGAGGGGTTGGTCGAGTCCGAGGCGCGCGCGCTCGTGCGCGCGCACAGCGGCGGTCATGCGAGGATCGGCGGTCATCGCGTCGACCGGGTCACCAGGAGCGGCGTGCAGGAGCGCGAAGGTCGCCGTGCAGACGACGGCGACGATGGTCAGAGTCTGAAGCAGCCTGCGCGCAATGAGCGCGAGCACCGGCGGCGCGGGCCGCTACCGCGCGGCGGTGCGAAGTCCCACGCGGTCGCGCGCGATGCGCTCAGCCGGTGGAATCGACCAATTGGCCAAGCCGGCCCAATACGCGTCGGGGCGCGTGCCGACGGCGTGAATGCGGCGGTGGATGCCGTGAATCACCGGGGGCTCGAAGAGATAGAGTGCCGGCGCATCGTCGATCAGTGTTTGATAGACACCGCGCCAACGCTCGGAGCCGCGAGGGCCCGCGCTGGTATCGGCGCTGTCGATCGCCGCGTCGAGCGAGGCATTCACGTACGAGCCGTAGTTCGTGCCGTCGGTGCCCGCGGACTTGCTCGACCAGAGCTGGCGCAGCGTGATCGGCAACGGATCGACGTTCCAGATCACGAAGCCGGCGTCGAACTTCTTGGCGCGCAGGCGAGCGGCCATCGCGCTCGGGTCGAGCTCATCGATCACCAGCTGAATCGCCGAAGGCTTGAGCATTCCCTGCAGCACGACGGCGAGTTGCCTGCGCGAGGAGCTGGACGATGGCACGAGGACGCTGAAGTGAAGCGGCACTCCGCCTTTGCGTCTGACGCTATCGCCGGGCGCGAGTCGCCAGCCCGCCGCGTCGAGCGCCGCGATGGCCTTGGCGTGATCGAAGCCGATCGGCCGTACGCCGGTGTCGGCGCGCATCACGGACCGTGGCAACGGGCCGAGCATTGGCATGGCCGCGGAGTTGAATACGGAGCGGATGAGCGCGGAGTTGTCGACCGCCATCGTGATCGCGACGCGCGTGGCGCGATCGCCCAGCACCGGGTGCGGCTTGGTTGGATGAGCCGGATCGCGGAGGTTGAACAGCAAGTAGTTCACCTGTATCGGGCGCTGGCGCAACGTGGTGAGCGTCGGCTTGCCGCTCAACTGAGCCGCCTGCTCCGCGCGCAAGTACGGCGACAGGTCCACCTCGCCCGCGAGCAGGCGCGCGAGCCGCGCCGCGGGATCGCTGGTGATGGACCAGGTGACGCGATCGAGACTTGGCCTGCCACGATAATTGAGAGTGTCCGCCACGATCTCGATCAGCGATCCCGCTTCCCAGCGACGGAACCGAAAACGTCCGCTCCCGATCGGGGTACGCGCCAGCGGCGAGCGCGCCATCTCGGCGTGCGGCGTCCCGCGCCACACATGCTCGGGCATGATGCGCAACTGATACGTCGCATCGTAAAACGCGTGCGGTGATTTCCGCTTGAGCCAGACGACCGCCGTGGCCGAATCGCGAACGGTGACGGAGTCGATGTTGGTGAGCGCCTCCGACACGCTCCCACCGATTGCGGTGTCGGCGTAGACGGCATAGCTGAAGCGCACGTCGCTCGGGGTCACACGAGGCCCGTCGTGCCAGCGGGCACGCGGATCGATGTGAAAGGCGAGCGACAGCGAGTCCGGCGACCAGCTCCAACCGTCGGCGAGCGCGTGCGTGAAATCCGCGGTTCCGATCGGATTGAAAATGCTATCTGGGTCGGCGAGACGGTCGTAGACCATGTCGATGACGGCCAGCGCGTCCTGCGACGTGGCAATGGGCGGGAAAAGCGCATCGGCGTCTGCGGATGCGGCGATGATCACCGTGCCGCCCGTCGCCGCGGTATCGGTGCCACGGTCGCCCGCGCAGGCGGCGCCGGCTGCGATCACGAAGAGAGCGAGCGAGCGTGTGCAAGTCATGATCGCGGGGGCGGTGAGGAGCTACAGGCGCCAGGTCCAGGCATCATCCTCGAATCGGCGACGCGCGGCGCCTGTGTCGAGGCCGATCGTGTCATCGTCGAGATTCAAGGATGCCGGGTCGGCGTCCTCGAGCTCTCGCAGGGCATCGCACAGCGCGCTCGCGACCGCGCCAAATGATGGCGCATCCGTCAACAGCGCGGACAGTGTTGCCGGCGGCGGCGGTGGTGGCACGGGATCGAGTAACAATGCGCTGGCCATCCATTGATCGTCCGCGAGAAGGATCGAGCCGTGCTGCAGCAGCGCATCGCGATCGCGCCACTGCGCGCTGCCGACCAACTTGCGGCCGCCGGCGACGATCTCGCCCGCAACCGGCGTCTCGAAGCATGGAGCGATTCCCGGAATCGGCGAGCGCCCCGCCGGCTCCGCCTCGCTTGCCCGGACGCCGAGCCGCGCCAGCGCATCGATCAAGAGACGATTGATCCGGCCGTACGATTCGCGAAGCGCACCCATCGGCGCCACGGGGGACGTGACGCTGTACGTCACTTCGCGGTGGTGTAGCACCGCGCGTCCTCCGGTTTGCCGGCGCACGAACGACACGCCGAGCTCGGCCGCGCGGCGAAGATCGTAGCGTCCGGCGGCGGGCTGATTTCTGCCAAGCGATAGAATCGGCGCATTCCAGGCGTACACGCGCAGGGTGGCCTCGCCGGAGGCGCGCGCGCGAGCGAGAAGCGCATCGTCTATCGCCATGTTCTCGGCCCCACCGAGTGGCGGGGTGACGAGCGTTCGCCAGCGAAGCGGGGGTCTGGTTGGCGCGCCCGCCGCGGCGTCGTCACGATCGAGGATGGTGTGCACTGGACCGCGTGACATGGGAGTTCGGGAAGGTATACATTGGTGCCGGAACGCGCACGATCGCGCGCGCGATTTTCTCAGTGTCAGGCGCGGCGCAGGTTGCCGCCGCGCATTCCTCGCTCGTCCGACCAGCGGGGCCCGGCGGCCCCTGAGGTTCTCATGGCCACGACCACCAAGCCGCGCGCGGCGTCTCCGTCCGACGTCGACTCCTTCGTTCCTCGTCACAATGGCCCGTCAGCCGGTGAGCAGGCGGCAATGCTCGAGCTGCTCGGCTATCCGTCGCTCGACGCGTTCATCGATGCGGTGATTCCGGCGACGATTCGCCGGAAGCAGGCGCTGGCGATCGCCGAGGGATTGAGCGAGTACGACGCACTGACCTCGCTTCGCGCGATGGCATCCAAGAATCAAGTCTTTCGCTCTTACCTCGGCATGGGCTACTCGGGGTGCATCACCCCGCCGGTGATACAGCGCAACATTCTGGAAAATCCCGGATGGTATACGGCGTATACGCCGTACCAGGCCGAAGTGGCTCAGGGTCGCCTGGAGGCGCTGCTCAACTTTCAGACGGTGGTGATCGACCTCGTCGGTCTCCCCATCGCAAACGCGTCGCTGCTCGACGAAGGAACGGCGGCCGCCGAGGCGCTGGCGATGAGCTACGCCATTGCGGGCAAACCGGGAAAGGAAGTGTTCTTCGTCTCCGATACCTGCCACCCGCAAACCATCGATGTGGTGCAGACGCGGGCGAAGGCGCGCGGGATCACGGTCGTCGTCGGGGATCACGAGACGTTCCAATTTTCAGGGGAGCTGTTCGGCGCGCTGATTTCCTATCCGGCTACGGATGGGGCTACGCATGATTTCCGCGCATTTACGGAGAAAGCGCACGGCGCCGGCGCGTTGGTGACCGTTGTCGCGGACTTGTTGAGCCTCGCGCTGCTCGCGCCGCCGGGCGAATGGGGCGCGGACATCGTCGTCGGCAACTCGCAGCGTTTCGGCGTGCCGCTCGGTTACGGCGGACCGCACGCAGCGTTCTTCGCCACCAAGGATGAGTACAAGCGTCAGATACCAGGACGCATCATCGGCGTATCGCGCGACTCCCATGGAAAGCCCGCGCTGCGCATGGCGCTACAGACGCGCGAGCAGCACATCCGCAGAGAGAAGGCGACCAGCAACGTGTGCACGGCGCAGGTGTTGTTGGCGGTGATCGCCGGCATGTACGCCGTGTGGCACGGGCCGGAAGGGATCAGGCGCATCGCATCGCGCGTGCACCGGCTGGCGACGACGCTCGCCCGGCTGATCGAGGCGACCGGCGCGAAGGTCGTGCACAAGAACTACTTCGACACGCTGCGCGTCGACGTGGGCGAAGGGCGCGCCAGCCAGATCGTCGACCGCGCGCGCGACCTCGGCATCAACGTGCGGCAGCTCGACGATGCGTGCGTGGGCATTTCGCTCGACGAGACGGTGCGCGAGCGTGACCTGGCCGATATCGCCAAGGCGTTCGGAGGGAAAGGCGAGCCGGTCACCATCGACGGGAGTGCGGAATACGAGGCGCCGTTCGCGCGGACCACACCGTATCTGACGCATCCGGTGTTCGACACGCATCACTCCGAAACCCAGATGCTGCGCTACATGCGGATGCTCGAGGCGCGCGATCTCTCGCTCACCTACTCGATGATCGCGCTCGGCTCGTGCACCATGAAGCTCAACGCGACGGCCGAGATGTTTCCCGTGACGTGGCCCGAGTTTGGGCAGATCCATCCCTTCGCGCCGGTAGAGCAGACGCGCGGCTACCAGGCAATGTTCGACGAGCTGCGGAAGGATCTGGCCGAGATTACGGGATTTGCCGATGTGTCGTTGCAGCCAAATGCCGGATCGCAGGGCGAGTACGCGGGATTGCTGGTGATCCGCAAGTATCACGAGTCGAGGGGCGAAGGCCATCGCAATGTCTGTCTCATTCCGCAGAGCGCGCATGGCACGAACCCGGCGAGCGCGGTGATGGCGGGATTGAAGGTGATCGTGGTGAAGACGGACTTGCACGGCCACATGGATCTGGCCGACCTGAAAGCGAAGGCCGAGCAGAACCAGAGCGATCTCGCGGCGTTGATGGTCACGTATCCGTCGACGCACGGCGTGTTCGAGGCCGAGATCAAGGACGTGTGCGGCATCGTGCACGCCAACGGCGGCCAGGTGTACATGGATGGCGCCAACATGAACGCGATGGTCGGCCTGGTGCGCCCGGGCGACATCGGCGCCGATGTCTGCCATCTCAACCTGCACAAGACTTTCTGCATTCCGCACGGCGGTGGCGGTCCGGGGATGGGTCCGATCGGCGTGGCGCAGCATCTCGTGCCTTTTCTGCCCGGGCACGTGGTGATTCCGGTCGGCGGCGGGTCGAGTGGCGCGGTGAGCGCGGCGCCGTGGGGCAGCGCGAGCATTCTTCCCATCTCGTTCATGTACATCAAGATGATGGGCGGGCCGGGACTGGCCGAAGCGACAAAGCTGGCGATCCTGAACGCGAACTACATGGCGCGCCGGCTCGAGGCGCACTACCCGGTGCTCTACAAGGGGGACACGGGACTCGTCGCTCACGAATGCATCATCGATCCGCGCTCACTCAAGCAGTCGGCCGGCATCGAGGTCGAAGACATCGCGAAGCGGCTGATGGATTACGGCTTCCACGCGCCGACGGTCTCCTTTCCTGTGGCCGGCACGCTGATGATCGAACCGACGGAGAGCGAGGCGAAGGGCGAGCTCGACCGATTCTGCGACGCATTGATCGCGATTCGCGAAGAGGTACGCGCGATCGAGCGCGGCACCATGAGCAGGGACGACAATCCGCTCGTGAACTCGCCGCACACCGCACAGAGCGTGATCGCCGACGGCTGGAGCCATCCCTACACGCGCGAGCAGGCGGCGTATCCCGCGCCAGCGACGCGCGAATGGAAGTTCTGGCCAACAGTCGGGCGGATCGAGAGCGCGTACGGGGACAGGAACTTAGTGTGCTCGTGCTTGCCGACGGACGCGTATGCGGAGGTCGTGGCTGGGGAGAGCTAGAAGAGCGGCCGGTGTCGCGGGGGTGACCTCAGTCTCCAATCCGCTTCTTGTACTCGTCCGGCCCCAGCAGGGCATCCCGATCGGCGGAGTTCTTGAGGCGGATCTTCACCATCCACCCTTCACCGTAGGGGTCGCTGTTCACCAGCGCCGGCTCCTTGTCGAGCCGATCGTTGATCGCGACGATCTCGCCGGCGATCGGGCAGAACAGCTCGCTCACCGCCTTCACCGCCTCGATCGTCCCGAAGACGTCCATGCGGCCAAAGCTGTCGCCGACCTTGGGCAGCTCGATGTAGACCACATCGCCCAGCTCGCCCTGCGCGTAGTCGGTGACGCCGATTTGCATCACGTCCGCGTCGCCGGTCGGCTTCACGTATTCGTGTTCTTCCGTGTAGAGCAGGTCATTCGGGACGTTCGACACGATCACTCCAATCGCGAGAGGTGAGGCTGAACCGGTGAGCCAAAGAAACTGGCGCCGGAAAATCCGTCAAGGACTCGGCGGGTCAGGCCTTGGAAGGCGACGCGTCGCGGGCGGCCGCCTCGCGCTCGAGGGCGGCCCACACGGCGTCGACCCGCGCCTTGAGCTCGTCCGGCGTCCCCGTGTTATCGATCACGAAGTCCGCGCGCGCGCGCTTCAGCTCGGCCGGCATCTGCGACGCGATCATGTTCATCGCCTCCGTCTCATCGAGACCGCGGTCGCGCTCGAGCCGCTCGAGTCGTACCGGACGCGGCGCGTCGACGAGCACGATGCGGTCGAAGTTCTCGACCAGGCGCCGCTCGAACAGCAGGGGAATGTCGGCGATCACGATGCGGTCACCCCGCGTGCGCGCTTCATCGAGCAGCGCGTCACGCAAGCGGGCGACCTCGGGATGCACGATGCCATTCAACGCCTCGAGCTCGTCGGTCTCGGCGAATACGACCTGGCGCAGCGCGGCACGGTCGAGCGAGCCGTCCGGGGCCAACATCCCCTTGCCCCAGCGGCGGAGGATCGCGGCGTGCGCGGGAGTGCCTGGCTCGACCGCGCGGCGCGCGAGCTCATCGGCATCGATGAGGGTGGCGCCGCGCTCGCGAAACAGTTGCGCCACGGACGTCTTGCCGCTGGCGATGTTGCCGGTGAGGCCGACGAGCAGCATGGCTCAGTCCCCCCGCTCGACGAGCTTGCCGTTCAGTGGGAGCGTCACTTGATCCTCGTCATGGCGTGGCACCTGGTGACAGTGACGGCATCGCGCCTCGTACGACTCGTGTCCGCCGATCATGATCGTGGGGGAATCATAACGCGCCGGCTTGCCCCCGATCAGGCGTTGGTTTCGAATCGCGGCGCCGCCGCAGATCACGCAGATGGCGTGCAGCTTGTCGACCATGTCGGCGATCGCCATCAACTGCGGCATGGCGCCGAACGGCTCGCCGCGAAAATCCGTGTCCGTTCCGGCGATCACCACTCGCAAACCCTGCGCCGCCAGTGTCGCCGCCAATCGCACGACGCCGTAATCGAGAAATTGCGCTTCGTCGATCGCTATCACATCGGCCAACGGATTGAGCTGTGCCGCGATTTGGGCCGAGCTGTCGACCGGATGAGCTTCCACGCTGCGCCCGTCGTGGCTGGAGATGCTGAAGACGCCGCTGTAGCGGTCGTCCAGGTGCGACTTGAACACCTGCAGCTTCTTCTTCGCGATGATCGAGCGCCGTACCCGGCGAATGAGCTCCTCGCTCTTGCCGCTGAACATCACGCCGGCGATCACCTCGATCGACCCGCTGCGCGGGTTGTTGTGGATGGGCGAGATCACGAGAGTGGGCCGCGTGTCAATCGGCTCGATTGCGCGGCGCGCGAGGCGGCCTCGCATCGTCTCGACGCGGCGCGCGCCCGCGCGGCGGACCATCGCGACGCGGGGCGTCCCGGCCTTCGCCGCGCGGGCCGCTGCGCGGCGGACCGGAGCGACCATCGCGCGGTGGACCTCCGCGACCTTCGCGCGACGGACCGCCTCGCGATTCGCGGTCGGGCCGCTCCTTGTCCACGCGCGCCACCACCTTCCGTCCTCGAATGGCCGTGCCGCTCAGCTTCTGCACAACCATTTCCGCGACGTCGGCAGCGATCTCCACGATCGAGTGGTTGTCGCGCAGCTCCACCTTGCCGATTTTGTCGGCCGAGATGCCGCTCTCGTTCGCGATGGCGCCGACGAGATCGCGCGTCGTCACGTTGTCGCGGCCGCCGGCATTGATGAACAGTCGCAGCGTGGGCGTAGCGCTCCGCGCAGGCGCGTGCGACGCGGCCGGCTCGCCCGATGGCTTCGGTGCGCGCTCCCGCTCGCGCGCGCGATGGATCTCCAGCATGCGTAGCGCGGCGGCCGCCAGCTCGATGCCATCGTACTCGTCCAACAGCGGCTCGAGGGCCAACAGCTCGCGCGTCGGTGCGCCGTGCGCGAGCATGGAACGCAGCTCGGCGCGCAGCTGGTCCTCGCGCGATCGCGCCTTCGCCGCCGGTCCAGCGAGCACGTGCGGTGTTGTCGTCGACGACCCCGCCAGCGCGCGAAATGCCGAAATCTGCCGCGGCTGCGCCAACGCGACGACGGTCATCCCGTTGCCGAGCATCGCGCGCAGCGTGTCGCGGCTGGGAGGCATATCAAAAAGAATCAGCACCGTGGCGCGCTCGACCGGCTCACCGTCGGTCACCACCACATGCGGGCTGTCGCTCGCGTAGCCGAGCGCCCGAAGCTGGCCGCGCACCTCGGTTGCGCTGGCGGCGCCGCGTGCGTACACCGCGGCCGCGTCCGGATCGAGCTCGTCGAGCAGGCGCCGCAATGCCGCCGGCTTCCCGGCGGTGGTCGTCGTGACGTAGTGGATCTCGGTCCCGTCCTTCGCTTCGACTTCTTCGCCGCCAATCTTGCGCGCGCGCCGGGCGTACCGCTCGACGAGCTCGGTGACCGCCGGTGTCACGGCGGAGGTGATGACGACGCGCGCCGCGTCCTTTGGAACTTCCGCCAGCAGCGACTCGAGTTCGTCCGCGGCGCCGGACTCGAGAATCGCGTCGGCGTAGGCGAAGACGACGGTCTTGACGCCGCCGAGCTTGAGGGCCGATCCGCGGATGAGCTCCAGCGCGTCGGCGGGCATGATCGCGACGGCGAGCGCGGGGCGGGCACGCAGCAGCCGGAGCGCGCGCACCGCGGAGGTCACCGGCACCAGCGCAACGGCGCCACCGACTGATGTGCGGGCCGCCGCCAGCGCGGCCTCGGCGTCGGGAACGAGCACGAGGAGCTGGGTCTCGGCCACTTCGGTGACGACGACGCGCTCCATGAGCGGAGCGAGCACCTGCGCCAACTCGGTCTCATCATGGGGCAGCACGTAAAGCGAGTTGGAGTTGCGGCCTACCGCAGCCCCGCGCTCCGGTTCGCTTTGCTCGATCGTCTGCTCGCCTCGCGCGTCTGTCACCTGGCTGCTCCTTCCCACTCGGACGGTTGTCAATGGCGCACCCGGCGCGCGCCGAATAGAGTATAGCTCCGCGCGGCCCTTGGCCGCGAGCGCAGAATTCGAGCGCCAGCTTCCGGCGTCCATCATGGCCACGACGATTCCCGAACAGGCGTTTTCTCCTTCGCCCAACATCGCGCGGATGCGCGAGTCGGCGACAATCGCCGTCTCCGCGCGTGCGAAGGCGCTCCGCGCGGCGGGCCGCGACATCATCGATCTGGGGGCCGGCGAGCCCGACTTCGACACCCCCGCCTTCATTCGAGAAGCGGCGAAACGGGCGATCGATGCCGGCGCGACGCGCTACACCATCACGGAAGGAATACTCCCGCTGCGGGAGGCGATCGCGGCGCACGTAAACGAGGTGTACTCGGGATCCGACGGCGCGTCGGCGGCCGAGGTTGTCGTGTCGACGGGGTCGAAGCAAGCGTTGTTCAACGCCTGCTTCGTCCTCTTCGGCGCGGGCGATGAGGTGCTGATCCCGACGCCCAGCTGGACCAGCTACTACGAGATGGTGTCGCTCGCGCGCGCGACCCCCGTGCCGGTGTTTGGCGATCCGGCGAATGGGCTCAAGGTTTCGGCCGGCGCGCTCGAGCGTGCATCGACGGCCCGCACGCGCGGCCTCATGCTCAACTCGCCCTGCAATCCAACCGGCGCGGTCTACACGCGCGACGAGCTCGATGCGATCGCGACGCTGGCGCATGAGCGCGGGTGGTGGCTGATCAGCGATCAGATCTATCAGCGGATCGCGTACGACGCGCCGGCCGCCGAGCCGCTCGATGTCGCGACGTCGCGCGACCGGCTGGTCGTGGTCGATGGCGTCGCCAAAGCCTACGCGATGACCGGCTGGCGCATCGGGTGGGCGACCGCACCGCGCGCGGTCGCGGCGTCGATGGCCGCTCTGCAGTCGCACACCACGAGCAATCCGGCGGCCGTCTCTCAGCACGCGGCGCTGGCCGCGTTGACCGACAAGTCAAACGCCGACGCAGCGGTCGCATCGATGGTGGGCGAGTTCCGCGCGCGGCGCGACATGGTGCTGCAGATTCTGCGCGAAGAACCCCGGTTGTCGTTCGTCCATCCGGGCGGCGCGTTCTATCTGTACTGTGACGTGTCGGCCACGGAGCCCGGCGGCGACGCCGGCGGCTCGTTCGCTCGCACGCTCTTGGATACACGCGGCGTCGCCATCGTTCCCGGCTCGGCCTTTCACACGCCGGGATGGGTTCGCATGTCGTACGCGGCGCCGCGCGAGCACGTCGTCGCCGGTGCGCGCGCGATCGTCGAGACGTTTCGGGCTTCGGTTCGATAGTGCCGCGGCGAGCGAGGCCTTGTAGTTGCGCCTCCGCCCTTACAGTATCTTTGCCCGTGCGTGAATCGCCGAGGATGTCACGGATGAAGGAGCGATCGTGAACGTTGCGGTGCAGGTGCAACCGTCGGACGGCACGCCGGCGGAGGTCGAGTTCCGTTGGGATGTCGACACCGACATCCTGACGGCGCGGCTTCGCAACGGACCGCACGGGCAGGGGATGTCGGGCTCGGTCGAGCTGAGCGGGAGCGACGGCTCGTGGGTGATCCTCGACGTGAAGGCGGGGAACATCGCCGGCGTCGAGGTGGCGGTATGGCCGGAGGTGCGGAAGGTGCCGACCCTCTCGCCACCGCCGGAGATCGACGACGCCCGCGTCGTGGTGCCGGAGCGGCGCTCGCAGCCAGGCATCGCGCTCCTGAGCGTCGATACGCGGCTACATGCCGACGCCGACGAAGCCGAGCGCACAATTCACTTTACGCTCGGCGGAAGCCGGGCTGTGCGCACGGTACGCATCGCGCGCGATGTGTTGCTCGATCTCAACGACCAGAGCGTCGTGACCGGCCTCTGGCTTCTCAACGTCCCGCCCTTTCCGACCGCGGAGTGATTGGTCCGTGATAACCACGATCGTTCTGATCAAGTGCGAGCCCAAGCACATTCCGCAGTGCGCACGCCAGCTCGCGGGCATCGAGGGTGTCACCGACGTCTACTCGGTCTCCGGCGAGTGGGACCTCGTCGCGATGGTCAAGGTCGCCGCTTACGAACAGATCGCTGAGGTGGTGACCGAGCAATTCACGCAGGTGCCGGGCATTCAGCGCACGCAGACGCTGACAGCCTTCCGCGCCTACTCCAAGAAGGATCTCGAGCAGGCGTGGGACATCGGCTTGGAGTGAGCACGACGAGCGATCCCGTTCCGATGCCCCGAGACGTGCGCGCCGCGCTCAAGGCCGCCATGCGGCGCGCGCCGCAGGCACGCGTGGTGGTCGATGCGGCGCCGCTCGAGCGCGTGAGCGGCGACGCCGAGCGGCCGTCGCTCGTCGACGCGACCTGTGTCGAGGACGCCGTCGTGCGCGCGCACACAGTGCCCGGCGAGCGGCATTCGGAATTCGCCGCGTTTCTCGACGGAACGCAGCACAGCCAACACGTCGGGCAGTACGGTCGCGCGCCGATCGTGCTCGGCACGATCGCCGCCGGCATCCGCGCCCGCGCCGACCGGAAGCTCCGCGCCTGGCAAGCGCCGATCGTCGAGACGCGCGTCTACGTGCCGAAGGCGTATCTCCCGCCCGATATTTTCGCGACCCTCGCGGCGGAGTTGGGCGACGAGGCGCTGCGCGACACGTCGGCGCCCGATTCGGACGGCGTGATCCCGGCGCCGCATCCGGTGCTGCTGCTCGAGCGGGCAAAGTACGCGGTGTCCAATGATCGGGACCGTGCCGAGCGTGCGCTGGCGGAGCGGTGGTGCGCATCGGAACATCGCCCGCTCTTCATCGACGGCGGCATCGCGGGCAGCGAGACTGTTGCGCGCGCGTCGTGCGCGATCGGCGTGGTCAAGAGTCACCGCACGCTCTACATCGACGGAGACGCGATCGACATCGTGTTTTCACTGGCTAAGGGCGAGCGTACGAGCGTGATCTCAATCGCGCCGAAGCATCGGCCTGCCGTACACAGTTGGTATCTCCGCCTTCGAGATCCGGCCGGCCATGATCCACTGTGGGGCGTGGTCCGGGTCGAAGTCGCCGAGACTGGCGACGTGGCGCGCCGGGCGGATGAGGTATCGCGTTGGGTGTTGACCGAGACCGCGCCCAACGCGATGCCGGATGCGCGGTGGGACAAGATGGCGTACGGAATTCGCAACGCGGAGGAATTCTTGAGGGCGCTGTAGGGGCGTCGGAGTCGGGCGTCAGGCGTCGGACGACGGCTGGGTCCATCGAGTAGAGTTCATTCGCAGTTGATTGTCGCTCACGCACACCGAGTCTCGCATGCAGTTAGGAAGAGTCGTCGCCACCGAGTTCAAGCCGAACACGCCCCACCAGTTTCACTTCTGGACGGCGATCGATTCCCCGGTCGGAATCGGAACGATCGTGCGCGTCGATGGATCGCATCCCGTGGGCGGAGTCATCCCGCGCGTGTACGGCGTGGTCGTGGAAGGCTTCAGCTTCACCGACCTCGCGTCGGCGATGCACGACGTGATCGGGCACGATGGCGATCCGGGCAGCGCAGGGTTCGCCGTCACCGAGCGCACGGAAGTGCGGCTCTACTCCGCGGCGGTGCTCCGCCAGATTCCAGAAGAGCCGTTGCAGCCGGTGCCGATGGGCGATGTCCATTTGGCGGACGACATGGATGTCGCCCAAGCCCTGCGGATGGACGCGTATCTCAAGGAGGGCGCGCGCACGGGCATTCCGATCGGGCTCTATTCCGCCGGCAAGATGAACTCTCCGATCTACGTCGATGCCGACTTTCTGATCGGGCCCGAGGCCGCGCACCTCAACATCACCGGCGTGTCGGGGCTCGCCACCAAGACCAGCGCGGTGGAATGGATTCTCTCCTCCATCTTCGCGCACTTTCCTGAACAGAAGGGAAGCGTCGCCGCGGTGTGCTTCAACGTGAAGGGCCCGGATCTCTGCTTCCTCGATCTCCCCGGCGAGCTGACCGAGGAAGACCGCGCACTGTACGACACGCTCGGCGTGCCGCCGACGCCCTTTCAGAACGTGACGTACTTCGCGCCGCACAAGGCCGATGGCTTCTCGCTCAATACGCTGCGCTCCAACGAGGCGCTTGGCGACAACGTCGAGCCTCTCACCTGGGGACTTCGCGAAGTGTTGCAGTTCGCCGAGGTCATGCTCAATCGCGATGACGTCGACGCCAAGGCCGACGCGCTGATCGACTTCATCAAGGAGCGCGTGCTCGATCGCGAGTACAAGGACGCGTCGCTCAAGCACACGCATCGCGTGCGCAGCTTCGCCGATCTCGAGAGCTGGTTTCGCGATGTGCTCGAGAGCCTCGAGGAATCCGGTCGCGGGGACACGTGGAAAACGCATCACGTCGCCACCATCCGCAAAGTGCGCAACCGGTTGAGCAACATCTCCACCCGCTGCGCCGGCCTGGTGACCGACGACGGGCAGCCAAGCGATTTGCCCTGGGGGAGCTTCGAAGACCGGGCGGTGTATGTAGTGGACGTCGCGCTGCTCGAAGAGGATGCGCAGGACCTCGTTTTCGCGCGCATCGTCACCAAGCTGCGCGAACAGTTGGAGAAGCGCGAGCTGGGTGTGAAGCACGTGATCGTCTTCGTCGACGAGCTCAACAAGTACGCGCCGGGCGACGGACCCGACACCTACGTGCGGAAGATGCTGCTCGACATCAGCGAGCGCGGCCGGTACCTCGGCCTGGTGTTGTTCGGCGCGCAGCAGTTCCGATCACAGGTACATCGCCGGGTGGTGGGCAACGCGGCGACGTCGCTGTTCGGACGGATGGACGCCGACGAGTTGGCCACGCCCGGCTACGCCACGCTCAGTGCGGCGACGCGGGTGAAGCTCGCCACGCTCTCGAAGGGAACACTCATGGTCCGGCATCCGCACTTCACGCAACCGATCTTCGTCACCTTCCCGCGACCCGCGGTGTTGCGCGGCCGCGACGGCGCCGAGCGCTATCCGCAGGCAGCGGATGTCGCGCTCGATAACGCCGTGCTGCGCTCGCTCCGGCGTCTGGACAAGTCCGTCACGCTCGCATTCGTGCAACAGTACACGGCGCTGCACCCGGCGGACGAAGTACTGCGCGCGCGCAACACCACCGTGCGGACGCGGCCGGACAACGTGAAGTCGTTTTTCTCGGCGCAGTTCCGTTCGATCATTCCCGCGCAGCCCATGTCCTCCAAGCCAGTCGGCGTTCCGATCCGTCTGCTTCCGGATGACGATCCCTATGGGTTCTAGCCGAAGGCTGTGGCGTCTGATCGCCGGCGCCGCGTTCGCCACGCCGTGCGCGCTGGCGGCGCAATCGGTCGCGCTACGCATCGGTCCGAGGGTGGGCGACACGCTGCGCGCGCGCTTCGACCAGCAATACGACATGACGCTATCGACGAAGATGAAAAACGTCGACACGTCGATGACCATCAAGAGCGTGATGGTGCTGCTCGCGCGCACGGTGGTGAAGCGGCGCGACGACGCCGGCACCGACGTCACCACCACCACCGATTCCGTGGCGATGAGTGGATCGCGCGGCGGGGTGGGGCAAGCGATTCCCGAAGCCGCGCGGCGCGCGTACCAGGGACACCGGATCGACGTGCACTTCACGCCGGAGGGTGTGGCCACCGTCGCCGAGGGCGCGAACGACATGCCGGCCGAGCTGCAGTCGCTGACGGCGCAGATGCCGGCGACGCTGCCACCGCAGACGGTGACTGTCGGGCAGTCATGGACGCAGGCGATGCTCGTGCCGATCCCGTCGCAGTTCGGCAACGCCAGCGCGGCGACAATGAGGACGGTGTACCGTCTCGACTCGCTCGCCCGTGGCGGCACGGTCGCCTACGTGAGTATGAACGGCATCATCACGCGCGACTCCAGCGCCGCCGACATCCGTCCCGGCACGAAGATGCTCTCCAACGGCACCATCTCCGGCGTACTGATGATCGATCGCAAGCGCGGCTGGTGGTCCGGCTTCGTGTTCACGATGATCGTCCGCTCGACGCTGATCGTCTCGACAAACCCGGAGCCGGTGCACTTCGAGACGAGGGTGACGCAGCGGATGCGGGTGGAGCCGTGAGGGGCGGGTGCTGGGTGTCGGGTGTGGGGCGTGGTTAGCTCGACGATGATCGCTGGGCCCAACCACGCCCCTCACCCGACACCCGACGCCGCCCCGCTCCGATAGCTCCGCCCCGCGCTCGTAACTAGTTTTCAGCGTGCGACTCGCTCATATCGCCGACCTGCACCTCGGCTATCGGCAGTATCACCGCCTGACGCCGACGGGGATCAACCAGCGCGAGGCGGACGTTGCCTTTGCGTTCCGCCGCGCGCTCGATGCCGTCATCGCGATCCGGCCGGACATCGTCCTCGTCGCGGGGGATGTGTTCCATACGGTGCGGCCGGCGAATCCGGCGATCGTCGACGCATTCATTCAGTTCAAGCGGCTCAGGGAGTCATTGCCCGACGCGGCGATCGTGATGATTGCCGGGAATCACGACCGGCCGCGGTCGACGGAAACGGGGAGCATCCTCAAGCTCTTCTCACGCATCGGAATCGAGGTGGTGACGGACGCGCCGAAGCGCATCTCGTTCGTCGACAAGAACGTCTCGATCTTTGCGGTGCCCAACCTGCCGGAGGCTCCACCGGTCTTCGATCCCGACCCAAGCTTCGCGTACAACGTGTTGATGATGCACCGCGAAGTGGAAGGTGAGTTTCCGGCGCATGTCCCGCGGCCTGACCAGGGTGCGCTCGAGGTGACCCAGAAAGATCTACGCGCGGGGGAATGGACGTACATCGCGCTCGGCCATTACCACGTGCACCATCAGATTGCGCCCAATGCGTACTACGCGGGCGCGATCGAGTACACGAGCAGCAATACGTGGGGAGAGCTGGTCGAGGAGCGGCAGATGAATCTTCCCGGCAAGGGATTCGTCGAGTACGACCTCGAGACGCGCGCGCTTCGATTTCATCATGTGCCGACGCGCCGCGCGCTGATCGACCTCCCGAGGGTGGAGGCGCGCGGCATGAGCGCGGGCGAGCTCGACGAAGCCATCCAGGCCAGCGTCGATGATTGTGCGGGATCGATCGACGACAAGATCGTGCGCCTCGTCGTGCGCGATGTCGCCCGCCATGTCGCGCGCGATCTCGATCACAAGATGCTTCGCGAATTCAAGCGGCGCGCGCTGCACTTCAATCTCGATCTGAGGCGGCCGGATGTCATTCGCTCCTCGATTGGCGGAGCGCCCGGCCGGCGTCCGACGCTGAACGCCATCGTGCAGGAGTCGTTGGAGAAGCGGCAACTGGAGAGTGGCGTCGACCGCGCGGCGCTCGTCTCGCTCGGCCTCAAGTACCTCGACGATGCGGATGCGCTCGCCGCCGCGCAGCCCCTGTCGCAGTCGCCGCTCGCATGAGGATGTCGCGTGCGGCTGAATAGCCTGCACCTCTGCAACTTCCGCCAACACGCGGACACGAAGCTCGTCTTCGATACCGGGCTCACCGGCGTCATCGGCCCCAATGGCGCGGGGAAAACGACGATCCTCGAGGCGATCGCCTGGGCCATCTACGGAAACCCGGCGGCACGCGGCACGCGCGACTCCATTCGTTTTGCGCGAGCGGGCGCGCGCGCAACCGTCAAAGTCGAGCTCGACTTCGACCTCGGCGGGCATCGCTACCGCATCGTGCGCGGCCTCACCAGCGCGGAGCTCTATCTCGACGGCGCCGATGCGCCGATCGCCAGCTCGATCAGCGGCGTGTCCGAACTGGTCGAGAAGCGGCTCGGCATGTCGCGGGGCGAATTCTTCAACACGTACTTCACCGGCCAGAAAGAGCTGAGCGTGATGGCGTCGATGTCGCCGTCGCAGCGCGCGCAGTTCCTCTCGCACGTGCTCGGCTACGACCGTCTGCGTGAAGCGCAGACGCTGCTGCGGGAGACGCGCAGCGCGCTCGTCGCCCGCATCGGCGGACTACGGCAGGGCATGGCCGACCCCGAATCGGTGGAGCGCGCGCGGTCCGAGTGTGAGACGCGGCTCGCGTCGGCCCGCGAGCGCGCCGGCGCCGCCCTCGAGCGTCGCGCCGCCGCGACCACGGCAGTCGGCCGGCTGACGCCGCGTTGGGAAGCGGCGCAGCGTGAGCGCGAACAACTACTCGAGCTCCTCGGCGAGATCAAGCTGGCGGAAGGCGAGGAGAGCTCCCTCGGCCGCGATGCCGAGCGGCTTGCGCGCGACTTGGCGGAACTCGCCGCGTCCCGCGCCGAGCGCGCCACACTCGAAACCGAGCTGGCGCCGTTCGAGCAGCTGGCCGCGGAGCTACAGCAGCTCGACGTGCTGGGGCGTGAAGAGGGTCGTCGCCAGGCGCTCGCCGAACAGCGCACCTCGCTGGCCGACGAGCTCGCGCGGTTGCGCGACCGCCGGGCGAAAATCGAGACCGCGCCCGCCCTCGAGGCGGAGACGACCACCGCGCTCGAGGCCAAGCGTCAGGAGCTGGAGGACATCGACGGCCAGCTCGAGGCGCGGCGTACCGAGTGGGTTCGCGACCGGCAGGAGGCCGAGACCAAGCGGCAGGCGCTGCGCGATCAGTACACCGATCTCAGGCAGCAGCGCGACCGTCTCGCGGCGGCCGGTGCGGCCGGAGCCTGCCCGACCTGCATGCGCGAGCTCGGCGACATGCTGCCGGCCGTGCTCGAGCTGCTGGATGGACAGATCGAAACCGTCCGCGTCGATGGCAACTACTTCAAGCTCCGCCTCGAGCAGTTGCTGGAGATGCCGGACGATCTGCAGGCGCTCGACGCGCGGCGCCGCGACATGTTCCAAGAGGTCACCGCGTTCGAACGGCGGATGATCAAAGTGCAGGTGGCGGTGCAGGAGCTCGCGCAGCTCGTCGGGGAGATCGACAAAAAAGATCTGCGTCTGGCCACGCTTGGCCGCGAGCTCGATGGCATTCCCGGCGGCTTTGACGCCGAGCGCCACGCGATGGTGCGAAGGGAGATCGAGCGGTTGAGCCCGCTGGACGCGCGTGCCGCCCGGCTGAGCGCGCAAATCGAGCGCGAGCCGCATCTGCTGCAGGAGCAGGAGCGCCTCGTTGCGTCGTTGGCCAAGACGCGCGAGCGCAGCGAAGCGCTTCGCGCGAAGCGCGCCGCGTTCGCCGGGAAAGACGCCGAGTTCGCGGAGCTGCGCGAAGCATTCGACCGCGCCAGCGCGGAGGCTCAGGCCGCCGAGGTCGCGCTCGCCAGCGCCGACAGCGAGAAGAGCGCGGCGACGGCGCAGCTCGATTCGGCCAACGCCGCCGCGAAGGAGCTGGCCGACCGCCAGCGCGCGCTCGAGCAGCTCAACGCCAGCAAACGGCTGCACGACGAGCTCGACCGCGCATATACCGATCTGCGCACCGATCTGAACTTCCAGTTGCGCCCCGAGCTGTCCGACCTGGCGAGCAGCTTTCTCTCCGAGCTGACGGAGGGGCGCTACGGCGCGCTGGAGCTGGACGATGGCTACAACATCGGCATCCTCGAGGATGGAGTGCCGAAGCAGGTGATTTCCGGCGGCGAGGAGGATCTGGCGAACCTCGTGTTGCGGCTGGCCATCTCGCAGATGATCGCCGAGCGGGCGGGGCAGCCCTTCTCCTTGCTGATTCTCGATGAGATCTTCGGCTCGCTAGATGAGCTGCGGCGTGGTAGCGTGCTCGAGTTGCTGCGGCACCTGCAGGACCGATTCGAGCAGGTCATCCTCATCACGCACATCGAGGCCATCCGCGACGGCATGGATCACGTGATCACCGTGCAGTACGATGAGCGCACCGGCGCGTCGGTCGTCCAGCAGCACGACAGCGCGACCGTCGGCGAGCTGGGCACCGACGGCGACGACGTGCCGCTGGGAGAGTCGCGCGAGCTCGAGAGCGCGGGAGCGGGCGACTGATGGCGAACGCGCGCATCTCGCGAGGGCATCTGCCCGACGGACCGTATCCCGCGACGATCGATGACATCCCGGGGCTGAATCACGTATTCAGCGACGCATTCACCGAGCGCTACCGGCGCGACGGCCTCGTGGGCGTGCGGGTGCCGTACCTCAATCCGTCGGTGTGGCGCTACGCGATCGAGGATGCGGACGGTGGCGCGCTCGTATGGCGCGACGCGCGCGACGACATCATCGCGTTCAACATCGTCCATCGATCCGGCGTCGAGGGATGGATGGGCCCGCTCTGCGTGCGTCCCGACCGCCAGGGGCTCGGACTCGGCAAGGAGATTGTGCGCTCGGGCATCGAGTGGCTCAAGGCGAAGCGTTCGGCCGTGATCGGCCTGGAGACGATGCCGCGCACAATGGACAACATCGGATTTTACTCCGCGCTCGGCTTCCTGCCCGGCCCGTTGACGATCACCCTGACGCTCGAGGCTGCGCAGGGCGACGTGGCGCCCGTGCTACTGAGCCGCGTGCCGGCGCGCGAGCGCGCCGGGGTGTTGGAGGAATGCCAGTCGGTGGTCGGCGCGATGTGCCCCGGGTACGACTTCACGCGCGAGCTCGTGCTCAGTGAACAGCTCGCGCTGGGTGACACCGTGCTGCTCGAGCGCGACCATCGCATCGTGGGCTACGCGCTCTGCCACACGGTGCCGCTGGTGGAGGGCCGGGTGCGAGAGGAGACGCGGGTGCTGAAGTTCGTGCTCGAGCGGGAGGAAGACATTCCGCTAATGTCGCGCATGTTGGCCGACTACGCGCGGCGCGCGGGGACGCGGCGCGTGGCGTTTCGAGTGCAGACGGAGTACGTCAGCGCCTATCAGCGGCTGGTGACGCTGGGCGCGCGGGTGCGATGGACGGATCTGCGGATGGCGGTCGCCGGGTACGATGAGAAGAAGCCGGCGAGCGGGTTGGTCTGGAGCAACTGGGAAATTTGACGCGCGAGACTATTTCGTCGCGCCGGTCTTCGTGCTCCCGCGGACAACAATCGAGTAAATCAACAGAAACACGCCCACCGTTAGCAACAGATGGATCCATCCCGGTGCCGGCGAGAATCCGAACGTCACCACCGCCCACACGACGAGCATCGCGATCGGAAGAATCGGATTGAGCAGAACGGCGCGAATCATGCCAGGCGCGTTTGATGAGTCGTCATTCACGATCGGATTTCTCTGTTGCGGCGCCTGATTTCTCGTTGACTGTGTTCGTGCGCGCCGGTAAATTTCAACTCAGGTGGGGCGAAGAGATCTCATTTTTGAGCCAACAAGTCTCTCGGGTGGGTTCGATAATCTATACTGACGTCATGCCCCAGTGCGGGGAAGGCGGAAGGTGTGGTGAGGGCCTCAAAAATTCGACGGGGCTTCAAAAATCCTCTTCGTTCCATTCTTTAGGGCTCCGTGGAAACACGGAGCCCTTTTTTCATCGACGATTGTCGCGCACCGCGATCCGTCCGCAGATCGCGCCGCGCAGCAGCGTGACGCCGCCGATCGCGATCACGCCGAGCACGATGATCACCAGCCGCGCCACTCGCGGCGCCGCTCCGACCGACAACAGCCGCACCTCGTGTGCGCCGAGCACCAACGCACTCCCCAGCGCCCCGGCACCGATCACGCCGAGCAAGACCCGCAACCCAGCACCAAGCACTCGCTCAGCCATACGAAGTCAATTCGGTGGGCAGTTCTGACATCTGACATCTCTAACGGCGGTGAACGGTTCTCCAGAATGCCCCGACCACGGTCGGCCTACGCCACACCCAACTGACCACTACCACCGCCGCCCACACCGCGTAAACCACACAAAGCTCATCTCTATAGTCCGCGAATACGAACCCGACCAGCCACGTCGCCAACAGCAGACCAGCGTTCCACCACTCGAACCGGAGCCTCACCAACACCAGCACCGCTACCACGCTCTGCAGCAGCGTCAGCAATATCTCCTGCCGCTGCGCACCGTCGAACGGCAGCTCCGATGGCGCGCCGCGCGACCACGACAGCACGAGCGGGATCATCGCCGCCAAAACGGTCCACTGATTGACGTTGCTCGACAGCAAGTTCATCAGCGCCATCGGCGCGCGGCCACGCCGGCTCGCCCAGTGAAACGCCGACACCTTCTCGGGAAACTCGCTCACGAATGGCGCGACCCACTGCACGAACACGAATTGGCTGATCCCCGCCGACAGCGCCAACGCGAGCATCGAATCGAGAAATGGGTGCGCACTCACGTACATGACGATCCCGCCGAGCATGAAAAGCCCCGCGATCGCCGCGGGACGTCCCCAGCCTGAGCGCGAATACGCCCATCGCGCCACGCGCGGCGCTTCGTCGATCGATTCGGGGCTCTGCGCGGGCAAGCGCCACAGGACAGCGAGATAGCCGATGTACATCAACAGTAGAACGACACCGTCGGACAATCCCAGCGATCCCTTGTACCACACCCAACCGAAGTAGGCGAGCGGCGGCACTGTCGCGAGCACTCCGATCGCATGCTCATCCTCGAGCGCAATGTGCCCGAGCGCACCGCCCTCCCGCCGACGAAACCACGCCGCGACAAAGTAAATCATCGGCCAGCCGAGTCCGACCAGCAGGCGAATCGCGCCGGTGAAGTTCGCGATCGCTAGATGCGAATGACATCCAATCGCGGGCGAGCCGACGAAACACGACGCCGGATCTTTGCCCGCTGCCCAGGCAATGACCGCCTCCACCGCGAACTCGGGCATAGTCTGAAGCCACGCCAATATCGCGAGCGCCAGTCCCTGCGAGATGAGGAACTGCGCCGCTTCCGCGCCCCAGGCGACGAGGAAGGCGCTGAACAGCATGCTCGGAAACGTCCAGAGGGCCGACCACCCCGCCGAGGCCATCGAGGCCGCGGCGAGCGCGAAGGCATACAGCTTGAGTCGCAGCACGTGGGTGATCGCTACCTGACAGGGCGGGGAAGTTGCGTCAACTTAGAGATCGAGCGGGACGCACTCAAGCCGCACGCGACGGCGGTCCGCATCGTTCGCTCACCACTCGCAGTCGAGACGCACGTCATGCCGAAGAAGAAGGACTCCGACCGCTCCAAACATATCGCCCAACGCGCCGATCCCCGCCCAGGCGTGCTCGACGCGCGCGCGCGCGTGAATGGCGCACGCGTCACCAGCCCCCGATCCGATGAGGATCTCGACCTCGATCCCGGACCGGAGCACGACGCTGAACTGGAAGCGCTCGTGCGCCGCATGCTCGTGAAGCTCGGCGAAGACCCGGAGCGCGAGGGATTGCTCAAGACGCCGCAGCGCGTGGCGACGTCGCTGGCGTGGCTCACTCGCGGCTACGAGGAGAGCGCGGCCCAGGTCGTCAATGGCGCCATTTTCGAGGAAGAGCACGAGAACATGGTGATGGTGCGCGACATCGAGCTGTATTCGCTGTGCGAGCACCACATGCTTCCCTTTTTTGGCAAGGCACACATCGCCTACATCCCCGACGGCAAGATCATCGGCCTGTCAAAGCTGCCACGGATTGTCGAAGTGTTCGCGCGCCGCTTGCAGGTGCAGGAGCGCCTCACCGAGCAGATCGCGCAGGCGGTGCAGGAAGCGCTGGCGCCGCTCGGCGTTGGCGTGGTGATCGAGGCGTCGCACCTGTGCATGATGATGCGTGGCGTGCAGAAGCAGAACTCCAAGACGGTCACCTCCGCGGTGCGCGGCACCTTTCGCTCCGATCACCGCACGCGCGAAGAGTTTCTGTATCTCGCGCACGTCGGAAACGCGCTGCCGTGACGGACGCGTCGGCGCTCCGCACGGCGGTCGTCACCGGTGCCTCGCGCGGCATCGGGCTGGCGATCGCGCGCGCTCTCGCCGCAACCGGCACGCGCGTCGTGATGATCGCCCGCGGCGCCGACGCGCTGGCGGCGCGCGCGGCCGAACTCGGCGCCAACGCCATCGCGATCGCCTGCGACGTCGGCAACGTGCAGACGGCGCATGCCGGTGTCGACCGGATCATGGAGATTTTCGCCGGTCCGCCGGACCTGCTCGTCAACAACGCCGGCCTGTTCGCCATGGCGCCGATCGCCGAGCTCGCGCCGGCCGAATTCGTCGAGTCGCTGCAGGCCAATCTCATCGGCCCGTTCGTGCTGCTGCACGCGTTACTGCCCGCCATGCGCGAGCGTCGCGCCGGACACATCGTCACCATCGGCTCGATCGCCGACCGTTCGATCTTCCCTGGCAACGCGGCCTATGCCGCGTCGAAGTTTGGCGTGCGTGCGTTGCACGAGGTGTTGCGCGCCGAGACGCGCGGAAGCGGCGTCCGCGCCACGCTCGTCTCCCCGGGCCCGACCGACACGTCGCTCTGGGACGCGCACGATCCCGACGCGACGGCCGGTCTCACACCGCGCGCGTCCATGCTCCGGGCCGAAGCGGTCGCCGAGGCGGTGATGTTCGCGGTCACGCGCCCGCCGCCGACGAACATCGACGAGTTGCGCCTGTCGCCATCGTGAGACACGCCCTCTCTCGGGAGTCGTCATGTTCATCGAGCTGATCGACCGGCTGCGCTGCGTGAACGACCACGCGCTCGACTGGCTCGTCGCCAGCACGGGCGAGCTGCATGGACGCGACGTCACGCGAGGCATCCTCGGCTGCCCGAGCTGCAAGGCGCAGTTCCCGATTGCGCGCGGGATCGTCGACTTCGCGCGCGGCTCGGCGCCCACGCCATCCGCCTCGCCGATTACCGGCGTGACGAACGAGGAAACGCAGCGCCTCGCCGCGCTGCTCGACCTCGCGTCGCCCGGCGGTATGGTCGTGCTCACCGGCGGATGGAGTGCGCTGGCGCCGGCGCTGGCCATCGTCGCCGACGGCGTCCAGATGCTGGCCATCAATCCCGTCGACGGCCTCGCCAGCGGCGATGGCGTCTCACTCGCCACGGCTCCCGCTGGCGTGATGCCGCTGCGACCCGGCATGGCGCGCGGCGTTGCGCTCGACGAGGCTCACGGACCGGCGGCGGCGGCGGCGGTCGAGGCGCTGGCCGCGACCGGCCGGCTGCTCGCCCCGGCCACACTGCCGCTCCCCGCGGGAGTGACTGAGCTCGCTCGCGACGCGCGCCACTGGGTGGCCGAGCGCGACGCCGCGCCCCTGGGGATGACGCCGATCGCCAGAGCTCGCCCGCGCGGTTAGCCGAAGGTCGGTTGACTTAGGTGACTGAAGTAAGACTCACGACAGATGACAGATGACTTTCTTTCTCGAGGCGTGGCTGCGCGCACCATGATCTACTCGGCGGTGACTCGCGTCATCTGTCATCTGTCCTGAGTCGTCCAGTCAGGAGTCGTGATTGGTTCGACTCTCTCCTCTTGACTTCCGACAGGAGAGCGGCAATGCTTCTGTCGAGTTCCGACAGAAGTGCTGCTCCCCGCTCCCGAGTTGCTATGACGCCCCCGGTTCCCACCGCCGATGTGCTGCGCGGCACGCTCGATCTCCTGGTGCTCAAGACGCTGACGCTCGAGCCGATGCACGGTTGGGGGATCGGCCAGCGCATCGAGCAGATCTCGTGCGGCCTGCTCGACGTCAACCAGGGCTCGCTCTACCCGGCGCTCCAGCGGCTCGAGCAGAAGGGCTGGATCCAGAGCGAGTGGCGCGCGACGGAGAACAATCGCCGGGCCAAGTACTACGCCCTGACCGCCGCCGGACGGCGCGCGTTGGGCTCCGAGACCGTGAGCTGGCGGCGGTACGTCGGCGCGGTCGAGATGATTCTCAAATCGGTTTAAGCCGCCCATGTCGACGATCAAAGGCATGCTGGCCCGCCTGCGCGCGCACGTGCGCGGCGGCGCCACCAATCGTGACCTCGAGGAAGAGATTCGCTTCCACATCGAGCTCGAGACGAAGAAGAACATCGCGCTTGGCATGTGCCCGTCCGACGCGCATCGCGAAGCGATGATCCAGTTCGGCGGCGTGCAGCGCGCCAGAGAAGAGCACATCGACGTACGCGGTGCGCGGTGGTTGGAGGAATTCGTCGGCGATACGCGCTACGCGCTCCGCGCCTTTCTACGCAATCCGATTCTCTCCCTTGCCGGGATCATCACGCTCGCGCTCGGCGTTGGCGCGAATACGGCGATTTTCTCGGCTGTAAACGCGGTCGTGCTGCGGCCGTTGCCCTTTCCCGAGTCGGGACGCCTGCTGATGCTCTGGGAGGAAAATCCGGAAAAGGGCTGGCACCAGCAGGTGGTGGCGCCCGCCAACTTCTTCGACTGGCGCGAGCAGGTGCCCGCGTTCCAGGACGCGGCGATGTACACCTTCTCCGGACGGGCGACGCTCATCGGGATCGGCGCGCCGCAGCTGCTCCGCGTCGTGACCGTCACCGGCAACTTCTTTTCCGTGCTCGGCGCGCGCGCGGAGCTCGGCCGTACGCTAGTCGAAGAGGAGACGTGGGACTCCGGCACGCACGTGGCAGTGCTCTCGCATCGCGCGTGGCGCGACCGGTTCGGCGGCGACCGCGCGGTGATCGGACGCACCGTGCGCATCGAGGGCGCTCCGGTGCAGATCGTCGGCGTGATGCCGGAGAGCTTCGCCTACCCGCAGGAGAATCTCGATGCCTGGGTGCCGATGGAGTGGAAGAAGAGCGATCGGGCCGAGATCGGATTCCGCCGGGCGCACTGGCCTCACGCCATCGCGCGGCTGAAGCCGGGCGTGTCGTTCGAGCAGGCCAACGCGCAGCTGCAGCAGGTAGCGGCGCGCCTCAAGACTCAGTATCCGACGACCAACAAGTTCATGGGCGCCGGCATGACGCCTCTCCACGACTTTCTCATCGGCGACACCCGCCTGCCACTGCTCATCCTCCTCGCCGCGGTCGCGCTGCTCCTGCTCATCGCCTGCGCCAACGTCGGCAATCTGCTCCTCGTGCAAGCCGCCTCGCGCGAGCGCGAGCTGTCGCTCCGCGTCGCGCTCGGCGCCGGCCGCATGCGGCTCGTGCGGCAGGCACTGACCGAGAGCCTCACGCTGTCGGCGATCGGCGGACTCGGCGGACTCGCACTGGGGTGGTGGGGCACGCGCGCCCTCGGCGCCATGCAGCCCGAGGGGATGCTGCCGGTGCGCAATCTGTCGATCGATTGGTCCGTGCTCGCCTTCGTTATCGCGATCACGACGTTGAGCGGAATAATCTTCGGCCTGGCGCCGGCGCTGTGGAGCGGGCGGCGCGCGCCCGCCGATGCGCTGCGCGCGGGCGGGCGCACCGGCAGCGACGGGATGCGCATGCGGCGGTGGGGAAACGGACTGGTAGTCGGCGAAGTCGCGTTGGCGTTGATGCTGACCGTCGGCGCCGGACTTCTCGTGCGCAGCTTCTGGACGCTCGAACACGTCGACCCCGGCTTCGACTCGGCCGGCGTGTTGGCGGTGTCGATCAATCTCCCGCAGACGCCGTACGACTCGAACGCCAAGGTGGTCGCGTTCTACGACGAGCTGGTGCGGCGGGCCCGGCAGATTCCCCGCGTCGAGCGGGCCGGCCTCACGCGCCAGGCGCCGCTCGACGGACTCTCGTGGTCGAGCGACTTCAGCGTCGCCGGGCGCGCACCCGACGAGTACGGCAGCGAAGTGCAGCATCGCGAAGTATCGCCGGACTACTTTCGCACGATGCGCGTGCCGCTCATCCGAGGGCGCGGCTTCACCGAGAGCGATCGCGAGGGCGCGACGCAGGTAATCGTGATCAACGAGGCGCTCGCCCGCGGCTATTTCAAAGGGAGGGACCCGATCGGCCAGCGGCTCGCGTTCGACAAGGTGCCGGACAGCACCTCGGTATGGCGCACGATTGTGGGCGTGGTGGGGAACGAGCATCAAGTCTCGCTCGCCAAAGACTCGCACATCGAGATCTTCACGCCGCTCGCACAGGCCGCCCAGAACTACATGGTGCTCATGCTGCGCACGCGCGCCGAGCCGGCGGCGCTCGCGCCCGCCGTCCGCCGCATCGTGGCGGAGCTCGATCCGACGCTGGCAATACATGCGGTACGCACGATGGATGGCGTGCGCGCGACCTCGATGGCGCGCGAGCGTTTCTTGATGACGATGCTGCTGCTCTTCGCCGTCGTGGGGATGGTGCTGGCGATCGTCGGGGTCTACGGCGTGTTGGCGCAGCTGGCCCGGAGCCGCACCCGCGAGATGGGCATTCGCATCGCGCTCGGCGCGCAGGGCGGCGACGTACGCTGGCTCGTGGTGCGCCACGGCCTTCGCCTCACGATCGCCGGACTCGTCATCGGCTCGCTTGCCGCCCTGCTCGCCACACGCGCTCTCGGCGGACTGCTGTTTCGAACCCCACCGAGCGACCCACTCACCTTCACCGTCGTTGCCTTGCTGTTGACCGCCACGAGCGTCCTCGCCTCGTGGATCCCCGCACTGAAGGCGAGCCGGGCGGATCCGGCGCTAACGTTGAGGGGAGAGTAGGGAGAGCGCTAGTTCCTCCGATGCCAGACTGACGTCGGCTCCGTCCTGTCCGGTCGCGTGAAGACCAGCGTCTTTCCGACTGCACTCGCCATCAGCGTCACTGCTTCGTTGAGCGTGAAGGGCGACGGATGGCTCAATGAGCCATTCGTACCGCCGCTGATCGAGCGTGGATACAACGTGAGACGCAGGCTGTCCGCCCAGCGAGACGCGTCGCCGGCGATAGTGAGTGGCTCGCCGGTGGCATACATCGCGACAATGGTGAACGTGCCTGGGCGTAGCGTCAGATCGACCGCGCGCGCGCCGAGAAATCCGGTGGAGTCGGCGTCCATTCCAAGGGTCCATTCGCCGTAAATGTTCGTCCCTGGATTGACGATCTCGACGGCGGGCGGGACCACGATGGTCTGCGCAGGCCGGCATGCAGCGAACGACGCGGCGAGGAGCAGCGCTCCCAACGGTGTAATGCGCATCACAACCTCATGGTGGTCACCATGAGGTTGAGTGCAGAAGCTGTGCCGATTGCGCGCTAGGCTGCTTCGCTCGCGCCCGTATAGAGCGAGTCGATCAGCTCCTTGTACTTCTTGTCGACGACGCGCCGTTTGACCTTCAGCGTTGGCGTCATCTCCCCGCTCTCGATGGTGAAGTCGTGCTCGAGCAGGCCGATCTTTTTTGGCATCTCGAAGTGGGCGAGGGAGGGGAGCTGCTTCCTGACCTCCTTCTCGAACTTCGCGTGCACCATCGGCAGGTCCATCAGCGCCTTGCGGTCCGTATAACTCAACTTCTTGATCGTCGCCCACTTCTCGAGCTGATCGAAGTTCGGCACGATGAGCATGACCGGATACTTCCGCTTGTCGCCGATCATCACCGCCTGCGTCACGTACTTGTTCGTCTTCACCGCGTTCTCGATCGGCTGCGGTGCGATGTTCTTGCCGCCGGCGGTGACGATGATGTCCTTCTTGCGATCTGTGATGCGGAGATACCCGTCCTCCATCACGCCGATGTCGCCAGTGTGGAACCAACCGTCGGCATCAATCGCCTCTTTGGTGGCGTCAGGCTTGTTGTAGTAGCCCTTCATCACGTGAGGACCGCGCGTAAGAATCTCGCCATCGGCCGCGATCTCCACTTCAATGCCCTGCTGTGGCTTGCCGACGGTCCCGATGCGATTGAACTGCGGCGTGTTCACCGCGATCACCGGCGACGTCTCGGTCAATCCATATCCTTCCAGCACCAGCAAGCCAGCCGAGTAGAAGAACTTGTTGATCTCCGGAGCGAGCGGCGCTCCGCCGGAAACGAAGAACTTGAGACGGCCGCCCACCCGCTCGCGCAGCTTCGAGAAGACAAGCTTGTTCGCGATCTTGTACTTGAAGCCGAGCCAGCCGGCCGGCGTGCGGCCGGCCAGCGCTTCGTTCGACCACTCGTCGCCGACGCCCTTGGCCCAGAAGAAGATGTTTTTCTTCACCGCGCTGCCCGACAGCGCCTTCTCCAGCACACCGGCGTAGATCTTCTCGTAGATGCGCGGCACCGACACGACGATCGTTGGCTTGATCTCACCGATGTTCGCCAGGATCGTATCCATCGACTCGACGTACGAGATCGACACGCCGGCGGCGAACATCAGAAAGTCGAACATCCGCTCCAGCACGTGCGAGAGCGGCAAGAAGCTCAGCGAAACCTCCGCGTTCGTCGGCGGCACGATGTGGATCACCGCCGCGACGTTGGACGCCAGGTTGCCGTGTGTGAGCATCGCGCCCTTCGGCTCACCAGTCGTCCCGGACGTGTAGATGAGCGTCGCCAGATCGCCCGGCACGACCGCCAGCGCGTCCGCCTTGTATTGCGCGATCGACTCAGGCGTTTCGGCGGCGGCGCCCTTCTGCTCGAGCGCCGCGAGCGAGATGTCCACGCCCGGCGCGCTGGTGCCGAATCCGATCACCGTCGTGAGCGCCGGCAGATTCTTGCGCTGCTCGGCGATCTTCGCCGCCTGCGCGTCGGTCGATACGAAGATCGCCACGCACCCGGCGTCCTTGAGAATGTACGCCGCCTGCTCGGCGGGGAGCGACGGATAGATCGGAACGTCGGTGATTCCCGCGGTGAGGCAGGCGTAGTCCGCAATCGCCCATTCGGGGCGGTTCTCGGACAGTATGGCCACGCGGTCGCCGCGCGCGACACCGAGCGCCTTGAGCCCGAGCGCGACCCGCCGAACTCGCTCGGCCAGCGTGCGGTGCGAGATCGGTTGGTACACGCCGCCGATCTTCACCTGCAGCGCGTCCGGCTTGTCGTACTGCTGCACGGCATTGAAGAAGAGCCGGCTCAGCGTCGTCGCCACGGGAGGCGTGGCGGCGGTCAGCGGCTTGTGCTCGGCGACGGCGGAAGTCATCGGATCCTCCAAACGCGGGAGATCACTTCTTGACGATGAGGAACGTGTACGTCACGGGACTGCCTGGAACTTCCTCCAGCTGCGGCGCCGTGAGACGCCGTGTCGGACGAAAGACATGCGCCTGAACGACGAGCGAATCCCCGGCGGCGGTCAGCTTCTTGATCGCTGAATCTCCGGCCACGCCGACGGCCCGGCTGGCGATGCCCGAGGCGTCCGTGGTGTCAATCTCGGACGCACGCCCCTGATCGTCCAGCAAAATCGCGCGATTGCCGTTCGTCGGCAGGCCCGCCACCTCAGGCGCCGGGTACACGATTCTGAATTTCACGCGGTAGCCCTGCACCGGCACCAGCGCATCACCCGGGATTGCCGGGGTCGTATCGGCGAGTAGCAGCAGCCGAGCTTTGCCGGTGCCGAAGCGCAGCGCCGCGTCGACGTTCAGCGTGATACGCCTGGTCGCCGGGGTGAGCCGTACGCCGAGGGTGTCGATGCCGAGGGCCGAGTCCGGCCGCGGCGTGACGGTGATCACCACCGGCAGCGATTGCACTCGGCCGGCGCCGGCGATGAGGCTGGTCTGTCCTACCTTCAATCCGAGAACGGCGCCCGTTCCCTGGTCGACCGAGACGATGGTGGGATCGCGTACCACGAGTGAATCGGCCCGCGTGGCGATGACCTCGTTCTTTCCGTTGAACACGCGCACGACGATGGTCACCGGGTTGCCGAGCGAGTCGCGCAGCACATCGCCGGCGATCAGCGAAGGCAGTTGCGGCGGGTCGACCTCGATCGCGACGCCGACCTTGGGATCAGTGCCGATGTCGGCGCAGGCCACTGCCGCGCAAAGCACCGCGAAGCCGAGCAGTCGGCTGAGAGCTGGGAGGGGGATCATACGATGATGAATACTCACCGGCGCGTGGGGCCGCGACATACGTCAAACCGCTTAGATGTCGCGCGACGCGGCCTCAGGTGGTTCACTGTGGTGACTGCCGTGACGCTCACGACAGAGAACAGATGACGGGTTTGCCCGAATCGTCGCCGGGTGGGCAGAGGGCCAACGCGCATTGATCGCGCCGTTCGACCCGCACTCGCCTCAATCGCGTCCGAGCAACCGCGTGCTCTGTCATCTGTAGGCAGTTTTTCAGTCTCGAGAATAAAAAATCTCTGGTCGCCCTTGGGAACGACTGGGCTGCAGCCGAGGGGCGTGGAGCTCACGCAAAGCGCTCGGCGAGCACGTCCGCCAGTTGGCCATAGGCGATTGATGCCGGGTCTGCTGGATCGCGCAGCACGACCGGCTGGCCGGCGGCGAACGCATCGGCGGCGGCCATGCTGCGCGGCACCACCATGTCGAACACCATCGTCGGTAGGTGCTGGCGCACGTACTCAGCCACGCGCACGCATGTGGTGCTGTTCGCGTCGTACATCGTCAGAATCAGTCCGTCGAGCGTGAGATCCGGATTACTCGGCACGAGATCCTGAATGCCGCGCAGAATCTGCGGCGTGGTCTGCAACGCCAGTGGCTCGCACTGGAGCGGAACGATGACGTGATTCGCCGCTTCGAGCACGCGGTGCACGATCGGCCCCAAGCCTGGCGGCGTATCGACGATCACGACCCGGCAACGCTCCCGCGCTCGCGCGATGAGCTCGCCGAGGAGGCCTGTCTGTTCGATGCGATGCTGATAGTCGCCTTGTTTGGTGTTGTTGCTGACCGAGCCCGCCAGGATCACTCGTAGCCACGGAAGCGCCGTAGGGAGGATCACCTCGCGCAGCGACTTGCCGCCATCCAGGAAGTCGGAGAAGCCGTGCTGCGCGTGTCCCCGACGGAGCCCGACTCCGAAACGCACCGCGCCCTGCGGATCGGTATCGACGAGCAGTGTCTTGATGCCGCGCTTTGCGAATGCCGCGGCGAGATTAACTGCCGTGGTCGTTTTGCCGACACCGCCTTTCTGGCTGACGATCGCGAGGACGTGTCCCACGCGCTATTCGGGCTCCGCGCGACTCTCGGACCCGCCGCCGTTGAGCGTGTCGAGCGTTTGTTGTGCGTGCTGCACCCACCGAATCGCGTCGCTCGCTGTGGGCGGACTCGCGAGGAACGCCTCGAGGTGCTCGCGCGCGCCATCGGAGTCGCCGCGCTTGAGCAGGAGAAAGGCGACGCCATAATGCGCGCCGGAGAGGGCGGGCTCCAGCTCGAGTGCGCGCCGATACGCGCGAATCGCCTCGTCCATTCGGCCTGTGCGCGAGAAGGCGATCCCCATGTTCTGCAGGATGCGCGGGTCATTCGGTTTTTCGCGTAGCGCGAGCCGATACGACGTCAGCGCCGCGTCATAGTCTCCCTGACGCTCGAGCGCCAGCGCCTCGCTCAAATAGTCGACGCGCTGCGGCCGGACCTCGTTCTCGGGATTGCCGCCCGTGAGACGGCTCCACCAGGACATGCGATCGGAGAGGGCTAGAGGACGACGAGTGGGAGCGCGCGCGATGGCAAAAGTACCGGTTCGGGGTGAGCAGAGCAACGCTTGTAGCGTGTACGATGTGGGGAATCGGGCGTGGTTGATACGCAAATTTCTCCGTGTAACCACGCCCGCGCGCTACACCCCACACTCCTTTTGCCTCGCTTCACCCCCACGGCGGGAGTAACTTCGTGGCATGTCTCCCCGCCGCACGACTGTTGACCGCTCGCGCGGTGTGCTCGAAGTGGATTGGCCGCTCTTCGGCGAGCTGTCACGCGCGCTGGCGCTCAAGGTGGCGCGGTCGTACGACCCGGAAGTGGTGGTCGGTGTGGCCACCGCGGGTGTCGTGCCGGGCGCCGTGATCGCGGCGATTCTGGGACGGGAATTTCATTCGATGTTGGTCAGCCGGCGGGCCGGCGTCTCGGAGCCGCGCGACACGCCCGCCGTGCTCGGCGCCGCCCCGCCCGAAGCGCTCAACCGCCGCGTGCTGCTCGTGGACGAGACGTGTGACAGCGGCGACACTATGCGCCTGGCGGTCGCCGCGATCGTCAACGCCGGCGCTGCCGATGTGCGCACCGCGGTCGGATTCCGGACCGGCTCGTACTCGCCCGACTACAGCGCGCTCGAAACGGAGAGCATGATCATCCTCCCGTGGGACCGCGAGATCCTGGTCGATGGGGAGCTCATCATGAAGCCGGAGTACACGAAGTTCTTGGAATGAGGCGTCGGGCTTCGGGCGTTGGGCATCGGGAAATGACAATCAAACGGGGGTGAGATCGAATTCCGATCTCACCCCCGCTCGTTTTTCGGTCTCACCAGTTCTGAATGACTTCAATCACCCACGACGGATGACGGATGACTCGCTCTTGAATCACTCGATCTTCGCGACCGCCTCCGCGTACGCGATTCCCGAATCCATCTCCTCGAACACGTACGTCAGCACCTCGCCATTGCCGAGGAGAAAGCGGCATCGTTCCGCGCCGGCCGAGCGGCATTCGACTTCGAGCACCGCCAATGGCTCATCGGTCATGCGTCCAAAAAAATCGGCGAGCAGGCCGGTGGAGAAATGGCAGCCGGGGCCGTCGAGATGGCTCGACGGATCGGCTTCGCCCCAGTCGACGGAATCGACCGTGTGTACCGCGCCCTCGAGCGAGCCGATCGAGAGCGATCCCCAACCCGACGCGCCAAAGTATTCCGAGGCGCGCGCCTCGAATTCTTCGACGCTCATCTCTCCGGCGTCTGGCATTCCATGGTCGGCCAGCCATTCGACGAACGAGACCCACACCGCTTCGCCGCCCGCGTAGCCCGCTTCGCGCATGATCGACGCAGTCTCCGCGCCGCCATCGCGCAGCATCGCCGTGCGCAGCGCCGAGAGGGCGGTGCGGCTGACGGCGAGCATGCCGGCTCCCGCAAGATTGATCGAAGGCTGTGCCATGTCGGACTCGACTCCCGTTCGATGCTGCGTTGGCTCGCGCTATCCGTGTACGCGCTTCAGGAACTCCGCCTCGTCGATCGTCTCGACGCCGAGCGTTCGCGCCTTCTCCAATTTGCTACCTGCGTCCTCGCCCGCCAACACGAAACTGGTCGATTTACTCACGGCGCTCGCCACGTGTCCCCCGTGCGATACCACCAATTGCGTCGCTTGGGCCCTCGATAGCGAGGGCAACGTCCCAGTGATGACGACCGTCTGCCCCGCGAGGGAACTGCCAGCCTGTTTCGGCCGCGGCTCAGTGAAGTTGACGCCCGCCTTGCGCAGCTTCTTGACCAACTCCTTGGTACTGGCGTTCTCGAAGAAGCTTACCAGCGAGCGCGCGATGATGTCGCCGATGCCGCGCACCGCGAGGATATCCTCTTCCGACGCGCGCGCAAGGTCGTCCATCGACCCAAAGTGGCGCGCCAGGAGCTGCGCCGCGCCCGCGCCGACGTGGCGGATGCCAAGGCCATTGAGCAGGCGGTTCAACGGCTGCCTCTTCGATGCCTCGATGGCGGCCACGAGATTCTCGGCACTCTTGTCGGCAAAACGCTCGAGTGACACGAGGTCGCCGCTCGTGAGCGAGAAGATGTCCGCGACATCGTGCACGAGGCCGGCGGCGATCGCCTGCTCGATGCGCGCATAGCTGAGTCCACGGATGTCCATCGCACCGCGCGACGCGAAGTGCACCAGTGCCTCGAGCTGACGCCCCGGACACGCCACGTTCGGGCAGTAGACCGCCACCTCTTCCTCATCTCGCTCGACGGTGGTCCGGCAGCTCGGGCATTTCTTAGGCATCACGAATTTGCGCTCCCTCCCATCGCGCCGATCCGGGATCGGCCCGATCACCTTTGGGATGACGTCGCCGGCGCGCTTCACCTGAACCCAGTCGCCGATGCGCAAGTCCTTTTGCATGATGAGATCGGCGTTGTGGAGCGTCGCCATCTTCACAATGGTGCCGCCGATCTCCACCGGCTCCAGCATCGCTAAGGGATTGAGCGCCCCCGTACGTCCCACGTTGACGCCGATGTCGAGCAATCGCGTCTCGGCGATGTCGGGCGCGAACTTGCGCGCGATTGCCCAACGCGGCTCTCGTCCCCCGATGGTGCCGAGCTCGTCTTGCAGCTGCAGCGAGTTCACTTTCACTACGACGCCATCGATGCCGAAGTTGAGCTCGGCACGCAGCGTCGATTCGACCGTATGCGTGAACGCGATGACCTCGTCGAGCGTCTCGAAGTGGCGGTGGCGCGGCTCGGTCGGGATGCCCCAGCGCTGGAGCGTTTCGAGCAGCGCCCATTGCGTATTGAAGGGAAGCGCGGCGTTGCCCCCTTCCGCCGCCGCGGCGTATCCGAAGAATCGCAGCGGCCGTCGGGCGCTGACCGATGGATCGAGCTGTCGCAGCGAGCCCGCGGCGGAGTTGCGCGGATTCGCGAAGATCTTTTCGCCGGCCTTCGCCTGCGCCTCGTTGAGCCTCTCGAACTCGTCGAATGGAAGGTAGACCTCACCTCGAATCTCGATCTTCGCCGGGGCGTCCGCGCCGCGAAGGCGCAGCGGTACCTCGCGGATCGTGCGAATGTTGGGCGTCACGTCCTCCCCGACCACTCCGTTGCCGCGCGTGGCGCCCGTCTGCAGCACGCCATCGTGGTACGTGAGACTCACCGCGCTCCCATCAATTTTGAACTCGGCCGTATAGCCAAGGCGTTTCACGTCGTCGCCGACGATGCGCACCACGCGCGCATCCCACTCGCGAAGCTCGTCGTCGTTGAAGGCGTTGGCGAGCGAGAGCATGGGAACGAGATGGTCGTGCTTGGCGAGCTGGGACTGCGGCGTGGCGCCGACGCGAAGGGTCGGGGAGTCGGCCGTTCGCAACGCGGGATGCTCGCGCTCGAGCTCCTGCAGCTCGCGGAACATACGGTCGTATTCGAGATCGGAGATCTCGGGCTGATCGAGCACGTGATACTGGTGGTTCGCCCGCTCGATCGCGCGACGCAACTCCTCCGCGCGCGCGGACTGTTCAGCCAATTTCATGCGCAACAAACTATCGGTGCGGATTCCGATAACAAAGAAGGGCGTGGGCGTGGGACACTGGCAGGCGGTTGGTCAGGGACGCGCCCTAACACCCAACCCCTAGCCCCTAGCCCCCAAATGTTCGACCTCCGTATCACTCAGATGCGCGTTGAACTCCGCGCCGTCGAAGCGCACGACTTTGTTCCGGCCCATGTTCTTCGCGACGTAGAGCGCGTCGTCCGCCGATTTGACGAGCTCGTCGCGGTGACGGATGCGCGGGTGCGGCCAGGCGGCGACGCCGCAGCTCATCGTGCGGCGTAGCGTGCCGCCCTCGAAGGTGAAGATGTGGCTCTCGACCGCCAGCCGGGCGCGCTCGGCGAACGTGACGGCGGCATCGAGCACCGTGCCCGGCAGGATGATCATGAACTCCTCGCCCCCGTAGCGGCCGACCCTGTCGATGTCGCGCGCGCTGTCCGTGAGCAGCACAGCCAACTGGCGCAGCACCTCATCGCCGGCCTGATGGCCGTAGGTGTCGTTCACCGACTTGAAGTGGTCGAGATCGAACATCGCGCAGGCCAGCGGCTCGTGCAGGCGCAGCGAGTGCTCGAACATCTCGTGGAGACGCTCCTCGATATGCCGGCGATTGTATAGCCCGGTGAGCCCATCGGTGATGGCGACGCGCTGCAGCTCTTCCATGGCGGCGGCCAGCGCGCGCTCGCGCTCGAGCACGGCATCCTGGAGCGCTTTGATGCGGAGCATCGACCGCACGCGCGCCTCGAGCTCGGCGAAGTTGATCGGCTTCGTGATGTAGTCGTCGGCGCCGGCGCCGAGTCCTTCCACTTTGCTCTCGGTGGAATCGAGGGCCGTCTGCATGATGATCGGGATGAACGGGAGCGCCGGATTTCCCTTGATGCGCCGGGCGACCTCGTTGCCATCGAGCTTCGGCATCATGACGTCCAGCAGGATCAGATCGGGCGGCGACGCCTCGACGATCTGCAGCGCCTGCTCGCCATCGCGGGCGGTGATGGTCTCGTACCCGCGCGCCTCCAGCCGCGCGCGCAGCACCTCGACATTGTCTTCCTGGTCGTCGACGACCAGGATACGCGCGCGGGGGACTACCGGTTCACCGTCCATCACCTTTCCCAATAAACTTCTCGACTTCGCTCACGACGGCTTTCGGCTCGCACGGCTTGGCGAGATAGCTGTCGCAGCCGACCTCCATCGCCTTCTCGCGGTCGCTGGCCAGCGCGTGCGCCGTGAGCGCGATGATCGGGATCGAGCGCGTTTCCGGGTCGCGCTTCAAGACCTGCGTCGCTTCCCAGCCATCGATGATCGGAATCGAGATGTCCATCAGAATCAGGTCCGGGTGTTCCGCCCGCGCTTTGGCGATTCCTTCTTCCCCGTTCAACGCTTCGGTGACGTTGTACCCGAAGTGCTGCAGGATGGTGGAATAAACGATGCGGTTGTCCTCGTTGTCTTCGACCAGAAGAACGGTCTTACTTTTGGTGGCCATGCATGTCCTCGGACGGAAAGACTCGGACCCCAGCGTACGAAAAGATTGCGGAATGCTCCGTGCGGGTGGAGATGTCGTTCGGAGGCCACCCGCGGCCCGTACTGAACTCAAGGATCGCGGCGACTTGGCTATTCACCGTCGAAGCGGAAGCGGAACGATCAAATTTCGGAAAAGCGATGGCGGTGGCGCCGACCAGAGCACAGTCGAAACGGCGTCAACGGCAGAACTGAGCAAGATTCTTACCACCAAACCACGGAGTTCCGGATGGCGCGCTCTACGCAGTTCACCGAAGGCCGAGCTTCCCGCCGCGGCGCAAGTGCCGCAGCCCGCTCAGAAACCAAGCAAACGGCCCCCGGCTCGGCCCGACGGGGTGAGCGCGGCAAGGGGGCGACTTTTCTCAACGCCCAGCCGGAGGGCGAAAGTGTCGATCGCTCGATGGAGCTCAAGCACGTCGGGCTGTTCGGCGCCGGCTTGGCGATCGGGCTCGCCGTCGGCGCCGGGATCGCGCTGCTTCTCGCGCCCCAGAGCGGAGAAGACACGCGGGAATGGATCGGCGAGTCGGTCACCGACCGCTGGAGTTCGATGCGCGATGATCTTTCCAGGCTCGCCCGCCGTGGGCGCAGGCACGCTGGCCGCACCATGACGGCCGGACGCTGGAAACTGGAAGACCTGCGGGATCGGTAACGGCGGGTGCCGGCGGGCATCGGGCGTCGGGCGTCGACACAGTAGGCGCAATTCCCGACGCCCGCTGCCGACGCCCGACGTCCTACCTCACGAGACGGTTTTCAGCGCGGCTTCGGCCTGCTGCTTATAAAACTTGTCGTTGTAGTCGGTCGCCTTGCCGTTGATCACCGCCTCGAACTGCTGCTTCGCCTTCTCCTTGTCACCCATGTCCTTGTACACCTCGCCGAGGTCGAGGTGATGCGTCAAGCGGTTGGGATCGAGCTCGACGGCCTTCTCGAGATCCTTGCGCGCGTTATCCCAGTTCGCCTGGTTGAACACGCGGCCGCCAAGAAAATTCTTCGCCATGAATCGCTGGAAGCCGCTCAGCCGCATGATCTCCGCGTTCCAGCGGCCAAGCGCGTGGAGCGCCCCCGGGTGATTCGGATTGGCCTTGAGCGCGGCCTCTGCCTCATCGTGCACGATGCCGGCGTACTTCACGCGCTCGCTCACACCCTTGGTGAGCGCCTGGCGCCCGATCGCGCGCGCGAGATAGAAATGTCCCTCGGCGTCGCTCGGATTGAGGCGGATTGCCGCGCGCGCCGCCTTCTCCGCCTCGCCGTACAGCTGTGACTGCTTGCCCTTGTCGGTGTCGAACTCCGCGACGTCGGCGGCGTTCCGCGAGAGCTTCCACTGCGCCTCGTAATTCGTCGAGTCCGTCTTCACCGCGGCCTCGTAGTGCACGAGGGCTTCGGCCGGCTTCATCTCCGTGTGCAACTGATCGCCGAGCGAGATGTGCTCGACCGCGGATTGCGCCGTCGCGACACTCGCACTCATCGCGAGCGTTGCGGCAATGGCCATAGTGCGGATGCGCATTCGATCTCTCCAGTCCCAAAGGAATTTTGATTAGTGGGTGCTCAGCACCTGAGCTTCGCGCCATGCGTGGTGCTCGTGGCGATCCATCGACATACTTGCGGCGTACCAACTCGGTTGCGCTGGCACCAAGCTACAGTACCCCAGATCGAGGTCAATTGCTCGCCCTCCGGTTGATCGAGCGAAAGCGGGACGGTGGTCGGATCGAGCCGGGTGAATGGCGAGCGCTGATGCTCGCGTACGCCGCGGGTCACATTCCCGACTACCAGATGGCCGCGTTCCTCATGGCGGTGTTCCTGCGCGGCATGGATCGCGGCGAGATCAGCGCGCTCACCGACGCGATGCTCGCCAGCGGCGGCAGGCTCGACCTCGCCGATCTCGGCGTCGCGCGCATCGACAAGCACTCGACTGGGGGCGTGGGCGACAAGGTGTCGCTCGTGCTCGCGCCGCTGGTCGCCAGCCTCGGCGTCGCGGTCCCGATGATGTCCGGCCGCGGGCTTGGCCACACCGGCGGCACGCTCGACAAACTTGAAGCCATTCCGGGGATGCGTACGAACCTCACGCTCGCCCAGGCCAGGCAGCAGATCCAGCGGATTGGCTGCGCGTTGCTCGGCCAGTCCAGCGAGATCGCGCCCGCCGACCAAAAGATGTACGCGCTCAGAGACGCCACGGCGACCGTCGAGGCGATTCCGCTCATCGCCGCCAGCATCATGTCGAAGAAGCTCGCGGAGGGGCTGACCGGACTCGTGCTCGACGTGAAAAGAGGCTCGGGCGCGTTCCTCCCCGATCTCGAGCGCGACGTCGAGCTCGCGCGCACGATGATCGAGCTCGGCGCCGACCACGACTGTCCGGTGGTCGCCTTGATCACCGCGATGGACCGGCCACTTGGGCGGGCCTGTGGCAACGCGCTGGAGACCGAGGAAGCGATCCAGGCGCTGCGTGGTGAGGGGCCGCCCGATCTCATGGAGCTCACGTACGCACTGGGCGCCGAGATGCTCGTGCTCGCTAATGCATTTCCGTCTCGCGATGACGCGCGGCGGCATATGGAGATAGCCATCTCGTCCGGCGGCGCGGCGAAAAAATTTCAGGAGATTATCGCTGCGCAGGGTGGCGATCCGAGCGTGGTCGACGATCCGGCGGTCCTTCCGCAAGCGCGAGAGGTCGAGCTTTACGAGGCCAAACAACGTGGGTTCGTCTCGCAGGTCGAGCCTCGCGCGGTCGGCCGGGGCGTCATCGCGCTTGGCGGCGGCCGCACGAAAATGGACGATGTGATTGACCCGTCGGTGGGATTCGTCATCACCGCCAAACCGGGCGACTGGGTAGAGATCGGCGAGCCGCTCGCGACGATCTTCGCGCGCGACCAGGCCGGAGTCGACGCCGGCCGCGCCGCGCTCAACGACGCGATCACGATCGCCGACGAGGCCGAGCCTCCGCTGCCGATCATCAGCCACCGCGTGACGGCCGCGGGCACCGAGATGTGGGGATAGGCTCGCGTGTAGAAGGCGCCGGATCCTCCGGCACCCCCTAGGCGATTCGAATCAAGATGGCCGGATCAGACGTCGAGATTTCTCACGAACCGGGCATTCGCCTCGATAAAGAGCCGGCGCGGCTCGACCTCGTCGCCCATCAGCGTTTGAAAAACCTGATCGGCCGCGATCGCATCTTCCATCTCGACCTGCAGCAACGTTCTCCGCTCGGGGTCCATGGTCGTATTCCACAGTTGGAGCGGATTCATCTCGCCGAGTCCCTTGTAGCGCTGAATCGTCGCCTTGGTCGAGTCGCCGCCGCCCAGCCGCAACGCGTACTGCTCGCGCTCGGCTTCGTCGTAGGCGTAGTACTCTTCCTTGCCCTTGGACACGCGATAGAGCGGCGGCTGTGCGATGTAGATGAAGCCGGCGTCGATCAGCTGCTGCATCTGCCGATAGAAAAAGGTGAGCAGCAGCGTGCGAATGTGCGCGCCGTCGACGTCGGCGTCCGTCATGATGATGATTTTGTGGTAGCGCGCCTTCTCGATCTCGAACTCATCCTTGATCCCGGTGCCGATCGCCGTGATGATCGTGCGGATCTCTTCGTTCGAGAGCACCTTGTCGATGCGGGCCTTTTCGACGTTGATGATCTTGCCGCGCAGCGGAAGAATCGCCTGGAACATGCGGTTCCGTCCCTGCTTGGCCGAGCCGCCGGCCGAGTCGCCCTCGACGAGATAGAGCTCGCAGTGATCGGGATCGTCGAGCGAGCAGTCAGCGAGCTTGCCGGGCAAGTTGCCGACATCGAGCGCCGATTTCTTGCGGGTGAGATCGCGCGCTTTGCGAGCGGCCTCGCGCGCACGAGCAGCCGACACGGCCTTCTCGACGATTTGGTTGGCCGAACGGGGATGCTCCTCGAGGTATTGGCCGAGTAGCTCGTTGACGACCGACTTCACCGCGCCCTCGGCTTCCGAGTTGCCGAGTTTGGTCTTGGTCTGTCCCTCGAACTGCGGCTCGCGCACCTTGACCGAGAGGACGGCGGTGAGGCCTTCGCGCACGTCGTCGCCGGAGAGGGTGAAGTCCGCCTTCTTGAGGAAATTCCCCTTCGAGGCGTACGCGTTGATCACGCGCGTGAGCGCGCTCTTGAACCCCGTGAGATGCGTGCCGCCTTCGTGCGTGTTGATGTTGTTGACGAAAGAGAAGACGTTGTCGTTGTAGCCGTCGTTGTACTGGAGGGCGAGCTCGATGCCAATGTCGTCGCGCTCGGTCTCGATGTAGATGACGTCGGCGTGGAGCGGCCTCGACTTGTTGTTGAGGAAGCGCACCATCTCGCTCAGGCCGCCCTTCGCGTGATAGGTGTCCTCGCGCTCCTGCCCCGCGCGCTCGTCCTTGAGCGTGATCGTCACGCCCTTGTTGAGGAACGACAGCTCGCGGAGTCGCGTGGCCAACGTCTCGTACTTGTAGACCAGCTCGGTGAAGATTTGCGGGTCAGGCTTGAAGTAGACCTTGGTGCCCGTGTCCTTCGCCGGGATCTTGCCGAGCACTTTGAGCTTCGTGGTCGTGTCGCCGCGCACGAAGTCCATGTAGTGCTCCTTGCCGTCCCGCCGAATCCACACCTTCAGCGACTCGGAGAGCGCGTTGACGACCGAGACGCCGACGCCGTGCAGTCCGCCGGACACCTTGTAGCTCTCCTTGTCGAACTTGCCGCCGGCGTGAAGCATCGTCATCGCGACTTCGACGCCCGTCATCTTCTCGACCGGGTGCATGTCGACGGGAATACCTCGCCCGTTGTCGACGACTGTAACCGAATTATCGGGGTGGATGGTGACGTCGACGCGGTCGGCGAATCCGGCCAGCGCTTCGTCGATCGAGTTGTCGACCACCTCGTAGACCAGGTGATGCAACCCACGCTCGGAGGTCGAACCGATGTACATGCCGGGGCGTTTGCGGACCGCCTCCAGCCCTTTCAACACCTGGATTTGCCCGGCGTCGTAGGTCGGCGGTTTGGTGCCTGTGGTCGTGGCCATGGATACCCTGGAAACCGCGTAAATAGTCTACGGAACAAATACCGAAAACAGGCCGCTTTTTCGGCCTTCGGAAAGGTAGTCCAAATTGCTAGTAAATCAAAGCTTTAGGGGAGATGTCGCACGTTCTGTTTCACCCTCTGTTCGCGGCGACAAACTCCGGCCGCTCACCCCATCAGCCGCCAATGGATCTTCTTCACCTTTTCTCGCCCCATTTTTGCGTTCAGCGCCATCAGGAGCTGCGGCTCCATGAGCGACAGCTCGTTCATCCACGAGTTGGTCTTCACGGCGACGAAAAGGGTGCCGTCGCGGCTCACCGACTGCGGGCTCGTCACCTGTGCGATCGAGTCGCCGACGAGCGACGCCCACTCCGGCACCACGGTCGCTTGCTCGACGCGGTCGGCGAGCCCGCTCTCAGCGAGAAACGACGCGAGCACTTCGCCCACGGCTGTTGGCTTACGCTTCTTGCGCTCCATCACGTAGCGATCGACCCGTCAACAATCCGCCACCGGTCGAGCCGGGTGAGACCATGCGGGATATCTGTCTGGCGCGGCACGGCCAGCACCGTCTGACCGCGGCCTTCGGATTCGAGGAGCTCGAAGATCCGCGCCGAACGGCGCGCATCGAGCTCGGCGAAGGGATCGTCGAGGAGGGTGACCGGCTCGGAGCCCGTCGCGGCGCGCAGCGTCGCCGCCTCGATAAGGCGCAGCGCCATCGCGGCCGTGCGCTGCTGGCCGGCGCTTCCGTACAGGCGCAGCTCGCGCGAGTCCAGCGTCAGCTCGAGATCGTCGCGATGCGGGCCTGCATGCGTCAGGCCGCGCCGCACATCGAGCGACCGCTTTCGCTCGAGCGCCGCGCGAAGGGCGGTCTCGACATCGTCGGGAGCTTCGAGCGCGGTCACGTAGCGCATGCGAGAAGCGCCGGACTCACCAATCGCCGCGCAGAGCGCGGAAAAGTGCCCGGCGTAGTCATCGACCCAGGCGCGCCGGGCGTTCCATAAAATCGCCCCGTGTTGGGCAAGCGCGGGCTCCCACGCCGACACGCGTGACTCGACGTCGCCGCCCGACATGTCGCGCAGCGCCGCGTTGCGGTTCGCCAGCGCCATCCGGTACTGCGAGAGCGCATTGAGATACGGCCGCGATGTGAGCGCGAGCACGACGTCGAGAAAGCGCCGCCGCTCGTTCGGTGCCCCGGACACGAGCACCGCGTCGGCGGGAGAAAAGATCACCGCCGCGAAGGCGCCCAGCGCGTCGGTGAGGCGCGGAACGACACCCTCGTCGATGCGCGCGCGCTTGCGCTTGCCGGCGCGCTGAAAGCCGACCGACACGTGCCGCGCGCGTCCACCGTGCACCGAGGCGCCGAGGTGGAATCCGTCGGCGCCAAATCGCACGAGGTCGGTGTCGCGCGCACCGCGAAAGCTTCTCAGCAGCTGCAGATAGTAGAGCGACTCGAGCAGATTCGTCTTGCCCTGTCCATTGTCGCCGACCAGCGCGACGCCCTCGGTAGGCAGCTCGATGTCGATGCGCGCGAGGTTGCGGAAATCGCGGATCCTGATCGCGCAGAGCCGCGTCGATCCGAGGCGCCGAGGCGGCGCGAGCGCTGAGGCACTCACGCGGCGATCACTCCGTCACGTACCCGTGAAGCGCGCGACGCGCTTCTCGAGAAAGGCGGTCATCCCCTCGCGCATGTCCTCAGTCGACGCCAGAAGTCCGAAATGATTCGCCTCGATCGCCAGTCCTTCGTCGATCGTGGTATCGAGCCCGCGATTGACCGCTTCGATGCACATGGCCAGCGCCACCGGTCCCTGCGCCAGCATCAACTTGAGCATCGCCTGCGCGGCGCTGAGGAGCTCCGCGAGCGGAACGACCTTGTTCACGAGCCCGATGCGATACGCCTCGGCGGCGTCGATCATCTCGGCGGTCAGCATCAGCTGGAGCGCGCGGCCCTTCCCGATCAATCGTGGGAGCCGCTGCGTGCCGCCGTAGCCAGGCGCGATGCCGAGCTTCACTTCGGGGAGCCCGAGCTTGGCGTTGTCCGATGCGATGCGGATGTGGCAGGCGAGCGCGAGCTCGAGACCGCCGCCGAGCGCGAAGCCATTGATGGCCGCGATGACCGGCTTGGTGGACTGCTCGAAGCGCGAGAACACCACCTGTCCGCGCCGCGCGCGCTCCCGCCCCGCAATCGGGGTCTGCGTGGAGAGCTGCTTGATGTCGGCGCCGGCCACGAATGCTTTCGCTCCAGCGCCCGTGAGAATCACGCCGCCCACGTCAACCGATGCCACCGCGGTGTCGATCGCGTCGCCGAGCTCGGCAATCGTCGCGTCGTCCAGCGCGTTGAGCTTGTCCGGCCGGTTGACCGTGATGGTCGCGATGCGGTCGGCGATCTCGAAGGTGAGGTTGGGCATGAGAGCGAGAGCGGGTGTTGGGTGTGGGGAGTGGGGTGTGGTTGGGCGGAGAGATCGATGATTCAACCACGCCCCACGCGCTACACCCTATGCCCGAATCTACTCCTTCGGACTACTTCTTGCTTTTCACGAACGCCCATGGCTGATCGGTGGATTCTTCGGAAAGGCACCAAGGAGAGCGGCTTCCGGTACGTCACGGAAGGCGGCAAGGCTGTGCGCGCGGCGAAGGAGCTCACACGCATCGATGGGCTGCGAATTCCGCCGGCGTGGAGAGAGGTGCATGTGGCCGCCGGGGAGCGGCATGCCGTGCAGGCGTGGGGACTCGATGTCAAAGGACGCAAGCAGTATCGCTACCACGAGCGCGCCGTCGCCCGGGGCACGAGCCGCAAGTTCTATCGAGTGCGGCGGCTCGGTCGCGATCTCCCGCGCATTCGCGATGCGTTGACGAACGATCTCCGCGGCAAGCGCCTCACCCAACGCCGCGTGACGGCTGGCATCGTGCGGCTGATCAGCGACGGCTTCTTCCGTGTCGGAAGCGAGCGATACGCAAAGGAGAACAAGACGTTCGGCGTCTCGACGATGCTCAAGTCGCACGTGCACGTACGTCGGGACATGATCGAGTTCAGCTATGTCGGCAAGCGAAACATCGAACAGCGTCAAGTGATCGTCGACCGCGAAATGGCGGCGTTCATCTCGCCGCTGTTGAAGACACCGGGACCGCGGCTCTTTCGCTACGAGAGCGCGGACGGGTGGAACGATGTCAAGGCAGGCGACGTCAACGAGTACATCAAGCAGATCACCGGCATTCGCTACAGCGCGAAGGATTTCCGGACGTGGGGCGGTACGCTGCGGTTGGCGACCGTGCTGGCCGACCTCGGCGTGCCGGAAAAGATGCGCGACCGCAAGAAGAACGTCGTCACCGCAATTCGGCTCGTGGCGGCGGAGCTCGGGAACACGCCTGCGATCTGTCGCGCATCGTACGTGCATCCGGTCATCATCGACCGGTATCTTGCGCACGGGGAAACGATCGCGCCCGTGCGGCGGCGCGGGGTGCGACGCCAGACAACGGCGGGCCACGCGGTCGAGGAGCAGGCGCTGATCGCGTTCCTGAAAGAACATTTCCCGGAGCGGCGCAAGCGCGTGCGGCGGGAAGATCAGGTCGCGGCCTGAGAGCGCAACCGGTAGCTTTGGCGGCCGAATGCGAAACGTGACCGTGATCGAGGCGGTGCGCTGGACACCGGACCGGAGCGCGGTGCGCATCATCGACCAGCGCCTGCTGCCAGAGCGATATGAGGAGCGCGACTTGCGCTCGCTCGACGACGTGTGCGACGCGATCACCACGCTCGCCGTGCGCGGCGCTCCGGCCATTGGCGTCGCCGGCGCGATGGGGCTCGCCGCGTCACTCCTCGCTCACGTGCGCGATACCAATGCTGAATTTCGCGCGCGCTTGGCCGCGAATGCCGAGCGCATTCGCGCGACCCGCCCGACGGCGGTGAACCTGCCCTGGACGCTCGACCGAATGCTGGTTCGCGCGCCCTCCAGCCAGCTCGGGAACCAGCGCTTGCTCGAACTTCTGTTCGACGAGGCGACGGCGATCCTCGACGAGGATCGCGCTATGTGCCGCCGCATCGGCGAACACGGTCTCGCGCTGCTGCACGACGGCGCGCGCGTGCTCACCCACTGCAACGCCGGCGCCTTGGCCACGGCTGGCATCGGGACGGCGATGGCTCCGGTCTACCTGGCGGCCGAGCGGGGATGGAGCATCGAAGTGCTGGCGGACGAGACGCGCCCGCTGCTGCAGGGCAGCCGGCTCACCGCCTGGGAGCTTTCACGCGCCGGCATCCCCGTGCGGGTGATCGCCGACGGCGCGGCGGCCAGTATGATGGCCCGCGGCCTGGTCGACATGGTAATCGTCGGTGCGGACCGGATTGCCGCCAACGGCGACGTGGCGAACAAGATTGGCAGCTACGGCCTGGCGATCGCCGCGCGCCATCACGGCATCCCGTTCTACGTCGCCGCGCCCAGCTCGACGCTCGACCGCACGCTGCCGAATGGCGGCGCGATTCATGTCGAACAGCGCCACCGCGACGAGCTCGCGCGCTCGTTCGGCACGCTCACCATTCCCGACGGCGTGCCCGTCGAGAACCCGGCCTTCGACATCACGCCGGCCGAGTTGGTCACGTCGATCGTGACGGATCAGGGGGTGTGGCGCCCGCCGTTCAACTTCATGGACTCGACACTCGGCATTCGGTATTCGGGGGTCGTCAGTGCCGAGCGCCAAGTGCCGGGTGCCGAGTCCCGACTTGTATGAAACACGTCCTCGCCATCGACGAAGGCACCACCGGCGCGACGTGTCTGGTGATCGCGCAGGACGGACGCGTCGCGGGCCGCGGCTATCGCGAGATTCCGCAGCATTTTCCCAAGCCCGGTTGGGTGGAGCATGAGCCGGCCGATCTTGTTCGCTGCACGCTCGAGGCGGCGCGCGATGCCCTGTCGATGGCACGCGTAGTACCAGACGCGATCGGCATCACGAATCAACGCGAGACGGTGGTGCTGTGGAACCGCGCGACGGGCGAAGCCATCGGCCGCGCCATCGTGTGGCAGGACCGTCGCACCGCCGACCGCTGTCTCGAGCTCGCGCCGCGCGCCGCCGGCATCACCGCGCGCACGGGTCTGGTCGTCGATCCGTATTTCTCGGCGACGAAGATCGAATGGATGCTGCGCGACCCCGACGTCGCTAAGCAGGCCGCGGCGGGCGATCTCGCCTTTGGCACGGTGGACTCCTGGCTCGTCTGGGCACTCACCGGGGGCGCGGTGCACGCCACCGATCCAACCAACGCGTCGCGCACGATGCTGTACGACATCGGCGACCTGCGATGGAGCGCCGAGCTGTGCTCGATTTTCGGCGTGCCACAATCGCTGCTCCCCGACGTGCGCGCATCCTCGGGCGATTTTGGCACGGCGAAGGGCGCGCTGCTCGGCCTCGACCGGGACGTTCCGATCACCGGCATTGCGGGTGATCAACAGGCGGCGCTCTTCGGCCAGAAGTGCTGGAGCGCCGGCGAGGCGAAGAACACATACGGCACCGGCGCCTTTCTCTTGCTCAACACGGGAAAGACACGCGCCGAGCCCGGCGGGGGGTTGTTGACGACGATCGCCTGCGACGCGTCAGGTGCGCCGGTGTACGCGCTCGAGGGCGCGATCTTCATCGCCGGTGCCGCGATACAGTGGCTGCGCGATGGACTCGGCATCATCGGGTCGGCGCGCGAGACCGAGGAGATGGCGCGAGGGATCGTGTCAAACGACGGCGTATATTTCGTTCCAGCATTGGTCGGGCTCGGCGCGCCGCACTGGGAGCCAGCCGCGCGCGGCACCATCGTCGGACTCACGCGCGGCAGCGGGCGGGCCCACCTGGTGCGCGCGGCGCTCGAGGCGATGGCGTACGGCACGGCCGAGGTGCTCGGTCTCATGCGCGAGCGGAGCGGCGCCTCATTCGACGCGCTCCGCGTTGATGGCGGCGCGTCAGAGAATGGATGGTTGATGCAGTTTCAAGCGGATGTACTTGGCGTCCCTGTGGAGCGCCCCGACATGATCGAGACGACGGCGCTCGGCGCCGCGGGATTGGCTGGCATTGCCGCCAACGTGTGGCCCGACGCCGAATCCTTTGGATCGACGCGGCACTTCGATCGCTGGGCGCCCGGCGAGGGTGTGGCCTCAGCGCGCGACGGTCAGCGCGGCTGGGCGCGCGCGGTGCGCGCCGCGCTCTCGTGGGCGAGGGACGATCGGTGAAGCTGCCGCTGCTGTTGGATGAGCATACGGCGCGGATGAGCGCGTGCCGCCGGTGCGGACTCGACGGAATTCTCCCGATCGTCTCCGAAGCGCGCGCTCCCCGCGCGATGCTCGTCGGGCAGGCGCCCGGCAAAGTCGAAGTGGAGAGCCGCCGGCCGTTCGCGGGCCGGGCAGGGAAGACGCTCTTCCGTTGGCTCGCGCGCGCTGGTCTGGACGAAGCGACAGCGCGTGAGCGCATCTACATCGCCGCTATCACGCGCTGCTATCCTGGTCCAAGTGCCAGCGGGCGCGGCGATCGCGTTCCGTCGCCGCGCGAGCAGGCGATGTGCTCCGATTGGTTGGATAGCGAGCTCGCCATCATTCGCCCCGCGCTGTTGATCCCGGTCGGGCGGTTGGCCATCGATCGCTTTCTCGGAACGGTGCCGCTCGACGAGGTGATTGGGCGCGCGCACGTCATCACGGTTCACCACGTGCGCACGACAGTAGTTCCCCTTCCGCATCCGTCGGGTGCCAGCAGCTGGATTCACGCGCCCGGACACGGCGCGCTGCTCGAACGCGCGCTCGGCGTGCTGCGCGCGGAATTCAAGAGACCGCGCCTTGCGGTGCAGGCGAGGCAGAGCGCGTGATCCTCGCCAACATTGCCGTGGCGGTAATGCTGCACGGCCCCGGTGACCACTGGTTCGCGCCCGACAAGGTGAAGCATTTCTTCGTGTCGGCGTTCGTGCAAAGCGTCTCGTACAGCGCGCTTCGCGCCGCGCGCGCGGACGATCGCCAGGCAATTCTCGGCGCGTCGGCCGTGTCGTTGGCGGTCGGCGTGGGGAAGGAGTGGCACGACCGGCGCGCGGGCGGCGATTTCAGTCTCAAGGACCTGACTTGGGACGTGGCGGGCGCCGGGGCGGCCACCCTCGTGCTCCGGCGCACGCGCTGACGGCGTTGTATACCTCCGGCCCCCGTGCGATCTTGAAATCATGGAAATGCAGACTCCTCTAGCCGACGTCGGCGAGCGCCGTACGAACATCGTGCTCCGGGCGCTGATCGACGAGTTGCTCGAGCGCGTGCGCGAGCTGCACCGCAACGGACCATCGTGGTCACTGGCCGACCGCGAGCGGGCCATGGCGAGCCTGGAGCTGATCATGATCCAGCTCAAGCGCGCGGCGGCGGTCTCCGACCGCGACAGCGCGCAAGGTTGAGATTCACTTGAAACCACGGACGAAGTTTCTCATCGGCGGCGCGGTCATCCTCGGCAGCGCCGGCTGGTTGATGGCATCCTCGATCGCCAACACGGGCGTGTACTACCTCACGCCGACAGAGTTGGCGCAGAAGGTGACGGCCGATCCGACGCTGTATGAGACGGGGATCAAGGTCGGCGCGCGTGTGGTGCCGGGCACGATTGTTCGCGATCCCGGCGGCAAGTCGATGGTGTTCACCGTCACCGATGGCGCGAAGTCATATCCCGTCTCCTACCGCGGGCTGGCGCCGGACACCTTCACCGACGGCGTCGACGTGGTGGTCGAGGGACGTCTCGCGCGCGATGGGACGCTCCGCGCGACGACGGTCCTGGCCAAGTGCGCGTCGCGTTACGAGAACGCGCCGGAAAAGTACAAGAGCACGCCCGGCTACAAATCGGCCGCGCCCGCATCGAAGAGCTGACGGACGCTCGATGATTCTCATTGGTGAGCTGTCGCTCTGGGTCGCCCTCGTCATGGCGGCCTGGGGGACGATGGTCGGCTTTGCCGGCGGTGCCACGCGCCGGCCCGAGCTGGTGCGCAGCGCGGAGCGCGCGGTGTACGCGACGTTCGCGTTCGTGCTGCTGGCGTCGATCGGTTTGTGGACCGCGCTGCTGCATTCCGACTTCTCGATCAAGTTCGTTGCCAGCTACACGAGCATCAATCTTCCCACCGTGTACAAGTTCACATCGTTTTGGGCTGGCCAGTCCGGATCGCTCCTCTTCTGGGCGCTGGTGCTGACGATGTACTCCGGCGTCGCGGTGTTGGCGAACCGTGGCAAGAACCGCGAGATGATGCCGTACGTCATCGGCACGCTCTCCGCCGTCGCGCTCTTCTTCCTGGCCACGCTGTGCTTCGGCGCGAATCCGTACGAGCGCATGGGATTTCTGCCCGCCGACGGCCGCGGAATGAATCCGCAGCTGCAGAATCCCGGGATGGCGATCCATCCACCGAATCTGTACCTCGGCTACATCGCGACGACGATCCCCTTCGCCTTCGCGATCGCCGCGCTCATCACCCGCAGGCTCGATGGCGAGTGGCTCGCCGCGGTACGCCGCTGGTCGCTCCTCTCCTGGTTCTTCCTCACCATCGGCATCACGCTCGGCATGTGGTGGGCGTACGTCGAGCTCGGATGGGGCGGCTACTGGGCGTGGGATCCGGTCGAGAACGCGTCGTTCCTTCCGTGGGCGACCGGCACGGCCTTCCTTCACTCGATCATGGTGCAGGAAAAGCGCGGCATGCTGCGCAAATGGAACGTGACGCTGGTCGTCTCGACGTTCCTGCTGGCGATCCTCGGCACCTTCATCACGCGGAGCGGCGTGATCTCGAGCGTGCATTCGTTCGCGCAGAGCCCGGTAGGCCGCTGGTTCGCCTGGTTCCTCGTGCTGGCGATCGCGCTCACGGCGTATCTGGTGGCGACGCGACTCAAGGACCTGCAGGCCGAGGCGCAGCTCGAGAGCATGGTGAGCCGCGAAGCGACCTTCCTGTTCAACAACTTGCTACTGGTCGGGATCGCCTTTTCGGTGCTGTGGGGCACGCTCTTCCCCATCATCAGCGAAGCGGTGACCGGGAACAAGATCACCGTCGGCCCGCCCTTCTTCAACGCGGTGAACATCCCGCTCGGGCTCGGCTTGCTCGCCCTCACCGGCATCGGCCCGCTCATCGCGTGGCGCCGAGCCTCGGTGGGAAATCTGCGGCGCCAGTTCACCGGTCCGGTGGTCGGTGGCGTCATCACGCTCGCGATATTGCTCGCGCTCGGCATGCGCGACGTGTACGCGCTGATCGCCTTCGCGCTCGCCGGATTCGTGATGACGACGATTCTGCAGGAATTCTACAAGGGCGTGCGCGCGCGGCACCTGATGTACGACGAGAATTTTGCTGCCGCGCTCTTCCGGTTGGTGGCGCGGAATCGGCGGCGCTATGGCGGCTACATCGTCCACGTTGGCATCGTGGTGCTGTTCGTCGCCTTCGCCGCGCTTGCCTTCAAGCGCGAGAACGACGTGACGTTGCGCGCCGGCGAGACGTTCACGACGCGCGATCCCTACGGTCACGAGTGGGCGTTCACGAGCCAGGGCATCTCGCAGTACGACGAGCTCAATCGTCACAGCACGGCGGTGCTGCTCCGCACCACGCGTGACGGTAGGGCGATGCCATCGATCAAGACGGAAAAACGCCAGTACTTCGACGGACAGAATCAGGACACCTTCGAGCCGGCGACGGAGGTCGGGATTCTCGAGGGCGCGCGGCAGGATGTTTACGTCGTGCTGGCCGGCGTGCGCGGCGAGACGGCGGAACTGCGCATCACCTTCAATCCCCTGGTGGTGTGGGTGTGGTTCGGCGGCATGGTCATGGCGATTGGAGGACTGATCGTCATGTGGCCCGCGGCCGAGCGCCGCTCGACCCACGCCGGATACACCACGACGCTGCGGCCGGAGCCCGTCGCGCTCTCGGTGCGCGAATGAGCGACCGGACTTCGCGCCGCGATTTTCTGCGCGCGTCGGCCGCCGCCGCGGCGGCGCTTGCCCTCCCCATGTCTTTGCGCGCGCAGCAGGGCGGCAACTCGATGGCCACGCCGATGAGCGAGGACGGCTATCGCCCGGTGAAGATGGCGCCGCGCGGCGCCGCGGCATCGATGACCGACCTGGAGCGCGACGCGCTCGAGCACCGGTTGCATTGCCAATGCGGTACGTGCACGCTCGATGTCTATACCTGCCGGACGACCGACTTCAACTGTCCGGTTTCGCCTGCCATGCACGGCGATGTGAAGGCGCTCGTCACGGGCGGCTATAGTGCGGCGGAGATTCTCGATTCCTTCACGCGCGTGTATGGCGAGAAGGTGCTGATGGCGCCCAGGCGGTCCGGGTTCAACTGGGCCGGCTACCTGATGCCGTTTGCCGCGATCGCGTCCGGCGCGGCGGTGATTCTCGTACTGCTCAGGCGGTGGCGTGTCGCGCCTCGCAATGAGAATGTCGTCGCCATTCCGTCGTCCGACGCCACGCCGGACGAACAGGCCAGGTTGGCGCGGGCCATGCGCGACGACGGGTGATCGCACGATGATCACGCCATGGGTGTTGGGCACCGTACTCGCGCTCGTCGCGCTGGCCTTCGTGCTGTATCCGATGTTCAGCGACGCGGCGCCCGCGCCGGATCGCATGGCGGACGACGCGCCCGCTGCCGACTCGCCGGGCAAAATCGCGGTCGACGCGCTGCGTGAAGTCGAGTTCGATCGCGCGACGGGCAAGCTCTCCGACAGCGACTATTCGGCGCTCAAGTCGCAGTACACGCGTGATGCGCTGGCGGCGATGCGCGCTCAGGAGTCGGACGACGTTCCCGCCGATGCGGCTCCGGACGACGAGGCCGAAGCCGCCATTCTGCGCTACCGCATCCACAGCGTTGCATGCGCGACCTGCGGTCCGCGTCCCGAGCTCGGCGCGAGATTCTGCTCGAGCTGTGGAAAGGAGCTGAGCGGTGGGGCGTCGGGCGTCAGGCGTCGGGCGTCAGGCTGATTGGTCGCCGGTGTCAGACGCCCGACGCCCAAAATCACTCCCCTTGCTCCAGCCTCCGCAATGCAATCGCCGGCGGCACGAACGTCGCCAGCAAACACAATAGCGCCGCGCCGCCGAAGCCAATCAGCAAGTCCACGGAGCCCGCGCTCGACATGCGGCAGCTCGGCATTTGGTTCTGCACGCAGATGTAGCTGATCACCGGCCTCGCCTCGAGGATCACCACGCCGGCGATGAGCGCGATCGACGTCATCATGAACACGAGCCCGCCGAACGACGTCGGGATCTGCGCCGCGTTTTCGGTCTCGTACTGCGGAAAGAGCGCGCCGAGTCCGAGTGCCAGCCCGGCGATCGCGAAGGTCATGAAAGCGATCGAGAACACCGACACCAGCATCATGAACGCGCTCACGCGCAGCAGCGAGTCTGTGACGAACACGATCAGCAGCGCCAGCGTCAGGAGCGGCAGCGTGCCGGTCCAATACTTCGCCCAGAGCAGCGTCTTCATCGGCATCGGGCTCGAGCGAAGTAGCCACAACGTGCGGCCCTCGAGACTGATTGCCGGAAAGATGAAGCGCGCCGAGATCGACGACAGCACGAAGCCGGACACCGCCAGATTCACGAACGGGACGATGTCCACCAAAACCTGCGACACGCCCACGCCGGTGAGCGGCAGGAACTTGATGTTGAACACGTACACGACGACGAGCACCGCCAGCAGAATGAGCTGCGACCACTGCGTGCTGTCCCGGAAAAATAGCCTGATCTCCTTGATCACCAGCTCACGGCGCAGCGGGCCGAGCGGCGCCAACAGCTTGTAGGCGAGACCGCCGCCGGCTCGGCGCTTGGCCCACTGGCCCGAGCTCTCCTGCGCCTTGGTGAATCCGCGGGCATACAGCGACCGGTGCAGCACCGCGCCGCCGACCACGAACGCCGCGGCCGTCGTCCAGAGCAAATAGTATGGCAGCGCATCGATCTGGTCGACCAGCGCCGACATCACGCCGTGCTGCACCCACTCGCTCGGCAGCCATGCGGACGTCGGCGTGCGCAGGAGCGAGATGAATCCGACCAGGGATCGAACCTCATCCGGATGGACCAGCTTCTCGGGGCGCAGCAGACGGAAGAGCAGTACCAATCCGCCCGCCGCCAGCACCGCGATGACGCTGAGGATGTCGCGCGTGCGGCGCGCCGGAAACAGGTTCACCAGCGTGATCGTGATCGCCGATCCGATCACCGCGGGAATGACCAGAAAGGGCAGGAACGTCGCGGCCGCTTCCAGCGCGAACAGCCACCCGCCCTGGTATACGATGCCGTACGCCGCGAAGAGCGGCACGGCCATCAGCGTCACCATCCAACTCGAGTGGACGATCGTCTCCGCGAGCTTTGCCAGATACAGCGTGAGCCAGTCGACGGGGCCGGACACCAGCATGTCGAGATCGCGCGCCAGAAAAAACGAGGAGAGCGCGGTGATGACGTTCGACAAAAGCAGAATCGAGAAAAACGAAATGAAGATCATGCCGAGCAACTTGCCGGCGAGCAGCGCGCCGATCTCCGGCACGCCGCGGAAATACGACAAGAGCTGCGTCAACACTTTCAGGATGCCGGCCCAGAAGAGCAGCGCGGTCCCGCCGAGCAGCACCCAGCGGCCACGGCGCTTGCGTTGTCCCTTGGTCGCGCGCGCGCGCGCCGTGAGCACCTTGGGACGGAGCAGATGCGCGACGGACGGCGGGTCACCGATCAACACCGGCTGCGAACTCCGTCGCGGAAGGGACTCGGCGGCCGCGGCGGCCTCAGACATCGAGTACGTCGACCAGCTGGCGCGCGGCGTCGTCGCCGGTGAGTCGGAGAAACAGCTCCTCGAGGCCGGCGCCTCCGGCGTTGGCGCGTAGCTCCGGCACCGTGCCACAGGCGCGAATCTTTCCGGCCTGGATGATGGCGATGCGGTCGCACAAACTCTCCGCTACCTCGAGCGTATGCGTCGACATCATGATCGTGTTGCCGCGCCGCACGTACTCTCGAAAGAGATCCTTGAGAATGCGCGCCGCCTTCGGATCGAGTCCCACCATGGGCTCATCGACCACGATCACCTCCGGGCGATGGAGGAACGCGCTCGAGATGATGAGCTTCTGCCGCATGCCGTGGCTGTAGCTCTCCACCAGCTCATCCTTCCACTCGGAGAGATCGAACAGCGCGAGCAACTCTTCCAGCCGGTGGTCGACCGTCTTGCCTCGCTGGCCGTAGAGGCCGGCGACGAAACGCAGGAACTCGCGACCGGTCAGCTTCTCGTAAATGAAGGGCCGATCGGGGATGAATCCAAGCTTCTGCTTGGCGGCCATCGGGTCTTTCACCACATCCTCGCCGCCCACGCGCACCACGCCGCTCGTCGGCTGCAGGATGCCCGCGATCATTCGCATCGTGGTCGTCTTGCCGGCGCCGTTCGGACCGAGAAAACCGAACAGCTCGCCCTTCGGTACGTCGAGATCTATCGCATCGACGGCCGTGAAGGTCCCGTAGCGCTTGGTGAGAGAGCGGAGCTCGATCATTGTGGCAGAGTCTCGGATGAAAGCACGTCGATCTGGAGGTTGCCGACGAGCTTGAGCAGCTCCGCCTGCTTCACGTATCCGCCGCTGACGAATCGGATGTGCGAGGCGTCCGCAGGGAACTGGCCGAAGGTCGGGTCGACCGGAACCCACGTGCCGAGGTAGACCTCGGGCCACGCATGGTAGTAGAACTTGCCGCCGACGTAGACCAAGCCCGCCGCGCCACGCGCGGGCAAGCCGGCCGCTCGCGCCAGCGCGATGTAGAGCGTCGTGTGTTCGTTGCAGTCACCGCGATGCCGCCGCAGCACCTCGATCGCGCTGGGCACGCTCAAGCTCACCTTCTTCTCGAGGTTCGCGAACACCCACTGGTTGAGTCGCTCCGCCACCACGCGCGGATCGAGATCGACGCGGCGGGTGCTCTTGCCGATGTCGCGCGCCGTTTGAATGCGCCTCGACACCTCGCGAATGGTGCGGTCTTCAGATTGCACCAATGGCTCCGGCTGCGTCCACTGCGCGAAGCCCCCGTCGGCCGGAAGCTGATACCGCGGCAGGAGCGCGGTTTCGCCCTCACGACGGATCACGAGCGTGTCGTGCTCCATCGTCTGCCGCCCTCCGTCGAGTGAGGGGAATCCCGCCAGATCGACACCGCGCAGGCGCAATCGAAGCACCGTCACCGCGCGCTTGTCCTTGATCGGTGCCGACGCCTCGATCGCCGTCGTCTCCTGAATGTCATCGGCCGTGCTGGCGCGCGACCCGTTTGCGCGGTCGAGCGTCCAGTTCTTGTACGCGATCTCGAACGCGCGGCGGTCGAGGAGGAAACCGCCGAACTCCGTCGCGCGCACCATGCGGCCGCGCGCGTCCACCCAACCGCTCAACATTCCGGCCGACGACGACCCCGAATCCGGTTCGATGTGCCACGCCGTGACGGTATCCAAATGCGCGGGCACCCAACGGCCTCGCAGCGTGTCCATCACCGCGCTGTCGCTCACAATCAGCGTCGACTCGGCCAATACGCGGAGCGTGATGGGGCCCGGCTTCAGCGACAGCGGATCGAATACGTTGAAGGTGTAGCGCTTCCCCGCTTTGGGCGAATGCGCCAACGCGAGCGCAAGCGGCACCGCGTTTGGCAAGAGCAACGGGCCGGTGAGGGCGACGTGTTGCGTGTCGGGGCGCGAGCCCCCCGCTGTGATCACCAGCGTGAGCGACGAGTCGTTGTTCACCGTTCCCGTCGCCTTGATCCCGGTGCTCAGCGCGCCGTACTGGAAAACAAAGGTCTGCAGCCTGAGCGTGCGGCTCATTTTCGAGAGCAGGCGCGCCGAGGTACGGTGGATGGCGCTGTCGGCGGCTATATCGGCCACGAACAGATCGTAGATGCTCACGCCGTTTGTCGTCGTGTCGACGGTCGACGAGGCGAATCCGATCTGCTGTCCGCGCTGGGTCACCGCGTAAAATTCCGCGCCCGGCGATACGAGTAGCGCCGCTTGAGCGAGGCGTTCAGGCTCCCCGCGCATCAGCTCACGCCGCGCCAGCAAGCCGAGTCCCGCCAGCCAAAGCAGCACGACGACCAGGGCCACTCCCCGGCGATGCATCACGCGACCGTCCCCGTTCCGAGGCGTGACGAGAATTCCGCGGCCTCTCGATCGCTCTCGACGATCACCGTGACGTGCTTCGGGAATCGCGCGCCGGCCAGGTGCCGCGTGAGCACGTCGGCCGTGATCGCGGCACTCTCCTCGAGATCGAGATTGCCCGCCCCAAGCCCGAAGGGTACGACGGCGAGGTCGGCGATCTGCCAATCGGCAGCGCGCTGCAGCGCGCTGGTGAGCGCGCGCCGCACTCCGGCGCTCGACACCGGCTCCTCCGCGCTCCGAATGACGGCGCACACCAGCAGCTCGACGGGCAACTCACCCGCGCCGGTGACGACGGCCGAGCCGACGGCGAGCGGCGCGGTCACCTGCAGCTGGCGCGCGAGCGAGTCGCCGCCTGCCAGCTCGAGGCGGCGGAGCAGCGGCGTCGTCGCCTGAAGCGTATCGGTCACCGGCCAGGCGATCGCGTCGCCTGCGGCGAACGCGATGTCATCGACGCGCACGTCGATCAGCGGCCGCACGGAATCAGCGAGCAATGGAGGAGGTTCGGGAAGAGCTCAGGCGAGCGCGAGCGTCGTTTCGCCGTTGATCCACTGGAGGTATTTCGGATTTCCGGATGCTACGGGAAGGGCCAGCAATTCGGGAACCTTGTACGGGTGTAGCTCAGCGAACGCGCTCTCGAGCAGTGAGAGTCTCGCTGCCCGCGTCTTGAGAAGGACGACTACCTCCTGCTCGTCAGCAACTTTATCGTCCCAGCGATAGATGGAACGCGCGCCAGGCATGATGGTTCCGCAGGCGATGATCCGCCGGTCGAGCAGCGCCTTCACCAGCACGACCGCTTCGTCCGTGTTGGCGACCGTCGTCATGACGACCAGGGCATCCGTCTGCATGTGTCCTTGGGGTGTGGGGTCGGGATTCGTGGGCAATCTACCGAGGGAACGGCGCCCCGCGCGCCGGACCGCGACCCGCCGGATTGAATCTCCCCCAGCGAGGGAATTATGTTGTATGGATGCCCGAAGAAACACTGATAGTCCGCGGGGCCCGCGAACACAACCTGCGCAACATCGACGTCACGATCCCTCGCGACAAACTGACTGTCGTCACGGGGTTGTCGGGCTCGGGCAAGTCGTCATTGGCGTTCGATACCATCTACGCCGAGGGGCAGCGACGCTACGTCGAGTCGTTGTCGGCGTATGCCAGGCAGTTTCTCGGGCTCATGGAGAAGCCCGACGTCGACGCGATCGAGGGGCTGTCGCCGGCGATCTCGATCGAACAGAAGACCGCCGGTCACAATCCGCGATCGACCGTCGGCACGGTGACCGAGATTTACGATTACCTGCGGCTGCTCTACGCACGGGCCGGCACGCCGCACTGCCCGCAGTGTGGCACTCCGGTGCAGCGACAGAGCGCGGCGCAGATCGCCGACACGGTGCTCACCTGGCCCGACGGCACGCGCATCGAAATCCTCGCCCCGCTGGTGCGCGGACGCAAAGGTGAATTCCGCGATCTGTTCGAGTCGGCACGCAAATCCGGATTCATCCGTGCGATCGTCGATGGTCAGACGGTCGACCTGTCGGCGCCGCCCAAGCTCGCCAAGACCCACAATCACACGATTCTTGTCGTCGTCGACCGCCTCGTGGTGCGCGAGGAGGATCGTGGGCGGCTGGCCGACTCGCTCGAGACCGCGCTCCGTGCCGCGGACGGCATCGTGGAAGTCACGCGTCGCGAAACCGGCAGCGAGACCACGACGCAGCTCTTCTCGGAGAAGTACGGTTGCCCGACCTGTGGCATCTCGCTCGCCGAGCTCGAGCCGCGGCAATTCTCATTCAACTCGCCCTTTGGTGCCTGCCAGGCGTGTGGTGGCATCGGCACGCGTCGCGAGGTCAGCGCCGAGCTCATCCTTGGCGATCCGAGCATCTCGATCCTCGAAGGTGTGATTCTCCCCTGGGGTGAACCGTCGGGCTATCTCAAGAAGACGATTCTTCCCGCGCTCGCCAAACAGTACAAGTTCGACCCCAACGCCGCGTGGGGAGAGCTGCCTCAGAAAGTGCGCGACGTGATCTTGCACGGCAGCGCCGGCAAGAAGGCGGCGTTCAAGGTCGAATCAGGAAAATTCAAGGGTGAGGTCGAGAGCGCATGGGAGGGCGTGCTCACCAACGTGCAGCGCCGCTACGACGAGACGTCCTCCGACTCGGTGCGCGAAGAGCTGTACGACTACATGATCGTGGCGCCCTGCGCGACCTGCGGGGGCGCGCGTCTCAAGGCAGAATCGCTGGCCGTCACCGTCAACGGCAAGAACATCGGACAGGTGGTCGAGGCGCCGGTGACGGAGACGCTCGAGTTCTTCGACGCGATTCCGCTGCGCGCGAACGGGAAGCCGGGCCTCGATCCCGATATTGCCGGCCCCATCCTCAAGGAAGTGCGCGACCGCCTTCGCTTCCTGGTCGACGTCGGGCTCGACTATCTCACCCTCGGTCGCGCGGCCGAGTCGCTCTCGGGCGGCGAGGCGCAGCGCATCCGCCTCGCGACGCAGATTGGCTCGCGCCTCGTCGGCGTGCTGTACATCCTCGACGAGCCATCGATCGGACTGCATCAGCGCGACAACGGCCGCCTGCTCGCCACCCTCAAGCAGCTGCGCGACCTCGGCAACACGGTCATCGTCGTCGAGCACGACGAGGAAACGATGCGCGAGGCCGACTACGTGCTCGACCTCGGGCCGGGCGCCGGCAAACACGGCGGACTCGTCGTGGCCGAGGGCACGATCGAGGACGTGATGCGGAACCCGAACTCACTCACCGGGAAGTATCTCACTGGCGAGATGCGCATCGAGATTCCGTCGCGGCGGCGTCCAGTCGAGCATGGTCGCGCGCTCAAGGTGCACGGCGCGCGCGAGCACAATCTCCAGAACATCGACGTCGCGATTCCACTCGGCGCCTTCGTTGCGGTAACCGGCGTGTCGGGCTCCGGAAAATCCACGCTGGTCGAGGACATTCTGCACCGGGTGCTGGCGCGCCACTTCTATCGGGCACGAGTCATCCCCGGGCGCCACACCTCGGTCACCGGGCTGCAGCACATCGACAAAGTGATCGACATCGATCAGAGCCCGATTGGCCGCACGCCGCGCTCGAATCCGGCGACCTATACCGGGCTCTTCACGCCGATTCGCGAGCTGTTCGCCGAGCTACCGGACGCGAAGATTCGCGGCTACGGTCCAGGCCGCTTTTCCTTCAATGTGAAGGGCGGACGTTGCGAGGCGTGTCAGGGCGATGGTCTGGTGAAGATCGAGATGCACTTTCTTCCCGACGTCTACGTCCCGTGCGAGGTGTGCAAGGGCAAGCGATACAACCGCGAGACGCTCGAGGTGCGCTTCCGCGGCTGCAACATCGCCGACGTGCTCGACAAGACGGTGGAAGATGCGCTGGCCTTCTTCGAGAATCAGCCGCGCATCCATCAGAAGCTGCAGACGCTCTACGATGTCGGGCTCGGCTACATCCACCTTGGACAGAGCGCGACCACCCTCTCGGGCGGCGAGGCGCAGCGCGTGAAGCTGGCCACCGAGCTGAGCAAGCGCGACACCGGCCGCACCTTCTACATCCTCGATGAGCCGACCACCGGCCTCCACTTCGAGGACGTGCGCGTGCTGCTCGATGTGCTGCACCGGCTGGTCGACAAGGGGAATACGGTGCTGGTGATCGAGCACAACCTCGACGTGATCAAGACCGCGGACTGGATCATCGATCTCGGGCCTGAAGGTGGTTATCGAGGTGGGTTGGTCGTCGCCGAGGGCACACCGGAGCATGTGGCCCTAGTGGAGGCCTCGCATACGGGCCGTTATTTGCGGCCGATCGTGAGCGGGCGAACACCGAGCAAGAAAGCGGGCTGATACGACGTAGGGTGCGGAGCCAACCGCACCCCACACCCCGCCCTACAACCGCGCTCAAGCCTACTGCTGGTCAGGCGGGCGGCGCGGCGGTCGGCCGTTGCCGGCATCCGGACGGCCGCGCATTCGCATACCCTCCTCGGGCTGCTCCATGCCATCGCGGGGCATTCCGCCGCGCATGCGCATCTGCGCCATTCCAATGTTCGGGCGTCCACCACCGCGCGCCGAGCGCGCGACCATCTCCCACGCCTGTGCCTGTTGGTCGGGCGTGAGCACCGCGATCGCATCGCGCAACTCCGTGCGGCCCGCGTCCATCATCTTCCGCATTGCGGGCTCCATCTGCGAGAAGCGCCGCGCCATCTGCGCACGGTTCGCGGAGTCGGGACGCATCGGCATGCCCTCCGGTGCCATCGGTGCCATCGAGTCCATGCTGGCACGCATCGCCCGGTGGCGGTCATCGGCGCGCCGAGCGATCGCGGCGAGCTTCACCACCTGCGCGTCAGTCAATCGGAGCTCTCCGGTGTGGCCGAGCAGGAAGCCCGGGGCGTTGCCCACCGGACCGCCCCCATCGGCGCCCGGACCGGCACCGGGTCCGGGGTCCATCTGGCGCATCGGGCCTCGCATGCCGGGAGGCGGAGCGGGCTGTTGCGCCGCCAACACCGGAGCAAGCGCGAGGCCGCAGACCACGGATGTGAATCGCGAAAAGCTTCGCATGGAGTTCTCCTGCGATGAATGGAGCGTGTGAGTTCGGAGGTTCATCAACGAGCCAGCCAGCCAACCCTCCGTATGAGAACGTGGACATCCTACCGGACGTTGCGCATCGTCAGTGAACTTCCCACACCGAGAACCATGATTTTCGCGCTCGCCCTCGCCGTTGCATCGTGTTGCTCCATCCCACCGCGCCCGGCGCCTATCGCCCTCGCCGTGCCTAATGACAACCGTGTCGCCGCCGGCAGGCTCATCGGCGGAACACAGCGCATCCGCTTCGTGGCGCAGCGGAGTACCTGGCACCCGGATGCCGACAGCGGGCCATCGCTGGTGGTCGAGGCTCTAGGAGAGGAGGGAAGGGCGCCGGCGATCCCGTCGCCTCTGATCCGCGTGCGCATGGGCACACCAGTGTCCGTGACCATTCGCAACGCGTTGAGCGACACGCTGCTCTACTTCGCCATGTGTTCGACCGCTTGTCGTGACTCGCTGGTCGTCGCGCCCGGCGCGAGCGGAACGTGGACCGTCACGCCGTTGTCGCCCGGCAATTTCACTCATTGGGCGGCGGTGCTGCACGGAGGTCACCGCTACGATGCGGGCGCGGGCAACGAGCTCGCGGGCGCCTTTGTCGTCGACTCCGTTGCCACGCCGCTGCCCGATCGCGTGCTCGTCATCGGCTTTTGGCACGCGCTCTGGGATTCGACCTCGAAGAGCTCCGAAGAGCGCCTGGTGATGACGATCAACGGGAGGATGTGGCCGCACACCGAGCGCTTTCACGCGGCGGTCGGCGATTCCGTGCGCTGGCGCGTCATCAATGCAAGCTCGGGCGAGCACCCCATGCATTTGCACGGTTTCTATTTTCGTGTCGACGCGCGCGGCACTGGTGATCGCGATACCGTCTTTTCCGCCGCGGAACGGCGCCTTGCCGTGACCGAAGACCTTCCGCCGCTCGCGACGATGTCGATCGTCTGGAGTCCCGACCGCGAGGGGAACTGGGTCTTCCATTGCCACAAAGCGTTTCACGTGACGCGGCAACAGCGCTTCGACCTTGCCGGCATCCGCGAGGACTCCGCGCCGGCGATGCATGTCGGCGGCAATCATGCGACCGAGAACATGTCGGGACTGGTGATCGGGATCGACGTCGCCGCCGGCACCTCGCGGGCGAAGATGGTGACGTCGGCCGCGCCGGTACATCGCTTTCGCCTGCTCGCGCAGCGGAGGGAGAAGTTCTACGGCGCGGATCCCGCCGTGGGCTTCGTGCTTCAAGGCGACACGAAGGAGCCGGCCCGCGATTCGGTCGTCGTTCCCGGGCCCACGCTCTTCGTCACCCGCGGTGAGCCGGTCGAGGTCGAGGTGATCAATCACCTCGCAAAACACACGGGCGTGCACTGGCACGGCATCGAGCTCGAAAGCTACTTCGACGGTGTCGCCGGTTGGAGCGGCGGCGGCGCGCGCGTCGCGCCGCTCATCGCGCCGGCGGATTCATTCCTGGTGAAGTTCACGCCGCCGCGCGCTGGCACCTTCATCTATCATTCCCACGCCGACGAGGCGCAGCAGATCGCGGCGGGTATGTATGGCGGGCTGGTCGTGCTCGAGCCGGGCCAGCGGTGGAACGACAGCACCGATCATCTGCTGGTGATCGGGCAGGGCGGCCAGAGCGATTCCGCGCTGATCGTCGTCAACGGACTGGCCGGATCACACGGTCTCGACATCCCGGCGGGCGTCGCGCACCGCTTTCGCGTCATCAACATCACGATCGAGGATGAAGTCAACTTCTCCGTGCTCGACGATTCCGGTCTCGTCACCTGGCGCATCGTGGCCAAGGATGGCGCGGACATACCCGAATCGCGGCGCACCGCCCGGCCGGCGAAAATTCGCGCCGGCCCGGGCGAGACGTTCGATTTCGAGCTGACACCGAAAAAAGGGGACTACCGTTTTCAGATTCTGAGCTACAGCAACGTCCTCATCAGCGTGCGTGCCCATTGAAACAGACATCGTTGCGTCGCGGCGCGTCCGTGGCGCTCGCGCTTGCCTGTACCACCGCCGTGCGCGCGCAGGAGACCGTCGCGCCACGCGCCAGCTATGCCCAGGTCGCCGCCGCGCTCGAGCGATTCATCGAGCACGAGCGGGCGGACAAGGAGCTTCCAGCCGTCTCCATCGCGCTGGTCGACGGACAGGAGATCGTCTGGGCACGCGGGTTCGGCTTCGCGAATCCGAAGGATTCCACTCGCGCGACGGCGCAGACCGTGTATCGCGTCGGCTCCGTGTCCAAGCTGTTCACCGATATCGGCATCATGCAGCTCGTCGAGCGCGGCGCGATCGATCTCGACGTTCCGATCACGAAATACCTTCCCGGATTCCATCCGAAGAATCCGTTCGGCAAATCGATCACGCTGCGGCAGATGATGTCGCACCGCGCCGGACTCGTGCGCGAGCCGCCGGCCGGCAACTACTTCGATCCGAACGGCGGCTCGCTGGCGAACATGGTCGCCAGCCTGAACGCCACCACGCTCGTGTATCCGCCCGAAGCGCGCACGAAATATTCGAATGCCGCCATCGGAACCGTTGGCTACGTGCTCGAGCACATGCAGCACGAGCCATTCGCGCGCTACCTCAAGCGCACGGTGCTCGACGCGCTCGGGCTGCGCTCCAGCGCCTTCGAGCCGAGTGGCGATTTGGCTCCTCGACTCGCCTCGGCGTTCATGTGGACGATGGATGGCCACGGCACCACGGACGGCGTGTCCTTTCCCGCGCCCACCTTCCAACTCGGCATGGCGCCGGCCGGCAGCATGTATTCGACCGTCACCGACCTCGGGCGATTCATGAGCGTCCTGTTCGACGGCGGTGGCACCGTGCTCAAGCGCGAGACGCTGGAGAAAATGTGGACGCCGCAGTATGCGGCGCCCGGGGCTCGCACGGGCTACGGCATCGGCTTCCGCATCGACACCCTCGGCGCACACCGCCGCATTGGACATGGCGGCGCGATCTACGGGTTCGCCACCGAACTCGAGGCGCTCCCCGACGACAAGCTCGGCGTCGCCGTCGTCACGACGATGGATGCCGCCAATAGCGTGACCTCTCGCATCGCCGACGCCGCGCTGCGCATGATGCTCGCCGCGCGCGAGGGCAGGGCGATCGTGGACGCGCCGCTCACCGCGCCGCTGCCCGCGGCGCGCATTCGCACGCTCGCCGGCCACTATGAGAATGGAAAGAAGTACGCCGACCTCATTCCCGATTGGGACGAGCTTCGCCTGCGGGAGTCGAACGGGATCATGACGTCGCTACGCGCGCTCGGCGACACGATCGTGGTCGATGATCGCCTCGGGTATGGCGCGCGCATTGGTATCCTCGCCGACCGCATCGTCATCGGCGCCGACACCCTCGCGCGCACGGAAGCGACCAAGCCCGCGCCGCCGCCGGCGCGATGGCTCGGACTGATCGGCGAGTACGGCTGGAATCACGACGTCCTCTTCATTCACGAACGCAACGGTCAGCTGTACGCCCTCATCGAATGGTTCTTCTCCTACCCGCTCACCGAGATCAGACCGAACAGCTTCGCCTTCCCGGACGATGGCTTGTACGCCGGCGAGAAGCTGTTCTTCCGTACTGATGCCAAAGGGCGAGCCACCGCTGTCGTCGCGGCGAACGTGATGTTCAAGCGCCGCAGCGTCGGGCCGGAGAGCGGCAACCAGCTGCGCATCACGCCACTTCGGCCGGTTGCCGAGCTTCGCAAGGAGGCCATGGTGGCGACGCCGCCCAAGGAGCGTGACGGCCTTCGCGCTCCGGAGCTCGTCGAGCTGGTGAAGCTCGATCCAACTATTAAGCTCGAGATTCGCTACGCGACGTCGAACAATTTTCTGGGCACCCCGTTTTACTCGCAGGGGCGCGCGTTCATGCAGAGGCCCGCGGCGGAAGCGCTCGTGCGCGTGCATCGGAAGCTGCATGAGAAGGGGTTTGGCTTGCTCATCCACGATGCCTATCGCCCCTGGTTCGTGACCAAAATGTTCTGGGATGCGACGCCCGACGACAAGAAAGTGTTCGTCGCCAATCCCGCCAACGGCTCGCGGCACAATCGTGGCGAGGCCGTCGATCTCACGCTGTACGATTTGAAATCCGGAAAGCCGATCGAGATGGTCGGCACCTACGACGAGACCACCGGCCGCTCCTATCCGGACTATCCCGGCGGCACCTCGCTGCAGCGCTGGCATCGCGATCTGTTGCGAAACGCCATGGAAGCAGACGGCTTCACGGTCTTCAACGCCGAGTGGTGGCACTTCGATTACAAGGATTGGCGCGAGTACCCGATCGGCAACGTCGCCTTCGATAAGCTGAGCGCGAGATGACGGGGGCGCGCGGAACCGCGGTGTTAGCTTAGAGTCAGTCCCCTCACACCGCGCATCGCGCACGACACATCGTGGTCAGTCTGCTGGACATCATCGGCCCCGTGATGGTCGGGCCATCTTCCTCCCACACGGCCGGCGCCTGTCGGCTCGGGCTTCTGGCGCGCGGTTTGGTCGGCGGAACTCCAGAGCGCGCGCAGATCGAGCTGCATGGCTCCTTCGCGCGCACAGGGGAGGGACACGGCACCGACAAGGCGATTGCCGCCGGCCTGATGGGCTTTCGTCCCGACGATGAGCGCATCCGCGATGCGCTCGACATCATGGAGCGTGAAGGGCTCGCGTACCGATTCTCGAAGACCACCATCGACGAGGATGCGCACCCGAATACCGTGCGCATGACGCTGGAGCGCGGCGACCGGTCGGCGACGATGATCGGCTCGTCGCTCGGCGCCGGCCGCGTGCTGGTGACGGAGATCGACGGTTTCCCGGTCGAGGTCAGCGGCAACTATCACACGATCGTGTTGGTGGCCGAGGACGTGAAGGGTTCCATCGCGCGCATCGCGGGCATCCTCGCCGACGATGACATCAACATCGCGAGCCTGCGCCTCACCCGAAAGCAGCGCGGCGGCGACGCCTTCATGGTGATCGAGGTCGACGAGGAGGCGGATGAGAAGGTGCGCGACGACATTTGCACGCTGCCATGGGTCCGCTGGGTGTTTCGGCTGAACAAGGTCTCAGCCTAAGAACGTTCGGGCGCCGGCTGGCGCCGCGGCCATCGCCAGGACCCGTTGCGCTGGACGCGATAGATTGACCCCATGTTCAAATCGCTGGCCTCTGCCATTGCCGCCGCCGAGCGCGAGGGAAAGACCCTCGCGCAGGTGGCGCTCGAGTCCGAAGCCGCGGACCAGGGGCGCACGGTCGACAGCATTCGCGCCGCGCTCGGCCGTGCGCTCGCCATCATGCGCGGCGCGGTCCGCAGCGGTCTCGTCGGCGATCTGCACTCCGCATCCGGTCTGGTCGGAGGCGACGCAGCGAAGTTGCGATTGTCACCAGTCGACTCCGTCGCCGGCGTCGTTTTCCGTGACGTGCTCAGTCGCGCGCTCGCCGTTCAAGAAGTGAATGCGGCGATGGGTGTGATCGTCGCGGCGCCGACCGCCGGCGGCGCGGGTGTGCTGCCCTCCGTGCTGACCGCGATCGCCGACGCGCGGCACCTTGACGACGACGCGATCATCGATGCGCTCGCCACCGCCGGTCTCATCGGCGCCGTCGTTGCCGAGCGTGCGTCGCTGTCGGGCGCCGAGGGAGGGTGCCAGGCCGAGACGGGCGCGGCGGCGGGGATGGCCGCCGGCGCCGCGACCGAAATGCTCGGCGGCTCGCCGTCGCAGGTCGGACACGCGGTCGCGCTCGCGCAGCAGGGCACGCTCGGGCTCGTCTGCGATCCGCTCGGCGGGCTGGTCGAGCTGCCGTGCGTCTTTCGCAACGCGACGGGCGCCGCGATCGCGTTGGCGGCGATCGAGATGGCGCTCGCCGGCATCGAGTTCGCCATTCCGGCCGACGAAGTCATCGACACGATGGGAGAGATTGGACGCAGCATGGACGTTCGCTATCGCGAGACAGCCGGCGGGGGACTGGCCGCGACGCCGACCGGCCGACGTCTCGCCCGCGAGCGACTCGTTCAGATCAAGCGCGCGACCTGACGCATCGGGATGCGCCGCCGCCGCTGAACGGGCGCAACGGCCCGGTGACGCGTCTGTCGTGCTCTGGGCCACCGCGCTATCTTCGGGACGAGCCGGAAACGTCCCGCCGGCGCGACTCGTAGTGCAGTCAACACGTTGAGGTGTCTGTCCTCCCCGACACCCCACACCCGACACCCGACACCCTGGTGTTCACATGGTCGGCAAAGACGACATCGAACGCTTCCTGACTCGGCTCGCCACGGACGGCGCCACGTATGCCGAGCTCGAGGACGGCCTCTGGCTCGTTCACCCGAGCGGACAACGCGACGCTGATGTGGTAGTGAACTATGCGCCGCCCGTGGTGCTGCTGCGGCTCAAGGTGATGGATCTGCCAAACGGTAAGACCGATCATGGCGAGCTCTATCGCCGCCTGCTCGAGCTGAACGCCAGCGAGCTGCTACACGGCGCCTACGGCATTGAGGGAAACGACATCGTCCTCACCGAGGCGATGGAGCTCTCCCACCTCGACTACGAGGAGTTTCTCGCCAGCTACGAATCGATGACGCTTGCGCTCGTCTCGCATCTCCGCGAACTGGCGCCGTTCCGTGAGGGCAAGTGACCATGGGGATCTTTGACCGTCTGTCGACCCTGATCCGGTCGAACCTGAATGACATGATCTCCTCGGCGGAAAATCCCGAGAAGATGCTGAACCAGATCATCGTCGACATGCGCTCGCAGCTCGCGCGCGCCAAGCAGCAGGTCGCCGCCGCGATCGCCGATGAGAAGCGCCTCAAGGACCAGGTCGACTCCGAGTACAAGCAGGTGAAGGACTGGGAGCAGCGCGCCATGCTCGCCGTCGGCGAAGGACGCGACGATCTCGCCAAGCAGGCGCTCGTCCGGCACAACGAGCACATGACCCACGCGCAGCAGCTCGACTCGACGTGGCAGCAGCACCAGGCGGAAACCGAGAAGCTCAAGAACTCGCTGCGCGACCTGAACGACAAGATCGAGGAAGCAAAGCGCAAGAAGAACCTCCTGCTCGCTCGCTCCAAGCGTGCCGAGGCGCAGAAGCGCATTCAGGAGACGATGTCGTCGATGGGCGAGAAGTCCGCGTTCGAGGCGTTCTCCCGCATGGAAGCCAAGATCGAAGACAACGAGCGCCGCATGCTCGCGCACGTCGAGATCGAGGAAGAGGTGACGGGCGATAGGCTCCAGGGCGAGTTCAAACGGCTCGAAGCGTCGGCGACGATCAACAACGCCGACATGCAGCTGCTCGCCCTCAAGCAAAAAATGGGCATGATCGGCGCGGCGTCGTCGCCTGGCAGCAAGCAGCTCGGCGCCGGCGCGAACAAGCAGGCCGAGACGGTGCACGCGGAAGTCGAGGAGGAGCAGAAGCCGAAATGAGGCCACTCTCGGCGGGGCGCTTCCGCTTCGCGCCTGCACTCGCCGCGGTCGTCATCACGATTCTCATGCTCCGCCTCTTCGCTGAGACGGCGGAGCTGTTCATCCTGCTGTTCATCTCGATCCTGATCTCGCTCTACCTCGGCTCCGTCACCGATCTGCTCATTCGGTGGACGAAGATGCCGAGAGGCGCCGCGTTCGCCATCGCTCTCATCGCGACGCTTGGTTTGCTGGCTGGCGTCATCTGGCTCATCGTACCGCCCGTCATCGCGCAGACGCAGCAGCTCCTCAAGGTGCTGCCGACCTACGTCACGAACTGGCAGACCGGCATCGAGCGCATCGTCACTCGCGTTCCGGCACTCAAGCAGGTCTGGGACCAGCAGGGACAGAATCGCATCGTGGTCGGTCTGTACGATCAGATCTCGGGGTACGTCAGCAACCTGCTGCCGAAAGTGCTGTCGCTGATGGGCGTGCTGATCAGTGTGTTCTCCGTGCTCATCATGGGGATCTATCTGTCGCTGCAGCCGGGACTCTATCGCGAGCTCCTCATCGCGTACTTCCCGCCCATACACCGCGACCTGGTCCGCAACGTTCTGAGCGACCTCGCGCGCACCCTTCGCGCCTACATCGTCGGGCAGCTGGTGTCGATGCTGTTTCTTGGTACGGTCACCGCGATCGGACTCTTTTTCCTTGGCGTGCCGTACGCGCTCACCTTCGGCGTCTTCACCGGCCTCGTCTCGATCATTCCCTTTTTCGGCACGCTCTTCTCCACGCTGATTCCGGCGATGTTCGTGCTCGGCGGCGAGAATGGTCCGGACCGGGCGCTGTTCGTCGTTCTGCTCGGAGTGTTCGTCCACTTGCTCGAGGGGAATTTCGTCACACCGAAAGTGATGCAGCGGCAGGTGCACGTACCGCCGGTCGTCTCGATCATGGGCGTGCTCATCATCGGCAAGATTCTGGGGCCGCTCGGTCTCATCATCGCGCTTCCGCTGCTGGCGGTCGTGCTGGTCGTCACCCGTCGTATTCTGATCACCCGCATCTACGAGGGCGGCGGCTTCCGCAAGACCGTGCGCGATCATGCCTTCAGCGTGCGCGCGCCCGTGCCGGACGGAAACTTCCTCGTTCCCGAGGGGGTGCCGCCCGACGTGCTCGTCGTGTGCGAGGCAATCGAGCGCAGCCGCGCCGCCTGACGAGTCGGTTCACCGCTTCCTCGATCGATGCCTCGCGACCTCCGCTTCGTCATCCTCGCCGAAGGACAATTCGGCCCACTGACCTCGAAGACCGCCAATTCCTGCATCCGCTTCACGCCTGAGCGCGTGGTCGCGGTGCTCGACTCTCGCCGTGCCGGCAAGACCGCGCAGGACATTCTCGACTTTGGCGGCGACATCCCCATCCTCGCCACCATCGGCGAGGCGATGTCGCGAAAACCGACGGCGCTCCTCATCGGCATCGCGCCGCAGGGCGGCAGGCTGCCGGAGGAGTGGCGCGCCACCATTCGATCTGCGATCGAGAGTAAGCTCGAGATCTGGAGCGGTCTACACACCTTCATCTCCGACGACGCCGAGTTGTCGGAGTTGGCGCGCACGAAGGGAGTCGCCATCCACGACCTCCGCCGCCCTCCGCGCGACTTGCCCGTCGCGATGGGACGCGTGCGCACCGTCGACGCCACGGTCGTGCTCACCGTCGGCACCGATTGCAACATTGGCAAGATGACGGGAGCGCTTCAACTGCGCGCCGATCTGCTGAGTCGCGGACATCGCGTTGCCTTCGCCGGCACCGGACAGACGGGCATCCTCATCGAAGGATCCGGCATCGGAGTCGATGCGGTCATCGCAGACTTCATCGCCGGCGCGGCCGAGCGGTTGGTGCTCGATGCGGCCAAGCGTGCCGACATCGTTCTCGTTGAAGGGCAGGGATCGATCATCCATCCCGGTTACTCCGGCGTCACGATGGGACTGATCCACGGCTCGCTGCCGCACGCCTTCATCATGTGCCACCAACCAACGCGCGAGCATATCGGCAACAACCCCTGGATAAAGATTCCGCCGCTGGACGAGTTCATCGCGCTGCATGAAGCGCTCGTGAAGCACCTCCGCCCCGCGACGACGATCGCGGTGTCGCTCAATACGTATGATCTCTCCGATCGCGCGGCGAAGGCGGCCATCGCCCGCATCGCGAAGGAGACCGGGCTCCCCGCGACCGATCCCGTCCGCTACGATCCGGCGCCGATCTCGGACGCCGTCGAGCAGTTCCACCGCGCGCGCTCCGCAACAAAACGCTGAGTACGGCGATCGATCGATGACGGCGGCGCGGTCGTCGCGAGCCACATTGCTCGCCATGACTCCGCCCCTTCTGTCTGTCGATTCGCTCGCCAAACGCTATGACGCCGGCGTCTCCGGATGCTCGGCGCGCGTCGTCGCCCTGCGCGGCGTTACGTTCGCCATGCTGCCTGGCGAAGCGGTCTCGCTGCAGGGCGCGCCTGGCGCCGGCAAAACGACGCTGCTCCTTTGCGCCGCCGGACTGCTCCGCGCGGACTCGGGAACGGTCAGGTGGAACGGCCGCGCCGCGATCGCCGGCCGGGGCGCACCTGCGCACTTCGCGACCGCACGGCGCGGTCTCCACGCCTGCGTCTCGGTGCGCGAAACGCTGATCTTTCACGCCATGCTCCACGATGCGACGCCTCACGCGCGTCCACTCGCGAGCATGGCCGAGCTGCTCGATGCCCTGAGCCTGCATGCGATACTCGGCGCCCGCGTCGACTCGCTGGGCGCCACCGAACGGTGCCGCATCGCGATCGCCGAATCGCTGATACTCGGCGTGCGCCTACTCCTGATCGATGACGCGTCGCCCGCCACCCTTCCCACGGCGTTTTTTGCTACGCTTCTCGACCGGGGCATGGCGGCGCTCTTCGCATGCGCGCACGGCCGAGATCCCGCGTTTTCCACGCGGTCCATCATCCTTGCCGGAGGGGTGATCGCCGCTGACAGCGCCACCGCGCCGCCTTCGCGACATCACGAGCCCGCGCGGGTCGCCGAGTTGGTGCGAGCGCGTCGCTGAGCGCGCCGTCCGCGCACCTCGCCCCGGGCAGGGCGCACGGATAGCTTTTCGCGATGCGCCTCTACAACACGCTCACGCGAAGCATCGAAGACTTCGCGCCGGCGGACGGACATACCGTGCGCATGTACACGTGCGGGCCCACCGTGTACAACCCGGCCCACCTCGGCAACTTTCGCACGTTTCTGTTCGAGGACTTGCTGCGCCGGGTGATCCGCCTGCGCGGCTGGACGCCGCTGCAGGTGATGAACCTGACCGACGTCGATGACAAGATCATCGTGCGCGCCGCGCAACTGGGCAAAACGATCAGGCAGGTGACGGAGCCGGTGGTCGTGCAGTTTCACGGCGATCGCGCGTGGCTTCGACTCGAGACAGCCGAGCACTATCCCAAGGCGACCGACTACATCCCGCAGATGATCGAGCTCGTGCGCACGCTCATGGCGCGCGAGGTCGCGTATCTCGCGGAAGATGGATCGGTCTACTTCGCGATCGGGCGTTTCCCGGACTACGGCAAGCTCTCACGTCTCGATACCAGAACCATTCGCGCCGGCGCCCGTGTCGCGGCGGACGACTACAACAAGGAGGACGTTCGCGACTTCGCCTTGTGGAAGGCGGCGAAGCCGGAGGACGAGGCCGCGGGCGCGGCGTGGGACTCTCCTTGGGGCCGCGGCCGGCCCGGCTGGCATCTCGAGTGCTCCGCCATGGCGATGGACATTCTTGGAGAGACGCTCGACATCCATTGCGGAGGCGTCGATCTCATCTTCCCGCATCACGAGGACGAGATTGCGCAGAGCGAGGGCGCGACCGGCAAGCCCTTCGCGCGCATGTGGTGCCACGGCGAATTTCTGTTGACCGATGGCGCGAAGATGGCGAAGCGGGTCGGCAACGTCATGAATGTGTCGGGGCTCAAGGAGGCGGAGATTTCGCCGGCGGCCGTGCGTCATTTCGTTTTTTCGACGCACTACCGCAAGCAGCTGAATCTCACCGAGGACGCGCTCGAGGCGTCGGTGAGCGCGGTGCAGCGCGTCGGCGAGTTCGCCGAGCGCTTGGCCAAGGCCACCGCGGGCACGGCCGCGCTCGCCGCCGCCGCGGATGCAGCGGAGCACGAAGCGACCGATGCGCTCTTCGATGACTTGAACGCGCCCAATGCGCTGGGTGCGCTGTTCACCTTCATCCGCCGCGCCAACGCCGAGCTCGACAAGGGCGGCGCCGACGCCCTCGCGTTGGCTCGCGCGCGCGACGTGTTCGGCACGATCAACGGTGTGCTCGATATCGTTCCTTCCGCCGCCGTCGATGACAGCGATCTCCGCCACTGGGTGGAGGACCGCCTCGACGCACGTCGCGCCGCCCGCGCCCGCCGCGATTTCGCCGAAGCCGATCGCATCCGCGACGAACTGCTCGTCCGCGCCATCGAGATCAAGGACGCCGCGGGCGGTACCACTTGGAAGCGACTGCGTTAGACGTCAGATGTCAGATGTCGGAGTTGGCGCGCGACCGCCCGCGCTCGCCTTCATCGCCACTCCGTCATCTCTTGCTGAAACTCGAGGAGCGCAGCCGCCTCAACGTTGGCGCCGATTGATGTGAGGTTTCCGCGCGCCCGCCATGGCTGGCCATCCTGCCGGCAACCTCGCGATTGGTTTCACCCGCGCGCTCGCTCCTCCGTCACGGCACCCGCTCGATCTGCAGATACAGGACATAGCTGCCTTGGAGCTTCGGCTGGCTCGGATCATCCACGAAGGGAATCATGAGTGAGACGCGCGCGGGCCCCGCGCCGACCGCGTTCAACGAGCCTTCGATGCCTTTGCGCGTCAGCAGGAGTCCCTGGCTCGGCAGTCCTGTCGGCTGCATGCCGATCGGACGGTCGCGGGTCGAGAAGTCGATGAGCCCGAACGACAGCGTTCCCAACGAGAGCCCCACGTTGTGTATTACGCGATCGACGGTCGAAGGCGAGCCGGCGGCGTTGAACGTGCCGAACGAGAGAATGGCGTCGGCGGTGTTGCCGGTCATCCCCGCCTTCGCTGCCGTCCACATCGACGGCGCGTTGGTCAAGAGATTGGCGAACCAGGAATCATAGATCGCCTGATTTCCGTTCCACTCCCATAGCGTGGGGAAGATGACTTCGAAATCCGTTCCGTCGGTGAGTGCTCCTTCCCAAACAGAGAACGGAAAGCTCTGGTCGCCAATTGCGCCCACTCGAAGAGTCGGATCCGAAGGGAAAGCGTCACCCTCGCGAAGGCCGCCCGTCATGCTCGCGCTGCCGGCGCGCACGCGGTCTGAATGCTTGAGGTTGTCACCATGCACGAGCGTGCGGCGAAGATCTTTATCGAGGAGTTCGTAATCAATTCCAGTTCCGAAATGGAACATGGAGAAGGCGCCATAGACCTCGTTGCGCAGGCCGTCGCGATCGAGCGGATCATCGACCGCCTCCTTGACGACCCTGAAGCCGGTCGCGATCACGCGGTATCGCGTCGTTTGCGGGGTGGATGCCGGGGGGAGTGCAGCAGCGGTTGCCGTCACCGTGAGCTTTGCTTTGGTGAAGGCGCTGGCGGGTGTGCTCACCGGCCCTGGCTCGTAGTAGCTCGCCAGCGACCACTCCTGCGCGCCGGCGGCCACGCCGGTGACGACGAACGTCGTCGCGCCTTGCACCTTGACCCCGCCGGCGGTCGACCCCGGTCCGAAGAGGACATAGTAGGACGCCCCAGTGACGGGCTGCCACGAGAGAGACACCTGGCCCGGTCCCGACTCCACGGCGAAGAATCCTGATGGATTGACCGGCACCGGCGCCGTGCCGGCGCGCGATGTCGGAGGCAGCGCTGTGCCGGTGGTGGGCGGAGCGCTGGTGGGCGTTCCGCTTCTGCTGCCCGGGGTTGGCGCACCGGTCGCGATGGCGACTGGCGGTGCCGCTGGCGGTGACTGTGGCGGTGACTGTGGCGGTGACTGTGGCGGTGACTGAGCCGGTGGCGCACCGGCACCCGTGGCCGACGCCACCACCGCCGGGTTACCAGGAGCCGAGCACGCGGGCGGATTGGTGGTTCCCTTCGGCGCCGAAAGGGCGAAGGTCGCCGCTTTCTTAATCGAGACACCTGGGACGCGCGCCGCCGCCGCGAGTGACTGCGCCGGATACGTGGCGGTCACCGTGGCAACCGTGCCCGGCGCGGCACTCTGGCACGCGCACGCCGACCAATGGCTCGCGTCGATGCGCTGTGCCACCGCCGACGTCCCACCCGGCGAGGTCACCGCGATGTCGAAGTCCACCATCGTCACGCGATAGCCGAGCGGATTGCGGGGCACGTCGCCGCCGGAGGCGTCAAAGACCGTGAGGTGGATGGCGGCGCAGACTCCCGCCGGCAGCGGATCCATCGTGGGCGTGACCGTCACCGCCCACGGCCCCTGTGCGCGTGCGATCGCCGGAACGAGAAGGCCCGCCGTAAGCGCGAACGCGATGCAGCCTTGCCGGAGTGACATGTTCATCTCGATGACGTGTGTGACGAAAGTCGTCCAGAATGTTCGACGGCCGATCGGACTGCTGGTGGAATGGAGACGGAGTATACGAGCAATAGCGCAAGCTACCGTCAACGGTCGTGTCAATCGCGTGCGGGCGACCATCATACGGGACGATAGCTGCGTGACTCGTGCGACGCCGGCGCACCTGGAAGTTGTTAGGGTGTGGTGCCTTGACCTGGCTCGCTCGGTCTATTATTCTGTGAGTCTCGCTCAAAAACGGCCGCATGCTGACGTAGCTCAATTGGCAGAGCACCAGATTTGTAATCTGGCGGTTGCGAGTTCGATTCTCGCCGTCAGCTCTGGAGGGGACCGCTGCGTAGCGGACTTCACTAGGCGGTCGGAAAGTGTCGGGGCTTGGTGGGGTACCCAAGCGGCCAACGGGAGCAGACTGTAAATCTGCCGGCTTATGCCTACGAAGGTTCGAATCCTTCCCCCACCACTGGATGCAGGTCGCGGGAGTCGAGAAGGAAGTACCGTCGCGGGAGTAGCTCAGCTGGTAGAGCGCAAGCCTTCCAAGCTTGATGTCGCGGGTTCGAGCCCCGTCTCCCGCTTGTAGGTGAGAAGGGTGAGGGACAAGTCGAGCAGGATCGACCGGTGAAAGGTCGCCACCGCGTGACGGGCGGTGGCTTTCGGTTTCACAGCAGCAGAATGGAACGCACGGCAGCAGAATGAGGCAAAAAAGAGACGAAGCAAACCGCTCGCGTAGCTCAGTCGGTAGAGCACACCCTTGGTAAGGGTGAGGTCATCGGTTCAATCCCGATCGCGAGCTCTTGTAGAAGCAGGCAATCGGCATTCGGCCTGAGGCATTCGATGGTCACGAGTGCCGTAGGCCGAGTCCCCAATCTGAGAAGCGTGCCATGGGTAACGGAAAAAAGCGCGAGAACATCATTCTCGCCTGCAGCGATTGCAAGAACCGCAATTACTTCACCGACAAGAATAAGCGCCTGCATCCTGAGCGCGTCGAGTGGAAGAAGTATTGCCCGCGCTGCGACGCGCACAAGCTGCACAAGGAAACCAAGTGACCGCGGTCACGACGTATTTCTCGCGCACCGTCGAGTTCCTTGGCGACGTGCGCAGCGAGATGAAGAAAGTCACCTGGCCGGCGCGCGACGAGCTGCGCCGTGCGACGGGGGTCATCATCGTCTTCGTGCTGCTCATCGGCTTCGTCATCTGGCTGATGGACGTCGTGCTGCAGGGGCTGCTCGTCAAGCTGATCCCGTCGATCTTCGGGGCGCGGTGAGCGTGACGACCTCCGTGGACACACATCGCTGGTACGCCATTCAGACGACCGCCGGACACGAGAACAAGGTCCGCTCGCTCATCACGCGCAAGATCGAGCAGGACACGCGCGCGGCTGAAGATCGCGTCATTCGGCAAGCGCTCGTTCCGACGCAGGAAGTCGTCGAGATCAAGAACGGCAAGAAGGTCAACGTCGAGCGGAAGATCTATCCCGGGTATGTGCTCGTAGAGATGATGATGAACCAGGATACGCTGCACACCATCAATAACATCCAGGGCGTGATCAAGTTCGTTGGTCACGATCGTCTTCCGCAGCCGCTGCGTCCCGAAGAGGTCAACCGCCTCCTCGGTATCGCGGATGAGCAGGAGACGGATGATCCGAAAGAAGAAATCCCATTTCTCGTCGGCCAGGCGGTCGCCATCACGGAAGGTCCGTTCAGCGATTTCAACGGCACGGTCGAGGAAGTGTTCGCCGACAAGGGGAAGGTCCGTGTGTCGGTGTCACTCTTCGGACGGCCGACGAGTGTCGAGCTCGATTATTTGCAGCTGAGAGCGTACTGAGACGGACCGGCCGAGTGCCGAGAGCTACAAGGCCCTTGCGCGGGGCGGCCGCTCGTCGGCGAGAAGCGCACCGTCGGATACCACTACGACGTAAAGAGCAACCGTGGTAGTTCAGGGGGCAGACGTCAGACGGCAGATGTCAGATGTCGGTGACTGCAGATGCTCTCAACACGCATAGGACATTCGAATGGCAAAGAAGGCCGTAGGATTCGTCAAGCTGCAGATCACCGCGGCGCAGGCGACGCCGGCACCGCCGGTCGGTACCGCGTTGGGCCCGCACGGGATCAACCTCATGGCGTTCGTGAAGGAATTCAACGCCAGAACGCAGTCGCAGGCTGGAACGATCCTGCCCGTGGAGATCACGATCTTCTCGGACAAATCGTTCACCTTCATCACCAAGACGCCGCCGGCGGCCGTCCTTATCAAGAAGGAGCTCGGCCTGGCCAAGGGATCGGGCGTGCCCAACCGCAACAAGGTCGGCAAGCTCACCCAGGCACAGGTGCGGAAGATCGCCGAGCTCAAGATCCCCGACCTGAATTGCGATTCCGTCGAATCCGCGATGGCGATGATCGCCGGCGCGGCGCGCTCGATGGGCGTGGAGGTCGAGGCCTGATGCGCCGCCACGGAAAGAAGTACAACAACGCCGCGAAGAAGATCGACATTACCTCGCAGTACCAGGCGAAGCAGGCGATCGATCTGGTCAAGCAGAGCGGCTACGCCAAGTTCGATGAGACGGTCGAAGTCGCGGTCCGTCTCGGCGTCGACCCGCGCCACGCCGATCAGGTCGTGCGCGGCACGGTCGTGCTCCCCGCGGGCACGGGCAAGTCCGTTCGCGTACTCGTCATTGCCGCCGGCGACAAGGCGCGCGAAGCCGAAGCGGCCGGCGCTGATTTCGTCGGCGTCGAGCACATCGCGAAGATCAAGGACGGCTGGCTCGACTTCGACGTCATGGTGGCCACGCCGGACCAGATGGGGCAGGTCGGCCAGCTCGGCCGCGTGCTCGGTCCGCGTGGATTGATGCCGAACCCGAAGGCGGGAACGGTCACCTTCGATGTGGCGCGCGCGGTGCGCGAGCTCAAGGCGGGCAAGATCGAGTTTCGTGTCGACAAGGGCGGCAACGTGCACGCGCCCATCGGCAAGCTGTCGTTCACGGCTGACGCGTTGACCGAAAACTTCAACGCCTTCATGGACCAGATCGTACGGTCCAAGCCGGCCGCGGCGAAGGGCATCTACGTGAAGAACGTCGCGATTTCGAGCACGATGGGGCCCGGCGTCACGATCGACACCACCCCTTACCGGTAACCGAGCCATGAAGCGCAGCGAGAAAGAACGGCTCGTCTCCGAGCTGAAGCAGAAAATCGACGGCGCGAAGGCGCTGTACTACACCGACTTCACCGGCCTGAACGTGAAGCGCATGACCGAGCTTCGCCGTCGCTTTCGCAAGGCCGGCGTCGAGTACGTCGTGATCAAGAATTCGCTCGCCCTTCGGGCGGTGAGCGAGAGCGGCATCATCGGTACGCCGGCGCTCAAGGGCCCGACCGGCGTGGTGATCGGCAAGGACCCGGTGACCGCGGCGAAGATTCTGTCCGACTTCGCGAAGGAAAACGAGAAGCGCCCGACGGTGAAGGGCGGCATGATGGACGGCAAGCAGCTCACGACCGCCCAGGTGTCGCAGCTCGCCGCCATGCCGAGCCGCGAGCAGATGCTCGCCGAGCTTGGCGCCGGACTGCAGTCCCCGCTGGCGGCGTTCGCCGGCGCGCTCAGTGGCTTGCTCTATACGTTCGTTGGAGCGCTCGATGCGCTGCGTACGCAGCGCGAAAGCGCCTAAAACCCCCAGGCTCGTGCCTGATACACACGTCCCAGGAACTGCCTGGGTTTTACCGAGGAGACAATCACAATGGCTAACGCGACCATGAGCAAGGACGAGATTCTCGAGGCGATCGGCAACATGTCGGTCTTCGAGCTCGCCGAGCTGATCGAGGCCTTCAAGAGCCGATTCAACGTCACCATCGCGGCCGCCCCGGTGGGCGGTGCCGCGCCCGCAGCCGGTGGCGCCGCCGCCGCCCCTGCCGTCGAAGAGCAGACCGAGTTCACGGTCAACCTCAAGGAAGCCGGCGCGAAGAAGATCCAGGTCATCAAGGTCGTCCGCGAGATCACGGGACTTGGCCTGAAGGAAGCGAAGGACCTGGTCGATGGCGCTCCGCAGGCTGTGAAGGCCGGCGTCTCGAAGGATGAGGCGGCCGCGCTCAAGGCCAAGCTCGAGGAGCAGGGCGCGACGGTAGAGGTCAAGTAGATGTCAGACGTCAGATGTCAGATGTCAGGCACTGCCAACCGCGGTTTCTGACGTCTGACGTCTGACATCTGTCGTCTCCTGGAACCGCCGATCTTCAGTTGGGTATCAAAACGGCTCAACTCGAATTCTCGGCCGCCCTCGACCGTGGCGCGATGGTGCGATTTCTCGATGGTGATGACAACTGCAGTTCACTGTTCACGTCTCCTCAACGTGGGTGAGACGTTTTTTTCGTCTGCGCGGGTGATCCATGGCTGACACGTTGAAGCAAATTTCGTTCGGCAAGCTCGACCAGGGGATGGATATGCCCCATCTCCTCGACATCCAGACGCGCGCCTTCGAGGCGTTGCTGCAGCTGGATGCGGCGTCCGCCCAGCGCGAAGACGTCGGACTCGAGCGCGTCTTCAAGGACCTCTTCCCGATCACGGACGTCCACGAGAATTATTCGCTGGAATTCGTCCGCTATTCGCTCGGCGAGCCAAAGTACACCGTCGAGGAGTGCATCGAGCGCGACATGACCTTCTCCGCTCCCCTCAAGGCGACGCTGCAGCTCGTCGTCAACGAGGATGTGAACGGACAGAAGCGGCCACGCAACATCATCGAGAAGGAAGTCTATCTCGGCGAGCTGCCGCTGCTCACGCCGCTCGGCACCTTCGTCATCAACGGCGCCGAGCGCGTCATCGTCAGCCAGCTGCATCGCTCGCCGGGCGTCGTGTTCGAGGAGTCGACGCACCCGAACGGACAGCGCCTGATCTCGGCGCGCATCATCCCGTTCCGCGGTTCGTGGGTCGAGTTCACCGTCGACATCCACGATGTCGTCTACGTGCACATCGACAAGAAGAAGAAGTTTCCGGCGACCGCGCTCCTTCGTGCGCTCGGCTACAGCACGAACAGCTCGATCCTCCATCTCTTCTTCAAGGTGCGCGAGCTCGATCTCACCAAGAAGCTCGAGACCCGCGGCGACCAGCGTGAGGTGCTCGGCGCCATCATCGCCGAGGACATCACCCTGGCCGGCGAGGCGAACGATCCGGATGCCCCCAAGCTGAAGACGAAAAAGGCCCGCGCCGAGCGCGAGAAGGCCGAGGCGGACATGCTCGTGCGCGAGGGCGATGAGCTCACGCCCGAGGTGTACAACCGTCTCCGCCGCCTGAGCATCGACAAGGTGAAGGTGTTCGCGTCGTACACGGAGATCGATCTGCGCGACGAGATGGACGCCATCGAGCGGGGCGAGCGGGGCAACGAGCGCCGCGAAGTCGCCGAAGACGTCGTCAACGAGGATGGCGAAGTGATCGCCGAGGCCCGCCAGAAGTTGTCGGAGACGCTGATGAAGCGCATCCGCAAGGCGGGCGTCAACAAGGCGCCCGTGTTCGTCACGTCGGGCCGCGCCGAGTCGACGCTGATCAAGAACACGCTGGCCAAGGATCCGACCAAAGATCAGGAGATGGCGCTGAAGCAGATCTACGCGCTGCTCCGTCCAGGCGACGCGCCGAATCTCGAGACGGCGCGCGTCGCGCTCGAACGGCTCTTCTTCTCGCCCAAGCGCTATGACCTCGGCCGCGTTGGCCGATACAAGATCAACCAACGCCTCGGCCTCAAGACGGCGGCCGATCATACGGTGCTCACGGCCGACGACTTCGTTCACATCGTCCGCTACCTGGTCGAGCTGGCCGAGGGGCGCGGTCACGTGGACGACATCGATCACTTGGGCAACCGACGCATTCGTTCCGTCGGCGAGCTGATCGCGAACCAGTTCTCGGTCGGCTTGAGCCGCATGGCGCGCCTGGTGAAAGAGCGCATGTCGATCAACGCCGATCCGGAGAAGATCACGCTGGACGATCTGGTCAATGCGCGTACGGTGAGCGCGGTGATCCAGGCGTTCTTCGGATCGAGCCAGCTGTCGCAGTTCATGGATCAGACGAATCCGCTGGCCGAGCTCACGCACAAGCGCCGCTTGTCGGCACTCGGACCGGGTGGACTGACGCGCGAGCGCGCCGGCTTCGAAGTGCGCGACGTGCACTACTCACAGTACGGGCGCATGTGCCCGATCGAGACGCCTGAAGGTCCGAACATCGGACTCATCACGTCGCTCGCGTGCTATGCGCGCGTGAACGATCTCGGGTTCGTGGAAACGCCGTATCGTGTGGTGAAGAACGGCAAGGTGACCGGTGAGGTCGCCTGGCTCGACGCGAATAAGGAAGAGGAGGCGGTGATCGCGCAGGCGAACGCGCGCCTCAATACCGATGGGACCTTCGTGGACGAGTTGGTGCTCTGCCGCCAGCAGGGCGACGTGCCGCTCGTCTCGGCGGACCGTATCGACTACATGGACGTGGCGCCGGAACAGCTCGTGTCGATCGCGGCCGCGCTGATCCCCTTCCTCGAGCATGACGACGCCAATCGCGCGCTCATGGGCAGCAACATGCAGCGCCAGTCGGTGCCGCTCCTCAACCCGCGTACGCCGCTCGTCGGCACGGGGCTCGAGGAGAAGGTGGCGAAGGATTCAGGCGCGGTCGTCATCGCCAAGCGCGCGGGCATCGTGACGCGCGTGACGGCGGACGAGATCGTTGTCGACTCCGGTCCGGCGGATCGCGTGGTGCAGACGGAGCGCCGTACCGGCGATCGTCCGCTGGCACGCCTGACGCAGCACGACCGCTACCGCCTCAAAAAGTACTGGCGCACGAACCAGGACACGGCGATCAACCAGCGCCCGCTCGTCCGGCTCGGCCAGAAGGTGAAGGTGGGCGAAGTGCTGGCCGATGGCGCGGCGACCGAGGCGGGCCAGCTCGCGCTCGGCGCGAACGTGACCGTGGCGTTCATGCCGTGGTACGGGCACAACTTCGAGGACGCGATCGTGCTGAGCGAGCGTCTGGTGAAGGACGACGTCTACTCGTCGATCCACATCCAGGAGTTGGAGCTGCACGTGCGCGACACCAAGCGCGGCCAGGAAGAGATCACGCGAGAGATTCCGAACGTGGCCGAGGAGAGCCTGATCGACCTCGACGAGCGTGGCATCATTCGCACCGGCGCGCACGTGAAGCCGGGCGATATTCTCGTCGGCAAGATCACGCCCAAGGGCGAGACGGAGCTGTCGCCGGAAGAGAAGCTGCTGACGGCGATCTTCGGTGAGAAGGCCAAGGACGTGAAGGATTCGTCGCTCAAGGTGCCGCCGGGCATGGAGGGCGTCGTGATCGACGTCAAGATCTTCTCGCGCATCGACGATCAGGTGATCGAGAAGGACCGCGGCGAGCGGATCGGCGAGGTGCGCCGGCTCGAGGGAGAGGAAAAGATCCGCGTCAACGACGTGCGTGACGGCGAGCTGATGGAGATTCTCGACGGCGAGATTGTCACGCTGGCGCTCAAGTCGGGCACCGTCGAAGAGGCGATTCCGGCCGGGACCAAGCTCACGGCGAGCATACTGCACGGCATCAAGTTGACGTCGCTCGACCTCAAGACGTTCCGCGTCGAGAGCAAGAAAGTGAACGACCAGCTCCGCGTGATCATCGATGCCGCCACGAACGAAAAGGCGCGACTCGAGGAGAAGGCGGAGGAGCGCATCGACAAGATTCTCCAGCCGGATGAGCTGCCCCCGGGCGTCATCCAGTTGGTGAAGGTTTATCTGGCCGAGAAGCGTAAGATCTCGGTTGGCGACAAGATGGCCGGCCGGCACGGCAACAAGGGTATCGTGGCGCGCATCGTTCCCGAGGAGGACATGCCGTTCCTTCCCAGCGGACGTCCGGTCGACATCGTGCTCAACCCGCTCGGCGTGCCGAGCCGTATGAACGTTGGGCAGATACTCGAGACCCATCTGGGATGGGTCGCGCGGCTGCTCGGCTTTTACGCCAAGACCCCAGTCTTCCAAGGCGGCAACGAGCGGGAGATCGGCCTCCTGATGAAGCTGGCCGGCGTCACGTGGGCGGGGCAGACGCTGGGCTTCGACACCATGGTGCCGGTGGTGAGCGACGCGGATGTGCGGCAGATCCTGCGCGACGTGAAGCCGGCCCGGGATGCGGGTGAGGGACACATCAACATGGGCGACTCCACGATCAACGATCTGGGCAGCCGCACCATGTCACAGGAGACGCGCGACCTGTTTCACAAGGTGCGCGATTATCTGATCGAGGTGTCGCGCGAGTTGGCGGATCGCGAGGGCGTGGAGCTGAAGTATCAGGCGGACTTCCATACCGCGATGATCGAGGCCGGCGAGACGAAGGACTTCAAGAGCGCGCTCAAGCAGCTCGAGAAGCTTCAGGCACGCGAGCAGGCCGACGTGCTCGAGTCGCAGGAGCTCCCGGCGTTGGCGCGCATGCTCGGCCCCAAGGGCGAGCACGACGTCGACGCCGCGGCGGTGGAGCTGATGCGGTTGGCCGGCCTGACGTCGACCGGCAAGGTGTGGCTGCGCGATGGTCGCACGGGCGAGCGGTTCGCTAGCGCGGTGACCGTCGGCGAGATCTACATGCTGAAGCTCAGCCACTTGGTGGACGACAAGATCCACGCCCGGAGCATTGGACCGTACTCGCTCGTGACGCAGCAGCCGCTCGCCGGCAAGGCGCAGTTCGGCGGCCAGCGGTTCGGAGAGATGGAGGTGTGGGCGTTGGAGGCGTACGGCGCCGCGCACACGCTGCAGGAGATCCTCACCGTCAAGTCGGACGACGTGAACGGTCGAAGCCGCGTGTACGAAGCGATCGTGAAGGGACAGAATCTTCCGGAGCCCGGTATTCCGGAGTCGTTCAACGTGCTCGTGAAGGAGCTGCAGGCGCTCGGCATTTGGGTGAAGCTCGGTGCGACCGCGGACAGCGAGCAGGGATCGAACGGCAACGGCACAGGGGAGGAGTAAGCGATGATCGATTTCCGTAGCGTGCGCGAACAGCGCAGCTCAGCGTTCGATTTCATTCAGATCCGGATCGCCTCGCCAGAGGAGATTCGCGGTCCCAAAGATCCCAAGGAGCGCGAGCGCCTCGAGATGGGCGGCGCGCGCCAGTGGTGGTCGTGGGGCGAGGTCACCAAGCCGGAGACGATCAACTACCGGTCCTTCAAGCCCGAGAAGGATGGGCTCTTCTGCGAGCGCATCTTCGGACCCGTGAAGGATTGGGAGTGTCACTGCGGCAAGTACAAGCGCATTCGGTATCGCGGCGTCATCTGCGACCGGTGCGGCGTCGAGGTCACCCTGTCGCGCGTCCGTCGCGAGCGCATGGGGCACATCGAGCTCGCCGTTCCCGTCGCGCACATCTGGTTCTTCAAGACGCTTCCGTCCCCGATGGGAAATTTGCTCGACATCACGCTTCGTGATCTCGAGAAGATCATCTATTACTCGAACTACGTCGTCATCGAGCCCGGTACCCAGGACGTCTCGGGCAACCAGCTGCTCGACGAAGACGATTTCCTCGCGCTGCGCGACAAGGCGCGCGAGGAAAAGGACGATGCGTTCAAGGCGGACATCGGCGCCCCCGCGGTGCGCGAGCTGCTCAAGCGCCTCGACATCGACAAGATCTCCGACGAGCTCCGCGCCGCCGTGGCGGTCGAGAGCTCGCAGCATCGCAAGAAGCAGCAGCTCAAGCGGCTCAAGATCGTCGACGCCTTCCGCTGCTCGGGCGACGCCGGCGGTATCCGCAACAAGCCGGAGTGGATGATCCTGGACGTCATTCCAGTCATCCCGCCCGACCTGCGCCCGCTCGTTCCGCTCGACGGTGGCCGTTTCGCCACCTCAGACCTGAACGATCTCTATCGCCGCGTGATCAACCGCAACCACCGTCTGCAGAAGCTGATTCTGCACCGGGCGCCCGAGGTCATTCTGCGCAACGAGAAGCGCATGCTGCAGGAGGCCGTCGACGCGCTGTTCGACAACGGCCGCCGCTCCAAGGCGATTCGCGGCCGCGGCAAGCGTCCGCTCAAGTCGCTGTCCGACATGCTCAAGGGCAAGCAGGGCCGCTTCCGTCAGAACCTGCTCGGCAAGCGCGTGGACTACTCGGGCCGATCGGTCATTGTCGTGGGTCCCGAGCTCCGTCTGCACCAGTGCGGACTCCCCAAGGCGATGGCGCTCGAGCTGTTCAAGCCGTTCATCATCCATAAGCTCGTCGAGAAGGGAATCGCCGAGACGGTGAAGCGCGCCAAGAAGATCGTGGAGCGCGAATCGCCCGAGGTGTACGAGATTCTCGAAGAGATCATCAAGGACCATCCGGTTCTGCTCAACCGCGCGCCGACGCTGCACCGTCTGGGCATCCAGGCGTTCGAGCCCGTGCTCGTGGAAGGCAAAGCCATTCGTATTCACCCGCTCGTCTGCGCGGCGTTCAACGCGGACTTCGACGGCGACCAGATGGCGGTGCACGTGCCGCTGTCGTTCGAGGCGCAGCTCGAGTCGCGCCTGCTGATGTTGTCGTCCAACAACGTGTTGAAGCCGAGCGATGGACGTCCCGTCGCCGAGCCGAGCCAGGACATCGTGCTCGGGTGCTACTTCCTGACCAAGGCGCCGCTGGACTTCCAGGATCGCATGGGCGGCGCGCCGCGCATGGCCACGATCGCCGAAGCCGAGATGGCGCTCGCGCTCGGCCGCGCGACGATGCACACGCCGGTTCGCTTCTGGGTGGATGACATCAATGGCAAGCGCTGGGAGTCCACGACCATCGGTCGTGTGATCTTCAGCAGCATCATTCCGCCGGCGATCGGCTTCCAGAATCGCGAGATGAAGAAGAAGGCGCTCGGCGAGCTCGTCTTCCAGTCCTATCGCTTGAAGGGGCTGGCGACGACGGTCGAGTTCCTCGATCGGTTGAAGGAGTTTGGTTTCCGCTACGCCACCATGGGCGGCGTGTCGATCGGCATCGAGGATCTCGAGATTCCGGACGAGAAGGAAACGCTGCTCGAGGAGGCGACTCAGCGCGTGGAGCGGTTCCAGCGCGCGTACTCGACGGGCAACATCACCAACGGCGAGCGCTACAACAAAGTCATCGACACCTGGACGCACGCCAACAACGACATCGCCGACGCCATGGTGAAGACCATGGCCAAGTCGAAGAACGGATTCAATCCGGTCTTCATGATGTTCGATTCGGGCTCACGCGGCAGCCGCGACCAGATCCGCCAGTTGGCGGGTATGCGCGGCCTGATGGCGAAGCCGCAGAAGAAGCTCACGGGCGGCATCGGCGAGATCATCGAATCACCGATCAAGTCGAACTTCCGGGAAGGACTCAGCGTGCTCGAGTACTTCATCTCGACGCACGGCGCGCGAAAGGGTCTGGCCGACACGGCGCTCAAGACGGCCGACGCCGGTTACCTGACGCGCCGGCTGGTCGATGTGGCGCAGGACGTGACGATCACGGAAGAGGATTGCGGTACGATCCTCGGCCTGGAAGTCGGAGCGCTGAAAGAAGGCGAGGACGTCATCGAGCCGTTGGCCGAGCGCATTGTCGGCAACGTGGCGGCCGAGGACGTCGAGGATCCGCACGAGCTGGACGAGAGCGGCCGTCGCACCCTGTTGGCGGAAGCGGGCCAGCTCGTCTCGGAAGAGATGGCGCGGCTGATCGAAGATTCTGGGATCGAGACCGTGCGCATTCGCTCGGTACTCACGTGCGAGGCCAAGCGCGGGCTGTGCCGCATGTGCTACGGGCGCAACCTCGCGACGATGGAGATGGTCGACATCGGCGAGGCGGTCGGTATTCTGGCCGCCCAGTCGATCGGCGAACCGGGCACGCAGCTCACCCTTCGCACCTTCCACATCGGCGGCACCGCGGCTCGTATCGCGGAGCAGACGGCGCGGAAGAGCAAGGTGGCCGGTGTGATCGAGTACGGCGACCGGCTAGTGCACGTCACCGATCCGAACGGGCAGCGTATCGTCACGTCGTACGAGGGTGAGATCATCATCCGCGCCTCGGCCGACCATCACGCCCCCGTCGCGTCGCGCTTCCAGGTGCCGCTCGGCGCCTTCCTCATGGTCGGGGATGGCGAGGAGATCAAGAAGGAGCAGACGGTGTTCACGTGGGATCCGTACACCACGCCGATCATCGCCGACACCGAAGGCACCATTCGCTTCGTGGATCTCGTGGAGGACGAGTCTGTGTCCGAGGAGCTCGACGAGCTCACCGGGCTCCGCCAGACCGTCGTGATCGAGGACCGCGAGAAGAAACTTCACCCGCACATCGAGATCGTGCAGGCGAAGGGCGGCAAGGAAAAGCGCGTCCGCGACTTCGTCATTCCGGTGGGTGCGCAGCTCATCGTCCATGATGGCCAGGAGATCACGGCCGGCACCATCCTGGCGAAGATCAGCCGAGAGGCGTACAAGACGCGCGACATCACGGGCGGCCTGCCGCGCGTGGCGGAGCTGTTCGAGGCGCGTCGTCCGAAGGATCCGGCGACGATCTCCGAGATCGACGGCATCGTGCGGTTCGGCGAGATCAAGCGCGGCAAGCGCGAGATCTTCGTGCAGCCAATGCGCGAAGTCGGCGACGGCACGCTGGCGGCCGATGAAACGCAACCGGCGCAGTTGTACGAGGTCGGCGCCGGCAAGCACTTGCGCGTCCACGAGGGCGACCGCGTGCGCGCCGGCGATCGGTTGTCGGAAGGTCCGGTGAACCCGCACGACATTCTGCGGATCAAGGGACCGCGCGCGGTGCAGGAGTATCTCCTGAACGAAGTGCAGGAGGTCTACCGGCTCCAGGGCGTGAAGATCAACGACAAGCACATCGGCGTGATCGTCCGGCAGATGCTGCAGAAGGTCCGCATCATGGACCCGGGCGAGACCGAGATGCTGGAAGGGGAGAACACGGACAAGGGCGTCTTCCGCGACACGAACGAGGAAGCGGGACGGCAGGAGAAGCAACCCGCGACCTCCGAGCCGCTGCTGCTCGGCATCACCAAGGCGAGTCTCACCACGCAGTCGTTCATTTCGGCGGCGTCGTTCCAGGAGACCACGCGCGTGCTCACCGATGCGGCGATCCGCGGAGCCAAGGATGACCTCCTCGGCCTCAAGGAGAACATCATCATCGGCCACTTGATCCCCGCGGGAACCGGCATGTACCGGTACCAGGAAGTGGAGATCGAAGGGCTCGAGGCGCCGCAGCAGGAATCGCTGCCGCCGGATCCGGTCATCGAATCACCCTTCGCGCCGCTGCTCACCCCGAGCGGTGGCGGAGCGCTCAGCTTTGGCGGAGTCGAAGACGAGGACTGAGATGCGATGGCAGGGAAAATGGTGGCGGGTGAGCGAAGGCTCACCCGCCATTTTTTGTCTCAGCGATCGTTTCTGGTCTTCTCGTACGCCGCTTTGGCGTCCTTCCCCATTTTCGTCTCTGGATGCCGCGCCGCCAGCTCGCGTAGCTCACGCATCATCTTGTCATCGTCGCGGAGCGGTCCCGCGGAGTACAGATCAATGAGACGGTTCGTCGCGTACATGTCGTCGCGCGCGCTACGCTTTGGGATCGCGCGCACCTGCATGAACAGCTCGGCCGCGCGCGCGGGATTGGTCCCGCCGCGGAGGTAGAGCTCAGCCGCGCGAAAACGAACAAGCGCATCACCAGGCGAGTCGGCGATCAACGCCTCGTAGGACGCCAGGGCGCCGGCGATGTCACCGCGCATCGCCATCGACTCTTGCAGGGAGAAGTCGACGTGAGGAGTCCCCGTCTTGTGAGGCGAGTAGATCGAGCGCGATATGCCCTCGCCCATCCGCGCCCCACCCAGCGTCATGGCCGCGACGAAGCAACCGGCGCACACTCCGCCGAGGAAGCCCAACACCACCATTCGCCCCAATGGTTGACCGGCAAACGCGCCGAGAGAGCACGCCAGCACCCACGTGACGACGCCGATCACGAACGACCACAGCAGCGCTCGTACGACGTGCGGATCGTCGAGACCGTGACGCACCGCGAACGTCTGGTCGCGCGGGATGACGGCGCTCAGGGGCAGGTTGGTCAGTTGGAGCAATGCCTGCGTCTCCAGATCCTCTTCGACGGGAATCTTCGGACGTGGCGGCCGCTGATCTCGATCGCTCATGCGCACAGTGTGCGGCGCCGTCCGGTGGCGCGCCAGAGCGGCTTGACGCGCGGGCCTCGCGGCCGGATGTTCGCTCGTGCTTCTCGGTTGGCTCGTCTTCGCGCTCGCGGCGCTTCTGATCGCCGCGGTGGCACTCGGTCTCGCTCGCCGCGCGGCCGATCGCGCCGCGACGCGCGCGGTGCACCGTTTCCACGCGCGCGTGAACCGGTTCAAGCTCACCCGCAAACCGTACATCCGCACCACGCTGCTCGGCGATCCCGAGATCGCCGCCGCCGTGCGTGCGCACGCGAGCGAGCACGGCATGAGCGAGGCCGACGGCTGGAAGCGCGTCGACCGCTACATCGACGAAATCGTTCCACACTTCAACATCCTCGCCTACTACAAGTTCGGCTATGCGGTGAGCCTCATCGTCATCAACTTTTTGTACAAGGTCACGGTCGACTATGAGGATCTGGCCGCGCTCGAGCGGTTGCCGGAAGATGCCAGCGTCATCTACCTGATCAATCACCGCAGCAACGCGGACTACGTCGTCGTCGCCTACGTGTTGGCGGGCGATGTGTCTATCTCCTACGCCGTGGGAGAGTGGGCGCGCGCGTTCCCTCTCGAGTACGTGTTCAAGAGCTTCGGCTCGTACTTCATTCGCCGCAGCTATCGCGAGCCACTCTATCACACGGTGCTCGAACGGTACGTGCAGCTCATTACCAGGAACGGCGTCACGCAGGGAATCTTTCCTGAAGGCGGATTGACGAGGGACGGCCGCATCAAGCCAGGCAAGATCGGACTGCTCGACTACGCATTACGCTCCGGGCGTGATCCGTCGCAATCGAAGCGCATGCACGTCATTCCGGTCGCGCTCAACTACGATCGCGTGCTGGAGGACCGCACGCTCCTGCGCGAGCTTCGCCGGAGGGAATCCGGGGCCCGAGTTCCGCGCATCAAGCAGTTCGGCGAGGTGATGCACTACATCGGCTGGAACCTGGCGCGTCTCGCCACTGGACGGTGGCGGCGCTACGGCCGCACCGCCGTCACCATCGGGCGGCCGATGGCGCTCGAGCCGTGGTTCGCCGAACAGCGCGCCAAGCAGGGCGATTTTTTCTCGCTCCCCAAGGAAGAGCGCCTCCCGGTCGTGCAGTTGCTCTGCAACCGGGTGATGGATCGGATCGGCGCGCTGATTCCAGTCACGCCCGTGCCTCTCGCGTGCGCGGCGATCCAGAGCTTCGATGGTGATTTCATCCCGCGCGCGGCGCTCCTCGAGCGGATGAGCGAAATGCGCGACGTGCTGCTCGAGCTCAACGCGCACGTGCTACGCGCCGACGGGGATATCGCCGAGACGTTCGACCGCGCCTGGCGGATGCTCGAGATGCGGAAGATGCTGGTGGAGGAGGGAAGCGGCTTCCTCGTCATGTCGCGCCAGCGCGAGCTCGTCAGCTACTACGCCAACAGCATCGCGCATCTGCTCGGCCCATTCGAGCGCGGCCTGCGGGAGCGTGATGCGTTCCAGGCGGTCGATGTCACGGGGGAGAGCAAAGTCTGACGTCTACCCACTGCTCTTCGCACTGCCAACTTCCTTCCTGTCCCTCTGCACCAACACCCGCCTCAATATCTTACCAGACGCCGATTTCGGTATCTCCGCGATCAACTCGATGTGCCGGATGCGCTTGAACGGCGCGACGCGATCGGCCACGAAACTCATGACCTGATCGAGCGAAATCGTACCGCGCGCGACGATGAACGCCTTGGGTACCTCGCCCGCCTCGTCGTCCGGGTACGGCACCACGGCGGCATCCGCCACGGCGGGATGCGTGAGCAGAAGCGCTTCCAGCTCGGCCGGAGCCACCTGCATTCCTTTGTACTTGATCAACTCCTTCGCCCGGTCGACGATGAAGAAATTGCCGTCCTCGTCGGCGTAGCCAATGTCACCTGTGCGCAGCCAGCCGTCCGGCGAGAGAATCTCCGCCGTCGCCTCGGGGCGGTTGTGGTAGCCGAGCATCACCTGTGGTCCTCGCACGCACAGCTCACCTTCCTGATTCGCGGCGAGCTCCTCGCCCGTCTCCAGGCTCACGATCTTGCACTCGGTATTCGGCACGCACACGCCGACAGATCCGCGCTTGATCTTCGCCGGATCGTGCGGCGTGCAGTGGGTGGCGGGGCTGGTCTCCGTCATCCCGTAGCCCTGGCGCATCACCGCTCCGAGTCGCGCGCTGCAGGCCGCGCTCGTCTCGGCCCCAAGCGGCGCCGCGCCAGAAAACACCGACGTGATGGACGACAGATCGAACGTGTCCACCATCGGATGCTTGGCCAGGGCGATGATGATCGGCGGCACCACGTGCGCGAAGGTGACCCGGTATCGCTGCACGAGCGTGAGATACTGCTCGAGATCGAACCTCGGCATCGTGACCGTCGTGGCGCCGACGCGCAGTCCAACATTCAGGATGACTTCCATGCCGTAAATGTGAAAAAACGGCAGCACCGCCAACAGCACGTCGTTGGAGTGATCCTGACCCGTACCGAGCAGCTGCACGACATTGGCGATCAGATTGCGATGCGTGAGCATCACGCCCTTGTTGAGCCCTGTGGTGCCGCTCGAGTACGGGAGCGCGACCACGTCGCGCGCCGGATCGATCTCGACCGGGCGCAGCGCTCCATCGTACGCAACGAGCGACGCGAAGTGCGTCGCCATGTCTGCCTCTCCGAACACGATGATCTCCGTCACCGCGGTGCCGTGAGTCGCCTGCCGCGCGCGCTCGAGCAGCGCGGGCACGGTGATCAGCGTGCGTGCGCCTGAGTCACGAAGCTGGTACCCCAGCTCGTCGGCCGTGTACGTCGGATTGAGCGTCGTGACGATGCCGCCGGCCGTGGCCACGCCATGAAATGCGAGTGCGTACTCCGGCAGGTTCGGACTGAAGATCGCGACCACGTCGCCTTTCTTGATTCCGCGCGCTTGCAGCGCTGCCGCGACCCGTTTCGTCCCGAGCGCGATGTCGGCGAAGGTGAGCGTGCGGCCGGTCGGCCCGTCGATCAGCGCCGGCTTGTCGCCTCGCGCGGCGGCGTGCTCGAGCACGAACGCCGAGAGTGGCATCGATGGAATCTCGACGTCGGGATACGGGCTACGACTCGGCATTAGGCGACGCTCCGGATGAGGACCCCGTGCGACCTCGCGGCTGCCCGTACCGGCTTCAGTGAGAACCCGAAACCGTGACGCCGCGCCATCCCATCGGAGGAATCTGCGCCATATGCGCGAAGACGCCAGCGGCCAGCGCCTCGAAGAGCCCCGCCGTCTCCGCCGCCCTGTAGGAGTAAATCGCGATGCCGCGTGCACCGCGCGCGCGCGATTTCTCGATTTGTCGCACTACTTCGCCGGCACCCCGATCGGCGCCGATGCCGATGTAGAGATGCCGTCCACCGCGCACCTGAACCGCTTCGAGATGATCGTCGAGCAGACACGCCCAGTCCACGCGGCCGCAGTACGATGGCGTCATGACCAGATAGGTCATGGGCACCACGACATCGACGAATCCTTGCTCGGCCCAGGCGTGCGGATCTTGCGCCAGCTCGCTGAGTCCTTGCGACGTGTGCCAGTCCCAGCGATCGCGATAGATCCCCCACACCGCGGCGCTGATGACCGCCGCCGGCCGCGCGGCGCGCACGCTGTCGCGCACATCACGCACTGCCGCGCTCACCAGCGACTGGCGAAACGCTTCCCACCTCGCGTCGTTGATTGCGGGCGTGCCGCCGAACTCACGTAGGCTTTCTCGATCGAACGACCAATGCGATCCCGGATAGCGAATGCGATCGAGGTGGATGCCGTCGATCTCGTAGCGACGCGCGATGTCGGCCGCCACATGGGCCAGCCTGTTGCGCACCGCGGGAATGGCCGGAGAGAGCCAGACGTATTCCTCGCCGTTCGGACAGCGTAGCGAATTCCCGGCTTCGTCCGTCATCGCCCAGTCGGGGTGCGAGAGCAGGATGTGTCTGGGCTTTCCCGGATCGGATTCGCCGAGCAAGCGGCAGGTCGTCGTGTTGCCGGCGCCCCAGCCGGTAAAGGCATTGAGCCACGCGTGCAGCTGCAGTCCGCGCGCGTGCGCCTCACGCACCGCGACCTCGAGCGGATCCCACGACGGTGTGCCGCCGAGGTGTCCGCAGAGTACGACGGCACACGGCTCGATGTCCGATCGGTAGATCGCATCGGCGGCGCCGCGCACCTGGAAATAGACGATGTTGAAGTTCGCGCTCGCAGCGCGCTGCATGATGTGGGTGACCGACGCCGGCGAGTCGTAGTCGAAGCGTGACACCCAGAGCGCGCGCGCTTCGACCATCGGAGTGGCGGAACGCGGAGCGAGCGGCGGCTGAGGCTGGGCCGCGAGTGCGGGGGGCACGAGTAGCGCGAATGCAGTGGAGAGGAGCAGGCAGCGAGTGCGATTCATTGAGCCGGATGAGAGCGAAATTACGGCGTATTCCCTAGGCAACACGCGCCGGAACGTACGGCGTAACGAGCGGTGGAAAGGCGCGCGTATCCTCAATTGCGGCGACCACTTCGGCTTGACATGCCCACCGTGACATTCTACTTTTATCAGGCTGTCCCGCCAACGGGGCGCATTTCGTAATACCCAGAGGTTATGCCGACTATCAACCAGCTCGTCCGGCGCAGCCGCCAGGACGTCGAGAAGAAGCAGAAGGCGCCGCACCTGAAGGCGAATCCGCAGAAGCGCGGCGTGTGCACACGGGTGTACACCGTGACGCCGAAAAAGCCGAACTCCGCGCTCCGCAAAGTCGCGCGCGTTCGGCTGACGAATGGCTTCGAGGTGACCGCGTACATTCCGGGCGAAGGCCACAATCTGCAGGAGCACTCGATCGTGCTCATCCGCGGCGGACGCGTGAAGGATTTGCCGGGCGTGCGCTATCACATCGTGCGCGGCACTCTCGACGCCTCGGGCGTGAACGGCCGGAATCAGAGCCGCTCAAAATACGGCACCAAACGTCCCAAGCCGGGCGCCGGAGGTAAGAAGTGAGTCGTCGTGCACGTGCCGTCAAGCGCACTGTTCTTCCCGATGCGCGCTATGACAGCCAGACCGTGAGCAAGTTCATCAACGTGCTCATGTACCAGGGGAAGAAGTCTACCGGCGAGAGCATCTTCTACGGCGCCATGGATCTCGTCGAGAGCCGCACGAGCCAGCCGGGCGTGAACGTGTTCAAGCAGGCGCTGCAGAACCTCAAGCCGGTCGTCGAAGTGAAGAGCCGCCGCGTGGGCGGCGCGACGTACCAGGTGCCGGTCGAGGTTCGTCCCGAGCGCCGCACGGCGCTGGCCATGCGCTGGTTGATTCTCTATTCGCGCGAGCGCACCGAGAAGTCGATGGCCGAGAAGCTTGCGGCTGAAGTCATCTCGGCCAGCAAGGGCGAAGGCAATGCGATCAAGAAGAAGGAAGACACGCACCGGATGGCGGAAGCAAACAAGGCATTCGCGCACTACCGCTGGTAGCTGGCTCCTTCTGCTCGGTTGGTTCAGGCCCCGCTCGGTGTTCGCGCACTGAGCGGGGTTTCTCGTTTCTGCATCGGCAGTCGCTGGTGACAAGTCCGGTGACAAGTCCAGGCGGTCAACCTCCAAGCGCCATGCCGCCGCGCGGCCGATTCGCGAGAGCTGCGCGCTGCGTCGCCTCTCTCCGACGACGAGATCCGAGCTGCCGGCGATTGAGAGATGCGCGAAGAGTCCAGTACGGCGGCCAAACCCGGCATTTCGGTTTCGGGGCCATGCGGTCATCGAGTGCATGGCGCATGACAACTCCCGGCACCATACTCCGCTGATGCCCACCCTCGGCGAACTGCTGACCCGGTCACTGGCGGATCGCTACGCGATCGAGCGCCAGCTGGGTGAGGGGGGCATGGCGACGGTCTTCCTCGCGCGCGACATCCGGCACGATCGGCGGGTGGCCATCAAGGTACTGCGCGAGGATGTGGCGCAGCGCATGGGTGCCGAGCGCTTCCTGCGGGAGATCCGGACGACGGCCACGCTGAATCATCCGCATATCGTTCCGCTGCACGACTCGGGCGAGGCGGACGGAATCGTCTACTACGTGATGCCGTTCGTCGAAGGCGAGTCGTTGCGTGATCGCCTCGATCGCGAAGGTCAGCTTCCCGTCGCAGATGCGGTGTGCATCGCGTGCGACATCGCGAGCGCGCTCGACTACGCGCATCGTCATGGCTTCGTGCATCGCGATGTGAAGCCGGCGAACATCCTCCTTCATGAGAATCGGGCGCTGGTGGCCGACTTTGGCATCGCGCGCGTGCTCGAAGGCAGCGGCGGCGGCCTGCGACTCACGGAGAGCGGCTTGAGCATCGGCACGCCGGAGTACATGAGCCCCGAGCAGGCGATGGGCGAGAAGAACGTGACCGGACGGGCCGACATCTTCGCATTGGGCTCGGTCCTCTACGAGATGCTGGCCGGCGAGCCGCCGTTCACGGGCGAGACGGCGCAAACCATCGTGGCGAAGATGATGACCATGTCGCCCGTCCCAATTCGCGACCTTCGGCCCACCGTTCCCACACCTGTCGCCGCGGCGATTGATGGCGCGCTGCAGAAGGTCGCCGCCGACCGGTTCGGCACCGCCGCTGAATTTGCCGATGCGCTGCAACTTCGCGATGGCCAAGGAACGTTGGCCGCAGCCGCACACGTGCGCGATTCGCGACGGACTGTGTGGCTGGTGGGAGCTGGAGCGCTCCTCGTCGCCATTGCCGCGGGCGCCGGAGCAGTGATTGCGCGGAACTTCACCGGCGCGCGTGCGACGAATGCGACGGTGGCTCGTGCGGTAATCCCTCTGGCGCAAGATCAGCTGCTCTTCGTCGACGGGGATCCGCTCGACATCTCTCGAGACGGGAAATACCTGGTCTACGTAGGCGACGACAGCGGCAAGTCGCAGCTTTTTCTCCGGCCGCTGGCCGACACGATCACGCGGGCCATTCCGGGAACCGCCGGCGGCAGCACACCATTCTTCTCGCCGGACGGCGAGTGGATTGCGTTCTTCGCCGACGACAAGCTGAAGAAGGTGACGCTAAGCGGCGGTGCGCCGATCAATGTCCTCGACATGCCCGCTCCGGAATTCGGAGCGACGTGGGGCACCGACGGCAACCTGCTCTATGCGATCGGCGACAGTGCGCTCCATCGCGTGCGCAGCGACGGCACCGGCGCAGTCGGGATCGTCGCCGAGCCGAAATTACCCGCGCGACGTCACGCGCTGGGCGCGCTCCGGTGGCCGGCATTGCTCCCCGACAACGCGCGCGCCCTGGTCAGCACGGATTCCGGAATCGGTGTCATGGACCTCGCTTCGGGCGACGTGCGCATAGTGCTCCGCGGGCGCCAAGCTCGATACCTCCCGACGGAACAGTTGCTGTTCGACGACAACGAAGGACGCGTTCGCGTCGTGGGCTTCGACGTGCAACGCGGCACGGTGCGAGGCGCGTCGACCCCGGTGTTCGAGGCCTTTCGTGGTCAGGGAGGCGCCACGTACTTCACGGTGTCGGACAACGGCACGCTGGTGTACATGCCGGGCGGATTTCAGCGATCGCTGGTTCGCGTGAACCGGTACGGTCAGGAGACCCCGATCAACGCGGAGCCGCGCGGCTATCGCTTTCCCAGAGTCTCTCCCGACGGCAAGTCCGTGGCCGTCACCGTCGATCCGCGGCCGTCAGCCATCTGGATTGTCGACGCAACGACCGGGCAGGCGTTTCCGCTCACGACCGATCGAGTGAATTCGCTCCAGCCGATCTGGTCGCCCGATGGCACGCGCGTCGCGTTCCGTCGCCGTTCACAGATCGCCTGGATGGTGGCGCAGCCAGGCGCGGAGCTGCACACGGTCTTCACGGCGAGCGCTCAGGGTCGGCTGGGCCTGATCCTTCTCTCCGACTGGACGGATGCCGCTGGCTTCTTTGGTCTCCAGGTGAACACTGCGTTGGCTCGCTGGTACACCCCACGTGCCAACATCGTGCAGTTCCGGATGGGCGACAGCACGGTCAACCCTGTCATGTCGTCACCGGCTGACTACGGATACCCCACGTTGTCGCCGGACGGGAAGTGGCTGGCGTACGCCTCGACCACCTCAGGGGCGAACGAGGTGTACGTCCGTCCGTATCCGCAGCAGGCCCCCAGCGCGCAGGTGTCGGCGCGCGGTGGCACGGAGCCAGTGTGGTCTCGCGATGGTAAGGAGCTCTTCTATCGCTCCGGTTCGCGTATCATGTCGGTTGCTCACCGACCACTCTCCGGCTCGGGAGCGTTCGGCGCCCCGCAAATGTTGTTCAACGGCGCTTACGATTTTTCCCAGGACAACAACTGGGCGCTGAGCCCGGACGGCAGCTTCATCATGATCAAGGCGGATCCGACGACGGGACGACAGCTGCGGGTTGCCTTCAACTGGTTCGAAGAACTGCGCGCAGCGTCGAAGGCGAAGTAGGCGAGTCGCTTCCGTTGCAGGTTCTCGACGTCGTCGCCTCCGGGAACTATGAGCGCACAGCGCTTTCGCCCAGAGACTTCAACCGCTATCGGCTTACCACTCTGCGCGTATACACCACTCCGTCAGGCGTCTCGCCAGCCGACAAATAGCCGACCACCGCTCGTGTATTGAGATCGATCACCGCCACGCGCGCCTGCTTGCTCAGCGACTGCAACACGTAGCGCCCGTCAGGCGTGATCGTGATGCCCTGCGGACCGCCGCCCGCGAAGGACAGCCGGCCCAACTCACGCTTCGTCGCACGGTCGAGGAAACGCAGCGTTTCGCCGCCGAGATCGGGGAGCATCACAGTTTTCACGTCAGGCGCGAACAGCACGCGATAGGGCCACTGCAACCCTTCGGCGCCCGTCGTGATGCTGCCGCTCTCAACGTCGATCACGCTCACCTTCGCCGTCGCGTTGCTGCCGACCCACACTTCCTTGCCGTCGGGCGTCACGTTGATCGCCTCGGGTGTGTTCGGCACGGGCCACGTCTTCGTCACCGCCCCGGTGCGGAGATCGATCTGCGATACGGAATTACTCTGCATGTTGCCGGTGTACGCCTGCGTCGCGGCGCTCGTCACGCCCACCATGTGCGAGCCGCGGCCCTGCGTCGGAATCACCTTGCTGATCGTGCCGGCGACGACGTTGACCAGCACCACATTGCCGCTCGCTTCGGATGTCACGATCACGAGGCTATCGCCGGGAAGAAACACCATCCCGTGTGGGCGGTTGTACTGGCCCAGATCGATCGTGCGCACGACGCGGAGCGCCGCAACGTCGATCACGGTCAGCGTGCGGCCGGGCTGACCGCTATAGTCGCTCACCACCGCCAGCCGCCCGTCGGAGGAGATGACAATCTCATGCGGACCATTTCCGGTCGGGAGCGTCGCGAGCGTGCGACCGCTGGCGACGTCGATGATCGTCGCCGTCGATGGACTCTTGTTCGTGACGATGACGGTGCCCGTGAGATCGAGCGTCTGTGCACGGGCGGTGGAGGCGAGGCCGAGCGCGGCGGCGGCGAGGTGACGAAGAGTGCGCACAGGCGGAACTCCCTTTCTCGGAATGGTGGACTGAATTTCGAAAGCTGGGACGCGCGTATTCCGGGCGCAATTACGCCAAGTCGCTCGCGCGCACATTGGCCGTTCAGCGGCGCCGCGTACGTTGCGGGCGTTGACACGGGGCCAAAGTCGGATACATTTCCCAGGCTACACTGCGCCAGATGCGAAAAGCAGCAATGCCGACGCACATGTGAGAAGTGGCGCGTACAATCGAACGCCGGGTAACCAGCACTCGGCGCGCCATAGGGTCCCCATTCGCGCAACAGTGGCGAGTGTACCCGGCGGCGGCGGATGGATACCGGCCTCGGATGAGGCGCCCGGTCCACCCGTTTTTTTGCTGGCGGCACCGCGACTTCAGGCGCTTCGGCGAGACTCATAAGACAAATGGCACGTACGACACCGCTTCAGCACTACCGCAACATCGGCATCATGGCGCACATCGATGCCGGCAAGACGACCACCACCGAGCGCATCCTCTACTACACGGGGAAGAACTACAAGATCGGTGAGGTCCATGATGGCGCGGCAACGATGGACTGGATGGAGCAGGAGCAGGAGCGCGGGATCACCATCACCTCCGCCGCCACCACGTGCTTCTGGACCCGTCACGACATCGAATACCGCATCAACATCATTGATACGCCCGGCCACGTCGACTTCACGGTCGAGGTCGAGCGCTCGCTTCGCGTCCTCGATGGCGCCGTGACGCTGCTCGACTCCGTCGCCGGCGTCGAGCCGCAGACGGAAACCGTGTGGCGCCAGGCCGACCGGTACGGCGTGCCGCGCATCATCTTCGCGAACAAGATGGACCGCGTCGGCGCGGACTTCGACCGCTGTCTCAAGATGATCCGGGATCGCTTGACCAAGACGGCCTATCCGCTGCAACTGCCCGTCGGCTCGGGCGAGCTGTTCACCGGCCACATCGATGTGCTCGAGCGCAAGCAATACATTTTCGATGAAGATACGCTCGGCAAGACGTATACGATCACCGACGTGCCGGACGAGTACAAGGCCGCGGTGGAGTCGGCACGCCACGAGGTGATCGAAGCGGCCGTGGCGCAGGACGACGAGCTGCTCGGGAAGTATCTGGGTGGTGAAGAGCTGACGATCGCGGAGATCCAGCGCGCGATTCGTCACGCGACCGTGAGCGGTGCGGTGGTGCCGGTGCTGTGCGGCGCGTCGTTCAAGAACAAGGGCGTGCAGGCACTGCTCGACGCGGTGATCGATTATCTCCCCGCGCCGGTCGACGTGAAGGCGATCAAGGGCCACGTGCCCCATCACGACGAGACGTACGAAGAGCGCTCGGTGTCGGACGAAGAGCCGTTCGCCGCGCTGGCGTTCAAGATCGCGACCGATCCATTCGTCGGAAAGCTGACCTTCTTCCGCGTCTACTCCGGAACGATGAAGGCCGGCACATACGTCTACAATTCGACGAAGGACAAGCGCGAGCGCGTCGGCCGTCTGCTGCAAATGCACGCCAACAAGCGTGAAGAAATCGAAGAGGTGCGCGCAGGCGACATTGCCGCCGCGATCGGGCTGCGCGACACCCGCACGGGCGACACGCTGTGCGACGACGAGCATCCGGTCATCCTCGAGGCAATGAAGTTCCCGGCGCCGGTGATCGACGTCGCCATCGAGCCGAAGACCAAGGCCGACCAGGACAAGCTGGCCATCGCGCTCATGAAGTTGTCCGAGGAAGATCCGACGTTCCGCGTGCACACCGATCCGGAGACGAGCCAGACCATCATCTCCGGCATGGGCGAGCTGCACCTGGAGATCATCGTCGACCGCATGATGCGCGAGTTCAAGGTCGACGCGAACGTGGGCCGCCCGCAGGTGGCGTACCGCGAGACGATCCGGAAGCGGGTCGAAAAGGTCGAAGGCAAGTTCGTGCGGCAGTCGGGCGGCAAGGGCCAGTATGGCCACGTCGTCATCAACTGCGAGCCGAGCGGCCAGGGTGCCGGCTTCGTGTTCGAAGACAAGATCGTCGGCGGCACGATTCCGCGAGAGTACATCGGACCGGTCGAGCAGGGGATCAAGGAAGCGCTCGAGAACGGCATCATCGCCGGATATCCGATGGTCGATGTCAAGGTCGAGTTGATCTACGGGTCGTACCACGACGTCGACTCGAGCGAGATGGCGTTCAAGATCGCCGGCTCGATGGCGGTGAAGGAAGCCGTGAAGCGCGCGCACCCGGTGATTCTCGAGCCGATGATGAATGTCGAAGTCGTCTGCCCGGATGCGTACATGGGCGACATCCTCGGCGACCTCTCGGCGCGGCGCGGAAAGATCGGCGGCATGACGCAGCGCGGCGAAGCGCAGGTGATCGCGGCCAGTGTTCCGCTGTCGGAGATGTTCGGCTACTCCACCAAGCTCCGCTCGCAGTCGCAGGGCAGAGCGGTCTACTCGATGGAGTTCAGCCACTACGAGGAAGTCCCGAAGTCGAAGGCCGAAGAAATCATCAACAAGGTCAAGTAGAGTTCACGCGGCGGCGTTCTCCGGAACGCCGAGCACGGCAGGCATAGATTGTCGTTCCCGAACACCAAACACCGAGAACCGAGCACCGAGCAATGGCCAAGGCGAAATTCGAGCGCAACAAGCCGCATGTGAACGTGGGCACCATCGGCCACGTCGATCACGGAAAGACGACCCTCACCGCGGCGCTGACGAAGGTGTCGGCCGACAAGGGCTACGGCACCAAATACATCTCCTACGACCAGGTCGCGAAGGCGTCCGAGTCGCAGGGCCGCCGCGACCCGACGAAGATCCTGACGATCGCGACGTCTCACGTGGAATACGAGACGTCGAACCGGCACTACGCGCACGTCGACTGCCCGGGACACGCCGACTACGTGAAGAACATGATCACGGGCGCCGCGCAGATGGACGGTGCGATCCTGGTGGTGAGCGCGGTCGACGGCCCGATGCCGCAGACGCGCGAGCACATCTTGCTCGCGCGCCAGGTGAACGTGCCCGCAGTCGTGGTGTTTCTCAACAAGTGCGACATGGTAGAGGACGCCGAGCTGCTCGACCTGGTCGAGCTCGAGGTGCGCGAGCTGCTGAGCAAGTACGACTACCCGGGCGATGATCTTCCGGTGATTCGTGGCTCGGCGACTGGCGCGATTGCCGGTGTTCCGGAGTGGGTGAAGAGCATGGAGGATCTGTACAACGCCATCGATACCTCGATCCCGGAGCCGGTGCGCGAGATCGACAAGCCGTTCTTGATGCCGGTCGAGGACGTGTTCTCGATCACCGGCCGCGGCACGGTCGCGACGGGCCGCATCGAGCGCGGCATCGTGAAGGTGCAGGAAGAAATCGCGCTGGTCGGCTTCAACTCCGAGAAGAAGTCGGTGGTGACCGGCGTCGAGATGTTCCGCAAGCTGCTCGACGAAGGGCGCGCCGGCGACAACGTCGGCCTGCTCCTGCGCGGCGTGGACAAGAAGGAGATCGAGCGCGGCATGGTGTTGGCCAAGCCCGGCAGCATCACCCCGCACACGCACTTCAACGCCGAGGTGTACGTCCTCACGAAGGACGAGGGCGGCCGCCACACGCCGTTCTTCAACGGCTACCGTCCGCAGTTCTACTTCCGCACGACGGACGTGACGGGCTCGGTCAAGCTCCCCGAGGGGACCGAGATGGTCATGCCGGGCGACAACGTCCAGATGGAGATCGAGCTGATCACGCCGATCGCCATGGACGACGGACTTCGCTTCGCGATCCGCGAAGGTGGACGGACGGTGGGCGCGGGCGTGGTCACGAAGATCATCAAGTAGCTGGGTGTAGGGTGACGGAGGTGGGGTGGGGTTAGCGTCGGGTCTCTCGAGCCAACCACACCCCACACCCAACGCCCCACCCCCGCCTTCTATAAGGAATCGACATGGCTGGCAGAATCAGAATCCGTCTCAAGGCATTCGATCACGCGGTGATCGACCAGGCCGCGGCGGACATCGTGCGGACGGCGGAGAAGACGGGCGCGCAGGTGTCGGGTCCGATTCCGCTGCCGACCAAGACGCAGCGGTGGACGGTGCTCCGGTCGCCGCACGTCGATAAGAAGTCGCGTGAGCAGTTCGAGCTGAAGACGCACAAGCGGGTGATCGACATTCTCGACAGCCGCGCCCAGACGGTCGACGCGCTGACGAAGCTCGATTTGCCGGCGGGTGTCGACGTCGAGATCAAGGTCGAATAGCAGGAGCGGGGGTGTGTGCGGGGGTGTTGGACAACCTTCCTCTGACACGCACAGCCGCCGTCCATAGTCCACCTGCGCAGCGTGCGCAGTGACTCAAGCGAGCGAGCGACGAACACTCGCTGGCCAGACGAGAGAGAGAACATGATCGGATTGATCGGCAAGAAGGTCGGGATGACCCAGATCTTCAATGAGATAGGGCAGCAGATTCCGTGTACGGTGATCGAGGCCGCGCCGAATCCTGTCGTCCAGATTATCGAGACGGAGAAGGTCGGCTTCAGTGCCGTCCAGCTCGGGTACGGCATGCAGAAGCTTCGCCGCGAGTCGAAGAAGGGCGAGCGCACGCCGCGAGGCCGTCGCGCGAACAAAGCAGAAGTCGGGCATGCGAAGAAGGCGAATCTCGATGCGCCGCCGGCGGCGCTGCGCAGCTTCCGTCTCGACGACACGCAGGCCAAGGACTACGTCGCGCCGACGTTCGCGATCGGCGACGTGGTGAAGGTCGATCTGTTCAAGGTCGGCGAGCTGGTGAAGGTCACCGGCACGACGAAGGGGCGCGGCTTCCAGGGTGTGGTGAAACGCTGGAGCTTCGGTGGTGGTCCGAACACGCACGGCAACACGAAGCATCGGCGTCCGGGCTCGATCGGACCGGGCACCGATCCGTCGCGCGTCATCAAGGGCAAGAAAATGCCGGGCCATTTCGGCGCCGAGCGGCATACGCAGACCAATCTTCGCGTCGAGAAGATCGACGTGGAGCGCAACCTCATTTACGTCCGCGGCGCGGTCGCCGGCCCGAAGAGTGGGCTGGTCATGATCCGCAAGCAGGGCTGAGCAACATGGCTGACGACACGATGACGACCGACGCTCCCGCCTTTACCTCCGGCGGCACGGCTCGAGAGCGCGTTGCGCTTCCGGCCGAGCTGTTCGACGGCACGGTGAACATTCCCGTGATGCATCAGGCGGTGAAGGCGTTCCTGGCCAACCAGCGCCAGGGGAACGCAAAGACCAAGATCCGCAAGTACGTGACGGGCGGAAACCAGAAGCCGTGGAAGCAGAAGGGCACCGGCCGCGCGCGGCAGGGCTCGATCCGCGCGCCGCAGTGGGTTGGCGGCGGTACGGTGTTCGGTCCCATTCCGCGCAGCTACGCCGAGTACGTGCCCCGCCAGGTGCGCGCGCTCGCCCGCAAGAGCGCGCTCAACGCGCGGCTTGCCGAGAACGCGCTGATCGTCGTCGACCGGTTCGAGTTCGACGCGCCAAAGACGTCGCGCGTCGTCGCGCTGATGGCGCGGCTCGGCCTCGATGGGAAAAAGGTGCTGATCCTCACCGATGGCGCGAAGACGAACGTGTTCCTCTCGGCGCGCAATCTGCCGACGGTGCACGTGATGCCGTACGCCGACGTCAGCACCTACCATATCCTCTGGTCGGACACGGTGGTAATCGAAGCGCCGGCGATCGGGCAGGATCTCGAGCCGGTGGCGGAGTCGGCGCCGGCGGCGCACGAAACGGAGAAGCGTGCCGCGGCGAAGAAGGCGTCGGCCGCAAAGGGCGAGGCGAAGGACGCGCGCAAGAAGGAACAGACCGCGAAGAAGGTCACCACCAAGAGCGCGGCGAAGAAATCGAGCGCCAAGCCCGCGGCGAAGGCGAGCGCCAAGCCCGCGGCGAAAAAGAGCGCGGCCAAGAAGCCGTCGGCTCCAAAGAAGAAGGGGAAGTAGCCGATGCCGACCGTACATCAGACCATCATCGAGCCGATCGTCACCGAGCAGAGCTCGGCGGCGTACCAAGACCTCGGCGAGTACACCTTCCGGGTTCATCCCGAAGCGACCAAGACGCAGATCCGGATCGCCATCGAGCAGCTCTTCGGCGTGAAGGTGACGGGCGTGTGGACGTCGAATCAACGCGGCAAGACGAAGCGCGTGGGGAAGAGCTCCGGGCGCCGCTCCAATTGGAAGAAAGCGATCGTGAAGCTGCGTGACGGCGACACGATCGAGATCTTCGAGGGTTAATCGACATGGGCATTCGTCAGTTCAAGCCAGTGACCAAGAGCTCGCGGTTCCGCTCGGTCTCCGATTTTGCCGAGATCACGCGGACCACGCCGGAGAAGTCGCTGACCGAGCCGCTCAAGAAGAGCGGCGGCCGCGACAATCACGGCCACATCGCGATGCGCCGCCGCGGCGGCGGGCACAAGCGCATGTACCGCGTGATCGACTTCAAGCGGAATCGCTTCGGCGAGCCGGCGGTCGTTCGCGAGATCGAGTACGATCCGAACCGCTCGGCGCGCATCGCGCTGGTCGAGTATGCGGATGGCGAGAAGCGCTATGTACTGCACGCCAAGGGAATTTCCGTCGGCGACACGATGGTGTCGGGTCCGGGCTCCGACATCCGGAACGGCAACTGTCTCCCGCTGCGCGAGATCCCGCTCGGCACCGCGGTGCACAACATCGAGCTGAAGATCGGCAAGGGCGGCCAGATGGCGCGCTCGGCCGGGGCCTCGGCGCAGGTTGTGGCGAAGGAAGGCGAGTACGTGACGCTCAAGCTTGGCTCGACGGAAGTGCGCCTCATTCACGGCAACTGCCTGGCGACCATCGGCGAGGTGGGCAACGCGGAGCACGAGCTGCAGTCGTGGGGAAAGGCGGGCAAGACGCGCTGGAAGGGGCGTCGCCCGAAGGTCCGCGGCGAGGTGATGAACCCGGTGGACCATCCGCACGGCGGGCGCACGCGCGGCGGACGCAACGTCGTCAGCCCGTGGGGCAAGAAGGAAGGGGTGAAGACGCGCAACAAGAAGAAGTCCTCGCAGCGGCTGATCGTTCGCGGCCGTAAGCGTGGAAAGGCAACGCAGTAGATCGGCATTCGGCACTCGGCAATAGGCACTCGAACTGCCGAGTGTCGAGTCCCTATTCCCTGATTCGCAGAGAATTCGACATGGCAAGAAGTGTAAAAAAAGGCCCGTTCGTTCTGGAGTCGCTCCTGAAAAAGGTGCGATCGATGAATCAGCGGAACGAGAAGCGGGTGGTGAAGACGTGGTCGCGGTCGAGCACGGTGACGCCGGAGTTCGTCGGCCACACGTTCGCCGTGCACAACGGCAACAAGTTCATCCCCGTCTACGTGAGCGAGAACATGGTCGGGCACAAGCTCGGCGAGTTCTCACCGACGCGATTGTTCCGCGGCCATTCGGGCAAGGCGATCGACAAGAAGGCATCGGCCGCTCCCGCGGCGGCGGCGCCGGCTCCGGCGCGCGGGGGGAAGTAAAGCCATGAGCAAGCGAAGCAAGGAGCGAAAGAAGCGGCACATGGCGGAGAACGCCGCTGCCGACGCGTCCGCGACGCAGCGCACCGCGCGGCAGTCGCCGTACAAGATGCGCTTGGTGGTCGACCAGATCCGCGGCAAGGATGTGAACGACGCGCTGGCGCTGCTCATGTTCTCGAAGAAGCACGCGGCCAAGCAGATCGAGAAAACGCTGAAATCGTCGGTCGCGAACGCCGAGCAGAGGGCGCGGACCACTGGCGGCTCGATCGACACCGATCGCCTCTACATCAAGCGCGTCGTCGTGAACGAAGGACCGAAGCTCAAGCGGTTCACCCCCGCCGCGATGGGCCGCGCCACGCCCATTCAGAAGCGGACGAGTCACATCGAGATCATGGTTGCCGAGAGGCAGGGTAAGTAAATGGGTCAGAAAGTAAATCCGATTGGTTTCCGGCTCGGAATCACGCGTGACCATCGCTCGAAGTGGTACGCGAACCGTGAGTTCCCCGCGCTGCTGCGCGAAGACGAGCTGTTGCGGAAATATCTCAAGGCGCGCCTCGGCCACGCCGCGATCGCGGACATCGTGATCGAGCGGAAGCCGGGCAAGGTCGTGGTGACGGTCCACACGGGCCGTCCCGGCGTGGTGATTGGAAAGAAGGGCGCCGAGGTCGACAAGTTGCGCGACGAGCTCGCGCAGCTGACGGGAAAGGAAGTCGGCATCAACGTCGAGGAGATCAAGCGTCCCGAGTTGGAGTCGCAGCTCGTCGCCGACAACGTGGCGCACCAGCTGGCGCAGCGCATCAGCTTCCGCCGGGCGATGAAGCGCGCGGTGCAGAGCGCGATGCGCATGGGCGCGCAGGGGATCAAGATCAAGTGCGGCGGCCGTCTCGGCGGCGCCGAGATCGCGCGCGTCGAGGGGTATCACGAGGGTCGTGTGCCACTGCACACGCTCCGTGCCGACATCGACTACGCGACGTCGACCGCCAAGACCACCTTCGGCACCATCGGTGTGAAGGTTTGGATCTTCAAGGGCGAGAAGGTCGAAGATCGCCGCGGCACCACGTACTCGTCGGACTCGTGAGGAGCTGAGCGATGCTGAGTCCAAAGCGGGTCAAGTTCCGCAAAATGTTCAAGGGCCGCACGCGCGGGTTGGCGACGCGTGGCGCCGAGATCTCGTTCGGGCACTACGGGCTGCAGGCGCTCGAGCCGGGATGGGTCTCGAACCGCCAGATCGAAGCGGCCCGCGTGGCGCTGACGCGCCACATCAAGCGCGGCGGGAAGGTGTGGATTCGCATCTTCCCCGACAAACCGATCACGAAGAAGCCCGCCGAGACCCGCATGGGAAAGGGCAAAGGCTCGCCCGAGGGATGGGTGGCCGTGGTGAAGCCCGGCCGCGTGATGTTCGAGCTCGAGGGAGTCGACGCGGCCACCGCCAAGAAGGCGTTGGGATTGGCGGCGGCGAAGATCGGGCTCAAGACGAAGTTCATCATGCGAGAGGAGGCGCACACCGATGCGAGCTGAAGAGGTGCGCGATTTGAGCGATACCGAGATCCAGCAGCGGATCGGCGAGCTCCAAGAAGAGCGGTTCCGGTTGAAGTTCCGGAGCGCGACCGAGTCGATCGATCAGCCGCTGCGCTTTCGTCATATCCGCAAGGACATTGCACGGCTCAAGACGGTTCTGCGTGAGCGCCAGCTTGGCGTACGCGGCGCGGCGTCCAAGTAAGAGGGAGCACCAGGGACATGGCCCAGATGAATACTGAGAACACGTCGAGCACCTCGAACGGCGCCGCCAAGGCGAGCGAGACCCGAAACGCCCGCAAGTCGCGGGTGGGGCTCGTGGTGAGCGACAAAATGATGAAGACGGTAGTGGTCGCGATCGAGCGCCGCTTTCCGCACCCGCTGTACGGCAAGATGGTGACGCGGACGAAGCGCCTGAAGGCGCACGACGAAGAGAACAGCGCCAAGACCGGCGACCGGGTGCGGATCATGGAGACGCGCCCGCTGTCGAAGGACAAGCGGTGGCGTGTCGTCGAGATCATCGAGCGCGCGCGGTAAGGGAGACTAGCCAATGATCCAGCAAGAATCGGTCGTCAAGGTCGCGGACAATTCCGGCGCCAAGCGCGCGCTGGTGATTCGCGTGCTTGGCGGAACGCGGCGACGATACGCCGGCCTCGGCGACACGGTGATCGTCGCGGTGAAGGACGCGCTGCCGAACGGCACCGTGAAGAAGAGCGACGTGGCGCGCGCGGTGGTGGTGCGCACCGTCAAGGAGACTCGCCGGAAGGATGGCAGCTACATCCGCTTCGACGAGAACGCGGTCGTGATCATCAACGACAACGGCGAGCCGCGCGCGACCCGTATCTTCGGACCCGTGGCGCGCGAGCTGCGCGACAAGAAGTTCATGAAGATCGTGTCGCTGGCGCCTGAGGTCATCTAACCATGCGCATTCTCAAGTACCGGAAGAATCACAACAAGAAGAACCAGTCGCGTCACCAGATCAACGCCGAGCGCGTCAAGGTGCACGTCACCAAGGGCGACACGGTTCGCGTGATGCGGGGCGACCACATGGACAGAGGCCGCGAAGGGAAGGTGCTTCGCGTTTTTTCGAAGACGGGCCGCATCACGGTCGAAGGCGTGAACATCGTCAAGCGTCATCGCAAGGCGCGCAAAGCCGAGGAGCAGAGCGCGATCATCGATTTTCCCGCGCCGATTCACGCATCGAACGTGATGCTGCTGGATCCGAAGTCGGGAGAGCCGACACGCGTTCGCCGCCGCATCGACGAAGATGGAACCAAGGAGCGCGTGAGCGCGAAGAGCGGGGACGCACTCCCGCGCACGCGCTGACCAGCGCATTTACGAACACAGGATAGAGCAATGGCCGAGCAGAAGAAGCCGGAAAAGAAGCAGGAAAAAAAGAGGAAAGGCGGTGACAAGGGCGGACAGCAGGCCAAGGGTCCGCACGCCGGCGCCGCCATCAAGGCGCCCCCGCCGCGCCTGCGCGCGTACTACGAGGGAACGGTGCGCACGCGGCTCAAGGAGCAGCTGGGGCTCGAGAACATTCACGAGATCCCGAAGCTCGAGAAGATCGTGCTCAACGTCGGACTCGGCGAAGCGCTCAAGCAGCCAAAGCTCCTCGATTCGATCGTGACGGAGCTCGAGATCATCGCCGGCCAGCGCCCCGTGCGCACCAAGGCGAAGAAATCGATCTCGAACTTCGCGTTGCGGCAGGGGCAGGAGATCGGTGCCAGCGTCACGTTACGCGGCGCGCGCATGTGGGAGTTCCTCGACCGTTTCATCTCGGTCGCGATCCCGCGCATTCGCGACTTCCGCGGCATTGGCACACGCTCGTTCGACGGGCGCGGCAATTTTTCGCTTGGGCTCAAGGAGCAGGTGATCTTTCCGGAGATCAACTACGACCAGGTCGAAGCGGTGCACGGGCTCGACATCACCTTCGTGACGAGCACGGTCAAGGATGACCAAGCGTTCGCGCTGCTCCGCGAGCTCGGCATGCCGTTCAAGGGCGACGACAAGCCGATCATCGTGAGCTACGGCGCGGAGCCGGCGGCGGTCGCGACCGCGTAGTCAGAAACAGCGGGGACGGGTGCGGCGAGCAGGGTGCCATTGCACCGCGGCCCCGACCCTCGCACCCGATCTTGCAGTCTTCACTTAGTCCGAGAGAGAACCGATGGCTCGTAAGGCCATGATCGAGAAGAGCAAGCGCAAGCCGAAGTTCAAGGTGCGCGTTCACAACCGCTGCCAGCGGTGCGGTCGGTCGCGCGCGTTTCTGCGGAAGTTTGGGCTCTGCCGTATTTGCTTCCGCGACCTGTCGCTGAATGGGATGATCCCTGGCGTACGGAAAGCTTCGTGGTGAGAAGGGCAGATGTCAGATGTTAGATGTCAGATTTCGGTGACTGCGCATCTGCTGAGAACGACTGACATCTGACATCTGTCGTCTGACATCATGAGAACGTCGTTTCACTGTCAACTACATGCCACTGCGTCCTCAGGGATACGGGTGGCCAAGGAACTGAAGTCATGAGCATGACCGATCCCATCGCCGACATGTTGACCCGGATCCGCAATGCCTGCGGAGCGAAGCATCGCCGTGTCGACTTGCCGACGTCGAAGATGAAAATCGAGATCGCGCGAATCTTGAAGGAGAACAACTACATTCGCGACTATAAATCGATCCCGGACGAGGATACCGGCCGCACCACGCTGCGCCTCTTTCTGCGCTATGCCGGTGCCGATCAGCCCGTGATCCGTCAACTCAAGCGCGTCTCGACACCGGGCCTGCGCAGGTATGTCGGCGTGAGCGAGATTCCTCGCGTTCGCAACGGCCTCGGCATGGCGATCCTCAGCACCTCCAAAGGGCTGATGACCGACAAGCAGGCGCGCCAGGCGAAGACCGGGGGCGAGCTGCTCGCCCTGGTCTGGTAAGGGAGACGACGACAATGTCGCGAATTGGAAGAAAGCCGATCCCGGTGCCGAAGGCGGTCACGGCAACGCTGGACGGCAACACCGTGAAGGTGAAAGGTCCCAAAGGCGAGCTGGTGCGTACGCTCCATCCGGCGATGATGATCGCGATGGAGAACGGCATCATCAACGTCAACCGTCCGTCGGACGAGAACGAGCACAAGGCGCTGCATGGCCTCACGCGCACCCTGATCGCCAACATGATCGAAGGCGTAGAAAAGGGCTACGCCAAGCAGCTCGAGATCGTCGGCGTCGGGTACAAGGCGGAGAATCGCCCCTACGGGCTGCAGCTTTCGCTCGGCTACTCGCACACCATCGAGTACAAGGCGCCCGTGGGAATCAAGCTGACCGCGCCGACGCCGACGACCGTATCGATCGAAGGGCCGAGCAAAGAGCTGGTAGGTCAGGTGGCGGCGGAGATCCGCAATCTGCGCAAGCCCGAGCCGTACAAGGGGAAGGGCGTCAAGTACGTCGGCGAGCAGGTGCGCCGCAAAGCTGGCAAGGCCGGGGGCAAGTAACCATGCGTCCAATTCACAAGCCGAAAACGCGGGGCGAGAAGCGCTATCAGCGTCACCTCCGCGTTCGCAAGAAAGTCGTCGGCACCACGGAGCGTCCGCGCCTCGTCGTGTATCGCTCGCTCAAGCACATCACCGCGCAGATCGTGGACGACACGAACGGTCACACGCTGATGACGGTTTCGAGCACGGCCGTTGGCGAAGGGAAGAAGTCCGACAAGTCCGTCGCCGTCGGGAAGGCGTTGGCGGCGAAGGCCAAGGAACAGGGAATCACTCGCGTGGTCTTCGACCGCGCGGGCTACAAGTATCACGGCCGCGTGAAGGCAGTGGCCGACGGAGCCCGCGAGGGCGGGTTGGAGTTCTAACATGGGTACGACTCAGAATCCTGAAGGCGGCGCGCCCAGCGCCGAGCAGACGCCGCGCACGGGTGGCGGCGGCAGCGGCGGTGGTCGAAGCGCACGCAGCGGCGGTGGTGCCGGCGGCGGTCGTGGCGGCGCCGGTCGCGGTCGCGGCGGTCCCGGTGGTGGACGCGGCGGCCCCGGCGGTCCAGGCGGCGGTGGTGGTCGCGGTGGCCCGGGCGGCGGCGACAATCGCGGCGGCCGCGACGGCGGCCGTGGTGGGCGTGATGGCGGACGCGGCGGCGATCGCGAGGGGTCGGATCTCGTCGAGAACGTGATCGCGATCAATCGCGTGGCCAAGGTCGTGAAGGGCGGACGGCGTTTCAGCTTCAACGCGCTGGTCGCGGTGGGCAACGGCGCTGGTCAAGTAGGCGTGGCGACCGGAAAGGCGAACGAAGTATCGGAAGCGGTGAGGAAGGCGGTCGACGCCGCCCGCCGCAACATGATGCACGTGCCGCTCACCGGATCCACGATCCCGCACGAAGTTGTCGGCGAGCACGGCGCTGGTCGCGTGCTCATGAAGCCGGCTGCGCCGGGCGCTGGCGTGATCGCGGGCGGCGCGGTTCGCGCCGTGCTCGAGTGCGCGGGCGTGAGCGACATTCTTACGAAGAGTCTCGGGTCGACGAACCCGCACAACATGGTGCGCGCGGCACTGGACGGGCTGAAGCAGTTGACGACGGTCGAGCAGATCTCGCGCGAGCGCGAAGTCGAGCCGGCGAGCCTGGGCTACCGGTCGCGCGCCCGCACGAAGGAGACGCGTTAAATGCCGCGGACATTCGTTTGGCATCCGTCGCGCGGCCCCAAGACGACGCTGAAGGATGTGGCGGCGGGCACGGGCCGACTGCGCATCGAGCAGATCAAGAGCGGGATCAACCAGCCGCGCGTGCAGAAGCGCACGCTGGAAGCGATCGGGCTCAAGCATCATCAGGATATCGTGATCAAGCAGGACTCACCGGGCCTGCGCGGACAGATCAAGCGTGTGCGTCACCTGATCAAGGTGACGCCCGCCGAGGAGTAACAGCACGTGGCCAAGACTGAAAAGAGCGCGTCGGCCGAGGGGACCTCCCAGCCGTCGCGGGGTAAGATCGGGCTCCACAATCTGTCGCCGGCCGCCGGCTCGACGAAAAACCGCAAGCGTCTCGGACGCGGACCGGGGTCGGGTACGGGGAAGACGTCGGGCAAGGGGCACAAGGGCATCAAGGCTCGCTCCGGGCATCACGGTCCGGGCGGCGGCAAGCCGCAGTTCGAGGGCGGGCAGATGCCGCTCACGCGCCGGCTGCCGAAGCGCGGCTTCACCAATCCGTTCCGGGTCGAGAATCAGGTCGTGTCGTTGGACGATCTCGAGCGCATTCCCGAGGGAACCGACATCACGCCGGAGTCATTAGAGGCGGCGGGGCTCGTGAAGGGCCGAAAGGGCGTGGCGAAGCTGCTCGCGAACGGCACGCTGTCGCGGGCGATCACGGTGCGTGGCGTGAAGATGAGCGGCGCGGTCCGCACGCTGATCGAGGCGGCCGGCGGCCGCGTCGAGGCGTAACAGCAGTCCATTCGAGGGACATCGAGGCCTATGGCGCAGCAACCCAACGCCGGCGCGGCGATCAACAACTTGATGAAGACGCCGGAGCTCCGGTCGAAGATTCTCTTCACCATGCTCTGTCTGCTCGTCTACCGCATCGGCGCGCACATCACCGTGCCGGGCGTGGATGTGAACGCGCTGTTGGCGTTCTTCAAGAGCCAGGGACAGCAGGGCTTCCTCGGCCTGTACGATCTGTTCGTCGGCGGCGGCCTGTCGCGCGCGACGATGTTCGCGCTCGGCATCATGCCGTACATCTCGTCGAGCATCATTTTCCAACTGGCCGGCGGAATCATTCCGCAGGTCGAGAAGATGCAGAAGGACGAGGAAGGGCGCAAAAAGATCACCCAGTGGACGCGCTACATGACCGTGTTCATCGCGGCGCTGCAGGGCTACGGCTTCGCGCTGTTCACCGAATCGCTGCAGGGCGCGGTGGCGAGCCCGGGCTGGACCTTCCGGATCCAGATGACGCTCTTCCTGACCGCTGGCGCGATGTTCGTCATGTGGCTGGGCGAGCAGATCACCGAGCGCGGCGTCGGCAACGGCGCATCGCTGCTGATCTTCTTCTCGATCGTCGAGCGCATCTGGCCGAGCATTGGCCAGACCTGGACCTTCCTCGGCACCGGCGCGATCAACGTCGGCGCGCTGCTCGTGCTGGCGGTGATGATGGTGCTGGTGGTGGCGTGCACGATCGCGGTGACGGTCGCCGCGCGGCGCGTGCAGATCCAGATTCCGCAACGAACCATGGCCCGGGGGCGACAGCGGGAAGCGGCAAAGAACTTCATCCCCCTGCGATTGAACTCGGCGAACGTGATGCCGATCATCTTCGCGCAGACGGTGGTGGTGGTACCGGCCACCATCGCGCAGTTCAGCGGCAATCCGACCATGCAGCGAATGGCGGAGTACTTCGCGCCCGGTTCATGGCTCTATTTCGCGCTCATGGCGCTGCTGATCATCGTCTTCACATACTTCTATACGTCGATCATCTTCAATCCGATCGATATCGCCGAGAACTTGAAGAAGCAGGGCGGTTTCATTCCCGGCATCAAGCCCGGCGCGAAGACGGCCGACTACATCGATACGATCGTCACGCGCATCACGCTGCCGGGCGCGATCTTCCTGGTACTGATCGCGTTGCTGCCGGTGTACATCGCGGACCTGGTCAACGTGCCGTTCCGCTTCGGCGGTACTTCGCTGCTCATCGTCGTCGGAGTGGGACTCGACACGGTGCAGCAGCTGCAGCAGCACCTCTTGCTGCGCAAATACGACGGCTTCATGAAGAAGGGGCGCGTGCGCTTCCGCGGGCGGCAGACGCAAGGATTCTAGGGGATAGGGGATAGGGGCTAGGGGCTAGGGGAACTGCTCGACGGCTTGAGGCTTGAGGCGGGAACGAGCACTATTGCTCGGCGCTTCAGGCCTCATCGCTTTTTCACTCTCTGAGCATCGCGAATGAACATTCTGCTGTTGGGCGCGCCGGGGGCGGGAAAGGGGACGCAGGGGGAGCGCATCGCGGAGCAGCTGACGTTGCGCAAGATCGCGACGGGCGATGTGCTGCGCGCCGCCGTGCGCGCGGGCACCGAGCAGGGGCGCGCCGCGAAGGCGTTCATGGATCGCGGCGACCTCGTGCCCGACGCGGTCATCCTCGGCATCATGAAAGAGGCGCTGGCCGAACCGGCCTCAGCGAACGGAGTCATTCTCGACGGCGTAGTGCGCACCGTGCCGCAGGCCGAAGGGCTGGGAAAGGTGCTCGAGGAGCTGGGCCGCACATTGGATGTCGTGCTCATGCTCGATGTCGCCGACGACGAGATCGTGAAGCGACTCGGCGGCCGGACCGTGTGCGAGGTTTGTCAAACACCGTACACCGGACGCGAGCCGGGCAGCGCGTGCGACAAGCAGGACGGTGGCAAGCTCACGCGTCGCCAGGACGATGATCCGGACGCGATTCGCACGCGCATGAAGGCGTTCCGCGAGTCGACCGCTCCAGTCATCGCGTGGTACTTTGCGCGCACGCCGGGCGATGGGCGTACCGCGGCCGCGAACGCGGGCGCTGTCGGTCCCCGGTCGCATCAGACGGCGGGACCACGCTTCATCACGATCGATGCCGCCGGCGAAGTCGACGGCGTGACGCGCCGCATCATGCAAGCGTTGAAGTCATGATTCAGTTGAAATCGGCGCGCGAGATCGAGGTGATGGCCGAGGGCGGCCAGATCACGGCGGCCACGATCGCCATGCTCCGCGCGGCGGTGAAGGCGGGGATGTCGACGCTCGACCTCGATGCGATTGCCGAGGAATTCATTCGCGGCCACGACGGCGCGACGCCGGCATTCAAGGGGCTGTACGGTTTTCCCGGCACGCTCTGCACGTCGATCAACAACGAGATCGTGCACGGCATCCCGTCGGCGAAGCGCGTGCTGCGCGACGGCGATCTGCTGTCGATCGATGTTGGCGTCGGCTACAAGGGCATGTTCACCGACTCGGCGTCGACGGTTCCAGTCGGTGAGATCGACGCCGAGTCGGTGCGACTGTTGGCGGTGACGGTGGAGGCGTTGGAGGCCGGCATCTCGGCGGCGACGCTCGGCAACTACACGGGCGACATCGGGCTGGCGGTGCAGACGGTGGTCGAGGCCGCGGGGTTCAGCGTGGTGCGCGAGTTGGTCGGGCATGGCGTGGGGACGGCGATGCACGAGGAGCCGCAGGTGCCGAACTACGGCAAGCCAAAGCGCGGCACCAAGCTCGTCACTGGGCTGACGATCGCCATCGAGCCGATGGTGAACATCGGCACGGCGAAGACCCGCACCATGCCCGACCGGTGGACGATCGTCACCGCCGACGGCTCGCGCAGCGCGCACTTCGAGCACACGGTGGCGATCACGGAGAATGGGCCGCGGGTGTTGACGAGGGCAGCGTGATGGGACTGGAAGCGTTCAAGTCCGGCTAGTGATCGTGGGCGAAAGAGTGCGGCGTGCCTGAACGCCTCGGCTCTCCGCAACCACTCCGCATACGCAGTCTCACTCGGCGAAGGAATCGAAGCCGAGGTGCGCACTGCGGAGGTCATCGGCAGCACGACGGGCATGCTCTCCGCGGACACGGTGGTTGAGCGAAAAAGGCTGCGGCGACGGTCCGCTCGATGCCGCGCTCGCGCGGTTGGGTCGTGCCGCTAAGCGCAAGGCCCAGCGGATCCGAAGCCACCCTTCATTCCGAGGGCCGAGAACGCCGCCACGGAGTACGCGCCGGCCGTCGCCGAGATGGGTCTCGCACGTCCACGATCATAACGCCGTCTCAGCCGGCGGAGCGTTAGTCGCTTATGGCGGTGCGGCTCGTCCGCTCGTGCAGTTGCAGTATGCGGAACACGCATGAAATGGCGATCATCTTCTGGTATTACTACTGAGCCCCGTCGACCGATGCGGGTGGGCAGCCCCGGATCGTTGGTTGTTGCGCGCGACCCCATTGACAGGCGTGTCACCTCTAGGTTACTTCACGGTAAGTAACCTAGAGGTTACTGCATCAGCGCCGTGATGCGGCGCGAGAACCCTCGCCTTCCTCAAGAGAGTCGCATGTCAAAGTCGTATCCATTGGCCGGCCGCGTGGCCCCGGTGTGCCGGTCCGCGCAGTTCGCCGCGCTGATCGCGGCATTGTTGTCCACCGCCTGCGCACATCCTGTCGCCTCGGTCGCTCCCACTCCGACGCCATCGTATCTCTTCGGCATTCACGTCGCCGGAACCGGAGCTCCAATGATCCTCATTCCGGGCTTGATGTCTTCAGGGAGCGTGTGGGACGGCGTGGTCGCCCACTACAACACGCACTATCAAGTACACGTGCTCGACCTCCCCGGATATGCCGGACGGCGAGCCGCGGGAGACAGCGCTGTTCTCGAACGCATCGCGAGCGATCTCGAGCGCTATATCCGCCAGCAGCGACTCATCAAGCCGATTCTCATCGGCCATAGCCTAGGCGGTTTGCTCGCGTTTCGCGTCGCGGCTGACGCCCCAGACCTCATCGGGCGCGTGATCTCAGTTGATGGGTTGCCCTATGCGCCCGCAGTTCAAGACCCTCGAGCGAGCGTCACGACGATGCGGCCCACGGCCGCCATGGTGCGGATATCGTATCGCCAGTTCACCGGAGCACAGCTCGAAGCGCAAGCGCGGGCGATCTCGACGTCGATGACGCTGAGCTCCGCGCTCGCCGATACGCTCGCCGCGTGGAGCCGTCGATCCGATCCGGCCACCGTGGGCGGTGTCATTGCCGAGATGCTGACGACGGATCTTCGCCCCTCCGTCTCTCGCATCCGCGCACCCGTGCTCCTCGTGGGCACCTTCGGCCTCGCGGCCGATTCCGCCGGACGTGCCCGAACCAGCGCCGCCTACGAGCAACAGGTCGCGGGTATTCCTCGGCACAGCCTCGCCATGGCGGAACACAGTCGACACTTCGTCATGTTCGACGCGTTGCCCTGGCTCCTTACCACGATCGACGCATTTCTCGCGGCGACGCGCAATGATTCCTTAAAACAGGAGTAGTCATGCCATTGAAATCATCAGTAGAGATCGCCGATCGGATCTCCCGAAAGCGCGCGATGGCCGGCGTCGCGGGCGCGCTCGTTTTCCTCGTCGCTCAGGGCGTGCGACTGTTGGTCGAATCGGGTTCGATCGCGCCGCGCCGCACGCTCCTCGACATGTGGGCGATCAATGCGATCGTGCTTTATGCGCTGCTCGCTACGGGCGGTGGACTGCTGAATCGTCGCGAGATCCGGGCGCTCGTCAACGACGATGTGTCTCGTCTCCATTACAAGTCGGCGGCCGTTGCCGGGTTTTGGGTCGCGATGACGGTGGCGATGGGAATGTACCTGTTGCCGAATTCCGCGGCGCTCACGGCTCGCGACGCGGTGTTCGTCGTCGTCTCCCCGAGCATCATCGTCGCGATCGTCGTGTTTTCCTGCCTTGAGTTGCGAGCCCACCGCGATGGCTGAAGGGCTGAAGAACCGGCTGCGTGAGGAGCGTGCCCGTCTCAGCCTCACGCAGGCCGAACTGGCCGACATGGTCCAGGTATCCCGCAAGACCATCAACACGGTCGAGAATGGCGTCTTCATTCCGTCGACCGTGCTGGCGCTTCGCCTCGCTCGTGCACTCGGCACGACTGTCGAAAAGCTCTTTCAACTGCCCAAATAGAAGAGGCCGTCGGCGTCACCCGACTTGAGTGTCAGTTCGACGACGCCTGCGGCGCACCCGCCAATGCGAGTACGTGACGAGTGCAATGTCGGCTCGCCATGGCACTTGGCTGAGCGGTGGGACGCCGACGGGCTTCGCGATCTCGCGACGCGAGAGCCGGCCGAGCTCGGGCAGGTCGCCGAGCAGCGTGCGCGAGAGCACGGGCCACACACCCGGCACACTCTGCAGCAGCTCACCGCGCTCCCGCTTCCACATCCGGCCACGGCCGCACGGCGGGGCGCACTTTTCTGCGAAGCGCGCGAGGTCAGAATCGTACCCGGCAAGGATTCGACGCGAGTCGTCGCGACTGTGCGCAACGCTACGCGAGTCGATGTGTCCCAGTTGACGTATGCGATGGTGAAGACGTCCGTCGGATGGAGGATTCAGGATATCGCGTACAATTCGCACGCATCGCTTGCCGCGATGCTTCGGCGCAAGCGGTAGAGCCTAGGCACCGTCTCGCCGGAAGCCTAACGTTGCGCTGCAGCGGTCGGGCGATCTGATGATTGGGCGGGCTACGCCGGCTCTTATATGATTCGCCCGCAGCTGAGCTGGGGCGTTATACCGCATGATCCTTTTACCCGAGCGAGGCATGCGTCGCGTCTTGATGGTGCTGGTGCTTATCGTTGCGATCGCCCTCATTGCGCGTTGGCGCCAACGTCCCAACGCGGGCAAGATCGCGGATGTCAAAGGTGGTATTGGCAGTCTCGAAGGCGATCGCCAGGTGCTCGCACAGATGCGTAAAGCCGGCGCCGACCTGTCGAAGGTGACAGAGGTGAACTTCTACCTCTATTTCAAGGAGCGGCCCGCCGCCGACAGCGCCGCCGCGGACGCGGGTGCGGGTCCCCTAGTGGCCACAGTTCGACACGGCGCCGATGCTTCTGCTTGGCTGTGTCTCGTCAGCGGGCAAATGGTTCCGGACGAAGCGGCCATTCACTCCACAGCCGTGCGCCTTCTCGCCTTAGCGAGACAACACGGTGGTGACTACGATGGATGGGAGGCTGCGATCGCGAAGTAGCTCAATCATCATCGCGCCTGCGGTATTGCGAACGTTGCAGCTGCCAAGCGAACTACTGATTTGCGCGGGCTGCGCCCGCGCTTTCTATTTGACTCGCTTGCAGCTGAACTTTGACGCTATACATCAACGAACCTCAATGACACCTGAGGAACTGCTGGCCGACCTCCGCGCGCGAATTGTTGGCCACACAGTTCGCCGACGTCGTTTGGCAACGAACTCACTCCTCGTCTACATCGATGCGGACCCCGGCGACGAAACCGGGATTACGCTTTGGTTCGAGCCGACGTGGCATCTCCGGGATGAGACACGCGTGCTGACGGGCTCTCGCCAGGCCCAGCATGATCCAGATGCAGATGCGCCAGACGCTGGGTTTGAGGCTGCAGCAGCGGCAGTAGATGCGTTGGTCGGACGCGAGGTGGTCTCCTTGAGTGTCACCGCAGCCACCGGCGATCTCACTCTGAACTTTGACGGCGGGTTAACGCTTTGCACGTTCGTCTCGGATCCGACTGCCGACGAGCTTTGGCACATTCGCGATAACGCCACAAAGCGCAGGCTCGTGCGATCGGCCCAGTCGTTCGCGATCACGTCGCCTGATGTATAACGTTGCGCCGCACGAGACGGGCGAGTTATCGATTGCTCGCTTCGCTCGCTCTTATTGATTCGCCCGCAGGTGAGCTACGGCGTTTACACGGACACAGGACCACGGACACGTGAGCATGCACGCTGCACTTCGAACGGCCTTCGCCGCGATTGTTAGTACCGCCGTTTTCGCGCAACCCAACGGGCCACGATCGCCGCGCTGCTTCGCGCTCCAATACGGGCCATGGAGCATCGGAAGCGAGTCGTTATCGCTGCACGAGCCTGTTTCGCAGGGAATCGCGCTACTCGACTCCGTGTTCTTGCCGGCCAAGAACGGTCGTCCCGTCGAATACTGGGCGGTGCGCCTCCCGGTCAGCCCACGCGAGCCACGACGCGCCACCTGGCAGGTCAGCGGTCAGGACTCCGTCGTGGTAACGCTTCCAATTTGGTGGAGCACTGGAATTCAATTGTCCCTCCCGATGTCGGGCGATACGCTCAAGGGCCGCGCCGAGATCTATGTTGACTATTCGCCCGCCACGGCGCCGTGGGCCTCTGTAACTGCAACCCGCACTAAGTGCCCTTCGGCCCTACCGATTCCGTAGCACGAAGTCCGCGTGCATTGACCGACCGTGCACGGGATCGCGTGGCCCCATGGCGGAAGCGGCGGCGCGGTGCCGCATGGGGCGGTGTTCAGTCGGCAGTAGAGGAATAGGAGCTCCTGTAGCCGGGCCACGCCCACTTGCATAGCCGGGAACATGGGTAACAGAAGTGTCCGGGAACATGGGTAACACTTTCTGTCAGCCAGTGATGATGTAGTCGCGTTCGTCGAATGTCGCCAGCAGCACCGTGTTGAAGTGGATCGCCCAGATCCCATCGTCGGTCTCTTCCAAGCCGATCTGCTGGTCGACCATCGCATTTGCGAGATACAGCAGGCGGTTCTGAAAGCGGAACGTTCCGCCGGTGGTGATCTTCTTCACCAGGAAGTGGCCGGGATACTCGAGGGGTGGCAATCGATCGCCGTACGGCCGTGGGGCGACGCGATAGCGGGAGGCCGGCGTCTCTTGGCCAAGGGCCTCGTGCGGGCGTTCCGTGTTGTACTCGCGCTGAAAGCCATCGAAGTTGCGCTGTTGTTGTCGACACGTGTGCCGCACCGGTTTGATGGCCTCGCGCTTGAAGGTGCGATGCATCCGTTCGTGGCTCCCGTTGTCTTGCGGACAGCCCGGCCGGCTCCGTTGATGGATGATGCCGAGACGCATCCACCACACGTTCAGGTACGAGAGGCCATGAATCGCCTGAGTGGCGAAGGGCACACCGTTGTCCGTCCGGATCGCCACCGGGAGCCCATACTCGCGAACGGCGCGCTCGAAGACCGGCCGCGCGGTCACGGTTTGCGTGGAGAGCACGCCGTGACAGGCGAGGAGAAAGCGAGTCTGGTGATCAGCGATCGTCAGCGGAAAACAGTACTGGCCGTCGCCGGTTTGGAACTGGCCTTTGAAGTCGGCACTCCAGAGATCGTTCGGCGCATCGGATGTCGCGCGCACCACCCCGGGGTGTTCATGCGTGCGCCGGCGTCGGCGGTGTTGGACCAAGCCGCGCCGTGCCAGCAGATCCGCGACGGTGCTGGCGACCGGCCACTGCGTGATCCGCGGATGCTTCACGGCAAGCACCTTCAATAGCTTCCGCGCCCCCCAGTGGGGATGGGCCTCGCGCGCGGCGACGAGCAGCTCGGTGAGCTTCGGCGCGATGGCATGCGGGCGGTGATGCGGCGCCCGACTCCGATCGGCTAAGCCCGCCCGTCCCTCCGCATCGTACCGCGCGATCCACTTGTAGCCGATTCGACGGCTGACGCCGTAGCGCGCGCACAGCTCGCTCATCGTGTAGCGATCGCTGACCGCGTCGCGCACGAACTGCAGTCGTTCGTCCATAGGGCCACTCTCCTTCCACGGCATCGACGGACCTCGCTGACAGGGGTCGCATCGTGCAGGTTAGTTGGAGTGTTACCTATGTTCCCGGACTACTCTGTTACCCATGTACCCGGGCTATACCGCCGGCGGCCTAACATCGCAATGCACTTCCCGAAGGCGCGCGGCCTGCCGTGTTAGCACCGGCGTGAGATTGCTCAGAATCACCGGCGAGAATTGCACACTCGGAGCTCCCGCCCGGCCGGCGGATGCGCTGAGCCCCAGAAGTGGGCACCCGTCCGGCCCCGTTGGCACATTCGCCTCCCTCCCGCTCA
>JBBROY010000012.1:0-143129 GCA_038228795.1 Gemmatimonadales bacterium
ATGGTGCGCGGATCGAACACCACGACATCCGCGTACATCCCTTCTCGCAGCAGACCGCGATCGGGTATGAGCAGTCGCTCGGCCACCGCACCGGTCATCTTGCGGATCGCATCTTCCAGTGGAATGACCCCCTCGTCGCGCACGTACTTGCCGAGAATGCGGGTGTACGTGCCATACGCGCGCGGGTGGCTCGACCCTCTCGCGCTATCGGGATCCATCCCGGCCGCGTCGGTGCCGATGATCATCCACGGCTGCTTGAGGATCAGCTTGACGTTGTCCTCATTCATCAGGAAGTAGATCGTGCCGATGTTGCCTCCTTCGGCGAGCAAGAGGTCCATGACCGCATCGAGCCAATCCTTCTTCGTGCCCGCCATGACCGCGGCGAGGCGCTGCCTGGACCACTGCTGATTCGCGGCGCCGCGCAGCGATCCGAGCAGCACGCCCTCTGGCGTTGCCTGTTCGCAGAGACTCTCCCAGTAGCTGGTGGGGTGGGCCACCTCCACGCGGATGCGCGCGCGCGCGGCGGGATCGGCGAGGTTCTGCAGCAGCTTGCCGTCTGCCGAGGCAAAGGGTGGCAGGCACGCGGCCAGGCCTGTTCCGCCCGCCGTGTAGGGATACATGGTCGCCTGCACGTCGAGCCCGGCACTCCGCGCCGAATCGATCTTCGCGATCATCGCCGGCATCTTGTTCCAGTTCTTCGTGCCCGCGGCCTTGAGATGATAAATCTCCACCGCCACACCGGCCTCCCGGCCAATGCGCAGTGCCTCGTCGATGCCCTCGAGCACCATGTCGGCCTCGGAGCGCATGTGCGTGATGTACAACCCGCCGTACGGCGCCATCGCCTTCGCGACTTCGATCAATTCTTCGGTGCTGGCGAAATTGCCGGGCGGGTATATCAGCGCGGATCCGAGACCGAACGCACCGTCCTCCATGGCGTTGCGCAACGCGCTACGCATCGAGTCGAGCGGCGCGCCGATCGCGGCGCCCATGCGCAGACCCATGCCGTACTGGCGCAGCGTACTGGCGCCCACGAACGCGCCGACGTTGGGCGAGACGCCGTGGGCTTCCATCGCGCGCAGCCATGCATCGAAGCCACGCTCGCCTTGAAAGCGCCGCGCCGATGCGACCGCGGCTGGTCCGGACGCCGCCAGATCCGCGAGCGTGAGGTCGCTGATGGGTGCGGAGGTATAGCCCTCGCCCAGAATCTCCGTCGTGACGCCCTGCGTGAGCTTGCTCACGTCGCGGCCATCGCCGGTGAGGTACGGGCCACCCGCCTGAATGTCGATGAAGCCCGGCGCGACGATTTTTCCCGTCGCGTCGATGCGGCGGCGTGCCAAAACACTTCCCAGCATTCCACGCCGTACCACTCGCACCACGCGGTCGCCGCGAATCGCGACGTCGCCATAGAACCAGGGATTCCCGCTGCCGTCGACCACCTTCCCATTCACGATGACGACATCGAACGTCGACTCGGAGGCCACCGCGTGCGCGCCCTGCGCTGCTCGACTCGCGCCCGGGGCGGAGGCGCAGGCAACCAATGCCGATAAGACGATGCACTGCACCGCGCCTCGGCCACGGCGGTAGTATCGTTCGTCAATCACGGCGCCCTCCTTGTGAGCAGCCTGACGTCGGCACCGAGACCGAAATAGAGTCCAGTGACGACGTTCTCGGGAGAGACTTCGAATTTGATGAACAAGGGTCCCGTCGCCGCGCCGGGAACTACCCAACGAAAATTCGTTGCATTCCAAAATTGAAGGGGCGCGTTCCAGTAGCCGCGCTGCAACTCGAGGCGGCCGTCCTTCACCGTCACGTTCGCTTCGCCATACACACTATCAGTGAAGACTCCGGAGTAGGCGGCCAGCGGCAGTGGTGGACGCGCGTCCACAGGATGCGCCGCGGCGAGCGCTTTCTCCAGCGAATCAGCGCGCCGGCGTAGCGGAAGGAGCCGGGTGTACATGTCGCCGCTCAGGTCCCGGACGGGAGCGCCGAGCTGGCGGTCGAAGATGTAGTTCATGATCAGCTGAGGAAGCGCGGCGCTCGCCATGTTGCTCAGCACCACGACGCCAAAGCGCTTCTCGGGAAGCATGCCGACCTGAGATGTCATTCCGAGCGTGCCGCCGCTGTGTTGCCAGGCGAGCTCGTGCCGGTAGTCCAGGACGATCCAACCCATCCCATACGTGCTGAAATTGGTGACGGGCACGGAGTCGGCCCCGGTCCCGCGCGGCGCGGCGCCGGTCGTCATGAGCGCCTGCGGCGAGTGGGTCTCGCGAAGCGCGGCGGAACTCACCAGTCGTTTGCCGTTCACGACACCGTCGTTCAGCTGGAAGCGAAGCCACTTCGCCATGTCCTGGGCATTGGAAATGATCGCGCCAGCAGGGCCGATGTTCTGAGAATTGAACTTCGGTTGAACGTACGCCATATCGTGGTCCATACCGTGTGGCAGCGCGGCATTGGTGCTCGTCAAGCCGCGCCCTTCCGCGACGGTCGACGTCATCCCGAGTGGCTCGAAGATGCGGCGACGAACGAGGCCCTCCCAGCTGTCGCCTCCGGCTTTGGCCACCGCTTCGCCGGCCGCGACAAACATCACGTTCTGATAGGAAAACGTCGAGCGAAACGGTGACTGCGGTTTGAGGAAACGGAGACGATGCACCACCTCATCGCGCGTCGCGTTAGAGCCGAGCCATAGCATTTCCGCGCGACCGATTCCGGTCTGATGCGTGAGCGCATCGCGGATCGTAGCTTCCTCGTTCGCCGCGGGATCGTACATGCGGAATCCGGGCAGATAGTCGGCGAGTCGGTCCGTCCAGCGCAGCGTGCCATCGCTCACCAGCATCGCGGCGAGCGTTGCCGTGAACGCCTTTGTCGTCGAGCCGAGCTCGAAGAGCGTCTGATCGTTCACCGGTGTGGCATTGCTGATCGACAGCGTGCCGAACCCCTTGGCATAGAGCACGGAATCGTTGCGGACGATCGCGACACTCAGTCCCGGAATTTTCCATCTTTGCATCGCCTTCGCGATGTACGCGTCGAGCCCGCGAAACGGCTCCTGCTGCGCGGTGACCGGGCGCGCGGCGATGACGGCGGCTACCGATATCCAAACCGCCGTTACGGCCGCGGCCACGCTACGGCCTCTCTGACAGATGATCATGATGTCCCTGCAAGTTCGGCGACTCGGCGCATGGCGTGGGCCCGACGGCGCCTGAGGAAGATGCTCGCGAATGCGACCGATCGGAGGCGATGGCCGCGGCTCCAAACTAGTGCCGCGATCGGGAATGTGATAGACCGGTTTGGTATACCACTTTGCTCAACCGCGGCCGGCGAAGGGGCCCGAGGCCGTCACGGATCACGTCGCGAGGGATGGGCTCGTTCCTTGCTTCGATTGCAATCGACGAGACATGAACGACAGCGCGCCGATGAATATTTGACTACACAAACAGGTCATGCGAAAGTTGGAAGAGAACGGCGCAAGGTTCCCGCCGATCTCAAACACTAGCGAAACCCTTCCCGGAGTCCCGCATGCCTCAGCGACCGACCACACGCTCCGCCCTTCTCCTCTACAAGTCGCGAGTCCGGGCGCGGCGGAGCGCCGTCGTTGTCGCCACACTCGCGGCGACGCTCGCGGCGCGCCTCCCGGCGCAGCAGCCGGCCGCCGCCGAGGAGCGATCGGTGTTTCTCATCCTCGTCGCGCGCGACACCTTCGCCGTCGAGCGCGTGCAGCGCACCCCGACGCAGCTCGTCGACGACATGTGGTTCGTGCAGCAGCGGGTGCGGGTGCGCAGCACTCTCACGCTCTCCGGTGATGCCCGCGTCTCGCGCGCCGTGGTGGAGAGCTGGCGGCCCAACGCGCGGCCCGATACGGCGGCGGATGGGCGGATCACCGCAACGTTCGTCGGGGACTCGCTGATACAGATACTGGAAGGGAGCGCCGGAACCACGCCGATGCGCGGCGCGGTCGCAGCGGGCACGCTGCCGTGGGTCAATCCCGCCTTCGCGTTCGTCGAGCAGATCGCGCGCCGCGCCCGCGCGCTCGGCGGCGACCGCGTGACGGTCCCGCTGCAGCAGCTCGGCGCCGGCGGCCCCGCGGTGGTCGTGACGGTCACGCGTGCGGGCGCCGATTCGGTGATCGTGGACCTCGGGGGCGCGGTGGCGTTCCGGCTCGCCGTCGATGCGGGCGGCCGCGTGACCGGCGGGCGCGTCGCATCGCAGGGCATGGTCATCGTGCGGCTTGACTCGTTGCCCGAGCAGATCGCGCGCGCCGCACCCCCGCCGACCGATTACTCGGCGCCGAGTGGTGCCCCATACGTCGCGGAACAGGTGACCGTGCACGCGCCGGCGGGCCACGCGCTCGCGGGCACGCTCACGCTGCCGAAGGGCGCCTCCCGACGGCACCCGGTCGGCGCCGTGGTCACGATATCGGGCTCCGGCCCGCAAGACCGCGACTCGTACCTCGGCCTTGACGGCTATCGACCATTCCGTCAGCTCGCTGACTCGCTGGGCCGGCGCGGCATCGCCGTGTTGCGAATGGATGACCGCGGCACCGGCGCGTCCACGGGCACGTTCAAGGGCGCGACCAGCGCGGATTTCGGCGAAGACGCGCGGGCCGGCCTCGCCTACCTGCGCACGCGGCCCGAGATCAACGCCAAGCGGCTGGCAGTACTGGGCCACAGTGAGGGCGCAGTGATCACGCCGATGGTGGCGGACAAGGAGCACTCGCTCCGCGCGATCGTGCTCCTGGCCGGAGTTGCGCGGCCAGCGCGGAGCGCGCTGCAGTATCAGATGAGCAACATGATCCAGCACGACACATCGCAGACCGCCGCGCACCGCGACTCGGCGATCGCGGCGGTTCCCGCGCGCATCGACACGATGATGGCGCACGATCCCTGGATGAACTTTTTTCTCCGGCATGATCCGTCGGCCACGGCGCGACGCGTGAAGACGCCGGTCCTCATCCTCACCGGAGCCAACGACCAGCAGGCCGCTCCCTCGCAGGTGGCCGAGCAGGCGGCGGCGTTCCGCGCTGCGGGCAACAAGGACGTCACGGCCAAGGTGGTGCCCGGCGTCAATCACTTGTTCGTCGTCGACCCGGACGGCTATCCGCCGAACTACTCGAAGCTACCGGCCCCGGTCCGCATCAAGCCCGAGGTGGTCGGGACGATCGTGGACTGGCTCGTCGCGCGGCTCAAGTAAGCTCAAGACTTGGCGTCAGCTCTGACGACAGGAAGACCGAGCGTCGCGGCCCGCTGCTCCCAGTGGGCGACGGGTTCCGCGAGAAACGCCGCTTCGACTTCGTGTTGGCCCGCGCTTGCCGCCAGGCCAAGTGCGGTCAGTAGAGCGGACCACAGGTGCGGCTCGAGTGCGCCGACGGCAAGCCATCCATCGCGCGCGCGGTAGAAGCCGTACCCCGGGTGCCCTCCACCGAGAATCGCGCCCGGCGCGGTGAGTCCGTAACGCAGAGGCGCGGCGAAATCCGACGCGACGTCGGCGAGCGCGACCTCGGCGCGACCCACGCCATGTGCGCGCTCGCGCGCGAGTAACAACGCCAATGCGGCGCTCACCGCGCGCTCGGCGCCGGCGAGGTCGGCGAGCAACGTCGCCGGTAGGTGAGGTGGCCTGGTGAGTCCAACGCTCGCCTGATAGGTGAGGTCGTGGCCCGGCACATCGCCCGCTCGGCCGGCGTAGCCCGTGATCGCGACGTGCAGCAGCTGTGGATGCCGCGCGTGCAGCGACTCCCATCCGAGGCCGAGCCGGTCGAGGGCGGCAGGTCGGAGCGGGGTTAGTAAGACGTCGGCCGCAGCGAGCAGACGCTCGAACGCGGAGCGCGGGCGGGGTTGTTTGAGGTCGAGCCGAACGGTGCGCGAACGCGCTCGGAGTGCGGCGTACCAACTTGGAGACCAGTGCGCGAGCTGGTCGCCAACGGGTGGCTCGACGAAGGTGACGCGCGCGCCGAGCTCACGTAATCGCGCCGCCGCGACGGGGCCCGGCACGTAGATGGCCAGGCAGAGCACACGGATGCCGGCGAGCGGCAATCGTATCTGGCTAGAGTCAGACACGCGGCCAAATCAGGAGCAGCACAGATCACCACTGTATGAGTGTGGGAGTGAGAAGGCGCTCAGGGTCGGTTGCAGCGCCCGTCTTTCATCGCACACGATGCACAAATGCCCGCCGCCAGCGATTGGCTGACGACGGGCACTCTGACCTACGCACTACTTAGTACGCTTTCTTCGAGTAGCAGAGGAGCACGATGGCAACGACGATTATGACGGCGACTGGCATGAATATCTCCGAGACACACGATTCAACGTGAGAATTGCACGATCGGGATCGAGCGAGGGTCTACTTGGCCGCCATCTTGATCAGGAACGGAATGACTACGAGCACGAGCACTATCACGATCGGGATCATTGGCATTGGGACTCCGGGAGCAGCGTAGTTCGTGCGAAGAGCAAGGATCGTGCGTGCTGCCGACGCATCGTGCGCGCCAGACTTCGCGGCATGATCCCGACGACTGATGATAAAAGGTAGCCATGAAAAAGCAGGATTACAACGAACGAGCGGCAAGCGCGCTGCGCCGACTCAGCCGGGCAGCCGCCGTCGCGCTTGTCGTTTCTCCTGGCCTCCTTTACGGCCAAGCGACGCCCAGCAAATTGCCGCAGGCACTGATCGAGCGGCCGCCCTCCATAGCGACGACAAAGCACACGGCGACGATTGCCGGTCAGACCATCGACTACACGGCCACGGTCGAAGAACACATCCTCACGGGGGCGGACGGCATCCCCAACGCGTTCCTCGTCACCACGGCGTACGTTCGCGATAGCGCCGCCGGGCAATCGAGACGCCCGGTGACGTTCCTCTTCAACGGCGGGCCCGGCGCGTCGTCCTCTCCCCTGCACTTCGACGGACTCGCGCCGCGCATCGGCCGCGGCGGCCGCGCGGAAAACAATCCCTACAGCATTCTCGACGTCACAGATCTGGTCTTCATCGATCCGGTGGGAACGGGGTTCAGCCGGCCATACTCTGAAGACATCGGCCGGCAGTTCTATTGGAATGATCGCGGCGACGCGGCGTCCATCAACGAGGTCATCACGCGCTGGGTTCGCGAGTACAAGCGGACTGATGCCCCGCGCTACATGATTGGCGAAAGTTACGGAACGATCAGGATCGCGAATGTGCTCACGAATCATCCCGAAACGCGATTTGACGGCGTGGTGCTGATCGGTGCTCCGGCAACCAATGGGGGTTCGGAGAATCTCCTCCCCTCGATGGCCGTCGCCGCGCTGTATCACGAGGCGATTCCTGCACGCGGTCGCACGCCCCAGCAGCTGTGGAGCGAAGCGCTCGCCTTCGCCACCGGGGAGTACGCCGCGGCGTTGGCGAAGGGCGACATGCTCCCCGACGCGGAAAAACAACAGGTCGCCGAAAAACTCTCTGCTCTCACCGGACTGCCCGTCTCCTTCATCCACGAGCGCAAGCTGCGACTGAGCGCGCAGGACTGGCTCATGAACGTTCTCAAGGACAAGGGGCTGCGCGTTTCGAATCAGGATACGCGCCGAACCGGTCCGCTCGTGCTCGATTCGGCGACCGCGTCGAAGATGAGCCCCGCGGAAGGTCTCGGTGGCTCGGCGCCGATTGGTTTGCCTGGCTCCCGCGGCCTCGTGCCCGCGCTCACGCCTGGCTCGGATACGGCGCGCTTCGCGGCGGGGCAGATCGCGACGCGACGCATGAGCGCGCTCGAGACGTACTTCCGGAACGAGCTGCAATTCAAGACGATCGAGGAATACCGGAGCCTGAATCTCGACATCAATCCATCGTGGCGATCAGCGACGAATGCAGCGATCCCCAGCATCTCGCCCGCGATGGGTGTGGCCAACCGGATGCGGACAGACCAGAATTTCCGCATGTTCTGGATTCAGGGACTGTACGACCTCACGACGCCGGCGTACCTGGCCATCGTTTCATATGAGCAGGCCGGAATTCCTTCGAGCCGCTACACCGGCATGCTCGCGCCGGGCCCGCATACCGTTTTCGCCACGGACGAGAGCAAGCAGCTCTTGAGCGACGCACTGAGGAGATGGCTCATGGCGCTCCAATGATGAGAGCGGCGACGCACCTTCTCGGGATAACGGCCCTCCTGTTCGCGATGCGCGCCGCGCGCGCGCAGGCGCCCACGCCCTTCGACTCGATCGTCACGACCCACTGCCAATCAGTCGTGAGCGGAAAGACCCTTCGCTACACCGTGCGAGCCGGGTTGCTGCCCCTCCTCGAGAACGACACCGGCGAGCTGATGGCGCGCATGTTCTTCATCTCCTACACGGTCGACCGAGCGCCAGGCGATCCGCCGCGGCCGCTGACGTTCCTCTGGAATGGCGGACCGGGCTCGAACGCCGCGCAGCTGCACGTCATCGGCTTCGGCCCCAAGCGAGTCAAGACGGCGGAGACTTACCCGGCCTGGGGAGCGAACACCGAAACCGCGCTCGTGGACAATCACGAAACTTGGTTGGTGTCGAGCGATCTCGTGTTCGTCGATCCGATCGGCACGGGCTTCAGCCGCGCGACCAGCGTCGAGTATCGGGATATTCTTTACACCACGAGGGGCGACGCCGAGTCGGTCGCGGAATTTATTCGACTCTATCGCACGCGGTTCAGCGCGTGGAACGCGCCGGTCTTCATCGTCGGCGAGAGCTATGGCACCACGCGCGCGATGGCGGTGGCCGAGGCACTGGAGAAACGGCGACATCGTTTGGCCGGCGTCGTTCTCATGTCCGGAAGCTTCAGCGTGGGCGAGCGAGTGCCGCCGGAGCTGAATCAGGCGTTGCAGCTCTCGCTCTATACGGCGACGGCCCACTACCACGAGCGGCTGGCGCCGGGTCTCCAAGCGCTCGGGCAAGATGATGCGGTGAAGGAGGCCGTCGCCTGGGCGCGCACGATCTACGCGCCTGTGCTGGCGAAGCGCGACAGCGCAACGCCGGCCGAGCGAGCCGAAGTGCTCGCCGGCCTCGAGCGCTTCACCAGTCTCAAGGCAGCCGACTTCGATCAGAGAACTCTCGCGATCTCCAAGGACCAATTCATGGATCGGCTGATGGCCGATCGCGGCCTCGAGCTTGGGCGCTATGACTCACGCATGAGCGTCACATCTCGAAATCCAACGACACCGTGGGGGCCGTTGCTCGATCCCAGCCTGCGTCCGATGATCGACCTCATGCAAGGCTCATCGCGCCTGTTCAACAGCTATGTCCGTGACACGCTGAAGTATCGGAGCGACTTGCTCTATCGCGGCCCGTTTGGCGAAGCGTTTCATCCGCGGCCGTTGGCCACCGCGCCCAATGGAGTCGCCAGCGATTGGATGACCAACATGTTCAACACCGGCGCTCGCGCCGCCGCGGGCACGCGTCCGGCGGGCGATGCCGATACTGCGAGCGCGCCGCCGCTGCGCCGAGCGATGGAGCTGAATCCGAAACTGCGCGTGATGAACGAGACGGGCATCTACGACGCGTCGTGCGCGCAGATGGACGAAGCCGTCGCGCGCGCCGAGCCGGCGCTCAGGAGCCGGATAACGAACCGTTGCTACGTCGGAGGCCACATGATGTACAGTGATCTCGAGACGCGGCGAGTGATGCAGCGCGATTTCGCCGACTTTGTGCGGAGCGCCTTGGGCGCCAGCACATCCAAGCGCGCCGCAAGCGGTTCGCCGCCGTGATTCGCATCGTCGCAATAGCGTCGGCCGCGATCACGCCACTCGTCTCGGCCCAGGACACATCGGTCGTCGTCACCAGGCACACGAGTCACGCCGCCGGTCGCGCGTTGAGCTACACGGCGCAAGCCGGCCGCCTTCCCATGCGCGCGATGAACGCGGAAGAGCCGCATGCGTACATGTTCTACGTCGCGTATCGCATGCCCTCCGCGCCCGGCTCGTCTCGGCCGATCACCTTCATGTGGGGTGGTGGTCCGAGCAGCTCGGGGCTCGGAACTCATATGGAGTTCGGGCCGAAGCGCGTGGTGGGCGGAAAGATTCAGGACAATGACCTCACGCTCCTCACCGTGTCCGATCTGGTCATCATCGATCCGGTCGGCACCGGTTTCAGCCGGCCGACAAAGCCGGAGTATGGCGCGGAGTTTTACAACGTGCTCGGCGACCAGGCGTCGTTGGCCGAGTTCATTCGCGTGTGGCGCGCGAAGTATGACGCGGCGGAGGCCCCGATATTTCTGTGGGGCGTGAGCTACGGCACGTGGCGAGTGTCCGGTGTTGCGGAGTTGTTGGAGAAGGCCGGCGTGCGCGTAGCGGGAGCGATCCTGAATTCTGGCGGCATTCAACTCGGGCCCGACGCGCTGCCGCGCGAGTTGGTGATCGCGCATCGAACGCCGGGGCGTGCCGCCACCGCGTTCGCGCACCACAAGCTGGCGGCCGATGTAGGCGCGACGCTGGAGGACGTTCGTCGAAACGCTGAACGGTGGGCGGTCGACGTATACGCACCGGCGCTCGCGCGAGTGGCGAGTCTCAGCGACGCGGAGCGCGAATCGATCGCGGCGCAGCTGTCGCGCTACACCGGGTATCCGGTGGAGAAGATCGATCGGAAGACGCTGAGTTTCTCGCCTCGGGAGTTTCTCAATGGTGGGTTGTTGCCGGGGCAGAATTTGAGCAACTACGACGGAAGGATCGTCGCGCCGGCGGTTGGGAGTGGCGGTGGCGGTCGCGCAGCCGGTTCAGTCGCGGCGAGCGGAGGGGATGCGCGGGTGCGTTATCTCCGCGATGAGCTCGGGTATCGCACGGACCTGGCGTACCTCGGTGTCGAGAGTGGGTATATGCCGACGCCCGGGCCGGCCTTCGCCGGGCCAGCGCCGTGGGATTACAACTCTGCGAAGGTGACGCCGGAGATGATCGCGGCGGCGCAAGCGGGAGAGGGGCCGCCGGGTACTGATGCGTGGCTCAGGCGGGCGCTCGATCTGGATCCGCGGCTCAAGGTGTTCGTGGCGGCGGGGGTGTACGATTCGTTCAACAGTTGTTCGGGGAATGAAGATGTGGTGCGGCGGTTGGGGGCGTTGGCGGGGAACTTTACGCTCCGCTGTTATCTCGGGGGGCACGGGGTTCGTGAGGGGGATACGCAGCCGAGGTTCGCGGCGGACCTCAGGAGCTTCCTCGTGTCTACCCTCAGATCTTTTCGATAAAGATTATTTCGCGCGACGCGAGCGAAGGGTCATCCAGATTCCGCGAGCTGACAGGATCGCCGTGAACCACCCCACAGTGCTGAGCGCGAACAGGGTCCAGACGAACTCGAAGCCGCCCGCCTTGCTGACCACGCCGCTCCTCGAGTGGATGATGATCATCCCTGCCCCGATCAGCCCGCCGAGGAGCATGATGATGTACCCGGAAATCCGATCGGAGAGCATGAGCGTCGCGTACAGCCACAGGGCAAACACCACGACCGGAATAGCGTACAGCACCGATCCCTCGGCCTGGCGCATGACGTCGTCCGTCAGGTGAATCATCGTGAGGAGGATTGTGAGCAGTGACGCGACGGCCAATTTGATGTTTGGTTTCATCAGGCGGTACCGGAATGGTTGGGTGTTCCCCTCTTGGTAAGCCATACGAAGAGCGCGCGCAATAGTGCCGCGCGGGGGCGAATTGTATGAAGCGGACATGGACCATCATCGGTGTGAGCGACGTGGGTCGCAGCTTCGCATGGTACCAGTCGCTCTTCGCCCAACCCGCAACGCCGCCGGGTCATGACTACTTCGGCCAGATCCTCGATTCGGACGGAACTGTCCTGCTGTGCCTCCACCTGTGGGGCGCGCACGAGCATCCGACGTTGATGAGCCCGGAGGTGGCGACGCCCGGCAACGGGCTCCTCCTGTTCTTCCGCGTCGACGATTTCGACATGTCGCTGAAACGCGCACGCACTCTCGTCGCCCGGCTCGAAGAGGAGCCTCACGCGAATCCGAATACGCGAACGCAGGAGTTCTCGCTCCGCGATCCGGACGGATACTACGTCACGATTTCGGCGCTAACCTGAGCGCCAAGGCCGGCTAGCGGGTAAACTCAAGGGAACCGAGTAGTCTCCTCCCGAATCGCGAGCACCGAGCGATGACCGAGACTCCCCCTTCCGATGTGACGCGACTTCTGCTGCAGCTCTCGAGCGGAGAATCGGATGCGTACGGGCATCTGATGCCCCTCGTGTACGAGGAGCTGCGGCGACTGGCGGCGAGCCAGCTCCGGCGCGAGCGCGACGAGCATACGCTCGGTCCCACCGCGCTCGTGCACGAAGCGTTTTTGCGACTCGTCGACCTGCACAGCATCTCGTGGCAGGGGCGCTCGCACTTCTTCGGCGTCGCGGCGCAGGCGATGCGGCGTATCCTCGTGGATCATGCGCGCCGCCGCTCGGCGTCCAAGCGCGGCGGCGAGCCGCCGCTCACGCTCGACGACGAATCGGCAGCCGCGGCCGAAGCGCCATCGGAAGAAGTGCTCGCGGTCGACGCGGCGTTGGAGACGCTCGCCCGCCTCGATCCGCGACAAGCGAAGGTGGTCGAGCTGCGCTACTTCGTCGGCTTCTCGGTCGAGGAGACCGCCGAAGTGCTCGGCGTGTCGCCCATCACCGTGAAGCGCGATTGGGCGCTCGCGCGCGCATGGCTGCAGCGCGAGCTGACTCCCGAAGCCTGAGCGACGATGCCCATCGACGCTGAACGATGGCCGTTGGTGAAGGAGCTGTTCGGCGAAATCGCCGAGCTGCCGACGGAGCAACGCGCGGCGCGTTTGATGGCGGTTGATGATGTCGCGGTGCGCGCTGAAGTCGCGGCGCTGCTGCGGGCGGGCGACGCGGTGAGCGACCGCTTCGAGCGCGCGCCGGCGCTACCGGCCGATGCGTTGGCCGCTGAGGAGTCCGTGCCCGGAATGCTCGCCGCCGGTCTGCGCGTCGGGCCATACCGCATCGTGCGCGAGATCGGGCGCGGCGGGATGGGACTGGTGTTCGAGGCGCGGCGCGATGACGCACAGTTCGAGAAGCGCGTCGCCCTCAAGGCCATGTTGCCCGGATTGGTGAGCGGCGACGTCGTGCGTCGCTTCGGGCAGGAGCGGCAGATCCTCGCGCATCTCGAGCACCACAACATCGCCGCGCTCCTCGACGCCGGCGTCACCGGGTACAACCAGCCGTACTTCATCATGGAGTACGTCGAAGGCGAGCCGATCAGCCAGTATTGCACGGCGAGGCGCGTGCCGGTGCGAGACCGGCTCCAGCTGATGCGGCAGGTCTGCGATGCGGTGCAGTACGCGCACGAGCAGCTCGTGGTGCATCGCGATCTCAAGCCGGGCAACATCTTCGTCACCGCCGATGGCACGGTGAAGCTGCTCGACTTTGGCATCGCCAAGTTGATGCAGCCCATCGATGGCGCCGGCGCGAGCGAGACCCGCACCGGCCATGCGCCGATGACAGAGGCGTACGCGAGCCCCGAGCAGCTCGCCGGGGGTCACATCTCCACCGCGAGCGACATCTACTCGCTCGGCGTCGTCTTGTTCGAGTTGCTCGCCGGCCGGCGTCCCTTCGACGCCGGCGATGGATTCTTCCCCGCCCGCCACGCGGACGCCGAGCCGCCGGCGCCGAGCCGGGTGGCGACCGATACCGCCGCGGCAACCTCGGACGCCGGCGATGCGCGCCGCCTGCAACGCGCGCTGGATGGCGAGCTCGACAGCATCGTGCTGATGGCACTGCGACCCGAGCCCGATCGCCGCTATCACTCGGCGCAGCAACTGAGCGAGGACATCGGGCGGTACCTCGCGGGCCGGCCCGTGCTCGCGCAGCCCGACACGCTGCGCTATCGCCTGCGAAAGTTTACCCGACGGAACCGATTCGCGACCGCCGCCGCCGCGCTCGCCGTTGCGGCGCTCGTTGCGGGCACCGTGGTGAGCGTGATGCAGGCGCGCACCGCACGCGCCGAGCGCGATCGCGCGATCCGCGAAGCGCTGCGCACCCAGGCGGTCACGCAATTTTTTCAGCAAGTGTTCGCGGCCGCGCGTCCGCAGCGAAAGGGCACCGGCGTCACGGTCGTGCAGGCGATCGACGCGGCGATTCCGGGCATCGATTCTTCCTTCACCGATCAGCCCGACCTACAGGCCGCGATCAAGCTGACGCTCGGCGAGACGCTGACGCGCATGTATCTCTACGACCGCGCGCGCCCGCTGCTCGAGGACGCGTACCGCATACGCCAGCGGCTCGACGGCGGCCGCGCGACTCGCGACGCGGCGGACATCATCTACGACCTGGCGCAGATCGAGAACGAGATCGGCAAGCCCGCGCGCGCCGAATCGCTGTACCGCGTGTCGCTCGCCATGCTTGGCGCGCTGCCCGATCGCGATTCGGTTGTGGTGTTCGAGACGCTGGCGAACATCGCGGAAGCGGAGATGTCGCAGGGACGGTTGGCGCAGGCAGAGTCGCTGTATCGCGCCGTGGCGGGAGGGATCGCGCGGTGGAAGCCGCGCGACGAGCAGGCGCGCGCGATCGCGGTTGGCAATCACGCCACCGCGCTGACGCAGCTCGGTCGCTTCGTGGAGGCGGAGCCGCTCCACCGCGAGGCCGTTCGGCTCTTCGAGCACGCGCGCGGACCGAACGATCTACAGGTCGCCGCGTCGCTGCAGCCGCTCGCGGGGAATCTCATCTATCAGCGCAAGTTCGACGATGCGCTCGTGCAGGCGCGGCGCGCGTACGACCTCAATCTGCGCGCGCTCGGCCCCGAGAATCCCGCGACGTTGGGGGCGGAGTGGATGGTCACCGGCGCGCTCGTCGATGGCGGCCGATGCGCGGAAGCGATGCCGCTGGTGCGCGGAATGGTTGCGCTCCGAGGACGCGTGCTCCACGAGAGCGATCCCACGCTGGGCGTAGTGTATACCCAGCTCGGGCAGTGCACCGCCGCCGGGGGCGATCTCGAAGGCGGTGAGCGCATCCTCGAGGAGGCCGTGGCCATGCGCGCGGCCGCGCTCGGCGCCGACCATTGGGCCGTTCAGGTGACGCGAAGCCTGTTGGGTGAGGTGATCGCGCGCCGCGGACGCGCCGGCGACGCCGAGCCGTTGTTGCGGAACTCGTATGAGGCATTGCTGCGCACGCTGGAGCCGCATCACATCCGAGTGCTCGAGGCGCGGGACCGACTCGCGACCTTGTACCGCACGACCGGACGCGAGGCAGAAGCGAACGCGCTCGCGAAGTAGGCAGCCCGAAACACTCAGTCTTCGCTAGGCGAGCGCGGGGCCGTCTTCAAAACAAGCTCGTTTTTCCGGTAGACACTACCGCGGTAACTACCACCTCTCGGACGTCGAGTGGAGAGACGCACCAGATCAAGATCCTGGTCGGTTGACGCGCCCGTGCCGCACACTTGCGGCGGTGACGGTACCGTGCCAATCTGGCCCTCGGCCGATGCAAGAGTGCGCGTAATGAGCCGACGACCCAGCGGTGTACCCGTCCCGGAGCCCCGATGGCTTTCATTCGCTACGCGACCGACGCCGAGCTTTCGCCCGCGGAGCGGGTTCCGGATACCGACAACATTCTCCGGATTCACGGCGTTCACCCCGCCGTCATGCGCTGGCACTACGAGCTCTACCGCGAGCTCATGCACCGCCCCGGGCCCTTGTCGCGGCGGCAGCGCGAGATGCTCGCGGTGCGCGTGTCCGCGCTCAACAACTGCCACTATTGACTGCACCATCACGGAGCGGGTCTCCGTGTGGTGCTGGCGGCCGAGGGCGCATCGGTCGAACAGGCGAGCGAGCTGCTTCACGCGCTGGTCGCGGAGCGCGGTGTCTCGCCGGCGATGAGCTTGGCCGACCGGGCCCTGCTCGACTACGCGGAGAAGTTGACGCGATTACCGGCCGCCGTCAGCGCATCGGACATCGACGAGCTGCGGCGCGCGGGCTTCACCGACCTCGCCATCCACGATGCGTGCGCGATTGTCGCGTACTATGCGTTCGTGAACAGAATCGCCGACGGGCTCGGCGTCGAGCTCGAGAGCGCGGCGGTCATCTAACGGACCTTTGCTCCATCTTCGAATCGTTCGGTCGATCGTGATGATGCCACGTCGTGAGGCAATCGCAACCTTGCACGATCGCTACGGCGCACGACTGTGAGACTGTCCTTCAACAAAGTCGAGGCCCTTCCATGGGGTGTCATGACTGACGCGCTACCCAATGAAGTACGCACCGCCGTTCGAAGGTTGCTTCGCGCGCGCGGCCTCTCCGCGATGGTGGTTGTCATGCTGGCGCTCGGTATTGGCGCGAGCTCCGCAATTTTCAGCCTCGTCCGAGCCGCGTACTTCGAAGTGATTCCGGGTTCGCGCGCCGGCACCTGGATACGACTCTACAGCGGCGAGCGCACAGCGAGCTCGGACGACCCCAAGCGTTACGGACGCTCCTCACGTCCCGATCTGCTCGACATCCAGGAGCGCGCGCCGGTCTTTCGCGATGTGATCCTCAGCACGCGCTTCACCGCACTCCTCGGTGCCGGAGGAGTCGACGGCAGCGCCAGGGGCGATCTCGTCTCCGGCAATTTCTTCTCCGCGCTCGGAATCTCGCCGTTCATCGGACGATTGCTCGTCGCTCGCGATGACTCCGCCCGAGGCGCGAGTGCCGTGGTCGTCCTCGGCCACCGTTTCTGGAAGTCGCACTACGCATCGTCGCCGACTGTCTTGGGCGCGACGCTGCTGATCAATGGCTCGCCGTTCGTCGTGATCGGGGTCGCACCTGCTCAGTTCCGGGGCATCGTCTTCGACGACACCCCGGATCTGTACGTCCCGATTGCGATGCAGGCGCAGGCATTCGGAACTCCGTGGGTGATCGACTATCCGGATGCGCGGATGTTCTCCGCGATGGCGCGCCCTCGAGACGGCGTCTCGCTTCCCGCCGCTCAGGCGGCGGTCGAGCAGGCCGAGGCGCATCGCAAAGCGGACGGGCGAAGCGCTTCGTCCGGCCGAACGGTGATGATCGAGGCCGCGCCCACGCTCTTGGGCGGCGCCGAGCGAGCGCAATATCACGTCGATCGTGTCATCACCCTGTTGAGCGCGGTGGTTGGTCTGTTGCTGCTCGTCGCGTGCGCAAGCGTGACGAACCTGCTGCTCGCTCGCGCCGCGGTGAGACGAAGAGAAGTCGCCGTCAGGATCGCGCTGGGTGCGAGTCGTCGCGGCCTGATCGGGCTGCATCTTCTCGAAAATTTGTTGCTGGCGATCAGCGGCGGAGCGCTCGGCATTCTCGTGGCATTCTGGGGTGTGGCTGCCCTGCGGATCATCCCTTTCATCATCGCGGCGGATTTGCGCCTCGACTACCAGACACTGGCGTTCGGCATCGCACTGTCGCTGTTGACCGGACTCGGCGTCGGCCTCGCGGTCGGCATCCAAACAACACGGACGTCCGCGATGACCCCGCTCCGCGAAACTGCGGGCATCCCGCGCGCCCAAGCGCGCGTGCGCAATGCGCTCATGATAATCCAGCTTGCGCTGTCGCTAATGATCGCCGTCGGCGCAATGCTCCTGCTACGAAGCGTCCAATCGCTCGTGTCGGTGAATCCCGGCTACGACGTGACGCACGTGCTTGCCGGAGACGTTCAACTCTCGAAGCAGGCGGGCTTCGACTTCCGCTCCATCGCGCAGTACGATCGCTTCATGGAAGGGATACGCGGCACGCCGGGCGTTCGCCGAGCCGGCACCGCGTACTACGAGCTCATGGGCGGCAAGGAGCCGCGCTCACCCGTCGATGTTCGTGGATACGTCGCTGCTCGCGACGAAGATCGCATCGTCGCCTCCGAAACGGTGGGACCGGACTATTTCGAGGCGCTGGGCGTTCCGCTCGTGCGCGGCCGCGTCTTCGATGTGCGGGACGGTCCAGGAACATCGGCGCGGGCGGTGGTCAACGCGACCATGGCCGAGCGCTACTGGCGGGGCCGCGATGCCATCGGCGGCACGATCATCCGCGACGGCGTGGCGATGGAAGTGATCGGCATCGTCGGCGACGTCGCGTTCAGCGATCTGCGCATCGGACACGAGCCGCGGTACTATGCCGCGATCAGACAAGCAGGCTACGCGCCCCAACAGCAGGCGCTCTACGTCCGATTCACGGGAACCGCCCAGACTGTCGCCGCCGACTTGCAGCAGACCATCCGGCGGATCACGCCCGGAATTCCGTTCGTCTCGTTTCGCCCACTCTCCGACTCCAAGGTCGACAACATCCGTCCGACGGCGCTCCTCGGAAATTTCCTTTCCGGCTTTGGAGTGCTGGCGCTCGCGATCTCGGCCGTGGGCCTCGGCGGTTTGGTGTCGTTCGTCGTCGCGCAGCGCACGCGCGAGCTTGGCATCCGGCTCGCGCTCGGCGCGAACGATCGCGACATCACGTCGCTCGTCTTGCACGACGCGTGCAAGTTGGTGGGCGCCGGCATCGGCGCGGGCGTGGTCGGATCGCTTCTGTTGAGCCGGGTCGCGACAGTGTTTGTCTTTGGTATCAGCGCACTCGATCCGGTGAGCTTCTTGGTCGCCAGTGCAGTGCTCGCATCAGTCGTCATGCTCGCGGCATATCTACCGGCGTGGCGGGCGGGCCGGATCAATCCGATCATCGTTCTGCGATCGGAGTAGGGACAGGGCCATCCGGCGGCGGGATCTCGTACTCGCGAGTCTCATTCTCGCCGCGATGCACGCGAGCGGAAGTTCCTGCGCCGAGTGCACCGGGCGAGCGTAGCCGGCTACGGCTTCTCGAACCAAGCGGCCGCGTTGGGGTAGTCGAGATCGATGCGAAAATAGCGCAACGCCGAACCTCCAAGGGCGCCTTCGATTCTCTTGTCCATCCACTTCGACATGAAGTCGTGAAAGTTAGGGTCGGGGCGCATCGTGAACCACACTGGACCCGCCACGTAGCCGCCGACGGAGATTGACGGGACCTCGATCATCGGCATCTCTCGCTGATCGCCACGCGGCAAATGTTCGGCACGTGGGATCACACGCCAATTCGGATGTCGAGACGTCCACCGGTCGAAAATGTTCTTCGCGATGAACGACGTGCCTCTCACGCGTGGGCCGCCGTCGGCGAGTTGCGCGAGCGCGGAGTCCGTCAGTGTGACGGTCGCGCCGGTGTCGAAGAGGAGATCGAGAGAATCGCCATCTATTTCAACCCGGATGCGCGGAAAGTTCGTCGTGCGATGTCCGGCTGAATCGGTTTGGAATCCGATCGGGACGCGATGCTCCGGTTGATCGCCGCTGACTCGTGGCGCTGAGAGCTGCGAGAGCGTGTGTCGCGGATAGTCCAAGCGCCACACACGGCCGGCGAACCAGGTGCGACCGAGGAAACCGGCGCGCGCGAGGCGATCGCCGGCGTCGGCTTGAGTGAGGATGAGCTTGGCACCGAACGGTGGCTCTGGCTGCGGTGATGGAATCGACGCGCTCGGCCGGAAATCCGGCAACGCCACCAAACGCACCGTGTCCGCTCCAAGCATGATCGCTGAATCGTGGAGCGCCAGACGTGTGACGGCCTCCGCGAAGAGCATGTTCGCGCCCCCGCCAGTGTCCGTGTAGAGGATCAGCGTGTCGCCGGCGATCGTGACGGGGGCGAGAGCGAATCGATCGGCCAAGTACGTGGTCGGCAGCGCGCGCACGCTCGATGTTGCGACCTGCGCGCTCCCTCTCGAGACACTCGCCGGCGCCGGATTGACCGGCGCGCAGGCAGTCTGGCTCAGGAGCGCTAGGTACAGAAGGAACGATGCGAGTCGAGGCATGATGGGCTGACGAGAGTCCATGAACAAGAATGTCGGATCGAGGCGCGCGCCAGCGCTGTAACACAACGCTGACCGTCACCCCCGTCCATCTGACCTAACCCACGACACACCTAAGTGCCGATCGGTGCCGTCAGCTTACGGCACATCCCGCCGCCTGGAGCGCGTCGAGCACACGTGCGCGCACGCGCTCCGGATGCGCGGCAAAGGTTCCTGCCAATGCTCTGCACGCATCCTCTACAGGCTGACATCAAGATCGGTTGTTCCAGCGCCGCAGACAGCTAGGGATGTCAGAGGCGATGGCAAGAACCGCTAGCGAAAGCGGTTCGAGCGCGGTCCGGGTCACAGTGCCCTGCGATCGTCGTTGGACGCGAGTCTCCTCTGCCGATCGATGCCACGATCGGCAGCGCGACAACGGGAATGTGTCCGATCAGCTGCACCCACCACCGGATCGTGATCGCGGGCAGCCGGTGCAGGAAAAACGGAATGACCGCCAGCGACATCACGAGGCGAACGCCGCTTTGCCGAGCAGCGTGGAGGCGACTCCTTGAGAGAGCCGCGTGACCGTCGAGTTGAAGAAGAAGACGCTCGATACGCTCGCAAAGAGTCCGTCCGTCACGCCGGTCAGGAGCCAGGCGCGAACGAGCCGGGACAGCCATGAGCGATTCACGACGCCCTATCAGCATGCGCTCGCCGGCAATGACGAGAGCTGCCTCGCGAGCCACACCTCGTAGTCCTTCGCGAAATCGCGCCCCGGCAGCAGCGATGCGAGTACCGATCGCGTCAGCGCCGACCCCGGGACCGCGACACGCACGGAGCCGGCGGCGCTGTCCGGCACGACGAACGGCTGGCTGCGCATCGCGCGAACGAACGCGGGAAGCACCCCGCGATCCTGCAAAAACATCATGAAGTAGCGCGACTGCGCGTACGTCAATGCGCGCCGGAAATCGTCCCGCGGGGCGCCAATTCCACGGTACTCCGCATCACTCGCCGCGAACAGCGAGTCGAGTGCCGGACGACTCCTGCCGCCTCGCGCCAGCACCGGCCCGCGCCAATTGGCCAATCCGTTGATCGTGCTGTCGGGCAGGATCGTGGAAACCTCGTACAGTGAGGCGAGTCCTTCGTTGAGCCACGCCGGCGCATCCGCGTACGAGTACGAGAGCATCAGGTGCATGAGCTCGTGCGCGAGCGTGCCCTGCGCCTTGTACGGAATGATGGCGACCATGCTCAGATCCGAGACGATCGAATACCCGATCACGAGATTGCCGGGATCGACCCCGTGCCAACGCTCGGCGACCCGCCGCAGCGCGTACTCCTCGGGCACGAGCAGCACGGTCACCACGGAATCGGGAAGGCGCAGTCCGTACGTTCGGGAATAGAATTGACGGTACGCATCGAGCGTCTCACCGATGCGCTGCAGATCCTTCACGGTGTGGCCGGCGAGCGACACGATGACGAACCGGCGCTGGACTACGGCGATCGCGGTATCGGAACCGAATCCGGCGAGGAGCGCGCGCGTCTCGGCCGCCGCCGTATCGATGGCGCCGAGGGCGTGGAGTCGCGCGGCCAGCACATCGGTCGTGATCACGCGGTTGATGCGCATTGCTTCCCCGCCCTGGGCACCAGCCTGTCCACACGCATCGTAAAAGGACTTGCCGCCGCTGATGTTGATCTCAGCGATCGGCCGGGCCACCAGCGTGACGGGTCGGACGGCGGGCGGAGCCAGTGCGCCCGCGCCAGCCGCGTCGCATTGTCTGGCTTCGGCAAGCAGCCACGCGCGCGCTGAATCGCCGAGCACCGCGCCGTAGTGGTATTGCATCGCGCCGAGCAGCTGCACCCCGAGCGATCGCCGGCCGGCCATGGCGCTGCGGCAGAGCGACGTGGCGAGCAGATAGTCGACGCGCAGCCTGGCGTCGGGGGGTGCGGACTCGCGCAGCACGGCCAGCGGCTGCACGATCGAGTCGTACTTCCCCGCTTCCCACCGCGCCTGCAGCACATCGAGTTTCGTCTGAGCGCCAAGCGAGCGGGCCGCGAGCGTCGCCAACAGCAATGCGAACCGCAAGGCACGCGACTGGCCAAGGGATGAGCGTGAACGCACGATGTCCTCCTGACGTCTGGTGCGTTATCGAAGCGGCTTCTTGAGGTCCTTGAGGATGCTGTCGATCGAGGTCGGCCGCGGTTGCGTCGCCGGCGCGGGACTGGCGAGTCCGCCCGGCGCGGCGTCGGCTGTCACGGGAAGGAAGACCGCCGTGTCCTTGATCGAGACATCCACGTGCACCATCTCGGCCGTGAGCATGAGGATCGTACCGAACAGCACGAGAAACAATCCCGGAGACGTCGACTCCAGCGCGGCACGGCCAGACTCTACGCCCACGTCGACCTTGGTGGCCGGTGTGCTCAGCTTGCCGAGGACAAAGATGGCGCCGATGAAGGACAGAATCATCCCGGTGAGGAAGGCCATGTAGCGCGTCCACGTGCGCGACATCAGCATGAGATTCGACTGATGATGGCGCTTGTCGAGCGCGTACGCCTCGAGGCTGGCGAGCAACTCGAATTCGCGCTGCGCCGGCGTGCGGACCGCGTGCGTGGGGTCGGCCCGCGCGAGTACGCTGTCCATGGCGAAGTGCGATTCTTCCTGCAAGTGATGCTGCAGCGCGTTCACCTGCGCCTTGCTCTCGATGACGAAGTAGGCCGCGAGCGAGAGCACGAGCGCGACCATCACCGGCAGCAGGATGTACTGCCAGCGCAGAACGTCGGGAGATTCGCCAATCGGGTCGGACATGTTCGCTCCGTGAGGGCACGGGACGCTCGCCTATTGGCGGGGGCGTGTCAACATGAGGTAGACCGCGCGACCTACGGCGTCCGCATGACCGTGTCCGCTCCGAGCGCCTTGATGCGTGCCTTGGCCGCGTCGATGTATGGCGCTTTGCTGCGCGGCGCGAGATGCACATAGTTGTCGTAGGCGCCGATCGCGCCGGCCCGATCGCCCGCTGCCTCGAGCGCCTCAGCGAGGCCTTGCTGCGCTTCAGCGTAATACGGCTCCGCGGCCACGGCCCGACGGTATTGCTCGACCGCCTCGGTCGCGCGACCCGACTTGAGCAGCGCCGCACCGTAGCGCATTCGATAGAGGGCATCCTCGGGCGCGATCTCCACCGCTTGCGAGAGCTCGGGCGCCGCGCCGGCGGCGTCGCCCGAGTTCATCATCAGCAGGCCAAGCATCGCATGCGCGGGTGCGAACGACAGGTCCTCGACCAGCGCGCGCTGCTGCGCCTGCCGGGCGCCCGCGACATCGCCGCTCGCCCACAAGAGCAGTCCCATCCCGTACTCGGCCATCGCCTTCGACTCGTAGACGTGCACAGTCTGCTTCTTGTCGCGCGCGCGGAGCTCGCCCAGATAGCGAGTCATCTCCGATGCGGCGCTGTCGTACCGATGTTGCAACACGAACAGCGCCGCGCGATGCATGCGCAGGTAGTAGTACTCGTTGGGATTGTGATCGGCTTCCCGGCCAAAGAAGGTGAGCGCGTCGGGAATGCGCCCGTTCGCGTACGCGATCCATGCGTTGGTGAGGTTGTCCGCGCGCCAACGGCCGGACAGTTGATCGTATGCGACCATCATCAGTCCCTGCGGCACGAACGGATTTCGCAGCAATGCCTGGAGCTTCCACGATTCGGCGGCACGGACTTCCGGCTTTTGCAGCACGCGCTCGTCATCCTTCAAGTACTGCTCGAACCTGCCGACGTCGCTGACCCAGAACGCGACGTACCGCGCGAAGAGCGGATCGGCGCGGCTCGGGTCGAGTCGCGACGCCCAGTAGAACGCGTTGCTCGCGGCCGTTGGCAGCTTGGGAAGATTGCTCACCCCCAGATCGAAATAGGCCTCCCAATCATTCGGGTCAGCCTTGGAGTCGAGTCTCGGACGATCCGGCACCGACTGCGCGGCGGCGCCCGCGGCGAAGGCAACGGTGAGCACGAAGGCCGGCATTGCGGAGCGCATCGCGTGAGTATGCGATTCCGCTCGCGCGGGCGCAATTCGATGATTGCCAAGGCAGGCGTGCATCAGCCGATTCGATTCGCCTGTACCGCGCGTACGCCCCTCCGGAGTACGTTTCCGCTGCTATGAAGATCTTCATCGGCTACCGCCGCGACGATTCGGCCGGCTCCGTGAGACGCTTGTACGATGCAGTCCGCGCCCACTACCGGCCGAGTCGCTCTTCGTGGACGTGGACCACATTGCGCCCGGCGTCGACTCGTCAGCGCGCTCGACGGTGTGGTGGCCCAATGCGAGGTGATGCTCGCCGTGATCGGCCGAATGTGGACGACTGTGCCAAGCCGATTGCTGCTGCGCTGCGTTCTCTTCGAGAGGCACCCATCGGGCGCGCCGCAACATGAACGCACCAGAGTCCGTCACGTTAGCCATCGCCGCGCGAGTCGGGAATGACGACTGAGACCACGCTGATCGTGCTGTTCTCGATCGCCACGGCCGTTGCCATGGTGGTGCGGCGGCTGCGCTTTCCATACACGGTCGCGCTGGTGCTCGTCGGCCTCGTACTCGGCGGCATGCACGTCGTGGCGCCGCCACACTTGACGAAAGAGCTGCTGTTCGCGGTGCTGTTGCCGGGCCTGCTCTTCGAGGCGGCGTTCCATCTCGACAGCGCGGAGTTCTGGCGCAACAAGCTGGCGATCAGCGCCCTCGCGGTGCCGGGCGTGATCGCGGCGATCGTGCTCACGGGCCTTGTCACGACGGCCGCCATCGCCCTGCTCGGGCTCGACGCGGGCTTCTCCTGGCGGTACGGCATTGTGTTCGGGGCGCTGATCGCGGCCACCGACCCAATCGCCGTCGTCAGTCTCTTCAGGCATCTGAACGCGCCCGGCCGGTTGCGTACGCTCGTCGAGGGCGAGAGCCTGCTCAACGACGGCACGAGCGTGGTGCTGCTGACGCTCATCCTCTCGTTCGTCGCCGGGGAGAACGCGTCGGCCAGCGGCCTCGTGCTCGAGTTCATTCGCATCGTGGGCGGCGGCGCGATGATGGGACTCGCCATCGGGTACGTCGCGTCGCAGGTGACGAAGCGCGTCGACGATGCGATGATCGAGATCACCCTCACCACCATCGCGGCCTACGGCTCGTTCGCGCTCGCGGAGGAGGTGCACGTCTCGGGCGTCATCGCCGCGGTCGCGGCGGGGATGGTGTGCGGAAACTACGCGCGGCGCGTCGGCATGTCGCCGACGACGCGCATTGCCGTCGAGTCGTTCTGGGAATACATCGCCTTCGCGCTCAACTCCGTCGTCTTCCTGCTCATCGGCTTCGAGGTCGATCTCGCGATTCTCGCGTCGTCGTGGCAGGAGATCACGATCGCGTACCTCGCGGTGCTGGCGAGCCGCGCCGGCGTGATCGCCGCGACGACGCTGGTGCTGCGCCGAACGAGAGAGCGCATCCCCGTCGCCTGGAGCCTCGTCATCACATGGGGCGGTCTGCGCGGCGCCCTCTCGATGGTGCTCGCGCTCGCGCTGGCGCTCGACTTCCCGCATCGCGCGCTGCTCGTCACGATGACGTTCGGCGTGGTGCTGTTGTCGCTGCTCGTCCAGGGAATCTCGATGCCGTTGCTCCTCACGCGGCTCGGCCTCGTCGACACGACGAGCAACAAGGTAGACTACGATCGCGCGCGCGTGAGCCTGCGCGTTGCGGAATCGGGGCTCGCGGAAGTCGATCGCATGTCCGCGCGGCACGAGACGCCGCCGATCGTCCTGGCAGCGTTTCGCGAACAGTACGAGGCGCGCCGCGCGAGGGCGCGCGACGCGTTGGCCAGCATCCACCTCGAGCAGCGCGAGCTGGCGCGCGATGCCAGCGTGCGTGCCGTGCGCCATCTCCTGGCGATCGAGCAGGCAGAGCTGCAAGATGCGGTCGAACACGGAATGCTGCGGCGAGACCTGCTACGAACCCTTCGCGCCGATCTCGATGCGCGCCTCCTTCGCCTCGACGCGGGCGACTACGAGGATCCCATCGTGTTGCTGCGCGAGCGCGACAGCGCGCCGGCCGATGTGAAGGCGGCTCCGCCCGATGCGCCGGCAGCGGCAGAGCCATGACGCCAGAAGCGGAGTCGATCCACATTTCGGCGAGGATCATCGCATGATCAGAGCACGGGCGCTGGCTCGGGGCGTTGTCGCCCTTTCACTGCTCATCGCGGCCGGAGGCGATACCGTCCTCTCCCAGGCGCAGCAGCGCGCGCCGGCACGGACGCCGCCGCCGCGAGCGAGCGACACCGCGCGCGCGCCTTCCGTCGCGGTCGCGGTGGACTCCACCCCGGGCGCGCCGGTGATCTTTCAGGACGATACGCTGTTTCGCCTCTACGGAACGTTGGGCCCGTTCACGCCGGAACAGCGCGCGCGCGCGGCGGGCGACAAGTTGATGCAGCTCGCGCGATCGCGGCCATCGGGCGCGGATTCGATCCTGCCGGTGCCGCGAGATGGATTCGTCGAGCTCCGCTCGGGTGCGCTAGCGCTGATGGTCGTGCTCGACTCCGACGCGGCGCCGCTCGGCGTCTCGCGCGACAGGCTGGCGCGCGACTATGTCAACACCATCCGCCGGGCGCTCGCCGCCGCGCGCGACCGCGTGAGCGCGCGAGCGCTGCTCGTCGATGCGGGGCTGGCCGCGGCCACGACGCTGTCGCTCCTGATCGCGCTCTGGCTCTTGCGTCTCACCTTCCCGCGTCTGTACCGCCGCATGGAAGTCGTGCGGCGCGCGCGCATTCCCGGCGTCCGCATCCAGCAGTTCGAGCTCATCTCCGCCGAGCGCGTCTCGCACACGTTGCTCATCCTGGCCCGCGCGCTTCGCGTCGCCGTCACGGTCGTGCTGTTCTACATCTACGTGCCGCTGGTGCTCAGCTTTTTTCCGTGGACCGAGCCCCTGTCGCGGCGCATCGTCGGCTACGCGCTGACGCCGCTCGCGTCCGCGTGGAGCGCGTTCATTGGCTACGTGCCGAGCGTGTTCTACCTGCTCGTGATCGCGCTCGTCACACGGTACGCGCTCAAACTCATCCACGCCATTTTTCGCGCGGTCGAGAACGGCGCGCTCACCTTCGAGGGGTTCTATCGCGAGTGGGCCGAGCCCACATACAAGATCGCGCGGGTGCTGGTGCTCGCGTTCGCGGCGGTGCTGAGCTTCCCCTATTTGCCGGGCGCGCATACCGATGCCTTCAAGGGCGTCTCGCTCTTTCTCGGCGTTCTCTTCTCGCTCGGATCGTCGTCGGCGATCAGCAACATCGTCGCCGGCGTGGTGCTCACGTACACGCGCGCCTTTCACATCGGCGACCGCGTGCAGATCGGCGAGACGGTCGGCGATGTCACTGAGCGCACGCTCCTCGTGACGCGCGTGCGCACGATCAAGAACGTCGAAGTGACCATCCCCAACGGTACGGTGCTGAGCGCGCAGGTGCTCAACTACACGCGGCTGGCGGCTGAGCGTGGTCTCGTGTTGCACACGACGGTCACCATCGGCTACGACGCGCCGTGGCAGACGGTACACGATCTGCTCATCGCGGCGGCACGCCGCACCGAGTACGTGCTCGCCGACCCCGCGCCCTTCGTGCTGCAGACGAGCCTGGACGATTTTTATGTGAGCTACCAGCTCAACGCGTACACCGCGCACGCCGACCGGATGGCCGGGACATACTCCATGCTCCACGCCAACATTCAGGATGCGTTCAACGAGGCGGGGATGGAGATCATGTCGCCGCACTACGGCGCGCTGCGCGACGGCAATCAGATCGCGATCCCGGCCGCGAGCGTCCCGCCGTCGTACGAGGTGCCCGCCTTCCGCGTGTCGCTCGGTCGCGACGCGACATGATGATGCGCAGATGACTCTCCCGCGGACGAGCGCGGCCATAGGGGCGCGGCACGCCTGGCGCATCTGGTGCACGACGACCGCGTGGATCAGTCCGGCCAAACCGGACCGGCGGCTGGCGGGCAGTGTCGCCGCTGGCCCGCGCGCTCGAGTGGCGACACACCGATCTCCCATCGTGGAGTGTGGAACGTGATGGATGTCGTTCGGAAGTGGCTTTTCGATCCCGTGGTCGGGAAACTGATCGCGGTGCTCGTCGGCATTTTGCTCATCGTCGTCGTGGGACGCGTGTTGTCGCGGTCCGCGCGGCGATTCATCCACGACAATAGTGCCCGCTATCGCGTCGGCAAGCTGATCACTTTCGTCCGGTACGCGGCCGTCGTGCTGCTCGTGACGACCGTCTACAGCAGCCACCTCACCGGCCTCACTGTCGCGTTCGGCGTCGCGGGTGCCGGCGTCGCGTTCGCCCTGCAAGAGGTCATCGCCAGCGTCGCCGGCTGGATCGCGCTCACGGTGAGCCACTTCTATTCCCCGGGCGACCGCATCCAGCTCGGCGGCATCACGGGCGACGTGATCGACATCGGCGTGCTGCGCACGGCGTTGATGGAGGTGGGCGCCTGGGTCGACGGCGACCTATACAACGGCCGCATCGTGCGCGTGGCGAACAGCTACGTCTTCAAAGCGCCGGTGTTCAACTACTCGGCCGATTTTCCGTTCTTGTGGGACGAGATCCGCGTGCCGATTCGGTACGGGAGCGATCGCGCGCTGGCGCGGCGGATCTTGGAGGAGTCGGCGCACGCGGTCGTGGGCAAGTACACCGAACAATCGCGCGCGGCGTGGGCGCACATGCTTCGCACCTACCGTCTCGAGGAGGCGCGCGTCGAGCCGCTGGTGACGCTCGTCGCGACCGACAATTGGCTGGACTACACCGCGCGCTACGTGGTGGACTATCGGCGGCGGCGCGTCACCAAGGACGAGCTGTTCGCGCGCGTGCTCGACGCGATCGACGCGACGGGCGGCCGCGTCGCGATGGCGTCCGGCACATACGCGCTGGTGGAAGCGCCGGTGCTCCGCGTGCGGCTCGAGCCGGCGCGCGATGGCGCGTCGCCCGATTCGCCGCCGGCGTAGTCCACCCGCATCTGGTGGTTCGTCGTCACCAGAGCCGGGAGCGTGCGCGCGGCGGTCGCTTCCATCCTGCGATGGATGGAGCTGGCGCGGTGCCGTAGCGCCAAGCGGATCGCTATTATTCGCATCTCCAAGCGGCGCCGGCCTCGGGTGCGACGTCGCCCGCCGGCGTGATCGACGCCGTCGCCCATCCACCTCGATACCGAGCCCGCTGGCCGACCATGCACCGTTCGATCGGAACGACGTCCGCGTCGCTGGAAGCGTGCGCTTCCACAATGGCGAGCCGACCGACGCCGATGGCGCTGGTTCCGTGAACGCGCGCGGATGGATGGCCTCGCTCACGCTCGACGCGCTGATGCGGCCCGACACGACCGTCGCCACCCGCGTCCTGAACGCCCCGCTCGTCACCATCGGCCGCACGCCGATCACGTTGATGACCGTGGTGCTCGTCGGCGTGATCGTGCTGGCGACGTTCTGGCTGTCGCGCCTCGCGCGACGCGGTACCACGCGCGCGATGGCGCTGCGCGGGGTGCGCGATGCCGGCACCGTGGGCATCGCGTCGCGCCTCGTCCACTACGTGGTGATCGTCCTCGGACTCGGCATCGCCTTCCAGACCATCGGGCTCGACCTCGGCGCGCTCTTCGCCGCCGGCGCGTTCTTCGCCGTCGCGCTTGGCTTCGCCATGCAGAACGTGGCGCAGAACTTCGTCGCCGGGCTCATTCTGCTCACCGAGCGCACGATCAAACCGGGCGACGTACTCGAGGTCGAACACCGCGTCGTGCGCGTCACACGCATGGGCTTGCGGGCGACGGTGGCTCGGTCGCGCGACGAGGAGGATCTCATCATCCCGAACTCGATCCTCGTCCAGAACACCGTGACGAACTTCACCCTCCGCGATTCGATTTTTCGCCTTCGCGCCACCGTCGGCGTCTCGTACGACAGCGACCTCGAGGAAGTGATGCGGGTGCTCCGCGAGTCGGCGGTGGCGCTCCCCGGACGCCTGTCCGACCGGGAGCCGCGCGTGCTGCTGACCGAGTTCGCCGATTCCTCCGTCGTCTTCGAGGTGTCGGTGTGGAGCGACGATCCGTGGATGGCGCGCGTGACGAAATCGGAGCTGCACCAGGCGATCTGGTGGGCGTTCAAGCGCTCGGGCATCGTCATCGCGTATCCCCAACTCGACGTGCACGTCGTCGGCCCCGCGCTGGCCGCCAGCGGGATGGTGACCGATGAGCGCTGACGCGGGAAAGGACCGCGGCATACTCGGCTGGCTCGACGCCGACGACCGCCGGGCGATCTTCGACGAGGCTGCCGGCGCCGCCACGGACACCGGCGTCGCGTACTGGCTCGTGCTGGTGCTCGCCGGCGCCATCGCTCTTCTCGGGCTCGCGCTCAACAGCTCGGCGGTCGTCATCGGCGCGATGCTCATCGCGCCGCTGCTCGCGCCGGTCGCCGGACTCGCGCTCGGGTTGGCGATCGGCGATGGTCGACTGGCGGCGCAAACGGCAGCCGCCGTGCTCGTCAGCACGCTGGCGGTGATCGCGATCGCCGCTGTCCTCACGAGATTCCTGCCGTTCCACGACATCACGGCGGAGATCGCGGCGCGCACCCGGCCCACGACGCTCGACCTCGCGATCGCGGTCTTCTCCGGGCTCGCCGGCGCCGTCGTGACGGTCGCGCGCGGGAATCGCCTCGCGGGCGCCGTGCCGGGAGTCGCCGTGTCCGTGGCACTGGTGCCACCGCTCGCCGTCGCCGGATTCGCGATCGGCACCGGTGGCAACTGGCCGGTCTTGCGCGGCAGCTTGCTCCTCTACGGCGCCAACCTGGCCGGCATCGTAATGAGCGCGATGCTCGTCTTCCTCGTCGCCGGCATGCATCGCCCGGAGGTCCTGGCGGAGGTGCGGCGCTGGCACAGCGACGCCTCGGTGAGCGGTCTCGCGGCGTGGGCCGAGCGGCTGCCGGGCGTGCGCTCTCTCGGTGTGCTCCGGTCGTTGCCGGCGCGTGTGATCCTCGTGCTGGCCTTCGTCGCGCTGGTCGCGATACCGCTCAGCGCATCGCTGCGTCAGATCACGCGCGAGACGCGCATTCAGCGTGGCGTGCAACTGGCGTCGGCGCTGTTCACCGCGCCCGGCCGGTCGTTCATCGTCAGCCGCGACGTCACGATCGAGACCGACCGCACGCGCGTGACGCTCAACGTGGCGACCACGCAATGGTTCGACGATTCGACGCGGCAACGATTCGAGCGCCAGGCCACCGCGCGGGCGGGAGAGCCGGTCGACCTCGTGCTGGAGCAACTTCCCGCCTCGAACGCGGATCTGAGCCACGTGGCGACGATGATCGCATCGCACGCGGGGGTGAGCCCGGTGGCGCCGGCGCCCCCGCCCAGCGCAGGCGCTGAGCTGGCCGCGATTCGCGGACGCGTGGCAAGGGCGCTGCAGGGAGTCGCGCTCCCGGACTCGGTGGCCATCCTGGCGTTCGAGATCGCCATCGGCGACAGCGGATCGGCGCCGCGCCTCGAGTTGCGCTACCTCTCGCCGGACACGCTCGGCACGCAGGCTCGCGAGATCGTCCGCCGTCAGGTCGCCTCGGTGCTCCAGTTGCCGGCGCTGGCGCTCGAGACGAAAGGGCTGTCGGGGGTGCGGCGCGTCGTGACGCCACGGTCCAGCGCCACGCTCGACACGCTGTCGCGATGGTCGCGCACAACGCCGCGGCTCTCGCTGATCGTGACGGCCGGCGCGCGCGTACCCCAAGCGCGCATCGACAGCGTCGTCGCGCGCCTGGCGTTGGGCGTCGACCGCATCCGCATCGCGGTCGCCCGCGATTCGAGCGCGCTGGTCACCGTCCAGCCGGCCTTTCGATAGCGGCGGCGGGACATCGGGCTGGCTTCCCCGGTTCCATCGCGCGTGATACTATTGTATCGATGTCGAGATAATTCGCGGATGGATGCATGGGAAGCTCGTACCGCGGATGACGCCGTTCTTTCTTGTCGCGGGGGCCACGTGGTCGATCGACCGGATGCGATCGTGTGAGTCACGCAACACACCGCGGTGCTGCACACGTGATATCCCGTAACGGGGCCCGCGCACCGGAAGCTGATGACACGCGTGCGCGGGCGCTTCAGTATCTGCGCGCGCTCGTCGCGCACCTCGGCCGTTCGGCGCAGCGGATCCAAACCACGGTCGGCGTCACGAACGCGCAGCTGTTCGTGCTCTCGCAGATCGCCCACGGCGTGCGCAATGGATCGCCACTGTCGGTCGGCGCCATCGCCGAGCGCGCGTTGACGCGTCAAAACACCGCGTCGGCCGTGGTCGCCCGATTGGTGGCTTCAGGATTGGTTCGCTCCGCGCCGTCCGCTCGCGATCGACGCCGCCGCGAGCTGACCTTGACGCCGCGCGGGCGCGCGCTGCTCGACCGTGCGCCGGAGTCACCGACGGCGCGTGTGGTCACCGCGCTTCGGAAACTGTCGCCGAGCGAGGCGCGCACCGTCACGCGTGGCCTCGGGGCACTGGCGCGAGTGCTCGGCGTAGACGTCGCACAACCCCCAATGCTGTTCGAGGAGCCGGCGCGACGGTCGGCCCGGGCGTCGCGATGAGTGCACCGGATGGATCGCCGCCGAGCGACGGTCCCGCGCCGGCCGCGACGCCGGCGCGCGTTGAAGTCCCGCCCTCAGGAAGCACGCGCCAGCGGCGACTCATCATCGACACCATCGTCCTCGGCGTGGCGGGCGCCGCCGCGGCGCAGCTCTTTACGTTCCTGCTCAGACTGAGCAACTCGTTTTTTCTCGGCCGGCTCGCTGGCTACCATGCGCCGGGGCTGCCGAGCGAGGGCGGCAGCTCGACGGAAACCATTGGCTCCCACGGCCTCTGGCTCGTCCCCATCGTCGCCGCGCTCGGCGGATTGATCGTCGGCGCGCTCACGGAGTGGTTCGCGCCGGAAGCTGAAGGGCACGGCACGGATGCGGTGGTACGCGCGTTTCACCGTACTGAAGGGGCGATTCGCGGCCGCGTCGCACCGGTCAAGCTCATCGCGTCGGCGATCACGATCGGCTCCGGAGGATCCGCTGGACGCGAAGGACCGATCGCGCTCGTCGCGGCGAGCATCGGCTCGTGGTACGCGACGATCACCAAGCGCGATGCGCGCGACCGGCGGTTGTTGCTCCTCGTCGGCGCCGCGGCCGGCCTGTCGGCCGTGTTTCGCTCGCCGATCGGGTGCGCGCTGATGGTCATCGAAGTGCTGTATTCGGACATGGAATTCGAGGCCGGCGCCCTTCTCTATTGCACGCTCGCCGCGATCGTGGCCTACGCGTTGAACGGACTGGTCGCCGGCTGGGAGCCGTTGTTTCGTGTGCCGCCTCTCGCTCCGCTACGCAAGCCGCTCGAGTCGGCATGGTTCATCGCGCTGGGCGCCGTCGCCGGCGTCGTCGCGACCGCGACGCCGGAGCTGTTCTACCGGGCGCGCGACGCGTTTCGCCGTCTGCCGGTTTCACCGATCGTTCGGCCGGCGATCGGCGCGTTGGCAAGCGGACTGATCGCGCTCGCGGTGCCGCAGGTGATCGCCGGCGGCTACGGATGGATGCAGATGGCGATCGATGGCCGGATCGCGGTGGGGACGCTCGCCGTGCTCGTCGTCGCGAAGCTCGTGGCGATGAGTCTCACCGTCGGCTCGGGCGGCTCGGGCGGTGTCTTCGCGCCGACGCTCTTTGTGGGCGCGATGCTCGGCGGCGTCGTCGCCGCCGGCGCCGGACTTCCGGCTGCGCCCTTCGTCATCGTCGGCATGGCGGCGGTGTTTGCCGGGGCGGCCCGCGTGCCGATCGCGACGTTGATGATGGTGACCGAGATGACGGGTGGCTACACGCTGCTGGTGCCGGCGGCGCTGGCGGTCATCATCAGCTACTTCGTGCAGGTGCGGCTGTCGAAGCACCTGCGATATCGGAGTCTCTATGAAGCGCAGGTCGGCACGCGCGCGGCGTCACCCGCGCACCACACGCATCATCTCCAGGTCGCGATCAACCTGCTTCGCGAACGCGCGCCGCGAGATCTCTCAGGCGTGGGCGAGCTCGATCTCGTCGCGCTACTGCGGTCGGGCCTCGCCGTCGAGCTCCCCGGGGAGCGACGCCTCGTCGCCGGCGCGCTCAAGGGCGACAGCCCGTTCGTCGGCACGAGTGTCGGCACGAGCGGGCGCAAGCTCGACGGCGGCGACACGAACATCCTCGCTCTCGTTCGTGACGAGCAGATGGTGGTGCCAGACGCGTCGACGATGCTCGCCGCGGGCGACCGGCTCGTCGTCGTGGCGAGCGCCGCAGGCCTGGAGCGACTGCGCGCGAATCTCGAGCCGTGGTAGCGCGCACGACGCGCGCGATGACAGTTGGGCAGCGCCGTCTCGTATCGAAATCATCATGCGAAGTCCAGACTAGTTCGGCACGGCCGCCTCAGCCTCCGCGTCCGCACGTCGTAGATGCCGGACCTTGACAGCGGCCAACCCGAGTGGCCATACTAAACCGTATGGTTTACCATTCCCAACTTCTCGATAGCACGTTCGGCGCACTGGCTGATCCGACTCGGCGGGAGATCCTCTCGCGACTCGCCGCCGGCGATCGGACGATCAGCGAGCTCGCGTCGCGGTTCGACATGTCGCTGCCAGCCGTGTCGAAGCATGTGCGCGTGCTCGAGCGTGCCGGTCTCGCGACGGTCGAGCGTCAGGGCCGTGTGCGGCGCGCCACGCTGACCTCCGCGCCGATGCGCGGCGCGCTGGAGTGGATCGAGCGCTATCGCCGGTTCTGGGAATCGGAGCTCGATCAATTGGCCGCCTACCTCGAATCCACGGAGTCCGCATGTCCGACACCATCGCGCCGTCCAGCACCGCCCTCGAAGTCCGCCGCACCATCCGCGCGCCGCGGCAGCGCGTCTTCGACGCGTGGACGAAGCCGGAAGAGCTCAAGAAGTGGCACGCGCCGGGTCCGATGACCGTCGCGCTGGCCGAGATGGATCTGCGCGTCGGCGGTGCGTATCGTATTCACATGCAGGCGCCCGACGGCGAAGAACACCGCGTCGTCGGAACGTACCGTGAAGTCGACCCGCCGCGGCGCGTCGTCTATACGTGGAAATGGGAAACGGGCACGGACGAAACCGTCAGCGTGGTGTCGATCGATTTCGTCGAGCGCGGCGCCGAGACCGAAGTCGTCCTACGTCATGACGGATTCTCGCGCGATGAAGCACGCGTCAGTCACTTGCAGGGGTGGAACGCCATCATGGACAAGATGGTGGCGCACTTCAGCGCGTGAGCGCGGCGGCACGGCCGTCTTGCTCGACGCGGGGTTTGCCCCTGCCGTGTTTGGGCTACCGGCCCGGCGGCAGGCACACGCAGTCCGTGTCGTCGCGGTTAGCGAGCCGCCGCAAGGGACATCGAGTGGGCACGAGCCAGTCCTCGACGTACTCGGCGCCGTTGGGCGTCAGGCGGCTCACCCCTGAACGCATCCCCACATACACCACGCCGCCCGCATCACGGACTATCGAGTTCGGATATGTGAGCCCCCACTGCGACGCACGGTACAGCATCCGGGGCCCGCCAAGCTCGGTGGCAGCCATCAGTCCCTTCGCCGTGACGATCAGTAGCGTATCGCCCCGTAGGACGACGAGCGCCAGCGGCGCCGAGCCTAGGTCGAACAATCCGCGCACGGTCCATTTTCCATCCGGTGAGGTCTCAAACCGGACGACCTGGCCTTTGTCGCTCCCCATGTGCGCCAACCCCCCAACTCCAAGCAGTGCACCGCGCGTGGCCGCGAAGCGGCGGAGGTTGAGCTCAGCGATTTTCCTTGGCCTTCCGGCCGCCGGTTCCCAACGCACTTCGCCGCCGAATTCTCCGCGATCGACAGCGATTAGGCGGCCGCCGCGCACGAGGGCGGTGTCCGTGTTCCCGTCGCCCTCAGCACGACGGATCGCGACGAGCCGGCCAGCGGCATCGAGCACCGGCACCCACTCGTCGCTCGCGCCGTTCGCGCACATCGCGCCCTCGCTTTGTGTCGCCGGAGGTGAGATCGCTACCCAGCCCGCCGGCACGGTGTTGATCGCGACCGGGCGGCTACTGCCGCGATCGCACGCGACGAGCAGCCCGACGAGCGCGAGGGAGCCCAATGCTCTCATAGTTGAGCTTGATTCGGCTTCGCGGAAAGCGACGCCGCGGCGATCAGACACACCGTAATCAGGCTCAGGAACACAATCGGCAAAGCGAAGAAATATCGCCAGCTCAGAATCGTGACCGCGAGAAAGCACAGCGCGAACGCCCACGCGGGACCGCGCACTTGCGCCAAGGTCGGCGCAGAAAGACCACCAAGCTGCCACGCCAAGACTGACGCGAATGCTAAGAACACGGAGACAAAGAAACCGGCTCCAACAAAGAGGTCCCAGTACGTCCGGCTGAACCCTTGCACGTCGAAGCGAATTGACCGCATCGAGCCGAGCAACGTGTCCACTCCCCATGCGGGTTCCGACTGGCGAAAACCGATGGTGTGTCCGATGGCGAAGAGCAGCAGAAGCACAGCAGCGATTCGATAGAGCACCCGCGTCTTCATCTTTTTCCCCCGTGAGCGGCTGTTGGTACCTTCCGCCGCTTGCGTAGATCTCGCCTCGACGCGTTCGATCCGCAACGCCCACTAGCGCGGTCACGCTCCGAAGGCCGTGCAGAGAAAGAACGGTCAAAGGCTTACGCGACGGCTCATCCTCGCGCGAGATTGAGTTGTCTGTCCAGTGGCGCGATGTGAGAAACACGAGCCCGCACCCGGAGTCGCTGTGAACGACCGCGAAGATCCCGCCGACCAGCCGTCCACCGTCCCTCGTCGCGCCTTTCTCCAGCATCTCGGCGTCGTCGGTGCCGCCGCCGCGATGCCGTTCGTCGCGCCACGCATGCTCGCCGCGGACGCAGGGGACTCCGAGCCGCCCATTCCCGGCGCGGTGACGGTGACGCTGCGCATCAACGGCACCAACCGCCGCCTGGCGATCGACCCGCGCGCCACGCTGCTCGACACGCTGCGCGAGAGCGCGCACCTCACCGGCACGAAGAAGGGCTGCGACCATGGCCAGTGCGGCGCATGCACGGTGCACGTCAACGGACGACGCATAAACTCCTGCCTCACCCTCGCCATCATGCACGAGGGCGACGCCATCACCACGATCGAAGGGATCGGCGCACCGGGCTCGCTGCACCCCATGCAAAAGTCCTTCGTGTCGCACGACGGCTACCAGTGCGGCTACTGCACCTCGGGCCAGATCATGTCCGCGGTCGCGCTGCTGAAGGAACCATGCGGCACCTCCGACGCCGACGTGAAGGAATGCATGAGCGGCAACATCTGCCGCTGCGGCGCGTATCCCAACATCGTTGCGGCCATCCAGGATGTCCGCCGCAAGAGCTGAGGCATATCGACATGGATCTCTTCCAGTACACGAAGGCGACGTCGATCGCCCAGGCGAAGGAGATCGGCCGCCGGGCGAAGACCGCGCAACAGGGCGCCGACGTCCGCTTCATCGCCGGCGGCACCACGCTGCTCGACCTCATGAAGCTCGACGTCGAGCGGCCGACGCGACTCGTCGACATCAACCACCTCGGGCTGGACAAAGTCGAGAAGACATCCGACGGCGGTCTTCGCATCGGTGCACTGGTGCGCAATTCGGACCTGGCGCACGACGCCACGGTGATGCGTGACTATCGCGTGCTGTCGGAGGCGTTGCTCTCCGGTGCCTCGGGTCAACTCCGGAACATGGCGACCACCGGCGGCAACCTGCTCCAGCGCACGCGATGCATGTACTTCCGCGATACCGCAATGGCGTGCAACAAGCGCGAGCCCGGCACCGGCTGCTCGGCGATCGACGGCGAGAATCGCGCGCTTGCCATCCTGGGCACGAGTACGGAGTGCATCGCGACGAACCCCTCCGACATGAACGTCGCCCTCGCCGCGTTGGACGCGATCGTTCACATCGAAGGCGCAACCGAAAAACGCACCGTGCCGCTTTTGGACTTTCATCTGCTGCCTGGCGACACGCCCCAGCGGGAGACGGTGCTCGAGCCGGGCGATCTGGTCACGCACGTCACGCTGCCGCCACCGAAAGGCGGCGCCAGGTCGACCTACCTCAAGCTGCGTGACCGCGCATCCTACGAGTTCGCGCTCGCGTCGGCGGCAGTGATCGTGGAATCCGCCGGCGGCCGCTTCAATTACGTTCGCATCGCGATGGGTGGCATCGGCACGAAGCCCTGGCGGATGATCGCCGCCGAGCAAGCACTCGCGGGCGCGAGCGTGAATGAAGATTCGATCCGCAACGCCGCCGCCGTCGCCCTGCGCGATGCGAAGCCGCAGAGCAAGAATGGCTTCAAGGTGGAGCTCGCACAGCGGTGTCTCGCTCAAGCACTTCGCATCGCAACCGGGATGGCTCGCACATGACACACGAATCATCCAGGCCGGTCGCGCCGAGCGTGTTGGGCGGAGCGCTGCCGCGCATCGACGGCCCACTCAAGGTGAGCGGCACCGCGGGCTACACTTCGGACATCTCGCTTCCGGGTATGCTCTACGCCGTGCCGGTGCGCGCCACCATCGCCAGCGGCACGGTGAAGGCCATCGACGCGGCGGCCGCGAGGCGCATGCCTGGCGTGATGGCCGTCTACCATCGCGGGAACATCAAGCCGTTCTTCCGCGCCGCGCCGCCCACGGGCTTCTCCGGAATCCTCGACGAAAAACGCCCGCCCTTCGAGGACGACATCGTCCGCTACTGGGGGCAGTACGTCGCCCTCGCGGTCGCGCGCACCTTTGAGCAGGCGCAGGCCGCGGCGCACGCGGTGCGCGTCACCTACGAGGCGAGCGCGCACGATGTCGCGCCAACGCTCGCGCTGAGTGGCGGGATGAAGGAGAAGTCGAAGCGCGGCGATGCGGATCTGGCGTTCGCGACCGCGGCGGTGAAGGTGGACCAGATGTACATCACCCCCCCGGAGACGCACAATCCGATCGAGCTGCACGCGACCGTCGCCGATTGGGACGGCGACAAGGTGACGCTGTACGAGACCTCGCAGGCGATTTCGAATCACCGCGAGGTGCTCTATCAGATGCTCGGTGTTCCGAAGGCAAACGTCCGCGTCGTCTCACACTTCCTCGGCTCCGGGTTCGGTGGAAAGCTCTGGCCATGGTCCCACTCGATCCTGGCCGCGGGCGCGGCGCGCGAGATCGGCAAGCCGGTGAAGTTCGTCATCAGCCGGAAATCGATGTTCGAGACGGTGGGACACCGGCCGCGGACCTCGCAGCGCATTCGGCTCGGCGCGGACGCCACCGGCAAGCTCGTGTCGCTCCAGCAGGATTTTCTGAATCACACATCCATTCTGGATGACTACGAGGAGGACTGCAGCGAGGCGACGCCGTTCCTGTACAGCGTCCCGAATCTGAAAGTGATGGGGGGACTCTCGCGCAAGAACGTCGGCACGCCCACGGCGATGCGCGGACCCGGCGCGGTGCCCGGGCTCTTCGCGCTCGAGTCGGCGATGGACGAGTTGGCGATCGCATTGAAGATGGATCCTATCGAGCTGCGGAAGCGCAACGAGCCGGAGAAGGATGAGTCGACCGGCAAGCCGTTCTCGTCGCGGCATCTTCAGGAGTGCATCACGACGGGCGCCGCCAAGTTTGGCTGGTCGTCGCGCACGCCTGAGATCGGATCGATGAAGCGCGACGGGCTCACGCTTGGATGGGGCACGTCCGTGTGCACGTGGATCGCCGGCCGTTTTCCCGCCGAGGCCACCGTCATTCTCAAGCGGGATGGAACGGCCGTGGTGGAGACGGGGACGCAGGACATCGGCACCGGCACCTACACGGTGCTCGCCCTCATCGCATCGGAAGCGACGGGCATTCCCGTCGACCGCATCGACGTCCGGCTCGGCGACACGATCCTTCCTCCCGGTCCCATCTCGGGCGGGTCGCTCGTGACCGGATCCGTGATCCCTGCCGTCACCGACGCGGCGCAGGGTGCGTTGAAGAAACTATTCGTGGCCGCGACGACGGCGCCGAACGGACCGTTCAAGGGCGAGAATCCCGAGCAACTCGAGCTCAAAGCCGGCCGCGTACAGCGCAAGGGCGCGACGTCGGGCGGCGTACCTGTGGGTGACGTGCTCGCGCGCGCGAACATGAAGGACGTGCATCACACCGCCAGCTCCGGCCCCACGTTCGGAACGGAGGACCGCGAGCACTCGCTCCACTCGTTCGGCGCGCACTTCGCCGAGGTCACCTGGCAGCCAGAGATCGCGCGGCTGCGCGTGAGCCGCGTGGTGACGGTGATCGACGCCGGGCGGATCATCAACTTGAAGCCGGCACGGAATCAGATCGAAGGAGCGGTGGTGATGGGCGTCGGGATGGCGCTGCTCGAGGAGACCATGTACGACCAGCGCTCCGGCGCGCCGATCAACGCGAATCTGGCCGACTACATGGTGGCCACCAACGCCGACGCGCCCGCGATCGACGTCACGTTCCTCGATCACCCCGACACGCTCATCAACCCGATGGGCGCGCGCGGCGTGGGGGAGATCGGGCTCGCCGGGATCGCGGCCGCGATCACCGCGGGCGTGTACCACGCGACCGGGCTCCGGGTGCGCGAGCTGCCGGTGAAGATCGAGCACCTACTCCAAGCGCACATCGTCTGAACGAAACGCGAGAAGAGCGTCCACGGCGGCGCTCTTCTTCGGTGCCGGCGGCACGTACGACTCGCCACGCAGCAACGCGATCGCTGCGTCCGCGATCGCCCGCGGCGCTCCCGAATTCAGATCTCGCGAATTCGACATGTGGTACACCCCGACGCGGGTACATCGACAACAAACCGAACTCCCAGCGTGACGATGCGGCGCGAGTCACGATTCTGCTCGCCGTGTTCGGCGAGCAGACGCAGAGCGTTCTTACGCTGAGTGCGATCGCCATTGGAAGCGTGCCGGCAAGATCATCGAGGCGTTGATGGCCGCATCGGATCCCCAACCGAACGACAGTTCACAGCCCGAAACCACGGCCTAGATCCGATTGCGACTTCGCGACGTATCTGTCACCGAGTCGAACGTCCACGATGGCCTCGCTCGATTTTCGACCCTATTCCGTTTGCACCCACGCCAGTATCCGTTCTCACGCTTCAGAATTCCGTGTCGACTCCCCCTCGAATTGTGCGTGCCCTCGTGGTCGCCTCGTTCACGTGCGCCGGATGTGTCCACGGGCTCATTGCTCAGGACTCAATCCCCCGTCGGCCCAGGTTGGACAGCGCCAAGGCGCATGTTCTCGAGGTGGTGAAGGTGAGCGGCCGCATCGACGATCTCGTCGGCGTCGCGACCAGCGCGTCGGAGGGCCATGTCGGCGCGGCGGATTTGCGGCTCCGGCCGATCACACGAGAGGGTGAGTTGCTCGAAAGCGTCCCGGGACTGATCGTCACGCAACACTCTGGAGAGGGCAAAGCCAATCAATACTTCGTGCGGGGCTTCAATCTCGATCACGGCACGGACTTCCAGACGCGATTGGAAGGAATGCCGATCAACATGCCAACGCATGGGCACGGCCAGGGCTACACAGACCTGAACTTCCTGATTCCGGAGCTGGTCGACCACCTCGATTACAAACTCGGCGTGTACCACGCCGACCTCGGCGACTTCGGGAGCGCCGGCGGTGCCGAGTTCCATCTCGTGCGGACGCTGGAGCATCCCTTCGCGACGGTGGGTGGGGGCGCCAATGGACTGGCGCGATTCGCTGCTGGCGCCTCAACGCGCGTCGGCGATGGCGACTTCGTCCTCGCCGGCGAGGCGAAAGCGTACGATGGTCCCTGGGCGCTGAGAGAGGGGATTCGGAAATTCAGCGGTGTTGCACGCTACTCGTTCGAGCGTGGCGCTTCACAATTTTCCTTGCTCGGCATGGCGTATCACAACAAATGGAATTCGAACGATCAGATTCCAAACCGCGCCGTCGACGGCGGGATGATTTCGCGGTTCGGGCAAATCGATTCGACCGACGGCGGAAATGCGCAGCGGTACAGCATATCAGGTTCGTGGCATCACCTCGCCGGCTCGTCGGTGCAGGATGCGCAACTGTTTGGGATCTACTCCGATCTCAATCTCTTTTCCGACTTCACGTACTTCCTGGACAACCCGACGCGCGGTGACCAGTTCACCCAACCGGATCGCCGCACGATCGTCGGGGCGAACGCGACGCACGCGCAACAAGTCGAAGCGCTTGGCGTCTCGCATCTCCTGAAGATTGGCGTCCAGACGCGCGCGGACATCATCAACGGCCTCGGACTCTATCGAACGCAGGCACGCGTCCGATACCAGACGGTGCGCGAAGATCGCGCGCGGGAGGTCGGCACCGGTGTCTTCGTGGAAGCGGAATCACGGTGGCTGCCGTGGTTCCGGACGGTCCTCGGACTTCGCGAGGACGCGTACACCTTCAACGTGACGAGTGACAAGACTGTCAACTCCGGGCACCGAACCGCGAACATCGCCAGCCCTAAGGCATCGCTCATTTTTACGCCGTCGGGCTCGACCGAGATCTACGTCAGCGGCGGATTCGGCTTCCATAGCAACGACGCTCGCGGGACGACGATCACGGTCGATCCGGCGAGCGGGGATCCCGTGAGACAGGTGGACCCGCTCGTTCGCTCGCGTGGGGGTGAGGTCGGGCTGCGCGCCACACTGTTCGATGGACTTCGCTCGACCATGTCCGTCTGGGCGCTCGATCTCGACAGCGAGTTGCTTTTCACGGGTGACGCGGGCGCCACGGAGCCCGCGGCGGCGAGCCACCGGCGGGGAATCACCTTTGCCAACTTCTACCGCCCGCTCGCGCAACTCGCCTTCGACGCCGATGTCTCCTTCGCCAACGCGCGGTTCGGTGGCGTCGAGCAGGGACAGACACACATTCCGGGCGCGCTCGAGAACGTCGTCGCCGGCGGTGTGACGTGGAGCCCGGCGCGCAGCGGCGTGTTCGGCGCGCTCCGGCTGCGCCGATTCGGGTCGTATCCGTTGATCGAGGACAACAGCGTCCGAGCACGCGCGTCCACTCTGCTGAGCGCCGACGCCGGCTACCAGCTCGCGTCCGGCACGCGCGTACAGGTGAGCATGCTCAACCTGCTCAACGGTCAGGCCGAAGATATCCAATATTTCTACACGTCGCGTCTACGTGGCGAGCCCACGGGCGGGGTGGATGGTATCCACTCGCATCCCGTCGAGCCGCGGCAAGTGCGTATCTCCGTGCAGTACAACTTTCGATAGGATAGGCCGACGACACCGGGAACGTGTATCTCTTGATGGCAAATCGGGACAGCGGGATTAGAACCCGCGCAATCGCGATTCGGTGCCCAGGCACCTGACACCTGGCACCTTCTGCTTCCCGCGCACACCTTTCTCCCGTGCGCCGCTCCCCTCACGCCCGAGCCATCCACGCCTGTATCGCGATCTGGTTCATGGTCGTGGTCACCGAAGGCGGATCGCTCTACGCATGCCCGGTGCATGCCGGTACCGCCATCGCGAACGCGGCGACGACGAGCCATGCGATGCACGGCGGCGATGTCGCGCCATCGGCGGGTGAGCATCAGTCGAAGTCGCACCAGTGCGCGTGCATGGGCGACTGCTGCACCGCCGCGCCCGCGGCTCCGGTGACCGTGCGCCACGCGTTGGCCGACGTCGCGATCATCGACGCGCTCGCCGCGACCGCCGTTCCGGCCGTCTCGCTGGCCACCGGCCCCGTTCCGTACGCACTGCCCTTCGCCAACGGACCGCCCGTTTCGCTTCTGGCGTAGCGATCGGGCGACGAGAATCGTCGCCGGCGCGCGCCACACGTCGCCATCACAACTCACGACGCGCATCTCGCGCGCGGCATCGCACCGGCGAGCCGCGCGGCGCGTCGGGCAACGTATCGCGGAACGTCCCCATGTTCATCTCATCTTCATGCCACTTCTTCTTCACGCTCGGCGCTCCCGTCTCGCCCGGGAAGCCGTGATGCGATTTCACCATTGCCTCCTGGCGCCGCTCGCCGCGTGCGTCGCCAGTGCCATCGTTCCGCGCGCCGCCGCGGCACAGCGACCGACATCGGATGACGCGCGCCGTCGAGCCGCGTGCCGAGATTCCGTCGCGCACAGCGACACCACCGGCGCAGCGCTGGCGCGTTGCTCGACCCGCCTGGCCACCGTCACGGTCGTCTCCGCGCCCGCTCGGCGTACCGAGCCCTTGAGCGCGGTGTCGGTTCCGCTCTCCGTCGTCGACCAGACGCCCGCGCTCAACACGTGGGATCTGCTGCGGCAGGCCGCCGGCGTTGAAGTTCACGATCAGGGCCAGGGCCCTGGATTCGCGTCCGACATGTCGCTGCGCGGATTCAGCTCCGATCACTCCACCGATCTCGCGCTGTGGATCGATGGGGTGCCGGTCAACGAGCCGATCAACGGACACGCCGAGGGCTACAACGATTTCAGTCTGCTCTTCCCGCAGGCGATCAGCGACATCGATGTCATCAAGGGACCGACAAGCGCGCTGTTCGGGAATTTCGCGCTGTCAGGCGTCGTGAACGTGCACACGCTCGAGCGCGTGCGCGGCGCGCACCTCCTCGCCTCCGGCGGCGCCTTCGGTCGCGGCGACGCATCGGTGCTGGCCGGATTTGATCACGGCGCGAGGGGCGGCGGTGTCTTTGGCGCGCGCGTGCTCCACGAGGATGGATGGCGTCCGAACAGCGCGAGCGATCTCGGCCAGGTGCACGCGCGCGTCGTGCACGATCTGTCGAGCAACACGACGATCGACGGCGGCGTGGAGCTCTATGGCGCGCGTTGGCATTCGCCCGGCTATCTGGGCGAAGATGAGTTCGCCGCGCGCCGCTATGACATCATCTCCAACCCGAGCGACGGTGGCTTCAAGCGCCGCGCGCAGGAGCGCGTCAGCCTGCGCGTCATCAGCGGCTCGCTCGTGTGGCGCACGACCGCGTACGCGACGCAAGGCCGCTGGCAGCTTTTTCTCACCATCCCGCCCGCCGGCGGAAAATTCGAGGGGACCGGCAGCCAAACGGAGGAGGAGGATGCGCGCTACGGTTTCGGTCTGACCAGCGCGATGACGTGGGTGCTCCCGAACGCCGAGGTGACGGTCGGCACGGAAGGGCGCTTCGACCACGCCGACTTCGAGAACTGGTCCACGACGAATCGCTCGCGCAATGCGGCCGAAGCGCTGCTCCGGGCGCGGCAGATGTCGGGCGCGCTGTTCGTGCAATCCGCGCTCGACCTGACCAGCGCGCTGCGCCTCACCGTCGGCGCGCGTTTGGATGAATCGAATACGCGCTCGGGCCCGCGAAATGGCGTGGTGATGAGCGCGAGCCACGGCGTGGTGTCGCCGAAGCTCGGCGCGCTGTTCGCGGTGGCACCCGCCGTGTCGGTCTACGGCAACGTGTCGCGCGGATTTCGGCAGACCGACGGCGTGATCACCGACCCGTCGCTCGGCTTCATCACCGCGTGGGCCTATGAGGGCGGCGTGAAGCTCGACGACCCGCGCGCCTCGGCGTCGCTCTCGCTCTTCCGAATGGATGTGAGCAATGAGGTCACCTTCAATCCGCTCACCAGCGGCTCGAGCAGCGGCGGAGCGAGTCGCAGGCAGGGCGTAGAAGTCGGCGCGCGCATTCCATTCGCCCACGACTTCGCGCTGTCGGCCGACTGGACTTTCAACGATGCCCGCTACCGAAATATCGTCGTGCAGAACCAGGACGACGAGACGAAAGCGGACACGCTCTCTGGACTGCGCGTCTTCAACACGGCTCGGTACGTCGGCATCGCCGCGCTCGAGTGGACGCAACCCGCCAACGGCAACCGCGTCACCTGGCGCGCGCGCATCGCCGGCAATTGGGTCGGACCCTACTCCCCGTTCGACGAGCCCGGCGTCGTGCTGCCGTCGTACGGCTTGGCCCACGTCAGCAGTGGCGTGACGCTCGGCCGCGCCTCGATCGATGTCGGCGTGCGCAACGCGCTCGATCGCGCGTATCCAGAGCTCGTCGCCGGGCATGTGGTGGCGCCTGGGCAGACCAGAGCGGCTTACGGATCGCTGCGCCTGGCCTTCTGATCACTCCGTTCGGAGCGCGGAAAGCTCCTCGCGCGAGTGAGCAGCTTTGATGGCTTGTTGAACACCGATTGAGAAAAACCTAGGAGTCTTCGGGGAAACGATGTGCGGTTGTTAATAGGCGCCGCGCTCGTCTCACGAATGATCCGCCCGCAAGACCGCGAGCGCGACAGCTGCAACGGTCAGCACCAGCAGGCCGAACGCGAGGAACAAGTTCGACTCCGTGTCGAGATGCCGCGCCTCGAGCGAAACGATATCGTGCGTCGGCACAGCCACGCGATCTCCCGGTGCTGACGGCCCAAACCCGCGCAGACCGACCACGCTATCTCCGCTCACCCGCGCTGCCGTCAGATCGAGAATCCGTCCATCCTGAAAGTGGAGGCGGATCTCGCGGGCGAGTGCCGGCGACGCGGATAGGCTGGACATCTGCATCGGCTCCCACGTGGCACAACCGACGAGGAACGTTGCTACCACGAGGTATCCGGCCCGCCACCTGTGCTCAACGCATCGAGCCACCGACCCTCCTCTGCCAGAGAACACCACCGGCGTCGCCATTCATGCGCAATCCATCGTGCCACGAACATGGAGCGGGAAAGTATCCTCGATAGCGTGCGTCTACTACGACCTTGGTGCCGGCGCGGCCTCATTCATGTCTCGTAACCTCCACCGACCAGACGCGTCACGTTTCCAAACGTAGATATAGCGGACGGCGAGGTCTCGCGTGTTGCCCGTGCTCTTTTCGCGGACGGCGTAGGTCGCCACTCCGGCCTCATACGCAAGATTGTCTTGCGCGTCGAATCGCGTGACATCACGGCGCACGTCTAGATAGCTGAACTCGGCAAAATATTTCCGCCAGACTGATTCGACCGACGCGCGTCCATGGATGGTGGAGTCGTCGGGCTCGACGATGACAATGTCCTCGGTGTAGTGGGATGAGAGACGCACTGGATCGGCGCCGCGCTTCATCAATTCAATCATCACTAGCCAGTCCTTCTCGATGGCAGCGCGTGCCGAGCACACATCCTTGCCGGCCGCTGCGCAGCTCCGGCCGACGTCAGCAGTGTGTTGCGCGAACGCCGGCCTGGTCACCGAGGAGCAAAGCAAGACCCACGTCGAGAGGACCGCATGACGGTAGCGCATTGGCCTCCTACAACTCATACGTCCACGATGGTGGCGAGCGTCGAGTATGGCGAATTGACAGCGAAGCCGACGTGCTGGCTAGACGGCGCGCGAACATTCGCCGAATTTCTCTCGCGGGTCATTGCTCTCGGGCCAGCGTCCTACCACGCCACTCGACAGGAACCGTCGCGAACCGCTCGCACATCGAAGTCGCTCGCGAAGAGCAATCGATTGACGCCGGCGCGGTAGGCGTAGCAGCTTGTCGTGAGCGCATCGCCCACGCTCGCCGGGCTCGAGTACGAGGCGGTCTCGCCCCTGACTGTCGTGAAGGATCACGCGACCGTGATGGTCATCGCGCACGTTTGCATTCATGGCGACGAGGGAAATGCGGCGTCAGACCCGCGTCACCGCGTTCATGCGCTGCCGACGTCACGTTGCGCTTTCGATCCGGGACTCGCATCGTTGCCGCTTCCTTCTCATCGGAGCTGCGCAATGCCCTCGCTTCCCTGTCTTCGCGCTCGACATACGACGCGCTCGCTTGGCTTGGGTCTCTTCCTGCTGTCCGGGTTCGCGGTCGGAATTGCGGCCCCCGCGCGCGCACAGTCGGACGCTTCGCTGAAAGCGGCGGACAACGCTCGCGGCGCTGCCGGGAGGGCGGGTGATGCGAAGAGTTGGGCCAAGTACACGACAGACGACTTCACCGTCATCGGGGTAGACGGCACCGTGAGCTCGAAGCAGGAGCGGATGGCCGGCATTGCCGGCCACCCTAGGACGGCCGACTTGCCGAAAAAGGACGAGCACTGGCGGACGTACGGCGCCACGACTGCCATTCAAACCTTCTGGCGTGAGCCGGCCACGAGCAACGAAAAACCGGCTCGGGCGACTACGGTCTGGGTGAAACAACACGGGACGTGGAAGGTAGCATCGGTCGTGATCAGCGAGATCCGCAAGCCGTAGCCCCGGCGGTCCTCGCGCGCATTTGCGTTACTCACGCTCGAGGCGGTATCGCGTCGACGAGGATCAGTCTGGCGACGTGCTCGGGGTGCGCAATGGCGTACCCAATCGCCAGTGCGCCTCCCCATGAGTGTCCGATTAGTGCGAGGCGCTCGATCGCGAGATGTTGGCGAATGGCTTCCAGATCCACCACGTGCGCCTCAAGGCGCAGACGGGTCGTATCACGGATCGGTGTTGAGAAGCCGCTTGCTCGCTGGTCCTAGGAAATCACCACGTGATGCGCCGCCAACGGCTCGAGGTCCGGCAGGATCGCGGCCGAACTGAAGCCGGGTCCGCCGTGCAGCACGACCACCGTGTCGCTGCCAGCGCCGAGCGCGCGGAAGTACAGACTGACGCTGTCCGTTGTAAGCACGTGCCCATCGGCCACAGCCACGGAAGTCGGCCGTTTGCCGCCGCACGAAATGCAAAGCACGGTGAGCGACAACGATGCCGCGACAGCCACGCGCGCGTGCGTCGTTTTCCTTCTCCCGGGTGGGTATGACCCGACCAAATAGCATCCTCTGCGGCAGCGGCGGCCCATCACGGGCGAGAACGCCGAGGTCAGCGCGCTGGATCATCCTCGCGTCAGGTGTCACGCGGGGACGTAGGGAGTCGAGAGCCGGAATGGGCGGTGAGCCTTTGAGGAAGGGTGCATGGTGACCGATAGATAGCGCAACCACGGGTCCGAACTACCCGCAGCGCGGCGAGCGACCCATTTTTTGGTCGATTGTCTGTTCAGCGCCGAAAGAGTATGGACAGCTCCACTCTTGCCTCGTCGCGACGAGCGCGCGATCATCGGCGGTCATCTCCTCGGAGACGCGAATGTTATTCGCACTTCGGATCTCGGTCTTCGCGCTCGCGATCGGCGACGCGCCGAGGCGCAGCCCGGCGCAAGACTCATCCCTCACCATTGCCGTAATTCCGCGTCCGGCGCGGATGACAGTGCATACGGGCCGGTTCCGACTCACCGCGGACACGCGGATCTGGACCGACCATGCGAGCGCGGCACTCGGCGCCCGATTCGCCCGCTATCTCGAGCCAGCGACCGGATTGACATTTGTCCTCCGTTCCGGCGGACCACAGCCATCAGGCGGTATCACCCTCGCGCTGGATGGATCGCTCAAACGCTTAGGACCGGAGGGTTATGCGCTAGACGTCACATCGTCCCGCGTGCGCATACGCGCCGCCGAAGCGGCCGGCCTCTTCTATGGAGTGCAGACCGTCTTACAGCTTCTACCGCCGGCGATTTATCGCGGAGCGCCGACCGAGCAGCGGGAGTGGCTCATTCCGGCCGTTTCGATCGAGGATGCACCGCGGTTTAGTTGGCGCGGCGCGCACCTCGATGTCTCACGCCACTTCATGCCGAAGGAGTTCGTGAAGAAGTACATCGATCTTCTCGCGCTCCACAAGATGAACACGTTCCACTGGCACCTCACCGATGATCAAGGCTGGCGAATCGCCATCGCGAAGTATCCAAAGCTCACGAGTGTAGGCGCGTGGAGACCCGAGACGTTGGTCGGTGCTCTTCAAGAGGACTCCACTGCCTGGCGCTTTGATGCGCAACCTCACGGTGGGTTTTACACCCAGAGCGACGTGCGCGAGATCGTCGCGTACGCAGGCGCACGCTTCGTCACGATCGTGCCCGAGATCGAAATGCCCGGACACTCCGTCGCCGCGATCGCCGCGTATCCCGAACTAGGTGTCACCACCTACCCTCTAAGTGTTGCCACACGTTGGGGCGTTTTCAGCGACATCCTCAACGCCGACTCAAGCACCGTCGCCTTTATGCAAGACGTGCTCGCCGAGGTGATGACGCTATTCCCGGGACGCTTCATTCACATCGGTGGCGACGAAGCCGACAAGGCAAAGTGGAAGGCAAGTCCGGCGATCCAGGCGCGCATTCACGCGCTCGGCCTCAAGGATGAGCAGGAGCTACAGAGTTGGTTCATTCGCCAGATGGATGCGTTCCTCACGGCGCACGGCCGCCGGCTCGTTGGCTGGGACGAGATCCTCGAAGGCGGCCTCGCTCCAAACGCGACGGTGATGTCGTGGCGCGGCACGGAGGGTGGCATCGCCGCCGCCCGCGCGGGACACGATGTAGTCATGACCCCGTGGCTCCGGACGTATTTCAATACCTATCAGTCGCTTGATTCTGCACGCGAGCCGCTCGCAACGGGTCCCGCGACGCCGATCGACTCGGTGTACGCATGGGAGCCAGTGCCCGCCGAGCTTGACTCGCTCACCGCGCGCCACGTGCTCGGCGCGCAAGGCCAGGTATGGACCGAGTATATCACCGGACCGAAGGGCGCCGAGTATATGGCCTACCCGCGGCTGTCCGCACTCGCGGAAGTGCTGTGGACGCCGCGTGCTCTGCGCGACCCACGTGACTTCGCGTCACGGCTAGCGATGCATGTCCTTCGACTGGACGCGCTGGACGTCAACTACCGACGATGAGACTCGGGGCTTTGCGTGAGGCGAGCTGTCACCCAAGTCGGGGCTTGGCGCGCTGCTCTGTCTGTCACCAGGTGCAAACAACCCCGACGAACGCATGGGAAGAAGCAACCGTCACGACTCTCGCGGAGGACGTTCATGCGATCGACTACGACTCATCCCGTGCGGATCATTGCCGTTGCCATCGTACTGAGCATGGCGCCACTTCTCATCGTTGCGCAGGCGAATCCCGTGCGCAGCAACCACCCGCCGGCTGGCGCCTACATTCCGACCGTTCGAGAGGCTCTGACGTTCATCGCGCGCGCCGAGCACGAGCTCGACGAGGACAACCACAAGCAGGCTCGCGCAGCGTGGGTGGCCGCGACGTATATAACAGAGGACACGCAGGAAATCTCGGCTGAGGAGCAGAATCGGTTCAACATTGCCGCACAGCACTACGCCATCGGAGCAAAGCGCTTCGACCGGCTTGTCCTCCCCGATGACCTTCGCCGCAAGCTCACGCTACTTAAGCTCCCGGTGTATGCGCCACCGCCCTCGAACTCAGACGAGGCGGCGGAGCTAACGCGCTTGGTTGTCGGGCTCGAGGCCGAGTACGGGCGCGGCACATATTGCCGCCCGCTGCTTGCCGACCAGAAGCAGAAGGAATGCCGGCAGATCAACGCGCTCTCGCAGGTGCTGGCGACGAGCCGGGACCCTAAGGAACTCCTCGACGCGTGGGTGGGATGGCACGCGATTGGCCGACCGATGCGCCAACGGTACGCTCGCTTCGTGGAGCTTTCCAACAAGGGGGCACGCGAGCTCGGCTTCGCCGACGCCGGCGCGACCTGGCGCGCCGGCTACGATATGCCGCCGGACGCGTTTGCGCTCGAAGTTGATCGGCTTTGGAAGGAAGTCGAGCCCTTGTATGTCGCGCTGCATGCGTACGTGCGCACGCGGCTGGTCCATCGCTACGGTCCCGAGACCGTCCCACCCGACGGGATGATCCCCGCACACCTTCTCGGCAATATGTGGGCTCAGGTGTGGGGGAACGTGTACGACGTAATCGCCCCAGACATTCGCACGACGTCGGGAGCTTACGACCTGACAGAACTTCTCAAGCGGAGGAAGATCGACGCAGTCGGGATGGTTCGCTACGGCGAGCGCTTTTTTACCTCGCTCGGCTTCGACTCGCTGCCAGCGACGTTCTGGACGCGATCCATGTTCGTCAAGCCGCGCGACCGCGAGGTGATCTGCCAGGCGAGCGCGTGGGACATCGACGGCAAAACGGACCTCCGCATCAAAGCCTGCCTCGAGCCAACGGCGGACCTGTTCACGACCGCGCATCACGAGTTGGGGCACAACTTTTATCAGCGCGCTTACAGCAGGCAACCCTACCTCTTCCGTTCCGGTGCCAACGACGGATTCCACGAGGCGATTGGCGATGCTGTGACGCTTTCCATCACCCCGACGTACCTCAAACAGGTCGGGCTGTTGGACACGCTCCCGAGCGCCGCCGACGATACCCTCTACCTCCTCCGCCGCGCGCTCGACAAAATTGCCATTCTGCCGTTCAGTCTGCTCGTAGACCAGTGGCGCTGGAACGTGTTTAGCGGTGCGGTGAAGCCGACCGAGTACAACACGGCATGGTGGGCGCTCCGCAACAAGTACCAAGGCGTCGCGGCTCCCACGTCGCGCACGGAAGCAGACTTCGACCCCGGGGCCAAGTATCACATCGCCGCGAACGTGCCGTATGCGCGCTACTTCCTCGCGAACGTTCTCCAGTACCAGTTCTACCGCGCGATGTGCCGCGCGGCGGGGCACACGGGTCCGCTCTATCGCTGCTCGTTCTTCGGGAGCAAGGCCGCGGGCGCGAAGCTCGCGAGCATGCTCGACGCTGGGCAGAGCCGACCCTGGCAAGAGACGCTCGCCGCGATGACCGGCGAGCGCAACATGAACGCGGGCGCGTTGCTCGAGTACTACGGGCCGCTCAAAGTGTGGCTCGATCAGCAGAATCGCGGGCATCCGGTCGGGTGGAATGCGCCTGCAGGTACGCCGTCAGGAATACGGTAGGATGAGTCGGGTGATACAACGATGAAGAGTACGTCGGTGTCCCGCGGGACCTTTTTTCTACAGTCGCTCGCGCTCTTCCTGGCCTTCGCGCTCGGCGTCGTGCCCGCGAGCGAAGCACAGGACTCCGCCGTCGCCCGTGCGCGAACGCTCCGCGCACGCCGTGCCGCTGCAATGCGCGCCGCGCCAGACGCCATCATCCTACTGCGCTCCGTTCCCACTCGGATGTCTTTGTACTCCGACGGATTCCACCAAAGCGCAACCTTCTTCTACCTGACCGGGCTGCCGAATGTCATCGGCGCCGTTCTCGCTCTCGACGCAAGACGCAACGAGTCATGGCTCTTCGTTCCCGCCGTCGGCGAGCTTAGCGGTTTCGCACGCTACTTCAATCCACCATACGGTTACATCGCTCGCGGCGAAGAAACAGCGCGCGCGCTCGGACTCGAGCATGTAGCGCCGTGGACCGAGTTGGATGCATTTCTCGCTCAACGACTCGCAGAAGATTCGACCCTTCTCGTTCGCGGACCGTTTCGGACGGAGAGTGTAACTGGGCCGAGCCTGCCATCGTATATCGCCGCCGGTCAGAACGAAGCGATGATGTGGCAACGGGAACTGAGCGCGCGATTTCCTCGCGCACGCCTTGCCAGCGCGAGCGCTGTTGATTGGGTGCGTGACGTGAAGGACAGCGCGGAGATCGCCACTCTCCGTCGTGTTGCCGAAAGTAGCGCTGCCGCGCTTCGCGCCGGACTTCGGTCGCTGCAGCCTGGCCGACGTCAGCGCGAGGCGGAGGTTGATGTGCTCGCTGCCTGCGTGCGGAGCGGCGCCAGCGGGATCTCGTTCTGGCCGTGGATCATGACCGGTCCGAACTCTGGGTTCCTCGCCGCGGTGCAATCGCTTGGCGACTATCAGTTCTTGGATCGCGAAATGCGCTCGGGCGAGCTCGCGCGACTAGATGTGGGATGCGCGCGGGAGTACTACGAAGGTGACGTCGGCCGCACGGCCCCCGTGAGCGGACACTTCGATCCTGGTCAACGAGAGGCCTGGGAGCTGCTCGTGGCCGCATACCGCACCGCACTCGCGGCGATTCGTCCGGGGCGCGCGACGCGCGAAGTCATGGTTGCCTTTCGCGATGAAATCGCGCAACGCCGTCCTTCGCTCATAACAATGTTCGGAAAACGCACCGCGGAAGTCGCGCTCGGTCCGGAAGGTCTCCGATGGTCGGGGCCGCACGGCGTCGGAATTGAGTCCGCCGAATTTCTAGGGGATACATTGCGAGCGGGCCAGGTGCTCGCTCTCGAGCCGGCTCTCATCGTCGACGGAGTCGGCCTGTACCTCGAGGACATGATCCTCGTTACACCGACAGGACGTGAAGTGCTGACAAAAGGACTGCCGTACAGTGCGCATGAGATCGAGCAGGCCATGCGCCGCCCACGACCATGACGAGCGAAAACGAGCACCGACCTCATCTGCTCCACGATCCCGCATGGTTGCGTCCTCACACTCGATTGTTCGAAAGACGCTTATGCGGCGGATAGCGACTCGACGCACTCACTGTCTTGTCGCCCTCTTTCTAGCAGCGGGCTCCGGACTTTCCGCGCAACCCGTTACGCAAAGACACGTCGGCGCCGTTGAGCGCGCGAGCTTTGTCGTGCGCCTCGGTACAGACACCATTATGGTCGAGCAGTTTGTCCGCACCGCAAGCAGGATCGACGGAACGCTGGTCTCGAGGTTTCCGACAACGCAGGTGTCTCGTTACGCCGTGCAGCTCACACCCGCGGGCAACGTGCGCAAAGCGTCGACGCAGCTGCGCCCTGATGCCAGTCTTACAACGCGGGCCGGCTACACGCTCGACGTGTCGCTGCGGCATGATAGTCTGTTCGCTGCAAAGAGAGACGGCGACGGCATACATCGATGGAAGGGCCCCGCATCGGCGATGACGGTACCACTCTTCGTGCGATCCCTCGCGCTCTACGAACTGGTTGCGGCGCGCCTCTTTCGAAGTTCCAACGATTCCATCCGAGTGGCGGTTTTCGATCAGGATAAGATGGGCATCGACACGCTGGACGTCCGGCGCTTGAGTCCAGACTCGATCGACTTCCGCCTCATGTTTCCGCGCGGCGAGCATGTACGCGTGGATTCGGCAGGACTCATTCTCGGCGTCAGCGGACTTGGGACGTCGTACAAATGGCTCTCGGAGCGCGTTCCAAAGCTGGATATCGAGGCGTTCGTGCGAGCATCGGCGGAGCGCGACGCGCGCGGCGCGAGCTTCGGGAATCTCTCATCGCGCGACACCGTTCATGCGACGACCGACGGCGCGCACATCACGATCGACTACGGCCGGCCGTCGCGGCGGGGGCGCGTGATCTTCGGCGCTCTCGTCCCGTGGGACACGGTGTGGCGCACAGGAGCCAATCTCGCGACGCACTTCACGTCAGACCGGGATCTCGAGATCGGCGGTGCCGCTGTACCAGCTGGGACCTATACGCTCTACACACTGCCGTCGCGGTCGGGATGGAAGCTGATCGTCAACCGCCAAACGGGACAAAACGGATTGCGGTACGACGCCGCAATGGACCTCGTGCGTGTGGACATGGTGACGACAGTGCTGCCATCGAGCGTCGAGCGCCTCACTATTACTGTCACGCCGCGCGCAGAAGGCGGAGGCGTTGTCGCCGTATCGTGGGAGAATCTTGAAGCGCGCGCGATCTTCATGGTCCCGGTGAAGCGATAGCAGCAGTCCCCATGAGCCATTGACTGCTTGTCCAGTGCGTTGGGCGTCCCGAGCGATTATTTCCGCTTGCGCATGCAACGATGCGTTTCGAGTCTTAGCACTGTGGAGTTACACGAGGTCGATTGCCTGCGCGGCAGAGTCTTACGCAAACTTGTTCTCCGGCAAGTCCGGCGCCTTGCGATACAGTCAGTGACCCGCGATGAATCGTTCAAAGCGCGCGTTACCACGGAGAAAGAGCAGCTTTGGCGACCCAGCGGCCATCTCGCGGGCATTGTGCCCGTACCGGCTCACGGCCCGCTCCAAGTATGCGATCGCCGCAGTGGTATCCCCAAGTCTCGCGATGATCGCGGCGTGAAGTGTAAGATCTTCACCACTGCTCCGCGTCGACGCGATCTCTTCAGCCCGCGACAACTGCTCGCGCGCCTTTGAAGGCTGGCCGAGCGCCAGGTACGCAGCCGCTAGGTGCAGATGGAATTGTTGCTTAACTGGCGGAGGCCAGAGCTTTCCCTCAAGCGCACGCCGCATCGAGTCCTGGTACGCAAGGACCTGAACCGGTCGACCCAACCTCGTATAGAGATCGATCTTTGGGTCGATGTAGTTGTCAACGGTGTCGAGCAGCGTTCCGAGATGCATATCGCTCATGCCGAGCTTTGCAAAGCGATCGGTGAACTCGCCGCCGGCGTACGCCATCTTTTGTAGGATTTCGGTCCCGGGCTCCCGCAATCGACGAAGTGCCGCGGCGAGATCGCGGCGCATCCGCAAGGAATCGACATCTTGATCCATCTCGATAAGGTTTTTCCACGCGGCTTGATTGCTCGAATCGAGCGACACTGCACGGGTGGCGTAGTCGAGGGCCGCCGCTGTGTGGTCGGATAAACTCGCCGCGGACGACACCTCCACCAGGAGAGGAACGGATCTCGGATTTAGCGTGACGGCACGGGACGCGATGGAAAACGCGCTGTCGAGCTGACCTGAGACCTTGTAGTAGCCTGACAACGACATGGCAGTGCCAACGTCGCTCGGGGCCAACTGCACCGCTCGCCGGAGTTCGCGCGCCGCTCCGTTCAGATCCGATTTGATGACCAACAGGTACCAGCCGAGGGTGCGATGTGCGAGAGCGTTGCTTGAATCGAGCGCGAGCGCGCGATTCGTCGCACGCAGCGCTCGGGCCGATGACGCCGTGTCCGCGACTATTGTCGAGCGCCCCAAAAGTCTCAACCCCAACCTGGCCCACGCCTCTACAAAACCGGAATCGAGCGCGACGGCGTGGTCGAGCATTCCTATGACCCGATCTTGCGTCTCGACCGAGGCTCGTCCGGAACGACTCAGCTCATCACCGATCGCCTGCGCTTGCACATACAAATCGTAGGCTTCTCGGTTGGCCGTGGGCCGCTTCTCGAGCAGATGCCGATCAGCCGACGCCAACATGCCCCGCAACTCTGTAACTACCTGCGATGCAATCTCGGCTTGCGTCGTGAAGGGATCCGTCGGCGTCACAATAGTTGGCGGCCCCGCCCACTTGGTCGTCGCGTCATTCGCGTCGATAAGCCGAGCTACCACCTGAGCCCGCCGCGTCACTCCCGTGTCCCCATTCCACTGCATACTGCCCGCGAGTAGGTACCGCGCTCCAAGCTCGTGCCCGATCTGTCGCAACGGCTTCCGCGTGCCCTTGTATTCGCGCGTGCTTTGTTGATCGATCACAGAAAATCCCGAAATCGTCGCAAGCTTCGTCGAAACCGCATTTGACAGCGCATCGGCGAGATATTCGTCCGTGGCTCGACCGTGGTGTTCAAACGGCAGAACTGCGATCACGATCGGCCCGCCGAGCGCTAGAGGCTGTCGCGATCGAAAGAGTAGCCAGCCGCCAGCGACGATGATGACTAGCAGTACGGGCGCGACCCACCCTACATGTCTGGTCCAGTCGCGTCCGCGAAGTGTGGTTGCGGAGCGATCCGGAGACGAAGCGCCAGAAAGGGGGAGGTTGTCCAGTGTCCTCAACAGCTCGCCGGCACTCTGCGGTCGATCGCCAGGCCGTTTCTCGAGGCAACGCATCACCAGATCCGCCAGCGGAGGAGGCGTCGTCGGACGCAGCGCGGCAATCGATGCTGGCTGTTCGGTTAAGTGGGCGGCCAACATCGCCTGCGTCGTTCGTCCTGCAAATGGCGAGTGTCCGGCCAGCATTTCGTACGCGACCACACCCCAAGCGTAAATGTCCGCGCGAAAATCCGTTGTCGGGTCTGCCGCAGCCTGCTCAGGGGCCATGTACGCGGGTGTCCCCAGCGCCACCCCCACCGAAGTCAACGAGCCAGCAGTCGCGGATTCGCTGAGGGCTCTCGCCACGCCGAAATCGGTAACAACAGCGGATGTCCCCGCGAGTAACACATTGTCCGGTTTGATATCGCGATGTACGACCCCTTGCCGATGCGCATACTCCAGGGCCCGAGCGACATCGCGTAATATCGAAATCGTCTCGGCGACGGGCATCTCACCACGCGTCAGTCGGGCCCGGAGCGAGTCGCCCTCGACGAACGGCATCGCGTAGTAGGGCAGCCCGCCCGTTTCTCCAGCGGCGAGGAGCGAGACGACGTGAGGATGTTGAAGCCGAGCCGCCAGTACTATTTCGCGTCGAAACCGTTCAACTGAAATGGCGCTCGACAGCTCGGGTGGCAGAACTTTAATGACTACCCAACGCTCCAGCGTCTTGTCCATCGCAACGAACACGCGCGACATGCCGCCGCCGCCGAGCTCGCGCTCAAGAGCGTAAGCGTCGCCAAGCGTCAATTGGAGCTGGTTCCGAAGCTCGGTGGACACGCGGCAATTTGTCGATGGCAGCCCATGCACGTAAGAGCAGCGCGCCGCGGATCGCGGCAGACCAACAGCAAGTTGCTCGATGGATCCGACGTTGCGAGCGGCTCTTCCTCGCTGGAGGGAAAGACATCAAAGTCACGCTCAGCGTCGCACCGTTGGCGAAGGCCTCGAACTTCCGTCTGCACGATCAACCTTGCGCCCGCACACGCTTTCCAACCGGTCCCGGCCGCGTCAGAAGTCCGATTCGAAAGTCTGCTTTTCATAGTGCAGACCGCTCGATCTCCCCGGACTCAGAAATGCTGAAACGGCATCGTATCGCGATCAATCGACAGCGGAACCGACAGCAGCACTAGCGGCGTATGGTCGCGCGAAGCAGATTCGCCGACTACTTGAGTCGGAGAAGTCCATGCGTGGTCGTCGACTCTGCGCACTCTTGAGCGTTGCACTGATTCCGCACGTAGCCCGCGCGCAGTTCCGAGACCTCGCGCCTGGCGCCGCGCTACGGTTTTCGATGGACGGCGTGCGTTCGGAGATCGGCGCGTTTATGGTAATGCCGCCAGATCTCTTCGCCGGCCTCATACCATCTGGAATGAAGTTGCACACGCTTCGCGAGGTGGCGGCGGAGGATACTAGCGCCCGGAGGGTCTTGGTGGCGCATCCGGAGTTCGCGGACTACGCGCTCGCGCTGTTCTCCATTGTGAAAATGGACAGTTTCACCGTCGAAGACGGTCGCCCGCGACCGGCTGTGATCTCGGCCTGGGCGTTGTTCTTGACCGACCGGGATTCCAGTGCGGCGCGTGATTCCCGCGCGCGGGGTGGCCGCGATACGGGACTCCAACTCGGTTTTTGGACGAGCGATAGCGCCTTCGACCGCCGGCTGCATGCGATCATGCCATCGGTTGCCGCAGCATCCGATATGAGCTCCTCACTCGGGCGAGACGGTACATGGCGAGTCCGTTTGGTCATCTCGGGCACCACCGTCGAGGGCTCCTGCCGGCCTTATGGAGCCAGCCAGCAGCTTTCAGGTGACTCGGCCGAGGACTCGACGGCTTGGCCTCCCGGAGCTGGTGCGCCAGCTACATTCGAAGTCATTTCGGCCTATGGGCTGCGGAAGCGGTCGTGCCACGGATCCTGGCGTGTCGTCGGTGACGGGGTTCTCGCGCAAGCGTTCCGACGCGGCACTCTCATTGAAGGCCCCGCAGACATCGTCGGTTGGCACTCGCGAGCGGCTGTCTACAGATCGCATTGAGGCGCGCGCCAGCGGTGCGTTACGTCAGGGCGACTTTTGTGTCGCCAATCTAGGCGAGCGGTGCGAGCCCGCTGACCTCGCGAATCCGGGGCCGGAGCCCTCAGTACAGCCCCACAGGGTCTCCAACAAAAAACGCCATGAACTGCGAGAATCAGTGAGGCTCGGCGACATCTCATCGGACATTCTCGATCTCGATCCACGCTAGCTCACCTCAAAACAAACGGGAGAGACAACTCGTCTCTCCCGCTCGTTGATCCCAACTCCAGCTACGATCGCGCCATTGCCTGCGCGACAGGTGTCGCTCTAGCGAGTGGACATTGCGGGCTCGGTCTTCGGCAACAGCACGCCGTTGATGACGTGGATGACGCCGTTCGAGGCCTGAATATCGGCCATCGTGACCTGCGCGCCGTTCACGTACACGTTCCCGGCACGGACCGTGATGTCGAGCTTCTGTCCGTTGACAGTTGCCGGCTTGGCACCGTTCGACGACGTGATGTCTGACGCGACGACCTTTCCCGAAATGACGTGATAGGTCAGAATCGACGTGAGCTTCTCTTTGTCGGCGAGCAGCGCCTCGATCGTTCCAGCAGGCAGCTTTGCGAACGCTTCATCGGTCGGAGCGAACACAGTAAATGGTCCGGGGCCGGACAGCGTCTCGGCGAGTCCTGCCGCCTTGACCGCCGCGACGAGGGTGTTGAAGTTGCCGTTCTCGGCGGCAACCTGCACGATGTTCTTCATGGGTCGATTCTCCTTTGGGGAATACGCCGGCGCACAGGCCGACAGGGTGAGCAGTGCCGCGATCGCGGTGGCTGCGTGGAAGGATTGCTTGGTCATGTGATGATCTTCCGCAGGTAGTGGTGAGCGAGCGTTACGCGCGAGCGCGCGCGGTCTCGAGCCAGCGGCGCTGAATGCCGCGCCACTGTGCAGCCTGGTACAGTGCCGCTACGCCGACGAGCAGGTAAACGGTACGGCTGAGCGCGGACATGCCGCCGAACAGCGTGGCGACGAGGTCGAAATTGGCCGCGCCAACGAGTCCCCAGTTCAGGCCGCCTACTACCAGGAGCACAGCGGCCACTACGTCAAATTTCTTCATTGATTGATCTCCGATTAGATCGGTGGAAGCGTTGGCTCACCCAACGGCGTGCTTGTTTGTCCATGACTTGTCTAAGGACAATAGCTGGAGCCCAGCCCGTTGTCAAGGCATTGTCCAACAAACTGCTTGACAACTGCTGGACAAACGCGGTAAGTTGTTGATGTGAAAAAACCTCGCGCGAAGAGTCGGGTTCGCCTCCCTACCACGGCCCGGCACCCCATCGCCGTCGTGGCCGAACGAACAGGCCTCAGCCAGGATGTCCTCCGCGTCTGGGAACGACGCTACGAGGCGGTGAAGCCGGGACGCGGAACGAATGGCCAGCGCTTCTATACCGACGCCGACGTCGAGCGACTCGGAGCGCTGCACGCGGCGACGCGCGCCGGCCGCAATATCAGCCAGGTGGCGAAGCTGTCCGACAATGCGCTCAAACTTCTTCTCGCCGAAGACGCGATGGCGCGCACTCAGATGGTGTCCGTCTCCTCATTGCCCGCCAACGCCGCGGATCTGATCAATACCGCTCTCGCGCTCGCACAATCGCTCCATGGCACCGAGCTCAATGATCATCTGCGCCGAGCATCGGCACTGCTCGGCGTCCCGGACTTTCTTTCCGTCGTGGCAGTCCCGCTACTGCGCCGGGTCGGGGATGAATGGCACGCCGGTCGTTTGACGGCGGCGTCGGAGCATCTCGCCTCTACGGTTCTGCACGACATCGTCGTAGAGAGTATGCGAGCTCATTCATCGCGCGCCGACACGCCGCGCGTCCTGATCGCGACGCCGGCAGGTGAGCGACATGCGATTGGAGCGGCCCTCGTCGGGGCTGCGGCCGCCGTCGAAGGCTGGGGCGTCGTCTACCTCGGCGCGGATCTCCCGGCTCGGGAGATTTCGAGCGCGGCGATCGTCAGCGACGCACGAGTGGTCGCGCTGAGCGTTCTCTATGTGGAGGACCGGGACCGGATTCTCGCCGAGCTGCGCTCGCTGCGATCACAGCTTCCAGCGGGGGTTGCTCTGTTTGTCGGCGGGTCCGGTGCTCAGTCGCTCGCGCGTGATCTCACCGGCCACGGTATACGCGTGACAGAAAACATCGCGGAACTCTACGACGAGCTTAGGCGCGCGAAGTGAGCGCGCTCGTCGCCACTGCCGGCCCCCAGAGACGCTTGATTCTCGAGGCTGGCTTCACGCTTTGCGCGGCCAATCTCGAATTGCCGCATCACCGCGGTGAAGAGCCAGATCTAGAATATGGATCAACTCGTCGTCGTCCCAACCCCGGAGCGCGCGCAAACCGGCTTACGTATTCAGGCGATGCGTTTGGCCGATCGGAGCTCGCTCCGCTCGCCCTTCTTCGCGTACATCGCCTTGTCCGCCCACGCGATCGCATCGTCGAGCCCCTCGGCGCCCGCGTAATCCGCGGCGCCGACGCTGGCGTGCGGAACGAGCGGACGCTCGTCGCTGCGGCCGAGCGGAAGCGGTACCGGCGAGGCGGCGGCGAGGAGCGCCTCGACGCGGGCGCTCGCCATCGCGCTCGTCATCCCCGGAAAGAGGAGCACGAATTCGTCGCCGCCCCAGCGGTATGCGCGATCGGTCGCGCGCATGCCGGCGCGGAGCGTCCCTACGAGATGGCGCAGCAGCGCATCGCCCGCCGGATGGCCGCGGCGGTCGTTCACGTCCTTGAGGTTGTCGGCATCGACCACGATCACCGCACCGAACCCGGCCTTCACCGATTCGAGGCCGACGCCGTCCTGGAACGCGCGCCGGTTGAGCGCGCCGGTCAGCGGATCGTAGAGCGATTCGCGTAACAGGTCGCTATGCGCCACGGCGAGCTCGGCGTGCGCGTCGTCGGTCTCACGCTTCCCCGACTCGGTGAAGAGGAGCACCATGCCGTACCCGAGGAGCGTCTGCATCATCACGTCGAGATACGACGAGTAGAAGACAAACGAGAGGACCCCGCCGCGGCTCGCGGGGCTGGGGTCGCCGCGCCCGAAGACGATGAGATAGAGGAGCCACTGCGCCGCGGCCGCCGCGAGGACGACGCCGGTGACACGCGTGCCGAGGCTGCGCCGCGAGGCGGGAAGGACGAGGAGCATCCAAGCGCTGGCGGCGAATGCCGCGATCAACACCGGCGCCTGCGCGGTGATGATCCACCGCGCGGCCGGCATGAGCGCGATCACGAGCGTGGCGTAGATCAATGCGATCACCGCCGCGATGGGGAGCGCGCGGCGCGCATCGAACCCGGCGACCCAGCTGCGCGCGCCGCCGACGACGAGCGCCGCGAACATCAGCTTGGCCCACAGGTCGGAGACAAGGAGCCAGGCCAGCTGCGGCGAGTGGTCCTTCATCAGCTGTTGCGCGAAGGACGGCACGAGCGCCGAGCGCGACGCGACGGCGATCAGCGCGGCGCACATCGCGATCCAGCCCCAGCCCCACAGCCGGAAGTAGGTCCGTCGCGCCGCGGCGCCTCCGAGCACGAAAAAGAGCGACGCCAAAAAGATCGCGGAGCCCAATTGTACCAGGCTCCCGATCATGTTCACCAGCGTTTGTGCATCGCTCCCCTGCATGGCACAAGGACGAGCGAGCCCCGCTGCTCGGCACGCGCAGACCTCGCTAGCCACGAGGCGCCGCAACGCCAGCGTGTGGGCGAAAGGGGTCGCTCTTACAATCGCGACTGGCGAGCACCCCGAATCGCGATACCCAGTATCGGGTGGCGTTGCCCGCACTAGCACGGCACCGCGATCAGCAGGAAGAGCCTTATGCTGGCGGTGCGATGGACGCGAGGATCCGCTCCGCGTCACGCGGACGCGTAGTCGCCATTTTGCGAAGACCCTCTCGTACGATCCACTTTGTATGCGGATTCGCGGAACGAGCCCATCGCGCGCACAAACTCAGAACGAAGTCCGGTTGCGATCGTGTCGCGTTTCGCAGCACGTTCGCGACCGACTTTTTAACGTAAGGGTCGGCATCCTCACGAAGTGACTCAAGCACCACGCTTGCACCATCGGGATCGCGCTGCACCAGGCCGCGGAGTCCTTCACTCGCCGCTCGGCGAATGTTGGCGTCGGCGGCGAGCGCCCACTGGATCGAGGCGGCGAGAACGGCGGAAGGATGATGCTTCGAGAGTTTCACCAACGCCGTCGCCGCGACCTCCCGTTCCTGCCAAATCTTACTGGCAGCGAGTGCGCGCAGGCGAGGGAGCACGGCGTCAGGATCGTGACGCCCTTCCAGCAATAATGGCTTGATTTCGCCGACCTTTGTGATCAATCCTCTCTCTCCACGGTGAAGGTGTGGTCGTTCCATGAGATATTTCCGGCTGGCTACGCGGCCACGACCACGCATGCTGGATAAGGCGCGGACGATGCCCGTCAGCCTGACGGGCACGTGATGCCAAGCTTGGCGGATGACGCATTTCTCACCGGCCAAAACGCCCAACGAGCCAAGCGATCAATGCACCGCCGAGTGCGCCGAGGATAAGAATCGGGACATAAGCCTTGGTAATGACCGCATCGGCCATGCTGAGCAAAAAGCCAACGGCAAGTCCGATTGCCCACGGTGGCATCTGCAGACGCTCTATTTGCGGCGCACCGATCACGGCAAAGATGACGATTCCAATGCTGAGCCGATTTAGAGAGGCGCCGGTGAGCGCGGCGGCTTTGTCCGGGAACACCAACGGCACCATAGAGAGGGCCGAGAGCGCACCATACACGAGACCAGCGATAAGACCGAGAAGGAGGCGGGACATTGGTCGCATGGGTAGGTTTTGGAAACGTGTGTCATCAGTGGGAGATTCGCCACACACCAACACGGATTATTGGGAACCAGTCGTCGACTAGTTCGCGATTGCCCGAGGGGATGGCGCGACCTGCGCGGCCGCCGCGGTTGAGCAACCTCACGCGGACTCAAGGCTTACTTTTGTGTCCAGCGCGATCGAGCGCGCCGAAGCCATTTGGCGCATAGCCAATGACCAGCCTAGCCAGGTCAAACGCCAGCGGTTGCGACACGGGGTACCTCGATTCCGTATTCGTGAATACCACCACCACAACCGAGTCTCGCGGCAATACGATCTCGGCAGACTCGAACCCGGTAATGCCTCCACCGTGGGTGAACGCCGCGTAGTCGCCGAGGTGCCCAAGCTCCAGACCAAAGCCATAGTTGGACGCGGTACCATCGCGCAGCGTGTCCGACGTAGTCATTCGGCGAATCGACGCGGAGCTCACCACCCGGCCCTCGAGAAACGCGCGCTCCCACGTCGCGAAATCCGCGGCGGTCGAGCAAACGGACCCCGCGGCAAATGGAATTTCCATGTTGATGTCCGGCGTTCGAACGTACCCGCTGTCGCGCCCGCGGTACCCCCTGGCAATCGTAGAATCCGTAGGGTGCGAGTCGCAGTATTTCGTGTGTCGCAGACCGAGCGGCCCAAAGAACTCCTGTTCCACAAATACGGCGAACGAGAGGCCGCTGACTTTCTCGATGATCATACCGAGCACGGTGTAGCCGGTGTTGCTGTACGACATCTTCGTCCCCGGAGCGAAGTCGAACGGGTGCGCCGCGATCCACTGCAGGACAACCTCATGTGGAGCAGCGACCGACAGGCGGCTGTCGAATCCGGGATCCGCCGTGTAGTTGTGAATTCCGGAGGTGTGGTTGAGCAGTTGCTGCACCGTCACGTGATTGTTTTTCAGCGGAAGCTGCGGAATCCACTGTCCGATATCATCGTTGAGGTGGAGCTTGCCTTGCTCGACGAGCCGCATGATCGCCGACGCGGTGATTTGTTTGGTGAGCGAGGCGATCTCGTAGACGGTGTTGGGCGTCGCGGGGAGTTTGCGTTCTCGATCCGCGAGGCCATACCCACGTAGTAGCAGCGTGTCGCGTCCGCGCAGCACCGCCACCGCGATGCTCGGCACGTGCGGCAGCACCGCGCGCACTTTCGAATCCAGACTGGCCGTCAGCTCGGCGCGCGAGCCGGCCTTGCCCCACGGGCCCGGCGCCTGCGCGGCTGCCGAGCTCGCGAGCACTGCCGCGATGCACAGATACGTCATAGCGATCTCGTGTACCGCGTGAGCAGAATCCATACTCGATATCACTCCGATCGTATTGCAATGAGCGGATCGACCGCCGCAGCCCGCACCGTTGGAACGATGCACGCGACGAGCGATACCGTGAGGAGGACCGCGGCTCCAACTACAAACGACTCGACATCGCCGCCGGGAATGCCATCCACGCTGTGCGCCAAAACGCGCGCTCCGCCAATCGCGCCAACCGCGCCGAGGAACACCCCGATACCAGAGATGGCCAGGCCCTGCCCTACCACCAGCCGCGCGATCGTCGCGTTGGTCGCACCGAGCGTGATCCGAATTCCGATCTCACGCGTGCGCTGCGCAACAGTAAACGCGACGACCCCGTAGAGTCCGACCATCGCGAGAATCACGGCGACCACGGCAAAGCCGCACAACACCATCGTCGTGAACCGCGGGTTGGCAATCGTCTCGCCCATCTCCCGCTCGACGTCCGTAACTTTCGGAATCGCTCCTTCCGACGCGACCTCCATTCCGAGTCGCCGAAGTGCGTTGACGGGAGACGATGCGCCGGCACTCACGCGAACGAGCAGCGTTACGCGCGGGCCGGCCAGCAGCTCGGACGGCCGGGGCAGATACATTGCTGGCTGCGCCGCATCCTCCAGCAAACCGTGCATCACCGCGTTGCGCGCCGCGCCAACCACGGTGAGCCACGGCGACTCACCAGTTGGAGTTCCATCGCCGGCGCGAAACCGCCGGCCAAGTGGAGACGCCGCCGGCCACAGTTGTCTTGCGAATGCTTCGTTGATCACAACCTCAGTTGGATCGGGTCGCGCCGCATCGAAGCTGCGACCCGCGGTGAGGCGCAAACCCAGTGTCGTGAAGTAGTCGGGCGCCACTGCGTCGGCGGTCACTGTCGTCGGCGGACCTTGTGGCGCCGGACGACCCTCTGCCTGAAACTGAGCGGGGAGGAACGTGACGCGTGGTGGCGCGGTGCCAGCGAGCGTCGCGCTTCGCACTCCCACGACCGCGCGACCCCGTTCGAGCAATCCCGCCTCGAATGCGTCGCGTGCCGCCTGGGATGCAGCGGCGCTGGGGAACGGCACGGTCAGCGCGAACAAACCACGAGAATCGAATCCGACGTCCGTGCCCTCGAGCCGGGTGATTCCGCGTACCAGTGTCAGGGCACCGACCAGCAGCGTCGCGGAAAGCGCGATCTCGCTCACGATGAACGCCATGTGCAGTCGTCGACCGCGCCGGTTCGGGCCACTGTTACTGCGAAGACCATTCGCCAGCCCCGAGCGCACGGCGCGGCGGCCGGCGAGCAGTCCGAACGCTACTCCACTCACAAGGGCAAAGATGATCGCCGAGACGATCACGCTGCTGTTCATCGTGACGCGCGATAGCGCGGTGAGGTTGGTCGGACGTCCGGCGACGACGAGGCGCAGCGCGATCAGCGCCGCCGGCAGCGCGATGGCGCATCCCGCGCCGGAGAGCACCAGGCATTCGGTGACGATCTGACGCACAATCCGTCCACGGCCGGCGCCCAACGCATAGCGAACGGCAAGCTCGCGTTCACGGGCGGCGCCGCGAACCAGCATGAGATGCGCCACGTTCGCGCAGGCGACGATGAGCAGCAGCGCGACCGCGCCGGACAACATCAGCAGTATATTCGCGAAGCGAAGCGTCTCGGCCGGCCGAATGAGACGAGTCACGAAATGACCGCCGGCGCCAGGGCCGCGAATGTCCGCGTGAGCGTCGATCGAGTCGAGTTCCGTTTCGGCCGCGACCCGCGACGATCCCGGGCGCAATCGAACCGCCACGCCCGACAACCGAGCATTCTCTGATCGGATGAGCGGCAACCAGAGGTCCGGCGGACCGACATCTACTTCAGGCAGCTGGAGGGTCACGGGCAGGATGCCAACGATCGTCGCCAACCCGTCGCCGATGCGCATTGTGCTGCCGACGATGTCGACACGTCCTCTCAGCTGTCCCCGCCAGAACGTCTCGCCGAGGAGGACTGAGCGCGGACCACCCGCGATCATCTCCTCCGCCGTAAAGTTCCGGCCGACGATCGGATGTGCCCCGGCGAAGGCGAGGAAGCCGGTGTCGATTAGCACTGCGCTCACCACCGTTCGTGCGCCGTCGCTGGATACCTGAACGTCGTGGCGCGCAAATCCGGCGATGGCGTCGACGGACCGCGCCGATCGACGCCAGGCATCGACATAGTCGGCGCTCGGCGACGTGGCCATCTCGGCCACCGGATCGACACGTCGTGCGATGGCGATGCGAGACGCCGCCGGATAATCGATGGGGTGAATGAGCAGCGTCTGAACGACGCTGAATACCACGGCGGCCGCGCCGACGCCGAGGACGATGATGACGAGCACCGCCAGCGTCCACCCTGGCGCACGCGCCAAGGAGCGCACGGCAAACCGAACGTCTTGCGAGAGGTCGTCGAACCCGCGCACGCCCCACACATCGCGCGCTGACTCGACAACTCGTACTGGGCTTCCGAACCGCCGTCGCGCTGCGAGCCGACCATCGGGACCAGGTACGCCGAGCGCGGCCTGATCTCGCTCGAGCATTCGCAGATGAAATTGCATCTCCTCATGCAGTTCGCTGTCGAGCCGCTCTCGATGAAATCGGTCGTGGACGCGGTTCAGTACTTCGCGAAGCGACATGATCGTCGTTCTACGCCGGACGCATGATCCGCGCGATGCCGCGCAGCACGTCGGCAAACTCGGCCTCCTTCACGCCGAGTTGTTTTTGACCTTCCGGCGTGATGGTGTAATACCTGGCGCGCTGGTTGTTCGGCGTCTTGTTCCACGCCGCCTTGATCCACCCTCGTTGCCGCATCCGTTGCAGGGCTGGATAGAGCGAGCCTTCCTCGACGCGAAGCAATGCATCCGATTCGCGCGCCAGGTGCTGAGCGATACCATACCCATGCATCGGACCGACGGTCAGGATCTTGAGGACGAGCATGTCGAGCGTACCAGGGAGGAGGTCGGGCTTGGGCGCAGGCATGGTCTGACCGGACATAGGTTTACTAGGGGATAGCTAATCTATGTCCTTCGTCGATTTGTCGCAACTGTTTGCTTCGCGTCTCGTGCGCGCAGGTTAGACGGCGCGGCGCAGAACACTCCGTACGCCGATCCAGAGGGTGGCGACGGTGAGGGCGCAACAGAGGCCGCACAGCGCCCACAACAGCTGCGCCGCGCGACCGGCGGCCGCGCTCGTGTCGTAGATGGCGTAGAACGGCAACGTGGTGCTGTCGCCCACGTTCATCCACATGTCGCCGGACAGTGGCGTCTCGTCGATCGACGCGGCTTTCGCCAGCAAGCCCGGGAGCACGACGGAAAGCGTGTCGCGCGACGCGACCGAGCTCCCCGGCACATGCGCCCGGCCCCGGATGCGAACGAGCACGCCCGGCGACGAGGGATGCGAGTAGCGCCGGCCGGTAGCCCACCGCACGTCGCCGCTGTCGCCGGTGATGCGCAGGTCGGCGAGCGCGGTGGATCCGAGAAATCGCGCGCGCGCGGTCCGGCCGATGGAATCCGCGAGCGCTTGCGAAAAGAACAGAAACCGCGTGGTGTCGCTCTTCGATCGAATGAGCGCGCCAACGGTTTCGTCGATCTCCCGGTCCGCTCCTCGCACGAGCGCGTGAGGCGCCGTGGTGCTCGCCGCCGCGCCCGAGAATATCGACGCCAGCAGAAGCACCATGAAGATGCCAGTGAACTTCACGATCTGAGGCGGCGAAGGGTTGGGCATCGTTTGGTGAGGACAGAGACGACGACGTGGCGTGGTATCGCTGACACTACAAGCGTAACCCGGCGTCGCCACGGATCACGCCCCGTGAAGCGGACGACGACGAGTGGCGGGCGTGAACCTCCCCTTGCCGAGCTCGCCACGCCATCGTCATTCTCGTCGATACCCGAAGAGAAGAGGCTAGGAAAAATGGAACAAAGAGCCAAACTCCCGAGTCGCCTCAGACCTTTCACGGCACATGTGCCACCGTCTCGTGATGGAGCGCGAACTGTGATGCGCTGCGCAGATGCCGGCGACCAGGGGACGTCGTTGATGCCGAGATACAATCGTCCGCGTCTCGGCATCATGGCGCTCATCATGCTCGCGGCTGCAGCCGTTCCCGCCGACGCACAATCCCGCCCCGACACGGCGGTAGTCCATCCCGAGCCGGCGGCCACTGAGGATCTCGTAAACCCCGACCGGCCCGGGATCGCCGATGGGAGCAGGGTCATCAAACCTGGTCAGTTCCAGATCGAAGCCGGCCTGCAGCAGGAGTACCGCCACGCAGCGTCGAGTGACGCCACGCGCACGTTGTTCACTCCGACGCTATTGCGCGTGGGAATAACGCGCCGCGTTGAGGCGCGTCTCGAGGGGAACTTCTTCACGTGGATGCGGACGAGATCGCAGGAGGGTTTGGTCACTCGATCATTCGGATTCGCGCCAGTATCCCTCGGGTTTAAGTATCAGCTTTATGATTCGAACGATGACAGTAGGCTCTCACTGGGCACGATCATTCGCATATTTCCTCCCTCCGGGTCAAGCGACTTTCGCAGCCATCACTACACCGGTGATGTCCGCATCGCTGGAGACTGGGACTTTGCGCCGAAACTGTCGTTGAATCCCAATATCGGCGTTGCGCGTTCGGAGGACGGTGATGGTCGCACCTTTGTCGCGGCGCTCGGTGCACTCACGCTCAACTATTCTCCGACTGCGCGATTCAACCCGTTCCTCGACATGGGCTATCAGTCACCGGAACAGCCTGATCAGGGGGCGTCAGTCGTCATCGACGCCGGCATCGCCTATATCGTCGGGCGGGACATCCAGATTGATCTGAGCGCAGGTCGGGGAGTGCACGGCACGACGCCACCGCGTCCTTTTCTAGCGATCGGGCTCAGCCGCAGGCTCAATGCTTTCAGCCACCCGTAGTGCGCGCGGCGCGGGCTCGATTCGGAAGAGCCACGTTGACGGAGGCGATTGCCTGACCGCCATCGAAGCGACGGGCCACACGTCGGCGCTCGGGCCAGAACCCGAGCACGCGCCATTGCGAGACGATGATCGCCGCGCGCTCGTTCGGCGTTAGCGCGAACCGCGATCCACAATCCACGATCCTAATGAAAGCCCGACCTCCGCAGACCGTCGACCAGTATCTCGAATCGCTTCCCGACGACAAGCGCGGCGCGATCAACAAGGTGCGCTCGGTCATCCGCAAGCATCTGCCGAAGGGCTACCGCGAGTTGGTCGGCTACGGCATGCTGATGTACGGCATTCCGCTCGAGGAGTATCCGAACACGTACAACAAGCAGCCGCTCTGCTACGTCGCGCTGGCGGCGCACAAGAGCTACTGCTCGCTTTACCTAATGTCGTGCTACGCGCATGGGCCGCACCTCGAGACGCTGAAGGCGGCGTTCAAGGCCGAGGGAAAGAAGCTCGACATGGGGAAATCGTGCGTGCACTTCCGGAGCGCCGACGACCTGCCGCTGGAGACGATCGGTGAGCTGATCGCTAGCGTCACGCCGGCCAAGTGGATCGCGATCTACGAACAGAGCAGGAAGCGCTGACGCGCCGGGGATCACGCGTTCGACGCCCCGACGCTCGTGATCCCTGGCGTGCCGCACTTGCGCCTTCCGAGTAGGGAGATGCGAGCCGTCTCGAACTTGAGAGGACACACCGATGCCAAGCACCGACGAGAATGCCGAGACCGTGACCGCGGCACAGGCGACGAGCGATTCCTCCACCGCCGTCCCGCAACCGACGCACGCGTCCGCGCCGATCCAGGCCGAGCCGGTCTTCATCGGACATCTTCCCGACGGATACCAGATTCCGTATGGCGTCACGGTGCACGTGCTCGAGCCGGACGAGACGGGTGCGCTGCGCGATCACCGTATCGCCGAGGATTCCTATCAGCGCGTCGATCCGGTGACCCACGAGGTGCAGCAGCTGTATCACGGCCAGGTGATCGATGCGCAACATGCGCCGCAGGAACCCGCGAACAATCCGGTGCCGGAGCCAATCTTCATTGGCCAGCTCCCGGAACACTACGAGATGCCGTACGGCCAGACGGTGCACGTGCTGGTGCAGAACGAGGACGGCGCGCTCGTCGATCACAAGATCTCGGAGGAGGGGTACGTCCGGGTGAACCCCGAGACGCACGAGGCGCAGTCGATGTGGCACGGGCAGCCGGTCGATCCGCAGCATCCACCGGTGCCGGGCGAGGCGTCGGCGCAGACCGAGCCCGTGTTCGTCGGCCACCTCCCCGAGGGATATCAGTTTCAACCCGGCGTCACGGTGCACGTGCTCGAGGCGAGGCCGGATGAGGACGGTTTCCGGGACCACCGCATGGTGGAGGAGCCGTACTCGCAGCGGGAAGCGTCGACGGGGGACCAAGTCACGATCTGGCACGGCACGGTGATCGACCGACAGCATGCCGACGGCTTGCGCGACGAGGCGACGCAGGCGCAGCTCCACGGCGATGTGCCGGGCGGCGCCGAGGGCGCAGGCTTCGGCGTCGGCCCAGCGCACGGCGAGACGCACGCGGATGCGGCGCCGCATCAGATCGATCAGGCGACCCACGGTCACGATGCCGAGGCGCACGCCGGCGACGAGGGAGCGGTCGCTCACGAGTGAGCGCGCGCGCGGAACTTCGCGGCAGGACGTGGGCGCTAGGCCAACACGTTCAAAGCGCCGCTGCGAGGGGGTCAACCCCGCACTGATGCGCTCGCCGGGAACTCTCACGCGAGGTTTCACGCCGCGCGCCGGTAATCGCCGCGTCAGGTAGCGCGGACTACTATCTGTCACACGTTGAACGTGACGTGCGACACCGGAGCACCCATGTCCGACCATGCCAGGATTGGCGACCCGATGCAGAGAAGAAATATCCGCGTCACGTCGACGGTGCTGGCGATGATGGCATTGATTGCCGGGGCGGTGAACATCGCCGCACAGCAGCCGCTCGAAACGGAGACCGCGCGGTTACCGTTCGCGCGGGCGATGCTGATCGGCACGACGCTCGAGTACCAGAGTTCGCCGCAAGGCAGTGAGATCGCATTCCCGTTCGCATTTGAATACGGACTGACGCGTCGGCTGGCCGTGCTAGTCGAGCCCGTCTTCTATACTGGCATCAATCCGGCCGGGAAGCGCGGTGCTCGGGGACCAGGCGACCTGGAGGCGACGGTGCAGTTTCTCGCGCGCGAGGAGCGAGGTTGGGCACCGGCGATTGCTTTGTCCGCCGAAGTGAAAATTCCGACCGCGCGCAACCGACTGATCGGCACGGGAAAGGCAGACTTCACACCCTATGTCATCGCGAGCAAACGATTCGGCGCGTCAGGCCGCTTCGACGCACACGCCAACGTTGGTTACTCGTTCCTGGGACAACCTGCTGGTGTGACGGTACAGAACACCCTCAACCTCGCGCTGGCACTCGAGACGCACCTGACGCCGCGGTGGGATCTCCTGGGAGAGGTCCTCTCGACGACCGCGGCAACCGCAGGCGAGGGCGGCGGCGAGAACAGCACGACGAGCCCGGAGATTGCCGGCGCTGAGCAAGTCGGCATGCTCGGTGCCCGCTACCTGATGCGCCCCGGTCTCTGGCTGTCGTTCGGTGTGACATACGACAATACGCGGGCAGTCTTGTTCCGGCCGGGCCTGACGTTCGAGCTCCCGTTCTGACGCAGAGGCCGGGCAGCACGGGCAAACAAAGCGTGATTCGTATTGCGACGAACCAGATTGCGCGCGAGGCGCACCGGCTGGCGTCGACATCTCGTTGCCGAATGCGCAAGAGATATCTCGGGGCGTGACTCGTCGACGCGAAGCTAGACGATGTGTGCGGCCATTGCCATCGGGCCAAATCTTCTTCGCGCAATATTCAGCCGACGTCAGAAATGCCGGCGCCCCCCGCGAAGCCGTGAAAGTAGACCGATCAGGGTCGGCGCTGTGCGCAGGCGCGTTTCATCACGAGCGCTTCACCACCGGTAACACTCGCGCGATGAGCTCTCTCAGAAAGACGTCGGACTTCATGAACACGGCGAAGTGGCCGCCACCTTCGATCGCGACGAACGCCTTCCGCGGCGCGTGAATCGACTTCACGAAACTCCTGGCAAGGCTGGTTGGCGTCGTGAAATCCTCCCCCCCCTGAATCACGAACACCGGTAGCGCGAAGTCGCCGCCGAGGGCTGCCGCCGGAAGCACGCTCGTAACGGGCACCAGATGATCGGCGCTCAGCACCTGTCCATCGAGCCAATCATTCACGTCGCGCAGTGAGTCGCCGGGCGCGGTAAGCGCCAGACCGAACGTCGATGGCAGGAAGATGTCCGCGCGCTCGAACACGTTGGACCATTTGCGCTCGACCTGGAATCCGCGCCCATCTCGCCATGGCGGAGGCCCGACTTCCTCGAGCTCGTGAATGGCGCGTTGCTCTCGTCGGCGCTTCGCCGCGCGCAACAACTCATCGTAGGCGACGCCGTAGTTCCTCGACGGATCGACAACCTGACCCGTGCCGACGAAGGCGTAGAAGAGATCGGGTCGCGCCTTCGCCATGAGCACGCCGAGGATCGAGCCCCACGAGTGTCCGACGAGTATGACTTTGTCTTGCTTGAGCTCGCGACGCAGCAGCTCCGTGAGCTCGATGCCGTCTTGCACCATGCGGTCGATGGCAATCGTCGACGCTGCCGACGCGCCGTTTCGTCCCAGTGTTCGGCCCGCGCCGCGCTGGTCCCACTGCACAACAGTGAATCGCTCGAGCCACGGCCGAAACAGAGCATAGGCCCATGGATTCGTCGCCTCGCCTGGTCCGCCATGCAGAAAGAGAAGAACTGGATTCCGGCGGTCTTCACCGCGAACGGTGATCCATTGCTCGATCCCGCCGATCTCGACGTACTTGGCTTCGTCAATGCCATTGGGCGTGGTCACGGCGTAGTCGCGCGCGTTGCGTTCGCGTTTGAACGTCAGGAAGGCGTTGAGCTTTTGGACCTCCGCGACGTTTTGCAACGTTCGCCCGGTACTGTCCTGCGCAAATGCCGGTCGGGTGAGTAGCGTTGTGAAGGCTAGGACTCGTATTGCGTTCGAATATCGTGTCACGATCCCGCTCGCGTGCGTGGTGGTTCATTCCGTGGCTCTGTAGATGTGACACGGGTGAGCGCGCTTTGGTTGTGCGCGCGGTCGAGGTAAAGAAGCACGGATAGCGGTGAACCACCGTAGCACGAAACCGGCTTGCGCTCTTTGCAGTCAAGGTGAGAGAGGCAAGCCGGCGATGAAGGCGCGTATTTCTCGTAGAACGTCAGACGGATTCGATTGAAACACCGCATGGTCCGCGTTCGGCAATCGTACTACCCGCGCAGTCGGCACGCCGCGCTCGAAGGCTTCGGCCTGGGCCGGCCACTCGGCTTGCGCGGCGAGCCAAATTGCCGCGCCCTTCGGATCGGCCGCAACCTGTGGCGGCATGCGATGCGGAAGCGCGTAGATGGCCAGAACGGGAGCGCGGATCTCGGTGTATCGCTGCTCTCCCGCCACGATCGCGATCAGAGGCGGCGTCGGTTCAGCGCCCACGTATCTGGGCGGGCCAATCGGCGCCGACGGATCGCGCGACGCTGGAGGCAGTTGAGCCAGTCGTTCGCGAATCGCACGGTCCAATGCGGGAAGGTCGACGGTGAGCAGCTGCTCGATCAGCCGCCTGGTTTCGCCCGGACCAGTGGCGCCGTCCAACTGCTCGAGACGTTTTCGTGCCTCGTTGAGATCGATGCGATAGTTACCTCGCGCGCGATTGTAGAACGCGTATGGATACGCCGCATCCAGATAGACCAATCCAGCAACCTTCTCAGGGTGGCGAAATCCTATTGAGCTCAGCTCCTCACCGGCGAGCGAATGCCCCGCAAGCACGGGCCGCTTGAGCCCGAGCGAGTCGATCACCGCAAGCTCGTCAGGCCGTCGCGTGGCGAGCCGTCCGAGAGCGCGCGTCCTTCCGTTCAATTGCTATTTCATCTAGCGCCTTGTTCGTCGCGGATAACGGTCGAGTTGACGCGGCGGCGCGATCATCGCGCTACCCCGCCGCGCCAAGCCAGTGGCGAAACACGCTCCCGCCGTCCGCGTCCAACGATTTGTTGTCCGCTAAGCCTGAGGTGGCGAGTGGAGCAACCGATTAGTGATTCGCGTTCGGTGCCCAGATCTCAAATTCGGTGACGTACACGGACGCTCTGTAATTTGTACCGCCAGCCGTGCCGACTCCGACGCGGATGTTGTTAAGGAGCGTTGCAGAGGTGAGGCCGTTACCGAACGTAAAGTGAAACGAATCAGCGTCTTCAGTGCCGACGATTAGCATTGCGTCGCCCTGGCTGTCCGTATCGCCACGGTCCACGTGCAGAATGAGCGTAAACAGTGACGGATTTTGCTGGTCTATGACCTTGTTGGAAAGGATCGCCGCAATATCGGGCCGGTTCGCCGGAATCAAAATGCCCGGTGCGTTCAGACGCTGGCCTGTAGCTCGGAATTGGCTCGTCGCTCCCGTCAGCTTTGTGCCGAAACTGAGTAGCAAAGACGGCGCGTAGGTGCCCACCGGCGGCGGCTGATTTGGAGTCAGTGATTCTTTCTTTGGTTCAATAAATGTTGCGGTCAGCACGAATCGCTGAGGGATTGTGATGTTTTGCCCGCTCACCGCTGCCCAATGAGCCATGGTGCCGGCCGCGGTTGGCGACCGCTCCACCGAAATCAGCAGTCCCTTCTGCTCAAAAGAATGCGCGGGGTTTTGACCCGCGGGAACCGAGTCGACAAAGATGAAATCGCCCGCTCCGAGCTTGTCGGTCTTCAGATGTGGCTGGTTGCCGTGAGTTGTGAGGTCCTGATGGTAAACCCGCTGACAAGGGCCCAACAAATTGTGTGCGATTTGGGTTGTGTTCAGATTAGCCATTCTATCCTCCTGTTTAGTTCGTAGCGGATGAACGATTTCAATTGACGCGGGCGCGGCACACTACCGTATTCGTGTGCAATGGGCGTCATGGCGCCGTGCGGATCGCTCGCCATGCGGCGTCTCACGACGGAATTGCCGTTCCGTCAAGCGCATGAGCCGCTTCCCCGGAGGCGGCAAGTCTTCGGTCACTGGTGCGTCGTACTCAGCGACGAGCGCACCGCTGTCATGTCGGTTGAACCCACTCGACATCCGGCTTATCACCGCAGCCGGCAGCGTATCGCTTGCACTTGCTGCCTCGGGTGGACCGAGCGGTGATTCTTCACCTGCCCCGGCTGGGAGGAATCGGAGCGCGCTTGGGCCCGCGCGGTAGTGGGCAGCGCGACGGCGAGGGCGACCAACGTGGCAGCTACGGCGCAACGTCTCGACATTGCTCCTCCGCGAGGAAGAGAAGGGAGCGGCGTGGTCCAAGTATGATTCTCCTGGCAACGTGCGCAAGTACGGCGAACGCTGCGTCCGCGTCGCACCTCACGTGCATGTGTCCGATATTGCCGCTTTCCGGACTCACGATACCCGCGGAACGCATCGCGAGATCGCCGCTCGAACCCACGCTCGTCGGGCGCTCCAACACGGAGCGCTTATTGTCGCGACAGCTCGACGCGACGATTGCGCGCCCGCCCGGCGAGTGTGGCGTTTGTCTCGCGCGGCACTGACGCCCCGTAACCGCCGGTGTCGAGGCGCGCAGCCGGAACGCCGAGTGCGACGAGCGCCGTCTTGACAGCGGTGGCGCGCCGCGCCGACAGATCGAGATTCTTGCCGTCGCCGCCGACGTTGTCGGTGTGCCCCTCCACCTTGAGGGTCCAGCTTGGCTCGCGCTTCATGACTTCGACGATCTGCCGAAGCACAGGCGCGGACTGCGGCTTGATCGTCGCGCTGTTGAAGTCGAAGTAGATGCCGTACAGCGCCGTGCGTCGTGACTCGCTCAGCTGGCGTTCCATCACACTGGAGGCGTTCGCGACGGGAAACTCGATCCGGATCACCTCGAGCGTGTCGCGACCGATGGCAAATTTCAGCGCGAGCGGATTCGTCGGATCATCGAGGATGAAGAGGTCGGCGTCCTCGGCGGTGTCGCCTTCGCCGATGCGGCCGCGGAGATGGAGTACCGGCAGCGACGTCCGCGTGGAGTTGACGAGCACGGAAAGCGATGTCGACTTGGCGTCGACAAGTCGCAAGATGCCAGTCACTGCCGAGCCCCCGCCGAGCGCCTTGCCCAGTCCGTTCGCCTTGCCCGTGCTGTTGAGTAGATCGTCGACCAGTCCCACCAGGCCGCCACGACGTCCGTCGAGCGTCATGCGGGTTTCGCCGTGCGTGCGGAGATCGGCGAGCACCGCGGACGACGTCCCGATAGCCGTTGTGCCGGCGAACACGGCCTCGTCCATCGTATTGAAATAGTACTTGAAGGTGTGCGCATCCTTGAGGTCGGCGATGCGAACCACGCGCGTGACGGCGACCGGCTCCGCCTTCTCGCCGGGCGTCGAAGGTACCGCCCCGGAGATCGTCAACTCGACGCCGCGCGGCGAGATCGAGCCGACGACGCTCATCGCCTCGTAGTCTCCCTCCCGCGCGCGCACGGCGTTGACGACGGTGAGGCCGGCGATCAGCGGCACGGCCGGCGGCGCGCCGGCGGTCGCCTGCGCCTGCGCGACGGCGCAGGCGACGATCGTGAGACAGAGCGCGGCGCCGGCCGCCATGCGCGTCGATGCGAGCGTGTTCGTCGTCATTGGCATCCCGGGTTACAGGCCTTGATGTCGAGCGTGTAGTCGACGGTGTTGCCGTTGCCTGGCCGCGTCCGCGTGACCGACCGCTGAATGCGCATCGCGTTGCGGCTGACTTCCACCGGGAACACGAGCGGGGCTTCGCTCATCGCGCGATTGAGAAGAAAGCGCGCCTTTACGAACGGCAGCTGGTAGCGGACGATGATCGGCGCGAGGATCATCGGACCGATCAGGACGTACGTCACCTGCGCTTCCACGGCGTCGCTCAGATCGGAGCGCGCTTCGAGCATGCGCAGTGTGAGCTTGTTACCCACGAGATCGCCTTCGACCGGAATCAAGAAGCCGAACGGCGAGCTGGCGGCGGCCATCTTTCCCTCTGTTGCGACGAACGGCATGCCCGGCGGCACGATCAACTTCCTGAGCATCGTGCTGGTTTTTTTCGTGACGGGATAGAGCACCGCAAGTGCGTCCTCCCACACCGAAAATTTCGCCACGCTCCCGACGAACTCGCCGGTCACGCGCACGGCGCTTCCCGGCGCATCGGTCTTCGCATAGCGCAGAATCAATTCGCCCTTGAGCGTCATGTCGTACGTCCACCACTTGGCATTCTCTTGAAGGAACTCGGCGTGCATCGTGGCGGAGAGGGGGCCTTCGATCTTCTCGCAGTACTTCTCGAAATTCTTTTGTTGCACGTACACGACGACATCCGTCACCAACGCGCCGAGCGCCAGCGGGAACGCCGCCGCGCTCACCATGATGTTCGTCAGGAACTTCGAGCCCTCGGTGAGCACGAGCGCGTACTCGCTATTCCCCTTGAGCGCGGGCGGCGTGAACGTCGATGCGAACCCCTCGGCACCCAGGTCGATCCCGAACGCGAGGCCAACATCCGAGAGCTTGGATTGGAGGAAGTTGGCGGCGGCCGACACGACCTTCAGCGATTCGATGAGCTGCTCGATCTTCTCGCAGGTGACGCCCGCCGACTGGCTGCGCGCCAGCTCGGCGTCGACGCGCGCCTTCTCGGCCGGCACCTCGCCTGCGATCTCGGCGAGCTTCTCGAGACGCGGCTGAAAGAGTGGCGCCGCGGCGGGATACTTCGACGGGAGCGACTGAAAGCGCTCGACGGCCGAGCGCAGCTTCTTCGCCTGCGCAGGCCACTCCATCATTTTCTGCTCGATCGCGGTCAGCTTCGTCTCCGCGTCGATCTTCGCGGGGTTCGCCGGAAGCGCCTGCACTTGCGCCCTGATGCGACGGACGAGCGGCTCCATCCCGTCGGTGAGAAGCTTGTCGAAGTCGGACACGACCTCGTCCGTGAGAGTGGGCGGGTCGAGCAACTTGTACGTCGTGCTGTCGACTCCCTTTCCGTCGGGCGCCGTCGCGACCACGCGATAGATGCCGGGCTGATCGATGCGAGCGGTCGCCGAATAGACGCCGTTTCCATCGACGGTTGCCGTTGTCGAGACATTCCTTGCCTTGTCGCTGCGGTTGGCGCGTGAATCGACGACGAAGGCGATGCGCACCGTCGCGTTGTCACCGAGCGCGAGCGTCTTGCCACTGATGCGCACCGAGGAGCCGGGATAGGCGACCTGCGGCACCACCCGCACGCTGATCGACAACCGCTCGGCTGGACCACCCTCCTGCGCCAGTGCACCACGCGCCGTCGCACCTGAGAGAATCGCTACGATCATCAGCGCGCGGATACCCTGCGCCGACAAGCGGCCACGCGCCGTCACTGGCGTGGCCGGCCGAAGATTTTGCCGATCGCCTTGTTCACTTTCGCCTTCGCTTCCTCGGTCGCCGCGTCCTTCGCCGCATCCTTCGCGACGTCGGCCAGACCACGCTTCGATGAGTCCGTCGCTGCGTCATCCGGTGACGGAGCGGCGGAGCCGTCCTTCTTCCCCGATCGCGCGCGCCCCGCCTTGATCGAGTCGCCGATCGCTCCGAGCGCTCCGATCGCGCCGAGAGGCGATTCGCTCTTGGTGTAGCCGGCCGGCACCTCGAAGACGCTCGGGCTGATCGATGCCCGCTTGATGTTCTCGACGGCCATGGTCATGGTGGTCGGGCGGGCCTTCCCTTCAGACCCGGACTCCATGGTCATGACGCGCTTGAGCATGACGCCCTTCTTTACCTTCGCGTACGCCTGATACTGCTTCGCTGTGAGGTCGGCCATTGGACCGGTGGCATCGCTCGCGGCCGGCCGCGCTGCCGGGTTCATGATGCCGTCGAGTTGGGGCGCAACCCAGAGCTCGGTGACGGAATGCGTGGTACTGCGATCGCTACGGCCGATGATCGTCATGTTCATCGTGTAGTTCTCGGTGATCCGGTACCTGAGCGTCGAGTAACCCTGCATCGGCTCACCGGCGCCCAGCTCCTCGACGTTCACCGAGACGTCCGAGATCTCCGTCTTGGCCAGGCCACCGAGCGATTGTTGCAGACTCGCCGCGGTCTTCGCGAGCTCGGCGGGGTTGAGCTCGAGGTACGTGCGCCTCGCGGGATCGACAATGGTCGTCGTCCCCTTCGCCGCGTTGGTGATCGTGTACGTGCCGGCGCCCATCATGCCGCCCGGCATCAACGATTCGGTGACGTCGATGCGCGACATGCCGTTGGCGAACTGCCCGTGGCCCGCCATGAAGGTGCGCGTCGTCGGCGTGCCGCTGCGCGGGTCAGCCATGCTCCCCGTCGTCTTGATGTCGTACGAGAGTCCCTGGGCGCCGAGTGCGGGCGCAATGATGAACGCGAGCGCGAGCGAAACGTGGGCGATCTGTAGGGTCTTCATGTGGCCTCCGATGTCTGATGAGTGATGTCGCTTAGAGCTTCTCGAGCAGCTTGCGCGCAACTGTTTTCTCCTTCTCCACGAGGCCGATCGCGACGGTGCTGTCCGTCATGAGCGCTATCATGTTCGTGGGGAAAATCTGCACAGTGATCGTGAAGTCGCCCTTGCGCGCGGTAAGGAGCATCAGGTTGAACGTGGCCTCATCGCCCACCCCGGCGACCGGCCCGTTCGCCACGCCGGGGATGCCTGCGCCGGCCATTCCGTTGGTGAGCTTTCCCGCCAGCTTCGAGCCGCCCATCGCGGCCTTTTGCAGCGCGAGGTGCTCGGCTTCGCTCGAATAGTCTTTCGGGGAGACCCAGTCGATGGACACCGACGTGCCGGCAGGGTCGGTGTCCGAGAAGTAGTGGCAGCTCGAATCCGACGAGTGGCCATCGTCGTCCGACTCGACGGTCGTGTACGACTGGCCGGTGAGCGCGTTGATCTCTTCCTTCGGCATGATCGTGCAGGCGACGTGTCGCTCGCCGCTCTTGCCGGTCACGTCGCCGTTCTTGGCAGCTTGCGCGATGGCGTCCGTGGCCTTGCTGCCGCAGCCCGCGAGTGTGACGGCGAGTGCGAGGGCGAGCGTGCCGGCGAACGGGGCGGAAATGGTCATTCGTTGCATTGGCGGTTCTCCGAGAAGGGATCGAGGATTGCGCTGAGCACTCAGCGCACGGGTAGCGAGAGCGACGGGTAGCTGACGAAGCGCGAAACGACGTATCCGCTCACCATGAAGAGCGCGATCGCCGAAAGGATCACGGCCGTGGCGTAGCCAAGGGCGCGCGCGCGCGGCGCGTGCATCACGGCGGGGAGGCCGAGGTAGATGAGGTAGAGCGAGTAGAGTCCGAACACGCCAAGGAACCCGAACCACGGCACGATCGCGGCGATGCCGGCGATCCAGCTCGCGGTGGATGCGTACGCGGCGACCTTGAGCGCCTGAATCGTGTTGCGCTCCCCGCCGAAAGTCGGCGCGAGTGCATCGATGATCAGCGCGAGGACGTACACGCTGACCAGCGCGAGCACGTAGTGCATAAGGGTGCCGGCGATGGCCGAGCCGAGCGGAACGCGATACGACCCGCCGAACGGCAGGCGGATACCGAGCACGCTCATGCCGACGAGGGTGGCGACCGGCGCAATCGCGGCGAGCGGCGCGATGTATCCCGCGTAGAGGCCGGCGACCGTGGCGGGCTCGGCATCGATCACCGTCCATTCCGCTCGCGGACGGACGAGAATGGATCGAATGCGCGCTACGACGGGCCGAGTCGCCAGGTCGTCGGTCAGACCGGAAGTGGTTGCAGTCATCGCGTACTCCTCGAGTGGGCGGAACCGGCGCCGGCGAGCACTTGCTGCTCGTCGCCCGAATCCGTAAGGTTCGATCAAGATCACGGCGGCCCGTTATCGCGCTGCGCCGGAGCCGTTACCGCGCGCGGTAACGGCTGTAATGCGGCGGCACGCGGGCTCCGGCCTTCGCATTCGGCGGCTTCAGTGGCAGAACTCCGAACGTTGGGACGCCTCGAGCTCGTCGACGGCGAGTCTTCGGCGACGCACGTCGTTGCGGTGCAGCCAAAGCGCCTGGCGTTGCTCGCCTATCTCACCCTGGCCTCGCCGCGCGGCCCGCACCGTCGGGAGGCGCTGCTCGCGCTCTTCTGGCCAGAGCTGAACGAGAACGACGGCCGGCGCGCGTTGCGCCAAGCGCTCCACGGCCTGCGACAGCACTTGGGAGAGGGACTGCTGGAGTCGGCTCGTGATGACCGCGTCGGCATCGGCGAGGGCGACTTCTCATGCGATGCGATCGCGTTCGAGCGCGCGCTCGATGCGGGTGATACCGCCGGCGGGCTCGCCCACTATCATGGCGATTTCCTCGAAGGCGTCTTCGTCTCCGATGTCTCACCCGATTTCGAACAGTGGGTCGACGCGACGCGTGCGCGACTGCGCGGTCGTGCCACGATAGCCGCGAGCGCTCTCGCTACCGCCGCGCGGAGCTCGGGTGATCGCATCGCCGAGGTGCGACTCGCGACGGAGGCCTCGCGCCTCGCGCCCGACGACGAGCCGCGCGTCCGCGCGCTGATGCGCGCGCTTCGCGACAGCGGCGACCGCGCGGGGGCGTTGCGATCCTTTCAACTTTTCACGCAGCGCATGGCCGAGGAATACGACGCGCAGCCATCAATGCGGACGGTCGCCCTTGCCGACGCGATGCGTACCGCGCCCACCAGCGCCATGGCCGACGAGGACGCGGACATCGCTCCAACCGTCGACGCGTCAGTTCTCGTCGAGGAGGCGGTCGCCCCGACCGTGGTCACGATGTCTGGCAACCGCGACGACGGGCGCGCGGTCCCGGCATCGAGGCGCTGGCGATGGCTCGCCGCCGGTGGCGTGATGGTCGCTCTCGCGCTTGCGGCGGTGGTCATCGCGCGCGCTCGGACGCCCTCCCCTGGCGTCGTCGAGGGCATTCTCGTCGCCGACTTTGGCAATCACACACGCGACTCCCTGCTCGCAGGCGCCGTGACCGAGGCGTTGCGCGCCGACCTGTCGCAGTCGCGGCTGACGCGCGTGATGAGCCGGCCGCAGGTGCAGAGCGTGCTGAAGCTCATGCGGCATCCGCCGGGCGAAGTTGTCTCCGATGCGCTCGTGCGCGAGGTGGCCGAGCGTTACGGCGTGAAGGCCTTTGTCACCGGCGATGTCGCGTCGATCGGCACCGGCTTCACGGTGTCGGCGGCGCTCATCTCGGTGAAGGGAGGCGAGATTATCGTTTCGGTGCGCGAGAGCGCCGCGGATTCCTCCAAGCTACTCGCTGCGGTCGACGCGGTATCGGATCATCTCCGGCGCGGCGTCGGTGAGTCGTTGTGGGCGGTGCGGGCGAGCCCATCGCTGGAGCAGGTCACGACCTCATCGCTGCAGGCGCTTCGGCTCTACTCACAGGCCATTCGCGTCGGCGATCTGGAGGGCGAGAGCCGACGTGCGATGGGACTGTTGCGGGAGGCTGTCGCGCTCGACACCACCTTCGCCATGGCCTACCGGCGGCTCGCGGTCTACCAGGATGAGTTCGCCGAGCACGCCAACGCGGTGCAATCGCACGAGAAGGCGTTTCGATATCGCGCGCACCTTCCCGAGCTCGAGCGTCTCCACATCGCGGCGTCGTACTACCAGCGCGTCGGATTGCACGACAGCGCGATCGGAACCTACCGAGTTCTACTCGACGCGTATCCGGCCGATGCGCGCGCGCTGAATAATCTCGCGGATATCTACATGCAGACCAAGAATTACCGGCGGGCCGAGCCGTATTTTCAGCGGGCCATCGAGGCGGACTCATCGATCGCGTTACTGTACAATCATCTGGCGACCGATCAATTCAACGCCGGTGACTACGAGGGGGCGCGCCATACATTGATGGTGCGCCGGCGCAAGTTTCCGCGGCAGCAGGACGCCGAAGGCATTGACGTCGGGCTCGCCATGATGCGCGGCGACTTCGACGCGGCGAAGAGCAAGGCCGACTCGCTATTGGCCACCGCCGGAACCGACGTGCTCGACCGCACTGACGCGCTCCAGATGCTCACGACACTCGCCATCATTCGCGGCAGACTCGAGGACGCCATGCGGTATCGCCGCGACCTCATGGAGCTGCAGGCTCGTGAGGGCTCACCGAGCGATTACATCGATGCGGCAGCACAGCTGAGCTTTCTCGAAATCTGGTATCGGCACGATACAGCCGGCGGCCTGCGAACGCTCGACGCCGCGCTCGTCCGGTATCCGCTTGCGGGGCTCCCTCCGCTCGATCGCCAATACGCGGCGATCGCCTACGTGTACGCGCTCGCCGGCGAGCCGGCACGCGCGCGAGCCACGCTCTCGGAGATCCGGGCTTACGAAGCGGTGCCGTGGCACACGCCGGCTGGCCTCAGCATCCGCGATGAAGGAGGATACCTTCGCGCGCTCGGCGCGGCGGAGATTGCCGAGGGGCGCTACGCGCAGGCGGTCGTCACCCTTCGCCGCTCCGTCGACGTGTATTTCTGCCCGAGCTGCGCGGTGCCCGATCTGGCGCGCGCCTTCGAGCTGGCCGGACAACCGGATTCGGCGATCGCGCAGTACAATCGCTATGTGACCATGCCGTGGTCGGAGTGGCGGAACGCCGGCGGCGAATTTCGCGTCTCTGCTTACGGGCGGCTCGGCGCGTTGCACGAAGGCCGCGGCGAGATGGAAGCGGCGATTCACGCGTATGACCAGGTCGTCGCGCTGTGGGGTGGCGCGGACGCGGAGCTGCAACCCGTGGTCGCCGACGCGCGGCGCCGAGCAGCGGCGTTGCGCGGCACGCTGGCGAGCCAGCTGTCCCACAAGTGACGGATGTGCTTTTCGCGTTGCCATGTTGACGACGCGACGCGCGCTAGGCGCCTGTGGGCCGGAGCACGATGGCCGTTCTACTTTCCTAATCGGCCCGCAACGCTTCGGTCGGGTCGATCCGCAGCGCCCGACGCGCGGGCACGTACGAAGCCAGGATCGCGATTCCCGCAACGAGGATCGCGATGGAAATGAAGGTCGCCGGATCCGCGGGACTCACGGCGTACAACAAGCTCGTGAGCGCCCGCGTCGCGGCTGCCGCGGCCATCGCGCCAAGCACGACGCCCCACGCAGCGAGGCGCAATCCGCCGCCCACCACGAGACCCGCCACCGCCTTCGGCTCGGCGCCAAGTGCGACGCGGATCCCGATCTCGCGCGTGCGCTGCGTGACGGCGTATGCGATGACGCCATAGAGGCCGATCGCCGACAGCAGCAGCGCGACGATCGAAAATGCCGCCAACAACGCCATGGCGAAGCGTGTCGGCGCCAGGGCTTCGTCGAGATACGTCTCGCCGGTGGTCGCCGTTCGAACGACAACGGCGGGATCGACCGCGGCAGCGGCCGCGCGCACCGCGGGAACCATCTTGGCCGTCGGCGTCGCAGTGCGGACGATGAATGTTTGCGCGACGCGGCGCGGGAGCATGTAGACCGCCCATGACTTCATCGGCGCGTGAGGTCCGGGCATGTTGATGTCGTCGACGACGCCGACTACGGCGTACGTCTCAGTCACCCGGCCACCTTTCGAAAAGAGGTGAGCGCCGATAACGTGACCGCTTGGCCACAAATGTCGAGCGAGGCCACGATTTACGACGATCTCCTGAACCACGCCTGAGTCGTTCACGAGCGCAGCCGGCGACGAGGTGAGCGTGTCCGGCAATCGCCCTTCGAGCAGAGTCATGCGCGCCGCGTGAAAATAGTTCGGCGAGATGAAGACTGGTGAGAATTCAGGAACACTGCGCGATTGCCCGCTGGCGTCCGGCTCGGTCTCGAGCGGCTCCATCGCGCCGTACCCGTCGCCCGGCAGCGTGCCCCAGGCAGCGTCTGTTACGCCCGGCACTGCCCGGACGCGCTCGATGATCGCTCCGCGCAACGCGACCGACCGAGCGATGCGTGTCTCTCGCGGCGGCCCGAGGATGAAGATCACCTCCACTTCAGCAAGCCCGCGCGGCTCGAAGCCGAGTGGAATGCGCTGAAGCGCGGCGAATGATCGCACGAGAAGTCCCGCGCCGACGAGCAGCACGAGCGACATCGCGATCTCGAACACGATGAGCGACGAGCGCAGCCGCCGCGCTGTGCGGCCAACCGATCCCGCGCGCGTTTCGCTCCGGAGCACATCGCCGGCGAACTGCGTTCCCGCGAGCAGCGCCGGGGCGCAGCCGAACACGATTCCGGTGACGACGGCGATCACGGCGGTCCAAAGCAGGACCGCCGCCTCGAGATGAACAGTTGCGAGATTCTCGAGCGCAGGTGGTCGGAGCGCAATGATGATCTTGAGGGTCTGCCACGCGAGGCCTACGCCCAGCACGCCGCCAGCGAGTGCGAGCAGCAGGCTTTCGGTCAGTACCTGACGCGCCAGGCGTCCGCGGCCTGCCCCGAGCGCAACGCGAATGGCGAACTCGCGTCGTCTCGTCCACGCGCGCGACATGAGCAAATTGGCAACGTTCGCGCACGCGATGAGGAGCAGCACGCCGACCGCCGCGAACAGCACTGCGATCATTCGTGTCTCGCGCGGGTCGAGCAGGTCCTGCGCCCGCACCACGTGAGGAGAAGCACGACGTTGCTCTCCAACCGATGTGCCCGACACGCTGTCCGCGATGAACTGGAGCTCATGCGAGGCCTGCCTGGCAGAGACGCCGGGCCGGAGACGAGCGAACGACTGCGGGCGATCGTTCGCGTTCATTGCGTCGAGACTCGATGGAAGCCACATGCCTGGCACCGGCTCGTGCAACCCCTTCATGCGGAAGCCACCGGGCGACATCGGCGCCCCGATGTTGGGCGGCGTAACGCCGACGATCGTATATGCGCGGCCCTCCAGGCGAACGCTCTTTCCGAGCGCGTCGGGTCGGCCTCCGTAGCGTCGTTGCCACACCCCGTAGCTGATCATCGCCACCCGCGGCCCGCCCGGGCGTTCTTCTTCCGCAGTGAAGGTGCGGCCAAGCGCCGGCCGCACGCCCAGCATCTGCAGATAGTTCGACGTGATATAGGCAGGAATGGTGTCCTGCTCCTCGCGACTCTCAACGCCCATCCCGTCGATGGCGATCGTGGCGATGGTCTCGAGTGAGCGGGAGCGCGAACGCCAGAGACGCAGCGTTGCCGCCGTGGGACGATCGGAATCGTTGCCTTCTCCCTGCACCAGCATCACGATGCGGTTTCCGTCCGGATACGGGAGCGGGGAGAGCAGCAGGCGGTGAACCACAGTGAAGATCGCAGTGTTGGCTCCTATTCCCAGTGCCAACGTGATGACAGCGATCGCGGTGAAGCCTGGATTCTTTCGGAATTGGCGAATCGCGAACTGCGCGTCCTGCACCCAGTCCTGAAACCAGTCGACGGCGGCGCCCCTTCGTGACTGCCGCGCTGCTCGATGCGCCGCGTACGTGCGAAATTCATCGGAGTCGCCGAAGCGCCGCAGCGCCTCGGCCTGTGCCTCGGCCTCGGGCATGCCGAGCGCGCGTAATTCTTCGATGCGCATCGCGACATGGAACGTGGCCTCGTCGTCCATCTCGCGCATGAGGCGTGCGCGTGTGAGCGGAAGACGGAACAATCGTCGAACGCCGTCGGGAATCTTCGATGGGAGTTGTTGCATGGTCGTCAGGCCGTCTCGAGCACGCCGGACACCGCGGCGACGTATCGCTTCCACGTCGCGGTCTCGGACCGGAGCCTCTGCCGGCCGCGCACGGTCAGGGAGTAGTACTTCGCGCGCCTGTTGCTGTCGGAGATGCCCCACTCGGCTGCGATGGCGCCGGCGTCTTCGAGGCGATGCAGGCATTTGTAGAGCGCGGAGTCGACGATCTCGAGCTCGTCTTTCGTCCGCTCCTCAATCGACTTGCTGATCCCGTAACCGTGCATCGACTCCCAGGAGAGCGCCTTGAGAACCAGGAGGTCGAGCGTGCCGTGCAGGAGGTCGTTCGTGTCCCGAGCCATGTCTCCCTCCACTAGGTTAGGGAAGGAGAGTGGGATCCTCGAGTGCGTTCGTCAAGAGCGGCGGAATGCGACCCCTGCAGTTGGTTCAAACAGGGGATTCTCACCAATGCTCCTGTCAGATTGAGCACGCTTGGCCGCATCGATTTTCACCGGAGAGCGAAACGCCGAGCAGCCGATGGACCGTAAAATCTCTTCGACAAGTGGCTGCATCTTGTTGAGATGAAGGCGGAGCTTCCGAAGCTCGTCGGCGGCATCGGCGAGAAACGGTCCCCAAACGGCCCCCATCGCAAGTATGCAAGAAGCACCATCGGCTAATAGTGCCGACGGTGCTTCTCGTTAATCATCGGGACGTGGGCTCGGCCCTTGCACCGCTTATCGCCACGTCGGGGAATTCACCACGCGTGTTCCCCATCGTTGCCGACAGCGTGTGCAGCACCTTTACCGTGAGCGATGTGCAATCGCCCGGCCGATCAACTGGAGCATCCCGTGACGGAGACCCCGAACGCCAAGCGCGAGCACGCTCGTGTTTTTCCGATGATTCGCGAGCTAACGACGGACGAATCGCGCGCGCTGCTCGCACGCCACAACGTCGGCCGGATCGCATTTTCGTTTCACGACCGCGTAGACATCCAGCCGATTCACTACGTGCTCGATGAGCAGTGGCTCTACGGCCGGACCAGCCCCGGGACGAAATTCGCCACTCTGGCGCACAATCCGTGGTGCGCGTTCGAGGTCGATGAAGTGCGCGACCTGTTCGATTGGGACAGCGTCGTGGTAAAGGGCCACCTCGAGCTGCTGGACCCCGAGGTCGCGGCGACCGACGCGTGTGTTCGCGCGCTCGAGCTCATGCGCACGCTCGTGCCGGCAACGTTCACCGTGCGAGACCCGGTCAAGCATCGCTCGATTCTGTTTCGCATCCACGTCAGCGAGCTGACCGGGCGCTCCGCGCGGCTAGGACACTAGGACGCTTACCATATCCAGCGGGGCGGCCTGGCGCCGCACCTCCGCGCGCGATGTCGAGCGCATCGTCGCCTGCTTGCGCGCTCCGGCGGCCGGCAACCGACGCGCTACGCGCGCGCTGATATGTTGGCCCTGCCCGGCCCCGTTATTCACTACTTCGATTTCGCGCTGGCGCCGGACCAGGCGCTCGTCGAGCGCTCTCCGGCCGTCCCGTCGGTTCATCCACTAGGAGCTTAGCACCACGCATGGAACGGCACCGCAGCGTACACATCGGATGGCTTCGCGCCGCGGTCCTCGGAGCGAACGACGGCCTCATCTCCACCGCGAGCCTTGTACTCGGTGTCGCCGCATCGGGTACGGCGCGATCGGCGGTGCTGCTCGCTGGCGTCGCGGGTCTCGTCGCGGGGTCGATGTCCATGGCCGCCGGCGAATACGTCTCCGTGAGCTCGCAAGCCGATACGGAGGGCGCGGACCTCGCGCTCGAAAAACGCGAGCTGGCAGCAGATCCGTCGGCCGAAACGGCCGAGCTGTCCGCGATTTACGTCGATCGTGGGCTGACGGTTGCGCTCGCCACGGAAGTAGCGCGGCAGCTGATGGCGAAAGATGCGTTGGCCGCGCACGCGCGCGACGAGCTTGGGTTTTCCGCCGCCACTGCCGCGCGGCCGCTTCAAGCCGCGTTGGCGTCCGCGATGTCCTTCGCATGCGGTGGTGTGCTTCCCGTCGCGCTCTCGGCCCTTGTGTCGCAGGCGTATGCGGCGCGCATCGTGACGGCGAGTACGCTCGCGCTCCTTGCCGTGTTGGGAGCGCTCGCCGCGCGCGTCGGCGGCGCTTCCGCGTGGCGCGGCGCTCTCCGTGTGGTGTTTTGGGGGTCGCTCGCAATGGGCATGTCGGCCATCGTCGGTCGCCTAGTCGGCGCAAGACTCTGAGCCGTGAGCGATCACGATGAATAGGGACGATGAACATTCGCCCGCGAGCGATGCTATCAGCAAGTCGATGAGGAGACGATGCTCGCCGTGGTGTCGGGGCCGCGAACGCTGCGGGAGGTAAGGAAGCAGGGATGGCGGTGAACCACCGCAGCACGAAATCGGCTTGCGCTCCTTGCAGTCAAGATGAGAGCGGCAAGCCGGCGATGAAGGCGCGCATTTCTCGTAGAACGTCCGACGGGTTCGATTGAAATACCGCATGATCCGCGTTTGGCAATCGTACTACACGCGCAGTCGGCACGCCGCGCTCGAAGGCTTCGGCCTGCGCCGGCCACTCGGCTTGAGAGGCGAGCCAAATTGCCGCGCCCTTCGGATCGGGGGCAACCTGCGGCGGCATGCGATGCGGAAGCGCGTAGATGGCCAGAACGGGAGCGCGGATCTGGGTGTATCGCTGCTCTCCCGCCACGATCGCGATCAGAGCAGACGTCGGTTCAGCGCCAACGTATCTGGGCGGATGACGGTTCGGATATTACTTAGCGGGTACACAGCCACACCGAGCGAAAGAATGGATGCTCCCCCCGCGCGCACGACGAGCGTGCGATAGCTATCCGTCGATCGCTCGACGAAGGGCAACGGCTTCCTATTCGCAGCGACGGTGAACCGCGATCGCCCTGCGTGGTCGAAAAGACTGCGGGGCACCGAAAAATCGACCGACGTGTGACCGTTTCCGTCCAGTCGAAGCACGAGCGAGCGCGCGGCCGGATCTAGTTCCGCGGAGATCACGCCAGACGACGAACCGGCCACCAGTTCGCCGACAACCTTGCCGCGCTCCATGACCGAGACGTTGCGCACGGCCACCCCCGCGGGCGCCGCGGCGCTCGTGCACCGTCGCACACCCGTCCGCGCACCTCGCGTCCCGGCAATGAGCGCGAACTCCTGGGAGCGTTGGCTAGCACTGCGGCCGATTGGCGTCGGCATCAGTTGCGTTTTCAAGATCTCGCGCCTTCCGGTGGAATCCTTCACGATCTTGGTGTCAGTACGGACGTTCTTCTTCGTGCGAGGGTCAAATACCGTATGAAAGTCGTGGAAGTAATCCCAATTGTGATGGTAGTACTTCCCGAGCGAATCGACCGTGATGAGGTAGCCGCCGTCGGGCAGTTTCAGGCTGTCGGGCTTTCCCACGACCTCCACGGACTGATCGTTCAATCCCTCGTCGTACTCGCACTTGTCGATCAGGCCGAGGTCGTCGCCGGGATGCGACGTGTTGCCGAGCTTCGGATAGCTGTATTCGAACCGGTAGTAGAACGTCCTCCAAAAAGTTCGAATGCACCACACCTCGACGTCGTATCCCTTCTTGTCCTGGATGTGCAGGTAGAGGCGTTGACCATTCTCGTCCATCTTCGGCGCTCCGGACGAGCGATTCGGCGGGCAGGTCCACGGCACGTTGATGCTGAGCGTGTCGATCTTCTGTGCACCGACCTGGAGCGGCGACAGCATCATGGCAACGAGCGATGCGGACGGCCAGATTCCGCGCGCCCACAGTGTCCACTCGAACATCGATCGTCTCCGCGCTGATTGTATCAGGGAATACCATCGTCGGACACCGATATGCTATGATGCCAGGACAATTCCGCAATCACTCGCCGTTGCGGCTGTCTGGCGCCTCGGCTCGCTGCGGCTACGTTGCGGCGCCGCGCGGTTCCGGTTGTTTGCACTCTGAGTCCGCTCATCGCGGTCGCGTGCGCGTTCGTGGCCGTGCACTTGCCTCGCGGCGCCGGGCGGTGAGACCGCAGGCGTGGGCGCACGCTGCGTCACTCTTCGGGGTTAGCGATTCTGCTTGTCGGCCACAAGCTCGTACCTATCGCCGGTCCCGTGAAGGGGCTCCGCTTTTCTATGCAGCGTCAGCACGTCGGATAAATGGATGGGCGGGCTGGGTTGTGCGGCCGCGGCGAGCGGCCGCGTGTCGCCGGTTCATCCCGCGCGCGCGGGAACTCAGCGTAAAGGTGACAGATGATGAAATTCTCGCTCGAATACCGCCATACCGTCCGCCCGCTCAAGCAGCACTCCACCCGCGCGCAACGGGAAGCCCGCTTCTCTTCCTCAGGTAAGACATATCGACGAATGCTCTATCAAACGGCTAATCAAACGGGTAATGCTCGATGCGTGCGCGAGCGGCTCGCACACACATCGCGAGATGAGCTCAACATCTGCGCCACGCACCAGCTGTCTACTGCAGCGCCTCCCTCACGTCGACGATCGTCGCCCGCCTCGCCGGCAAATATGAGGCGATACCCGCCACCACCATCATGAACACGGTGGCTTCGATCAGGACCACGGGATCGAGAGGACTGACGTGAAACACCATCGTCGCCATCATTCGCGAGAGCGCGAGCGTTCCCACTAGCCCGAGCGCCGTGCCCATGGCCGCGACGGCGATCCCGCGGCGCAACACCATCCACTGGATCGCCCCGGCCTCGGCGCCCAGCGCCATGCGGATGCCGAACTCCCGCGCGCGTAGTCGCACACCGTAGGAGAGCACGCCGAACAATCCCAACGCGGCGACCGCCAGCGCAACGAGCGCGAAACTCACCAGCAGCCGTAGCGTGAATACGCGCTGCGCCTCACCGCGGCCGATCGCGTCCGCGAGTGTCATGGGCTTGAACATCACCAGCTCGGGATCGAGCGCACGAAGGACGCGTCGCGCGTCGCTTTCTGCACGATCGATCGAGCCATTGACGCGCACCAACTGCGTGAGTGCCCAGTTTCGGTCCGCGGCGTACTGCGCGTGCGCATGGTAGACGTAGATGTCCGGCTTTCCCTCCGCGTCGATCGCCACATCGCCAACGACGCCGATCACCTCGCTCGCCGGTCTGCGATCATCGCCTGTGTGCAGCCGCTGGCCGACCGCCGGAACTCCTGGGAAGAATCGTTTGGCGAAGCTCTTACTCACGAGCACACGGTCTGGTGCGGAGGCGTCGTCGTACGCGTCGAAGAGGCGACCTTCGAGTAAAGGGATTCCCGCGGCCATGAAGTAGTTCCCTGAAACGATGCGTTGCTCCGCGTCGTTACCGCTGTCCTTTGTGTTCGCGAGCGGACCACTGAGCGCCGTCACCCACCATTGGTGGTACGCGCCCGTCGCGGGAAGTCGGGAGACTGCGCCGGTCGCGCGCACGCCACCGAGCGTGGCAAGTTGCGTCGCGAAAGTCTCGAAGAACTGCGCGCGCTTGGTCGAATCGTAGCGCGCCGTCGGCAGATGGATCTCGAAGACGAACGCTTCGCCGGGCTTTACACCCAGGTCGATCGAGCGAAGGCGCTCGAAGCTCGCGATCAAGAGTCCCGCACCCACGAGTAGCACGAATGCGAGCGCCACCTGTGACACCACGAGCCAATCGCGCAACCGTAGCTGCGCGACGCCCCCCGTGGCGGAGCGGCTGTTCTCACGCAGCACATCGCTCGGCTCCGTGCGCGCGGCGCGCAGCGCAGGCGAAAGGCCAAAAGCGATCGCACTGAGCGAGGCGATGGCGAGCGAGAAGAGGAGCAGCCGAGGATTGAGCGTCAGTGTCGCCAGCCGGGGAATCGATCCGGACCCGAGCGTGACAATCGCCGACATAGCGACGCGCGCGACGATGAGTCCGGCGACATCACCGGCGATCGCCAGTGTCAGGCTTTCAATCAGCATCTGCCGGACGAGTCGCCTGCGCTCGGCGCCCAACGCGGAACGAAGCGCGAACTCCCGCGCTCGCTCCGTGCCGCGGACCAGAAGCAGACTGGCCATGTTGACGCAGACGAGCACGAGCACCAGCACCACTGCGCCGAGCATGATCTCGAGGGCGCGGCTCGATCCGCCAACGATGTCTTCCTTGAGCGGAAACAACCGCGAGCGCTTGGCACCGGCTGTGACGGAATACTGCTTGGTGAGCATTGCATCGAGGACGTCGAGTTCGGCTTGCGCGCGTACGATGGGTATCTGTGGCCGCAGCCGAGCGACCACGCTGATATAGTGATCGGAAGTCTCGCCGGGATCTTTGCCCGGAGTCAGGTCTGCCGGCACCCAGGCGTCGACAACGCCGGCTATCGGATCCGTGAATCCATCTGGCATCACGCCGGCGACGGTGTGGGGAACCCCGCTCATGGTCAGCGCGCGACCGATGACGGCAGGATCACCGCGGAACTGGCGCTGCCAGAGAGCGTGGCTCAGAATGACGACGTGCGCTCCCGTTTCCTCGTCCCGGTTGAACGCGCGGCCCGTGGCGGGGTGCACCCGGATGACGTCGAAGTAGTCGGCGCTGACAGCCAAGAGGCGAATGCGCTGCACGTCAGCACCACTGCCGATATCGGCCCCGCTCTCATTGTAGGTGAGAATCGCCGCGGTGGCGGCAAAGGACGACACGCGCGAGCGATACTCGAGAAAGTAGACGGGCGTGACGAAGCCACGTCCGTCCTCGGGAAAGTGCTTTCCGTAACTCTCGTACAGGCGCACCAGCTGACCGGGCTCCTGATACGGAAGTGGCTTGAGAAGGACCGCATCGACCGCGCTAAACACTGCGGTCGTGCCACCGATTCCGACCGCGAGTGTCAGAATGCCGACCGCGGCGAAGCCCGGATTGCGCCTGAGCGCGCGCACTGCGTACGAAAAATCGCTGAGACAATCCGCGAGTAGTCGAGTGCCGCGCGCGTCGCGCACCTCTTCTTTTACTCGCTCGACGCCGCCGAGGGCCAGGATGCTGCTCCGGTGCGCGTCGGTGTCGCTCGCGCCCGCGCGGCGATACTGCGCGGCGTCCATCTCGACGTGAAAGCGCAGCTCCTCGTCGAGCTCACGGTCCTCGCGATCGCGATGGAGGAGCGTGCGGAGACGCTCAACCAAGTCCGAGAATACGTTCATGTTTTTCCTCCGACCGCGAGCGTGGCGTTCATGATCCAGTTGACAGCCGACGACGCGCGTTGCCATGTCGACCGCTCAGCCTCAAGTCGCCGGTGCCCGGCCGCAGTGAGCTCGTAGTAGCGCGCGCGACGATTGTTTTCAGTGATGCGCCACGCGGTCTTCACCCACCCGCGACGCTTCATGCGAATCAGCGCCGGATAGAGCGATCCCTGCGGGACGACGAAAACTTCCTTCGACATCGCCTGGATGCGCTGCGCGATGCCCCAGCCATGCATGGGCTCGAGGGCGAGCACCTTGAGGGCCAACATCTCCAGTGTCCCTTGCAACAGTTCGACGCGGTCGTCGGTCACGGGGGCTCCTTCAGATAGTCTAAAGGTGTGGCTGCGGTCACCGTTCCCGCAAGGGCGCCGTCTCCGCCACCACGCGTCCGGCGAGACCGTAGCGAAGCGCGCCGCGATGTTAGCGAAGAGGCCGTCCAGCACTGTGCGCAACCCATACCGCCATCGCGGTGTCGAACAGCACGAATGCGACCGCCGCGCGCCAGCCTTGCGGCGATTTCTTCTCTTTTGTATAACAAAGCCATGCCCAAGGGCGATTTCCTCGGAGAGTTCGAGATCCTCGTGCTCGCCGCCATCGAGCGGCTCGGCGACGACGACGCGTACGGCGTGACCATCCGCGCCGAGATCGAGTCGCGCACCGCGCGTGCGGCGTCGATCGGCGCCGTCTACGCCACGCTGGGGCGGCTCGAGCGGAAAGGCTTCGTTCGGTTCCGCATCTCCGATCCGGAGCCCGTGCGCGGCGGGCGTGCGCGCAAGTACGCCGCGATCACGGCGCCGGGCCGGCGCGCGATGCGCCTCTCGACCCGCGCGCTCGAGCGCATGCTCGATGGTCTCGAGCTCGGCCTCCGGCCGGGACGCCAGCGATGAGCGCCAAGGCACCGGTGCCGCCGGCACTCGCCCGGCGACTCATCGCCCTCGCTGCGCCGCGCGCCGAGCGCGCGTTCGTGATGGGCGACATGGAGGAGGAGTTCGCGGCGCGGCTGCGTTCGGCGGGAGCGGCGCCGGCGCGGCGCTGGTACTGGAGGCAGACGATCGCATCGCTCGTCCCTTTGGCGCGGATGCGTTTCGCCGCGGGCGAGCGCGCGGGTAGACGGGAATGGACAGGAGACCCCATGTGGCGCGATGTGATCGATGACCTTCGCTACGCCGTCCGCGTCGGCCGGCGCAATCCGATGCTCTCGGCCGCGGTGACGGCGACGATGGTGCTCGGCATCGCCGTGACGACGGCCGTCTTCACCGTGGTGAACGGCGTTCTGCTGCGGCCTCTTCCCTTCCCGCATTCGGAGCGCGTGGTGCGAATCGGGGTGATTCTGCGGAACGGCGTGCCGTCGACGAGCATGGCCTGGCCAGACCTGCAGGACTACAAGAGGGACGCGCGAGCCTTCGATGCGTTGGCTGGCGTGTCGGAGGACTCCTTTGTTCTCTCCGGCGACGGCGACCCGCAACGCGTCGATGTCGCGCGCGTCGACCAGGACTTCGCCCGGATCTTCGCGCTCCGGCCCGCGATCGGCCGGCTCTTCGCGCCGGGGGAATTCGTCTACGGCGCGCACAACGTGGTGGTGCTGACGCACGCCTTCTGGGCGAGCCGCTTCAATTCGGACCGCGGCGTCGTCGGCCGCACGATCGTGCTCGACGATGTACCGCGCGTCGTCATCGGCGTGCTGCCGGCGACGGAGTTCGCCTATCCCTCCGCTGGTGTCGAAGCGTTCATGCCGCTGGCGCTCCATCCGCTCTCGTTCCGGCGCAACCGAGGCAACGTCTGGCTCGGCGTCGTCGGCCGCATGCGGCCGGGCGTCTCGCTCGAGCGCGCTCGTGCCGACCTACTCGCGATGGCCGCCGGCATCTCCTCGGCATTTCCCGACGCCATGAAGGGAATCTCCGTGCACGCCGAGCCACTGCAGGTGGTGATCACCGGACCGGTTCAGGGAATGTTGCTGCTGCTTGGCGCGGCGGTGGCGGCCGTGCTGCTCATTGCCTGCGGAAACATCGCGAATCTGCTGCTCGGCCATTCGCAGGCGCGCTCGCGCGAGTTCGCCGTGCGCGCCGCATTGGGCGGAAGCCGGGGACGCATCCGCCGGCAGCTCCTGACCGAGAGCATGCTGCTCTCGCTCGCCGGCGGCGGACTCGGCATGGCGCTGGCGCCGGCGGTGACGCGCATGCTCGTCGCGCTCTATCCGGGCGGACTGCCGCGCGTCGGCGAGGTGCATGTCGATGGCCGCGTGCTCGTGGCCGCGCTCGCCGCGACGGCGCTGGCTGGCCTGCTCTCCGGCATCCCGATGGCGCGACGCGCCGCGGCGCTCGATCTCTCGCGCGACCTTCGCGACGGGGGCCGCGCCAGTGGCGGCCGCCGGCGCCGGCGTTTCAGCGATGCCCTCGTGATGACGCAGATCGCGATCTCGGTGACGCTCCTCTTCGCGGCGGGTCTGCTGATCGAGACCTTCTGGCGGCTGACGCACGAAGATCCCGGCTTCGCGCCGAATGGCGTACTCACCTTTCAACTGACGGCATCGATGGCGCGCTTCCCCACCGACGATGGCGCGCGGCGCTTCTACGCGTCGCTCACCGAGTCCATCGGCGCGATTCCCGGCGTGCACGGCGTCGGCACCACGACGCAACTTCCGTTCGGATCCGGGGTGGTGCAGGACGTCTACGAGCGCGATGGCAAGAACGATCGCTCACCAAATCTGCCGATGGCGGCGATCGATTTCGCAAGCCCGTCGTATTTCACCGCGCTCGGCATTCGCATCGTCCGCGGCCGCGGAATCGAGCCGGCGGATGATGCGCGTGCGCCGCGCGTGCTGGTGATCGATGAGTCGCTGGCCAAGCGCGAGTACCCGGGCGAGGATCCGATCGGCCGCGTGATCGTGTGGAACAACAGCCGGTGGACCATCGTGGGCGTGGCGCGCGGCGTTCGCATCTTCAGCTTGTGGGACGATCCCTCGCCCGAGATCTACTTCTCGACCAACCAGCTGCAGAGCCGCTCACAGTACGTCGTGATCAACTCCGACCTGTCGCGCGCGCAGCTGCTCCCCGCGGTGCGCCGGGAGCTGCGGCGTCTCAATCCGACCGCCGCGCTGACCGACATCAAGTCGATGAACGAGCGGCTGGCGATCTCCCTCGCCGCGCAGCGCTATCGCGCGGTGCTCATCGCCGCGCTCGGCGCCGTCGCGCTGGCGCTGTCGCTCGTCGGGATCTACGGCGTCGTGTCGTACGCGGTGAGCCGCCAGACGCGCGAGATCGGCATCCGCATGGCGCTCGGCGAAAACGCGGCGCGCATTCGCTGGCGCGTGGTGCTCAACGCGCTCCGGCTGGCGGCCGCCGGCACGGCGATCGGTGTGGCGCTCTCGTTAGGCGCGGGCAAATGGCTGGCGGCATTCTTGGTCGGCGTCAATGCGCACGACACGCGGATGCTCGCCGGTGTCGGGGCGACGCTCATGGCGGTGGCGGTCGCGGCGGCATACGTGCCGGCGAGGAGGGCGAGTCTGGTGGATCCGGCGATCGCACTGCGCGGCGACTGAATACTCTCGTGAGGCGTGCGCTCAGATCATCGCGTGCGGAGATCGGGGCGCATCGTCGCGCCGACATCATGACGACGTGGCGGGGCCGGCGTCGGCGCCGTCGCGCGCGTGCACAGCGTCGATGAAGGCATCGAGCTCCGCATCCGCATACTGGAGCGTTTTCCGCAGCTCGAGCGCGATTGAGAGCGCGCGTTGCTCGATCGCGGTCGCGCGAGGCTCCTCGCCGGCGGCGCGGCGGATCGAGGCTTCGGCGGCGAGCGTCTCGGCGTACGCGGCGACCGCATCGGGATCACGGAGGATCTGCACGAGCGACGGTACGTCGAGCAGGGCGAGGAGATCGGCGCGACCGGCCGACAGCTCGCTCCGAACACGCAACACGTACTCGAGCTTGACGCTGTCGGTCGCACGCGCCGACGCCTGATAGGCGGAAGCGAACAAATGCTCCATGAGCGCCCGTCGAATCCGAGAGCTGGTGGTGCGGCGTCGAATGCTCATTCAGGTTCTCGGCCGTCAACGCCGGCGAAGCGAGCGCGATCGCAGAATCGATAGAAGTGTAACATTCGGACGTGTCAACGTGCGTGCACGTGCCGTTTCTACGCCCGTCGTGGGCGGCTTCGAGGAGCAGTTCGACATGAATCGACCGCTCGCGTGGATTCGACGGCGGCGACGCGCCGCGCGTGCGATGCTGGCGCCGTGGCGCTGCGATACCGTCCGAGACTGGCACTCTCGCTCTCGGACTCGTCGCGGCCTACAGTCTGTTTACATCTGGACGCATCGCCTGGTCGGTATACCACATGTTGACGGTGTCCACACCGCTCCCTGGACCTGCTTTCATACTGGGTTACGCAGCAGCTCCAGCTACGATGCTATGCTCGATCATTGGGTTCGCGCTGGCGTGGCCGTTGGGGGACGCGGCGATCCAGATCTCGGACCCGCAGGATGCTTCCGCTGCAAACGAAAAGATTGATGAGGGTTGAGCCGACAGCGCACCTGGCCAACTCCTGCGACCGACTCGATATTCGGTTCTCCCAGGAGGAGACGTTGCGTCATCGGTCCGCGGTTACTGCACTGCGATTCGTTCTGCCCGCCGCCCTCATCGCGCTCACCGCGGCGGCGCCGCGCTCGGCGTCCGATCCCGCGCCGCGCACCGCGAACGGCGCGCCTGCTCCATCGGCGGTGCTCGGCGCCATGCGCGACGAGCTCGCGCGCTCGATGCAAAATCTGAAGGCACAGCCGGTGCCGCCCTACTTTCTCAGCTACGAGATCATCGAAACGCACCGCACGATGGTCCGCGGCGCGTTCGGCACGCTGCTGGCCAGCTCGGACGACAGAGGCCGCGTGCTGAACCTCGACATGCGCGTCGGGAGCCCGGCCTTCGACAACACGCACGCGGCGCGCGGTGGGATGGGGAACATGGATTTCGCCGACCGCTTGTCGAGCGCGGCGATGCCCATCGAGGATGATCCCGCCGCCATTCGTCGCATCCTCTGGTACTCGACCGACCGGCGCTACAAACGCGCCGTGGAACGCCTCGCCCGCGTCAAGACCGACGTGCAGATGCGCGTGACGGCCGAAGACACTTCGGCGGACTTTTCGCCGGAGGCGCCACAGCAGCACATCGACCCGATCGTCGATCCCGTCGTCGACCGCGCGGCATGGGCCAAGAAAATTCGCGCCTACACCGCGCCCTTCGTCCAATACGATGACATCTACGACGCGCAGGCCGTGCTCAGCGTGGAGGGCACGACCAGCTGGTACGTGAACAGCGACGGCTCCGCGCTGCAGACATCCTCGGCCTACTATCGGCTGATCCTCGAAGCGTACACCAAGGCGGACGACGGCATGATCCTGCCGCGCTATGAATCCTTTGTCGCCTTCGCGCTCGACAAGTTGCCCAGCGACTCGGTGGTGATCGCGGCGGTAACGCGGATGATCGCGGACCTCCACGCGCTCAAGACGGCGCCGGTGATCGGCGCCATGACGGCGCCGGCGATCCTCTCCGGCCGCGCCAGCGGCGTGTTCTTTCACGAGGTGTTCGGCCACCGCATCGAAGGCCACCGACTGAAGGACGAGGGCGAGGGACAGACCTTCAAGGGGAAGATCGGCGAGCAGGTGCTGCCGCCGGCGCTTTCGGTCGTGTCCGATCCGACGCAGCACGAGCTGCGCGGCACCGAGCTCGCGGGCTACTACCAGTTCGATGATGAGGGCGTGAAGGCGCGCCGCGTCGACGTGGTGGACAAGGGTGTGTTCAAGAACTTCCTGATGTCGCGCTCGCCCATTTCCGGATTCGCGCATTCGAACGGGCATGGACGCGCGCAGCCCGGGATGACCGTCGTCGCGCGGCAGTCGAACCTCATCGTATCCGCGGCCGCGCCGGTATCGCACGCCGAGCTCAAGCGCCGGCTCATCGCGCTGATCAAGGCGCAGCAGAAACCGTTCGGGCTGATCTTCGATGACATCGAAGGCGGCTTCACCATCACCCAGCGCTTCGCGCCGAATGCGTTCGACGTGATCCCCGTGATGGTCTATCGCGTCTTTCCCGACGGCCGCGAGGAGCTGGTGCGCGGCGTCGATCTCATCGGCACGCCATTGACGGTGTTCGGCAAGATCGTCGCGACCGACGACAATCCGCGCGTCTTCAACGGCGTGTGCGGCGCGGAGTCGGGGTGGGTGCCGGTGTCGGCCGTGTCGCCGGCGCTGCTCCTCTCCCAGATCGAGGTACAGAAGAAGGCGAAAAACCAGGAGACGCCGCCGATTCTCCCCGCCCCCAAGACGGCCCAGCCATGAGAGCCGCCGCGCGGACGCTTGCCGTCGTGATCGCATCGTCGTGCGCGCTTTGCCCGCTGGCCGCGCAAGCGCCCGGCGGCGACGCGCTCGACCGCGCGATGCGCGATGAGCTGCAGCGATCGATGCGGGAGCTACGGCTCGGCCAACTGGACAAGCCGTATTTCATCGGCTACCGCGTCATCGAGACGAACATGAGCGTGGCGATGGCGCGGTACGGCAGCCTGGCCGGAAGCCGGGAGCGGCGATCGCGCGTGCTGGCGGTAGAGTTGCGCGTCGGCGACTACAGCTTCGACAACTCCAACATGTTCGCCTCCCCGCACCTGCTTCCGGTCGACGATGACTACCTCGCGATCCGGCGTGAGATCTGGCTCGCCACGGACGAGGCGTACAAGAATGCCGTCCAAGCGATCGCGAGCAAGCGCGTCGCGCGCATGAACCGGCAGAAGGGGGGAAGCGACACGATCGCCGACTTCAGCAAGGAGCCGGCGACACAAACGGTCGACGAGCAGCCGCTCCGTCCTGTCGCGATGACGGAGCTGCAATCGCTCGTGCGCGAACTCTCGGGCGTTCGCGAGCTGAAGGCGCTCCAATCGTCATCGGCGACCATCACCGTCACGCAAACGCGTGAGCGGTTCCTGACCTCCGAAGGAACGACGATCGTCCGCTCGCGGTCGCTGGCGACGGTCGGCATCGATGGCGGCACGCAGGCGACGGACGGCGCGCTGCTCCAAGCGTCGACGACGATGATCGGTCGGACGCTCGACGCGCTGCCCGCGCGCGCCGCGCTCGTGCAACGCGTGCGCGCGCTCGCGCAGGACCTCGACAGCCTGCGCACGGCGCCGGTGATCGATCGGTACGCCGGCCCCATGTTGTTCGAGGGACGGGCCGCCGCGCAACTGTTCGCGCAGGCCTTCGCCCCTGGGCTCGTCGCCGGACGCCGCGCACAGATGGGCGGCGGCGGCTTCGCCGACAAGCTCGGCTCGCGCGTGATGCCGGAGTGGATGACGGTCAGCGACGATCCGACGCGGCACGCACTCGGCGGTGAACCGCTGCTCGGCGACTATGCCGTCGATGAGGAAGGCGTGCCGGCGCGCGCGAACGTCGTGGTGGAGGGCGGATACCTCAAGACCCTGCTGACCACGCGAGTGCCGGTCGAGGGTGTCGAACGCAGCACGGGCAACGCGCGCGGCGGTGGCGCGGCGCCGAGCAATCTCATTGTGAGCGTCGACAGCGGACTCGGCGACGCGGCGCTGCGCCGCCGCCTGCTCGCGCTCGTGCAGAAACGCAAGCTCCCGTATGGCATCATCGTTCGCGACCTGGACGCCAACCGATTCACCGCGATGATGCAGGCCATGGAGAGCGGCGATTACGAGAGTCTGGCAGCCCAGAGCGGAGGTACCGCGCTGGTCGCGGCCTATCGCGTGTATCCCGATGGGCGTGAGGAGCGCATCCGCGGCGCGCGCATGACAGGCGTGACGAGCGAATCGTTCCGCGACATCATCGCCGCGTCGGCGACGCCGACGGTGCTCCACGAGGTCGGTTCCGGCGGCGGGCTGCTCGCGTCGATGACCATGCAGACGTCCGGCTTCGGCGGCGCGCCGACGCCGGTGTCGTACGCCGTGCCCTCACTCCTCTTCGAGGACGTGACGTTGGCGAAGCCGAGCGGCGCGCGACCGAAGCCGCCGTTGAGCGAACCACCACCGATGTGAGCGGGCTCGTCCGCTAGGTCGTCGCAGGGCTCGGCTGTTGATACAGGCCGAGCACGTCGGCGCCCGGGTCGCGAAATCTCGCCGTAATCTCGGGTGCGTTCTTGCCGATCGCCAACACGATCGTGCCTCCGTTCGCGACGACCGCATCGCATACGTGGATCTTCGAGCTCGAGCGAACACGCCGCACGGACGCATTCGCAAGCGCGGTGAGGTCGACAAGGAAGGCGTCGAGATGTGGGTCCCGCTCTCCGAGCCTGCGCGCGCCGCCATTGGAGCGCGCTCAGAACGCCGCGGGCCTCGACGCGCTCGACGGCAGCGACTTCCACGCCTATCGACGCGCGTGGGCAACATCGCGAAAGCATCTCCCTGGCCGCGACGTTGCTGCCGCTGGTGGATGGCGCGACCTGCGCACGCTCGAGCGATGCTATGAGCAGGTCGATGAGGAGACGATGCTCGCCGTGATGTCGGAGCCGCGAAAGCTGCGGGAGGTCCAGAAGCACGGATAGCGGCGAACAACCGTAGCACAAACCGTAGCAGGCAGGGCCAAAAAGGAGTGCGGCCCTGCAGCAGAAGTCGTTGCAAGGCCGCACGATCGGGACGGCGGGATTCGAACCCGCGACCCCCTGAACCCCATGCGGATCAGAGGGACCACCAACAACTGCAACTTGCCGGTTTTCAATGGCTTCCGAGCGTCGGCGCGAGGGGCCGTTTCTTCGAAATGACGGGGTTTGCCGGGAGAAACGGCCCCCCAAACGGTCCCCCGACATCGACCGTCGTTTTGGCCTGTGCACTCCGCGTCAAGGTAGAAAGCTGAAACGCTAGTCGATTGTTTTGAGTCACGCTGGTCGACAGTCGTCGCACCGGTCCTGCGTGCGCACTCCGTTTCGACGCGCCGCCGAGCAGGTTCGCGCATCTCCGACACGAGATCACCGTCGTGGCTCGGCACACCGAGCCGTCTTCGCGGCGGACGCGGAGGGTTACCGGTTCGCTCGGCGTCATGATGTGGCGAACACGACGCTGAGGTTCTTAGCCCCGGTGGCATACTGGCCGCCGATCGCAGCCGTCGCGGTCGAACCGGTCATCTGGGTGGATGCTCTCGCGGAGAGACACTCGACTTCCGTTGTCTACGCCTGTTCGGCAACCACGGCTCTCGCGCTTTCGTTCGTCGTGTCGCGCACCGCGAAGCATTTCATTCATCGGGCGCGCTCGTGTACGGACGAAGGGCCGACTGTGGTGTCGTTCGACGCGCTCACCGATACGACCTCCGGCTGTGGCCGGCGTTCGGGCGTGCGACTCTCACCATGGACGATGGGCACGCGTTAACGCCGTGTGCGGCAAACCAGTCCTCCGTCGGCGTTGCTGAGCTGCTCGCGGGCGGATCTTGCGCGCGGGTTCTACGAGGGCCTATCGCGCGTGACGCCCGCACCATCACTGAGCGAGTACAGGACCGCCGTCACCTTGCCCAGCATCCCGATGCCCGCGGCCCCGCAATGCACCAAGGGCAAGATCCCACGCGACCCACCCTTGCCGTTCATCAATCCTCCTTGATTCCTCCCTTGTCGTGCGAGCGCGCGATACCGCCTCAAGCGTGCCCCCGCCGATATCACGATCGGCACGAGTCACTTCCCTCGGGCAGCTCCAAAAGTTCGTCGATCGATCGATACGTCCAGTCGGACGGGTACGATAGGCGACGGACGTATCGATTTGCACTGCTTAACACTAGGCAGTATGGAAGTAGATCGCCGGCCACGACTGGGGCCCGCACTTCGGCGATTCGCCAGCGATGTCCCAAGCGATCCAGCGCGAAGCGCGCCATTGAGAAGCCTACGGAACTATGCGGAGATGCTAGCGCACCTGTTGTCATTTGCGCCTCCATGGCGAACGTGGCACTCGTCCAGAGTGGACGAGCGTCTAAGCGTTGTCATAGCCGGATACGTAGATCATCGACCACACCAAGCAACAGCTGATGTCAAGCCCGTGACCCAAGCGAACTCGCGGGAGGCGCCAGCGCAGGATCAGCGCCTCCCAGTACCGGAGTCGGGAAATATGTACTACTCGCGACCTGACGCCCGATCAACCGAATTGCAATCTCTGCACCGGTTCATTCGAACCGTCGGCAACGCAGCGCGAGTGCGACGTGACAGATCGCCGCGGCGTACGTGGGAGTGGGGGACACACTCGTCCGCGGCGACACAAGCACGACGCGGATTTAGTCGTTGCCGTTGCTCGGAGCATTGACCGGTCGTGCTGTTCGAACGGATTCTGCGAGGAGGGCCCAGTGAGACAGTTCCCCGTGCTGCGGAAGGATTCCTAACGGCGCCGCAGTCGACCGGAAAAGACGACGCCACTGCCGTCTAGTCGCGCTCGGGGCCCGGTTCGAGTTCGGCACCGCCGCTGCCGGCTGACCCGAATTTCGGGGCGGTGAACCAACTGCCCGTCGTGGTGCGTGGCGGATTTGGTGCAACAACGTCCGCCGACTCGCCGGCGGCGTCGCTCGCGGTCGGCTTCATCTGCGCGGCGTCTTCCTTCGCTGGCCGCGACTTGCGAGCGCGACTTGACATGTGCCCCCTGATGCTGGTTGACGCCGCTTGGTCGGCGGCGATATCACGCGACTTCGTGGGATGCGAAGTGTTGGGCGTGCATGGATCGCGCCAAGCACGGTAGGTGGCGCGCCAACGTTTTCCCTTGCCGCATCAACCCGCAAGGCGGTCCCGATTATGCGTTCATTGTGCGCAACCGTCGTTCGAAATCACTCGGACGCGGCGCGGAGGCAAATGCCATGCGGCGACGTGGGACAGGTTTCGAGCGGTGCCGAATCCGGATCGAGGCACCGCGATGAGCAACGCGACGCATGGCCCATACTGGAAGCGCGCGCACCGAGATTGGCGTGTTCGCGCCGCCGCCGTGGTCATGGTGCTTGCCATGGTGGTCTACGTGCTGACTGAAAATCTCGCGTGGCGGCCGGGCGTTCACAGCGCGCCGCCAGCGTCGCCCGGCGGGAAGTAGTCGGCCTCGACGGGATTCGCGCACGTCGTGACTTGATCATCTCCATAGTAGTCGCCGGCCGCGGGTCATAGCTCGAACGCTTTGACGAAGGGGCCGGCGGACATCCGGTTGACGGCTGGCTTGACTCTTTCGAGATAGGTCACGGAGACAGTCAATGCAGATGGGCATGATTGGGCTTGGCCGCATGGGCGCGAACATGGTGCGTCGTCTCATGCGAGGTGGTCATTCGTGCGTCGTATTCGACGCACAACCGAAGGCGGTGACGGCGCTCGCGGCCGAGGGCGCGACCGGCACGGCCACCATGGACGACTTCGTCGCGAAGCTTTCGACGCCGCGCGTCGTGTGGCTGATGGTTCCGGCGGCAGTCGTCGACGAGACGCTCGACGAGCTGCTGCCGCGGCTGAGCGCGGGCGACGTCGTCGTGGACGGTGGCAACTCCTACTATCGCGACGATTTGACGCGAGCACAGCGGCTCGCCTCGGCCAAAGTCCACCACGTCGATTGTGGAACGAGCGGCGGCGTCCTCGGGCTCGAGCGCGGCTATTGTCTCATGATCGGCGGTGAACCGGAGATCGTGCAACGGCTCGATCCAATTTTCGCCACGCTCGCTCCCGGCGCCGGCTCGGCCGCGAAGACCCCGGGTCGCGTGGGACGGAATCCGACCGCGGACCAAGGCTATCTGCATTGCGGTCCGAATGGCGCCGGTCACTTCGTGAAGATGGTGCACAACGGAATCGAGTACGGCATGATGGGCGCCTACGCCGAGGGTTTGAACATTCTGAAACACGCCAATATCGGGAAGGCGGCGGCCACAGCGGCGGACGCGGAGACGACGCCGCTCCGTGATCCCGCCGCGTATCAGTACGACCTCGACTTGGCCGACGTCGCGGAAGTCTGGCGCCGCGGAAGCGTCATTGCGTCATGGCTGCTCGACCTCACCGCCGCCGCCCTCGCCGCCGATCCCGGCCTCGACGACTTTCAGGGGCGGGTATCAGACTCGGGCGAAGGTCGGTGGACACTCGAGGCGGCGATCGATGAGGCCGTGCCGGCCAACGTGCTGTCCGCGGCGCTCTTTGCCCGCTTCACGTCGCGCGGCCAGGCTGATTTCCAAAATCGCCTTTTGTCGGCCATGCGCTCCCAGTTCGGCGGTCACGCCGAAAAACCGGCATAGACATGACCGACGATACACGCATGCTCGACGACATTCAACGTCGGGCATTTGCGTATTTCGCGCACGAAACCAATCCGGCCAACGGATTGGTTATCGACACGAACACCAACGGCGCGCCATCGAGCATTGCCGCGGTGGGGCTCGCGCTCACCAGCTATCCGGTGGCCGTGGAACGCGGCTTCATGTCGCGCGAGCTGGCTAGGGCGCGCACGCTAGCCACACTGCGGTTCTTCTGGCGCAGCAAGCAAGGTCCGGAACCGGACGCGACGGGGTATAAGGGTTTTTACTATCATTTTCTCGACATGACCAGTGGCGCGCGAACGTGGGACTCCGAGTTGTCGACGGTCGATTCGGCGCTGCTCCTCGCCGGCATGCTCGCCGCCGCCGCATACTTCGATCGAGCCGATGACGGCGAGCGCGAGATCCGCGAGCTCAGTGAGCAACTGTACGCGCGCGTCGATTGGGAGTGGGCACTGCACGAGGGTTCGACTCTGACGCACGGTTGGACGCCCGAGGCCGGATTTCTGCCCTACCGGTGGGAGGGCTACGATGAGGCGCTGCTGCTGTACGTGCTCGCCCTCGGCTCCGCCACGCATTCCATTCCCGCCGAGTGCTACGCCGCGTGGGTCTCGACGTACCTGTGGCGCACCGTCTACGACACGCCGTTCCTGTTCGCCGGACCACTCTTCATCCACCAGCTCAGCCACGTGTGGATCGATTTCCGGGGTATTCAGGACGCGTTCATGCGAGCGCACGACTGCGATTACTTCGAGAACAGCCGCCGGGCCACGCTCGTGCAACAGCAATACGCCATGCGCAATCCGGCCGGATTCGAGCAGTATGGCGAACGGCATTGGGGAGTGACGGCGAGCAATGGACCGGGCAACCTGCGGCGCAAAGTCGGCGGAGTCCGACGCAGGTTCTTCGGATACCTGGCGCGCGGCGTTCCAGACGGACCAGATGACGGAACGCTCGCGCCGTGGGCCGTCATCGCGTCGCTCCCCTTCGCGCCGGACATCGTGCTGCCAACCATTGCGAGCATGCGACGACTGCCCATCGGGGGCGAGGATCATCCATACGGATTCAAGACGACGTACAATGCGACGTATCTCGGATCAGGCGGGTCGCCGGGATGGTGGGTGTCGCCGTACCACTGCGGCCTCAATCAGGGACCGGTCGTCGCGATGATCGAGAACTATCTGTCGGGGCTGATTTGGCAATTGTTACGCGCTAATTCTCATATTGTGGCCGGCCTGCGTGCTGCCGGTTTTACCGGCGGTTGGCTGTCATCACCTTCGGCAAACGGATCATGACCCACGCTGCGCAGGGCCCGTTGTACATCCTGCCGTTCGATCATCGGCACTCGTACATCACTGGCATGTGCCATTTCACTCCGCCGCTCACGGCGGAGCAGCACGCCGCGGTGACGGCGAGCAAGCTCGTCATCTACGATGGATTCCGCGAGGCCATCGCAAACGGACTGCCCGAGGAGCGCGCCGGAATTCTCGTGGACGAAGAGTTCGGCGCAGGGATTCTTCGCGACGCCGTGCAGCGCGGATATGTCACCGCGGTCTCGACTGAGTTGAGCGGATCCGCCGAGTTTGAGTTCGAATTCGGCGACGACTTTGCGGCGCACATCGAGGCAATTGCACCGACGTTTGCGAAAGTGCTGGTCCGCTACAATCCCGAAGGCGACGCCGCGCTCAATGTTCGGCAGACCGCGCGGCTCGAGCGCCTGTCGAGCTACTGCCGCCGCGCCGGTCAGGCATTCATGTTCGAGTTGCTCGTCCCCGCGACGAAGGCGCAACTCGATCGAGTGAACGGCGTGCAAGCCAGCTACGATCTGGATGTTCGCCCCGCATTGATGCTCGAGACGATTCGCACACTTCAGGACGCCGGAGTCGAGCCCGACGTGTGGAAGGTCGAAGGCCTCGATCGCCGCGAGGATTGTGCGTCGATCGTAGAGACGGCGCGGCGCGGCGGCCGTGACCGCGTTGGGTGCATCGTCCTGGGCCGCGGCGCCGACGAACAAAAAGTGGTCGCATGGCTCGAGACCGCCGCATCGGTGCGCGGATTTATCGGTTTCGCGGTGGGGCGCACGACGTTCTGGGATGCGGTCGCCGACTTCCTGGCGAAGCGAGCGACGCGCGAACAGGCGGTCTCGCGTATTGCGCAGCGCTATCAGGAGTGGGCGTCGATCTTCGAGCGCACACAGCCATGAGCATGGGCCGATCGCTCCGTCGGCGGAGCACGTGATGACACGAGCAAATGGCCGGCCCATCCCGTCCGACGCGCTCGTCGTGTTTGGTGTGACCGGAGACCTCGCGCACAAGATGATCTTTCCCGCCCTCTACGCGATGGTGAACTCCGGCGCGCTCACCGTCCCCGTAATTGGTGTCGCCTTTCCTCCAATGACCGTGGCCGACCTGCGCAAACGAGCCACGGACAGTATCGAGCAGTCCGGGATCGCGGCGGACAAGCGGACGCTTGCGCGACTGTTGTCGCTTCTCCGCTATGTGTCGGGGGATTACAACGACCCGGTAACGTTCGCGGCGCTCAAGCAAGCGCTCGGCGCCGCACAGCGCCCCGCGCACTATCTCGCCATTCCGCCGGCGCTGTTCGGCACGGTGATCGAAGGGCTTGGCGCGGCGGGGCTGGCGGAGCATGCGCGCGTCATCGTCGAAAAACCATTTGGCCGCGACCTAGCGTCGGCACGGGCGCTCAACGCCATCGCGCACACGGCGTTTTCGGAGGACGCGATCTTCCGCATCGATCACTACCTGGGGAAGGAAGAGATCATGAACATTCTCTACTTCCGCTTCGCCAACTCGTTCCTCGAACCGATCTGGAATCGCAACTATGTGTCGAGCGTCCAAATCACGCTCGCCGAGCGGTTCGGTGTGCACGATCGCGGCGCATTCTACGAGACGGCCGGCTGTCTGCGCGACGTGATCCAGAACCATGTCTTTCAGATCGTCGCGCTGTTGGCGATGGAGCCGCCGGTGGACCGGAACTATGGGTCGGTGCACACAGAGAAAGCAAAGGTCTTCGAGGCGATGCGGCCACTCACGTCGCGCGATCTCGTGCGCGGGCAGTACGCCGGCTATCGCAAGGTGCCGAACGTCGCGCGCGATTCCGACGTCGAGACCTACTGCGCGATGCGCCTGCACATCGACTCCTGGCGATGGAATGGCGTACCGTGGTATCTGCGATCGGGCAAGAGTTTGCCCGAGACTGCCGCCGAGGTGATCGTGGAGCTGAAGGCGCCGCCCTCTGCGCTGTTCGGCGATTCGCATCCGGGCGCGGGCATGGCGAACTATCTGCGGTTCCGCCTTTCGCCGCACGCCGCCATCGCGCTGGCGGCGCGCGTGAAGCGAGCGGGCAAAGAGTTCGTGGGCGATCAGCGGGAGCTGTATCTCGTCGAAGAGCTGCTCGGCGCCGAATCGCCCTATGAGCGGCTGTTGAGCGATGCGATGGCAGGCGACGGCGCGCTATTCACGCGCGAAGATGCCGTCGAGGCCGCGTGGGCCGTCGTCGACAACGTACTCAAGCGGCACGCGCCCGTGATTCCGTACAAGCGCGGAAGCTGGGGACCGAAGCAGGCGGATGCGCTGATCGCGCGACACGGCGGATGGCACAATCCTGCGATGGATCGAGCACCCAAGTGAGCGCGCGCGCCGCTGCTCCCGGCCGCGCGGTCACGTGAACGGCCGCACGGATGGCGGAATCGAACGCCGCGGCACCGATCGTGCGCGACCTGCCTTCGCGGCGTCGTCGCAAATCCATCTGCCGGGGCACGGAGAGACGACCATGTTGCGAAGCGTTGGAGATCTCGAAGAATATTCGGTCGGCGCGACCGACGGCGATCTGGGACGCGTCGCCGACTTTCTCATCGATCGCGAACAATGGCCCGTGCGCTACCTCGTCGTCGAGTCCGGAGGGATTCTTGCTCGACGCCGCGTGCTCATCTCACCGATCTCTTTCGGCCGCGCTGATTCGGCAACTCAAGGCTTCCACTCGGCGTTGACGCTAGAACAAATCAAAAGAAGTCCGGACATCGACACGCCGACGAGGCGCAGCCGAGAACCGCGTGGCGACGAATGACTCTTCGGCTCTGTGATTGACGGTGGCTCGCCGCGACTACCGCGGTCGCGTCGCCGCGACACGCGCGAAGAACGACGGGCCGGTTGTTCTGACAATCAATGCCGGGTCGTCGAGCATTCGCTTCGCCGTATATAAGGCCGATGTTGCCCCGCGCCGATTGCTGGCTGGAATGGTCGACGCCATCGGCTCGAAGCACCCGACGCTGTCGATCTCCGAACCCGACGGCGCGATGCACGGCGCACCCCGGCTTGCGGCCGGCGATCACCGCGCAACCATACGTCTCCTACTCGACTGGCTCGAATCACAGCCGGCCTGCGAGACGCTCGCCGCCGTGGGCCATCGCATCGTGTGTGGAACGAACCACACGGCGCCGAAACCGATTACGGCAACGTTGTTGAAGGAATTCCGGCGCCTCGCTTCTTACGATCCCGATCATCTTCCCCAACAGATCGCATTGATCGACGAAGTGGCGCGCCGGTGGCCGGATTTGCGACAAGTTGCGTGTTTCGACACGGCGTTCCATCGCATGATGCCGCGTGTGGCCAAGTTGATTCCCATCCCACGCCGGTATTCCGCCGGCGTTGAGCGGTACGGATTTCACGGTCTGTCATATGCGTACCTCATGGAAGAGCTTGGGCGCCTCGATCCCGTGGCGGCGAAGGGTCGGGTCATCCTGGCTCACCTTGGCAGCGGCGCGTCGCTGGCTGCGGTGCACCGGGGCAAGAGCGTCGACACAAGCATGGGCCTGACACCCACGTCCGGCCTGGTGATGAGCACCCGCCCCGGCGATCTCGATCCGGGCCTCGTGTATTATCTCGCGCGCGCGAAGCATGTCACCGCCGCGCGGTTCCAGCGCATGGTGACTCACGAATCGGGCCTGCTCGGAGTGTCCGGTAGCAGCCCCGACCTGCGCGAATTGGTCGCGCGCGAAGGACGCGACGAGCGAGCAGCCGATGCGGTAGCGCTGTTCTGCTATCAAGCGAAGAAGTGGATTGGCGCCTTCGCCGCGATCCTCGGCGGCGTCGAGACGCTCGTCTTCGCCGGCGGCATTGGAGAGAACGCGTCTCTCATACGCCACCGCATCTGCGCCGGGCTCGGCTTCCTCGGCGTCACGCTCGACAGGCGGCGCAACGCGCGACATGCACCCGTGATCTCCTCGCGCATTGGCCGAGTCGCGGTCAGGGTCATTCATACGGATGAGGCTTTCATGATCGCACGGTCCGTCATCCAGACGCTCGACCTCGCCTAGGACGCAGCGGGACGATCCGCAAAACCCGCGTGCCTACCGAGTGCTTGGAAAATCCAACCGGCAACTTTTCTTCAGCGAAGCGAGGCGAACACGATGACCGCAACGGACGGCAGCACATTTCGCGACCCGGTCTGCGGCATGCAGGTGCAGGAAGATTCCCCTCACCGGTACGAACTCGCCGGCAAGGTCTACCGTTTCTGCAGCGAGAGTTGCCTGGAGAAGTTTGAGGCCGACCCGGTTGCTTGCACGACGACTTCCCTTCGGTTCGCGTCATCGCGGGCGGATCATGCATACCGCATTCTCCCCCTCCGGTTCACCAAGCCTTCCGCTCACGTGGTGACCGGCGCTGGCGGATGCTTGCGTTCCTCCGCCGAAAGGTAGACGACGAGCACGATGATGACGACCAGGATCACCGCGGTGATCGGCAGGCGTCCCATGCCGACCCCGCCGGCGCTCGGTGCCTGGGTAAGCAGGTCGCCGGCCGATGCGCCGAGCGGGCGCGTGAGGATATACGCGGCCCAGAAGGCGAGAACGCCGTTGATAACGTGCAGGCGGTAGAGCGCATACACGAGCGCGATGCCGGCCGCGAACAATCCAAGGGCGAGGCTGTAACCGAGGCCGAAGCTCTCCGAGATGAGGTCCCCGCCCGAGGTGCCGAGCGAGAAGGTGAAGAGGATCGCCCCCCAGTAGAAGAGCTCCCGCCGCGTGGTATGGATGGTGTGCACCGAGAGCGTGTGCTCGCTCAGGTACCACCAGATGAACACCGCGATGAGCGCGGCACTGAAGATGATCGTGGTCGTGACCAGCGTGATGCCGAAATTGTCGACGAGGTTGTCGGAGATGAGCGTGCCGACAACGCTGATGAAGACGACGGTGATCCAGTAAAACGTCGGGACGTATTTGTGGGCGCGGAACTGCACGATCAGCGCAATCACAAGCAGTACGGCCATGACGACCGACGTCCTGACGAGACCGAGATTGAACGTCGTCGAGAGAACGTCTGCGGCGGTCTCCCCCACGGTCGTCGCGAAGATCTTGATAATCCAGAAGACGAGCGTGACGGCGGGCACCTTGTTGAATGCCGCGGTCACGTCATCGGTCCGGCGGTCGGTCACGGGCGCATCCTGGCAGGAGAATGACAGAGCCTGGGGGCACGAACCGTTCCGACGCATCCCAATTGCGTCTGCATCTGACCTGAACGTGACGCACCAGAAACCGGTCGCGCGCGCCACCCAAGGGCGACAGTCCCAAGCAATTGCGCTTACGCACTCGACATGATAGCGAGAGTCGTATTGAACCCGCGATCCCAAGGTCTTGTGTTAGGCGGAATGCCACGGCGCGGGCATTCTGCACGATGCGTGGTCACGGTGCCGTCAGCTTTGACAGCTTCCCGTCATCGCTGCACACACGCGACCACGCGGGCCATCCTAATCGAATCGTCATGCTTTGGGACCGGATAAGGCGACACTTCCTTGTTCCCCTCGTGTAGCAAGTGGTGAAGAAACGCTCGCGGTAACGCAGCGACCAACGCCGACGACGCGACGCGCGTGCCGCGGCGCCCACTTGAATGCACCAGGAGACGCATCATGCGTATGACTCGATTCGTACCGCTCGCCGCTCTCGCCTTCGCCGGCGTTGCCGGCGTTGCCGGCGCGCAGCAGGCAAAGCCGCGCCAGCACAAGACGGAGACGCAGGCGGAGCTGCAGAAGGAAGCGCACATGACAATGGTCGAGGCGCGTGTACTGGCCGAGAAGACCAACCCCAAGGCGACGATCCAGACCGGCGAGATCGAGCGCGAGGGCGGCAAGCTGATCTACAGCTTTGACATGAAGACCGCCGGAAAATCCGGCATCGATGAGGTGAATATCGACGCAATGACCGGCAAGCTCATCGCGAACCAGCACGAGACGCCGAAGGACGAGAAGGCCGAGGCGGTGGCGGACAAGAAGGCCGCCAAGGCCAAGCCGTGAGTTCATGAATGGGCGAGGGGTCGCAGCGCGTCGCGCGGCGGCCCCTCGTCGCATCACGGCTCCGACACCCTCGCAGCCGGAGGATCCAGTTTCGCGTGGATCATCGACTCGATGAGTTGCCCGCAGACATCAATTGCGTCGCATTGTGGCAAACCCCCTGAGCCTTTTCATGACGCTCGTGGCCCGCGCCGCATTCTGCTGCATCAGCCACGCGACCGCCGCCCCCTCGCGCGGCTCGTCGGCCGGCATCCAGTGATCCCGATGCGTCGCGAGCGGCACCAGCACGTAAGGGCGCTGGATCTTTGGGTGGCGCTCTAAGACGAGGGCTCGTAAACCACGCGGTTTTCACCGAGGAGCGCCATCGACCGTGCGGTCAATGCCCTGTGCTGGAGGCTGTGCCCCAGCAAGGACGTCGTTGATAATCGTTTCCGCCTCGTCCAGCACGCGATGCAAATGGTCCGCTCCCTTGAAGCTCTCCGCATAGATCTTGTAGATCTGCTCTGTTCCCGACGGGCGCGCCGCGAACCATCCGCTCTTCGCGATCACCTTCACCCCACCGATCGACGCGCCGTTCCCCGGCGCCTGGGTGAGCACCTTCTCGATCTTCTCGCCCGCCAGCTCGGTGATCGTAACTTGCCGTGGTGAGAGCGCCGCCAGGAGCGCTTTTTGTGCTGGGGTGGCTGGCGCCTCGACGCGGTCGTAGACCGGTTCGCCGAGCTCGCGCGCGAGGTCGTGATACATCTCGCCCGGATCGCGGCCCATTCGCGCCGTGATTTCCGCCGCCAGCAACGCCGGCACGATTCCATCCTTGTCCGTCGTCCAGACCGTGCCGTCCATTCGGGCGAAAGACGCTCCCGCGCTTTCTTCGCCGCCAAAGCCCAGCGAACCATCGAGCAAGCCGTCCACGAACCACTTGAAGCCAACCGGCACTTCGTAGAGCCTCCGGCCAACCTTGGCCGCCACGCGATCGATCATCTGGCTGCTCACCAGCGTCTTCCCAATCGCTGCGTCCGTACGCCACCTCGGCCGGTGCTGGAACAGATAGTCGATTGCGACGGACAGGAAATGGTTGGGCGGCAGCAATCCCGCGCTTCGGGTGACGATGCCGTGCCTGTCGTGGTCGGTGTCGCAAGCCCAGGCGATGTCGAAGCGATCCCTGATGTCGATCAACCGCTGCATCGCATACGGCGACGAGGGGTCCATGCGAATCTGGCCATCCCAATCCACGGTCATGAACCGGAACGTAGGGTCGACGGCCGTGTTGACGACGGTGAGGTTTAGCCCGTAGCGTTCGCCGATCGGTTCCCAATAGTGGACTCCGGCGCCACCGAGCGGATCCACGCCGAGGCTTATCGTCGCGCCACGAATAGCGTCCATGTCGATCACCTGACCGAGGTCGCTGATGTAGGCGGTCTGGTAATCGTGCCGATGTGTCGTGCTCGCGCGTAGCGCCTTCTCGTACGAGATTCGCCGCACGCCTTCGAGGCCGGCCACCAACAACTCGTTCGCCCTGGCTCCAATCCAGTCGGTGACGCTGGACTCCGCCGGGCCGCCGTTGGGCGGATTGTATTTAAACCCGCCGTCATGCGGCGGGTTGTGCGACGGCGTGATGACGATGCCGTCGGCGAGCCCGGTCTTGCGCCCTCGGTTGTACGTGAGAATCGCGTGCGAGATGACCGGCGTCGGCGTGAAGGCATCGCGCTCGGCGAGCATGACCTCCACGCCGTTGGCCGCCAGCACCTCGAGCGCACTCGCGAGCGCCGGCACCGAGAGCGCGTGCGTGTCGATGCCAAGAAAGAGCGGCCCGTCAATCTGATGCTGCTTGCGGTAGAGGCAAATCGCCTGGCTGATCGCCAGGATGTGCCACTCATTGAATGCCCTGTCGAACGACGACCCGCGATGCCCCGACGTGCCGAACGCCACCCGTTGCGCGGCGATCAAGGGATCGGGCACGTCGGTGTAATACGCGGTGATGAGCCGCGCGACGTCGACCAGCGTTGCAGGATCCGCTGGTTTTCCCGCCATTGGACTGATGTGCATGTGGTCTCGTGTCTCCATTCACGCGGTGAGTTGCCGTCGCCATGGTCCGCTGCGACGCCCACCTGGATCATCGTTGCTCGGGCACTGGCGCCGCCCTCAAAATGCCCTCGAAGTCGGCAGCCTTCAGACTTGCGCCACCGACCAGTGCGCCGCCCACCTCCGGCAGCGAGAGGATATCGCGCGCGTTGGAGGGGTTGACCGATCCGCCGTAAAGGATGCGCACCGATCGGCCGGCGGTGCCGAGCCGCGCGACGACGCACTGCCGGATATGCGCATGCATCTCCGCGATCTCCCCTGGGGTCGGCGTCCGTCCGCTGCCGATCGCCCAGAGCGGCTCATAGGCGATCGCGACGGAGACGATGCCGTGGGGCACGCTCCCGACGATCTGATCGCCGCACGCGGACAAGGCATTGCCGTCCGTCCGCTGCACGTCCGTCTCGCCGACGCAGATGATGGCCATCAGTCCCGCACGCCGCGCGGCGTTCGCCTTCGCTGCCACCATGGCATCGGTCTCGCCGTGATGCTGCCGGCGTTCGGAATGGCCGACGATGACGGCGGAGGCGCCCGCATCGCTCAGCATCTCCGCGCTGACATCACCCGTGAACGCGCCGGCGATATCCTTATGGCAGTCCTGCCCTCCGACGGCGATGCGGCCCGCCGCTGTTTGCGCGGCGCGTGCGAGCAGCGTCGCCGGCACGCAGATCAACACGTCGGCCGACGGCGGCGACGCCTTCACAGCGGCGGCAATGATCTCGATCTCGCGCAGCTGCAGCGACAATCCGTGCATCTTCCAGTTTCCAGCGATCAACGGCCGCATGGGTTCCTCGTGGGCGGAGTCGTCACGGCCGGCGTGGCATTCCACAGCGCGATGACCCGCACCGCGGGGTGACGCGGTTCGTGGCCGAGAATACTGAGCGAGGCAGCGTCGAGAGCGAAATGTTGTCCTTCGATCCCGGGCAGGCCGATCCATCGCGCGGCCAGGACGCGCCCGAATTCACCGTGCGAAAAGAGCGCGACGTTGCCTTCCAACGCGAGGAGACGTGCGATGAGCCGATCGGCGCGGTCCGAGACCTGCGCGGGGGACTCACCGCCAGGACAGCCGTCCCGAAAAACGTTCCAGTCAGGCCGTTCCTTACGAATGTCGACCGAACGCCGACCTTCGTACTCGCCGTAGTCCCATTCCGAAAGGTCGGGTTCGATCTCGGCTCTCGGTCCCAGTCCGGCCAGCTCGCACGTTCGGCGTGCGCGTTGTCGCGGGCTGGTCAGCACACGGGTGAACGTGAGCGCTCGGAGCAGCGGTTCGAGTTCGCGCGCCTCGTCTTCGCCGCGCTCAGTCAACGGAATGTCCGTGCGACCCGTGTGCTGGCCGGACAGGGACCACTGGGTCTCGCCGTGGCGAACGAAGTAGAGCTGCACCAACCGTCCCTGGCGGGCGATCACTCGCCTTCCCTCGTCACGACGCACGCCCTTCCAGAACGATGCACGAAGAGCATTGGGAGCTCGTTCAAAGGTGAGTCACATGGTATTCGCCCCAACCTGTCCGCAGACTCACGGGGGTGGAGCGACTGGTGCTCGCGTGATCTCGGCGCGTAACAACAAGTAGCTCCTTCGTCTCCCGGCTATCTCCTGCGCGAGCGAGAGACCGCCCATTCGCGCCTGCGGCGCTCAAGGGAAGCAGCTTCGCGAGGCGTCTCGCCTGTGCGGATATTCGGCTGATCATCTCGGACGCCTCGTTGCGCAGAGATTTTTCCAGACGCCGGCCGCCGAAACGCTCCACGAGTCCGTTTCGCGGATTTCCCACGACGATCGTGAAACCGAACTGGACGCGGTGCCAGAACAGGGGTCACCCATTGCGTCATTCAGCGTGTTGGCGGGCGAGGACCGCACGTGCCGCGGCAACCACGTGTTCCGGCGTGAATCCGAACTTTTCCATCACGACGGGGCCGGGGGCGGACGCCCCAAAAGTTCTGACGGCGATGATCGCGCCGTCCGGACCGGCGTACCGGTCCCATCCCAGGGGTGACGCGGCCTCCACGCTCACGCGCGCCCGCACCCGCGGCGGGAGCACCGAATCGCGATAGCTTTGTGGTTGCGCCTCGAACAATTCCCACGACGGCATGGAAACGAGTCGGCTGAGCACGCCCTCGGCAGACAGTTGCTGATGCGCCGTCAACGCGAGCGACACCTCGGAACCTGTGGCGATGAGGATCACGCTCGGCAAATCCGCGGTCGAATCGCTCAGCACATACGCGCCTCGCGCAACGCCTGATGCGGCTGCGAGTGCTGTCCGATCCAGGACGGGAAGTCCCTGGCGCGTGAGCACGAGCCCCACCGGACCGGTAGTGTGCAACAGCGCGATGCGCCACGCCTCGACCGTTTCCGTCGCATCGGCGGGCCGCAGGATCAGCATGTTCGGCATGGCGCGGAGACTTGCCAGCTGTTCCACCGGCTGGTGCGTCGGTCCGTCCTCGCCGAGCGCAATGCTGTCGTGCGTCCACACGTAGATCACGTGTGCGCCGCTCAGCGCCGCGAGGCGGATACTCGGCCGCATGTAGTCCGAGAACGTGAGAAATGTCGCGCCATATGGGAGCACGCCGCCGTGGTGCGCCATGCCCGTGAGCGCGGCCGTCATGGCGTGCTCGCGAATCCCGAAATGGATGTTGCGTCCCGCGTATCCCCACACGCCTCCTGCCTGTCCCTGGGTGGGAGGCGTGGCGCCGGCCTGCTCGGCGAGCGGACTCTCGAAGTCGCCCTTCTCCTTCATGGCCGTTTTCGTCGAAGGATCGAGATCAGCCGATCCGCCGACGAGATTGGGCACGACGTCGCAGAGTGCGGCGATGACTTTGCCGCCGGCATCGCGCGTCGCCATCGCCCCATCAGCGGCGGTGAACGTGGGTAATACTTTCTCCCATCCGTCCGGAAGACCTCCCGCGACGCCTCGATCGAACGCCGCGGCGGTATCGGCGTGCGCGGCGCGGAACGCGTTCATTCGGTGCTCCCACGACGTCTCGAGTGCGGCGCCCTTCGTCACCGCCTTGCGAAACTCGGCCAGCGCCTCGTCCGGTATCAAAAACGTGGCATCCAGGGGCCAGCCGTACGCCTGCTTCGTGAGCTTGACCTCATCCACGCCCAGTGGTTCGCCGTGAGCATGAAAGGTGTCCTGCTTGTTTGGACTCCCAAACCCGATGTGCGTGCGCGCGATGATGAGTGACGGGCGGTCGTCGTCGGCGCGCGCGGCCGTCAACGCGGCGTCCACCGCGTCGATATCGAGCCCGTCGATGTGCTGTACGTGCCATCCGTATGCGGCGAACCGCGCCCCGACGTCTTCCCTGAACGTGATGTCGGTCGTGGCGGACAGCGTCACGCGATTGGAGTCGTACAGCACGATCAATCGTCCGAGGCGCAAGTCGCCCGCCAATGATGCGGCCTCCGCCGAAACGCCTTCCATCAGATCGCCGTCGCTTGCCATCACGTACGTGAAATGGTCCACGACCGTGTGATCGGGCCAATTGAACGAGGACGCGAGCCACCGCTCCGCCATCGCGAGTCCCACACCGTTTCCAAATCCCTGTCCAAGCGGGCCGGTCGTCACCTCGACGCCGGCGGTATGCCCGCGTTCGGGATGTCCCGGCGTGCGGCTTCCCCATTGCCGAAACTGCTTGATGTCGTCGAGCGTGACATCGTAGCCCGTCAAATGCAGCATGCTGTAGAGCAGCATGCTCGCGTGCCCCGCCGACAGCACGAAGCGATCACGGTCCGGCCACGCAGGATTCACAGGGTTGTAGCGAAGGTGACGGGTCCACAGAACGTAGGCCATCGTCGCCGCACCCATCGGCATCCCGGGGTGTCCGGAGTTGGCCAGTTGAACGGCATCGATGGACAGCGTGCGAATGGTATTGATGCACAGGTTCGCGAGTGTGCTCGTGGATTTCACAGTGCGACCTGTTCCAGGCGGGCGACTTTCTCCAGCCGGCGCAGGTGACGCTCCGCGGAACTCGGGCGCGCGTCGAGGAACTCGCCCACGACGTCCCACGCCAGCTCAGCTCCGATGGTTCGGGCACCAAGGCACAGCACGTTCATGTGATCGTCCTCAACGCCCTGATGGGCGGAAAAATGGTCGTGCACGAGCGCCGCGCGCACGCCGTCCACCTTGTTGGCGCACACGGATGCGCCGACGCCGCTGCCGCAGATGGCGATACCCCGCTCCACCTCACCGGCGGCGACCGCGCGCGCGAGCGGCACGACGAAATCCGGATAGTCATCGTCCGGCACGAGCGCGCGTGCGCCGAAGTCGATGATCGTGCGGCCCGCGGCGCGAAGGCGTGCCACAAGGTCCTCCTTCAGCGCGAAGCCGCCGTGATCCGTGGCGATGCCGATACGCATCGCTGTCATCGTGTGTCCTTGCGCGCCCGATAGCGGTGGATGAGTGCGCTCGTGGAGCTGTCGTGCGCCGCGTCGGGATCGTGTCCGCCCTCGAGCTCCGGAATGATTCGCTGCGCCAAAGCCTTGCCGAGCTCCACGCCCCATTGGTCGAAGGAGTCAATGTTCCAGATGGCGCCCTGCGTGAACACGCTGTGCTCGTACAGCGCGACGAGCTTGCCGAGCGCTTCCGGCGTGAGCCGGTCTACCAGGATCGTGCTCGACGGACGGTTGCCATCGAACACGCGGTGCGGGACGAGCCAGTCGGGTGTGCCGTCTGCCTTGACTTCGTCGGGCGTCTTGCCGAACGCGAGCGCCTCGGCCTGCGCGAACACATTGGCGATCAGGATGTCGTGGTGACGGCCAAGCGGATTCAGGGGCTGGGCGAACGCAATGAAGTCGCAGGGTATGATGTCCGTACCCTGATGAATCAGCTGGTAGAACGAGTGCTGGCCGTTCGTTCCCGGCTCACCCCAATAGACGGGACCGGTGTGGTAGTCGACGGCATTCCCGTCGAGCGTGACGTGCTTGCCGTTGCTCTCCATCGTGAGCTGCTGCAGGTACGCCGGGAACCGCTTGAGGTATTGCTCGTATGGGAGCACCGCCACGGTGCGGGCGCCCAGAAAGCTTGCGTTCCACACGCCGAGGAGCCCCATCAACACCGGAAGATTTCGGTCGAAGGGCGCGGTGCGAAAATGCTCGTCCATCTGATGAAAGCCGTAGAGCATTGCGCGGAAGTGTGTTGGGCCGACGGCGATCATGGTGGACAGGCCGATGGCGGCATCCATCGAGTACCGGCCGCCGACCCAGTCCCAGAATTCGAACATGTTCGCCGGATCGATGCCGAACTCGGCGACCCGTTTCGCGTTGGTCGAGACGGCCACGAAGTGGCGCGCCACCGCACGCTCGTCGTGCAGCGTCGCGAGGCTCCACTCCCGCGCACTGTGCGCGTTCGTCATCGTCTCGAGCGTCGTGAACGTCTTCGAGGAGACGATGAACAGTGTTTCCCGAGCGTCGAGGTCGCGCGTCGCTTCGAGGAAGTCCGTGCCGTCCACGTTCGACACGAAGCGCACGGTGAGCGCGCGGTCGCTATAGAATCGGAGCGCCTCGTATGCCATGACCGGCCCAAGGTCGGAGCCGCCGATGCCGATGTTGACGACGTTCCGGATCCGCGCGCCGGTGTGTCCCGTCCAGGTGCCCGAGCGAATCTGTTCCGCGAACGCCGCCATGCGGTCGAGCACCGCGTGCACTGCCGGCACGACGTTCTCTCCGTCAACAACGATCGTCTGGCCACGTGGTGCGCGCAGCGCGACGTGCAGCACGGCGCGCTGCTCGGTCACGTTGATCTTGTCACCGCGAAACATCGCGTCGATCCGACCGCGCAATCCCGCCGCATCAGCCAGCGTCGTCAGCAGCCGGACGGTCTCGTCGGTGACGCGCTGCTTGGAGTAGTCGAGGTAGAGGCCCGCGGCTTCGGTAGTGAGCCGCGTGCCGCGCTCGGGATCGGCGGCGAAGAGGCGGCGGAGGTGCGCATCGGCCATCGAACGGTGATGCGCCTGCAGCGCCGCCCAGGCGGGACTGGCGGTGAGGGATGGAGCGAGCCGCTCCGGTTGCATCATCATTGCGGGCGTGTGGTGGCGAGATCAGGTTGCGTCAGGGTTGCGCGTTTGGTCGCGAGACAGGCGAGCAGATCCTTCCACGATGCGTCGAAGGATTCGGCACCCTCTCGCTGGAGTTGCTCCGCGAGCGTCGCGTCGTTCACACCGACTCGCGTGAATTCCGCGAGCACATCCTCGACGTCACCACCGTCGACGGGCAGCACGCCGGACAGCCGGCCGTGGTCGGCGAAGGCGGCGAGCGTTTTCCCCGGCATGGTGTTGATGGTGTCGGCGGCCGCCAGCGCCTCGACGTAGAGCGTGTCCGGCGCAGCGGGATCCTTGGTGCTTGTGCTGGCCCACAGCAGTCGCTGCATCTGAGCGCCAGCCGCCTCGAGTCCGCGCCATCGCGGTGACGCGAGCACGCCGCAATATTCACGGTACGTACGCTTCGCGATCGCGACGCCGAGCCGGTTGCGGAGTGCCGGCGGCACCGTGTCCTTCACGGCCACGTCCCACCGACTTACGAACATCGACGCGACGGAACCGACGCGCGCATCTCGCCCAGCCGCGATCCGCCGTTCGATGCCGCGCATGTATGCCCCTACGGCTGCCAGGTACTGCGCGGCAGAGAAGAGCAGCGTGACATTGACGGGCACGCCGGCAAAGATCGATTCTTCGATGGCTGCGACACCTTCGGCCGTGCCGGGGATCTTGATGAAGAGATTGGGACGGTTCGCCAGTCGGTGCAGTTCGGCCGCCGCCTTGATGGTGGCGGCGGTATCGTTGGCCAGCAGCGGGGATACCTCCAGCGACACCCAGCCGTCCACGCCATGGGTGTCGTCGTGAACTGGCCGGAACAGGTCCGCGGCGCGCCTCAGGTCTTCGATGGCGAGCTCGAAGAAGAGCGGTTCGCCTGATTTGCCCGCCGCCGACTCCCGGCGGATGGCCGAGTCGTACGCATCGCCGCTCTTGAACGCGTGGTCGAAGATAGTGGGGTTCGACGTGAGGCCAGTCACGGACGACTCCGCGATGTAGCGTTCCAGAGTCCCATCGTCCAGGATGCTGCGGGTGATGTTGTCGAGCCACAGGCTCTGCCCCAGATCGTGCAGCTGACGAGTCGCCTTCATGATCGCGCTGCGCGCCGGAGCGCCGCAGTACGACCAAGCGTGGTCTCGATCAGTGAAACGAGACTACCAGATGCACCATCAACCGCGAGCGGAATCGTGTCGGCGTGATGGGTCACCGCGATCGGCTGGCGGCCCTCGATACGAGCCTCCAACACGCATCGGATGTCGTTCTCTCCACCCTTTGGGCCGTTCTCGTCGGCGAGATGCACTTCCACCCGTGTGATGTGATCGCTGAACCGCCGTAGGGCATGCGCCACCGCGTCGGTGGTCGCAGCCACCATGTCCTCGTTTCCCTCGATATTGTGGTCGGTACTGATCTGGATCTGCACGCGTTTCTCCTGTTACCGTGATTGGATTCCGGGCCGTCTGGCGGTTGCACTTCACCGTTGGCAGAGCGCCGCGACGAACCAGCGGACATGCCCTCATCGATTATTCTCCGACCCATCGCCTCGCTTGCTCCGCTTGATCGAACGGAAATTGCTTGATGTCAGCTTCGACGAAGTGAGACGCCAGATGACTCATCACTTCGGGAAGAATGCCATCTACCGCCAGCGCCACCTTTCGAATGTGTCTATGGTGGTCACGTATGAATTCCATATGTTGAAACACGCTTCCTATATTCTCCCATCCTGGGAACTTGGGCATTGAGATGACCAGTCCACGCAACTGTTGATGGGCCTCGATCCAAGGATCGACAATGCCGGCCAGTTTGTCGAAGTCCTCTCGGCGCAGGGGGCCGTGCGGGTGAACAACCAGGACGCCATCGTCGCCGAGCTCACACGTCAGTGTCGAATCGAGCTCCGGCTCGCTCAGCCAAGCCACGGCCTCCTTCAAGCCCTGACTTGGAAACATCTTTACCGGGCATGGCATGAGCGAACCAAAGAGCGTTGCACCGCGCTGAATCCATTCGACGTCCGAAACGATGGCGCATCGTTCAAAGAGACGAAGGTACTTGAGTCCCACGTGCATGTCCTCCACCATCGCACCCACCGTGTAGCCCGAGAAACCGGGAGACGTCTGGTACAGGAAGCGAACCCTGTTCCCTTTTCGATAGGTCTCCCGTAGCAGCGGCAACAGAACCGTCTCGTAATCGCTTTGCGTGACCTCTCCGTCGGCCAGCACGCCAATGACCTTTGGGGGCAAATCCTCAATTGTCCGCAACATCGGCATTGCTCCTTGGTTGTGCGCTCCTGCGCGTTCATCTGCGGAACCGGCTTAGGTGCGCTCTTTCTGCAATTCTCGACGCGCGGCCGCCAATTCCCGCCTGCGCTTCGCTGTCGATTTCGGGTAGCTCATCTTTAGTTCGCCGAGCGCATCGAGGACGATCCGCGATACGATCAATCGCGCATTCTCCTTGTCATCGGCGGGCACTGCGTACCACGGAGCGCGATGGGTGCTCGTCACCTGCAGGCACTCCTCGTACGCCTTCATGTATTGATCCCAGTACGCGCGTTCGTGGATGTCGGCGACACTGAATTTCCAGTGCTTGTCCGCCTCGTCGAGTCGCTCGAGAAATCGCCGCCGCTGCTCGTCGAGCGACAAATGCAGAAAGACCTTGACGATCCGTGTGCCGTTGCGATGCAGATGCTTTTCCATATCCACGATGGAACGATACCGCTCCTTCCACAGGTGCTTGGCGTCGTGCTTGCGATCGGGAAGCCTCTGGTCTTGCAGCAGCTCCGGATGAACACGCACGACGAGCACTTCCTCGTAGTAGGAGCGATTGAAGATCCCAATCCGTCCCCGTTCCGGAAGCCGACAGTCGGTCCGCCACAGAAAGTCATGCTCCAGTTCCTCCGCGCTCGGCTGCTTGAACGAGAACACTTCGCAACCCTGCGGATTGACTCCCGACATGACATGACGGATGGCGCCGTCTTTTCCCGCCGCGTCCATTCCTTGAAAGATGAGCAATAGGGCGTAGCGATTGGACGCGGCGTGCAGGCGCTGCAGGTCGCTCAACTTGCCGACGTGTTCCGCCAAGAGCTGCTCGTACTCTTCCTTCGAGCTGCAGAACGGCTTCACGCTGGTCGGCCACTCGTCGAGTTTGACCTTCTCTCCGGGCTTCACCCGGTAATCGTGGGATTCGATTGTATTCACGGTTTCACCTATCGCGACCCGCCAAGTGCCTCGAAGCCGGACACCACGTCGAACAATTCCTCGTCGATGCCACTCTGCCGCAGGCGATGAAATGTGTCGTGAAGGGTCTTGAGCAAATCGTCGATGTTCTTGTCGGCGCGTGTCATCGCGGCCAGGCGACTCGCGTTCTCGCTCGCGAGGGACTGGGCACATGCGCGGAAGAGCGAAACGAACAGATACTCGCGGATGAACGCGCGCAGGGTCGATGTGTCGGCGCCCATGACCTCGGGAATTTGTTTCGTCGGCCACGGGCGGTGACCCAACTCGCTGCTCCAGCGTTCGTCGAGCGGCAGCAGCCGCTCGCTGACCGGTCCGTACGAGGCCCCCGACGAACGCTGGTTATACACGAGATACAGTTCCTGGATGTCACGACGCGTCTCGGTCTCGGCGAGAATCTGCCCGACGAGGGGCGTGATCGCGGAAACTGCGCCGGGCACCGCGAACAGGCCGACGAGCGGCAAGCCCGCCTCCGCCAGACGGGCGTGCACGCGGTCTCCAACAGCCCACACCTGGACCGTGCCCGTCAGCTTCGCCAGCACGTTCCCGGCGTAGTCGGCCACCACGTCGTTGAACTGGCCGACCAGCCCCTGGTCCGACCCGAACACCACCGCGCCGATCGCGTGCCCACCGCCCCGGTCTGTCCGCGGACTGACCCCGGCATGTGTCGAGCGCGCGCGAAAGCATGCGCCCAATCCCATTTCAACGTTCCGCGCATAGTCAGCCAGCGCGCCTACCGATTGTTCGTACTGCCCGACGCTAGAGGCGGCCACCGCCTTCATCGCGCGCACCACAGATTGGAGATCTCCGGCGCGACCGATCTTACGTCGTAGACTCGCCGTGGAATCGCTCATGACGACACGGACTTGCCGTCGGGTTTCGGTGCGGTGGCGGCGTTCGATTTCGGCGCCGGCTTCGGATCTGCCGGGGCCGGCGGCGCAGGCTTGGGATCCGGCGTCTTTGGGGGCGACGGTTCCGGAGCGGCTGTCGCGGCGGGCTTGGGCTGAAAGGGCAACAGCGCTTGACGCGCGATCTCGGTGATCGTGACGCGATCCGCGTCGCTGAGCGTGTCGGCGGTCTCGAGGCGCCCCGACACCTCCGAGGGGATCTTCGACGCCGCCTGCTGGACCGCGCCTTCGGCGTCGGTCATCCGGTCGAGTGGAATGGTGTCGAAGAGCTTCGCCGTCAGCGCCAATAAGATGGTGATCTGCTCGGCCATGGAGACCGGCGCGAGCGCCGCCTGTTTGAGACAGGCGCGAATGCGATCGCCGTGCGCGATGATCGCGCGCGTATCGTCATCGACGCGTGCGCCGAAGCGGGCGAACGTTTCGAGCTCCTCGAACTGGGCGTAGGCGAGTTTGAGGTCGCCCGCGACCGCACGATAGGCGCCGCGCTGCGCCTTGCCACCCACGCGCGAAACAGACTTGGCGACATCGACCGCGGGAAGCACGCCGAGCTCGAACAACGACGGCGACAGATAGATCTGCCCGTCGGTGATTGAAATCAGGTTCGTGGGAATGTAGGCCGAGATGTCCTGCGCTTCGGTTTCGATGATGGGGAGCGCCGTCAACGACCCGCCGCCCAACTCGTTGCGCAAGTGCGTAGCGCGCTCGAGCATCCGCGCGTGGATGTAGAAGATGTCGCCGGGGTAGGCTTCGCGGCCGGGCGGCCGGCGGAGCAACAGCGAAATCTCGCGATAGGCGCGGGCGTGATGCGTGAGATCGTCGTACACGATGAGCACATCACGGCCGGCCTCCATGAAGTGCTCAGCGATGCTTGTGGCCGCGTAGGGCGCGATGTACAACAATCCGGGCGGGTCGTTGCCTTCCGCGACGACCACGATGGTGTAGGCCATCGCGCCCTTCTCGCCGAGGCTGGCGACGACCTTGGCGACCGCCGACGCACGCTGGCCGATCGCGCAATAGACGCACACGACGTTCTTTCCGCGCTGGTTGACGATCGTGTCAATCGCCACGGCGCTCTTGCCGGTCTCCCGATCGCCGAGGATCAGCTCGCGCTGGCCGCGACCGATAGGAATCAGCGCATCGATGACCTTCAACCCAGACGCGAGCGGCACCGTGACGGGCGCGCGATCCATGATGGGTCGCGCCGGACGTTCGATCGGCAGCCGTTCGGTCGAACGCACTGGCCCTTTGTCGTCGAGCGGCTTCCCGAGGGGATCGATCACCCGACCGAGAAGCGCGTCGCCCACCGCGACGTCGAGCACGCGACCCGTACGCTCGACCTCATCTCCCGCATGGAGGTGCCAATAGTCGCCCAAGAGGACAACGCCGACATCGAGTGCGTCCACGTTGAAGGCGATGCCGAACACACCGCCGGGAAAGGCGACCAATTCGTCGAATCCCACGTTGGGCAGACCGCTGATTCGCGCAATCCCGGTCGAGACATTCGTGATCACGCCGATTTCACGTCCGGTCAGGCCGGGCGTGAAGGATGCCAGCGCGTTGTGGATGTCCGCGAACGTGCGGTCGAAGACTCGCTCCAGGCTTTCAGGCGCGCTGATCATGCGCTCTTCGGGCGAGGCGGCGATGCCGGCGCAGGTCCAGGCGGCGGCTGGGTGGTGTCCGCCTTGCCCTGCGCGCTCAGAATCTCGTCGACGCCTTTCTCGACCGACGTCAGGTAGTCCGAAATGCTCCACGCCAACTTCTGTCCGTTCGTCGTCAACTCGATGCCGCTCACCAGATCCGGCGACGTCTCGAATTGGGGGTGGGAATCGATGGAAAACGTCTCGTTGATCGCATTCTCGATGGCTGTGCGCTGCGCCGGCGGCAGCTCGAACGCACTGCGCACGATCGCGGGTCCGGTGGCGGTCTTGAGCGCGGCGCCGAGACTGGCTTTCGGCGCCTCATCCATCTTCCGCAAGCGGCGGGTGAACACCTCGCCAACACGCTCTTCCAGACTGACGGTCGCGAGATCCGCCAGCGTCTTGCGCGCGATGGCGAACACTTCCTGCTGCGTGCGCTGACTGATCGACTGACGGAGCGTCTTCGCCTCCCTCCGCATCGCCTCGAGCTGTTTCTCGCTCAGCGCGTCAGCCGCTTTCCGGGCGTCGTCGAGCATCCGCTGACGCTCGGTGTTCGCCTCATCGGTCGCTTTCTTCAAGAGCGCTGCGCGCTGTTGGTCGAACTCCTCATTCTTGTGGTGGAATTCGTCCCGTTCCTTCTTGGCGTCAGTCTGCTTCGCGGTGGCATCCGCCAGCTCGGCGGCAACCTTCTTCTCCCGCGCGTCGATGGCTCTGAGGATCGGTGCGTACAGGAAGCGCTTCATCAACCAGACGAGGATGAGGAAGTTGAGCGCCTGCGCGCCGACGGTGAACCAGTCGATGAGCACCGCTACTTGCCCGCAACGCTGGCGATCGCGTGATTCCAGAACGGATTGGCGAAGAGCAGGATCATCGAGACGACAAAGCAATAGATGGCCGTCGATTCGATCATCGCGAGGCCGACGAACAGCGTTCGCGTGATCGTGGCCGAGGCGTCGGGTTGCTGCGCGAGCGCCGTGAGCGCGCTCGCGACCGATTTACCTTCGCTCAACGCGGGCATCATGCAGCCAATGGCCGTGGTGAGACCGGCGATGACGATCGATGTCATCGCAACGAGAGTCATGCTGTCCATGGCGTATCCCTGGGGTGTGTGATTTCGTGCACTACGCGGCGACGGCCGGCGGCTTCGGCCGACGCGCCCGTGTGGCGGCGGCGATGTACACCGCGGCCAGAATGCTGAAGATGTAGGCCTGGACCATACCGGTGAGCAGGCCGAGCGCGGTCATGACGATGGGAAAGACGAACGGCGTGATCGTCAGCAGGATGCCGATGATCATGGCGCCACTCATCATGTTGCCGAAGAGGCGAACCGCGAGCGCCAGTGTGCGCGACAGCTCGCTGATGATGTTGAACGGCAGCATGAGCGGTGTCGGGCGTATGTACGAGCCGAGGTAGCCGCGCAGGCCGTCAGCTTCGATGCCGAACAGAGGCACGGCCACAAATACGCTCAGCGCAAGCGCGACGGTCGTCGAGAGCGATGCCGTTGGCGGCTCGTAACCGGGAAGAATCGTGGCCACGGCGGCCGCGGCGACGAAGATGAAGAGCGTGCCGAGAAAGGGGAGATACGGCTTCGGATCCTTCAACCCGACCTCGGCGATCTGCGTGTTGATGCCGGTGACGACGATCTCCACGAGATTCTGCCAGCGCGAGCGTTCGAGCCCCTGCGACAAGTTGCGCGTGATGAGCATCGAGCCGGCGGACAGCACCAGCATCAGCCCCCACGTGAACACGATCGTGGCGTTGAGCTTGAACAACCCGTGTTGCCAGAAAATCACTTGGTCCGGGCTAAGGTGCATGCTGACCTCCCCGCACGGCGACGCGATCGGGCGTGCCCGAGGACTGGACGATCCACGTCATTGCCGTGCGCGCGGCGACAAAACCCGCGAGGCACGCCGCGAGGCGCTTCCAATCACCGCTCGAAACGAGATACAGGCCGGTTAGAACGACGCCCATGCGCACGAGAAGGCTGCCCGCGAACCAAAGCGCCGGCAGTGGGGACGAGACTGCCTTTCGCACGGTCCACCACAGGCCGCCGAAGAACAGCACGCCAAGTCCGGCGCCGGCCGCGCACGCAAGGGCGATCGTCGGCAGATCACGCATCGCCGCTCTCCTCTTCCTGGTGCATGTCGGCGTCTTCCTTTGCCACCCAGCGCCATGCATTGAGGCAGCCGAGAGAGAGGCCGGCCACGAGCAGTGCGAGCGTCCACGAATGCGTTCCGGCATGGCGCGCATCCAGCCAGATGCCGAGCGCGGCGCCGAGGAGCGTCGGCAGGACCACCGACCATCCGATGAGTCCCATCGTGCCGAGGCCGAAAAAGACGCCCGGTGCGGGATGCCGTCGCGCGTTCAGCTTGCGCGCCGCCTTCTGCCCGACTTCTTCAGCGAATGTGGATTCTTGTGTCGAGGTCGTATCGGCTGGCTCTTGAGTCATGCCGAGAGACTCGCCAGACGGCGCACGAATCCCACTTCCAGTTTCGTCATGGCCGAACGCATGTCCTGTTCGCGCTCGTTCAAGGTCAGGAACTCGCGCTTCACCGCGTCGCGTAGGTGGCTGAGGTCCGTTCCGCTGAGTGCGCGTCGCACCGAAACGAGGACGCTCGCTCCCGTCTTGACCAGCACGCCTTCGTCGATGGCGACGAACACTTCGCCCGCCGCCGTCTCGTACGTCAAGATTCCCGGAGTCAACGCTGCCACGCAGTCGAGTCGGTGTGGCAGGAGTCCGAACGATCCTTCGCCGGTTTCCGCGACAATGCGCGACACATCGGTCTTGTCGGCGAAGACTTGAAAGGGAAGCAGCACCCGGAAGTGCATCAGCGCGGCCGTCACGCCGGCGAGTCCGCGTAGGGCGTGGGCGCTGGTTTCGGTGGTGGCGTCGTTGGAGCAGGCGCCGGCGCAGGCTTCGCCGGTGTGGACGGGGCCGGCTTCTTCGCTTCGTCGATCGCGCCGATCATGTACAGTGCACGTTCCGGATAGTCCTTGAATTCGTCGCGCAGGATTCGCTCGCAGCCATCCAGCGAATCCTTGAGGCTGACGAGCTTGCCCGCGAGCCCCGTGAATTGCTCGGTGGTGAAGAAGGGCTGTGTGAGAAAGCGTTCCAGCCGGCGGGCGCGGACCACGACCTTCCGGTCATCCGGTGCCAGCTGCTCGAGACCGAGCATCGCGATCACGTCCTTGAGCTCCGCATACTTTGCGAGTGTGCGCCGGGTCTCCTGCGCGAGGTCGTAGTGCCGTTGGCCGACGATACCTGGCGTCGCCATCTTGGAGTTCGATTGGAGCGGGTCGATCGCGGGATACAGTCCTTCGCCGGCTCGTTTGCGCGACAGGACGATCGACGCGGAGAGATGGGAGAAGGCGTGCACGGCCGCGGGATCGGTAAAGTCGTCTGCTGGGACGTACACGGCCTGGATCGAGGTGATGGCGCCGGTCTTCGTGTTGGCGATGCGCTCCTCGAACGCCGACAGCTCCGTGCCCATCGTCGGCTGGTATCCCAGACGGGACGGCATCTGGCCCATCAGCCCGGACACTTCCATGCCGGCCTGGATGAAGCGGAAGATGTTGTCGACGAGCAGCAGGACATCGAGGCGTTCGTCGTCCCGGAAGTACTCCGCCATCGTCAAGGCGGCGTCGCCGACACGGAACCGGCTGCCGGGCGGCTCGTTCATCTGGCCAAATATCATCACCATGTGCGGCAGCACGCCGGCGTCATGCATGGCCTGATGGAGCTCCTCTCCTTCGCGGCATCGCTCACCAATGCCGCAGAAGATGCTGACGCCTTTCTCATGGCCGATCATGTTGTGAATCATCTCGGTCAGGAGCACCGTCTTTCCCACGCCTGCGCCGCCGAAGAGCCCCGCTTTGCCGCCGCGCTCGAGCGGTGACAGCACATCGATGACCTTGATGCCCGTTTCAAACACTTCGGACGTGGTGGCGCGGGCGGACAACGGTGGCGGCGCGCGGTGGACTGAGCGCCACACGACATCGGCCAGTGGCGGCCCGCGATCGATCGGACGGCCGAACACGTCGAACATTCGCGAAAGAATGCTCTTGCCCACGGGTGCCTTGAGCGGACCGCCCGTGTCGTCCACGGTCATTCCGCGCGCAAGCCCCTGCGTGGGCGTCAACGCGATTCCGCGAACCGAGTGGGCGTCGGGCTGCGCTAGCACTTCGATGATTATGTCGCGGTTGACGCCTGTACGCAGCAGCGCATAGATCGGCGGGAGATCGCGGTCGAATCGCATCTCGACCACGCTGCCGCGCACCGAGACAACCACACCCTGGTTCATCCGGCGCCCCACTTCCAGTTCCGGATCTCCGGCATGTCCTCGCCGTGCTGATCGATGTATTGCTTGTGTGCGATGAGCTTGTCGGCCATCAACTGCTTCAGATACGCTCCCGCGCCGCCCAGGTGCGGCAGCCGGTCGACGACGTCCCGGACCAAGTGGAATCGGTCGAGGTCGTTCTGCACCCGCATGTCGAACGCAGTGGTGATGGTGCCCTCTTCCTTGTATCCACGGACATGCATTTTGTGATTGGTCCGGCGGTACGTGAGCCGGTGCACCAGCCACGGGTAGCCGTGAAACCCGAAGACGACGTGCTTGTCGGTGGTGAAGAGCGAGTCGTAGTCGGTGTCGCTCAGCCCGTGCGGGTGCTCGGACTTGGGCTGCAGCTTCATCAGATCGACGACATTGATGACACGAATTTTCAGATCGGGGAGGTGCTTGCGCAGGATGGACACCGCGGCGAGAATCTCCAGCGTCGGCGTGTCGCCGCAGCAGGCCATGACGACATCCGGCTCGCCGCCCTGGTCGTTGCTCGCCCACGCCCAGATGCCGATGCCTTCGGTGCAGTGCACCACGGCAGCATCCATGGTCAGCCACTGTGGCAACGCGTGCTTGCCCGCCACGACGACGTTGACGTAGTGCCGGCTGCGCAGGCAATGATCGATGACTGACAACAGGCAGTTGGCATCGGGCGGGAGATACACGCGCACGATGTCTGCCTTCTTGTTGACGACGTGATCGAGAAATCCTGGGTCCTGGTGCGTGAAGCCGTTGTGATCCTGCTGCCAGACGTGCGACGCAAGCAGATAGTTGAGCGAAGCGATCGGCCGGCGCCACGGCAATTCCCGCGTCACCTTCAGCCACTTCGCGTGCTTGCTGAACATCGAATCGACTATGCGGACGAACGCCTCGTAGCAATTGAAGATTCCGTGCCGACCGGTGAGCAGGTAGCCCTCGAGCCACCCTTCGCATTGATGCTCGCTCAGCATCGAGTCGTGGACCCGTCCGGTCGGCGCGAGGAATTCGTCGGCGGGGACGGTCCGCGCATCCCACTGGCGGCTGGTCGTTTCGAAGACCGCTCCGAGCAGGTTGGACAGCGTCTCGTCGGGACCGAAGACGCGAAAGTTGCGATGCTCCTCATTGAGCGCGACGACATCGCGGAGGAATTTTCCCAACACCAGGGTATCCTGAGCGCTGACCGCGCCCGGCGCCGGGACCGTCACCGCATGCGTGCGGAAATCCGGCATGTGCAGATCACGGAGCAGGATGCCGCCGTTCGTATGGAGATTCGCGCCCATCCGCCGCTCGCCCTCGGGCGCCAGCTCGGCCAGTTCCGGCATCAGTCGCCCGCGGTCGTCGAATAGCTCCTCCGGGTGGTAGCTCTTCATCCAGCTTTCGAGAAGCGCGACGTGATCGGGATGCTCAGCATCCACCAGCACCGGCACCTGGTGCGCTCGGAACGTGCCCGCGATCTGCAGCCCGTCCACGACCTCCGGGCCGGTCCACCCTTTCGGTGACTTGAGGACGATCATCGGCCAGCGTGGGCGGGTGGTGCGTTTGCTGGAGCGAGCGCTCTGCTGCATCGCGCGGATGTCGACTACCGCGCGCTCCACCGCCGCGGCCATCAATTGATGCATCGCTTCCGGCTCGTCGCCCTCGACGAACACCGGCGCCCAACCGCAGCCGCGAAGAAACTGCTCCAACTCCTCGGGCTCGATGCGGGCGAGCAAAGTCGGGTTGCTGATCTTGTATCCGTTGAGATGCAGAATCGGCAACACGGCCCCATCGGTAATCGGGTCGAGCAGCTTGGTGGACTGCCACGCTGTTGCGAGCGGACCGGTCTCTGCCTCGCCGTCACCCACGACGCAGGCGACGATCAAATCAGGATTGTCGAATGCCGCTCCGAAGGCGTGGCTCAACGAATATCCCAGCTCGCCACCCTCGTGAATGGAGCCCGGCGTCGTCGGCGCGACGTGGCTCGAGATGCCGCCCGGGAATGAGAACTGTTTGAACAGCTTCTTCAGTCCGGCTTCGTCCAGCGTGATGTCCGGATAGACCTCGCTCCACGTGCCCTCGAGATACACGTTGCCGACGATCGCCGGACCGCCATGACCTGGGCCGGCGACGTAGAACATGTCGAGATCGTATTTCTTGATGACGCGATTCAGGTGCACGTAGATGAAGTTCTGCCCCGGCGTCGTGCCCCAATGTCCGACGACCAGCGGCTTCACGTGGGCGAGTGTGAGCGGCTCCCTGAGCAGCGGATTGGCGTAGAGATAGATCTGGCCGACGGAGAGGTAGTTCGCGGCACGCCAGTAGGCGTCCATGCGCCGCAGCAGCTCTGGCGTCAGCGTTGGTGCAGGGGGTGATAAGAACGGGGCGGAGTCCGACAGTGTGGAGGCGACACGACGAGTCGTGCGTTCGGTGGCTTCCACCTCAGGGGCGCCCGAAGCCGGCGCCGAAGCACGCGGATCCAGATGACCAGCATGATTCACAACTCGTGAGACCGACATCGACAACTCCGACGTATTTCAGCAGACACTCTGCGCTTCGAATTGACACTACTTCGCATTTAGCATGCGCGGTTTTGCTCGACGCGATGCGCGCGCCACGGCACAAGAGCCGTTTTCATCCCGGTGGCTTGGGGGGAGCTTCGCTACACCCTCTGGCAGATCAGTGACATGGCTGCAGTCTTGCACGCATCGCTGCCGGTTCGCGATACTCCCGCCGCGAGGTTCCGTGACCTTCGTTTCGATGCTCCCGCCTGCGCTGATCGCGCTGGCCATCGTAATTCTCTGGATTGCGAAATGTCTGAACATCCTGCGCGAGTACGAGCGCGCGGTGGTCTTTCGTCTCGGTCGGCTGCTCCCGCACGACAAGGGGCCCGGCCTCGTGCTCATCCTGTGGCCGATCGACACGATGGTGCGAATGTCCCTGCGCGTCGTCACGTGGGAGATTCCGCCACAGGACATCATCACGCGCGACAACGTGTCGCTCAAGGTGAACGCCGTCGTCTACTTTCGTGTGGTCGACGCCACGAAGTCCGTGGTGGCGGTCGAGAATTTTCGCTTCGCGGTCGAGCAGGCGGCCCAGACCGGTCTTCGCACGGTCCTCGGCGAGGTGGAGCTCGACGATCTCCTCTCGCAGCGCGAGAAGCTCAACGAGCGGCTCCAGACCATCCTCGACGAACACACTGAGCCGTGGGGCATCAAGGTGACGCAGGTGCAGGTGAAACAGGTCGACCTGCCGCAGGACATGCAGCGCGCCATCGCGGCGCAGGCCGAGGCGGAGCGGGAGCGGCGCGCCAAGATCATCGCGGCCGAGGGCGAATTCCAGGCGGCCACCAAACTGGCGGAGGCGGCGGCGGTGTTGAGCCGCGAGCCGGCGGCAATCACGCTCCGCTATTTGCAAACGCTCATCGAGATCGGAGTCGAGAAGAATACCACGATCATCTTCCCGCTGCCGATGGACTTGATCGCGGGACTGTCCGCGCCGCGGCCTGGTGGCGGGGGAGTCGCGGCCATTGAGCACCTTCGAAAGGAGGGAATGCCATGAGACTTCCGAGGTACGTTCCGCTACTCCGCGATGCGGAGGCCGAATTCCGCGAATCCTCCGAAGTGCGTCACGTCGTTCGTGCCGATTTCGGCGCCAGATCGAATCGCGACCGCCGCAATGATACAATCCGCGAGTGAGCGACTCCGCCTGCCGGTCGCATTGAAGAACCTGGACGCTTGCGACGCGTCCTCCGCCGTGATCGGAAGGCTCGATCCAATCACTGCTTCGATATCGGGAAGCACTCCTGGCGGTACCGGGCCGCAAAGGAACTCCGCCCAGGCCATCGCGGACACATGCACGGTTTGTCCTTCGGACATCCAACGCTTGAGCGACGCTCGCTCGCGAGATGCGTGCGTAATTGCGCCGACCAGGAAGTTCGCGTCGAGATGAATCGTCACCTACTGCTCCGACGCGGGCGCGTCGTCGTGCGGCCCGAGTCCCTCGTGGATCTCCCGCAGCTCCTTCCGCCAATTCTCCCAGACGCCAGGAGCGAGCTGACTCACAGCCTCCGTCACCCGGTCCAACGCATCGAGTTTCTTCTGTATCTCCTCCGCCTTCACCGCCTCGTCTCCCTGATTGATCAACCGCGAAAGCGCGTCGGACCTCGAGGTATCCCACTTCCGCGCGATCTCCGCCAGCTTGTTCACCGTCGGCTCATCGAGTGAATACGTCGCCTTGATCTTGGGTATGGCCATACTGATCAAGGTGGGGCCATACTGTGTCGCCGTCAAGCCTAAGTCAATGTTGCGGAGCGAGTTGCAGCAACAGCCTGGGACGACTGGAGAACCGCTTCTACTTTCTCTCGGCAAACACCAGCGGCAGAAACTCCTCGAGCGCATGGCGCCAGACGGTCCAGTCGTGACCGCCGTCGATCGGAACGAAGGTGTGGCGGACGTCCGCGGCCCGGAGCGCGTCATTCATCTGGATATTTCCTTTCATCAGCCCATCGCTTCTCCCACACGACAACCAGAGCAGCTTCAAGCGCTTGTTCGCGTCCTTCGGCGCCCGAAGCACTTCGCCGAGCATCAGATCCTGCTTCGAGACGGAGGCGCTCATCCCGCCGATCCAGGCAAAGCGGTCGATGTGTGTCAATCCGATCGTCAAGGCCTGTCCGCCACCCATGGACAATCCCGTGATGGCTCGATTTTCCCTGCCCGGCGTGATCCGGTAATGAGATTCGACAAAGGGAATCGCGTCGTTCAACAGGTCGTCCTCGAACGCGGTGCGTGTGCCGGACGGATCATCGGAACTGTTTGTGCCCTGGGCGCGTGTGGCAAAGCCGTCCACCATGACGACGACCATCGGCGTGGCGCGTCGACTGGCCAACAGATTGTCCAGGATGAAATGCGCCCGACCGTACTCGGTCCACGTGGCTTCGGTGTCGAATCCCCCGTGCAGAAGCACCAGCAGTGGATACCGCGCGCGTGGGTTCTGGTCGTAACCGGGCGGAGTGTACACGCGCATTCGGCGGACTTTGCCCAGCGATCTGGAGTCGTAGTCGTGCAGTCGCACCGTGCCGTGGGGGACACTCGATACGAAGTCGAAGATCTGCGGCTTGTCGGCCGGTACCTCGAACATGCTCGACAGCGGCATCGGCTCGGGCTTGACCGCTGGGCTCCCCAGGTCGGCCATGCGAATTCCGTCGATCCACACGCTGTAGGCGTAGACATTCGGCGTCAGCGGTCCGATGGTCAACTGCCAGAGGCCTTGCTCGTCGCGCTCCATCTTTTTCGAGGTGGACGCTTCAAGCGAGATCATCACGTTCGTGGCTCCCGGTGCCTTGACCTGAAACGTGACGGTGCGATCCGGATGAATTTCGGGAAACGATCTCTGGGCGACGGCGGGCGCCGCGCTGAGGAGAGCAAACTGGACGAGAAGCAGTTGGCCTTTCATGGACTGGTGGTCTCGGCGGATTGGGATTCGTTGACAGCATGGCCGAGGCGCAGGGATCGGGGATCCACGCTGCGGTGCCCTGCCAATTCGGCCGCGCCCCAAATGCGTCGCTTCTTGACGGCGATCGAGCATCGGTGATCCGGACACCGACGGATGCGACGGACATTGACGGATCATTGCACCCGCAACTGTAGTCTTGCGTTGGAACTCTGAACAGGTCGGGTTACTGGACACGTGAGTTCCGCCGGCGACATGTTCGCCATTGTCAAGAGCTTCAGGGATGCCGCACGTCCCGCCGACACGCCACAGCGCGCTCCCGCGGCGCGCGGCAGACTTCATCACCCAATAGCGGAAGTAAGGGCAACTCGTGACGCGCTCGCACGCCGGCATGCACCTACGGTTCACACTCACGATCAGCGTCGCCCTGGCGTTTGCCGCCATCCCGGTCGGACTGGCGTCCGCGCAGGGTGCACCTACGCCTGCACCGGCTGCCGCCACACCGACGCCGGCGGTCGAAGAGCCAGTGTGCAACGAGTTCTGCGACGGGCGCAGCGTCGCACGTGCGCGACGAGACCGCGCGCCGGTGGCAGTCCTCGTCGGCGATGCGACGCTCGCGATGCACTTCGACGATGCGACCGGGATGGGTTGGGCGTCGGTCGATGGCACGATCTCCCCGGGTGAGCTCTGGGTAGAGCGGTCGTTCGATGGAGCGCGTACCGCGGCAGCGAGTGCCCGGCGCTCGGCGACGAGGCTATCCGCGAGACAGGATGTTGCCCGGACGCCGATGCTGAACGTCGACGACGGGCGCGGTCATCGGGTCGGCGCGCTACGCGCCTGCATCGGCGTGGGCGATCCGACGACGGTCACGTGCACGCCGTGGTCGCGGTCCACCGTGAACGCCACCGATCGGCGCCGCGCGGCGGCCACGGCGCAGATGGCGCTCTACAACTACGACACCGGACTGTTCATGACGACCGGATGGTGGAACTCGGCCAATGCCCTCACTGCGATCATCGACAACAGCAGGGTCACGGGGATGGAGAGCTACCGCTACGCCGTCGCCCGCACGTATGACCTCAACCTCACCGCGAAGGCTGGCCAGTTTCGCAACGAGTTCCTCGATGATACCGGCTGGTGGGGGCTCGCCTGGATTGCGGCGTACGATCTCACGGGCGATCGGCGCTATCTGGACACCGCACAGGCCGACGCCGATCACATGGGCGCGTACTGGGACGGAACGTGCGCCGGCGGCATCTGGTGGAGCACGAAGAAGACCTACAAGAATGCGATCGCCAACTCGCTCTATATCCAGCTCACCGCGGCGCTGCACAATCGCCTCCCGGGCGACACGACCTATCTCGGCCGCGCGCAGGCCGACTGGGCCTGGTTCCAGGGCACCGGGATGATCAACGACTCGAGCCTCGTGAACGACGGCATCGTGCTCACCACGTGCACGAACAACCGGCGCGCTGTCTGGTCATACAATCAGGGTGTGCTGTTGAACGGACTGGTCGAGTTGTATCGCGCGACGAAGGACACCGCGTTGCTCGCGACCGCCCGCCGCATCGCCGACGCGACGGTCGCGACGCCGGCACTCAACACCGCGGACGGCATCCTTCGCGACCGGTGCGAGAATGGCAACTGCGGCGCGGATGCCCCGACCTTCAAGGGCGCGCACGTGCGCGGGCTCGGTGCGCTGAACGAGGCCCTGCCGGACCACCCGTATTCGGCCTACCTCCTCAGGCAGGCCGACCGCGTGTACGCGAGCAACCGTAACACGCTCGATCAGTACGGGCTTCGCTGGTACGGTCCGTTCGACAAAGTCGACGCGGCCCGCCAGCAGAGCGTACTCGATCTCATGAACGTGGTGCCGCGCTAGGGTCGTGAGTCACGAGCACGCTCAAGTCCTCACGCACGAGTGGCGCGCCGCATGTGTGCCTCAGCGCTACTGTCCGCCAGGCCTGCTCACGTCCCGCGGCATCACATAGAAGTTCTCATCAACACGCACGCGTGTCGCATCGCGAACGGGCGTCGGCGCGGTTTGCCAATCCTCCGTCGGATGCAGGGTCACATACGCTGCCCCAGTGAGCGCCACGCGAAGCGGCATGACGAACCCTGGCACGACGTTGGCCCATCGGTACGACAGGGTCGTTCCCTCGACCTTGTACTCGAAGACAGGTATGTGCGTCGTGGCGAGATACTGTGAGAACACCGTGGTCAGGTCCACACCCGCCTGCCGGCTCATGTACTGCTGGAGCTGCGTGCCCGTGATGACCTGATGACGAAAGGTCGCGTTCATGCCGCGCAGGATACCGCGCCACCTTTCGTCGTCGCTCACGACCTGCCGGATGGTGTGCAGCATGTTGCCGCCCTTGTAGTACACGTCGCCCGATCCCTCCGTGTTCACGCCGTAGCTGCCAAGGATGGGAATGTCGTTTCGCACGAGCTTGCGCGTGCCGATGACATACGACGCTCCCGCCTCCTTACCGAACTGGCACTCGGTATAGAGGTTTTCGGCATAGTTCGCAAAGCTCTCGTGAATCCAGGTGTCCGCGATATCCTGTGACGTGAGGCTGTTGCCGAACCATTCGTGCGCGCTCTCATGCACGATGATGAAATCCCATCGCAGCCCCCACCCAGAACCCGACAGGTCGCGACCGAGGTAGCCGTTGGCAAAATGGTTCCCGTATGCCACGGCACTCTGGTGCTCCATGCCAAGATGCGGTGTTTCGACCAGCTTGTAGCCGTCCTCGTACCACGGATACGGTCCGAACCAATGTTCAAAGCAGGCGAGCATCGGTGTCACTTGCTCGAACTGGCGCTTCGCGGCGGCCACGTGGTACGACAGGGGAAAGAAATCCAGCGTCAACGGCCCGCTCTCGCCCTCGTAGACGTCGGCGAGGTGCGCGTAGTGCCCCGCATTGATCGCGACGTCATAGTTGTTGATGGGACTCGAGACGAACCACTCGTACGTGGTGGTGCCGTCCGGATGATGCGTGGTGCTCCGCAACCGGCCGTTCGACACATCGATGATCGAGTCGGGCACCGTGATGGCAACGCGCTGGCTATCCGGCTCGTCGGCCTGCGTGTCCTTGTTCGGCCAGTATCCACTGGCGCCGAAGCCCTGCACTGCCGACGCGATCCATGGCCTGCCAAGGCTGTCGCGCGTCCAGACGATGCCGCCGTCCCAGGGCGCACGTTGCGCTACGCGTGGTCTCCCGTGAAAATGCGCGACGACGGTGTTTACCTCGCCCAACCGTTGCGGCGCACCGAGCGCAACGAAGAACGCATTGCCGTCTCGACGGTATCGGAGGTGTCGTCCGCCCTGGATCACGCTGTCCATCTCGAGCGGCTGTTGGAGATCGACCTGCATCTCCTGCGCGGGTTTCAGGACCTTGTAGGTGATGCCGTTGTAGCCGCGCACGCTGCTGTCGGCCGGATTCACGGCCACGTGCAGGTCGTAGAACGTCACGTCCCACCACGTGCGTTGCGGCGAGGTCATCGAGCCCCGCAGCGTGTCGGCGTGCGTCGCGCCCTGGCGCTCCTGCGCGAGCGCAGTGGCGGGGACGAGCGTCAGGATCACGAGGAGTGAGCGTGGGACGTATGACATGTGGCGAGCGGAGGTAGTGTGGTCTCGGTGCCGACTTTCCCATCGGTGCCGCCGCTTCCCCTGCGCCAGGATACGGGAAGTGCACGTGGACATGGAGAGATAGTATTACATCCGCGCCCGGATCGAGACGTACAGCGTACGCGGTTGCCCCGGTGAGACGATGTGGCCCGTGATGAGCTCGGGGTAGGCGTGGACGAGCAGCTTTCGCACACCGGCGTGGAACTCCAGCCGATCGATCGGGGCAATTCCAGTCGGGAGCCTCCGGGGTGTCATATAGTCTCCGCTCTGGACGCACTCATTGTCGTTCACAACGCAAACGGAGCCCCCGCCTGAATCACGCCGACCTGGCCACTCAGCTGGAGTTGCTTCATGCGGACAGCTTCGGCTGGGCGCTGGCGTGCTGCAGGCGGAATCGAGACGACGCGGAGGACGTGCTTCATGATGCATACATGCTGGTGCTCGACGGCCGCGCGCGGTTCGACGAGCAGGCTGCGTTCCGGACCTGGTTGTTCGGCGTCATTCGGGGCGTCGCCATTGCGCGCGGTCGGCGCGAGCGGCTTCGCGCGTTCCTCCGCGTGCGCAACGAAAGCCGCATTGGACGGCCGTCACCTCCTCCCATGCAGGACGACGACGCAATCGGCGCCGACCGCTCCGTGCGTATTCGACGCGCGCTCGAGCAGCTCTCCGCGCGACAGCGCGAAGCGCTTCACCTCGTGTTCTATCACGGCATGACCATCGATGACGCAGCCCGGGTCATGTGCATCTCGCTCGGTTCGGCGCGCGTGCACTACCATCGTGGCAAGACGCGGATGGCAATACTCCTCGCCGCGGACGCGCCATGACCCGCCCGGATCCATTCGACGACGAGCTCCGCGAAGCGTTCGCCGAGTTGACCGCGGGCGATCGTGGGCATGTGTCGTCGTTCGGGGATGTCGTCGCTCGGCAGCCGGCGCGCGCACGCTCCGTCTTCGCATCGCCTGTGCTGGCGTTGGCTGGCGTGGCCGCTATCGCCGGACTTTCCGCGAGCTACCTCCGGCGAAACCGCGCGGCGACACTCGTGGTGCCCACCGAGGTGACTGTGCTCATGACGTGGCGTTCGCCGACGGACGTTCTGCTGTTACCGCCGTCGTGGGACGTCGTGCGCACGGTCCCCAACCTCAATGCTTCCATCCTCGACTCGCGACCCGTGAGCGTTGCCCCCACAGGAGATGTCAAATGAAACGCATTGTCGCCGTTGCCCTACTCGTCGCCGCCGCGTCCCCTGGCCGCCTGAACGCGCAGGCACCGATCTACGTCGTCGACGGCGTGCGCCAGCAGGCGCCCGAGATGCCGCAGGGGGACGATCCCTTCAGCCGGTTTCTCTTTCCGCCCGAGCTCGTG
>JBBROY010000013.1:0-129124 GCA_038228795.1 Gemmatimonadales bacterium
ACCGTTGGCGACCGCCGTGATGTTCATCGACGGCTGCGTGCGATAGATCGTCTGCACGACGTAGGTCCCGTCGGTGTTGGCGAAGGTCTTCTCCTCGCGAAGAAAGAACATGCTGGAGGTACAGAAGCGCGCGCCGGGCACGTTGAGAGCCGCGTCGTTGGCGGCAAGGAGGAGCGCCACCTTTTCCTCGATCGGAACGTCGAACGGGTCCCTCTGGATCGGCGAGCGCCACACGCCGTTGGGCTCGGCTGGTCCGCCCTGGGCGAGGATGACGGGCTTGATCTGCGAGACGCGATTGGCGCGCGCCTGGGCGGCGGCCTGCTTGGCGACGCGCGCGACTTCTTCGGCGGTCAGCGTGCTGCTGGCGGCGAATCCCCAGGCGCCATCGACGAGCACCCGGACGCCGAATCCGAAGGTCTCGTTGTCGACCAGCCCTTGCACGCGGCGCTCGCGCGTGAAGATGTTTTGCGTGCGGTTGCGGCTGATGCGTACGTCGGCATACTGCGCTCCGGCGGATTTCGCCGCGTCGAGCGCGCGCATGGCCAACTCTTTGTAGCTGGGATCGTCGAGTGACGAAGGGATCGAGACTGGAAGCGCGGAGGCGATTCGTGCCGTTGCGGCGGAGAAGCCGGCGGCCGCGGCTGCTGCCGCGGATGCTTTGACGAATTCGCGTCGTGATAGCGCCACTCAGACCTCGTTGGTCCATTTTGAAAGCGATCGCGCATCGGGATCGCGCACACATCACCGTTGAACGCGAATATAGGAATGCCAATTTTCTCACGCAATGGGCCGAGCGCGCACGTGATCGTGATCGGCGGCGGTTTCGCCGGCGTCGCCGCGGCGGCGAAGCTTCGCGAGCGCGACATCGCCGTGACGATTCTCGATGCGCACCGAATGCTGGGTGGACGCGCGCGGAGCGATTCGCTCGACGGCGTGATCATCGACACCGGCGCGCAGCTCGCGGCATCGTCGTTCACGCGAGCCATCGCGATGCTCGGCAGCGGCACGTTGGTTCGCGCGCCCGGCCGCGATGCGGTGGTGCGCGACGGCGCGCGCACACCGATTCAATTCGGATCCATGACGAGTCTGCTCGGATTCGGCGGACTCGGCGCCAAGGAAAAAGTTCTCCTGGGCGCGCAGCTGTTGCCGCTGCTGGCGCTCCATCGGCGCGATCTCGATGCCGGCGCCGCGGAGATACCAGCCGTACTCGACGCGCAGACCGCGCGCGGGTTTGTCGAGGAGAAAGTCGGCGCGCGCGCGGCCGACCTGTTGGTCGAGAACGCGCTCAACGCCTTCTATGCCGCGCGCGGCGACGAGACGAGTCTGGCGTTCTATCTCGCGCTCGCCCGTTACGGCAGCGACAGCGATCTGCTCGCGCCCATGCATGGATGGAGCGCTGCGCTCCAGAGGGCGCTGCGCGGTGCGCATCACGAAGCGGGAGTGCGTGTGACCTCGGTGGCGATCGAAGGCGGCGCAGCGCGCGTCGGATCGGACGACGGCCGCGAGTGGAGTGCGAGTGGCGTGGTGATCGCTACCGGCCCGCGCGCGGCGCGCGCGCTGCTCGCCGCGAACTTACCAGGCGATGCTCCGTTGCTGCCGTGGCTGGAATCGATTTCGATGCGGCCCGCGTGGACGATGGCGCTGGCGACGCGCGGCACGCTCGGTCGGAGCGCGTTCGGCCTCTTCGCCGATGGCGATCGGCCGCGCGCGCTCAGCGCGTGCGCGGTGCACGGCGCCAAGCTCGGTGCCGACGCGCCGGCGAATCGCGACGCGCTTCTCGTCTGGGCGTCGCCCGCCGAAGCGGCGCGGCTCGATGGCGCCCCGGCCGATACGATCGTCTCGGCGATGCTGCCCGAGGCGGAGCGGATGGTGCCGGAGATCGCGGGACGCGTGACGCACGCACGCGTATATCGGTTCGACGAAGGGACGCCACTTCCCTTTCCGGGATTCGCCAAGGACCGCGCGCGCGGCCGCGCGCTCGCAGCTGGCATTGCGTTGCCGGTGGCGCTGGCCGGCGACTATCTCACGATGCCGACGATCGAAGGCGCCGTGGCGAGCGGCGAGGCGGCGGCACAAACGCTCCTCACGAAGCTCAGCGAATCGTCACTCGCTTGGTGACGCGACAACCGGCTCGGAACGAATCGGCCGAGCGCCGCGAAGGGCCGATGCCTAACGAGACGCCTGACCACTTGACGAAGCTCAGCGCCCGCGACATCGAGCACTATTGCCTCCGCATGAGGTACGCCTGCGACGCTCACGGCGGCGCGACCGGGCGTATATTTATATATGAGGTGTATCCCTCGGGTAACGTTGCCAGAGTCCCGACACCGCGCCGCACTTCCGCCTTCAAGGTCGCATGCCCAAGCTGACGATCGACGGCCGGGAAATTTCAGTCGCTGACGGGTCCACCATTCTCGATGCCGCCCGCCAGATGGGCATCGAGGTCCCGACACTGTGTTGGTATCCGAAGCTCCCCACGGTCGGCAACTGCCGCATCTGTCTGGTCTCCGTTGCCGGCAACCCAAAGCTGTTGCCCGCGTGCGCGACGCAGGCCGCCGATGGGATGGTGGTCACGAGCGAATCGGTCGCGGCGGTCGAGAGCCGGCGCGGCGTGCTCGGCATGCTGCTCGAGCGCTATCCCGTGCACGAGATTCCCGACGGCGACGCGCGCAACGAGTTCGAGCGCTACGTGCGCCGCTACGACGTGCCGACCGAGAAGCGATCGCCGCTGCCCATGCGCGAGGGCGACGAACGTGGCGGCGACCCGCTCATTCAACACGACATGTCGACCTGCATTCTGTGTACGCGCTGCGTGCGCGCGTGCGAGGATATTCAGGTGGTCGGCGTGCTCGATGTCGCGTATCGAGGCGAGCACGCGGAAATCATCGTCGGCGCGGACGGCAATCCGGAGCATGCCGGCTGCACCTGGTGCGGCGAATGCGTGCGCGTGTGTCCGACCGGCGCCATCCACGACATTCTGCCGATGGCGAAGCTGGCCGCTGGCGCAATGCAGCAACCGAAGGAAGTCGTCCGCAGTGTCTGTCCGTACTGCGGTGTCGGATGCCAGATCGATCTGGAGGTTCGCCGCAACGATATCGTCCGGGTGACGAGTCCCTGGATCGAGGACGACACGCCGAACATCGGCTCCACATGCGTGAAGGGCCGATTTGGATTCGACTTCGTGATGCATCGCGACCGCCTGACCACGCCGCTCATCCGAAAGGGATGGGAAAAGCGCGAGGGCACGTGGGTGTTCGCCGCCGATGCCGAGCGCAGCGAAAAGTGGGGCCGGCGCGGCGGGCCGTGGCGCGACATCGTTGGAGAGGGAAAGACGAAGAAGCGCCGTCCGCAGTCCAATCCGCTGCGCGCACTGCCTCTGACCGACGCCAACACGCCACTCGGCGATCCGCGCGACCGGGCATCGACGCCGCCCGAATGGTACGAGCCGTTGCGCGAGGCGACCTGGGATGAGGCGCTCGAGCTCACCGCGCAGGAATTGATTCGGCTCAAGGAGCAGCGCGGGAGCGACAGTCTGGCGGTGTTTTCCTCGGCCAAGTGCAGCAACGAGGAAAATTATCTGCTGCAGCGTCTCTTCCGCGCGCGGCTCGGCACGAACAACGTCGACCACTGCACGCGGCTCTGCCATTCGTCGAGCGTGAGCGCGATGCAGCGCTCGATGAATACGAGCGCCGCTTCGGGCTCGATGCGCGAAGTTGAGCACGAGAGCGATGTGATCTTCATCCTGGGCGCCAACACGACGGAGTCGCATCCGGTGTTCGGCGCGGCGATCAAGCGCGCGCAGCGGCGTGGCGCGACGCTGATCGTCGCCGACCCGCGGCGCATCGAGTTGGCGGCGCTCGCGGATGTGCACCTGCAGATGACGCCCGGCACCGATGTCGCGCTCCTCAACGGGATGCTGCACCACATCATCGATTGCGGGCTGCACGACCGCGACTTCGTCGCGAGCCGCACGCACGGCTTCGATGCGGTGATGAGCGCGGTCGAGCGCTACACGCCCGAGCTGGCCGAGACGATCACCGGTGTGCCGGCCGATCTGATCAAAGGCGCCGCGGAGATGTACGCCCGCGGGCCGCGGTCGAGCACGCTCTGGGCGATGGGGTTGACGCAGCATCACACCGGCACCGACATCGTGACGTCGCTGCTCAATCTCATTCTGGCGACCGGGATGATCGGCCGGTGGGGCGCGGCGATGATGCCGATTCGCGGGCAGAACAACGTGCAGGGCGCGAGCGACATGGGCGCGATCCCGATGTCGTACACGGACTACCGCCCGGTGAGCGATCCGGCGAACCGTGCCGAGTATGCGCGCATGTGGGGCGTGCCCGAAGAATCGATGTCGCTCAAGCCGGGCCTCAAGGTGACGCAGATCGTGCTCGAGGGCAGTCCGGTGCGCGGCATGTTCATCATGGGGGAGAATCCGATCATCTCCGACCCGGACGTGGCGCACGCCGAGCACTGGTTTCACGGGCTCGAGTTTCTGGCCGTGCAGGATCTCTTCTTGACCGAGACGGCGCGCTACGCGGACGTCGTGCTGCCCGGGGGATCGTTCGCGGAGAAGGACGGCTCCTACGCCAATACCGAGCGTCGCATCCAGCGTGCGTACAAGGCGATCGAACCGCCCGGCGATGCGCGCGCCGACATCGACATTTTACTCGATCTCTCGAACCGCATGGGTCTGCCCACGAACTTCGCCGGCGCGGCCGAGGTGATGGACGAGATCGCGAAGGTCACGCCGAGCTGGCGGGGCGTGTCGTACGACCGGTTGGTGGGTGGCGGGCTGCAATATCCCGTGCTCGACGCGTCGCATCCCGGCATGGACTTTCTCTTCGCCGATGGATTTCCGACGGCGGACGGGCGCGGCACGCTGGTGCCGGTGGAGTTCCTGCCGCCGTCGGAGCTGCCGGACGAGCAGTTCCCCTTCATGATGAACACCGGCCGCCAGCTCTATCACTGGCACACGGGGACGATGACCCGCCGCTCGACCGGCCTCGATGCGCGCGAGCCGACGCCGACGGTTGAGATTTCCGCGACCGACGCGCGCGAGCTCGGCATCGCCGACGGAGATCCGTTACGGATCACCTCACGACGCGGCTCGATTGAGATCAGCGCGCGGGTGTCGCCGCGCGTGGCCCGGCGGCAAGTCTTCATCCCGATGCACTATCGGGAGGCGGCGGCGAATCTGCTCACCAATCCGTCGCTCGATCCGTACGCCGGCATTCCGGAGTTCAAGGTGTGCGCGGTTCGCATCGAGGCGGTGACACCGATCGCGTCGCCGCTCGAGTGGGCACAGACGCGCGCCGCGGATCTGATCGCTGGGGGCGACTAGGGGTTAGGGTGGGGGCTGGAGGCTAGGACGTAGCGACGTTGTCCGACGCGCCGTCCGACGCCCCATCATCTGACGCGCGATGGCCGCTCTCCTTAGTATTCCCCGTCCTCAGCGGAGTCGATTGCTCTCGTGAAAGCGCTGGTGAAAGCAGCTGCGGGTCCCGGATTCAAGCTCACGGATTGTCCCGTGCCCCGCATTCGCGACGATGAAGTGTTGATCAAGGTGCGACGCGCCGGCGTGTGCGGCACCGACGTGCATATCTACGAGTGGGACGACTGGGCCAAGGGACGGTGCAAGCCGCCTTTCGTGGTCGGTCACGAGTTTGCGGGCGACGTAGAGCAGGTCGGCGCACTGGTGACGGACGTCAAGGAAGGCGACCGCGTGACCGCGGAAGGACACATCGTCGACGGACGATGTCTGCTCTGCCGCACCGGCAACGCACACGTCTGTCCCTTCACGAAGATCATCGGCGTCGATCGCGACGGGTGCTTCGCCGAGTTCATCGCGATGCCGGCAACGAACGTCTGGCACCTCGATGACAACATCTCGTACGACATCGGCGGCATCCACGATCCGATGGGCAACGCGTTCCATACCGCGCTCACCGCGGACATTCCCGGCGCGACGGTGCTCATCACCGGATGCGGTCCGATCGGCATTTTCGCCGTCGGCATCTGCAAGGCGGCTGGCGCTTCGCGGATCATCGCCTGCGACGTCAACGAGCGGCGGCTGGCGCTGGCCAAGACGATGGGCGCCCACGACGTCGTGCATCCGTCGGCGGCGGAAGAGGTCGTCAAGCGGCACACGGCCGGACTCGGTGTCGATGTCGTGCTGGAGATGTCCGGGGTGCCGGACGCGATCCATCAGGCGTTCGCGCTGGTCCGCGTCGGCGGACGCGTACAGATGCTGGGCATTCCGGCCAAGCCCATGGAAGTGAACTTCGCGTCCGAAGTAATCTTCAAGGGCATCACCATCTACGGCGTGGTCGGGCGGCGGATGTACGACACCTGGCATCAGATGACTCGCTTCCTCCGCAGCGGCGAGTTCGATCCCGCCCCCGTCATCACCCACCGCTTTCCGCTCGACGCGGCCGATGAAGCCATGCGGGTGATCAAGAGCGGTGAGGCGGGGAAGGTAATTTTTGAAATTGCTTAATAGCAGCGCGTGTCGCGGGCGCAGAGGCAGACGAGCAGAATGTCAGATGTCAGATGTTAGATGTCAGTGACTGCATTGCCTACCCAACGGAGATATCGCGGTGCCCGGCCCTGTTCGAAGCGGTGATCAGTATTTGTGCAGTGTCTGACATCTGACATCCGACGTCTGACATCGTTGAACTTCTCCACTCTCAACTCGCCAAACGGCCCCCATGAACGATCGCTTCTCCATCGAGCTGGCCGGCGCCATCGATCAACTCAAGCACGATCGCGTCTACAAGAGGCTCAACTACATCGCCTCGCCCCAGTCGGCGAGAGTGAACATGGTCGGGCGCGGCGAGGTCATCATCCTCTCGTCGAACAATTACCTCGGGCTGTCGGACGAAGCAGCGGTGATCCAGGCCGGCCACAAAGCGCTCGATGAATTCGGTGCGGGCACGGCGAGCGTGCGCTTCATTTGCGGTACCTTCACGATTCACAAGGAGCTCGAAGCCGCGCTGGCGCGATTCGTCGGCACCGAGGCGTCGCTGTCGTACATGTCCTGTTGGAGCGCGAACGAGGGATTCACGTCGACGATCGTCGAAGCGGGCGACTTCGTGCTATCCGATGCGCTCAACCACGCGTCGATCATCGACTCGATCCGGCTGGCCAAGGCGATCACGAAATGCACGACCGGCGTCTATGCGCACTCGGACATGGACGACCTGAAGGCCAAGCTCGAGGCCAACAAGAGCGCACGCCGGCGGATCATTTGGACCGACGGCATTTTTTCGATGGAAGGGGACATCGCGAAGCTGCCGGAGATCCTGCAGCTCGCCCGCGATCATGACGCGGTGGTCGTGATGGATGATTCGCACGCGTCGGGGGTGCTTGGCGCGCACGGCCGCGGCACGGCGGAACACTTCAACGTCGTGGGCGATGTCGACGTCATCACGTCGACGCTCGGGAAGGCACTCGGCGGGGCCGCGGGTGGATTCACCGCGGGGAGCGGCGCGCTGGCCGACTACCTCACCCAGCGGTCGCGGCCGCAACTCTTCTCAAACGCCCTTCCGCCGACGGTGGCCGCGAGCGCGCTGGCCGCGGTGCAATTCGTCGAGCAGCATCCGGAGCGCGTCGGCAAGCTTCATCAGAACACGCGCTACTTTCGGGACGCCCTCGTGGAAGCAGGCTTCAAGCCGCTCCCGGGCGACACGCCGATCGTGCCGATCATCGTCGGCGAGACGCCGCTGGCGCTGCAGATGAGCGACGCGATGCTGGACGAAGGAGTGTTCGTCACCGGTTTCGGATATCCCGTCGTGCCGCAGGGACACGCGCGTATTCGCTGTCAAGTTTCGGCGGCCCACAGCCGCGCGGACCTCGACTTCGCGGTCGACGCGTTCAAGAAGGTGGGACGGAAGTTGGGACTCGTGTAGCCCGCCGGCTTACGTCACGCACGTCACTTCGACGATCAGCCTGCGAGTGCTGGGCACTTCGTCGGACTCCAGCCGCTGCACCGAGGCCCCGCACCGGCCGCCCTCCAGCATCCACGGCACCAGCCAACTCGACACGGTATAGGGCAGGTGGCCGACGACATCGCCGCCGCGTGCGTGGACCCAGACCGCGGGATTGTCCGTGCCGGGCGGGTCCGGCACGAGAATGAGGTAGTCTCCCACGCGGAGCCGGTGGACGACCTCCATGCGCTTGCCGAAGACCGTGCCGTACACCGGAGTACGTAGGCGTTCGTCGTGCGGAGCGGTGAGCGGAATGAGCATCCACTTCTCCTTGGACAGTCGTCGGCCGTTACGTCGAGCCCGCGTGTGGAGTCCTCTCCGGCAAGGTTGCAGCAGCGCGACTTCACGTCAAGTTGTGCCCGCGCCAGTCGTGACCTCTTGCCCTACCCCATCGTCTGCGACAGGGGTTCACAAAGGATCGAGTCTCCGGTCCCGTCCCGTCGCGATCCGCCCTTCCATCATCCCGCAAGCTATTCCGAATGAGGATGCTCATGAACCGCTCGGTCCGGTCGTTGGCCTCTGGACTCGCTCTCGTATCGCTCGTGCCTGCGGTGGCTGCCGCGCAAGCGAACCGCAACTTCGATGACTCGTGGTTCTGGGGCGCGAAGGTCGGCACGATGTCGTTCTCGACGAAATCCGCGCACAACGTTACCGCGCCCCTCATCGGCGGCGAGTGGTTGATCACCCGTTCCAAGGGCGCGCTCTACATCTCGGCCGAGCAGGTATTCTTCAACCGATCCTCGGCCCTGACGACGACTCAGGGGTCGCTCATTCCGATCTCGATCCGCGACATGCAGCGGGTCACCGCCGCGGCACTGGTATTCCCCGGTTTGTACGGTCGCGCGCTTCGCCCGTACGGCGGTCTCGGCCTCGCGCTCAACTTCATTCGGTCCGCGCACGCGACGGACACCGTTCCGACCGCATTCGCCGCCACGGCCCCGCGAGCGATCGACGATCAGAAGAGCGGCGCATCGCTCATCCTGATGGCCGGAGTTCAGGCGCAGTATCGGCGCTTTTCAGTGTTCGGCCAGGCCGACATGATGCCAGCGTCGAGAACCTTCTTGTTCAATGACCGCGCGACCTACACCATCTCGGCGGGCCTGCGCTGGAATTTCGGCACGAGCATCGACAGACCGGAGTAGTCGACTCAGTCCGCACTAGCCCAAACGGGCCCCTCGCCGAGCGAGGGGCCCGTTTTGCGTCCGGTCAGCGGAGCACGATCCCGAGCACGCGCAGCATGTTGCCGCCAAGAATTTTCGCGATGGCGGCGTCGGAGTAGCCGCGATCGACGAGCGACTGGGCGATGCGCGGGAATTGGGTGACATCCTCCATGCCCACTGGCGTCTCCGGAATTCCGTCGAAATCGCTGCCGAGGCCGACGTGATCGATGCCGCCGACGTTGGCGACATGGTCGATGTGGTCGATCAGAACCGAGAGCGGCGTCGCGTGCGTCGCCTTCGCCTGCGATGTGGCGAATCGTGCTCGCTCGGTCGCCACGATCGCATCCGTCGCGCCGCGGCGGCGGAGCGCGGCCATGCGAACATTCATTCGCCGGCGCTCCGTCCGTGCCTGACGCTCGATCGCCGGATCGATGAAGCGCGGATAAAAATTCACGTTCGTGACGCCACCGGTCCCGGCGATGGCGCGGATCTGGTCGTCGCTGAGATTTCGCGGGTGCGGCGCCAGTGAGCGAGCGCTGGAGTGCGACGCGATGACGGGGCCCCGCGCGACCGACAACACGTCGGCGACGGTCGCGTCGGACGCGTGCGACACGTCGACCAGCATGCCAAGCGCGTTCATCTCGGCGATCACCTCACGGCCAAACGGCGTGAGGCCGCCGGTGCGGGTATGGTTCGCGCCGATCGATGATCCCGCCCAGGCGTTGCCATTGTTCCACGTCAGCGTGAGGTAGCGGGCGCCGCGCCGGTGCAGCTCGCGCAGATGGTCGAGCGAGCCTTCGATGACGTGTCCTCCCTCGACGCCGATCAACATCGCGATCCTCTTCTCCACCTTCGCGCGCAGAACGTCGGCCGCCGTCGTCGCCAGGATCAGCTCAGCCGGATGGCGCGCGACCCATTCGTGAATGGTGTCGAGATAGCGCTGCACGCGCGCCCACGAGCCGTCGGGAGCTCGCTCGGCGTACGGCGCGTCGACCCAAGCGGACAGAAACTGGCCGGTGATGCCGCTCTCGATGAATCGCGGCAGATCGCTATGCCCCTGGCTGGGGTCGTGCCGGACGTCAGCGTCGTAGCGCTGGTCGAGCATCTTCGATGGCAGATCGTTGTGCATGTCGATGACGATCGCCGCGCGATAGATGCGCATCGCGCGTTCGGAGACCCCGCTGGGTGTGTTCACCGTATCACGGCGCGTACGGCCGCGCGGTCATCGATGACGGGGTCCGAGAAACATGGGGGTTGTCGGCGACGAAGAACCGCATTGGCCAGTCGGCGGCGCGCGTGATGCCAATTCGCGGGGAGACGAGCACGCGCGAGTCAGGCACGGGCGAGCCACGATGGACAGTGAGACTCGAGCGGGTGAGACTGAGCCCGTTGTGCGCACCCGTGATGGCGAGCGCGGCACACAGCTTTCCGGGTCCGTTGGTGAGATCTCGGTCGCGCTTGGCGCGCGGCCGGCGGCCACGCATCAAGCGAATGCCGTCAATGGGCTCGATCGCGCGCACGAGCACCGCGCTCCCATGCCCCACTTCGCGCGTCACGGCATTGAAGCACCAATGGGCGCCGTAGATGTAGTAGACGTAGGCGCGACCGGGCTCGCCGAACAGCCACTTCGTGCGGGCCGTCACGCCGGCGACGGCGTGACACGCTTCATCGTGCGGCCCGAGATACGCTTCGGTTTCCACGATGCGGCCCGAGGCGCGCCCATCCGGCGACTCGCACACGAGCACCGCGCCAAGGAGCTCCCGCGCTACGATCTCCGTGTCGCGATCGTAGAACGATGGCTTCAGCGCGGCGCCCTCTGGCAGACGAGAACGCCGCGCTCGAGGCGCGGCGTTCGCGGTCACGACTCGGTTCGTGCAGCGGCTTTCTTTCGACCACCACCTCGAGCGAGCTTCGGCTTCGCCGGGTCGGCGACCGCTGTCACCGTCTCCGCAACCGCCGAGTCCGCACTCGCGGAGGAGGCGGCGGCCTTCTTGCTGGCCCGACCCTTCGGAGCGGGAGTCTTCTTTGCGGCGACCTTGGGCTTGCCGCGCGCTTTCGCCGGCGATTTTCCGGTTGGCGACGCCTGCACGGCTACCGGTGCGGCTACCGGTGCGGCTACCGGTACGGGTAGAGGAGCGGCCGGAGCCAGATCGACGACACCGACCGAAAAGAGATCCGGCGGCGGCGCGGACGAACCGCCACGCGACGTGCGCGTGCGGATGCCGCGACGAAGCGATGCCGCGTTGGCGGCGCTTCGCGCTGCCTGGCTTTCCTGCTCGGTCGGCGCTTCGTTCGCGGCCACCTGCGCCGCGATCGGCGCGACCTCGCCCGCCATAGCCACCTCGTAGTCGTCGCCGCGCTTGCGGAGATCGATCACGTCGGCGTCGTGCGCATCGCGCAGAATGCGCAGAAAGAAGCGCTCCGATAGCGTTTCACTGTCGCGGCCGAGGAGCACACGCGCCTTGGCGCGCACATCGGCCGCCATCACGGGCGCATCGCTGTTGCTCGTGAGCTCGGCCACCGCGCGACGGACCAGATCGAGCGCCTCGTTGCGGGTGAGCCGCTCGCCGACGCCGGTGTTCACCGCGCCCGCAGACATGGCGGGTGCGTGCGACGCGGCCGGGCGCGGCGCGTGAATCGGCTCCTCGAGGGGCGGCGAGAAGGTCTGCGTTGGGACCGCGGGCTGCGCGCCCTGCTCGGCAGTCGCGGCGGCCTCGGGGCGCGGACCGCGCTCGCGATCGCGGCCTCGTCCGCGACCACGGCCCCGGCTGCGTCCATTCTCCCGCTCGGGACGCGGACCGCGCGATGCCTCGCGCGCCTGCTGCGAGCCGGCGGCAACCGCGGGCGCGGCGTCGATCTTCGCACCGTCCGGCGGCGCGACTTCCAACTGGCCGTTCTCGAGGGGAGTGACCTTGACCAGTCCGCGCGCCGCCGCTTCCTGCACAAAGCGCGAGAACTTCGCCATCTTGAGATTGCTCTCGTCGAACGACGAATCGATCTCGACCATCACCTGCTTGAGGCGGTCCGAGCGCATGACATCGCCGTTCTGCTTCATGCGTTTCACCGCTTCCGTGACCAACTCCCACGGATCGCGTGGCTCGGCGTGCTCGTCGGACGTTTTGACCAGACCGGCGAGCGAGTTGTAGCTGTAATACTCATCGCAGTTCATGACGAGCAGGTCGCTCGACGACTCGCGGATGCCGACGCCGATCACGTACTTGCCGTACTCCTTGAGCTTGATGACGAGCGTCGAGAAGTCGGAGTCGCCGGAGAGCAGGATGATCGTGCCGATCTCGGGACGCGTGAAGACGAGCTCGATCGCGTCGATGGCGAGGCGAATGTCCGTGGCGTTCTTCTTCGAGGCGCCGTAGGCCGGCGCGAAGATGAGGTCGATCGACGCTTCGGTGAGTGGAACGATGTACTGCGGGTAGCGCCGCCAATCGGCGTACGCGCGCTGCACCGCGACCTTGCCCTTGATGATGTCGGAGCTGAGGAGATTGCGCAGCTCGGCGTGCAGGTCCTTCTGGATGCCCATCGTGACGTTGTCGAAATCGATGAGCAGCGCCGCGTTGGGCGCGTGGAGAAACGCCGCCGACCCGGACTGCGCGCTCGCTTGCGGTCCACGATGAATCGGGACGGCTGGCGCGCGCATCGCGGGCGTGCGGAGGTTACGAGAATTCATGTTTCCTAGTGTGTAGTGCGGGCTCACGCGTTGTGTGTTCTGTCATACGTGCAAGCTCAGCGCGGTGTGATCGAGCGCGACCACGCGCTCGAGCTCTCGCCGCTTCACCTTCCCGCTGCCTGTCATGGGGAAGGCATCGAAGAAGCGAACGAGATCGGGTGTCTTATAGTCGGCCAGCACATCGCGAGCGAACTCTTTCACTTCGCCCCCGGTGATGACCGCGCCTTCGACTGGCACGATGCACGCGCACACCAGCTCACCCATGATCTCATGGGGGACACCGATCACGCAGACATCGTCGACCGCGGGGTGCGCTCGGAGCTGATCTTCGACCTCGCGCGGATAGATCTGGTATCCGCCACGCACGATCGTCTCCTTGCTACGCCCCACGATTCTCAGGTACCCCTCGTCATCGATGATCCCCAGATCACCGGTGAAGAAGTAGCCTTCCGGGGAGATCGATCGCGCCGTCTCCGCCGGCATCCGGCTATACCCTTGCATCACATTCGGGCCGCGAACGGCGATCTCGCCGACCGCTTCCGGCCCGTGCAGCGCGCCGGTCACGAAATCCACCGCCTTGATCTCGACACCCGGAATCGGCCGCCCGACCGTGGTCAGGCGCTTGTCTTCCGGATCCGTGAAGCGGGTGATCGTCACCGTCGGCCCCGTCTCGGTCAAACCGTATGCGACCTGCACATCGCACCAACGGCGAATGCGTCGCACGACATCCTCGCTGACGGGCACTCCCGCGATGACGCCGGTCCTGAGCTGCCGGATGCGCGCCGGGTCGAACCCGGGCTCCCGCATCAGCATCTGGTACATCGACGAAACACCGTGCAGCACGGTGACCCGCTCCCGCTCGATCAGCGCGAGTGCTGCCGCAGGATCGAACCGCTCCTGCAACACGAGCGTCGCGCCGGCCGCGATCGCTCCCACGACGACTGAGAATCCGAAGATCGTGAACAACGGCACCGCGACGAGCACGCGGTCCTGCGGGTCCATCTCGAGCGCTTCGCTCGTGCGGACCGCCGTTTCGACGATCGTGCGCTGCGAGAGCCGCACACCCTTCGGCTTCCCCATCGTGCCCGACGTGTACAGAATCGCCAGATCCGATTCATCCGTCACGTCCGGCGTGGGAACCGGCCGCCCCTCCCCGCTCGAAAGCAAATCTTCGAACTGGAAGATGCGGTCGTCATACCACAACTCTTCCTTTCCGACCGTGATCAGATACTGAAGGTCGGGCAGCTCGGCGATGATGTCCTCGAACATCTGGAGGTAGTCGACACCACCGAACCGCTCCACGGCAAACACCGCCGTGACCTCCGCGTGCCTGAGCTGATACTTGAGCTCGTGGTAGTTCAGTCCCGGGTTGAGCGGAACCACCGTCGCACCGAGCTTCGCCGCGGCGAGCATCGCCACGATCCACTCGGGAACGTTCGGCATCACGATGCCGATGCGGTCACCCGGTTCGATTCCCAGCTCGGAGAGCGCGGCGGCCATCGCGGCCGCTTGGTGCTCTACCTGTCCGTAAGTCAAACTGCGGCCACCAGCCTGCAGCAGCACGCGCCGCGGATGCTCTCCCACGCGCGCACCAAAGGTACGGGCGAGGGTCCACGAGTTCGACATCAGGCTCCGGAAGGTTCACTGAACAGCTGTAAATGTAAGCGTGCTCGGGCATTTCGGGCTAGGGACAGGGACCTCGGACGGCTGACGTCTCCCCGCTTCTCACTCTCCAAACGCCTTGATGATGACCCGCTTCGCACGCTGTCCGTCCCATTCCCCATAGAATACCCGCTGCCACGGGCCAAAATCGAGGCGCCCGTCCGTCACTGGTACGATCACCTCGTGTCCCACCGTCAACGACCGCAGATGCGCCGCGGCGTTGTCCTCGCCGGTGCCGCTGTTGTGGCGATAGTGTTCTGGGTTCCAAGGCGCCACGCGCTGCTCGAGCCAGTCGAGAATGTCTTTCCAGAGTCCAGGCTCGTGGTCGTTCACGAACACCGAGGCCGAGATGTGCATCGCGCTGACGAGGACCATACCCTCGCGAATCCCAGCGGCCGCGCGACAGCTCTCGACATCGTCCGTGATATCGATGATCTCTTGGCGCTTTTTGGTCGTAAAGGTCAGGTAGGCGGTGTGGGACTTCATCGAGGGTTTGGGGGCTGGGGGTTGGGGGTTGGGGGTTGGGGGCTGGGGGCTAGCGCTCGGCACTCGGCGCGCGACACGCGGCGGCCCGCACTTCGCACCCGGACAACCATTCATATAGTTCTCAGGCGCATGCGGTCGCCAGTTGTTGACTGCACCGTGCCAACTGCCTATTCCCTGGGGCGTGCCCGTGTATCAGTTCGAAACTCCCCCCTCATCGCGACGTACGGAGCCCGTGTGAAGCGACTGAGCTTTCGGACGCGCGTATTCGCCTATCTGCTGCTCTTCGCGGCTATTCCGACCACGCTGCTCCTGCTGAGCGGGGCGGCGGCGGTGCGTGAAACGCTTCCCGTATTGAGCGCCCGCGGAGCCTGGGACCGGGTGACGGAGTCGGGCAAGCGCGCGATCGCGTCGATGCGGTCGAGGCCGGTGACGGCGCTGCAAAAAACGGCGATCGACGCGCACGAGCAGGAGCTCTCGGCGTCGCTGTTGCAGGCGCGCCGGGTGAGCTATCTGGCGAGCCGCGTCGCATGGATGGCGGTGGTATTGGCGGTGGTCGGGTCGGGACTTTTCTTTCTGCTCGCGTCGCGTGTTGCCGGCCACCTGAGCCGGCAGCTCAGCCGGCCCCTGAATGAGCTGGTCGGATGGACGGAGCTGATCGCGAAGGGACGGCCGGTTCCCGGCGGCCCGCCGCGCCGGGGCGCTCCGGAGTTCGAGCTGTTGCGGTCGCGCATGCGCGGCATGGCGAGTGAGCTCGAGGTCGCGCGCGCTCGCGAGCTGGAGGCCGAACGATTGGCGGCGTTCCGCGAGACGGCACGGCGGGTAGCGCACGAGCTCAAGAATCCGCTGACGCCGATTCGGTTCGCGGTCGAGCGGCTCCGGCGGGGCGTACAGCCGGAGCTGGCGGAGGTGGTCGAGGTACTCGCGGTCGAATCGCGCAGGTTGGAAGAAATGGCGCGGAGCTTCGCGCAGTTCGGCCGTTTGCCGGAAGGTCCGGCGGCCGAGATCGACATGGGTGAACTTGCGACGTATACGGCGCGCTCGATCGTGCCGGAGCATACGCCCCTCTCCGTCGCCGTGGATGAATCGGTGCCGATGGTTCATGGCCACTACGATGCGTTGGCGCGCGCGCTGTCGAACGTATTGATCAACGCGGTCGAAGCATGCAAGGACGGTGGCGGCGTCGACGTGCGCGTGGCGAACGCGCGGTACGACGGCTCGGATGCGGTGGAGCTGACGGTTCGAGATGGCGGCTGTGGAATTTCAGAGGATCGGCTCGCGCGCATTTGGGATCCGTATGTCACGTCAAAGTCCGGTGGCACCGGACTGGGGCTGGCGATCGCACGACAGACGGTGCTCGCGCACCACGGCGCGGTCGAGGCGGTGAGCACGGAAGGAGAGGGGACGGAGATTCGGTTCGTGATTCCGGTGAATGGGACGACCGGCGAATGGCCGGCGCACGAGAACGGGAGCGCGGATGATCATCGGAGCTGAGATTGGCGCGATCGCGCCGCGTGACATCAGCGGCTCGAGCTAACTGCAGAGCGAGGAACTCATGGGATTCGGGGAAACGATCGTCGCGGTGCTCGGCACGTTGGCCGTTTTCGGCACTCCGGCACTGATGTTCAAGTGGTGGCTCAATCACAAAGCCATCGAAAATCGCACCGCCTCCCTTCCCCCAGCGAGCGAGGAGCGGCTGGCGCGCATGGAGCAGGCGATCGACTCGATAGCGATCGAGATCGAGCGTATCTCCGAGGGCCAGCGCTTCACCACCAGGCTCCTGTCGGAGCGCAGCGCGGCGGATATCCCGGGGAGGGCGACGTGAACGAAAATGAGGCGATCGTGGCGGTCGTATCGACGGCCATCCTGTTCGCATCGGGGCTGACGGTGATCAAGATGTGGCTCACCCACAGGCGCGAGACGGCGCGTCCCGCCGTGGCGCCGGCAAACGACGACCGGCTTCAGCGCATCGAGCAGGCGGTCGACGCCATCGCGATCGAAGTCGAGCGAATCTCGGAGGGCCAACGCTTTACCAGTAAGCTGCTCTCGGAGCGCGGGTCGGTTCCGATCGAGCGCCCGAAGGGATCGGTTTAATGCAGGATGCCATCGCGTTCGCGATCGTCATGGCGACGATCGTCGGCACGGTGCTCGGCAGCGGATTCGGTCTCCTGGCCCTCAAGCACCGCTTCGGTCGACAGGCGAACGTCGACCCCGTGCAATTGCGTTCTGTGCAGGATCAACTGACGCAGCTGCAGACGGCGATCGACACGATGGCGCTAGAGGTGGAGCGCATCTCCGAGGGCCAGCGCTTCACGACCAAGCTGCTCTCCGAGAAGTCTCCCCGACGCGAGGGCTGACTGGCCGAATGCGATCGATCCTGATCGTCGACGACGAGACGAACATTCGTCGCATGGTCGGCGCGCTGCTTCGCTCCGAGGGCTACGCTGTTCGCGAAGCGGCCGACGGTCCGGCCGGACTCGCGTCGGCCGCCGAGCACGAGCCGGACGCCGTGCTACTCGACCTGATGATGCCGGGTATGGACGGCATGACGACGCTCGGCGCGCTACGGGAGCGGATGCCGCAGGTGCCGGTCGTGATGATGAGCGGCCACGCCGGCCTGACCGATGCCGTCAGGGCGACCAAGCTCGGCGCCTTTCACTTTCTGGAGAAGCCGCTCTCTCCCGAAAGCGTGCTGGTCACGCTGCACACGGCGCTGGAGCTGCGGCAAGCGCGATTGGAGGCGCAGGCGCTGCGTGAAGATCTTGGTAGCGCGCTCGGTGGGCGCATGGTTGGCGGGAGCGCGGCGATGGCGCGCGTGCGCGAGATGATCGACCGCGTGGCGCCGACCGATGCGCGCGTGCTCATCATGGGCGAATCGGGGACGGGCAAGGAACTGGTCGCCGCCGCGATCCATCGCGGGAGCGCGCGTCGGGACAAGGCATTCGTGCGCGTGAACTGCGCGGCAATTCCGCGCGATCTCGTCGAGAGTGAGATGTTCGGACACGAGAGGGGCGCGTTTACCGGAGCGACCGACCGGCGCATCGGCCGGTTCGAATTGGCGGACCAGGGCACCCTCCTGCTCGATGAGGTCGGCGACCTCGGCGCCGAGGCGCAGGCGAAGTTGTTGCGGGCGATCGAGGCGAAGGAGATCGAGCGCGTCGGTGGAGGGAAGCCGATCCCCGTGGATGTTCGCGTGATCGCGGCGACGAACATGGACCTCGACCGCGCGGTGAAGAAAGGCGACTTCCGTGAGGATCTCTTCTTCCGGCTCAACGTCATCCCGATGACGTTACCGCCGCTCCGCGACAGGCCCGACGACATCGGGCCGCTGGTCGAGCATTTCTCGGCGCACTACCGCGCGCGCAGCGGACGACCGTCGCCCAGGTGGAGTGAGGACGCCCTGGCGGCGTTACGCCGCTATCGGTGGCCGGGCAATGTGCGCGAGCTGGCGAACATCGTCGAACGAGTCGGGATTCTGCATGCGGGGGGCGAAGTCTCGGCGGCAGAAGTTGCGTCGGTGCTCCCGCTGAGCGGACGCGCTGCCGACGAGCTGCCGGCGCGCCTTCCTGACCCCGCCGCGCTCGACCAACCGCTCAGCGACGCGCTCGACGACTACGAAAAGAGCTTAATCACGCGCGCGCTCTCCATGGCCGGCGGCAACGTGGCCGAGGCCGCGCGACGGCTGAAGACCGACCGGCCGAACTTGTATCGGAGAATGCGGAGGCTGGGGATCGGATGGGGGGGGTGAAGACTTGTTACCTGCTGCGTGCTGCGTGCTGCGTGCTAACAGCACGCGCCTGACCACCTCCAGTGTGCGTCTACACCCTGCGAGGGGAGTGCTGTTGGCACGCAGCACGCAGCGTTTGTCGGACTGAGGGGAACACGCCGTGCCTTTGGACCGCTCACCACGAGCTTTGAGGGGATAGCCATGCGTCATGCTCTGGTCGCCTGCACAGCGCTGTGTGTGGCGGCCGCCACATCGCGCGCGCAAGTCGCTGACAATCGTCGCGGCGCGTTGCCGGCGGCGAAGGCCGCGGAGATCGCCCGTCTCTTCAATGGATCCGCCGCACTTCGGGCGACCGGTGAAGCGACGGTGACCGCAGGCCAGACCATCGCCGGCGACGTGGCCATCCTGACCGGACCCTTCACGCTCGCCGGTCGGGTGGCCGGCCGGGTGCTGGTGATCAACGGCGATGTCGCACTGCGCGACGGCGCGGCGATCGATGGCGATCTGATCGTCGTCGGCGGATCAGTGACCGGACAGGAGCGGGCGATAATCGGCGGAGAGGTGCAGCGGTACGTGCAGGCGTTGCGCTATCACATCGACGGCGATCACATCGTACCAGACGCCGCCGGCGCGGTCGAGGCCGACGATCGGAGCGATCGCGATGCGGAGAGTCGCGAAGAGGGCTGGCTGCACAGGTTGCGGCGTCATCGCGAGACCGGTACGCTGACGCCGCTGGTGTACGCCGGTTCGTACAATCGGGTCGAGGGGATGCCGATCGCGATCGGTCCATCCTTCCGGGCTCGCAACGAGTGGTCTCGCATCCGGGTCGATGCGCTCGGCGTCGTTCGCACGGTCGACAACTTTCGGTGGGACGCGGAAAACCTCGGTCACGATGTGAACGCGAAGGTCCAAGTGGGCCGGGAGCGGCTGCTGACGGTCGGCGGCCGGTTGTACGATATCGTCGACCCGACCGAACGGTGGCAGCTGCGGGACGGCGAGGTGGGGTTGGCGAATTTTTTCTTCCACCGCGATTATCGAGACTACTACAATCGTCACGGCGGCAGCGGCTTCGTCACGATCGCGAACGGGCACGGCGTCGATCTGACGCTCGATCTCGCCGACGAGGTCTGGGGAGACCGGCGCGATCATTCGCCATGGACGCTGTTCAGCAGTGATGCCACGTGGCGCGTCAATCCGATGATGGATCAGGGCCGGTTTCACATCGGCACCGCGACGATGACGATCGACACGCGAAGCGACGCCGACAATCCGCGCACCGGCTGGCTGGTGGTCGCGGACGTCGAGCGCGGCACGAGCGCCGCCGTCACGCTTGCGCCGACGTCGCCGCTGGCGCGCGACAATTCGGCCCTCGCCGCGCCGGTGCGGTACACGCGCGGAATGCTCGACCTTCGCCGATACAACCGGCTCTCGCCGATCGGCCAACTCAACGTCAGGCTCGTACTCGGCGGCTGGCTCGGTGGGGATGAGCTGCCGCTGCAGCGGCGGTTCTCGCTCGGCGGTGCGGGTACACTGCCCGGATTCGATTTCCGGCGCGTTCCGTCCGGCAAGGCGGATGTCTTTCAGTGCGGCGCGGGAGCGGCGATTCCCGGTGTGCCGGCGCAGTGCGAGCGCGTCGCGCTGGCGCAGGTGGAATATCGCGGCAACCTCGCCCTCAATCTGCACGGGCATGGCGACCTCGACGATTTCTTGTTTGATGTCGACCGGGGCGCGCAATGGGTGTTGTTCGGCGACATGGGCCGAGGATGGCTCGTTGGGCCGCGGGCGGGCACGATTCGATATGAGGGGGGAACGCTGCCGCCGCTCAACACGTTCGAGGGAGATGCGGGTGTCGGCCTCGACTTCAACTTCATCGGCTTCTTCGTCGCGAAGTCGGTGTCGCAATTGAAGCAGCCTGTGAATTTTTTCGTACGACTGAAGCATCGCTTCTAGAACGTTGCGACTCGCGCTTCGCGTCCTGCTGCTCTGGAGTCCGCTCGCGGTAGCCGCGCCCGCGGCCGCGCGCGCGCAACGTGTTGGACACGTCGAGGTCGTGTTGCCTGGCGCGGAGGCGCGCAAGCTCGAGCCGCCGACCGTGCGCGCGATGGCAATGTTGACCGAGAAGCGCACGCAGGATCTCCTGGAGAGCGGATTTCCGGCGCGCCTCCATCACCGGCTCGAGGTGTGGTCGGCGGGGGGATGGTTCAACAATCTCGAGGCGCACGTCGAGTGGGACGTGATCGTGCGGTATAGTCCGCTCGACAAGAAATACACGGCAGCGCGGATCGAGGGAGCGCGCGTGGTCACGCTTGGTTCGTTCTCCAACATGCAGGCCGTGGAGGTCGCGTTGGCGCGCGCCTATCAGCCGCTGATGCGTCCGCCCACCAAGCGCGACCGGTACTATTACAACCTGCTGGTCGATGTCGAGATGATCTCCGTCAGCGATCTCGACGAGGTCGAGCGGTGGCTGCGCGGCGAGCTACGGCCGGCCGTGCAAGGCAAAAAGAATCCCGGTACGGTCATCACGCGCGGTGTACGCGAGCTGGTGGTGCAGCTCCTGGGCGGCGAGCACCGGCACTACGAGGCCCGCACAGGAAAATTCTCGATCGAATAAGAAACGGCGGCCCGTGTTGAGGGCCGCCGTTCCTGCGTCGTCGCGCGATCAGCTCAGCGTGCCACGTGCGCCGTTCGGTGCTCGAGCGCCTCGAGCTGGTGTAACGTTTCGCCGCCGTAGAAGAGCTTGATGTACTTCGACTGCGTCGGCGTCAGGCGGCGAATCGCCCAGCTGAGGTGCACGAAGTGCGGCTCGACCGGCTTCGCCGAGGGATGCATGCCGATCTCTTCCGGCATCCGATTCCCCTTGCGGGTGTTGCAGGGGCTGCAGGCGGTGACGACGTTCGTCCACGTGTTCGAGCCACCGCGCGACAGCGGGATCAGGTGATCGCGGGTGAGCGATTCGCGGGGCTTGAGCTCGGCGATCCCCTTGCCGCAGAACTGGCAGCGGTAGTGGTCGCGGGCGAACAGAAAGGTGTTCGTCACCTGCCGGCGGAAGCGACGCGGCACATGGATGAACTTGGTGAGGCGAATGACCGCCGGCCGCGGAAGCGTGAGACGCTCCGAGCGTACGACACGATCCAACTCCGCCTCGATGATCTCGGCCTTCCCATCAAGCACGAGGCGGAGCGCCCGACGCATGGGGACCATGGTCAGGGGCTCGAACGACGCGTTCAGGGCAAGGCAACCAACTACCAACCGACCTCCCGATCCGAAGCGGGCTGATGTCAAACTGTCAGACGTCAGATGCCAGACGTCAGATGTCCGGACAACCAGATGCGACCTGACAACTACCTTTGAAAAACCACGCGGACATCTGACGTCTGACGTCGTTCACTTCCCCGCGGCGACAACCTGCGGTATTGGCGTCAACCATCCGTGCGGGTCTTCAGTGCGACCCTTCGCGATATCCATGAATCTTTCTTGCACCGCTGTGAACACCGGCCCAGGTACGCCATCTCCGACTGGCAGCCGATCCACCGATCGAATCGGCGTGATCTCAGCCGCGGTGCCGGTGAAGAACAGCTCGTCCGCGATGTACAGCATCTCGCGCGGCATGAGTTGCTCCTTCACTTCGTACCCCATGTCGCGCGCCAGGCGAATCACCGAGTCGCGCGTGATGCCGTGCAGAATGCCGGCGCTGATCGGCGATGTGTAGAGCACATCATCGCGCACCACGAACAGGTTCTCACCACTGCCCTCGGAGATGTGCCCGAAGCTGTCGAGCATGATTCCTTCGGCGTAGCCGTTCATCTTCGCTTCACCCTTCGAGAGCTGCGCGCTCAGATAATTGCCGCCCGCCTTCGCCATCGTCGGAAAAGTGTCGGGCGCCGCACGGCGCCAGGTCGACACGCACACGTCGGCGCCATTCGTGACCGCATCGTGGCCGAGAAACGTGCCCCACTTCCACGCGATGATGAACGTCTCAACCGGCACATCGGCGGTCATGAACCCCATTTGCTGGCCCGTACGCACCATCACCGGCCGCAAGTAGCAGTGCCTGAGCTCGTTCGCCCCGACGGTATCGACGCACGCCTGCGCCAGCGTCTCGATCGAATACTTCACCGGCATGCGATAGATCTTCGCCGAGTCGAGCAAGCGCCGCATGTGATCCTGCAAGCGGAAGATCGCGCCGCCGGCCGGCGTCTCGTAACATCGCAGCCCCTCGAATACGCTCGATCCGTAATGCACGACGTGGCTCATCACGTGAATCGTACAGTCGTTCCAATTCACGAATTGCCCGTCGCGCCAGATCTTCGATGTGCGTCCAGCCGATCGATCGGCAGCGGTGTCGGCCATGCGCTCCTCGAGGGGGGTTGTGCCGAAAGCTAATGCGCGGGGCGAGCGTCGGGCTAGACTTTTTGGTTGGAGACGCCTATGGAGCGCTCGCCGTGCCGCCGATGAACGTCGCGAGCGCGGCGGCCGTCACGGCGATTCGCTCACCAAGACCGCTCTCCTGCCTGACGAGCCAGCCGTCGCGAACGAGCTCGCGGCCGGCGACCGTGACCAACCTTGCCCGCCGCCTGCCTAACGAGTCGACGAGCGCGGCAATCGGATCGCTGATCTCCGCCGCGGGCGCGACATCGAGAGGGAACGCCGCGAAGTCGGCCTCCTTGCCTATCTCCAACGATCCGACGCGATCGGCGATGCCGAGGGCGGTCGCCCCGCCCAGTGTGGCGAGGTGGAGCGCGGTGTCGGCTGACAACGTGTCGGCGCGCGGTGCGCGGGCGCGCTGGGCGATAATGGCGAGCCGTGCTTCGCCAAGGATGTCCATGATGTCGTTGCTGGCGACGGAGTCGGAGCCCAGTCCCACGGCGATGTGTGCATTGAGCATCTCGATCAGCGGGGCGATGCCGTGACCGAGTATGGCGTTCGATGCGGGGCAGTAGGCAACTGAGCAGCCGTGCTCCGCCACCAGGGCGATGTCGGCCGCGTCGGCTCGCACGCAGTGGATGAGCAGCGGCCGCGCATCGAGCACTCCGAGTGCGCCGAGCAGCGCGATGGGTGATCGCGCCCGCACCATCACGTCGATACCGCGTGCGCGCAGCGCATCGGCGAAGACACCGGAGGCGCGCGTGACCAGCTCCTGCTCCGCCGCGCTTTCCGCAATGTGGATGGCCATCGGCAATCGCTCAGCCCGCGCATACTCGGCGACTGCGGCGAAGAGAACGTCGGACACGGTGTAGGGAGCGTGCGGCGACACGCCGACCCGCACGAGCGGCGTCTCGCACTCGCGGTGCGCGCGCATCTTGTCGCGCACGCCCGCCATCGACACATCGAGTTGCGCGGGGTCGGGTCCGAACAGCTCCTGGTACATGATGCCGCGCACGCCGGCCTCGCGCATCGCCTCGAGCACGACCCCGGAATCGCAGGTGTCGGCGAAGCAGGTGGTGCCGGCCAGCAGTCCTTCCTCGATCCCGGCGCGCGCCGAGTCGAGGAAGCGCGCCGGCGTCATGACGGCCTGTTTCGCCCGTTGCAGCGTGACGATCCAATCGCGAAACGAGAGGTTGTGGAGCAGACCACGAAAGGCGGTGAGCTCGAGATGGGAATGACTGTTCACGAGTCCGGGCAGGAGGGCCGCGTGGCCGAGATCGCTGCACGGCGCGGAGGGAGCTGCAGCCGGCGGTCCCACGTAACTGATCAGCCCGCCGTCAACCGTGATGACGCCGTTCTCAATCGGGGGAGACGAGATCGGGATAATCCAACGTGCGGTGTACGAGTGCATGAGATGTCAGACGTTCGACGTCAGATGTCGGAGACCGCGGTTGGCTGTTTTCAGTGCTGACATCTAACCTTTGACATCTGATGTCTGCCCTCTCCCCTCAGGGTCTGCGCACCGTATCGCGACGCGGCAACACGAGAGGTGGCGCCCGGCCCGGTGCCAGACCGTTCAGCGTGGTGTCCGTCGGCACAAAAAACTGGTTGTGAACCGAGCATTCGAGCGCCGGCTCGGTCCCGGGCAGATAGTACTCGGTGATCACCACGTCCGCCGGGCAGTATGGATTCCGCAATAGTCCATCGGTCTTGTCGATCTCTCTGACGACGATCGCGTCGGGCCGCGCCCAGTCGGTCGGCGCGGGACGGTGCTGGTAGACCTCGCTCATGAACGCGGTCCACGCCGGCGCGACCAGACGGCCGCCCTGGGCGCCGCGGATGATCGTCTGCGGCTTGTCGAAGCCCATCCACATTCCCGCCACGAGATCCTGCGTGTAGCCGATGAACCAGACGTCGCTGCCGTCGTTCGTCGTGCCGGTTTTTCCGCCGGCGGGCACGTGAAAGCCGGAGGCGTACACGGATGCGGCGGTGCCGCGCTGCACGACGTCCTTCATCGCGCTCACCATCAACCACGCCTCTTCGCGCGACATCACCTCGTAGCGCGCCGCGGCCGGCTCCCACAACACGTCACCCTTCGCATTCTCGACGCGAATGATCGCGGTCGGCGTGGAGCGAATGCCGAGGGTGGCGAAGGCGCTGTAGCCGGAGATGAGCTCGATCGGAATGACGTCGGCCGCGCCGATGTTGATCGAGGGCACGTTCGGGATGGTCGTGTTGAGCCCGAAGCGCTTGGCCATCTCGATCACGCTCGCTTCGCCGATCTCCATGCCGATCTTGATCGCCGGAATATTGCGCGACATGTAGAGCGCGCGCCGCATCGGCATCGGTCCTTCGAACTTCAAATCGTAGTTCTGCGGCGTCCAGTCGCTGCCGCCGCCACCGAGGTGGGGGAGCGACACCGGTGCGTCGTCGATCAGGGTCGACCAGGTGCGGCCGGCGTGGATCGCGGCGGAATACACGATCGGCTTGAAGGTCGAGCCCGGTTGCCGCAGCGCCTGCGTGGCGCGGTTGAACTTCGAGTCCTCGAAGTCGCGGCCGCCGATCATCGCGCGGACGGCGCCGGTGCGCGGATCCATCGCCACGAACGCACCCTGCAGGTAGGGCGTGTTCAGTCCCGGCTCGGCGTCGGCGGCGCTTCCCTTGGCGTTGAATTCGTCGAACGTCGTGTGCTTCCAGGTGCCGTACTTGCCGTTCTCGATGGAGCGCATCTGGCGATCGAGCGCGCGCTCGGCCGCGAGCTGCATGTCGACATCGAGCGTCGTGAAGACCTTGAGCCCGTCGGTATAGATGCGCGCGCCAAATTGCGTCTCGAGCTGGCGTCGCACCCATTCGACGAAGTACGGAGCCAGATCCCCCGACTCGGTCTTGTCGGCGAGCTTGAGGGGATAGGCCTTGGCGAGCCGAGCATCGGCGTCGGAGATCGCGCCCTCGCGGCGCATGAGCTCGATGATGGTGTTCCGGCGCTGGATGGCCCGATCGGGACTCTTTCTCGGATTGTACCGTTCTGGCGCTTTGGGCAGCGCGGCGAGCGTGGCCGCCTCGGCGACGTTGAGGTCGCGGATGGATTTTCCGAAGTAACGCTGTGCCGCGGTTTCCACGCCGTAGGCGCCGGCGCCGAGGTTGATCTGATTGAGGTAGAGCTCGAGGATCTTGTCCTTCGAGTACTTCTGCTCGATCTGCCGCGCGACCTTCGCTTCGCGGAGCTTGCGGGTAATGGTCTTCTCGCGCGACAGCTGCTCGGAGAAGACGTTCCGGGCGAGCTGCATTGTGATCGTGGAAAAGCCCTGCGAGTAGCCGCCGTGCGTGAGATTCCTGGCGACCGCGCCCAGCACGCGATAGAAATCGATGCCGTGGTGCCCGTAAAAGCGCTTGTCCTCCGTGATCACGAAGGCCTTCTGCACGATCTTCGGGATGTCGCCAAGCTTGACCAGCGTGCGGCGCTCGAGGCCAATCTCGGCGACGAAGCGGCCGTCGGCGGCGAGCAGCTTGGACGTCTGGTGGGGCGTGAATATCTCGAGCTGCTCGACGGGCGGGCAGGATCCGCCGCGGCACATCATCGCCCACGATGTCCAGAGCAGCCCGAGCGAGAAAGTCGAGAAGAACGCCGTGCCGACGAGCATGAATCGCAGCCAGCGAGGTCGGCGGGCCCACCAGGAGGAGCCGGGTTTGCGGCGGGGTGCGCGAGTAGCCATCGGAACGGAAGCTAACGCCGGAGCGAGGGCGGGACATAGAGGTACGGGCGCAGCCTCGCCGCTTCGCCCGTCACTCTCGTACGATTCAGCCCTAGTACAACGATTCGGGCGGCTCGACGCGACATGTGCTTTTGATCCGCCTGGAGAGGCTACGACGCTACGGAGGTGTGCAGGACGACTTGATGTGCCGCTCGACGAAGGAGACGCTTTGGCTACCATCGCGCGGGAAGCGCGCGGCAGCGATCGGGCGGATGAACACGTCCGGCGAGCTGCACGTGAGACCGGGCTCTCGGATGGTGAACGTGACGACTGTGTACGGTCCAGTGCGGCGCGCGCTGTCGACCGCGATCGAGTAGCGTATCGACGTCATGTTGTGAATCGCGACGAGCACGGCGATGTCGGTCGTGAAATCGACCACGGGGAGCGGACTCGCTCCGACGGCGGAATGCCACGCGTGACGCCACGCGGCAGAGTCGCGAACGACGAGCCGCATCTCATCGCCCCACGCGTCATCGAAGGTGGTCGACCTCGGCACAGCGATGGGGGTCAGCCTTAGTGAGGGTGGTGCGGAGGTCGAAGGCCGAGCGGACGGAACCTTGCCGCCCTGCGCGAGCATCTCGTGCGCAAAGAGGGGAGTCCCGAACAGCCCCAAAGTCAGCGCGTGCGCGAACAGACAGGATCGAACGCGGCTGGAACACTGTGCCATCGTCGGCATCTCGGCAGGTGCCCTTCGGCAGGCGCAACAACGTGGCGCATCGCGAAGGCCATAATGCGCGCGCGACACGCAAAGCGCCAGAAAATTCAGTGGTTTGTTATGCACCAGTGATAATGTTCCCTTGAAGCGTCAGTAGAACTGTCCCTCTAGACTCCGACTTCCGACGAGGAGGCCGGGAGTGGAGCGGACAGCCATGAGTGATCGAGAGTTTCTGCGCGCGGCGGTCTTCCGCCGTGTCGTCGCGGGAGAGGTGAGCATGGTGGAGGCCGCTCGTTGCTCAGCGTGAGCTATCGCCAGGCGAAGCGACTCACGCCCGCTATCGAGCGCGAGGTCGAACGGGGTTGTTCATGGCAATACCGGCCGTCGGAACCTGTCAACGACTTTGAGACACCGGGTGGGCTGAGTTTACTGAGCAACGTCCTCGGCGACGAGGAGCTTGGGTGGGTTGATCCACGCGGCGATCGGCGGCAGCGCCGGCGTGGGCGGGCGGTGCACGAAGCTTTCCGGGGTCGTGGCGTACGCGGCGGTGAGGACCGTCGCCCGGTATGCGCGGCGCGCCGACGCGAGCCCGAAATGGATGTCGTGCGGCGTGTGTAACCCGAGCCCCGAGTGCCGGTGCTCGGTGTTGTACCAGGGAAAAAAGGCGGCGCAGTGGGCCCGGGCATCCTCGAGCGAGCCAAAGCGCGCCGGAAAGTCCGGCCGGTACGTGAGCGTTTTGAACTGCGCTTCGGAATACGGATTGTCGTTGGACACCTGCGGCCGCGAGTGCGTCTTCGTCACCCCGAGATCGGCGAGCAGAAACGCCGCTTACTTCAGGCGGTTCGCGATAAAGATGCTTGGGAGGAATGGGTCCTGTACATGCTCGCCGCGGTCGAGGAATCGGCCCGCGAAGGTTCACCACGGTCGGCGCGATCAAAGCCGCCCTTCTCGACGTCAGGCACCGCATTCGCGCGCTATACCGATTCTACAGTCAGGATCTGATCAACAGTCCCTTCTCGCACCCCTACAGCAAGATCCAATTCATCGAGCGCGATCTCGCAGTGTCGCGAATCACGGCCGCGAAGTATCTCGATGCGCCTGGTGGATGGCGGCATTCTCGCGAAGCGGCGCATTGGCCGCTCGAACCTCTATGTGAATCTCGCCCTCTACGACATCCTCACGGGCGCGTCGATGTAGCAACCGCCGGCATAGGTGATGAGTACGTCGTTGGTCATCAGTACTGACATTTGCCATCTGACATCTGACGTCTTCAGCTCACCATCACCCCAACAACATCTCCAGCTCCTCCCGCCCAATCTTGCCAACCAAGCTCTTATCCTCTCCTAAGATCGACTCGGCCAACTCGCGCTTGGTCTGCTGTAGCGCGATGATCTTCTCCTCGATGGTGTCGCGCGCCACCAGCCGCGTCGCGATCACGCGCCGGGATTGGCCGATGCGATGGGCGCGATCGATCGCCTGCGCTTCGACGGCCGGATTCCACCACGGGTCGAGCAGAAAGACATAGTCCGCCGCGGTAAGGTTGAGTCCCTGGCCGCCCGCCTTGAGGCTGATCAGGAAGAGCGAGCACGCGGGCTCCGACTGGAACCGCTCGACCGGCGCCTGACGGTCCTTCGTCCGGCCATCGAGGTACTCGTACGCCACGCCCTGCGCATCGAGCCGCGCGCGCAGCAGCGAGAGGAAGCTCGTGAACTGGGAGAACACCAGCGCTTTGTGCCCCTCGTCGCGCGCCTCGGCCAGCATCGGCACCAGAGCGTCCAGCTTCGCGCTCGGCGCGGCGGCCTTGGAATCGTCGATCAACGCGGGATGACACGCCGCCTGTCTGAGCCGGAGCAGCGCCGTGAGAATCAAGATCTTCGAGCGCGCGATGCCCATGCGGTCCACGCGCGACAGAAGGGCCGAGCGGCTTTCGGCGAGCAGCTCGTCGTAGAAGCGGCGCTGCGCCGGCTCGAGCTCGACCATCAGCGTCTGCTCCACGCGCGCCGGCAGGTCGCGCGCGACGGCGGCCTTGGTGCGACGCAGGATCACCGGGCGTAGCGCGCGCGAGAGCATCTCGCGTTGCTCCGGTGCGCCGCCGGCCATCAACCTGCGAAATCCCGAGGTGGCGCCAAGCATGCCGGGATTGAGGAAATCCATCAGGCTCCACAGCTCCTCGATGCGATTCTCGACGGGCGTGCCGCTCAACGCCAAGCGGTTGCGAGCGCGCAGGAGGCGCGCAGCCTTCGACGTAGCGGTGCCGGCGTTCTTGATCGCCTGCGCTTCGTCGAGGATCACGTAGTCGAACTCGATCGCGCGGAGTGCCGGCGCGTCGCGGCGCAGCGTGCCGTAGGTCGTGAGCACCAGGTCGGCGTCCGTCGCGTCGAGCGCTTCCGAGCGGCGTTCGGCGATGCTGTAGTCGAGCACGCGAAGGTGCGGCGAGAAGCGCGCGGCTTCCTGCATCCAGTTGAACACGAGCGATCGCGGCACGACGACGAGTGACGCGCCCGCCTTCCGCTCCTGGCGTCCCGCCAGCAGCGCGAGCACCTGGATGGTTTTTCCCAAGCCCATGTCATCGGCGAGACAGCCGCCGAGCCCGAAGCGCTCGAGAAAGTGGAGCCACGCCAATCCTTCGCGCTGGTACGGGCGCAGCGTGCCGATGAAGCTCGCGGGCGCACCCGCCGGGCCGAGCTGTTGAAACGCGTGAAGCTCGGCGCGGGCGGTCGCGAAGGTTTCGTCGATGTTCGTTTCGGGCAAAGTCGCCAATAGCAGATCGAGCAGCGCCGCCTGCGACCGGCGAAAGCGGATGGCGCCATTCTCGAACGTCGCCATCGCGGCGAGCGAAATGAGGCGTTTGGCGAGCGCGCCCTCCAGCATGCCCATGCTGCCGTCTTTGAGGCTGACGGTGGCGTCGCCGCGTTTGAGCGATTGAATCAGGATCGGCAGCGGCACGACGCGATCGCCGAAGCGCACGTCGGCGTTGAGGTCGAACCAGTCGATGCCGCTGCTGACCGTGAAGGTCGCGCCGGTGAGTACGCGATGGACGACGCCGTCGATCGCGACACGCCATCCTTCCAGCGGCAACTCCGCGCTGACCCGATCGATGACCTTCGCCGCGCCGACGAGCATGGGCTCGGCGCCCCACCACACGTCGTCGCGTACGCCCAGCACACGGAGCCGGAGCATTGCGTCTCGCTCGGCGCCCATGTTCCGATGCACGACACGCATGCACTCCGGCTGCAGGAGCGATGCGCGCGGATCGGCCGCGGGGATCATCGCGCCCTCGCCGTAGTCGAACGAGAGCTGAAGGCGGTGGCGCTGCATCGCCCAACGCGGCTGGCGATTCATCGTCACGGTGACACAAGGGGTCGGCGTGGGCATGGACTCGGCGATCGCCGCGCCCTCGGGCAAGTCAATGCCCGGCGACCCGGGCTGCTGATACACAACGTCGAGCAACGCCGGGAGCTCGGCGCGCGATATGGAGAGAGTGCCGGATCGCTTGAGCTCCGCCAGCCATGCGAAGGGAAGCACGTACTCTATGCGCGCGACCGCGTTGTCGATGATGGCGATGCCGGCCTGGTGGATGAGGCTCGCCGCATCGAGCGCGATGGATTCGCCGTCGCGCTCCAGGACGGCGTCGAGGTCCAGCGTCTCGGGATCCCCGACGTCGCGAACGCGCAGGCGCGGCACATACGACGGACCCGCGTCCCACCGTATGGCGGTGATCGGCCGCTCGCCGGCAAACCGCCGAACGCGCGCGCGACCTGTCTCGCAGATCATCCGCAGCGTCGGTTCGAACGACGATGCCCGCACGGAGAAAGTGGCCTGCATCAATTCGCCATCCATCCACGGCACCGCGATGTCGCGCGCGCCGAGGAGCATCTGCGCGATCACGCGATCGGCCGGATCGGGCGCCGCCGCCCACACGGCCCGGGTCAATCGAAGCGGTTTCGGCGGCTCGACGGTGCCATCGGCCTTGAGCTTCTCACTCAAGATCTCGACCGCGATGCTGTCCCCGATTCTCGCATTCGCCAGATCGATGACATAGACGAGGCGGTGATTCGCGTGCCACGATACCTCGGGGCGCGGGGCGGGCACCGCGACCGCCGGCGGACCGGCGAGATCACGCCATCGCTTCGCCAGGGTAGGCGGCCGCGGAAGCGCCGCCGCGGCCGCGCCTTTCGTCGTGTTGACACGCCCGTGCCCAAAGGCGCGCCCTTGAATCTTCGCCCGGTCGATCGGCCCGATGGTGTTGAGCATGGGACCGAGCATGCCGCTTGTCTCGAGCGTCAGCACGACGGCCCAGAGATGCTTGCAGGGGCCGTAGTCCTCAAAGAACGGACAGGCGCACATAAGGTTCAGCGCGCCTCGCTCCGCGGAGACGTGCGTGCTCCACCGCTCGGTGCCCCGCACGACCGCGCTTGCGTGCGACGCATCGTGCTTCAGCATCTGCACCCGCCGTTCGGTGAAGTAGCGATCGCCCCGCTCGCGCACGTCAGCGGGAAAGAGAATGCGTAGCGCGGCTGGTATCACTCAGCGACGATGTGACAGGATGGGAGTCCGCTGCCGCACTCCACCGTTCATCGCGCTACATCGACGTGCAACACCGCCAGCGTCCCCGCTCCCAGATGCTCGGCGATGTGTGATCGCGTCGCGCGGAATCCCGCTCGCCAGCTGGTGTCGGCGCCGCGCCACAGCAGCAGCACGTTGTCGGACGACCCGGTCTTCACCAGCGCGTCGATGAAGCGTTTGGCCAGCGCCAACATCGCCACCGACATGGCGCCCACGAGTCCGATGCCGAGCGCGGTGAGCGCCGTCGAGACCGGCCGCTGCGTGACGCTGCGGAGACTGTAGATGAAGGGGATCATCATTCGACGTTCCTCAGCGCCTGCATCACGGGAAGCTTCGCCACCTGCCACGCCGGGAAGATACCGCTCGCCACGGTGAGCAGGAGCGCGACCCCGCACGTGTCCGGCTTTGCGCGCGGACCTTCTCAGCTATCTTGAGCGCCATGACTCCCACGGACTTGCTCGCCGAGCTCGAGTGGCGCGGGCTGCTCTCCCAGCACACGGACGGAGTGTCGGACCTGCTGGCGAGCGGCTTGGTGACGGCGTATTGCGGCTTCGATCCCAGCGCGCCGAGTCTGCACGTCGGGAACCTCGTGCCGGTGATGGCGCTGCTGCATCTCCAGCGTGCGGGGCACCGCCCGATCGCGTTGGTGGGAGGCGGCACGGGGATGATCGGCGATCCGAGCGGCAAGAGCTCGGAGCGACAGCTCAACACGCCGGAAGTCGTGGCGGCGAACACGGCCTCGATCCGCGAGCAGCTCGGGCGCTTTCTCGATTTCGAAGGCACCGCGTATCCCGCCGCCGCGCTCATGCGCGACAACGCCGAATGGCTGCTTTCGCTCGGCGCGATCGAATTCATGCGCGACGTGGGGAAGCACTACACCGTGAACTACATGCTGCAGAAGGACTCGGTGAAGTCGCGCATGGAGGCGGGGATCTCGTATACGGAGTTCAGCTACATGCTGCTCCAGGCGTACGACTTCCTCCAGCTCGCGCGGCGCGAGGGAGCGCTGCTGCAGATCGGCGGCAGCGATCAGTGGGGCAACATCACGGCCGGCATCGAGCTGATTCGCCGCACGGACTCGAGGCACGCGCACGCGCTGACGGTGCCGCTCGTGACGACGAGCGACGGCACGAAATTCGGGAAGACGGAGGCGGGCGCGGTATGGCTCGACGCCGAGCGGACATCGCCGTACCAGTTTTACCAATACTGGATCAATGCCGATGACCGGGATGTGGGCCGCTTTCTGCGCTTCTTCACTGTGAAGGGACGTGAGGAGATCGCGGCGCTCGAGGCCGCGATGCGCGAGCACCCCGAGCGGCGCGACGCGCAACGCGCGCTGGCCGATGAGGTCACCGCGCGCGTGCATGGCGCCGCGACCGCGGGCACCGCGGCCGAGGTGTCGGCACTGCTCTTCGGAAAAGGGGAGCCCGGGTCACTGTCCGCGGCCGCGCTCGATGCGCTGGCGAGGGAGATTCCGTACGCGGCGCTTCCCGCGACGGAGGGCGCGCTCGACACGATCGCGATCTTCAGCACCGCGTTCGCGATGTCCAAGTCCGAGGCGCGCCGCATGCTCGCGCAGGGCGCCCTCAGCGCGAACGGCCGCAAGTTGGAAGCGACCGACGCAACGATCGCGGATGAGCCGCTCGCCGGTGGACGATTCTTGTTGCGGAAGGGAGGGAGGAGTTATGCGGTCATTACGGTCGGGTGATTGGGGCTAGGGGCTGTGGGTTGGGGCGCCGTTGAGGACTCCCGGAGAGCTCCACTTGGCGCACCAACCTAGGCCCCAACCCCTAACCCCGCTCACTCAACGCACCAGCCCGACCCCGGCGCCAATGATCAGCGGCGCGATGATCGTGAAACCGCCGTCCCCGCCACCGATCGTCGTGTCGCCGTAACCGAGATCGAAGCAGTATTTCGTGCTGGCGTTCAGCGGTTGGCTGACGTCGATCTTGGGATACCAGAGACACCACTGCACGCCCATCGTCGCGTTCACCGGATAGTAGCCGAGCCACTGCGTCTTGCTCCCCGGCACCGTGGTGATGAGGCTCCAGGTGACGAGCACGTCGGAATTCTTCGGCCACGGCTTCTGTTCGGCGGAGGCGGTGAAGCCGCCCGAATAGACCGGCCCGACAGGACCGCTGACGACGAAGGAAGTGTGCTCGATGCGCACATCGATTTGACGGTAGCCATCGGTGTGCGCGCCGACGTCCGGGATGAAGCGCAGAACGCCGCCGCTGTCCTTGAAGAATAGGGCGGACGGAAGCTTGAGGGTCGTGTTGCCGATGCTCTGCAGCATGATCGACGAGGTCGGCAGCGCAGCCTTGGGATCGATCGACTGCTTCATCGGAAATGTGACCGGCGCAACGAAACCCGGAATCACGATCGGTACGAGCACATCCTTGTTCAGCGACGCGATCGGCGCGACTGGGTCGCGCGATGTCTCGCATGCCGAAGCGGCAACGACGACGGCGATGATAGCGCAGAGTTTCATGGGGAGTTGTGGGGGAGCGCAAAAGATAAAGACGGCGAGGGGTTGGGGGCTAGGAGCCAGGGATTGGGGCGCGCGAAGAGTTCTGTGCGATTCACCTGCAAGGCGCCCCCGACCCCCAGCCCTAACCCCCATCCGCCAAGACAGCGAGCGCCATCTCCATCTCTGCCCAGTCGTTGAAACAATGAGGCGACAGACGGATCGCGCCTTCGCGGAGCGAGTGCACGACGCCGGCACTCGTTAGGCGGGCCGAGGCGGCGAGCGCGTCGCGCGGCGCGATGGCGACGATGCCGGCGCGCTTCTCGCGCTCGGCTGGCGTGATCAGCGTGACGTCACCGCGCGACTGCGCCCAGACCACGGCGCGATCGATGATGCCGGCGATGTGCGTCTCGATCGCGCGCGGACCGAGCTCATGGATCAGCTCGAGGCTGACGACGAACGACGCGAAGTCCTGGTACGGGAGCGTGATCACCTCGAAGCGGCGCGCGTCCTCGACGTACGGCCGGACATAGTCGGTGAGGCGGGAGAAATCCTCGGAGGCGGACGTCGCCATCCACCCGACCGCGTGCGGTTCGAGCTTCCGCACGAGCTCGTCGCGCACGTACACGAAGCCCGTGCCCCACGGCGAGAGCAGCCACTTCTGGCCGCCGCAGGCGAGGACGTCGATGAGCGTATCGCGCACGTCGAGTGCGCACGCGCCCACGCCCTGGATCGCGTCGACGACGAGGTAGATGCCGCGCGAGCGGCACTCGCGTCCGAGACGCGCCAGATCCACGCGATACCCGGTCGCGAACGAAACCCACGAGATCGCGAGCGCGCGCACGCCGGGCCGGTCGAGCGCCGCGACAATCGCATCCTCGTCGGGCAGCGCGCCGCGGCACGGCACCATGTCGAAGCGCACACCCTCCCGCTCGAGCGCCATCCACGGATAGACGTTGGCCGGGAACTCCTTGTCGCATCCGATGACGACATCGCCCGCGCCGAGCCCGAGCGCACGCGCCGCGAGGTTGATGCCATAGCTGGTGTTCACCATCAGCGCGATCTCGGCTGGCGCGGCGTTGATCAAACGCGCGACCAGCTCGCGTGCCCGCGATGCGGTACCGAACTGATGCTCCAGCGTAATGCGTTGCGGCTCGGCGCGCATGGCGTTGAACGCATGCAACGCATCGAGTGCGCGACGCGGGATGGGTCCGGTCGAGGCGTTGTTGAGGTAGACGGTTTTCCCCTCCGTCACCTCGCTGAATTCGGTGGAGCGGAGGTGCGCGATGTCGTACGTCATACGCCAGACGCCCTCACATCAAGCGCGTCGCGCAGCGCGTCGCCCAAGAGATTGAAGCCCAACACGGTCGCGCCAATGGCCAATCCCGGGAACACCGATGTCCACGGGGCATGGCGAAGTTGATTGAGATCTCGTCCGTCGGCGATCATCAGACCCCAACTGGTCGCCGGAGATTGCACGCCGAGTCCGAGAAAGGACAGCGACGCTTCGGCCATGATCGCGGCGGCCATGCCGAGCGTGACGGCGATGATCACGGGTGCGAGTACGCCGGGAAGTACGTGACGCACAATGATGCGCCGGTCCCGCGCGCCGAGCGCGCGCGCGGCGTGCACGAACTCGAGCTGCCGAACCACGAGCACTTGCCCTCTCACGAGTCGCGCCATGCTCGCCCATCCAACCAGACCGATGGTGACGAAGACGGTGCCTAACGAGGGCTGCAGCGCGGCGGCGAGCGCGATGAGCAGGAGCAGCGTCGGAAAGGCGAGAGTGATGTCGGCCAGCCGCATCACGGTCTCATCGACCCATCGTCCGTAAAATCCCGCCAGCAATCCGAGTGTGAGACCGATGGCGAGCGCGATGCTCTGCGAGATGAGTCCGGCCGCCAGGGAAACGCGCGCGCCGTACATCAGTCGCGCGCAGACATCGCGCCCCTGCACGTCGGTGCCGCACCAGTGCGCGCCCGAGGGCGGAAGCAACTGATCGGCCAACGCAACCCGCGCCGGATCGTACCGCGCCAGGAACGGCGCGAGCAGCGCGAACGCAATGAGCGCGGTCACCACAACGAGCCCGGCGATCGCTCGCCCGTCGCGCACCAGTCGCGCCGCCGCGCGGCCCGTCATTGCGCCGCGCCAATAGCGCGCCCACACGATTGCCGCAGTGCGCAGCGCGCGCACCGGCGAGGATCCGCATGGTTGGCTTCGACATCCGACGCCGATAAATCGGCGCGCAGCGCGGCGACGGTCGTGCGCAATTCCGCCTTCAGCGAATCGGTGAAGTCGATGCGAAAGGTACGGTCGGCGTAGCGGAGATAGCCATAACCGCCGAAGCGCGGCTCCGTCTCCTCGAGCAGCAGGCAATACGCGGCGAGCTGCACGACATCGCGCAGCCAGGGCGTCTGGCTACGGCGGGTCGGCTTGAGCTCGACGGGTACGATGTGATCGTGTTCCTCGATCAGATAGTCGGGCTTGCCGGAGATTCCCTCTCGGGCCGAGCGGATCACGCGCGCCCGACGCGCCACGGGGCCATCGCTCGCGACGACGGTGCCGGAGAGTCCCGCGCGGCGCCGGAGTACGACAGCGATCACCAGACACAGCGCGGCGACGACGAGTGCGATGCCTGCCGCGAACGAGCTGCTCACCGCGGCATCCAGGCCAGCAGCGCAAGCGCGACGAGCACCAGCGCCAGCGCGAGCACCACCAGCGCCCGCGCGACGAGAATCGTCCAGCCGTGGCGCCAGTGCGCCGCGTACCCGTCGCGAAAGCGCTCGCTCTGCAGTTCGCTGCCCGTGCCCTTCACAGCGCGCAGCCACCACGCGCGCCGGCAGTACGCGTACTCGCCAAGCTCCGACGCGGAGATGAATCTTGCGAGGTGCGGCGGTCGTGACGCGAGGGTCTTCATGGAGATGCGGACGGATCGCCCAATTCCGGAGGCGTGCCCGGCTGTTGATGCTTCCACCGGCGATGATGCCAGAAATATTGCTCCGGCTCGCGTCGCACCCACCGCTCGACTGCCGCCGAGTACCGCGCGACGATGCGATCGACGTCGGCATCGCGATCATCTGACCGGTCGCATGGAATCTCCTCGATCGCGATGCGATAGCGGCCATCGGGCAAGCGCATCGCGACGCCGAAGATGACCGGCACATCCCACCGCAGCGCGAGCACCGCGGGCCCGCGCGGCGTCTTGGCGAGTCGCCCCATGAATGGCACCCACGTCGACGCCATGTTGAGCGCGCCCTGATCGGCGAGAAATCCGACGGCGCGTCCCTCCTGCACCGCCCGGGCCGTGCGCCGCACCGCGTCCTTGTCGTACACGATCGAGATGCCGAGCCGTTCGCGGGTGCGCGTGACGTACGCGTCGAACAGCGGATTGTTCATTCTTCGCGCGATCGCGTCGAGCTTGAGACCGCGCGCGACGAGGTACGCGCCCGCCAGCTCCCAGTTGCCAACGTGCGCGCTGAGTAGAATCGCGCCGCGGCCGCGCGCCACGGCGCGCTCGATGATGTCCCATCCGTCCACGCCCTCGACCAGCTCGAGTACGCGCTCACGCGGCAAGCGCGACAAGAGCGCGGTCTCGACCGTCACACGGCCGAGATGCAGATAGGCCTCGCGCGCCACGCGCAGCACCTCGCCCTTTGGCCACCGCGGAAACGCCGCCGCGATCTGCCGCTCGACGACGTCGCGCCGGACCTTGAAGGGCGCATAGCCGAGGGATCCAAGCGTGGCGCCCACGGCGGCGGCGCGCTCCCACGGCAACGCGCCGAGGCCCGCGATGGCGGTGCGGAGCGCCGCATACTGAAATCGGTCGGCAAGCGAGGCGGGCCTCATCGAATGGGCGCCCCGTTGTCAGTTACCATCGCGCGAATCCCCGTGCCGCCTCACCCGCTCGCTCGAAGCCGTCGATCATCTGAGAGACTGGAAAATCGCGCGCGACACGAGCGCGTCCGGCATTGGCCATCGCGGCGCGCTCTTCCTCGTGTGCCAACAGGCGCGCCACCGGCGCCGCGATCGCCGCTGATTCGGTGCGATCGAAGAGCACCCCCGTAATCCCATCGGCGATGTACTGCTCGGTCACCGGAGTACGCTCAGCGAGCACGGGCACACGGGCGGCCATGAGGTCCAACATGGCGAACACACCATCGTCACCCTTGGCGACCACCCAGCCGAGGTCGGCGGCGCGCAGCACGGAAAACGCATCGGGCCGATCGCCGAGAAAGCGCACGATCTTCGTGATGCGGAGCGCCGCGGCGTGCATGCGCAACTCTTCCTCGGTCGACCCTGGACCGACGACGGCGATGCGCAGATCCGAATGTCTCGGCGCCAGTAGCGAGGCGACGCGCAGTACCGGAGCGGCGCGAATGCGGCCCGTGCGATCGTAAGCGCACACGATCAACTGCGTGACCCCGCTCGCGCCAGCGAGCGCCCGCGCAGGCCCGCGGAGCGAGTCGGCGACGTTCGCGTCGGCGCCGGGCGTTGCGACGGCCGGCGCGACCCGCGCACCGCGTATGTCGCCGGCGGCGCGAAGCTCACTCTCGCTGGCGAAGAGAAATCCCGTGGCGGCAAACCGCATTGCCAACCGCGCGCGCCGCGAGAGCAGCACGCTCTCGCCGGGTGGCACGCGTCGCAGCACCGCGGCGCGGCCGGCCGAGCGCGCCGCCGCGGACGCGATCAGCTGATCACGGTCGTTGTGAACGAAGACGACCTCAACGAAGCGCTCGCTCACCGCGCGACGAATGCGCGCGGCGGCGGCCGGCCATGGTCCGCTCGTTTTCAGCGGAAGCACTTCGTACGCTGCCACGTCGAGGCGCGACTCGACGTCGCCCTCGGGCGGACAGACGATGGTCACCTGATGGCCGCGCGCACGCAGCCCCGCCGCGGCGGTGGCAAACGCGCGCGCGCTACCGCTCCAGCTTCGGTCGCCGATCAGAAAGAGCGCGCGCACCGTCAGCCGGCGGCGGGCTGCTGCTCGCGCTCGCGGTCGCGGAACTGCATTGCATGCAACCGGGAGTACGCGCCCTGACGCGCCAGCAGCTCGTCGTGCGAGCCGCGCTCGACGATGCGGCCACGATCGAGCACGAGGATCTCCGTCGCGTGGGCGATGGTCGACAGCCGGTGCGCGATCACGAACACCGTGCGTCCTTCGAGCAGCCGGTCGATCGCCTCCTGCACCAGCCGTTCGCTCTCGGTGTCGAGCGCCGAGGTCGCCTCGTCGAGAATGAGAATTGGCGGATCGAGCAGGAGCGCGCGCGCGATGGCGATGCGTTGGCGCTGGCCGCCGGACAGCCGCGCGCCGCGCTCGCCGAGCGGCGTCGCGTAGCCGTGCGGTAGCTCCATGATGAAGTGATGCGCGTTGGCCGCGCGCGCGGCGGCCTCCACCTGCGCGTCGGTGTGACGCTCGGCGCTACCGTACGCGATGTTGTTCCGCACCGTATCGTTGAAGATCACCGTCTCCTGGCTGACGATGCCGGTGAGCTTGCGTAGCGAGGGCAGCGTGATCTCGCGCAGATCGACGCCGTCCAGCAGCACGCGGCCCTTGGTCGGCTCGTAGAAGCGCGGAATCAGATCGACCAGCGTCGACTTCCCCGCCCCGCTGGCGCCGACGAGCGCGATGATGTCGCCCTTGCGTGCGGTGAAGTCAATGTCGGCGAGCACCGGCTCGTCCTCGTAGGCGAACGAGACGTCGTCGAACGTCACTGAACCACGAAGCGAGTCCACCTCTTTGGTGCCGCGGTCAACCTCCGTCTCCGTCGGCGTGTCGAGCACGTCGAACAATCGCTCCGCAGATGCGAAGGCATTCTGCGCGGTGGCCGGAAGCTGCGAGAGCTTCTTCATTGGCTGGAGCAACTTCATGACGATGGCGATGAAGACGAGAAACTCCGAGGCCTGGAGCGACTGCGAGATCAGTACCTCGCGCGCGCCGAACCAGAGCAGCAGTACGACGATCACCGCCCCGAGCGTTTCGGTGATGGGCTGGCCGACGAGCGCCACCCGCGCCATGCGCACCATGCCGCTCGAGTACATCCCGCTCGCGCCGAGAAACCGGCGCTCCTCGTACGCTTCGGCCCCGTACGACTTGACCAGCCGCACGCCACTCACCGACTCCTGCAGCACGCTCGTCATCTCGCCGAGATCGTTGCGAAGCTCGCGGTATCCTTTGCGCAATTTGCGCAACAGCGGCTGCAGCACGAGGGTGAGAACCGGCGCGACGACCAGCGCCATGAGGGTGAGCCGCCACGAAATGCCGAGCAGCACGATCACCTGCACGAGCACCGCGGTGCCGGCGTTCACCGCATCGGTGACGACGGCCGTGATGAGAAGTTTTGTCTGATCGGTATCGGACAGAATGCGCGAGATGATCTGGCCGACCTTCGTGCGCGTGAAATATCCGATCGGCAGACGCATCAAGTGCTGGTATACGGCATCGCGCAGGTCACGCGTGACGTATTCCTGCAGCTGGGCGCCGAGCGTGCCGGCGGTCCACACGAAGACGTTCTTGATCGCGACCGTGGCCAGGATGATGAGGATCACCGTCCGGAGCGAGCCCATTTTGTCGGCCGGATCGAGCAGATCGCCGACGGTCGCCTTGAGCAATCGCGCCAGCCAGCCATTCGTGGCCGGCATGGCGTTCTGGCCGAACAGCTCGTTCAGGAACGGGATGAGCAGGATGAACGAGAATCCATCGAGCGCGTTGTTGATCGCGCTGCTGACAATGTTTCCGGCCATGCGCGGCGCGTGCGGGCGCAGAAAGCGCGCGAGTCGCCGGTAGAACCTGCGATTCCTCACGCGGGGCCTATTTCTTCGGCGTGAGCAGCGACACCGGGAGGATGACTTCCTCGGGCGTCACGCCCCCGTGCAGAAAGCTGCCGCGGTACCGCGTTTGATACTCGCGCAGCTTGGTCGGATAGACGAAGAAGGTGTCGCCGACCGCGAGCAGCGAGTTGCGGCCGAGCCCTTTGCGGGGCAAACGCAGGTCGTCCGAGTTGGTGAACAGCAGCGCGTGCTCCGGCCGCTCGGCACGCAGATCCTCGCCGAACTTGTAGCGCAGATTCGCCGTGGCGTCGCGCTTGGCGAACACCGTCGCCGGCGTCTTGCAGTGGATGGAGCCGTGGTCGCTGGTGACCAGCACGGGAATGTTCCGGCGCGATGCTTCCCGCAGCAGCCCGGAGAGCGCCGAGCGCTCGAACCACTGGCGCGTGATCTGCCGCAGCGCGCGCTCGTCGCGCGCGACCTCGTACAAGATCGCCGATTCGCTGCGGCCGTGCGTGAGCAAGTCGACGAAGTTGAAGACGAAGGCGCTGACGCCCTCGGCGGCCACGGAGCCGGGGATGCGGCGCTCGAGATCGTCGGAGTCGGCCGCGGTCGAAATTTTCTCGTAGCGCACGGGCGTCGTGCCGCGGAGCTCGGCGAGGTGCGCCTCGAGAAAATCACGCTCGTGCGCGTTGAGCGTATCCTCGGCCTTGTCTTCCCACCAATCGGGGAACCGCGCGGCCAGCTCGCCGGGAAACAGCCCGCTGAACAGCGCGTTGCGCGAGTAGGGCGTCGCCGTCGGCAGTATCGACATGTAGTGCGTGGTCTCGACTTCGAACATCGGCGCCAGCAGCGGCTGCAGGTAGCGCCACTGGTCGAGCCGCAGGCAGTCGATGACGACGAAGATGGCGGCGCGCGAATTCTTGAGCACCGGCATCAGGAACTCGCTCACGATGTCGATCGAGAGCGGAGGACGATCGCCCTCGAGGTCCCGCAGCCAGGCCGGGTACGCCGTGCGCATGAACTCGGCGAACTCCCGCCGCAAGTCGGGATAGAGACCCTGCAGCGATTCGTAGAGACTCCACTCGCGCGCTTCGGCCAGCTCGAGGTCCCAGTCGACGAGCTCCGAGTAGCGCGCGATCCAACCGCGCCAGTCGAGCGAGCGGACGCGCTCTTCCAGCTCCATCTCGCGAAAGCGCTCGACGAACGAGCGCGCGATCGCCTGCTGCCTGATGCGCGGCCCCTCGAGCACCCGCGTCACGACGCTTAGCACCTGCCGTGGGTTGATGGGCTTGATCAGATAGTCGCGCACGTCGGCGCCGAGCGCTTCGCGCAGCGTGGCGTCGTCCTCGCTCTTGGTCACCATCACGATCGGCAGCAGCGGATCGAGCTCACGGATTTCGCGATAGGCCTCGAGCCCGCGCTTGCCGGGCATCTGCTCGTCGAGCAGGACCAGCCCGTACTGGCGCCGGCGCAACATCTCCACCGCATCCTCGGCGTTGCTGGCGGCGTCGACCTCGAAGCCTTTTTCCTTGAGGAAGATGCGATGAGACTCGAGCAGGTCGACTTCATCATCGATCCACAGAATGACTTTCGAGGGCATCGGCATGGCGGAAAGCTACCGGCGCGAGGTGCCGGACGCCATCTTCCCCGGGTGACGCTTCCGCACTCGTTGCCACCGATCCGTTTTCCATTTCCCGCGCTGGCGCAGCGCGCGGGACGATCGGCGATCGGAGACGGGCGAGAGGCCGCGCTCGCCTGCTTGATGGCGGCGCGTCTGGCGTCGGCGCTGTTGCCGCCGCTCGAGCTGGCGGCGCCCGCTCGCGCTCAACGGGCCACGAGCGCACGCGCGTGGCTGGCGTCGCTCGCGTTGCCCGCGGTGCTGCGGGTGCCGCTCGTCCGCGCGGCGGACGCCAGCGCCAAGGAAGCGCGCGATTCCTCCGAGGCGATCCGCGCACTCGCGGCGGCCGCTGCCGCCACGCTCGATGGCGCAAGCCGGCGCGAGCTGGAGCGGCTGGCGGATGCGCTCGCCGCCGGCGCCGGTGACTGACACCACGCGAGCCCAAGCGGCGGCGCGCCGGTGGAGCGGGGCCGCGCGGGCGCGGCTCGCACTCACGCTCTGCCTGGCTGTGTACGGGATCGCGATCATGCGCGATCCGAACGGCTGGAATTTTCTCTCGGGCGTGGACCTGCTCATCCACGAGGCGGGCCATCCGGTTTTTGGACTGCTCGGTGAGTTTCTCGCGGCGGCCGGCGGGACGATCATGCAGCTGCTATTTCCGGTCGCGTTTATTGTCTACTTCGCGCGGCGGCGCGATTTCCACTCGGCCAGCGTCGCGCTCTGGTGGGTGGCGCAAAATCTCTGGGGCATCTCCATCTACGCGGGCGATGCGCGCGCGCAGGAATTGCCGCTACTCAACGACGGCGAGCACGATTGGGGCTACATGCTCGACCGCCTGCAGCTGCTCGCGCACGATCAGGGAATCGCGCGCGGCATTTTCTTCGCCGGCTTCATGTGTTACGCGGCAGCCATCCTGATCGGCCTGCGCACCGCGAATCAATCGGCGGGCGAAGCGGTCAGCGCACTTCGCTCATGAGCGCCAGCGCGTTTCCCTCACTGTCGGCGAGCTCGCACAGCCACAGCTCGTGGTCCGGCATCTTGACGATCATGGCGGGCTGGGCCTTGAGCACGACACCGCGCGCCTCGAGCGCTTGAGCCGCGCCCTTGATGTCATCGACCAGGTAGTAAATGATCGACGAATGGTGCGCTCCGTCGCTGGATTCGGGCTCGCCGAGCAGCAGGCGCACGCCACCGCAGTCGAAGAACGCCATCTTCGGCGGCGCCTGGAAGAGGAAGCGCATGCCGAGCGTGTCGCGATAGAACTTCACGGCGCGATCGAGATCGCGGACGGTGATCGCGATCTGGCCGATGCGCCCGAGCTTGAGGTCCACGGCGGGTGTGTCGGAGGGCTGAGGCATTGGACGCTTCTTCCACAAAGAGTGGCCGCGCAGCCGGCGGCGGCGGCTTGAATTAGTTAGGCTTGCTAACTAATCTGCGACATGTCGACCCATCGCGCAAGACCCGCCGCTCCCGCCGCCATCGCCGACCGGCTCCACTCGGCCGCCATCCACGTCCTGCGACGGCTGCGCCGCGCCGATACCGCGGCGGGGCTGAGCGCGCCCAGGCTGTCCGCGCTCTCCGTCGTGGTGTTCGCCGGTCCGCTCACGCTCGGCCAGCTCGCCGCGGCCGAACAGGTGCGCCCGCCGACGATGACGCATCTGGTGCGCGCGCTCGAGAGCGACCAGCTGGTGATCCGGGAGCCCGACCAGCATGACGGACGCGTGGTCCGCATTCGCGCCACACCGAAGGGCCGCACGTTGATGGCGCGCGGCCGCGCGCGCCGCGTGGAGGCGCTGACGGATCGCGTGCGCGCGCTCTCCCTCACGGAGCGCAGCGTCCTCGCGCGGGCAGCGGGCATCATGGAGCGCTTGTGGCCGCCAGACGGATAGCGGCGCGCGCACTCGTGCCTTGCCGCGCCATCGCGGGCCAGTCATTCTTCGCATCATGACCGAAGCGGAACAGCAGCCGGCGGCGGCGCGCATCTCGCAGGCCATTGCGCGCATCGATGCCATCACCGACGGTGCACGGGCGACCGACACGATTGGCACGGGCTTTCCGAGCGTCGACAAGCTGCTCGGCGGTGGTGTGCGCCGCGGCGACTTGATCGTGCTGGGCGGCGATGTCGGGTCGGGGAAATCGGCGCTCGCGCTGGCCATTGCGCTCCGCGCGGCGCAGGCGGGTGAAGCGGTGTTGTTCTTCACCGGCGAGATGGCCCCCGAGCGCGTGATCGAGCGCGCGCTGGCGATCGAAGGGCGTGCGCGCATCGACGATCTTCGCTCGGGCGGCGTGTCGGAGGAGACGCGGGCGGCGCTCGGCGTCGCCGCGCTGCGATTTCGCGATGCGATGCCGGGGATCGAGCGCATCGCGCCGGCCGGCATCGATCCGCTCGCCGAGGCGGTGCGCTCGGCGCGCGACGCCGCACTGGTGGTGATCGACTCGCTGCAGTCGATTCCCATTGGCAATCGGCCGCAAGCGGAAGAGATCGCGCATTCCGCGCGTGTGCTCAAGTCGGCCGCCGTCGATGCCAACGTCGCGGTGATCGCGACCGCCCATCTGCCCGCGCACACGCGCGACCGAAGCGATCCGCGCCCTGTGTTGGACGACTTCGGCGCGCTCGGCGCCGTGAAACAACACGCCGATGTGGTGCTCGCGATTTTCCGCGAGGACATGTACGGCACCGACGGCGCGAATGAAGGGGCGACGGAGTTGGCGGTGCTCAAGAACCGCAACGGGGCGACGAGCTATGTCGATCTGTTCTTCTACAAGCAGTGGCTGCGGTTTGAAGATATGATCGATCCGGACAAATAGAGCTCGCGTGAGGCGGGCGGTGGCGTGAGGCGGACGGCGCTGAGAGGCGTTTGGCGGACGGCGGCGAGAGGCGTTTCGCGTACGGCGTCGTACGGCGTGATGCGAGCGCGTACGGCGACCTCGTGTGGCGTGCGGAGGATTTGCTCGGCACGATTGTAGGGAAGCTCAGCCCCTCACGCCGCGCGTGGTCGCGCCCGCCGCACGCTGAACACCGTACGACGCCGTACGCCAAACGCCTCTCGCCGCCTGACGCCTCACGCTTCGGGAATCAAACTTTGCTGCCCCATATCTCTTTCCACGGCGTTCGCCTCGTCGCCAGCAGTGTCGCCGCGCGAAAGAGTCGGGCCGCCAGAGCGAGCGTGAGCAATCCCGTGGCGGCGCTCACCGCCAACGCTCCAATCACGGTCCACGCCGGGACGGGCGCGAACGCCGAGCGCAGAAGTAGCAGCGATGGCGCGAGCACCGGAACCCAGGTGAGATGAACGACCGCGGGATCATTCGGGTGGCCCGCGAGCGACATCGTCACGATGAACGGCAGCACCAGCAGCAGCGCGAAGAGTTGCTGATATAGACTCGCCTCGCGCTCGGCGCTGACGATGCTCGCCAGCACCGTGTACAAGCTGGCATAGATGAGATAGCCGACGGCGTAACAGGCGACGAAGACGACGGTAATGCGAAGGCCCGCCGTCATCAGCACCCGGAGCAGCGACGGCAAGCCGAAGAACGCTGAGAGCGCGACGGCCGAGACTAGCCACACGAAGAACTGAGTCGCCGAGACGGCCGCGTAGCCCACCATCTTACCTGACAGTAGTTCGATTGGGCGCACGCTCGAGAGTAGAATTTCGACCATTCGATTCCCGCGCTCCTCCATCACGCTGCGCAACAGCGCCTGCGACTGAGAGGTCACGCCGAGAAACAGGAAGATGATCAGCAGCAGCGCGACGAGATAACCCTGGGCCTGCGCGGAGTCAGTTTCGGGGATGCGCGGCATGCCGTTGCGCATGGCGATCCAGCCCGGCACCAGCGTCAGCATCACCATCATCGCCGGCACCAGCAGCGACACGACGAGAAACGACTTGTTCCGTACCGTCTCACGCCACTCGCGCTTCGCGATCGCAAACACCCGGTTGGATCTCATGTCTTATATTATCGTGGCGAAGCGACCATCATCGTGTCGTGCCGGCACGGTGCGCGGCGAACTACAGAATCGGGTATCGAGTCATGGCCGGTCACAGCAAATGGAAGCAGATCAAGCACTACAAGGCCGCGACCGACGCAAAGCGCGGTGCGCTGTTCACCAAGCTCATCCGCGAAATCACCGTCTCCGCGCGCGCCGGCGGCGGTGACCCCGGCGGCAATCCGCGCCTGCGCACGGCCATCGACGCGGCCAAGGCGGCGTCGATGCCCAAGGAGAACATCGAGCGCGCCGTCAAGAAAGGCACCGGCGAGCTCGAGGGTGTCGATTATCAGGAAATCACCTATGAAGGCTACGGTCCCGGCGGAGTGGCCTTCGTGATCATGACACTCACCGACAATCCGACGCGCACGGTGGCCGACATCCGCTTCAAGCTGTCGCGCGGCGGCGGCAACCTCGGCAGCACCAACTCCGTCGCGTGGATGTTCGAGCGCAAGGGACAGATTCTCGTCGACGCATCGAAGCACACGGACGAGGACGCGATGCTCGAGCTGGCGCTCGACGCCGGCGCCGAGGATTTCAAGCGCGACGGCGATTCCTATCTCGTCACCACCGAGCCCGCCGCCTTTCACGCGGTGAAGAACGCGCTCGAGGCGAAGGGCGTCGAAGCGCAGGAGTCGGAGATCGCGATGCTTCCCAAAACGACGGTGAAAGTCGAGGGCAAGACCGCCGAGCAGGTGCTCAAGCTGTTCGAGGAGCTGGACGAGCTCGATGACGTGCAGAAGGTCGCGGCGAACTTCGACATCGATCTGGCGGAGATGGCGAGCGCGTGAGCGCGCCGTGATCGTGATCGGCATCGACCCGGGCACCGCGGCGACCGGCTACGGCGTCGTGCGCGGCGAAGCGTTCGGGTCGCTGCAGTTGATCGAGTGCGGCGTCATCCGCACGCACGCGCGGGAACCGCTCGCCAAGCGGCTGCGCGAAATTTACGATGACGTGCGCCTGCTCATCGAGCGTCACGCGCCCGACGCGCTGTCGATCGAAGACGTGTTTTTCTCGCGCAACGTGCGCACCACGGTCGTCCTCGGTCATGCGCGCGGCGTGGTGTTGCTGGCCGGCGAGCAGGCGGGGCTCGAGATCCACGAATATCCGCCGGCGGAAATCAAGAAAGCCGTCGTCGGCACGGGCGCGGCGACCAAGGAGCAGGTGCAGTTCATGGTCGCGAAGCTGCTGCGCCTGAAGTCCGCGCCGGAGCCGAGCGACGCGGCGGACGGTGTCGCGGCCGCGCTCGCGCACATCATGAGCCCGCGCCTGCCGCCCATGGCCGAGATTGCCAAAGCGCCGAGGAAACCATCGTGATCGCGTCGCTCAAGGGAACGCTCGTCTCCAAGGACCTCGACCGCGTCGAGGTGATGACGGCCGGGGGAGTCGGCTACCTGCTGACGGTCGCGCTCGGCACGTACGAGACGCTGCCGCGAGTCGGCGATGAGATCGTGCTGCACACCTATCTGGTGGTGCGAGATGACGCGTGGCTGCTGTTCGGATTCGCGACCGCGTACGAGAAGCGCGTGTTCGAGCGCGTGCTCTCGGCGCAGGGGATCGGGCCGGCGCTGGCGATCGGTATGCTCTCCGCGCTGTCGGCCGAGCGGCTGGTGCGCGCCATCCGGGAGAAGGACATCCCAACGCTGCAAGGGGTGCCGCGCGTAGGACGCAAGAAAGCCGAGCGGCTGATTCTCGATCTCGCCGACAAGCTGGACGACGTGCAGGGCGAGAGTGCGACGCGCGTAGCGCGTCCGGAGGGCGCCAGCGCGGACGACGCGATCCGCGCGCTCGTCTCACTCGGCTATACCATGGCGGACGCGGAGAGAGCCGTGCGCAAAGCGCTCGACGACGGACCGCGCGGGATGACGGCGCCGGAGCTGATTCGCGCGTCGCTGGCGAAGGTCGGCGAGCGATGATGCGCTAAGATCGCCGAAAATCGCTGGAAACCGTTTTGGTCCGTGAAGGGTCCAACCGACGTCCCTCTCGCTGCTGCTCTTCCCACGCGGCCGGTGAAGGCCTCGCACACCGTCACCCCACCCAATCTCTTCGTGATCATTCGCCGCATGCTGCGCCCGATCGCCGCGGTCGTCATCGCGCTTGCCGGGGTCGCCATGGCCCGCCCCGTCGTCGCGCAGGTCGACGTCATCCGCGGGCGAGTCGTCGGGCCCGATAGTCTGCCGCTCGAGAGCGTGGCGGTGACCGCAACCTCCATCTCGGGCAACGTCAATCGCACCGCCTCGACCGACAAGAACGGCCGCTTCACGATCACCTTCCCCGGCGGCGACGGCGATTACCTCGTCGGCTTCGCGATCATCGGCTACGCGCCCAAGCGCTTCGAGGTCAAGCGTACGGCCGATCAGGAGATCCTGATCGCCAACACGACCATGCTGCGCACCGGCGCGCGGCTCGATGCGGTGACCGTCACCGCGGCACGCGAGAAACCCAAGCGCAACGATGCGAGTCCGGACATCTCCGGAACCGAGCGCACGACCAATCCGGCCGCGCTCCCACCGGACGAGATGGGCAATCTGGCCGCGATGGCGGCGTCGATTCCCGGCGTGACGCTCGTGCCCGGCGCCGACGGCGATCCCTCGGGCTTCTCGGTGCTCGGGCTCACACCCGATCAGAACGCGACGACGCTCAACGGGATGAACTTCGGCCAGTCGAACATTCCGCGAGATGCCGGCGTGTCGAGCTCACTGGTGACGAACCCATACGACGTCTCGCGCGGAGGATTCAGCGGCGGCCAGTTTAATCTGCGCACGCAATCCGGCTCCAACTTCATCACGCGGTGGATGAGCCTGAACGTCGACGCGCCGCAGCTCCAGTGGACCGACGCCGCCGCGCGCTCGCTCGGCCAGCAGTACACGAATCTCTCGCTCGGCGGCCGGGTGTCCGGTCCGATCAGCTTCGACAAAGCGTTCTACAACTTCTCGTATCAGCTGGGCCAGCGCGCCAACGATCTCCGCACGCTGCTCAACACCGATCCGCTCGGCCTCCAGACGTCGGGCATCGCTTCGGATTCGGTGAGCCGTCTTCTGGCGATTCTGCACAACCAGACCGTGCCGTCGAGCATCGGGCAGTTGCCGTCGCGACGCATCGCCAACTCCGGCTCGATCTTCGGCACAGTCGACGTCGCCCCTCCGTCGTCCACGACGGGCCAGACGTTCAACATGACCTTCAGCGGAAACTGGGGAAAGCAGACGCCCGCCTCCGCGCTCACGGCCGAGCTGCCCGCGCATAGCGGCGATCGCGTGAACTGGCAGGGATTTCTGCAGGGACGTCACAGCAGCTACTTCGGCATCGGGATTCTGAGCGAGACGCAGGCCGGCTATTCCGCGTCGCGCAACTACGGGACGCCGTATCTGCTCCTGCCGAGCGGAACGGTGCGCGTGAATTCGACCTTCGCCGATGGCACGGACGGCGTCAAGACGATCGCGTTCGGTGGCAGCTCCGCGTTGGGAACGAGCCAGACGAGCCAGTCGGTCGATGCCGCCAACCAGCTCTCGTGGTTCAGCGCGAACAACAAGCACAAGGTCAAATTCACGACGGAGATCCGGCGCGACGCGTACTCGCAAGACCAGACGACGAATCGGCTCGGCTCCTTCTCGTACAATTCGCTCGCCGCGCTGCAAGCGAACACGCCGGCGATCTTCACGCGGCAACTGCAGCCGCGCACGCGCAGCGGGAGCGAGCTGGTTGGAGGCGCGTCGCTTGGCGATAGCTGGCGCTTCAGCGACGCGCTGCAGTTCCAGTACGGCCTACGCGTCGACGGCAGCCGCTTTACGCAAGCGCCAACCGAAAATCCAGACGTCGAGCGCATCTTCGGCGTGCGCAACAATCAGGTGCCGAACAACGCCTACGTGAGCCCGCGCCTCGGATTTTCCTGGGGCTACGGCACGGCAGCGCAAGTGGCGGGGTTCGAGGGCGCCGTGCGCGGACCGCGCGCGGTGGTGCGCGGCGGCGCGGGGTTCTTCCAGAACGTGCCGGCTGCCACGCTCATCGGGTCGGCCATCGACAACACCGGATTGCCGGGCTCGCTGCAGCAGCTCGTCTGCGTCGGCACGGCGACGCCCACGCCCGATTGGGCCGGCTACGCCGCTGACCCATCGCGCGTTCCAACAACCTGCGCGGACGGCAGCACCGGCACCGTGTTCGCCAACAGCGCACCGAACGTCTCGCTCTTTTCCCGCGAGTTCGCCTCGCCGCGGAGCCTGCGCTCGAATCTGAATTGGAGCGGCGCGGTGCTCAACAATATCTTGAACGCCACCTTCGAAGGGGTCTACTCGCTGAACATGCATCAGGCGAGCACGGTCGACCTGAACTTCAATCCGGTGACGCGCTTCGCGCTGGCGAACGAAGGCAATCGGCCAGTGTTCGTGCAGCCGACGAGCATCGTTCCCACCACTGGCACCATCGGCTCCGGCGACGCGCGCGTGACGCCGCTCTTCTCGCACGTCAACGAGCTGCGCTCCGACATGCGCTCGGAGAGCCGGCAGCTCAGCGCGCGCATCTCGCCGCTCGGCTTCAACACCAACTACAGCTGGTCGCTGGCCTACGTCTACTCGAACTTCCGCGAGCGCACGCGCGGCTTCTCGAGCACCGTCGGCAATCCGCTCGACGTCGAGTGGGCGCGGTCGCCGTTCGACTCTCGCCACCAAATCACCTACAACCTCGCCTACAACTTCTACGACTTCGTACGCGTCAGCTGGTTCGGCAGCTTCCGCTCGGGCACGCCCTTCACACCGCTCATCGCGGGCGACGTGAACGGGGACGGATTCTCCAACGATCGCGCCTTCGTCTTCAATCCGGCGACGACGGCCGATCCCGCGCTCGCTGCATCCATGCAGTCGCTGCTCGACCACAGCTCGAGCGAGGCGCGCAGCTGTCTCACCAAGCAGCTCGGCACGCTGGCCGGCCGCAATAGCTGCGAGGGACCGTGGACATCGACCGCGTCGCTCAGCTTTTCGTTCAATCCGCTCAAGGTGCGGCTGCCGCAGCGCGCCACGTTGTCATTCGCCGTCTCCAATCCGCTTGGTGCGGCGGACCTGGTGCTCCATGGCGAGAACCGCCTGCGCGGCTGGGGACAGACGGCATTCCCGGATCAGTCGCTGCTCTACGTGCGCGGCTTCGATCCGTCGACAAATCGCTACAAGTACGAGGTCAACCAACGATTCGGCTCGACGCTCCCCGCCTTCTCGGCCATTCGCGCGCCGGTGACGCTCACGGCAATGATGCGGATCGACGTCGGACCGCCGCGCGAGCGGCAGCTGCTCACCCAGCAGCTCGACCGGGGGCGTAAGACCGAAGGACAGAAAACCTCGGAGCAGATTCTCAAGCTCATCTACGGGAGCGGTTCGCTGCCGAACGCGATGGCGGGCATCCTTCGGCAGAGCGATTCGCTCAACCTCACCGGCAAGCAGGCCGACAGCCTGGCGACGATGAACCGCTGGTACCTGGTTCGGCTCGATTCCATCTGGACGCCCGTGTCCAAGCGCCTTGCGGCGCTGCCGGACCGCTACGATCAGGCAGAGGCATATGCCTTGTACAAGCACGCGCGCGAAGGATCGGTCGATCTATTGATCAAGCTCGCCCCGAGCGTGCGCGACTTGCTGACCGCCGAGCAGCGCCGCAAGCTGCCGGACTTCCTGCTCGGCTATCTGGACACGCGCTACCTGGCATCGATTCGCTCGGGCACTTCGGGCAATCAGGGGATGTTCCCCGGCGCGGGGCCCGGCGCGCCCGGCGCCGGCGGCGGCGCGCAAACAATCGTCATTCGCTAGTCATTCGCAGCACAGTCCACCTTCGGCCCAATCACACCATGACGACTCTTCGTATATCTCTCGCCGCGCTGCCGGTACTCGCCGTGCTGGCGACGGCGGCCGGCGCGCAATCCGCGCTACCGCCCGTGCGGGCACTCGGCCAGATCGTGCGGGCCTCGACGCCGCAGATGGCGAGCGTCTCAGCCGTACGGGCGCTGCCCAACGGCAACGTGATCGTGAACGACATCTCGGGGCGACGCGTGGTGATGTTCGACTCCACGCTCGCGACCATCACGACGATCGCCGATTCCACCAGCGCCACCGCGACGGCATACAGCTCGCGCATCGGCGGCTTGCTGGCGTACCGTGCCGATTCGACGCTCTTCGTCGACCCGACATCGATGTCGATGATGGTGATCGATCAGAACGGAAAGATCGGCCGAGTGATGTCGGTGCCGCGCGCACAAGACGCGTCGTTCCTCATCGGTGGTCCCTTCGGCTATCCGGGGTTCGATGCGCAGGGCCGGCTGATCTATCGCACCGTCATCCGCCCGCTGCGGCTGCCGCCCGGGCCCGACGGGAAGATCAGCATGCCGGAGCCCGTTGATTCCGCGCCGATCATCCGTTTCGATCTCGCGTCGAGAAAGAACGACACCGCGGCGTACATCAAGGTGGCATCGCCGAAGATGAACATGACCCAGGATGGCGGCCGCATCATGGTGACGATGACGGTGAATCCGCTGCCGATCACCGATGATTGGGCGCTTCTGTCCGATGGCACGATCGCGTTGGTGCGAGGCAAGGACTATCGCGTCGACCGGCTCAACGCCGACGGCACCATCACCACGGGCCCGAAGATTCCGTTCGAGTGGCAGCGGCTCACCGACTCGGACAAGGAAGCGGTGATCGATTCGACGAGGAAAGTCATGGAAGCGCTGCGCGCCAAGAATTTGCAGTCGCTCATGGGCGCAACGCCCGCTGCAGCCGGCAGCGGCAGCAGGACGGTTGAAGGCGCGGAGCGCACAGTGACGATGACGTTCAGCACTCGCGAAGGCGGCGGCGGCGCAGCGCCGGCCGCCGGCGGTCCGAACGCGGCGACGAGCATGCAGCTTCCTCCACTCCAGTTCGTTCCGGCGAGCGAGCTTCCCGACTACCGTCCCGCCTTTTCAACAGGCGCCGCCCGGGGCGATGCCGACGGCAATCTCTGGATTCGTACGTCGCAGTTTGTGAACGGAGGACAGGTCTATGATGTGATCAACGGCAAGAGCGAGCTGATCGATCGCGTTCAGTTGCCGGCAGGTAGAACGATTGCGGGGTTTGGGCCGGGCGTCGTTTACCTCGGGGTTCGAGATGGGACGGTGGGGGTGAGGGTGGAGAGGGCAAAGATCAAGTAGGGGCTGGGGGTTGGGGGCTGGGGGTTGGGGCGCGTCTGTGAACTCTGAGCGCGCGCGAAAGGCCGCCGAGCATTCGGCTGATGTGCTCGGTCCTACCGATGACCGACTGATGATCCTCAGCGCGCAGGAAGCCGAGTTGCTCGGCGATTGTGAGAAGTGTTTCCAGTTCGCAGAGCGATCCGGTAGCGATTGAGAGATGGCGTAAGTAGTCGCCGGTATGATGGCGGCCGTGTCCTTCGGCGATGTTTGCCGGAATCGACACGGCCGCTCGTCGCATCTGGCTCGTCAAACCGAAGCGCTCATCCGTTGGAAAGACACGGGATAGCTCGTACACGACTTTCACCACGTCGATGCTACTCCGCCACACGATCAGATCGCGATAGCTGAGAATCATTGGACTCGGTCGGCTGTCGGACATGAAGGATTCAATAACGGTAAGAACGGTGGTGCTCGATTCGCCATCAGTTCGACGCTTGCGCGCGCGAATATCCGCCGGCGCCCCAGCCCCCAACCCCTAGCCCCCAGCCCCTCTGTCCAAGCACTTTTCATCATGCTCTCCGCCTCCCGCACCGCTCCCTTCTCCGAATCCGTGATTCGGGAAATGACCCGGATCGCGAATCAGTACGACGCGATCAACCTCGCGCAGGGCTTTCCCGACTTCGCGATGCCGACGCCGATGAAAGACGCCGCGTGCGCGGCCATCCATGGCGATGTGAATCAGTACGCCATCACCTGGGGATCGCCCGCGCTGCGGCTGGCCATCGCCCAGAAGTACCGGCGCTTTTACGAGATGGACATCGACACGGAGACGGAGATCACCGTCACCTGTGGCGCCACCGAGGCGCTCGCGGCCGCGTATCTGGCGCTGATCGATCCCGGGGATGAAGTGATCGTGCTCGAGCCGTTCTACGAGAACTATGGGCCCGATGCGATTCTCGCCGGTGCGAAGCCGGTGTACGTCCCGCTCGAGGAGCCCGACTGGCGGCTCGATCCGGAGCGGCTGCGCCGCGCCTTCACGCCGCGCACGAAGGCCGTCGTCCTCAATACACCGCACAATCCGACCGGCCGCGTCTTCTCGCGCGCCGAGATGATGGCGGTGGCCGATCTGTGCAAGGAGTTCGATGCCTGGGTGTTCACCGATGAGCCGTACGAGCACATCACCTACTCGGGCCACCATCACGTGATGGCGACGTTGCCCGGGATGCGCGAGCGCACGGTGACGATCTCGAGCCTCTCGAAGACGCTCAGCATCACCGGCTGGCGCATCGGCTACGCGATCGCGCCGGCGAAAGAGTCACTGGCTATCCGGAAGATCCACGACTTTCTCACCATCGGCGCGCCCGCTCCGCTGCAGGCGTCGGCGGCAATCGGCGTCGGCTTTCCCGCCGAGTACTACAATCAGATGGCGCTCGATTACCGCGCGCGGCGCGAGTACATCTTGCCGGTGTTGCGCGATGCGGGCTTCAAGTTCGCCACGCCCGAGGGTGCGTACTACGTCTTCGCCGATATCTCCGATCTCACGAGCGATGATGACGACACCTTCGCAAAGTGGATGACACGCGAGATCGGCGTGGCGACGGTGCCGGGCTCGAGCTTCTACGCCAATCCGGCCGATGGGCACAAGTACATTCGCTTCGCCTTCTGCAAGAAGCGCGAGACGCTCGAGCGCGCGGCGGATCGGCTCGCCGCGCTCAAGGCGCGCGTGTGATGCGCGCGCGGGCGCCGCGTTGCTCGGCGCTCGCCATGGCGGCGACCGGCCTCGCCGCAGTCGTTTCGCTCGGCGCGTGCCACCATCGCCCGGGCCCCGGGCCGGCGCACGGAAGCTCCTTCGAGACGTTGCGCACCGGCGGACACCGGCGCACCTATGCACTGCACCTCCCTGCGCGAGCCGGGAACGCGCCAGTGCCGCTGCTCATCGTGCTGCACGGCTTCGGCGGCAACGGACTCGACATGGAAGACGGCACGCACTTCAGCCAACTCGCGGATACCGCCAACGCCATCGTCGCCTATCCCGATGGGTTGCGCACGTACGGCTTCGCGGGACCGCGGCACTGGTCGTCGTCCGGCTCCGACGAAACCGATGTCGAATTCATCCGCGCTTTGATCGACGAGATCGCCAAACATCACCGCGTCGATTCGCATCGCATCTATGTCACCGGCTTCTCCAACGGCGCCAGCATGGCCTATCGCATCGCGGCCGAGCTGGCCGACCGCATCGCCGCGATCGGCGCGGTCGCCGGGGCGATCGGACGGCGGGACGACAGGGGCCGCGCGACGACGATCCGCGCGCCCTCGCGCCCGGTCCCGGTGGTGGCGATGCATGGCGTACTGGACGACCGCGTCGCCTACGGCGACTCGGCGTCGGCGAGGCGCGGCGTACTTCCCGTTGCGGCGGCGATGGCCTTCTGGCGCGAGCAGGACCACTGTCCGACGCCGCCGCTGCGCGAGATCTCTCACGACGGCAACGTCGTCGCCGAGCGCTCGACCGGCTGCGCCGAAAGCACGGACGTGCTCTACTACTCGGTGCAGGACGGCGCGCATACCTGGTTCATGTTGCATCCCGACTCGTTGGGCAGCATCAGCGCGAGGCACGATTTCACGGCGACGGATCTCGTGTGGGCATTTCTGAGCGCGCATCGTCGATGAGGCTTCAGTTCGGCATTTCTTCGGAGTATGTTCCGCTCCTACTCCCGAATCGCAGGTAGCGTGGACACCATGTCGCGAGCCGAGATCACGACGCCCGAGATTCTCGATGACGAGTCCGTCGTCGAGCTCTCGCTTCGCCCGCAGCGGCTGGCCGAGTTCATCGGACAGCAGCGGGTCAAGGACTCGCTGCGCATCTACATCGACGCCGCGTTGGCGCGACACGAGCCGCTCGACCACACGCTCTTCTTCGGTCCTCCGGGACTCGGCAAAACCACCCTGGCCGAGCTGATCGCGCGCGAGATGGGTGTCAACATTCGAACGACCTCGGGTCCGGCGCTCGAGAAGCCCGGCGATCTGGTCGGCACGCTCACCAACATGCGCGAGCGCGACATCCTCTTCATCGACGAGATTCACCGGCTGCGCCCGGTGATCGAGGAGTTTCTCTATCCGGCGATGGAGGATTACCGCATCGACATCCGTCTGAGCGAGGGCCCAAAGGCGCAGACGATCACGATGCAAATCGAGAAGTTCACCCTCATCGGCGCGACGACCCGCCTCGGCATGCTGACACCGCCGATGCGCGCGCGCTTCGGGATCGAGCAGCGGTTGAACTACTATCCCGCCGCCGATCTGGAGCTGGTGGTACGGCGTACGGCCGAGGTGCTCAAGACGGAGATCGAGGACGCCGGCGTGACCGAGCTGGCAAAGCGCTCACGCGGCACACCACGAGTCGCCAACCGCCTGCTGCGCCGCGTGCGCGACTACGCGCAGGTGAAGGCGAACGGGATCATCACCAAGCAGGTGGCCGACGACGCATTGGTGCTGCTCGATGTCGATGAGTTCGGGCTCGACGACATGGACGCCCGTATCCTCAAGGCGATCATCGAAAAATTCGAGGGCGGACCGGTCGGCGTGAAAACCATCGGCGCGGCCGTCGGCGAAGATGAGGGCACGATCGAGGAGGTGTACGAACCGTTCCTGGTGCAAAACGGCTTTCTGCAAAAGACCTCCCGCGGCCGCGTCGCCACCGCGCAAGCGTACCGCCACTTCGGGTACACGCTGCCGAGCCAGAACGGGATCCAGCCAAACCTCTTTTGAGCCACACGCGCTCGACCATCCGCGGCTCCCGCACTTCCGACTACGAATTCGATCTTCCTCCGGAGCGGATCGCCCAATCCGCGGCGGAGCCGCGGGATGCGAGCCGGATGATGGTGGTCGAGCGCGAGAGCGGGCGCATCACGCACCGCGCGTTTCGCGACATCGGTGAATTCATTCCGGCCGGCGACGCGCTGGTGCTGAACACCACGCGCGTGATGCGCGCCCGGCTGCTCGGCACACGCGACTCCGGCGCGGCGGGCGAAGTGCTGCTGCTGCGCTCGCTCGGCGGCGATCGTTTCGAGGCGATGGTGAGTCCGGGCGGCAAGCTGCGCCCCGGACGGGTGCTGCGCGTGGCGGACGGATTCGACGTCGAGATTCTGGAGATCACCGAGCGGCGGACGCGCGTCGTCGCGCTGCACACCGCCGAGCCGGTCGAGCTGGCGATCGAGCGGCACGGCCATGTGCCGCTGCCGCCATACATCGACCGCGCGGATACGGCGCGCGACGCGGAGCGGTATCAGACCGTGTACGCGAGCGAGCAAGGATCGGTCGCCGCACCGACGGCCGGCCTGCATTTCACGCCCGAGTTGCTCGAGGCGCTCGAGCGGCGGGGCGTTCGGCGCGCCGATGTCGTGCTGCACGTCGGCGCGGGAACCTTCAAGCCAGTCGCGTGCGATGATCCGGCGGAGCACGTGATGCACGAGGAAAGCTACTCCGTGCCGGCGACCGCCGCGGCGACGTTGAATATGACGCGCGGCGCCGGCGGCAAGATCTGGGCGGTCGGGACCACGAGCGTGCGGACGCTCGAGAGCGCCATCGGCGCCGACGGCGCCTTCGCGCCGGTGAGCGGCGAAACGCGAATCTTCATCAGGCCGGGCTTCGAGTTTCGCGCGGTAGACAAACTCATCACCAACTTCCATCTTCCGCGCTCGACGCTGCTCATGCTGGTTGCGGCGTTCGCGGGCTATGACCTCATGCGGAGCGCGTATGCCGAAGCGATCGCGGCCGGGTACCGCTTTTACTCGTATGGCGATGCGATGCTCATCATGTAGCGTCCTCGCGCAGCTCGGCGGCGCGTCCGTGACGACCGTCGCCTCTCGTCCAATGCAGTAGCGCGTGGGACTAGCCGCGACGCCCTTCTCCTTCACGATCGATGCGACCGCCGGCGCCGCGCGCGCCGGCGTTTTCACGACACCGCATGGTTCGGTCGAGACGCCGGCCTTCATGGCGGTCGGCACGCTGGCGACGGTCAAGACGCTCGATCCGCGCGATCTGCGCGAGGCGGGCTGCCAGATGATTCTCGCCAACGCGTACCATCTGCACCTCCGGCCCGGCGATGAGCTCGTGCGCGAGATGGGCGGCCTGCACCGCTTCATGGCCTGGGACGGTCCGATGCTCACTGATTCGGGCGGATTCCAGGTGTTCTCGCTCGAGACGCTGCGCACGGTGAGCGAAGACGGTGTCGAATTCCGCAGCCACATCGACGGCTCCCGCCGCCACTTCACGCCGGAGCGCGTGATCGGAATCGAGCGCAACATCGGCGCCGACGTGATCATGCAGTTCGATCACGTCATTCCAGGCCAGTCGGACCACGGCACGGCGCGCGACGCGAGCGAGCGGAGCTTGCGCTGGCTCGCCCGCTGCCGCGGCGCCTTCGCCGACACGTCAGCCGCGATCTCCGATGCGGGCCGCCCGCCACAGGCGCTCTTTCCGATCGTGCAGGGGGGAATTCACGCCGACCTGCGCCGGGAAGCGGCCCGGGCGATCAGCACGATGGACGACTGGGCCGGCGTGGCGATCGGCGGCCTCTCGGTCGGCGAGGCGAAGCCGGAGATGTACGCGATGCTCGAGACGCTCGAGCCGGAGCTGCCGCGCGACCGCCCGCGGTATCTGATGGGCGTGGGGTTTCCCGAGGATCTGATCGAGGGCGTGCGCCGCGGCGTCGACCTCTTCGACTGCGTCGCGCCGACACGCATGGGCCGGAACGGCGCCGCGTTGACGAGCGAAGGACGGATCAACGTCCGCAACGCGTCGTGGCGCGCCGACAGCCGTCCGGTGGACTCGCGCTGCGATTGCTCGACCTGTGCGCGATTCAGCCGCGCCTACATCCGGCACCTGTTCCGGAGCGAGGAGATGCTGGGCCTGCGCCTTCTCTCGCTGCACAATGTACATTTCCTCGTTCGTCTCATGGGCGACGCCCGCCGGGCGCTGCGCGATGCGACGTTCGACGGATGGAGCCGAGATTGGCTCCTCCGCTATCACTCCCGGTCCACGGTCCCGACATGATCCTTCCCGCTCCGCTCGCCCTGCTGTCGCTGATGCCGTCGCCCAGCAATGGCATTACCGGCCAGCTGTTCATGTTCGCGTCGATCATCGCGATCTTCTACCTCGTCCTCTTCGCCCCGCAACAAAAGCAGCGGAAGCGGCACGACGAGGCGCTGCGCAATCTCAAGAAGGGCGATGAGGTCGTCACCGCGGGGGGCGTGATCGGGGAGGTGCTGCACATCGCCGTCAAGGATGCGTCGGTGAAGGACAAGGAGGGCAATCCGGCGCGCACGATGGAGGATCGCGTGACGATCAAGAGCGCCGAATCGAGACTGATCGTCGAGCGCGGCCGCATCGCGCGCATCGGGGGCAAGAGCAGCTCGGACACGTCGGCCGCGTGAGCGCGACGGCATCGTGAGCCTGCTCGACATCTACGTCCTCGGCGCTCCCGTGCTGCGCCGGGTGACGACGCCCGTCGTCATGATAACCGACGAGCTGCGCGCGCTGATCGCCGACATGTTCGAGACGATGTACGCGGCCAATGGCATCGGGCTGGCCGCGCCGCAGGTCGGGCGCACCGAGCGCCTGTGCGTGATCGATGTCGACGGCGCGAAGTTCGCGCTGATCAATCCGGAGATCGTCGACCGGGACGGATCGGAAAAGGGAGAGGAAGGATGTCTGTCGATCCCCGAGATCTACGGCGACGTCGAGCGCTCCGCGCGCGTGGTGTGCCGCGCGCTCGATGAGCATGGCCAGCAGATCGAGATCGAGGCGACGGAGCTGCTCGGCCGATGCATTCAGCACGAGATCGACCATCTGCACGGCAAACTGTTCATCGACTACCTGAGCGTACTCAAGCGACGCGCGGCGAAGGCGAAGTGGGACAAGCTGCGTGGCGACGACATGTCGCTCACGCGCACCGTGGACAAGATCGCGCCGGAGACCGCGGCGCGACATCACACGCGCGACGACGAGCTGTAGCCGATCTCCAACCTGAGGTCCCGATAGCGTGCGCGTGCTTTTTTGGGGGACGTCGGCATTCGCGGTGCCGTCGCTGCAAGCCTGTCTGGGCGAGGGATTCGAGACGGTCGGCGTCGTCACGCAACCCGATCGTCCCACCGGCCGCTCGCGCTCCACGCTCACGCCACCACCCATCAAGCAATGCGCGCTGGTCGAGGGGCTCCCGGTTCTCCAGCCCGAGCGTCCGCGCGGCGATGATTTTCTCGCCGCGCTCCGAGCGCTCGAGCCGGATATCTCGGTCGTGGTCAGCTATGGCCACATCCTCTCCAAGCAGGTGATCGATCTGCCCACGCGCGGCACGATCAACGTGCACGCGTCGCTCCTTCCGGCGCTGCGCGGCGCGGCGCCGATTCAGGCCGCGATCCGCGATGGCCTCACCGAGACCGGCGTCTCGATCATGCGCATGGTGCCCGCGCTGGACGCCGGCCCCGTGCTGATGCAGGCGCGCACCCCGATCGCCGACGATGAAACGTACGGAGAGCTCGAGCTCAGGCTCTCGGAGCTCGGCGCTCTCGCGCTGGTCGAGGCGCTGACGCTGCTCGAGCTCGAGCAAGCGGCGGAAGATCCGCAAGACGATGCGCTGGCCACGCACGCGAACAAGATCGATCGGGCCGACGCGCGCGTGAGCTGGCATTCATCCGCCATTCAGGTCGCACGCCGCATTCGCGCGTACGATCCCAAACCCGGCGCCTTCACCTCGCTCCGCGGCGCCGACATCAAGCTCTTTGGCGCTTCCACGAACGACGCGCCCGGCGGTTGGGACGACGCCCACGAAGGCACTGTGCTCGCGATCACGCCCGAGGGCATCCTCGTCGCGTGCAGCGATGGCGCCGTACGCATCTCGGATGTGCAGCCCGCGGGCAAGAAGCGGCTGACGGCGGCCGAGTGGGCGCGGGGACGCGCCGTGAACGTGGGAGACAACTTCGAGTAGGTGAGAACGGGTGCGGGGTGCCGGGTCTACCCGCTATCTTCCATCCATGTCGCTCCATTCGGTGAACAGCGGGGTCGTCGTGGCCGGCGGCGTGACGGAGGCCCGGCGGGCGGCGGCGGATTTGTGCGCGGACTTGCGTCGAGGCGAGATGCTCGATGCCGCGTTCGATGCGCGTGCGCGCGGACTCGATGCGCGCGATCGCCGCTGGATGCAGGAGCTCGCCTTCGGCATGCTCCGCAAGCGCGCAATGCTCGATGCCCTGCTCTCGCTGCGCGTACGCGGCGGGCTCGCTCGCCTCGATCCCGATCTGATCGACCTGCTCCGGCTGGGCGTGTATCAGCTGCTGCACATGGGAAGTGTGCCGGCCTACGCCGCCATCGCGCAGACGGTGGAGCTCGCCAAGTCACGTCACGGAATCGGCGCCAGCAAGCTGGCCAATGCCGTACTGCGCCGAGTCGATCGCGAGCGTGACAGCGCGGAGGTGCCCGCGCCATCCGATCCAGTGGACGCGCTGGCACTCGCGCACTCACATCCGCGCTGGCTCGTCGCCCGCTGGATTGCCCGCTGGGGCGCCGAGGAAACCGCGCGGCTCCTCATCGCCAACAACGTCGAGGCGCCGATCATCATCAGGCCTTTCGGCATTGTCCGTGAGCAGCTCGAGGCGACGCTCGAGAGCGCCGGCATCCACGGCGGGGAAGCGCCGCTCGCGTCCGACTCGATCGTTCTGCCCGCCGGCGTCGCGCTGCGCGAGCTCGGTGCGTTTCGCCAGGGACTGTTCTTCGTGCAGGATCCAGCCGCCACGCTCGTGACGCGGTACGCGGCCGTGGCCGCCGGCAGCGTGGTCGCCGACCTGTGCGCCGCGCCGGGAGGCAAGGCGCTCGAGTTGTCTCGCGCGGCGCGTATCGTTTTCTGTGGCGACCGCGCACCCTCGCGCGTCACTCGGATGACCGACAACTTTCGCCGCGTGGATGCCAAAAATTTGATTTCATTCGTCTCCGATGCGCGCACGCCGGCCATCGCGCCCGTCGATGCCGTGCTGGTCGACGTTCCATGCACCGGCACCGGCACGTTCCGCCGCCATCCCGATGCGCGCTGGCGGCTCAAGATCTCCGACTTGGCGGTGATGGGCGCGCTGCAACGCACGATCCTGCGCGCGGCGGCGTCCGTCGTGAAGCCAGGCGGACTGCTCATCTACAGCACCTGCTCGCTCGAGCCCGAAGAGAACGACGCGCAGATCGAAAGCTTCATCGCCGAATCGTCCGACTGGACGCTCGAGCCGCCGCCGGATGGTACGGTGCCGGCCGCCGTGCTCGATGCCGGGCGTCTCCGCATTCTGCCTCAGCGAGACGGCGCCGACGGCGCGTTCGCGGCGCGTCTGAGGCGAAGCCCCGCGTGAGCGAGAACGAATGAGCCTCCCCGTGTTCGCGCGCCGCGCGATTCCCTTTCTCGTGATCGGAATCGGCGGATTTCTGGTCGCCTACGTGATCGTGGTGCTGTTCATCTTTCCGACCCGCCTCATCACGAACGACAACAAGATCCCGAACGTGATGGGCATCCGGTACGACGATGCGGAGCGCCGTCTCACCAACGCCGGCTTCGCGCCCACCAAGGGCGAATCGCGCTATCACCCGTCCGCGGCGCCGGGACAGGTGCTCGGCCAGAATCCGGTGCCGGGATCGGTGATGCCGAAGGGCGCGCGCGTGGTGCTCGACGTCAGCCTCGGCCAGCGCCAAGCGCCGATTCCCAAGCTCGTCGGAATGACGCGGGCCGAAGCTGGGCAAACGCTCGAGAGCGCCGGTCTCGAGGTAGGCGAAGTGCTGGAAGAGGCGAGCGGTCACTCGCGCGGCCAGGTGTTGGCGACGCAACCCGTCGCCGGCGTGCGCGTGCCGATCGGATCGTCGGTCGATCTCATGGTGAGCAGAGGACCGAGCGCGGTGGAGGTGCCCGACGTCGTGGGCCAGAGCTATCCCGATGCGCGCAATCGCATCACGCAGCTCGGACTGGCGGTCGGCCATATCTCGATCGATTCCGGAAGCGCGCTGCAACCAAACTCGGTCGTTACGCAAAACCCGGCATCGGGACGGACCGTGTCGCTCGGGACACCGATTCAGCTGACTATCGCTGGCCGCGCGGTTCCGTGAGCGTTCGCATCGCGCCATCGATCCTCAGCGCGGACTTCGCCCGGCTGGCCGACGACGTCGCGCGGATGGAAGAGGGCGGAGCCGATTGGCTGCATGTCGATGTGATGGACGGCCGGTTCGTCCCGAACCTCACCTTCGGCGCGAAGGTGATCGAGACGGTGCGCCACCTCACCGAGCTGCCTCTCGACTGTCATCTGATGGTGGTCGAGCCGGAGCGCTACTTCGAGGATTTCGCCGCGGCGGGCGCCACGGGAATCACCATCCACGCCGAGGTCTCGCCGCATCTGCACCGGCAGATCGAGCATATCCAGTCGATCGGGCTCACCGCGGGTGTGGCGATCAATCCGTCCACTCCGCTCGAGATGGTGCAGGAGGTGGCCGGCGAGCTCGATCTCGTGCTCATCATGTCGGTGAATCCGGGCTTCGGCGGGCAGCGCTTCATCGAGCATTCGCTCGACAAGGTGCGGCGGGCCCGACTGATGCTGAACGCGGCCGGGAGCGGCGCGGCGCTCGAGGTCGACGGCGGGATCGGGCGCGATACGATCACCCGCGCTTGGCGCGCGGGCGCGGACACTTTCGTCGCGGGCAACGCCATCTTCAGCTCGAAGAATCCGGTGACCGAGATCGCGGCGCTGCGCGCGCTATGCTCGGAGACGACGTGACCGTCCGGCAGCAGTGGGCCGTCGTCGGGGGCATCGTGCTCCTGCTCGCCGCCGGCGCGATCGCGGCGACGCACTTTCTCGGTTCCGAGCTGTTCCCCGTGTCCGTCGGCTCGAAGGCGCCCGCCTTTTCCGGACAGACGATTCAGGCGTACAGTCCCGAAGGCGTGGGCAACCCCAAGCCAGGCACGGTGCGCACCCTCGCCGACTACAAGGGCCAGGTGCTCCTGATCAACGTCTGGGCGACCTGGTGCGAGCCGTGCCGGGCCGAGATGCCGGCGATCGAGCGATTGCATCAGGCGTTCGGCCCGAAGGGACTGCGCGTGGTTGCGGTGAGCATCGATCATCGCACACGAAACCCGAGCGACCTCATTCGCGCGTTCATTCGCGAGCACGCGCTGACGTTCGAGGTACTGCACGACACGAGCGACACGATCCAGGATTCGTACCAGACCACCGGGGTGCCGGAGACCTTCGTGATAGGGCGAGACGGGACGATTCGCAAGAAGATGATCGGAGCGGCGGACTGGAGCTCGGCCGCGAACCGGGCTGTGATCGAGCAGCTGTTGGCCGAGCCGGCTTCGCCCCAGTGACGGGCACTCCGCCGCAGACGACAGGACAACACCGCGCGCGCACGCCGCTGCAGCGCCGGTTTGCCGCGGTGTTCACCGAGCGACTGCACCTCAAGGCCGCGGCGCTCCTGTTTGCCGTACTGCTGTGGGTTGTCGTCAGCGCGGATGAAGTCGTCGAGGAGCTGGTGAAGGTCGACGTGGCGCTGGCGCTCGACAGCACGATCGCGTTGCGCTCGCCGCTGCCGCAGGTGCGCGCGCTGGTCGTCGGGCGCGCTCGCGAGCTGCTCAAGCTCTATGCGAATCCGCCGACGGTGAAGCGCCGCCTCGGCGCTGACGTGCCCGACTCGATGCTGCTCGAGCTGCGGCCCGGCGATGTCGATCTGTCCGGCGTCGATGCGCAGGTGCGCGATATCGAGCCGCACGCCATTCCGGTCAAGTTCGACGTCACGATGCAGCGGCTGGTGCCGGTGCGCTCGGCGCTGCGCGTGTCGAGCGACAGTGCGCTCCGCGGCGGCATTCTCGTGTTCGAGCCGGAGAGCGTGCTCGTGCGTGGCAGACGCGGCGTCGTGCGCTCGCTCGGCACGGTGAGCACGGTGCCCGCCGTGCTCGATGCGCGCGATAGCGCAGCGCGCGTGGTGCCGCTCGACACCGGCGGGCTCGCGGTGAGCGTGACGCCCAGTCACGTGCGCGTTCACGTGCGGCTGCCGCGGGACATGACGCACGACTCGGCCGCGGGCGCCACGACCGCGACCGACAGCGCGCGCGCGATGCGGAAGGATGGCGCGCGCGCGCGACGGCTCCCGGCCCCTCGAACCCGGCGGCCGTGACGATCGTTCTCGGCATCGAAACCTCGTGCGACGAGACATCGGTCGCCGTGCTCGAAGGCGCCGGTGACGACGTCGCGATGCGATCGCTCGTGATTCTTTCGCAGGACGTGCATCGGGTGTTCGGCGGCGTGGTGCCGGAGATCGCGTCGCGCGCGCATCTCACCAGCATCGTGCCGGTCACCGAGCGCGCGCTGTCCGACGCCGGCATCACCCGCGCCGACGTCGATGTGGTCGCGGTGACGTACGCACCGGGGCTCGTGGGCGCGCTCCTGGTAGGCGTGAGCTTCGGCAAAGCACTGGCGTACTCGTTAGGCGCTCCGCTCGTGGGCGTGCATCACATGGAAGCGCATCTGTTCGCGACCGCTCTCGAGCATCCCGCGGCTGTGCCACCATTCACCGGTCTGCTCATCTCCGGCGGACACACGCTGCTAATCGATGTCGAAGCGTGGGGGCGCTATCGCCTGCTCGGCGCCACGCGCGACGACGCGGCGGGCGAGGCGTTCGACAAGGTGGCGAAGCTGTTGGGTCTGCCCTACCCCGGCGGTCCGCACATCGAGCGCGAAGCGACGGGGGGCGACCCGGCGCGGTACCGCTTCGCCCGTCCGATGCTGCGCCGTGACCAGCGGTACGGCGATCCCGACTATTTTGACTTTTCCTTCAGCGGATTGAAGACGGCGCTGCTCAACGCCACGCGCGCCTCGACGAGCATCAACGCGGACCGCCAGCATTTGGCGCGCGGATTTCAGGACGCGCTGATCGAGACGCTGACCGAAAAGACCGTTCGCGCCGCCGATCAACTGGGACGTACGCGCGTCGTGCTCGGCGGCGGTGTGGCCGGTAACAAAACGCTCGTGGCCGCGATGCGCGCCCGACTCGCCGACATCGGCGCCGAGCTGTTCGCGCCCTCCCCGCGACTCGCGACGGACAACGCCGCCATGATCGCGCGCGCGGGGTTGTACCACTATGAGCATGGGGCGCGCTCCGGTCTCGACTTGAATGCGTACGCGAGTCGGGGGATGCCGGGACTGTAGCTGGGGGGCGGGTGCAGTACCTTTCTCTCATGACCATCCACCATCCCGTCGCGATCCCGCTCGGCCTGTTCACGCTCACCGGCTTTGGCTTGGCCGTGTTGCTGGCCTTCTTGATCGCGCAGGTGATCACGCATCACGTGCTGGTCGAGCGGGGCGAAGATCCGGCGCCCGTAGGCGATCTGCTCTTCGCCGCGGTTGTCGGCGGATTGCTTGGCGCCAAGATCTACTACGTAATTCTGATCGGCAATTCCGCGGCGCTGTGGAGCCGAAGCGGGTTCGTGTTCTGGGGCGGACTCATCGGCGGGATCATTGCCGTCGTCGCCACGATTCGGATCAAGCGGCTGCCGATCATGCGGCTGGCCGATCCTGCCGGCATCTCGATCGCCGCCGCGTATGCCGTGGGACGCACCGGCTGCTGGGCGGTAGGCGACGACTACGGCCGTCCGTGGAACGGAGCGCTTGCCGTATCCTTCCCCGAAGGCGCGCCCGCGTCGACGGCGGGCAACATGCACGAGATGTTCGGCGTGCCGCTCGCGCCGGGCACCTCTCCGAGCACGGTGCTCTCCGTCTATCCCACGCAGCTGTTCGAGATCGCGCTCGCGCTCGTCATGTTCGGCGCGCTCTGGCGCATGCGCGGCCACAAGCACGCTCAGGGATGGCTGTTCGGCGTCTACATGGTGCTCGCCGGTATCGAGCGATTCATCATCGAGTTTTTCCGCGCCAAAGATGACCGGTTCTTCGGGCCGCTCACGGTAGCGCAGGTGCTCGCACTCGCGTTCATCGCGGCGGGCTTCGTTTGGATGCAACTGAGAGTAGGCGTAGGGCGCCGGGCGCCTGACGTTGGGCGCCGAGCACCGGGCGCCGGGCGCCCCATGGGCCTGTAGGATTTCAGTCCCTGTTGCTCGACACCCGCCCTTCTTAGTGCAATCGCTCGAGCGCGGCCCTCGAGGACGCGAGCGTGGGCGATAGTTCGAGCGCGTGCCGGTAGGCGGCCGTGGCGCGCGCTCGGTCCCCGGACTGCTCATACGCTTCGCCGAGGCTGTCGAACACGTTGGCCGAGCGCGGAAATTCCATTGCATTCGACGCGAAGACGATGATGGCCTCCTTCGTCCGTCCACCGTTCAGCATCGCGTAGCCGAGCGCGTTCATCTCGGCTTCTACGTCGGCGTAGACGTTCGACGGATCGGCTCGATACGCGCGCAGACCTTCGAACGCGGCAGTCGTGTCGGTGCGCGAGAGCGCGGGGGCGAGCAGTTCGGCGAGCGTCTTGCGCGATCCGAACCGGTCGATGGCCACCATCGCCGGATCGATGTTGCGGCGATACTCGGACGACGTGAGGTCGGCCGCGATGCGCGGCGCGACGAACAGCCGTGCATCCTTGGGGTTCATTGTCTGCCAATAGATCGTCGAGATCGCGACGCGAAGCCCGCTCTTGGGGAGGATCAACGGCTGCGCGTCACCGTAGAGATTGGGCGCGTTGCCCGTCGGCTCGCCGACGAAGGTCGCGTTGGTATATCGCTCCAGCTCGTTCACCAGGTTCTGCGCCGCCGAAAATGTGGCGCGTCCGATGATCACGAAGAACCCACCGCGGCGGTCGAGCTTCGGGCGATGCGTGATGCCACGGATCAACGCGAGATTGAGAAAGTTGTTGCCCCCGCCGTTCTCGCGAATGTCGAGCACGAATCGATCGACCGGCGCCGAATCCGCGAATGCAAGAACGCGCTTGAAGAAATCGGGATTCGACTCGCTCCCCGGCATGCTGAGCACGTTGCGATAGCAGACGTAGAGCGTGCGCGATTCGGGCAGATAGCGCATCCAGTACCAGTCATCCGGCTGCTGTACCCACAGCGGCTCGCGAGCGGATGACTCCTGGCGCATGTCGACCCACGCTGAGCGGTCGATCACCGGCATCGCCGTGTGGCCACGGGGCTCCAGCACACCGGCCGGCGTGAGGGTGACCGTCCGCGTCGCGCCGCTCTGCTCGACCACCAGCGTCGCGTGCTCCATGTCATCGACCAGGTTGAGACCGCCGAGCACCTCCGCCAGCGTGAGGTAGCGCGGACCCTGAGACTTGAGCCATTGATCGTTCTCTCGCGACACAATCGTTCCAACCGCGACCATCGCCGATTCGGCTGAGACGCGCCCGATGCGAACCACCCTGGCGCCGACAAGGTCGCGATGCGCGCTGTCGGCGGCGCGCACGAATAGTCCGTCGCGGAAGAGGTACAGCGACACCGGGTAGTACCGGAAGCGAAGCGACGGGTCGAAGTAGGGATGGATCGAGGTGTGGCCGTCCGCCGCAAGTGACACGAGGTGCATGAACCCTACAGCGATCTGCTCGCGCCGAAGCGATGGGATGCGCGCATCGAGCGCGTCGACCTCGCGCTGGAACTGTTCGCGCGTCACTCGGCGAAAGGGATTCGCGTGCCGCTTGGGCAGCTCGGCGGCGAGGAGATGCAGATCGGAGCGCCAGCCAGCGGCATCCTGGGCAATTGCCGCCGGCGAGACGGCGGCGATGAGTGTCGCGAGGGCAGCGAGACGGTTCTTCATGGACATGCGCAAGGAGTTGAGGTGTCGTGACGTACAATACCAGGCTAGCGGCGCGACGACGGGCCGTCTTGAATCCGCTTAGCCTGCTCGATCGCTACCGTTTCTGCGCCAGCGGGCCGGCGTCGTTCCGAGCAAACGGCGAAACGCCCGCGTCATGTGGCTTTGATCGGAGAAGCCGAGACGGAGCGCGACCTGGGCGAGCGATAGATCCGTCTCCCGCAATAGACGCCCGGCGCGCACCAGCCGCTGGCGCCTGTCGTACGCGCCGAGCGTGAGTCCGAAGTGCGCCCGGAACGCGCGCGCGAGATGCACGGGGTGTACGTCGCATCGTTCGGCCAATCGGCTCAAGCTCGGCGCGGCGTCGGAGGCATCGAGCATGTCGCGCGCTTCGCTCAACCAACGCGGCGGAGCGGTTGGTGCGCGCGAGGATTCGCGGCGCGAGAGCTGTGCGGCGAGCTCGGCCGCGTGGCACTCGAGCACCAGGGGGGATGATGGATCGGCGTCCGCGACCGAGCGCGCAATGCGCGCCACGAGAGCGGAAAGATCCGCATCTCGGCGCACGATCGAGCGAGCAAGCGTCGATATGCGCGTCGGCAGCACGCCTGCGGAAAATTGGAGGACGAGACAATGCGCGCCAAGCGCGCCAACATCGATGTGATGGTCGCACGCGGGTGAGATGCGAATCGCTCCGCGCTCTAGCACCTCGTCGCCGTACGGCAGCCGCTCGCGAAACGCTCCATCGAGGACGGCGCAGACGTGCACCGCGTCGTGCAGATGCCGCCGCAGCCTCGATCCCGCCGGCACCACGACGGATTCAGCCGTCACCAGCGGCGTTTGCCGGTGATGAAAATGTCCGCTTTCCGCCACAGAAGGTCGCATCGGAGATGCGACAGTCGAGGAGGCGGAATGGTTCGTGTTGGGGCGTCGGGCGTCGCCCTATTTCGCTGCCCCGCTCTGCACCAGCACCGGCTCCATCCGCGTCGTCTGCGTGCCGTCGCCGAGCGCGCCGGCATCGTTCGCGCCCCAGCAGTACACGACCGACTGCTCCGTGAGACCGCACGTGTGCTGGAATCCCGCGACGAGCGCCTCGAATTTCAGGCCGCCTGACACCTCGGTCGGCGCCGTCTTCTGCACTACGGTGCCGTCGCCCAGATTGCCGCGCGTGTTCCCGCCCCAGCAATACGCCGCGCCGGCGGGCGTGAGCGCACACGTGTGGTAGGCGCCGGTGACGAGTGCCGCCATCATCAGGCCGCCCACCACCTGCGTGGGCTTGGTGCGAATGAGCGTCGTGCCGTCGCCCACCTGACCGTTGTCGTTCATCCCCCAGCAGTACGCCTTGCCGCCTTTGATCAGACCGCAGGTGGTCGAAAAGCGCGTGGCGAGCATGGTGAACGACATGTTGCCGGCAACAGCGACCGGCGTGAGACGACGCGTCTGCGACCCGTCGCCAACTTCGCCCTTGAGGTTGCTCCCCCAGCAGTACGCCGAACCGCTGACGGTGAGGCCGCAGGTGTGATATGTCCCAGCGACGAGCGAGGTAAAGAGGAGCCCGCCTGAGACCGCCGCCGGAGTCGGCGATGATGTCGTGGAACCGTTGCCGAGCTGTCCTTCCTTGTTCTCGCCCCAGCAGAACGCCGCGCCGGTGATCGTGATGCCGCAACTGTGCTCGACGCCGGCAACCACCGACTTGAAGAGCTGCCCACCGGCGACCGCCGTCGGCGTCATGCGCGACTGGCTCGTGCCATCACCGAGTACGCCGGTCGCGTTGTAGCCCCAACAATAGGCCGCGCCCGCGCTGTTGACGCCGCAGGTGTGATTCGCGCCGGCGCTAATCATCGTGAAGACGAGCCCGCCGGCAACCGCGGCCGGATTCACGTGCGTCGCGATGGTGCCATCACCTACCGCGCCATATGCGTTGAGGCCCCAGCAGGAGGCGATGCCGGTGTCGGTGACCGAGCAGGTGTGATTGAATCCGGCGGCGATCAAGATCACGCCTCGCCGCCTCGGCGCCATCATCGCTTTGGCCTGCTCCACCGTGGTCACAACGACGCTGCCGTTCGGCCCCACGGGCGCCCGCAATGCGACGGCGGTCGCCGCCGCGATGGTGATACCGGTCGCGGTGAAGCGTGCCGAGCCGTAGGTGGCGCTGCTGCCAATGGTCGCCAATAGCACGTTGCGGCCTGGATTCGGCCCGAGTATCCACTCGCCGACCACCGCATGCCCGGCGATGTCGGTGCGGGCCTCAGGTCCAACCACACGCCCGCCGCCGCTCTCGGCCACGAAGGTGATGTTGACGTTCGGAATCGGATTGCCGTCCTTCGTCATCAACCGAACGCGCGGCGCGCTGTCGACCTTCGCGCCGATCGTGGCGGTTTGGGCATCGCCGGCAATCTTCACCAGCTGCATCTGCGACGCACACGCCGACAACGCGAGCGCGAGGCACGAGATCAGCGCGGCACGATGCGGCCGGCTGATGTGAGACGTCGGCGCCATACAGAGCTCCAGCTGGCGATGTGTATTTTCGCGAGGGATCAGAGAACGCGGCCGAGAGGCGTCCTTGCCGATCCACGAGCGGAGCGGCCGCGCACCTAAAGTGTGACATGGATCACGATTGGTCAACCGGATACACCCGGGACATGGCAATCGGGCGATGCGCTGGCGCCAACACGGCCGCCCGCCAGAAGGCCCCTCCGGGCGCCAAGTGGCGAGCGCCGAATGCCGAGTGCCGAATGCCGAGTTCCGGTTCGCTCACACCCGCTGCCGCCCCGCGCGGTCGAGCACTTTCGGAATCTCGAGCATCTTCCGGCGGCCAAGCAAAGTGGCGCCGCGAAGCATTTTCGGCTCCTCGACAGTCACCATCGATTGCGGGTCGCAGCGGTCCACGATCTTCATGATGTCGTCGAGGTGCTGGCGCTGGACGACGCAATTGATGATTTCGACCGGGCCTTCGCGTCCGCGGCCGAGAATCTCCGTGACTCCGTAACCCTGCTCCCGCAGCGCCACGGCGATTTCGACGCCGCAGTGCTGGGACACGATGCGCACGATCGACAGGCCGTAAGCCAGCATGCGCTCGATCGTGATGCCGATATACGTGCCCATCGCGTAGCCGCCGGCATAGCCGATGATGTGCCACCAGCTGTCGAGATGCTTGATCGCGTTGCCAACGGCAAAGATCCAGACGAGCGCTTGAAAGAAACCGAGGATCGGCGCCACGTTGCGCTTCCCGCGCACGGCGAAGAGCACCCGCATCGTGTCGAGCGACACGTCGACGAGCCGGAGCCCGAAGATGAGCAGCGGCCCCCACGGAAGCGCCCACAGCGAATCGTTCGACACGACCAGGTTGCTACGTGTTGGGTTCGGTGCCCGCGACGACGTCGTCACGCACCGAGCGCTCGAGCCGGGCGAGACGCTCCTCGAGGCGCGTCATGCGCTGCACCACGTCGCCCGTCGGCTCGACCGCCGGCGCGGTCGGCAGCGTAACGGAGCGCTTGGGCCAGAAGGTCTTGATCAGCGCGAACACGAGCAGCACGAGCAGGATGAGCTGCGCGCCGAGCGTCTCGAGCGTTGGAAATATCCCCATCGCATCGAAGGTCGGCAGATGCGGGATCGTCGTAATCGGCACGACATTCCCTTCCTGCAGCTCACGAAGTCCCTTTCCCACGAACACGAACGCCATGTAGTACAACAGTCCGCTCGTGCAGGCGAAGAACGGTCGCAACGGAATTCTGACGCCGAAGCGATAGAAACCGGTGAACACCACGGCGAGCGCCGCGCCGCCGACGATGATCCCGAGCGAGAGCGGGAGCACGACGTGCGATCCCTCGTTGAACAGCGCCTGATAGAACAGCGCCGTCTCGGCGCCCTCGCGATACACGGCCAGGAACGCGACGAACACCAGCGCGCGGTCCCCGCCATTCTCGAGCGCGACATTCACCTTTTCGCGGATGAACTGCTGCCACTTCGCCGCCTCGACTTTGCTGATCAACCAATAGCTGACGGAGAAGAGCACGGCCACCGCGACCAGCAGCGTGCTGCCCTCGATGATCTCACTGCTCGCGGGCACGGCGTGCAGAACGGTCGCGAGCACCACCGCCGTCATCGCGCTGGCGATGATGGCGGCGGCGACGCCCAGCCAGATCGACCGCAGCTTCTCTCGATGTCCGGTCCTGATGAGGAACGCGACCACCGCGCCGACGACGAGGATCGCCTCGAATCCTTCACGCAGAATGATCAGAAACGATTGGAGAAACGCCGACCACGGGCTCGACGCGCTCTGCCGCGTCAGCTCGACGACGGCCGGCAGCTGCGCCTCGATCGCGTCGCGGCTGCGTTGCGCGGCGCGCAGATCGCCCGCCTTCACCGCGCCCTTGAACTCGGCGAAGTGGCTCTCCATCGTCGCGACCAGACCGCGCTTCTTGGCGCGCGCCGGCGCTTCCAGCGGCTCGAATGCGATGTAGGCATCGAAGGCGCGATCGGCCGCGTCGGCGAGCCGGCCCGTCTGCGCGGCGGCCATGGCCTGATCGAGCGTCGACAGCACCGCGTGCGCGACCGCCGACGCCGACGTGTCTCCCGTCGCGACCACCGCGAGGATTGGCGCGCGAGTGACCGGCAATGCCCGAATGTAGGCGACGATTTTCGCCGCGTCGGCGTCGCTGAGGTCGCGCGACGCCGGCATGGCGGAGCCAGCCACGCCATGTCGGATGGCCATTGCGATCTGCGAATCGCTGCGTTCCGCCTGCCAGCCGAGATCGCCGAGATAGGGCGGAGCGCGCGAGAGGGCCCTCGTCGCCGATCCCTCGCCCATCCCGGTGGCGCCGTGGCAAGACGCGCATCGCTGCAGATACAACCCTTCACCCTCGAGCATCGATGACGGCGACGCGCGCAAGGAATGCAGGTAGGCGACGAGATTCCATCGGTCCTGCGGCGAGAGCGTGTTCGCCCACGACGCCATGGCCGTTCCACTCACGCCGACCGAGATGACGCGGAACATCAGCGCGGGGGTGGCGGTAGCCATCGTCTTCGCATCGGCCAGCGCGGGCGGCGCCGTGGGTAGTCCCTTCGCCGCGGGGCCGTTGCCCTTTCCGTTTTCACCATGGCAGCTGGCGCAGTTGCGCTCGTAAGTCGCCCGGCCGGCAGCGATGCTGAGCGGACCGCTCGGCATCTGCAGCGCACCCTCACTGCCCAGCGCGGCGACGAAGCGCTTGTGAATCTCGGCCAGCTCATCGGGCGGCCGCTTGTTGGCAACAGCGGCGACGAGCGAATCGAGTGGGCCGCGAACGGCGGCCGCCTGCGCACCGCTCAGCCGGTCGGCGACGCCGCGCGCATCCTTGAGAAAGCCAACCGCTTCGTCGTATTCCTGCTGGGAGATCAGGTGGCCGCTCTTGTCGATCCCCTTGGCGTACTCCTCGACCGCCACGCCAACGATGCTCGACAGCCGCCGCGCCGGCGGCTCCTGCGCCCGAGCGACTGAGGCGACAAAACCACTTATTGTGATCGCCGCGACGGCGGCGAGGGGCCTGAAAAACGGTGGCATTCGAATCCCGAACGATGTCTCGGATTAGACGCCCGCAAGATACTGGCGAGAGGCGAGGACGCGCTACGTGCGCTCGTCAACCATCGTTATCGAGCATCACGACGGCGCCGGCGGTCGTCTCACTATGCGAAATCGACAGCAGGATGCGCGACACGGCGAGCTCGGCCGCGCGCTCGAGTGCGCGCTCGTGCAGCACCAGCGTCGGACGCCCATCGGCGTGCGGCACCACTTCGATTTGCCGCCATCCGATGCCACGCGCGGCGTCGCTGCCGGCGAGCGCCTTGTACGTCGCTTCTTTCGCCGCGATGCGCGCGGCAAGATGGCGATACGGATCCGGACGCGACATCGCGTAGGCGGACTCGTTAGGCAGGAAGAGCCGCCTCAGCGCGCGTTCCCCCTTCGAATCGATCAGCCGCCGCACACGTGCCAGATCCACCAAATCGAGTCCGAGGCCGACGATCATGTGCCACCCGCGCGCGTGACGAACAGCTTCGTGCTCAGCGTCCTTCCTGTTCCGCGCGCGACTACCAGATACACTCCGTTTCGCGCGCCCCCAGAGGCGATGTCCCACGTCACCGTCGGCGCGCCGGCCGCGACGGTCGCTCGCCATACCAGACGGCCGGCGAAATCATACACGGCCAGCTCGCCCGCCGTTGCGTCGAAGGGCCAGTCGAATCGTACACTCCCACCCCGAACCGGATTCTCCGACGGCACGAGCGCGATGCCGCTCCCCGCCACCGGCGGAGGCGAATGCGCCAGGACGGTAATCTCGTCGATCCGCCACACGTTCAGCGTGGACAGCCAGGCGCCGACGAATCGCACGCGGATGCGCGCGCCGCGCACCCCGGTGATGTCCGCGCGCTCGGGATAGTACCGCTGCGCCGTTCCCGAGACGCGCGCGACGACGGTCCAGTGCGCACCGTCGTCGGCCGACAGCTGCACCTCGCCATGTGGCCGCACATCGAAGCCATCGCCGTCATAGCGCGTCCAGTACAGCACGCTCACGCTATCGCTGTTCGACGGAACCTGAATGATGGGTGAGGTGAGCGTTCCAGTACCCGTCGCCCACGCCAGCAATCCGGCGACCCGCGACGTGTCGGTGCGGAATCTGTCGGCGATCCATCCGGTCTCGCCCTGCTCGGCACCGCTCGCCGACAGCAGCGTCAACGCCGCCGATGCGCCGCCACTCAACACGACCGAGCCCGGCCGCGCCGCGGGCTGGCCGACGAGGCGTGCCCAGAACACTCCGCCGTCATTGCGATCGATGGTGGTGGGCAGCGTCGTTGATCCGGCCTTCACCGTCACGGACGCGGCGACCGCCGCGGGAACCAGCACGCGCACCGTCGGCGAGACGGACTCGAACAGCACGCGAGCGCTCGCAATCGCGGTCGCCTGCGGCCGCGCGCGCAGCGGATCGGCGGCCGCGTCCAGCACATCGAGCGCGAACGGGAGATTCTCCGAGAACAGCTCCTGCAGCTTCAACTCGTCGTCGGGAAACTCGAAGCCGTAGTACGTGTCGTTCTCGTATCCGCTCGTCAGCTCCGGCGTGAATGCGATCGAGCCGCGATTGAGATAGGCCCAATCGGTGTACTCGCCGTTCGTGGTGTACAGGTTCCAGCTCGGCGCCGGATGATAGAACGTGCGATTCGATCCGGGAAACCGGTCATGCACCGACGGCTGCACATCGGTGCCGGCGAGAGCGTGAAAGACCGGAAAATCGCCGGCGAGCTGGCCGTACGTATCGCCGGGCGGAAAGAGCACGATGCCCGTGTACGTGTGATAACTGACCGACAGCACCGGTGGATGCGCGGCATGAAACTGGACAATCGCGCGGATCTCCGCCTCCGATTCCGGCGACGGGCCGCGATACACCTCGCTCTGTGTAAAGGGCGACGACCCGATGTTGTCGGCTCCCCATCGCTCGGCGTGGTTGCGGTTGAGATCCACGCCGAACGAGCCGTCGCCGTTCGGCCGGCGATTCTTTCGCCACAGCCGATCGTTGGAGAAGGTGTACTGGTAGCCATCGGGATTCGCGACAGCGAGAACCCAGATGTCTCGCCGCTTGACCAGTGAATCGACGCGCGCGTCGGGAGCAGCCTGCGCGAGGAGCTTGATCAGCCGCAGCGCCATCTCCGTTGCGGCCCATTCGCGCGCATGGTACGTCGCCATGAAGAGCACATTTGGGCGGCCGGGGCTGTCATCGGCGGCGCCGATCTTGGCGGCGATGAGCGGGCGACCCTCGAGTGTGCGGCCGATCGTATCGAGATGAACACGCGTTGGATTCGCGCGCGCCATCGAGTCGAGGAACGCTCCTATGCCGCGCACCGGGTCGTCGAAGGGACGATAGACCAGCGGTCCCGAGCTCACCCCCGACACGCTCGCGCGCGCCGATGGAGCGGGCATCGGCGTCACGACGAAACCGCGCGCGGCCCCCAGACTCGTCAGCCGCGCGCGCTCCGCTCCGTCAGCGACGACCAGCGCGTCGCGGCCGTGCGCCTCGACGACATCGAAGCCGTACGCGCGCAGCGTATCGGTCGGCGCACCGCTCACTCGCACCGTCATGCGACGCGCCTCAGGGTTTGGCGGCTGCGCGCTCAGCGACGCGGCGCCACCGAGCGCGAGCAGCGCGACACTCAGACGCAGCCAGCGACGCCATCGCGGCACGCGCTCGCGATGTTCGCTCTCGAGCACCGGCCGCATCGCCAGCCAGCACCGGTCCGCCACATCGAAGGCGTGCCGCATCGCGTCCGACCAGGCGCGCATGCGCGCGAATCGCTGCTCGTCGGTGGAGCCGGCCAGCTCCTGCTGCGCTTGCTTGAGGGAACCGAGCGCGACGAATAGCGGTTCCGCCATCTCGTCGAGCTGGGCCTGCAGCGCGCGGCGATCGGACGCCCGTGCCGGATAGCGACGCGACACGAAGTTGCGCAGTTGCTCCGACATCGCATCGCGCATCGCGGCAGCGTCCAGTGCGCTGAGAAAAAAGTCGACCTCGTTCGAGAACCCCGCCCGGCGGCGAGCCGCCAGCATGGGCGCGAAGAATCCATCGAAGGTTCCGCCGGGTGCCGCCCGCCTCGAGCCCAGCCCGCGCAGCGACAGCGTCAGCTCCGGCACCGTCAGTGAGGCGGCGACGAGCGAATTTATGGCACTACGCAGAGGCCCCGCGCCGGCCAGCTGCATCGCGTCGCCATCGCTGAGATGGATCGCCACCACGTCGTCGCTCAGCCAGACCACACCGTCAATTCCGGTGATCGGGAGCAGAACGCTCCCGCCCGGCAGCTCGACTCCGATCTCGCGCTCGCGCACAAATAACGCGCCGCCGGCGTCGAGCTCGTTGCCGCGAAAGAAGCCGGTGACGCGTACCGGCGTCGCCGGCGCGTCAGCCATCGAGAATCGCGCGCAGCACCGCCGCGGTGTCGGTGAGATTGGCGAAGACGGCCGCCGCACCGTGCACCGACAGCTCTTCCACCGAGTAGTGGCCGGTCGCCACGCCGATTGCCCGGGCGCCGATGGCGCGGCCACAGGCAATGTCCGCCGGCGTGTCGCCGATCACCACCACGCGGTCGCCGGCCATCTCGCGTCCGAGCAGCTGGCACGCGCGCTCACGCGCGATGCCCGGCAGCTCGGGGCGTAGATGATGATCCGATCCGAACGCACCGACCACGAACCGGTCCGGATCGATCCCGGCCGCGCGCAGCTTGAGCGATGCGCCTTCGCGCAAGTTGCCCGTGAGCAGCCCGAGCACCATTTCTTCGTGCGCCTCGATGGCGTCGATCAGCTCGAGCACGCCGGGAAAAACGCGAACGCGTTTCGTTCCGGTCGAGAGCTCGCTCTCCAACATCCCGAGATAGCGTTCCATCACCTCGGGCATCGCACGCTCCACGTCGTCGAGCGTCCGGCCCGCGTGCGCCATCAACTCGCGCACGATCTGGCCGTCGGTCTTGCCATCATATCGATAGGTGGACGCGCCCGGCGTGCCGAAGACGCCGGTGAGGGCGGACTCCATGGCGCGGCGGCCAGCGCCGTCGGTCCAGAGAATGGTGCCGTCGATATCGAGGAGAACGAGCTTCACATGTCCGTCCGAAAGAATCAGGCGCGCGTCATCACCACGCCGGCGATGATGGTCGCGGCGCCCATCCCCTGCCAGGCCGTCGGCACTTCGCCGAGCGCGAGCCACGCCGTGATCAGCGCCACCGCGGGCTGAAGATTCGAGTACATCGCCGTGCGGGTTGGACCGAGCACGCGCACGCCACGCTGCCAGATAAGGTAGGCGATCACCAATGAGCCGATGCCGCTGTACAATATCGCACCCCACATCCCGATCGAGATCGCGTGCCATGGCACGCGCGCAATCCGGGGGAGCGACACCAGAACCAGCGCGAGCGCGCCGCCGCCCATGGTCAGCGCGCCGGCGCGGAGCCCGTCGATGCGATTCGCGTACGGCGTAATCAGCACGGAAAACACCGACCAGCACAGGGAGCCTGCGAGGATCAGCGCGCTGCCCACCAGCGTCGAGCCCCCGGGCGCTCCGGTGGTACCGAGTACGACCAACGCGATACCCGCGATCGAGAGAGCGATGCCGAGATAGCCGCGCGCGCTCACGCGCTCGACGCCGAACGCGCGCCCGATGAGCGCAACCATCGCCGGCGTCGCCGCGAGGACCAGCGCCGCATCGCCCGCCTTCGAGTGCGCGATGCCTTCCACGAAGCCCAGTTGGTACAGGCCGTTGCCAATGACACCGAGCCCGACCAGCGCGAGCACGTCGCGGCGACTGAGCTGCGAGAACCCCGCACCCGGCGCCGCCGTCGCCCAGACGATCAACAGCATCGCGATGGCTGCGAGCGAGACACGCACGGCATTGTACGCCAAAGGATCGAGCACCATCGTCACCGACTTCACCACGGTCACGTTGACTCCCCAGATCACCGCCATGACGACCAGCAGCGCGTCGGTGCCCGTGAACCCCCGCGCGGTCGCAGGCGCCACGTCGCTGTCGCTGTCGATGTCCGGCGTAATTGCGCTCATAGGTGCGCGAAAGCTAGCGGATGCTCGCGTAGACGCCGAGCATCGCACCGTGAGGGCCGTTACGTTGCGTCATGCAAGTCTCCTTCGCCCTCTTCGCGGACGCGGCAAATCTGTCGCAAGAAGGCAAGCTCAACATCCTGGGCGTGTTCGACGCGCTGCAAGTGGGCTCGCTCCCGGCGGTGCACGCGCGCGCCTACATGGTGGTGCGGCTGAAAGGATCGGTCGCCGATGCCGGCACGCACACGATGGCGCTGCGGTGGCTCAGTCCGAGCGGGCAGGAGCTGTGGTCGTCGACCGGTGAGCTCAACGTCGGCGCGCCGCCCTCGGGCGTCGGCGAGATGGACCTGCCGCTCATCGCCGCCATCGATCTGCCCCTCGACGTCATCGGCAGCTACTCGATGGAGATCGCGCTCAACGATGTGATGCACGCGAACATTGCGCTCCACGTGCGGAGCGCCGAGACCATGGGCCCCATGCCCGCCTCGGGTGCAATGCTGAGCTGACTACGCCCCGACCACCCGCCGCGCGAATCTGAATCGCTTCACCAACGCGCCGACGTAGCCATCGCTCACATCGTTCAAGTCCTCCACCGCGTAACCACCGCGTCCCAGCGCCAGATGCACGATCCGGCCATCGCCGAGCGCGATGGCGACGTGCGTAATGCGGCCGTCCTCCCTATCGGAAAAAAACAGCAGGTCCGCCGCTCGCAACGCGAGGGGATCGGTTCCGGCATCTCCGCCCTGCTCCGCTTGCTGTCTTGCATCGCGCGCCAGCGGGTAGCCGTGCAGGCGGAACACCGTCTGCACCATCCCCGAGCAGTCGGCGCCCCATGGCGTCACGCCACCCCACTCGTAGCGCGTCCCTTCATACAGCTTGCACGCCGTCAGAGCCACGGCGCTTCCGTCACGCGCGAATCTCGCCGACAGCTCGCCGAGCGTGAGCGCCTCTCCGCTCTCGACGGTGTCGCCGTCGGTCAGCAACGCGCCCGGCGGCACCACGAGTCGGCGTCCCGCATCATCACGTACTACACACCCCATGGCGACACGCGCCAGCCGGCGCGGCGTGAGCTCGGACCGGAGAAAACCGCGATGCATCCAGCCTTCGTAGCCATCGGAGGTCCGGATCTTGAGCCATGGCGCGCGGTCTTCGACCACGGTCACGGCGTGCCCGTACATCACCTGCGTCACCTGCTCGCTCCCGGCCTTCGGCTCCGCGCACACGGGCGCGACCGCCGACGACACGCGAAAGGCCTCGAGCACCGCGCTCACTTGTCCGCGAGACCGGGCACGCCATCGCGCCCGCGCGCCGCGCGCACCGCGCGCTCGATCGCCGTCTCCAGGGCGCGCACGGCGAGCGCTTCGATTTGAAGGAGCGGGGCGCTCTTGCCCGATGTCGGCCCGACGGCGAATACCACATCGCCGTCGTAGCTCGTGCCCACCGGCGTGATGCGCCGCGCGAGGGCCGCCCCCGCGGCGGTCGCCAGCTGCTTCAGCTCGACTCGCGTGAGCAAGGCATCGGTCGCCACCAGCGCGAGCGTCGTGTTCTCCATGGGCTGCGCGCGCGCCGGCTGGCCGAAGCTCGGCGTCTGCGGCGCGCCGGCGGCAAGAGCGCGCGCGATATCGATGAAGCCGCCGCCGTCGGCGCGCGCACCAGCGATGATCGCGCCAGACGCATCGCGCACGTCACCCAACGCATTCACCACCGCGACGGCGCCGACGCGAATCGGACCGTCGGCGCCTGCCGCGCTCTCGACCCACGCGCCCACGCCGCCCTTCATCGAGCGCCCGGTACCGGCGCCCTTACCCACCGTCGCCCCTGTACCCGCGCCGACTGATCCTTCGGCGTCGATGACAGATCGCGCCGACTCGCACGCGGCGTACGCCATTGCCGCCGTCGGGCGCGAGTCCGCCCGGCCGCACGGTGCGAGATCGAACACCACCGCCGCCGGTACGATCGGCACGACACCCACGCTGACGGGAAATCCGCGGCCGCGCTCTTCCATCCATCGCATGACGCCATCAGCCGAGGCGAGTCCGTAGGCCGACCCACCGGTCAGTACGATCGCATCGACGCGGTCGACCAGATGATGCGGGGAGAGCGCGTCGAGCTCGCGTGTTCCCGTCGCGCGGCCGAAGATGGTGGCCGCCGCGCGGAACGGGCGATCGATGCCACGCACGACGGTGAGGCCGGTGCCGCCCGCGTCGTCCGTCGCGTGGCCAATCGCCAGGCCGAACGGTGTGAAGTCGGGTGCGGCCGTCATCGGACCGGCGCGGTCACTTCGACTCCTGCTCCTTCTTCTTCGCGGTGCAGGCGCGGCAGTACAGCACGCCCTTGAAGTTGCACAGCAGGCAGATGAAGGTGCCGCACTCCTCGCACGGGAATCCTTCGGACGCGCGCTCCTCACGTCCGCACGCGCGGCACATCATGGCATCATGCTCGTGGAGTTGTTGCGTCATCATGGGAGGGATTCGAACCTACGATTTCCCGACAATCCAGTCAATCGCGGCGCGGCACGAGCAGACGCACCGCCAGCGCTTCGACGTGCGCCGCGAACGGCGTCGTGCCGATCACTTCCCCGTCGGCTTGAAAGACCTGCGGCGGATCGCAGCTGATGCGGATGCTCTTCCCGGGAAGATACCGGAGCGATGGTGTGTCGCTGAAATCGCCTCGCATCATCCGCCACGCGATGCGGATGGCGTCGAGCGAGCCGCTCGGACAGATGATGCATACGTCGAGCAGACCATCATCGTGCAGAATGCCGGGACCGAGCACGATCAGGTCGCTCAGCACGGTGCCGAAGTTGGCGATCATCACCGCCACCGCGCGCCGCTCGACGACCACGCCATCCACCTCCACGCGCGCGACGAACTCGCGCCGTCGCAGCGACGCCTTCGCGGCAGTGAGCGCGTACGCCAGAAAGCCGATGCGCCGCTTGAGCGCCGGCGGCGTCTCCTCGATAATCCGTGCGTCGATGCCGACTCCGGCGGCGAAGGCGAAGCGCCGCGCGCCGTCGATCACCCCAAGATCGATCGACGCGACGCTGCCCTCGAGCAGCGCACGCACGGCCCGGTCGACCCGGAGCGGGATGCCGAGCGCCCGCGCGACGAGATTTCCCGTTCCGCCCGGAAGCACGCCGACCGGAATCGGCCCGTGTGCCAAAGCGCCGATCACTTCCATCGCGGTTCCGTCGCCGCCGAGCGTGAACACGGCCTCGTACCTCGCGCACAGCTCGGCCGCGATCTCGGCTGCGTGGCCGGGATGCGTCGTGACGAACGCGTCGCACTCCACGCCTGCCGCCTCGAATGCGGCGCGCGCCTTCTCGAACCAGTGCGAGCCGCGCCGCGCCGCTGGATTCGCGATGAGCAGAACGGGACCTCTTAGAATCTCCATTCCTTGAAGAGATCGAATCCGATCTGCTTGCGGCTCGAAATGCCGAGGATGTCGGTGCGGCAGGATTGCTGCGGCTCGTAGCCGAGCGCGGCCCAGAAGCCCTGTTGGAACCGGTACTCGAGTGATCCCCCCACGTAGAGTGGATCGGCCGACTGGTTGGGGTTCGCGCCGCTCGTGCCGACGCAGAAGCCGAGGTTCACCGAGTAGAAGAATCGCCGGCCGAGCTGCTGCGACCAGCCCACGCGGGTGTTGTTGAGAATCGTCGAGGCGTAGTTCTGGTTCGCCGTGCCGGATGCCGAGGTGAGATCCTCGTTCAAACCGCCGGTCTGAATCTGGAAGAGGTCGAAAAAGCTGCCGAATTGCGCCGACAGCACGTCGGCCAGCGCGCTGCCCACCGTCGGCAGAATGGCGCCCGCTGCCTGGCGTACCGCCGACTGGCCGCCCTGGCCGACCGCGAACGATGGCGCGCCGAAGAGCAGGTAGCTCAGAATTTCCGTGTAGCTCACCTGGTACCGCTTGTCGCTCGACAGGTCGAGCGTCAGCCGGCTGAGCGTTCCGGCGATGTGCGCGTGAATCCGCACGTCCGCTTCGCTCAGCTGGCGTACGACGTACGTGGCCCAGATGTCGATCTGCGGTGGAATGTCGACGCTGCTGTAGAAGCGAACCGAGCCGCTGTCGACGTCGAAGGTGCGTTGCAGAAGGCCGAGGTCGAGCCGGTACGTGCCGCGATCGGCCTGCAGCCGGCCGGCGAACGACAGCGCCGCATCGGACGGATCCGCTTCCGCCGAGCGCGACACGTCCACCGCGCCACTCAGCTTCACGTTCGCTTCGCGCGACCGCAGCCAGACGTCGTCACCCAACCGCACTTGCACGTTCGCGCTGCGAAGGTACTTGGCGAGGTTGAGCGGCTGCGGCGGCTTCTCGGTCGTGGTGTCGATCAAGCTGGCGAAGAAGGGATCGGAGAGATCGGCCAGCTGCTTGGTTGCGAGCTCGGGTAGATAGATGTTGCCGCGGTCCACGACGACGAATCCATCGGCGCGGGCTCCGTGCAGTGGCCCGACGATGTGCAGGCTGTCGCTCACCTCGACGTCGGCGACGCGGCGCAGTCGCATCATTTGAAAGCCGCGCGCAACCTGCGTGATGTCGAATACGGGATTCTTGATCTCGCGAATGCCGACCGTCCCCGAAACGGACAGTGGACCGCCGCGCGGATTGTCGCTGTACGTCGAGAGGCGTCGCACGAGCACCGTGTCGTTGCGAAGCAGGATGTCGGCGTCGAGCCTGTTGAGCGTGATCCCGAGTGCTGGAAGACGCGCGACGCCGTCGGCCACGGCAAGGCGGCCGGCAAATCGTGGCGCCTTCCACGTGCCGCTCACGTCGAGCGCGGTCGTGATGGTGCCACGCATCGGCTCGACTTGCTGCGGCGCGATGGCGCCAAAGACGCCGAGCGCGACACTGTCCGCGCTCACCCGTGCGCGAAGCTCGCCCGGCAGCAGCCGTTGGCTCACCGGCTGCAGCGACAGATCCACCGGCAGCCGCGCGACGATGCCGAGCACGGTTTGCCCGTGATCGATCACGCGAAGGGTGTCGTCGGAGCGGTGATCGGCGTAGGCGCCGCCGACCGCGATGTGCGGCAGCCGCACCGGCCCATATTGCGCGCTGTCGACGGACGCGCTGAGATGGATGACCGGGTTGAGCGTGGTGCCCTGCATCGTCAAGTCGAGCGCGTCGAGCACGCCGCCGAGCGGCTTGGCGGTCTGCACCAACACGCCGACGTCGGATAGCGGCAGCCTCCGCACGCGCAGCGACGCCGAGCCGTTTCGCTCGGCGTGAAAGAGGCCGTCGAGCGCGATCGATCCGTCAGCGCCGTTGCGCAGCGTGATGGGCGACAGCGTTACGCCGTCGCCATCGTAGTCGATCGTGGCCGGAGCGATCAGCGTCCATGCGCGGTCGCGCAGATGGAGCGCGAAGGTGTCGAGCGACACCATGGTGCTGCTGTCGCGGATGTCGAAGCGGAGATTGCTGAGCGCGCGCACACCGGTCGTCGTCGACCCGGTGAGGCCAAGTCGTCCGGTCGACGTGTTCGGCATCTCGAGCTGCGCGTCCGCGCGCACGACGGCGACTCCGAGCAGGCTCGCCGTATCGAGCGTCGCGTGCGCCGTCCCGTGCACGGTTCGCGGCAGGCCGGCCACGTCATACGTCACAAGGGCGTGGCGCACCTGGTCGCCGGCGTCGAACAGATCGCGGCCGTCGAGCGTACCAGTGGCGCGCATCGAATCGGCCATCGAGCCAGAGAGCGTGCCTCGCACAGTGATCGTGCCCGTCATCTGGTCGCGGATCGCGTCGAACGCCGAGTCGCGCTGAGCGGGCGCGACACCAGAATCGGGCGACACCAGCTCGGCCGCGCCGCGTTTGAGCGGGGGCTTGCGAATCCACGGTCGGAACGCGCCCAGCGAGTCGACGTCGACGGCGTAACGCAGCGAATCGCGGACGCCGGCGGCGATGCCGATGCTGCCGCGCAGCGCCACGGTGGCCAGGTTCGTTTCGATGCGCAGAGAGTCGACGCGCATCTTGCCGCCGCCGAAGGCGAGCCGCGCCACGCCGGCGTAGATGCGCATTGTGTCGACGCGCGAGCGGTCGAAGTCGATCGCGAGCATGCCGTCCGCGTTAGCGAGCGAATCGAACTTCACGTCGGCGTCGAACGAGGCGTTGAGGCGCGTCGAGGGAAGCGACGGCTTACCGAGCAGGGCGCGCGCGTCGAGGTCCTTCACCGAGCCTTTGGCTCGCGCGAAGTAGCCCGGGGGATCGTCATCGAAACGGCCCTCGACGCTCATCGTGCCGGCCGCGCCACTGAGTGTGGTGGCGAGCTCGAAATCGTCGATCGTGCCTCGCACCGTCATCGGCCCCGCGAAGTTCCCGCGGAACATGAGATTGGGATAGCTCTTGGCCAGCGTGCTGAAGGCGAGCGAGTCCGCCGCGCCGGTCACATCGAATCGCACCGTCTTCGGCTCGTCAGTCATCCGGCCGCGGCCGGTGAAGTGGGTAACTGGCCCATCGCCGTCACGGTGCGTGAGGTCGGCGTCGGAGAACCGCACATCGGTCCACACCGAGTCGAGTCTCGCTCGCCCGGTCACCGTGCCGTTGAGACGGGGAAAATTCGGGAAGAGAAACTGCGGCGTGCGAAGGTCGAACGTTTCGATGTTGACGTCGAATCCGCGAAAGGTGGCGAAGGCCGGATAAAGAATGTCGAGCATCCCGCGGCCCGAGCCGCGCGTGACGGCGTCGGGCACATGCCCATCGCGGAAGGTGAAGCGCGATGAGTCGACCACGAATCGGTTGAGCGGACCTCCGCGCGCCCGCATCATCCCCGTCAGCTCGCCCTGCCAGTCCACCGGAAACGCCTTGCCGTTGAGCGTGCGGATGAGGTCGAAGTTCATCGGCTCGGCGAGCATGTCGACATCTTTCACGGCCAGCACCGGGCCGCCGACCTCGAACGTCATCCCGCCCCGCAGGTGCGATTTGGTGGTGCGCACGTCGAGCTTGGTGACGGCGTAGTCGAGCAGGTGCAGATCGCGCGGGCTGTTGCGAATGGTGAGCAGCCCCTTCCCTCCACCGGCGAGCGGAAGCGTCGCGTACACCCAGTTGATGTCGTTGAGCGCGAAGGAGTCGGCGGCGATCGCGATGTCGTACCGAACCGGGAGATCGTGACCCCACCAAACCCTGCCGCGCGCCGAGCCTGTCGACGCGGGAAGATCCCAGTGCTTGTTATCGAAGAAGGCCGTGTCGCCCTTGATCAGAATCGCGCCGCGCACATCGTGCAGGTTGAGTGGCGGATCCAGCTCGACCACGTCGAGTCGCTTGATGTCGAACAGTCGCCCGGTGCTGTCGGGATCCGCGATCCGGATGTAGGGCACGTCGGCCGTGACGTTGGTCCAACGCCAGCTCTTTTTCAGCCCCTCGCCCGTGTGCCGCACCTCGTGCTCCGGCGCGCCGATGGCTCGATCGATGGCGAGCTGGCGAGCCCGGCCGTGCAGCGTATCGTCCGGCTCCCAGGGCTGCGTGACGAGGAAGGTGCCGTCGCGAATGGTGGCGTCTCGAATGATCACGAAGTCGCCGAAGCTGCGGCCAACGCCGCGCGGCCCATCCGGCCCGCCGCGCTTGAAGATGCGGCTGAAGTTCCATTCCCAATTCGCGTGGCGGCGCAGGTTGATCACCGGGTGCCGGACATCGAGCGCGCGAATGAGCACGCGCTTGTCGATCAGATCGCGCGGATCCCACGTCACGGTGATCGGCCCCGTGCTAACGAAGAGCGAGTCATCGGCATCGTAGAGGGCGATCGAATCGACCGTCACTCCCTTGACCAGCCCGCCGCTCATGTGCCCGATGAACAGCTTGCCCTTGCCCCGAAAGGCCGGTTCGAGAAACGACAGGATCGCGCGCCTCGTCCACGCACGACCGAACTCCGTCTGCGTGACCGAGGTGAACGCCAGGGCGAAGAGGAGAAACAGGAGAAAAATCACCCCGGCGCTTGCGAGCGCGACCATCCGGCGTCGGGGCATGGGCTAGAACGCCTGCCCAATGCTGAAATTCCAGGTCAGGCGCGAGCCGAATGATTCCTTCGGCAGGATGAACGTGGGTCCGCAGACACCCGTTTTCGGATCACCACGATCGAGCGTATTGTGTGGGCTCACGCAGAGGAGCGGAGTGTTGAGGCTCGATCGAGCGAAGTAGTACGCCTGGCCGGACGTCAGCCCGTATGGGTTGTAGCCGACGTCCACGCGCACGGGCCCGATCTTGGTCAAGAGACGCAACCCCACGCCCGGCGTCACGCGAATCTCTGAGAGATTGACCGGTTTGTCGCTTCGATTCCACACCTGCCCGGCATCGACGAACGTCGCCCACTGCAACAGGTCCGGCAAGAAAGGACTGCGCAGGCGCAGCTCGGCGCTACTCACCAGCAGCGCGTTGCCCCCAACGGGCGAGATCTGCCGCACGCGCGATGCTGACGTTGCCACGTACGATGTGCCATTGATGATCGCGAACGTGTCGACGACGTAGACCACCGGGCCGAGTTGGTTTTGTCCGAAGCCGCGCACCGAGTTCGGGCCGCCGGCATACAGTCGTTCCTGAGGCGGCACGTTCTGATGCGCGGCCCCGCGCAGCTGCCCGCTCACCACGCCGCCCAGTTGCACGCGCATCGCCAGCACGGCGCCGCGGCCGGCGGGCTGGTACCACGAGGCGTCGGCGAGAAAACGGTTGAACGTCACGTGCGGCGTCTGCGGGCCAGTCGAAGTGAAAACCTGTCGGGTCTCGAGACGAAGAATCGTCCCATGCTGCGGATCGACCGGGTTGTCGGTGCGGTCTCGCGTGCCGGTGAGCGAGACCGCGTTGAGCAGCGTCACACGCCCCGCCTGCTGGATCGCATCGGCCTCGCAGAGATTGAACAATTGGCAGAAGACCACCGGCTGCGCCTCGGTGCTTCCGTACTCCAGCTGATAGGACAGCGTCAGCGGCAGCCGCGGTTGAATCAATCGCGTGGCGGCGGCTCCGAGGCCAATGCGCGTGAATCGCACATACGCGCCGAACTCACTCCGTCGCTCGCTGTAGAGCGAGAACGAGGGAGCGATGTGCGCGCCGAACAGCGTCGGCGGGCGAAAGACCGCCTCGGTGAAGTAGTTGAGCTTCTGGCTTCCCGAATCCTGCCTGATCGGCTGACAGAATGAGTCGCGCAGCGCATCGAGCGGACGGCCGATCCCGATCTTCGAGAGTCTCCCGTTCAACTCGAGCCGTCGTGCGCCGCCGAGGAAATTGCGGTCGGTGTAGCGCGCCTGGGTCCGGAAGCAGTCGTTCGTCGCCCACCCCGCCCCGACGCGGACCGTACGCAGGTCCCCCTCAACGAGGCGCACATCGACGGTCAGCAGCGAGTCGGTACGGTTTCGCGCATCACTGGAATCCAGACCGATCTCGACTTGTCGATACGCCTCCAGCTGATACAGTCGCCGCTGGCCCTCGAGCAACGCGCCCTCGCGGAACAGGTCTCCCCGATGGATCGCCAGCAGCGACCGGATGGTGCGCTGCGGGATTTCCGGCCGCCGTCCAGGTTCGGCGGACGTCACCTCGATGCGCACAGAATCGAGCCGCGCAATCGGGCCGATGGGAAAACTGTCGACGACCGTCGCCCGGGTTCGAGCGGAATCGAGCTGCTTGGTTCCGGTCGGGCGCTCGGCGTGCGCGTAGCCTTCCTCACGCAGGCGCGAGCGGATGCTGTCCTCGATCGCCGCGATGCGAATGCGGTCGTACGGCGTGCCCTTGAGTGAGAGCAGGAGCCGCGCGAGATCGCGCCCGTCACGCACCTGATCAAGCCCGGAAACAGCGATCGAATCGATCGGAACGGGCGGCCCCTCCGTCACGCGAAAGGTCACGCGAACCGTATGCGCGTTGATGTGAGCGACGACGGTATCGACGGCGGTCCGATAGTAGCCGCGCAGCAGATAAAAGGCTCGGAGGCGCAGCACGTCGGTCCGCAGCTCCTGCGCGTCGAGGCAGTGTTTCGCGCCGAAGGGAATGAGGGGAAGCTTGCGCGTGAACACGGACGCGGTCGTGACGACGGCGGCGACGAGCTGCGCGTCGGGAAAATGTCGATTGCCCTGAAAGCTGACCGACCGGATCTCGGGATCGCCGAGGTCGCAGCGCAGGTCCTGCGCGAGCATCACACCCGGCGCGCAGCACAGCGCGAGCGCGACGAGCGGATGCCGCGCGAGTCGGACGGGCCTTTGCGTCACCCGCGACGGCCGGTCCGCCCGCGCTCGGCCAGGCGCTTGGCGGCGCTCGGCTCGCGCGGGACGAGCGGCGTGCGCTGCGCGATCATCCGGGCGATGTAGAAGGTGACGACCCCGGCGCCGATCGCGGCTCCAAGAACGGGAAGCATTTCCGCCACGCGCAGCGGACGCCGGTAGTAGTAGCCGGTTCGTGGATCGTGGTCGTCGTCACGTGGCTCGCGCATCGGGGATCCTCGATAGGACAACGGCCCCCTCGCCGCGGGGGCCGAACGTGGCGGACTCGCTCTCATACTACACCGCCCGCGGGCCCATGTTTGCCGGCGCCAGCGCGATTGTCGGGCGCCGGGTGAGAACCCGAGCGCGCGGCGCGGACATCGCGGCTGGTCGCGACCGCCATCGCTCGCGATTGACGCTCTATGTGAGGTCCGATAAGTTCACGCGATTCCTGCCCCCTGTCAACACGAACGGGGCGGCGTGGGACGCGACGTCATCTCTCCCCGGTACCCATGCCACGACCTGGTGATTCGCGCGCCGCGCACCGCGCGGCCGCCCTGCTCGCGTCGCTGGTGACGCTCTCCATCGTCGCCTCCTGCAAGGGCGGCGATTCCATTCCGCAGCGGCGCACGCTGATCGACTCGCGCGACACCTACGACCCGCGCTCGCTCGATCCCGCGCTCTCGACCGATGTGCCGACTGGCCGCGCCGTCGCGTACGTGTTCGATGGGCTGACGCGCTTCACACCCGATGCGCGCCTCGAGCCGGCACTCGCCGAGCGATGGGACCTCTCGCCTGATGGGCTGACGTACACGATGCATCTGCGCGCCGGGGTGAAGTTCTCCGATGGCACCGTGGTGCGCGCACGCAACGTCGTGCGCAGCTGGCAACGCGTGCTCGACCCCGCCACGCGCGGCGGCCGCGGTTGGCCACTCTACCCGATTCGCGGAGCAAAAGCGTTCGCCGCCGGGTCGGCGAAGACGATCGACGGTGTCACGGCGGTCGACGATTCGACGCTGCGCATCACGCTCGACACGGCGCTCGCCATCTTCCCCAAGCTGCTCGCGATGCCCGTCGCGTCGATCCTGCCCGATAGCGTCGCCGCGGACTTCGGCGAACATCCGGTCGGCACGGGGCCGTGGCGGCTCGTGACGTGGAAGCGCGACGACTATCTCCTCTTCTCGAGAAACCCCGAATATTTTGGCGGCCCGCCCAAGTCCGATTCGCTCTTGGCGCGCATCATTCCCGAGCCGTCGACCGGCGTCGCCGAGTTCGAGAGCGGGCGAGTCGATCTGCTCTACATCCCGGAAGCGGAGACTCGCCAGTGGGAGCGCACGGACGCCAAGTCGGGCACGCTCGTCTCCGCGCCGGCGCTGCGGCTCTGGTATGTGGCGATCAACACCACGCGCGGACCGCTCGCCGATTCGCGTGTGCGCCAAGCGCTCAACCTCGCCCTCGACCGCACGCAGATCCTCGATCGGCTAATGGGCGGGCGCGGCCGGCTCGCCGCGGGCGTCATCCCACCGTCCTTGGAAGGGGCGGACACGATGCGCCCGCCCTATCCGCACGCCGTCGCCGAGGCAAAGCAGCTGCTCGCCGCCGCCGGCCATCCGTCGGGCATCGACATCGAGCTCTGGCTCTCGACCGATGCGAACTTCACGCGCGTCGCGCAGGCGATGCAGAGCAACCTGGCCGAAGCAGGCATCCGTGTGAAGATCGTCCAGCGCGACGCGGCATCGGTGCGCGAAGCCGCGCGGAAAGGCAGTACGGATCTGCACCTCAAAGACTGGTACGCCGACTACCCTGACGCCGAAAACTTTCTGTATCCGCTGCTGCACAGCGCGAATCGCGGCGTCGGTGGCAACGAGTCGTTTTACTCGAATCCGACGTTCGACAAGCTGGTCACCGCGTCGCGCCGCGAGCAGAACGACGCCAAACGCGCCGCGCTCTATCGCCAGGCCGACTCGCTCCAGTTCGCCGACGCGCCGATGATCTACCTCTTTTTCTACAACGAACTGTTCGCCGTTCAGCCGTGGATCAAGGGCTTCAAGGTCCCGACGATCTTCAACGGGCAGCGGTGGACGGATGTCGTCATTGCGCGCTGAGCGGCACTGATGCCCGGCTTTCTGGCGCGCCGTGTTCTGCTCGCCATTCCGACCCTGCTCGGCGTGCTGGTCGTGACCTTTCTGCTGCTCTATGTCGCGCCGGGCGATCCGGTGATGGCAATGGTCGGCGAGCGCAGCGACTCCGCCACCATTGCCCGACTGCGGGCGGAGCTCCGATTGGATGATCCGCTCCCGCTCCAGTTCGCGCACTACGCCGGCGGCGCGCTGCGCGGCGATCTCGGCCGGTCCTACATCACCGGCCGCAGCATCCGGAGCGAGATCGCCGAGCGATTTCCGCGCACGCTCGAGCTGGCCGGCGCCGCGATGCTGCTCGCCGCGACGGTCGGCATCACGCTCGGCGTGCTCAGCTCGCGAAGCCCCGGCGGGTGGGTGGACCGCCTCTCGTTAGGCATCGCGTACTTGGGGATCTCATTTCCTGTGTACTGGGTGGGATTGATTCTGATTTTCATCTTCGCGGTGACGCTCCGGTGGCTGCCGCCGTCGGGTGCGGGCGGGCTGCAGTTTCTCGTGTTGCCGGCGCTCGCGCTGGGGATGCGCAGCATCGCCTTTCTGGCGCGCATGACGCGCTCGGCGATGCTCGAGGTGCTGAGCAGCGACTATGTGCGTACCGCGCGCGCGAAAGGATTGACCGAGCGCTCCGTGCTCGTGCGCCACGCGTTACGGAACGCGCTGATCCCGGTGATCACTGTGCTGGCGCTCGACTTCGGCTCGTATCTCACCGGTAGCATCCTGACCGAGCGCGTGTTCTCGTGGCCGGGGCTCGGCCGCTACGTGGTCAATTCGATCGAGAAGCGCGATTTGCCGGCGATTCAGGGCACGGTGCTCTTTCTTAGCGTCGTGTTCGTCGCGGTGAATCTGCTCGCGGATGTCTTGTACGCCGCTGCGGATCCGCGCGTCGCGTACGATTGATTCGGCGGATGGTGCATGGCGCGTGGACCGGCGCGGGCGATGAACTCGAACGCGCGAGCCGCTAATCGTCCTTCTGGCCGAAGATCGCCATGTTCGACGAATGCCCCGGCGTCGCCTTCTTGTCGGGATAGATCCAGTGCACGGCCTGGTTGACCGCTGTCGCCGCCTCGCCGAATCCGCAGGCGATGAGCTTGAGCTTCCCGGGAAAGGTCGTGACATCCCCCGCCGCGTAGACGCCGGCGCGCCCCGTCTCCATCAAGCTGTTAACCGCGATCTCGTCGTTCGTGATCTGTAGCCCCCACTCGGACACCGCGCCCATGTCACTCACGAAGCCGAGCATCGGCAAAATCGCGTCGCAGTCGATGCGGTGCGTCGTTTTTCCCTTGATGTCCTTGAGTGTGACGCCCTGCACACGCTCCTCGCCGTGCACATCGGCCAGCTCGTGGAAGGTCAGCACCTTCGTGCGGCCCGCCGCCGCGGCGTCGTTCACGGCGGCCACCGTCGCCCCGTGCGCGCGAAAACGGTCGCTGCGGTGAACGAGGGTTAATGACGCGGTGCGGTGCGCGAGTTGATGCGCCCAGTCAAAAGCTGAGTCCCCGCCGCCGATAATGAGTACATGCTGCCCACGAAATTGCTCCGGATCCATAACCCGGTCATGAATGCCGCGCCCATACCAGGGCTCGGCCGCTGGCTGCGGGAGACGACGTGGGGTGAATGCGCCAATGCCGGCGGCGATGATGATCGCACGACTCGGAAAACGATCGGACTCGGTGACCAGCGTGAAGACGCCCTCGCTCTCCTCGAGCGCGGTCACCTGTTGGTTCAGGTGGATCGGATGCTGGAACTGCGCCGCCTGTTCGGCGAGACCTCTGACGAGATCCTTGGCGAGGATCTTGGGGAATCCTGCGACGTCGAAGATGTACTTCTCGGGATAGAGCGCGGTGAGTTGCCCGCCCGGCTCCGTCAGCGCGTCGACCACCTGCGCGGTGATGCCGCGCATGCCGGCATAGAACAACGCGAAGAGTCCCGTGGGACCTCCGCCGATGATCGTGACGTCTTTGATCTCGTGCTGCATCTGGGTTGGGTGGGGAGCGTTCAATGACTCACGCACGAACGACCGGTCGGATGCGAATAGTAGTCAGCGACGAGCACGTTCTGGAATACACGGGCTCGTTCCGCCTCGTGCGCAAGATCGCCGTCGGCGGCATGGCGACCGTGTACGAAGCCGAGCACCTCGGACCCGCCGGCTTCACCAAGCGCGTCGCGCTCAAGGTCATCCATCCGAAGTACGCGCGCGAAGCGGACTGGAAGCGTCTCTTCATCGACGAAGCGAAGCTCTCCGCCAACCTCGTGCACGGAAACATCGTGCAGATCTACCAGCTCGGCGAAGTCGAAGGACAATTCTACATCGCGATGGAATACATCCAGGGACCGACGCTCCGCGCGATGATCGACCGGCACCACGAGCTTCGCCAGCCGATCGCCGTGACGATGGCGGCCTACATCGCCAGCCGTGTCTGCCGCGCGCTCGACTTCGCCCACAATTTCATCGATCCCGACGGCCAACGGCTCGACATCGTGCACCGCGACGTCAGCCCCGGTAACGTGATGGCGACCTGGGATGGCCACATCAAATTGGCCGACTTTGGCATCGCCAAGGCGAACACATCGTTCGATCCGGTGGCGAAGCACGCGATGCTCATTGGGAAAAAGCACTACATGAGTCCCGAGCAGTGCCTGGCCCTCGACGCCGACGGGAAGAGCGACGTCTTTTCCATGGCGGTCGTGCTGTACGAGCTGCTCACGCTCGAGCCGCTCTTCGCGGAAGACATCACGGTGCTGGCGATTGATGAGGTGACCCTGAAGCCCATTCCGAGCGTGCGCACGGTGAATCCGAGTGTGCCGCAGGAAATCGATGAGCTGCTGCTCGCTGCACTGGCGCGCGAGCCGGAGCGCCGCCCGACCGCCGCACAGATGGGTCGCGCGCTCGACGCCTGGGGAGAATCGCAGCGCGTCGTCGGCACGCCCGACCGCCTGCAAGAGCATCTCGCCGCGCTCTTTCCCTCGATTCATCGCCGCGCCAGCGCAAGCGACGCGGACGGATTGCTCACCAGCTTCTCGAACCTCAAGCTGCGACGCAAAGATCGCGGCATCATCGCGCGGATCTTGGGGAGATAGAGCGCCCCGGCCGTTGCGAACGAAAGATCAACAGCGCATCACAGCTTGCGCAGACGGCCGTCGCCTCTATCCCGCGACGGCCGTCCATGTTTCCTGTCCGTGAAATCCGCGACATCTGTGATGCGCTGTTGTGTAGTCATCTGAGCGTTAGGCGATTCTTCGACGGTCGGCATCTGACGATGGATGAACGCGCCGAGTAGCTTCCGGCTCGTGAAGATCTATACAAAGACCGGCGATAAGGGCGACACCGGGCTCTTCGGCGGCGGCCGCGTGGCAAAGGATGATCCGCGCGTCGAGGCCTATGGTGAGGTCGATGAGTTGAACGCCGTGCTCGGCGTCGCTCGCTCGGTCGAGATGATGCCGCGCATCGATGAGGTGCTGGCGCCCATCCAGCGAGACCTCTTCAGCCTCGGCGCGCTGCTCGCCACACCAAAGCCGGAAAAGGTCGCGGAGCAGCTCAAGAAAGCACGCATCGACGACGAGCGGATCGCCGAGTTGGAACACGCCATCGACGATGCTGAAAAGGAGCTCGAGCCCCTCACCGCCTTTATTCTGCCCGGCGGTACGGCGAAATCAGCGGCGCTGCACGTCGCGCGCACGGTGTGCCGCCGCGCTGAGCGCCGCGTCATCGCGCTACGACACCACAAGATCGAGACGCCGACCGTGGTGGTGGTCTATCTGAATAGACTATCCGACTTGCTGTTCGTGCTGGCCCGCCTCGCCAACAAACGCGCGGGGGCGGCAGAGGTGACGTGGTGACGACAAGGACAGGGAGCCCCACACCCCACACTTCACGCCCCACACCCGCGATCCTTTGCATCGCATAGAGCTCGACACCTACTCCGTCGCCATCACCTCAGGCTCGCTGGGCTTCGTTGGCCACGCGGCTCGCGAAGTGGCGCCGGCGCACCGCTACATCGTCATCAGCGATACGACCGTCGCGCGGCAGTACGCGAACACGGTGCTGGCCGGCTTCGGCGATGACCGCGTGGAAGTGCTGACCATTCCGCCCGGTGAGAAATTCAAGACGCGCGATAGCTGGACGACGATCACCGATTGGATGCTCCAGGCCGGCTGCGGCCGCGATACCACGATCATCGCGCTCGGCGGCGGCGTGGTCGGCGACCTTGCCGGATTCGTCGCCGCGACCTTCATGCGCGGCGTTCCGTACATCCAAGTGCCGACCACGCTGCTGGCGATGATCGACGCGTCGATCGGTGGAAAGACGGCGGTCGACACACCCGCGGGGAAGAATCTGGTCGGCGCGTTCCACCCGCCGGCCGCCGTGCTGGTGGATACCGATACGCTGGTGACGCTCCCCCCCGACGAGCTGCGGTCGGGATTCGCCGAAGCCTTGAAGCACGGCGTGATCGCGGACGCCGCCTACTTCGACCGCCTCGCCGCGCGAGCGCTCACGCTCGTACAGGCACCGCGCGATCCGGCCTTCGCCTCGGTTGTCGCGCGCAGCGTCGCCATCAAGGCCGAGATCGTGAAGAGCGATCCGTTCGAGGCCGGTCCGCGAAAGACGCTGAACTTCGGACACACGCTCGGCCATGCGATCGAGGCGGCCACCGATTACACCTTTTTGCACGGCGAGTGCGTGGCCATGGGGATGGTGCTCGAGTCGCTGCTGGCCGAGCGCATCGGCGTGGCCGAGCCGGGCACGGTCCACCGCATCCGCGAGGCGGTGATGAGCGCTGGCCTGCCTTCAGCAATGCCGGCGGGGGTCGACCCGAACCGGATCGTCGAGCTCACTCGGGGCGACAAGAAAGCGAGGGGCGGGATCGCCGAATACGCCTTGCCGAGCCGGGTCGGCGCGATGGCCACATCGGGCGAGCAGTTCACGATTCCGGTGGAAGAGGCGATCGTGCTCGAAATGCTTTGGGATGCGGCACGGATGCCGACGGTCGGGCGATAGGCGGGGCACTACACTTGCCGTCCACGCTGGTTAACGATCGACACGGAGCGTTCATGAGTGCGTTCGGCACCTACCTGCTGGGCTTCATCATTCTCATCGTCGGACTCGCGATGGCAGCCTACTGGCTGAACGTTCCGCCGCTGTGGATCGGAATCGGCGTGGTCGTGATGCTGGGACTTGGCCTCATCCTGGCGACGCAGCGAACCAAGACGAAGGATCCGCCCGCGACCTGACCACGCGAGACGAGCGCGTCGCCCCATCACCCTCTCGTCTAACCGCCGAACGGCCGCCGTAACGGTTTTCGCCAACCTGCGGTGGCCGTTTTGCTAGGCGTTTGGAACCTGGGAGGCCAAGAACGCCCGAGTAACTGGCACGCTTCGTGGCTGTTGACCCATGTGACGGCGCTCGTTATCCTGCGCGTCCCTAGTGGGCCGAAGCGAGCCGGTTCGCTCGTCCAACCTTACGGTAACCGAAGGGGCGTGTATGGAGCGCGTGACCGAACCCAGGTCGTCGTCCAAGGGCTTTTTTCGCTCGTCCCCCTCCACCGCTTTCGATCAGTACCTCCAGGACATACAGAAACTTCCGCTGATCACCGACGCGGAAGAAGAACGCCGCCTCGCGCGCCGCGCGCAGAAGGGTGATGAAAAGGCCGCCGAGCGCCTCGTCACCGCGAACCTCCGGTTCGTCATCTCCTACGTCAAGAAATACCAGGGTCATGGGCTCGACCTCAGCGAGCTGGTCGCCATCGGCAACGAAGGCTTGCTCAAGGCCGTGAAGAAGTTCGATCCAGACCAAGGGGTAAAGTTCATCTCGTATGCCGTATGGTGGGTTCGGCAGGCGGTCCTCAAGGCGCTGGCCGAGCAGACCCGTTCGGTCCGTATCCCGCTCAATCAGAACTCGCAGCTCATCAAGCTCGCCCGCGCCGAGACGGTGCTGGCGCAGGTGCTCAAGCGCGACCCGACGGACAGTGAGATCGGGCGGTTGATCGAAGAGACGCCGGAGCAGGTGCGGGCCGCCAAGCAGATGTCCGCCACCGAAGTCTCGCTCGACGCCCCGATCGACCGGTCCGATCGGGAAGCCGCGACTTTGGGTGAGCGCTTCGTCGGCGTGGAAGGCGTCGAGGTCGAGGACATCACGGACTACAAGCTGATGCGGGAGTTCATCGACAAGGTGTTCCGCCGCTACCTCACGCCGCGCGAACGCAAGATTCTCTACCTCTACTATGGGCTGGAGGAAGGGAGCGAGGCGATGACGCTGGAGAAGATCGGTGCTCTGATGGGCGTCACACGGGAGCGCATTCGTCAAATCCGCGAGCGCGCGTTCGAGAAGCTTCGCGAGTCTCCCGACGGGCATGCGCTCGAGGGGTTCTGGAGCTAGCCGCGGAAGTTCGCGGTAGGTGCTGGGCATTTCGGGCGGCCGCGGATTCTCGCGGCCGCCCGTTTCGTAGGGCCGCGGAATTGCGATCGTCGTTTTGAGCGGCGTTGGGGGCAAGACCGTCATCTGTCATCTGTCGTGAGTCTCACGGCAGTAGGCCAGTCAACTACAAACCCTCATGACTGGAATACTGCCGACAGATGACAGAAAACGCGGATCACCGCGCTCGGAAGAACAGCAGAACAGGCAGCCGCAGACGATCCGCGTTCATCGCGTAATTATGCGGTTGCCCTTGTCGTTATACTCGTTTGAATCCGCGCCCTAATGCTGGACCCGGAACAAGTACGAGACTTTCAAGAACACGTCGCTGCCGGTTCTCACCCTCGCGCCACCACGGACGAGAGGGTCATCGAAGTCGCGCTGGGTATCGTTGAATCCGGCATAGAGAAATGATCCCGGCGCGAGCTCATATGAGACGAGGGCGCTGCTGCCGAGGCGCTTCGTTTGCTGGGTGAGCGGATTGCTGATCAACGAGCTGTACTGATCGGAGTATTCCCCAATCAAGCGCAGGCCGAGCGCGCGCGTGAATTGGTAGGTCGCGCGCACGCGCAGGATCTTGGCGTCGTCGACAAGCTGCGTCCACCGGGTGCCATAGTGCAGCGAGCGCTGCGCCTTGAGATCGAGCGATGAAGACGCGTTCGGGCGAATTGTGACGTTGGCGCTGCTGAAATAACCCTGTCCGAGCCGGGGTCTGCTGAAGTCGTAAATCTCGCGCTCGCCCCCGAAGATGTGGAACACCGCTGAGACTTTCTGCCACGCGAACGTCGACCCGCTGAACGACCAGCCCTGAACGTAGAGCGCGGTGTCGCGCCCCGTGACGAAGTTCGGCAGCGTCACCTTCTCGTAGTTGTAGCCGAACGAGATCGAAGTCTGCCGCTGAAACTGAAAGTTGATGCCGGGACTGATCAGTCCGTCGAGACTCTTGCCGTGCCAGCCGTTCGTGCGCGAGAAGCTGATGTTCTGCCCCACGCGTTGGAGCCACGCGTTGTTGGGGTATTCATCCATCGAAACGCGCGCGGCATACCGCTCGATGCCGACGCGCTGAAATTGGCCCAGCTCGTCGCGGAAGGCATTCGATGCGCCGGACGTACCGAGGCTGTAGTTCAGGTGATACCCGCTTCGGCCGAAGCGCAGCCGGTAATAGGCGCCGTTGCGCTCCTTGCCGTCTTCGGCCGAGCTGGTGTCGCGCGTGACCGTGGTGTCGACGCCTGCGACGGTCGTGTCGAGCGTGGTGACGAGCCCCGCACGGTCGTGCGACAGCGCGCCCTCGCCGCCTAACGAGAAGGAGCCGAGGCGAAAGCTGGCATCCCCCCCAAAAACGCCATTTCGCGCCGCGCCGTACGTGGCCCGCCGGCCGAGCGCGATGAGACCGACGGAAGAGTTCTCGAACACATCGCGCCGCGTACGCAACACCACCACGTCGGCCGAGCCGCGGACGCTCGTGACGTAGTCGCTCGACTGATAACCCGAGTTCCACCAGTACGACGGGGCGCCGTCCCGCACGTAGACCACACCGTTCGACCACGGCCCGCTCTTGCCGGTGAGCCGCGCCCCGCCCGTGGGATCGACGATCGCGCGGGTGTAAAAGAGGTCGCCAAGCACGCTGGTGCCAAAGTCCTGTCCATCGGCCGCGACGCGCGGCTGGAAGTAGTCGCGGCCCTCGAGAAAGAAGGGGCGCCGCTCCTGGAACGTGAGCGCAAATCGCTGATTCACTCGCACCTGATCCTCGTCGGCCTCGATCTGCGAGAAGTCGGGGTGCACTGTCGCGTTGAGCACGTACGATGGCGTGAGCGACAGCTTCAGATCGACCCCGACGCCCTGCTCCTGCGCGATGTCGAATCCGCGCGGCAGCCGCACGCTCTGCGCGCTGCCGCCGACGACGAACGACGTATCGAGAAACTGCCGGTTGCCCGTACGCGAGGCGCGAACGTAGGGAAGCACGTCCGCGCTCTGGCGGAGCGGCACTCCGACGATGAGGAGCTCGCCCTCCTGGCAGATGTCGCATGGATTGCCGCGACGTCTCGGACTCCATGAGTCGATCTCACCGCTACGCCCGTACGAGCGGACGATGTTCACGCCGAGCCGCAGCGTATCCCCGGCCGGGAAGCGGAGCGAGACCCAGGGAATCGTCAGCTCGACACCCCAGCCGTCGTCATACACGCGGCCCTCGGAGTACCAGAGGAAATCCGGCGAGTAGTCGGACCCGCGACCCTCCGTGCTCACCCCGTCGGACTGGATGCCAAGCGGATTGACACTGAACAGGTACGCGCGCAGGCGGTCGTGATACGTGTCGAGCTGAACGGTCACGCGGTCGTCGTTGTCGCCGCCGCGCTCGCGGGGATACACGGTCGCGCGCACGTCGCGGCGCGATCGCTCGGTGGCGCGAAACGCGATATACAGATTGCGGTCGTCGTACGTCACCCAGGCCGTGCTCGGCTGCTCGGGTGCCGCCTGGTCGAGCGGCTGCGACTGAACGAATCCGTCGAGCTTGAGTGCGCCCCGCCACGTCGCGTCGTCGAGCGCGCCATCGACCACGGGACGCGAAAGGGCGCGCGGCACCAGCAGACGCAGCGAGTCGGCATGATGGTGCGGACGCGTGGTGTCGGCGCCAGCCAAAAACACTGTTGTCAACGCGGCGATCAGAAGCATGCAGGTCGGTTGGGGAAGCGAGGCGAAAAGGTAGTCGCCGGTCACCGCACGGCGACAGGGCTCCGGGCTCGCTTCCTGCATTTCGCACACGACAATGACGAAACCGATCGCGATCACGCCCGCTGCATCCACGGCACAATTTCCCGCGCTCGTCAATCCCGGGGCGGGAACGGCCGAGCACGCCATGGCGGCTCTGCGCGAGCACACGCGCTGCCGCATCATCGACATCGAGCCGGCAAAGTTGGCTGACGCGGTGCGCGCGGAGATCGACGCCGGCGCCACGCGCGTCATCGTCGCTGGTGGCGACGGGACGATCCGCGCCGCCGCCGGTGTCGTCGCGGGAACCCCGACCGAGCTCGGGATCATTCCGGCGGGCACGCTCAATCACTTCGCGAAGTTCGTCGGCCTCCCGGAAGATGCGGCCGAGGCGACACGCATCGCGACCGGCGACGCGGTCGTCACGGTCGACGTGGGTCGCGTGAACGACCAGATCATGATCAACACGAGCTCGGTGGGCGCGTACGTCGTCTTCGTGCGCCTGCGAGAATCGCTCGAGCGCCGCTTCGGCTATCGCGTCGCCAGCCTGTTCGCGGCGGTGCGCGTACTGCTCGACCTCCGCACTTTTCGCGTGGTGATCGAAGTCGAGGGCGTGCGGCGCGTGTATCACACGCCCCTGGTGTTCATCGGCGTCGGTGAGCGGGAGGCCCGCATTCCCAACATTGGCGAGCGCGTGCCCAATGGAAAGCGCGGCCTTCACGTCATGATCGTTCGCAGCCGCGAGCGCATCCGCTTGATCGTCACCAGCGTCATCGCCGCGCTGCGCGGTCTCGACGCGGTCGACCGCACGCCCCACGGCATAGACAGCTTCGTGGTCGACCACTGTCGCATCGAGCTCCGCCGCCCCCGCGGCAACGTCGCGATCGACGGTGAGTTGGTGACAATGGTCGCGCCGTTGGAGTACCGGATCGAGCGAGATGCGTTGAGAGTGGCGTGCGTGGGCGCGGAGAGGACACGGGACTCGGCACTCGACACTCGGCAATAGGTTCACGAGTGCCGAGCGCCGAGTGCCGAGTGCCGGACTCTCCACTATCTTCGGCACTGTGCCTCGTCGCCTCCTCCCCCTCTTTCCCCTCCCGCTCGTGCTGTTCCCAGGCGCGTCGCTGCCACTGCACATTTTCGAGCCGCGCTACCGCGCGCTGTTGTCGGACTGCGCCGCTAGCAACACGGGATTCGGTATCGTGTGTCTGCCGGATGGGATCGCCGAGACGGAGATTCCGGCCGGATGGGTCGGGTGCGAGGCGCGCGTCGAGGAAGCGCTGGCGCTTCCGGATGGGAGGTCCAACATCATGGCGGCCGGCGTGGCGCGCTTCGCGGTGCAACAGCTCGTCGAGTCCGACAAATCGTATCACGTCGCCGAGGTGGAGCCATATGACGATGTCGGTCCGCTCGATATCGCTGCCGACGGACTAGCGGCCGAAGTGCGCGCGATGTTCGAGAGAGTGGCGCGCGCCGCGCGCATGCTCTCCGACGACCGTGCGCCCGTTCCCACGCTGCCCGATGATCCCCGGCTGGTGGCGTTCGTCATCGCGTCGATGATCGATCTCGACTTGCAAGGGCGACAGGAAATGCTGATGCAGCGCTCGGCGATGGACCGGCTGCGCACGGTGCACCGGCTGCTGACACTGGCGCTCGAGCCGATCGAGGAGCGGGCCGCGGTCCACGAGCGGGCGAAGTCGAACGGCAAGGGAGCGCACTGATCCGTGACCGATCCGGCGCTCGTCGCGACACTGCGCGACATCACGGGAGAGCGCGGCGTCGTCTCGCGCGCGAGCGAGCTGCTCGCCTACAGCGCCGACGGGCTGCCAACCTACCGGCGCCCGCCGGCGCTGGCGGTGTTTCCGTCGACGCGTGACGAGGTCATCGCGGTGGTGCGCGCCCTCGCCGCGGCCGGCGTCCCGTTCGTGCCGCGCGGCGCCGGCACCGGACTCAGCGGCGGCGCGCTCGCCGAGCCGAACGCGGTCATCATCGGGCTGAACCGCCTTACGAAAATCCTCTCGATCGATCCCGCGAACCGTCGCGCGCTGGTGGAACCGGGCGCGGTGAACGTCACGCTCACTCGGGCCGCGAACGCGTTCGGCCTGCACTACGCGCCGGATCCGTCGAGCCAAACGGCCTGCACGATCGGCGGCAACGTGGCGGAGAACGCCGGCGGTCCGCACTGCCTCAAGTACGGAGTCACGCTCAATCATGTGCTGGCGCTGACGGTCGTGCTGCCGGACGGCGACGTCGTCTCGTTAGGCAACGGCGACGGTGAGGACTCCGGCTACGATTTGCTTGGCGCATTCATCGGGTCCGAGGGATGCTTCGGCATCGCGCTCGACGTCACGGTTCGGCTCACGCCGAATCCGGAGGCGGTGCGCACCATGCTGGCCGACTTCGCGTCGATCGATTCCGCGGCCAAGGCGACGTCGGCGATCATCGCCACCGGCATCGTCCCCGCGGCGCTCGAGATGATGGATGGTCCGACGATTCGCGCCGTTGAAGCCTCGATCTACGCCGCGGGATATCCGGCCGACGCGGCCGCGGTGCTGCTGATCGAGCTCGATGGCCTGGCCGCCGGCATCGACGCGGATGCGCGCGTGGTGCAGACGCTGTGCATGGCCGAGGGCGCGCGCGCGGTGCGCGTCGCGAACGACGAGACGGAGCGCGCGCGGCTATGGCAGGGACGCAAGAAAGCGTTCGGCGCCATGGGCCGTCTCTCACCCGATCTGGTGGTGCAGGACGCGGTCATCCCGCGCACCACGCTGCCGGCGGTGCTGGCCGAGATCGCCGAGATCGGCCGCAAGTACGACGTGATGATCTGCAACGTCTTTCACGCCGGCGACGGCAACCTGCACCCGAACATCCCGTACGATTCGCGCAACGATGGTGAAGCGCGCCGCGTGCACGACGCCTGCGGCGAGATCATGCGCGCGTGCGTCGCGGCCGGCGGATCGGTGACCGGTGAGCACGGCATCGGACTCGACAAGCTCGAGTACATGCCGCTCATCTTCAGCAGCGAGTCGCTGGCGGCCCAGTGCGCCCTGCGCGATGTGTTCGATCCGATGCGCAGAGCGAATCCGGGGAAGGTCGTGCCGCTGCACTCCTGCCAGGAGTGGCGCATGACCAAATCCGCGCGTATGGACGCGTGACCGCGCGCGTGACGCAGGTCGCCGAGATCGCCGAGCGCATCCGCGATGCGAACGCATCGCGCACCACGCTGCGCATCACGGGCCGCGGCGGGTGGCTGGACGCGGGACGGCCGGTGCTCGGCGCGGAAACGCTGTCGATGGCCGAGCTCACTGGCGTACTGGACTACACGCCCGGTGATCTCACCCTCACCGCGCGTGCCGGTACGTCGTTGGGCGAGATCGAGCGCGTCACGGCGGGCGAGCGACAATGGCTGGCCCTCGATCCGCCCGGAGGCAGCGAGGGATCGATCGGCGCCACGGCCGCGACGGCATCGGCCGGCCCGCTCGCCCACGCCTTTGGCGCGCCGCGCGATCAACTGCTCGGTCTGGAGGTGGTCACCGGCACGGGCGTGCGCATCGCGACCGGTGGTCGTGTCGTGAAAAACGTCGCCGGATTCGACCTGACGCGGCTCTTCACCGGCTCGTGGGGCACGCTCGGCGTGATCACCGAGGTGACGGTTCGACTGCGCGGCGTGCCCGAGGTGGACGAGACGGTGGCGGTGAGGGTGGATGACGGTGCGGCCGCAGTCGATCGCCTGGCTATCACGCTTCGCGCGATGGCGATCGCGCCGATCGCGCTCGAGCTGTTGAACGCTGCGCTGGCGCGAGAGCTCTCGATGGCCGCGTCGACGACACTGTTGGCGCGGTTGGCCGGCAACGCCGACATGGTTCGCGCCCAGCGCGCCGTGCTCGCGGCATTGGGCGATGTCGCCGCCGCGCCCCCTGGCGTGTGGGGTGCGTTGGGGCGGTACGGATCCGCAAGCGGCACGGTGCTGCGCCTGTCGCGGGCTCCGTCGCACGTCGCCGCTCTGTGGAGTCTGGCGCACTCGTTAGGCGGCGCGCCGCGCGTCCACGCGTCGCTCGGCCGCGGCATCGTGCGCGTGTTGATGCCTGAGCCGGGTACGAGCATCTCCGCGCTACATGCCGCCCGCGGCGCAACAGTGATCGCCGAGCGGTTGCCCGCCACGACCTGGGCCGCGTGGCCACACGGAGCTCGAAGTGCGCTCTCTGTGGCGGTGAAGCAGCGCTACGATCCGGCCAACGTGTTGAATCCGGGGATTCTCGGGAGCGACGAATGACCGGAGTGGCTGGGCGACCTCCCTGCGCCATCCCCGACACGCCGCTCGCGGCCGCGGTGCCGGGGATCATGACCTGCGTGCATTGCGGGTTCTGTCTTCAGGCCTGTCCCACGTACCTCGCGTTGGGTGACGAGAACGACAGTCCTCGCGGGCGCATCATGTTGATGCGGGCGCTCGTAGAGGGCGAGCTGCCCATCAGTGATGAGAGTGTGCGCACGCACATCGATCGATGCCTGGGCTGTCGCGCGTGCGAAACCGCCTGTCCCTCCGGCGTGCCGTACGGGGAGATGCTCGAGGCAACGCGCGCGACGTTGACACGAGTGAAAGCGAACCCGCTGCTGGTGCGCGTGCTCCTGTGGACGTTCGCAAGGCGATGGCCGATGCGTGCGGCGCTCGCGGCCACCCGGCTCCTGCGCGAGACTCGACTTCCCTCGCTCCTCTCGCGCCTGCCGGGCCGGATCGGTTTCACGATGGGCATGTTGTCCTCCACCAGTCCGGTGTTCGCGGCGAGTGGATACGCCGCGCGCGGGACGGGCGCGCGCGCGCGCGTCGCCACGCTTGGCGGCTGCGTGATGGAGAGCCTGTGCGGCCACACGAATCGCGCGACGGAGCGCGTATTGGCGGCGAACGACTACGCGCTCGTCGAAGCGCCGGGACAGGGATGCTGCGGCGCCCTTCACGCGCACGCAGGCGACGCGGAGGGCGCGCGCTCTCTCGCGCGCCGGAACATCGCCGCCTTCGAGAAGTCCGGCGCTGAGCTCATTGCCGTGAACGCCGCCGGTTGCGGGGCGGCGATGAAGGAGTACGGGCATCTGCTGTCGGAGGATCGCGAGTGGTCGGCCCGCGCGGCCGCGCTCGCGGCGCGTGTGCGCGACATTTCGGAACTGCTCGCCGCCGCGGGCCCGGCCCGGGGCGCCGTGCTTCCGATCGTCGCGACCTACGACGCGCCCTGTCACCTGCTGCACGCGCAGCGGCTCTCCGCCCCGCCACTGGTGGTGCTCGCGGCGATTCCATCGCTCGAGCTGGTACCGCTCACCGACGCGGATCAATGCTGCGGCAGCGCGGGAATATTCAGTCTGACCGAGTCCGCTCTATCCGCGCGCGTGCTCGCGCCGAAGCTCGACCACATCGAGCGAACCGGAGCGACGCTGGTGGTGAGCGCCAACCCAGGTTGCCTGATGCAGATCGGAGCGGGCTTGGCGCAGCGGGGAACGGGGATTCGAGTGGCGCATGTGGTCGACGTGCTGGACGCGTCGTACGCCGCGGCTGGGACGGCGGGCGTCGGACGCCCGGCGGGTGCGGCCATACCGTAGCGCTCCCGTTCCGCGCGCTTATAGCTTGGTTTCATGGTCGACGCGCTGCTGATCGAGTTTGAAGGGGTGCTTGCGGATACCGCGGCACCGAGGCGCCGCGCCCTTGGGACGACCTTCGCCGCCGAGGGAGTGCCGCTCAGCGACGCGACGTTTCGGGACCGGTGTCTGGGCCGTGCCACGCGAGACGCGGTATGCGCAGCGCTCGAGAGCGCGGGCGCGAAACGCGATGATGTCGGCATCGACCTCATGACGGCGCACGCCGAGCGTGAGTTTGGGAAGGAGCTGGCCAACGGTGTCGCGCTCATGCCGGGCGCCGCCGAGCTGATCGCCGATTCCCAAGGCCGCGTTCGTCTCGCACTCGTTACGCGCTCGGCGCGCGGCGCGGTCGATCCGCTGCTCGCGCTGGCCGGTATCGACGGCGCTTTTGAGTGCCTCGTGACGAGCGACGACACGCTCGAAGGCAAGCCGCACCCCGCACCGTATCGCCGCGCCATCGAGCGGCTGTCGCGCCGGCGCGCCATTGCTGTCGCGCGGGCCGTGGCGCTCGAGGACGGGTCGGCTGGCATTCGCTCGGCCCGCGCGGCCGGACTGCGATGCATCGCCGTCGGCGCCGCTCCGTTCGTCGCTCTCGAAGCCGACGCCTGCGTTGACTCGCTGGTTGGCACGCGGGTCGATTCGCTCGGTGACCTGCTCGACGCGGCCCGGGAGCGGGTGCGATGACGACGATGTCGTCGATCGGTGTGCGTCTCGATCCGGCACTCGGTGAGGTGGCGGGACGCGCGGTCGCCTTGCACTACGGCAACCCGGCGACCGAGTACGCGGCGCTGCGAAGCGGCGCGATCGTCGTCGACCGCAGCGCGCGCGGCCGGCTCCATCTCGATGGCGCGAAGGCGGCCGAGGTCGTCGGCGGACTCGTCACCAACGACGTCGATGCGCTCGTGCCGGGGAGCGGTCAGTACGCGGCCGCGCTGACGCCAAAGGGAAAGATCGTCGCCGATCTCCGCCTCTTCCGTCTCGAGGACCGCGTGTTCACCGACTGCGCGCCGCGCTCGCACGACGGGTGGTCGGCCATGGTACGCAAGTTCGTCAATCCGCGCCTCGCCGCCTTTGCCGATGTCACGGCGAGCGTGCGCGACATCGGCGTCTTCGGCGCATCGGCGCGGCGCATCGTCGCCGAAGTCACCGGGCTCGAGACGGCCAGCCTGGCCGCCATGGCGCCGTACGCGCACGACGAAGTGCGCGTGGGTGGAGCGACGGTGCGGGTCGCCCGCGTGCCGGATCTCGAACTCGAAGGATACGAGCTGTTCGTGCCGGCGGAGTCGTTCGTCGATGTTTGGCGCCGCGCGGTGTCGTCCGGCGCCACGCCGGCCGGGCTCGAGGCGTTCGAGATCGCCCGCATCGAGGCCGGCCGTCCCGAGTGGGGCCTCGACATCGACGAGACGACGATTCCGCAGGAAGCGAACTTCGACGAGCTGCACGCGATCTCGTACACCAAGGGGTGCTACGTCGGGCAAGAGGTCGTGGCGCGCGTGCATTTCCGGGGGCACGTCAACAAGCACCTGCGCGGAATCCTGTGCGGCAATTGCGATCCCGCTCCCGCGCGCGCACAACTCTACGACGACTCCGGCAAGCAGGTGGGCGACGTGCGCAGCAGCGCGCTGTCGCCCCGGCTCGGCGCCGTGGCGCTGGCCATGGTTCGCCGCGAAGTGGAGACCGGCTCCACACTCACGGTTCGCTGGGATGGTGGCGAGTCGCGGTCGGACGTCACCAGCCTGCCCTTCCCCGCCTGACCGGCGGGCGAGCCACTCATGCCACGCGCGCTCGTCACGGGCGCCACCGGAATGGTCGGGTCGCACCTCTGCCAGCGGCTGATCGCCGATGGCTGGAGTGCGCGCGCGATGGTGCGCGAGGAGTCGAGTGCGCGCTGGCTCGGCGACCTGGGCGCGGAGCTGGCGACGGGCGACGTGCTCGACGTCTCGGCGTTCGCGCGCGCGGCGCGCGGCTGTGATGCGATCTTCCATACCGCGGCGCTCATCATCGATCCGGCCAGCGGCTGGGAGCAGTACCACAAGCTGAACGTCGACGGCACACGGCACGCGGTCGACGCGGCCGTGGCAAGCGGAGCGCGGCTGGTGCAGCTGAGTAGCGTCGCTGTCTACGGCGAGAATGCGCGCTACTCGGCTCGCCCGACCGATGAGGCGACGCCGCTACTGCCGCTCGATGACAGCGCCCTCTATCCGCGCAGCAAGCGAGAATCGGAGCAGCTCGTGTTAGAGGCGCACGATCGTGGCGAGATCTGGGCGACCGCGGTGCGGCCGGATGTCATCTATGGCGAACGCGACCGCCAGTTCGTGCCGCGGCTGGCCAAGCTCTTCACCAGGATCGGCGCGCCAGTGATCGGCGGCGGACGCTCAACGCTGGCGATCGTGCATGCGGCGAACGTCGCCGACGGCGCGGTGCGCGCGGCGCGGAGCGACATCGCCGGCGGCCGCGCCTACAACCTCGCCAACGATTACGACCTCACCTGGCTCGACTTCGTTCGGCTGGCCGGGGAAGGCCTGGGAAGGCGCGTGCGCAGAATCCCGGTGCCAACCGCGCTCGCGCGCGGCGCATTGGCGGCCGGCGGCGCGCTCATGCGCGTCGCGGGGGGCAAAGGTGCGGCGCCCACCGGCGGCGCCCTGTCCTTTCTCACGCGCGACAATCCGTTCACCTCCGAGCGCGCGAAGCGCGAGCTCGGCTGGTCGCCACCAATGCGGCCGGAAGAGGGAGTGCCGGGCGCCTTTCGCTGGTGGAGCGAACACCACTGAAAACGAAGAGAGCGCAACGACGGATCGTTGCGCTCTCTTCGGGGACAGCAAGGCTACTCGTTACGGAGCCTTCTTCATCTTCATCTTCGAAGTGTCCTTCGCAGCCTTCGTCATCATGCTGTCCTTGGTCATCTTCATCATCGCCGAGTCGTGCTTCGCGACGGTGTCCTTCTTCATCGAATCCACGGCCGGAGCGGACGCAGGGGCCGGGGCCATCGCGGGCGCGGCGGCCGCGGTGTCAACCGCGGGAGCATCCTTCTTACTGCATGCGGCAACCGCGATCACGGCGGCGACGACAGCCAAGCGCTTCATGTACATTTCTCCTTGTGGGGGACCGAGTGTCCTTCGAGTAAATCCGTTCCAGCAAATGCTGGGTCCGGAGGGAGCTGCGGGATCAGTATGAGCGGGTGATATTTTACCGTACGTGGTCGCTCTGTCAAGAGTTAGGCGACTTCCGATTCCAGCCACCGAGGCGGAAATGACCGCTGTCGACTTCTCCCCGCCCATGAATGGTAGCGTACGCGGGGCCTGTCCGCACGATTGCCCCGATACCTGCGCCATGATCGTGACCGTGGAGAACGGCCGTGCCACGCGCGTGGCTGGTGATCCAGATCACCCTTTCACGCAAGGATTCCTCTGCGCGAAGGTGAATCGCTACGTCGAGCGCACATACCACGCCGAGCGACTGACCAGCCCGATGCGCCGTGCCGGGCCCAAAGGATCGGGAAAATTCGAGCCGATCTCATGGACTGACGCGCTCGCGGAGATCGCGGCGCGGCTCGGCGCCATCGCCGCCTCGCCGGATGGGCCGCAGGCCATTCTGCCGTACTCGTATGCCGGGACGATGGGCTACGTACAGAGCGCCTCCATCGACCGTCGATTCTTTCATCTGCTGGGAGCGAGCAAGCTCGACCGTACGATCTGTTCCATGGCGGGCACAGTCGGCATGCGGATGACCGTCGGCGCGAACATCGGCGCCGATGGCGAGGGGATTCCCGAGAGCGATCTCGTGCTGCTGTGGGGCACGAACACGCTCACGTCCAATCCGCACCTCTGGCCGTTCATCCTCGAGGCGAAGAAGAAGGGCGTGCCTATCATCGCCATCGATCCGATCCGCACGCGCACCGCCGAGCAGTGCACGGAGTGGATCGCCATCCGTCCCGGCACTGACGCCGCGCTGGCGCTGGCGCTGATGCACGTGATGTTCGCCGAGGGTTTGGAAGACGCCGACTACCTGGCGCGATACACGCTCGGCGCCGAGCAGTTGCGCGAGCGGGTGAAGGAGTGGACGCCCGAGCGCGCGGCGAGCATCACGGGCATCGACGCGAGCCGCATCGTCGAGCTAGGGCGACAGTACGGACGCGCGCGCGCGGCGTTCGTGCGCATCAACTACGGCTTGCAGCGCCACGCCGGCGGGGGCATGGCCGTGCGGACGATCGCCTGTATGCCCGCCGTCGCCGGCCATTGGCGTCGCGCCGGCGGCGGCGTGCAGCTCTCGACGAGCGCGAACTTCAAGTTCAACAATGCGGCGCTCGAGCGCCCCGACCTGTCTCCGCCGGTGCGCACGATCAACCTGATCCGGCTCGGCGACGCGCTGACGTTGCCGGACGCGGGGGTCGGCGGGCCGCCGGTGAAGGCGATGATCGTCTACAACTCGAATCCGGCCGCGGTCGCGCCCGACCGCGGCGCGGTGATCCGCGGCATGAAGCGCGACGACCTGTTCACCGTCGTGCTCGAGCACTTTCAGACGGACACGGCGGATTACGCGGATATCGTACTGCCGGCGACAACGCAGCTCGAGCACTGGGATTTGCACTTCGCCTACGGGCATCACTACGCATCGCTCAACCGGCCCTCGATCGCGCCCATTGGCGAGTGCAAGCCGAACAGCGAGATCTTCCGGTTGCTCGCGGCGCAGATGGGAATGGATCATCCCGCGATGCGCGATGACGATTTGACGCTCATTCGCCAGGCGCTCGATTCGCCGCACGAGCGCATGAAGGGTGTGACGCTCGAGGCGCTGCTCGAGCGGGGCTGGGTACGCCTCAACGTGCCACGTCCCTATCTGCCGTACGCGACGGGCGATTTTCCCTCGCCGAGCGGGAAGTGTGAGTTGTACTCGGAGCGGCTCAAGGAGATGGGACTCGATCCGCTCCCGACCTTCACCGCGCCGTACGAGTTCCCCGAGGCCGCGCCCGAGTTGGCGGCACGATATCCGTTGACGTTGATCAGCTCGCCGGCGCACCAGTTCTTGAACACGACCTTCGTCAACATCGCTCCGCTGCGCCGCGCCGCGCGCGAGCCTGAGCTGATGCTGCATCCCGACGACGCGGGACCGCGGAGCATCGTGACGGGTGCGCGCGTGGTGGTGCACAATGATCGCGGCGAGTTCCTGGCGGTCGCGCGCGTCGACGACGGCATTCGCCGCGGATCGGTCTGGGCGCCGTCGATCTGGTGGGCGAAGTATGCCGCGGATGGGAAGAACGCCAACGACACGACGTCGCAGCGGGAAACCGATCTCGGGCACGGGCCGGTTTTCTACGACAATCTGGTCGAGGTCTCAGCCGCAGATTAGCGAGTATCGGCGCGGGGATTCGATGCTGGGAAGAGCAAGAGCAGCCGCAGATTTGCGCAGATGGACGCAGATACTGCTCCTGCCGGGAGCCCCTATGAGCACGAGAGGCTCACCGAACGCGTGCTGGGCTGCTTTTTCGATGTCTACAACGAGCTTGGATACGGATTTCTTGAATCCGTATACGAGAACGCGATGGCAGTGGCGCTTGAGCAAGCCCAAGTCAGCTTTAATCGACAGGCAAGCCTACCTGTGAATTTTCGCGGTCGGCGTATTGCCGTTTTTCGACCGGACTTGGTCGTGGCCGGGGTCGTAATACTCGAAGTGAAATCGGCTTCTGCGGTCCATGATTCGCACAGTGCCCAGCTCTTGAATTACCTGCGTTGCAGTGATGTGGAGATTGGTCTCCTATTGAATTTCGGCCCTAAACCTGAATTCAAGCGCTTGGCATTTGCGAACAGCAGAAAAATCTGCGTTCATCTGCGTTAATCTGCGGCGCTATTGCCGTTGCCGTATCCGCGGCCAATGGTCTGGCGCGACGCGGTGCCCCGTGAGTACGATCATCGAACAGAATCGTTCGATTTGATCCGCGGCCCCGATCCGCGGCGTCCACGCGGAGAGCCCTCCCTTGTCGTCTTTTCCAGAAACGCTCGGTGCACTGAAGAAGTCCGTGTTCGCGGCTCCCCACCGGGCGCGGCGGTCGGTGAAGGATGAGGTGCGCGCGAATCTGCTCGACCGGCTCAAAGCCGGCGGGCCGATTTTCCCGGGGGTCGTCGGGTACGATGATACCGTGATTCCACAGATCGCGAACGCGCTCCTCTCCAAGCACAACTTCATCTTGCTCGGGCTGCGGGGCCAAGCGAAGTCGCGCATCCTCCGCGGCCTCGCGACGCTGCTCGACGACGCCATCCCGGTCGTGGCGGGGAGCGAGATCAACGACAATCCCTTCGCGCCGATCTCGAAGTTCGCCCGTGAGCGGATTCGCGAAGGGGGCGATGATACTCCCATTGCCTGGATCGACCGCGACAGCCGGTTCGTCGAGAAGCTTGCGACGCCGGACGTGACCATCGCCGACATCATCGGCGACGTCGATCCGATTCGCGCGGCGCGCGGCGGGCACGTGCTTTCCGACGAGCTGACGATTCACTACGGCATGCTGCCGCGCGCGAACCGCGGCATCTTCGCGCTCAACGAGCTGCCCGATCTCGCCGGGAAGATCCAGGTCGGCCTGTTCAACATCATGCAGGAGGGCGACGTCCAGATCAAAGGCTACCCCATTCGGCTCTCGCTCGACGTATTGATCTGCTTCACGGCCAACCCCGAGGACTACACCGCGCGCGGCAAGATCATCACGCCGCTCAAGGATCGCATCGGCAGCGAGATCATCACGCATTACCCCGAATCGGTCGCGCTGGGGGTGCAGATCACGCAGCAGGAGGCGTGGATGAGTCGCGGCGCGCTGCCGGTGCGCGTTCCCGATTTCATCAGCGATACGATCGAGCGCATCGCCTTCGAGGCGCGCGTCGACAAACGGATCGACAAGCGCTCCGGCGTGTCGCAGCGCATGCCGATCTCCGTGACGGAAAATGCCATCTCGAGCGCCGAGCGGCGTGCGGCGCACACGGGAGAATGCGAGGTCGTACCCCGCATCACGGACATCTACGCGGCACTGCCGGCCATCACGGGCAAGATCGAGCTCGAGTACGAGGGCGAGCTGGTCGGCGGGATGGCGATCGCGCAGGAGTTGATCCGGCGCGCCGCCGACGCGGCGTTCGAGGAGCGCGCCGCCGGCGTGGACACCGATGACATGGTGATGTGGTTCGACCGCGGCAACGCGCTCCAGGTGACGGACGAGGTGTCGGCGTCCGCAATGCTGCGCGGATTCGAGCGCGTGCCCGGCCTGGTCGAGCTGGTGCATTCGGTTGGACTCGCCACCGTAGGCGACGAGATGCAGACCGCCGCCGCGTGCGAGCTGGTGCTCGAGGCGCTCGTCGCCCGGCGCAAGATCTCCCGCTCTGACGCGGGCCACTACGCGCGAGCCGCCGCGCCAGAGCGGCGGCGCCCCCCGGGGCAAGATCTGTTCGGATGAGCGGGAACGCTCACACCGCGCACCGCGCATCATGCTGATCACGATTAGTCGCATGTACGGCTCGGGCGGCTCCGAGATCGCCGACGCGACCGCGCGGGCGCTCGGGTGGGAGCTGGTTGACAACGCGATCGTCGACCAGATCGCCAGCCAACTCGGAATGCCGGCCAGTGAAGTGGCGGAGCGGGAGGAGCGCGTCCCGTCGCTCGGCAGCCGGATCCTCGCCGCACTGTCGCTCTCGACGCCCGAGGCGGCGCGCACGACGGCCGAGCTTCCGGTGCAGCGCAGCGAGGAGGAGATTGTCGCGGTCACCAAGGGCATCATCACGGACGCTGTTCAGCGCGGCCACACCGTGCTGGTGGGTCGCGGCGCGCAGTGCGTGCTCGGTGAGCGTGCCGACGTGCTGCACGTCTTCTGCTACGCCCCGCGCGACGCGCTGGCCGTGCGCGTGGCCGCTCGTCTGAGTGTTTCGCTGGCCGAAGCCGAGCGTATCGCGGCCGACACGAACGGGCAGCGCGCGCAGTATGTAATGCGCCACTGGAAGCGCGACTGGCTCGCGCCCGAGCATTATCATCTCTGCGTGAACACCGCCTGGCTCGGCATCGACGGGGCGACCGACGCGATCGTGCATCTGGCCCGGGCGCGCTTCGGACTCGACGCCGGGGCGCTTTCGCCATAGACTCGCGATACCTCACCCGGAGGGGACCGCATGCAGCAGACTCGCGTCGCTCTCATCACGCTCGCCGCAGCGCTGTCCGCGCCGCGGGTCTCGCCGGCGCAGTCGCCAGCGCCATGGCCCGACAATTGGCACGCCGAGGGCCAGACTTGCCGCGCGCTTCCGCTACCGGCCGGCGTGACGAAGGTCGAGCAAGTACTCGATTCCGCGCCGGTCTTCTCGGCGGTCGGGGACGCCGCGCGCGCGAAAGGGTGGGCGGTGCTTTCTGTCTCCTTCGACTCCTCGGGCAAGGTGCGGGACGTGACGGTGCCCGCGTCCGACCTCAGTGAGGACGTGCGCGCAAAGGTCGCGGCGGCCGCCAAGGGCGCGGTGATCGCGCAGAGTGGCGCCGGTACCGTTCAAGTCCGCCTGCGGATGCAAGACGGCGTGCACCTCGCCCTTGCACCGAGCGAGCGGTGCGAGGCGCATGCGAGTGGCAGCGAGGTCATCACTCGCGAAATCAAGCCATCGGTCGGAATCGACATCACGCGAGGTACGTCCGGCAGAACTCCGAGCGCGACGTCGCAGAGGCCCGCACCCGCGATGCTGAAGACGGTCACGGCCATCATCGAGCTGACCATCGCCCCGGACGGCCGTGCAGTGGAGTCCCGGCTGAAGGCATCGTCCGGTAGCGACGAGGTGGACGGCGAAGCATCCCGCGCCGCGATGCGTGTCACGTTCCTCCCCGCGCTGCTCGACCGAATGCCGGTCACTGGCGTCGCGACGATCACGTACCGCAAGACCGACCTCAGCAAATAGTCGAAATCGCGCGCGCTCAGACGAGCGCGCGTAGCTCCGGCCGTGTGCTGAACACGTAGCGCCCGTACATGAGCGACACCGCCGCGCCGATACCTACCGTTGTCGCGGCGCCGACCGTTCGCGCCGCGAGACCGGCCAGAAATGGGCCGATCACCGGACCGATGCCGACCACGACCCACACATAGGCCGCCATGACCCGCCCGCGGAGCGCGTCGGGCGCGAGCCCTTGCAGCAATCCATTGGCGACGGCACCCGTCAGAATCATCGTGAAGCCGATGCCGAGCAACAGCACGGCCGACAGCGCGACCGAGCGCGAGAGCGAGAAGGCAATGAGCAGGATCGAGAAGGCGTACGAGGCGCGCTCCAGCAGCCATCCGCGGCCCCGCTGCCCGAGCGTTGCGAGGGCAAGCGCGCCGGAGAGCCCGCCCACGCCCACGGCGGTCAGCAGCCAACCGTAGCTGCCGGCGTTGCCGTGCAGCACATCACGCGCGATGACGGGCATGAGCGCGAGATAGGGCGCGGTGAAAATCGCGAAGACGCCGACCAGCCGCATCAACGTCCAGACTTCCGGTGTGCGGCGAATGAAGCGCGCGCCCTGCATGAATCCCTCGAGAAACGACCCCCGCTCCGCGATCGCCTGCCGACGTCGAATCCGGATGCGGAAGAGGCTGACGAGCACCGCGAGATAGCTGAGCGCGTTGATGGCGAAGCACCATGCCAGACCGGCCTCGTGGATGACCAGGCCCGCGATGCTCGGGCCGATGATCCGGGCGAGATTGAAGCCGCCCGAGTTGAGCGCGATCGCCTCGGCGATATCCTCCCGAACGACCAGGTCGATGATGAACGATTGGCGGGCCGGTACTTCGAACGCGGAGATGGTGCCGTTGGCCAGCGTGAGCGCCAGCAGCCAGCCGATGGTGATGTGCCCGGACCAGACGAACCACCAGAGCAGCGAAGCCTGCAGGAGAAGCAGGCCCTGCGCGATCGTCACCAGTCTGAGCTTGTCGTGCCGGTCCGCGATCACGCCGCCATAGAGCGATAGCAGCAGCACCGGAAACGCTACCGCCGCCGCGACGAGCCCGACCATGAACGCACTGTTCGTCAGCTGCAGCGCCATCCACCCCTGCCCCACCGCCTGCATCCAGGTACCGATGAGCGACGCCGTCTGCCCGAGCCAGAAGATACGAAAGTTGCGGTGGCGTCTCAGAACCGTGAGCGGATTCTTGACTGTTGAGCGGGTGGGCATTGCGTGGATAGTAGCATCAGTGCGAAACGTTCGTCTTCGACGCCAGAGGCGGACGCTCGAACACGGCTCGTGCGCGCGTGTTAATATGGAACTGCGATTCCACGCGGAGTAGTTCGGTGCGATTTCACACGTACGGGAAGTTCAGTGCCGAGATGGCGGACGCCGTCGACCTGCAGTCGTTGCTGGACAAGATGGCGGATTTCCTCCTGCAATCCGGATTCGCCGGCGGCGGCCCGGCTCAGCCGTATTGGGGCGATTTCGGCGATGAGAACGATCGCTCGATGGACGCGCTGCGCGAGGCGATTCTCAAGGCGCTGATGGAAAGCGGGCAGTTCACTCCCGAGATGTTCGAGGCGATGCGCGGCGAAGGCGATGAGCTATCGCAGGCGCAGCTCGCCAAGCTGCTCGACGATCTCGTCCAGCGCCTGATCGATGAGGGGTTTCTCTCGACCGAGGCGCCGCCGCAGATGCCGGCCGGCTACCAGCAAGTGACCGGTCCCGGCGGCTTGGCCCAGGCCGCATCGCGCGACGTTCAGTTCAACCTCACCGAAAAAGGCATCGACTTTCTCGGATTCAAGACGCTGCGCTCGCTCCTCGGCTCGCTGGGCAAGTCGAGCTTCGGAAGTCACGACACGCCGTACCTGGCCACCGGTGTCGAAGCCGATGCGTCGAGCAAGCCATACGAGTTCGGCGACACGATGAACCTCGATGTGAACGCCACGCTGCAAAATGCATTGCTCCGCAACGGCTCGCTCGACGTCCCGATCGATCTCGACTACGGCGACATCATGGTGCGCCAGGCCGAGTACCGCTCGAGCTGCGCCACCGTGCTCATGCTCGACTGCTCGCACTCGATGATCCTGTACGGGGAGGATCGCTTCACGCCGGCGAAGAAGGTCGCGCTCGCCCTCACGCATCTCATCCGCACGCAATTCCCCGGCGACTCGCTACGCGTCATCCTCTTTCACGATTCGGCCGAGGAGATTCCGCTGGCGGCGCTGGCACAGACGCAGGTTGGCCCGTACCACACGAACACCGCCGAGGGGCTCAAGCTGGCGCGCCGTATTCTTCTCGCGCAGAAGAAGGACATGCGGCAGATCGTGATGATCACCGACGGCAAGCCGAGCGCGCTGACGATGCCCAACGGCCAGATCTACAAGAATTCCATGGGTCTGGATGCGTTGGTCATCGCCAACACGCTGCGCGAAGTCGCGAACTGCCGTCGCGCGGGAATCCTGATCAACACCTTCATGCTCGCCCGCGACCGCGCGCTGGTCGAGTTCGTGAAGAAGGTCAGCGCGATCGCGAAGGGTAAAGCGTACTTCACCAACACGATGACGCTCGGGCAGTTCATCCTGATGGACTTTTTGAAGAGGAAGACGCGGAGAGTCAGCTGAGGGCGCCGTGTCTGAGTTGTGTAATAAGCTCGCCGAATCGGTTGCCCTACGCGTCTTCCGGACGAAGCATTCACCTCCATGTTATCACTTCTCTTCGCGCTGCTGCACGGAGCCGGCGCTGAACCGCCCATCACCTACAACGGTCGCGCGCGACAGCTCGACGTCGCGCCGCCGCGCATCGAGGCCGCCGTCGTCATTGACGGCTCGCTCGATGAGCCAGTGTGGAAGCAGGCCGCGCTCCTCACGGGATTCTCTCAATACGCACCGGTGGATGGACGTTCGGCCGAGGACTCGACCGAGATCCTCGTCTGGTACTCATCGACCGCGATCCACTTCGGGGTGCGCGCGTTTGCCAAGCCGGGGACCGTGCACGCGACGCTCGCCGACCGCGACAAGATTTTCAGCGACGATTACATCGGGATCTTTCTCGCGACCTTCAACGACAAGCGGCAAGCGAGTGTCTTCGCCGTCAACCCGTTGGGCATTCAGGGCGATGGCACGGCGGTCGAGACGATTCAAAACGGCGGCGGATTCGGGGGACTGAGCGCCAGCCGGCCGCAGACCGACATCAGTCCGGACTACATCTTCGAGTCCAAGGGCCGCTTGACCGAATTCGGATTTCAGGTCGAAATTCGCATCCCCTTCAAGAGCCTCAAGTACCAGAGCGTCGATCCGCAGACGTGGGGCCTCAACATCATTCGCCGCGTGCAAAGCTCGGGGCACGAGGACAGCTGGGCGCCCACGCTTCGCGCGGCGGCGTCCTATCTGGGACAGATCGGCTCGCTCAACGGACTGACCGACCTCCGCCGCGGACTGGTGCTCGACCTGAATCCCTTCGTTACGGGCCACTCGAACGGCGCGTCCGCCAGCGGGGCGTACAGCTACGACACCCAGCGTCCGTCCCTCGGCGCCAACGTGCGCTGGGGAATCAGCAACAATCTCACCCTCAACGGCACGATCAAGCCCGACTTCGCCGAAGTCGAATCGGACGCCGGACAGATCCAGTCGGACCCGCGCGTCGCGCTCTTCTTCCCCGAAAAGCGTCCCTTTTTCCTCGACGGCATCGAGCAGTTCTCGACGCCGAACAGTCTCATCTATACGAGACGCATCGCCGAACCGGTGGTGGCGGCGAAGTTCACCGGCAAGGTGGCCGGAACGAGCGTGGCGATGCTGTCGGGTGTCGACGATCCGGAGCTGTCCGTCACCGGACGGTACAATCCCGTCTACAATATTGTGCGCGTCTCGCGCGACCTCGGCGGCGCGTCGAAGGCAGGGTTCGTCTACACCGACAAAGTCGACGGCGGCCAATCGAACCGCGTCGCCGGTGTCGACGGGCGGTTCGTGTTCGGCAAGATCTACAGCGCGCAGTTGCAGCTCGCGGCGAGTAAGACAGTCGCACCGGGTTTCCCGGGCGGCGTCGCGCCGCTCTGGCAGGCGATTTTCGCCCGTTCGGGGCGAACGTTTGGCCTGCGCTACTCCATCAACGCGATCGACGAGAAGTTCCGCGCGTCGAGCGGATTCATCTCCCGCGCCGGCGTCGCCAACGGGGCGCTCGATCACAGCCTGACGTGGTACGGCGCCGACAATTCGCTCATCCAGTCGATCAGCGAAGACGTCGTGTTGAACCCGACGTGGCAGTATCGCAGTCTGGTCAACGGTCGCTCGTGGCAAGACAAGAAGCTGCACTTCAACACCAACGCGACGCTTCGCGGGGGCTGGCAGGTTGGTGCGTCGGTGTTGCTCGAGTCCTTCGGCTTCGATCACGGCCTGTACGATTCGTACGCCATCGGCAGAGCGACGACGAGCGGTGTCCAGTTCGTCCCGTTCACGGGCGTTGCGCACTTGAAAAACGTCGACTATCTGGTCAACATCGGGTCGCCGCAATTCAAGCGATTCGACTTCCACATCTTTTACCTCTGGGGCCGCGACGAGAATTTTTTTGAGTGGGCGTCTTCCGACATCGGCTGGCTCACACTCGCCGGCAACTGGCGGCCGACCGATAAGCTGCGCGTCAATGGCACCTACAACACCACGTTTTACAATCGGCACACCGATGGCAGCCTCGTTGGCGACAGCAAGATTCCGCGCGTGAAGGTCGAGTACCAATTGGCGCGCCCGCTCTTCGTCCGTCTCGTCGGCGAATATGACGCGACCTTCCAGGACGATCTGCGCGACGACTCGCGGTCCGGCGACCCGCTCTACCGCCGCAATCGCGACGGCACGTACACGCGGCTGGCTGCCTTCCGCGACAATCAGTTCCGCGCCGACGCCCTGATCGCCTTCCAACCCATCCCGGGCACGGTGTTTTTCGCCGGCTACGGCAGCACGCTGACCGAGGTGGAACAGCTGCGCTTCAAGGGACTCCAGCGACAGCGTGACGCCTTTTTTGTGAAGGCGAGCTACCTGTTCCGGATGTAGCGGGTGGGGGGTGTGGGGTGCGGTTGGCTCGGGGATCTTCGCGCTAATCACACCCCACACCCGATACCCGTTCGTCGCGCGCGGGCACTCTGCCCCAGAGCGCGGGTAGAATCTCGAGAAGGGCGTCACCAAACTGCGGTGACTCGCTCGTGCGGCTGCTCCCCCGCCGCCGGCTGTCGCGCTGTTACGCCAAGCGCGCCGGGTGAGTCTCCGAGGTAGCGGTGCCGATACTGGTGGAGGGTCCCTTTTCCTCCCCGGCTCTCCCTCCGTTGGTCTCCTCGAAGGTGATGCACCACATCATGTCCCGAGCGCGGCCAACGGCCGCGACCGGCGCGCTCCGAGAATCTCCCGTGTCGTCCTCCGAATCCACCGCCAAACAGCAGCCCACACTGCGCCGCGAGCGCAGAAATTGGCGCCTTCGCGCCATCTTCGCCGCGACGCTCCGTCGCGGGCCGGTGCGCTATTGGCCGATCGGCGCGTTCCTGATCACCGTCGCGGCGCTGGCGATCTCCTGGCGTCTCACGCATTCGGCGGTCTCCGTCGCGCCGATCGTGCCGTACTCGGCCGTCGCCGAAGCGCTCGGGCGACATCAGGTCTCGGAGCTGGTGCTCGACGACCATGGCGCCCGCGTGGAAGCGACGCTGCGAAAGCCGCTGGTCATCAACGGCCGCGAAGTCACCCGCGTCCAGAGCCTGATCCCGGCCGCCGTATCGATGAGCGACGTGGACCGCTGGAGCAGGGACAGCGCGAACGTGCGCGTGCTGGATGGATTCCCGGCGCGCACCTCCGAGACGCTGATTCAGGCGCTGACGCTGATCGTGGTGATAGGCGTGGTGCTGTTCGTGATCGCCAAACAGCGCGGCGGATTGGCCGCGAGCAAGTTCCTGGCGACGCCGGCGTCGCGCCGGCTCACGCTGGCGGACGTCGGTGGCGTGCGCGAGGCGCAGGCCGATCTTCGCGACGTGATCGCCTACCTGAAGCAGCCGGAACGATTTCGCGTCATGGGGGCGAAGTGCCCGAAGGGCGTGCTCCTCATCGGCCCGCCGGGCACGGGCAAGACATTGCTCGCGCGCGCCGTCGCCGGTGAGGCGGGTGTGCCGGTGATTCAGGCGGCAGGCTCCGACTTCAACGAGATGTACGTCGGCGTGGGATCGCGGCGCGTGCGCCAGCTTGCGCGACAGGCGCGCGAGGCCGCGCCGTGCATCGTCTTCATCGACGAGTTCGACTCCTTGGGCGGCCGGCGCGGCCGTCCGAACCGATCGGGCGAGGAAGAGGTCACACTCAACTCGCTGCTGGTCGAGATGGACGGCATGAGCGCCAACGAGGGCGTCGTGTGGATGGCGGCCACGAACCGCGAGGACATGCTCGATCCCGCTGTGCGCCGCCCGGGCCGCTTCGACCGCGTCGTCGAGGTGCCGCTCCCCACGGCGGTCGACCGTCTCGAGATCCTCAAGATTCATGCGGCGCGTTCGCCCCTCGCACCGGACGTCGACCTCGAGCGGCTGTCGCAGCTCACGGTCGGTCACTCCGGCGCCGACCTGGCGAACCTGCTCAACGAGGCGGCGATCATCGCGGTGCAGTCGGACTGCGATACGATCACCAACGCGCACGTCGAGCAGGCGCGCGACAAGATTCTCCTCGGCCGAGTGCGCTCGGGGGTCGTGGTCACCGACAGCGAGCGTCGGCTCATTGCGCTTCACGAGGCCGGTCACGCGGTGGTTGGCGTTGTCGCCTGCCCGGACGACAAGCTGCACAAGGTGACGATCGAGCCGCGCGGCCGGTCGCTCGGCGCCGCGCATTTCGCGCCCGAGTCGGACCGGCATCTGCACCCCAGGCACTATCTCGAGGGGATCATCGCCAAGGCGCTCGGCGGCCGGGCGGCGGAGACGATCTTTTTAGGACGGGACTGCGTGACCACGGGCGCGGGCAGCGATCTCGTGCAGGCGACGAGCATCGCGCGGCGCATGGTGGCCGAGTTCGGCATGAGCGAGGAGGTCGGCCTGGTCAGCGCCGATCTGGCGGCGAACGGTGGCTCGGTGAGCTCGCAGCTGCAGTCGGCGATCGACACCGCCGTTCGTGGGCTGATCACGGCGCAGTCGGTGCGCGCGGAGCAGATCGTGACGCAGTACCGGGCCGCGGTCGAAGAGATCGCCGACGCGCTGGTCGCTCAGGAGATGTTGGACTCGGAGCAGGTCTACACGATCGCGGCCAAGCACGGGATCGAGGCGGCGAAGGCGCGGCTCGAGGTCGTGGCGGCGTAGTTTTTTCAAGAAATCGGGTTTCGGAAGAGCCTCCTGCGCGAGCGGGGGGCTCTCTTACATCAGCGTGGCGAGAGACGGCTTCGAGAAATCCTGGACCTAGGACGCGATGCACCTCCATCGCGGCTCCGATGATGGCGTACGTCTCGGGGTCCTTGCGCTCGTCTTCGTTCATCGATGTCGCGTAGCCACCTTGCCCCAAGGCTACGTCGCCTTGATTGGTATTCCTCAGCACGAGTCTTCACGCCGTATCCGTTCCACGCGTGAGAGGTGGCGGCCCGCGAGAAAAAAACGGGCACCCGACTTCGGGTGCCCGTCTCGTTCACTAGTCATCGTGCCCTACGGATCGATATGGATCGTCACCGGCGTGCCGTTGCTGATGCCCTCTGACGTGACGGTGATCGTCACATCGCCGGTCGCGGTCGCGGTCACTCTGAAGTATCGCGAGCCGATCCCGCCGACACCGGTGGGCGTGATCGTGACCTTGCCGCCCGGGGCCGCTGACGCCGTAATGATGCGGGTGCCGTTGTCGATGCCCGCGCCCTGTGCGTCGCTCAGCGTGATGAACAGGTCGACGAACTCGCCAACTTTGATGATTGACGAGAGCGGTGACACGAGCACGGTGGCCACCGGCGCGCGTACCGTAACCGGCACCACGAAGGTCTTTCCTTCGCTGGAGACCGTGATGTTCACCGGGGGGCCAGGCTCGGTCTGCTGCACGCCGTGCACGAGCCCGGTGCCGTTCACGGTCGCCTTGGCGACGCTGGCACTCGAGTAGCCGATCGTCCGCTGCGTGTTGTCGAGAATGTTGCCGCACACGTCCTTGAGCGTGACGGTCAACTGCACGTTGCTGTTGATGTACACGGTCGTCGCGCTCGGCGAGACGTCGACCGTGTTGACCGCGGCCTGCACGGTGATCGTGGCGCCCGGTGCCGTGGTCTTGGTCTCGCTCGAGAATGAGATGGTTCCGGCGGTCGTGGCGCAGGCCGCCGCGGTCGCGAGCGCCGTCGCGGTGAATGATGCCGTGCCCGAAGCGCTGGACGTGGCCGAGAGAGGCGCCACACCGACGGCTGCGGAGTTGGTGTTGCCGCTCATCGTGATCATGCGGCCGCTCAGCAAGTTACCCCACTGATCTTTCACGGTGACGGTGAGGTTCTGAGCTTGGCCGACGCTCAGCGTCTTGGAAGTCGGCGCGACGGTGATCGAGAAGACCGGGGCGAGCGCGACATTCACCACTATGGTGTTGCTCGTCACTCCCTCGACCGTCGCCGTGATGTTGGTGCTTCCAACGCCGACGCCCGTCAGAGCGCCACTGCCGTTGATCGTTGCCGCACCGGTATTCGATGAATTCCAGGCGATCGTCCGGCCCGTCAGGATATTCCCGCCGCCATCCCGCACGACGGCCGAGCACGTCACGCCGGGCTCTCCGACCGCCATGTTCGTCGGTGAGCCTTTGGAGCAGGTAATGACGACGGTAGCCGCAGCCGGCAGTACGGTGAGCGTGACCGGTAGGGAGGTCTTCCCCTCGCTGGTCGCCGTAATCGCCGAGGTGCCCCCCGAAACTCCCGTGAGCACACCCGTCCCGTTCACCGTTGCGACCGCCGTGTTACTTGAGTTGTACGTGAAAACGCGGCCGCTCAGAACGTTGCCGTTGACGTCTTTCGCCGTCGCGGTGATCTGCGAGGTCTGCTGACCGGCGATGATGGTGCTCGGATTGATCGTGATCGTGACCGTATTGACCGGAATGTTGGCCACCGTCACCGTCGTAAAGCCCGACTGCCCCTCGCTCGTCGCTGTAATGTGCGCCGAGCCCGGCGCCACGCCGAACACAATGCCGGTATTGGACCCTACCGTCACCGCCGCCGCGTTGTCGGTGGACCAGACGACCGCCCTGCCCGTGAGCACGTTGCCGTTCGCATCCTTCGTGGTCGCCGTCATCGCGAGCGTCGCGTTGACGAGGATCGACGGATTCGCCGGCGTGACGTCGACCGTCGCCACCGGTGCGGCCGTGATATGAATCGTGATCGAGCCGACCTTCGTCTCGCTCGTCGCGGTGATCGTCACGTCCCCGATCGCGGCGGCGTGCACGTTGCCACTCTGATCGACCGTGGCCTTGTTCCCGTCCGAAGTCGACCAGGTGACGGTGCGGCCCGAGAGCGTGTTGCCGTTCCCGTCCTGCAGGATGACGGTGAGCTGTTGGTCGAACAGGACGAACATCGAGGTGTTGCCGTTCACCGTGACCGTGGCCACAGGGACGTTGTTGACGTGTACGACAGCGGTTCCCGATTTGTCGCCGTCCACGCGCGCCGTAATGACCGCCGCGCCCGGGTTGTGCGCGGTCACGAGCCCGTTGCCGTCGACCGTCGCCGCGGTCCCGTTGTCGGTCGTCCAGGCGAACGTGTGACCGCTATTGGAGAGCAGCGTGCCGTTGATGTCCTTGAGCCTGGCAATGATCTGCTGCGTCCCGTTTGGCGCCAGATTGAAGTCCGCCGGCTCGAGCAGGACGGTGTTCACCGTGGGCTGCACGACGTTGATGACCATCGTCGCGTTTGCCGGATCGGACGTGCTGGCCATGATCGTCACGGGGCCAACGGCCACTCCGGTCACCTCGCCCTGCGGCGTTACCGTCGCGAGGGCGTTGCTCGAGGAGCTGAAGTTGATCGTGCGAACGACGGCGTTGTTGTTGGCGTCTTTCGCGATCGCCGTCAACTGGAGTGTGCCGCCGACGGCAACGGTATTCTGAAATGCCGTGAGATCGATGTGGATTGCGCCACCGCCGCCACCACCGCCACCGCCGCCCGGCTCGGACGCGCTGTGACAAGCGGCGAGCACGCAGCTCAGTGCGAGAACGAATAATTTCCGCATTGCAAATCTCTCCGCGAAAGTCGCTCGGCGACGCACGAGCATGGGCGGGGCGGGTGACGATCGGCGTCTACGAAAGCCGAGCGCATGAGGGGCGGCGGCGGGGGAAAAATCCCGTCTCCGGAAAAATGGACCGATGGCGCGGTCAAAATGTCACGACGGGGCGCGCCGCACACTGTGACGCAAATCACAGCGACTCGGACGCCGCCGAGGTTTGCAGTCACCGACATCTGACATCTGATATCTGATCACTGCGCTTCAGCTACCACCGGTACGAGAGCCCGAACGAGATGACCGGGAACACCGGGATGTACTTGTTGACATCGTGCTGCGACTCGGCCTGCTCAGCGGCGAGATCGGTGGCGAGGCCTGGCGTCGTACCCGACTGGGTAGCGGTGAAGGTCAGCGTCGGCTTCATGAACGCGGCGCCCACATCGGCCAACAGCTGCCAGGCGGAACCCGAGCGCACGGGGCGGCCGAACCCTACCCCGATGTACGGGGCGGCGGTGGGGATTGTCGCGCTGCCATGCAGCGTGCCAACCTGCGCGTTGGTGTATCGATGTCTGTTGATCGTGAAGTAGCCGTCCGACTCCGGCACGCCGGTGGCGTTCATCGTCGTGCTGTTGATCAGAACACCCGCGCTGAGGTGAAAGCTCCGCGTGAGCCAGGGATAGTAGTCGCCAATGACGCTGACGCTCTGCACCCTGAGGAAACCGTCGTAGCGCACATCGTTCTGCGACTGCGTGAAGTTGTGCCGGAAATAGTTGAAGCCCACGCGGGCCGAGAATTTCTCCGCCAGCTCCTTGCTCGCCTCGAGCCCGATGCCCAGCGTGCTCAGGCGGAAGGAGGCGGCGACATCGTGCAGCTGGCTGCCTCCGGTCGTCGACGCCGCGGGGATCTGCGCGCGCAAAGGCGCGACCGCGAGCGCGAGCGCCAGGGCAGCGACGAGCGCCGCGACCAGGCGAGCGAAGGACACCGCAAGGAACCGGACCAGATCACTTCTCACGACATCTCCTGAGGGGCGGGTGCTCGGCAGGAGGACGGGCGAGACGGGGTCTAGGCAACTCCCTTTTTCATTGCTTCCTCGACTCGATCTGCAAACAGGTCCACTTCGTCGAGCGTCGTGTACACGTTCGGCGTGATGCGAAGGCCGTTGAACTCGGCGTGAAGGATGGGTGTCGTGATGATGCGGTGCTTCACCCAGAGGTGGGCCTGAAGCTTTGCGGTGTCGAGACCTTCGATGTGCACGAGCGCGATTGCGCAGGCCTGCTTGTCATCGTCGAGCGACGTGAGAATGCGCACGCGTCCCGAATCATGGGCCAGCAGCCGTTTCGCCCAGCGGTTGCGCAGCAAGCGCAGACGTGCCGCTTTTCGCTCCGATCCCATGCCGCGGTGAAAGGCGAGCGCGGCCGAGACGGCATTGTGATTCGCGGCGGGATGCGTACCGATTTCCTCGTACTTGCGGATGTTGGCATCCTGGTCCACCCCGACGCCCATCATCGACCAGAGCGATGGGATCTTCGCCTGGCGCACGTACAGGAAGCCGGCACCGCAGGGCGCGTGCAGCCACTTGTGGAGGCTGGTACCGAAGTAGTCGCACTCGAGGTCGTCGCGCTTGAAGGGAAAGTGCGCATACGAGTGCGCGCCATCGACGAATACCTCGATCCCTTTTGGGCGAGCCATGCGCACGATGTCGCGCACCGGCATGATCTGCCCGGTGAGATTCGTGATGTGCGTGACTTCGATCGCGCGCGTGCGCGGCGTGATCGCTTCACGGAACCGGTCGACGATGTATTCGTTCGACGGCGGCGGGACCTTGAAGCTGATCGTCTTGATCACTACGCCCTGCCGGCGAGCGCGCTGCGCCCAGGTGCTGAGCATGCGCCCATAATTCTGATTGGTGACCACCACCTCGTCCCCCGCCTTGAGGTCGAGGCCGAGGATCATTGTCTCGTTGGCCTCACTCGCGTTGCGGACGATCGCCATCTCCTCGGGGTCGCAGCCGAAATCGGCGGCCAGATCACGGCGCACCGCCTCGATGCGGGGTTCGAGCACATCCCACATGTGGATGGTGGGTGCTTCGTTCGAGAACCTGATGTCGCGGATCATCTGCTCGATCACGTGACTCGGCGCGGGTGAGATGCCGCCGTTGTTCAGGTTGACCAGCGTGCGATCGACGTCGAACGCGCGCTGGATCTCGGTCCAATACTCCTCGTCGAGCGCTACCCGGGCGGGGATCTGCGATCCGGCGATCGGATCGGCGCGAAACATCGTGGCGATGGCCGACGAGTGAAAGCTCGGCAGGGCAGCGCCGGCCGAAGCCGCGCTGGCGAGGAAGGCTCGGCGATCCATCGGGCACCTGGTGCGGTGAGGACGCCTCGAAGGTGGCGGGATGAAGCGCGCGGCGCAACGAGGGCAAGGAAACAGAGAGCGGCCAAGAGCGGAAGCGCAAGCTCCGGTCGTAGAAAATAGAACTGGCGCGGTGGGCCAAACTCCTTAAAATTGAGTGTGACCAAGGTCACAAAGCTGGTCTGCGCGATCGGCCGGTTAAATACAAGTGTCGGTGACTGCACGGCGAGCCAGGTCGTCACCCTGGTAGACGCCGATAATAGTTCGTAGGCATCGGTCGAGGATGCGGTCTGTAGACACAACGCTGCGCGAGCCGGTACTTGG